>NZ_BDIZ01000005.1:0-396540 GCF_036245905.1 Sinorhizobium sp. KGO-5
CGCTGCTGGATCCCTGTGACGAGCACAGGGATGAGGTGAGGAGAGAGTGCGGTCCCTCGGCGCGCTTCATAAACCGTGAAGATAGCGAGGCGACACGACAGGTCCCGGGTCACGCCCGTATACAGCGTCCCGCTTCGCTTCGATGTAGTAGCCGCACATCCCCGGTCCCTCATTCCTGTGCTCGTCACAGGAATCCAGCCAGACCAAGTCCTAGGGCTGAAAGAACGCTTCCCGCGCCGCAGACGCGACGCTGCTGGATCCCTGTGACGAGCACAGGATGAGGGTGGAGAGATTGCAGTCCTCCGAAAAGTTTCCCACAGCCGCGCATCTTACCGGACGCGCAAAGGTCGCTGCTTAACGGGCTCTAGATCAAGAATATGCGTGATTCTCGCAGAATGCTCGCCGGCGCCTGTCAATTGTCCTGCAGCGGCTGGTATCGCGGCCCAAGCGGATGCTTGAGGTCGATCGCGCTCTCTTCCTGCGGAAGGAAAGTCGGACCGACGATGCGGACCTTGTTTTTGGTCGGGTCGTAGGGCCGCTCTTCTATCGGCTTGGGCGGCGCCTTTCTCTCGCTGCCGATGGTAATGACCGATGGGCTGACGGCGGTGAGCTTTCCGGCAGAGCCTGTCTTTTGCCTGTTGGCATCCGTTGCGGAATCCGGAATTCCGCAGCCACAGATGCCCGGTGAGCCGACACCGCGCGCCCGGTAGGCAAAGGCCGTTGGGAGGTCGGTGTAGGGTCGGCCGGTCGTTGCCGAAACCATCCGGTCCGCTTCTTCCGTTGCGAGCACATGGTAGTAGAGCTCCGTCTCCGCACCCGGGCAGCGCGCGCGGCAGAGATCGGCGTCGCGACCGAAGTCCGCCGGCGTGGCATGCGAGGAGATGGGAAAGAAGGCGCCATCGCATGTTCGCACGCACATGGTTCTGAGGCTGCCGGCGAAATCGGGCTCCATGAGCGGAAGCTCTGATCCGGGGGCGTCGAGTAGTAGCGGATAGGCATCGCTGTCCGGCGGCAGGTCCCTCAGGATGTTCCGGTGAACCTCCGTTTCCCGGGCGGCGGCGTTCGCAAACTCGCCTCCGGCGCTTCCGGTATCCCAGGCCTCGCGCACCCCCGAGCAGCCGTTGAGTTCCATTGCGGCGAGGATGCGCCGCCGAACGTCGTCGTCGCCACCGCCGATCAGATGCCTGCGCTGCGCCTTGAGTTGCCGCAGATTTTCCTCCATCCGCGCGATCGTGCCGTCGAGTTCGGCGCAAGCCGCCTCGTCATCGCCGCCGATAATGACGACGCTGTCGCTGCTGCATTCCATTCGGCGGCGATCGTTCTTGGCGCGTCGCAACTCGATGTTCTGGCGGGAGACCGCACCTGTGAAATCGCGCAGGCTGGCATTCGTCGTGAAACCTGTGGGAAGGCCGGCGAGGCGGGCGCTCAGCCGTTCGCAAACGCCGGATGCCGCAGCCGGACCGGTTGTCGCCAACGCGAGCGGTACGAGAACCGCCGCGATGCGCCGGATCTTGGATGCCACCTTCGGGGACGCGGACACGTGCTTCTTCCTGCCTTGCAGCGGACAGTTGCCGATGTGTCCGCCTTACCGCCTCATCATAGGACCTTGTCGAGATGGTGCAACGGGAAGAGGGCATCTGCGTTAATTTGCGATGCCCTTGTATGGAAAGCAGTGGGCCGTGCGCCTGCACGGCCCGGAATATCGGGTCAGGCGGCGCGTGCCGTTTCGAGCGACATCGGGCGATCGAGGACGGTACCCTCGATGGAGGCCACCGCCTTCATCGTTTCGAGCAGGTTCCTGCTTACCTCCCAGGCAATGGCGACCGCATGGACGGAGCCGATCCTGTGCGGGTCGGCTATGCGCTCCCCCGGGCAACCCATGCGGCGGAACATTCGCTCCAGGAAAACGTCGGTGACCGTGACGATATGGCTGATGCCCGAGGCAAGGCTCATTTCGCCCACACCGCACATCAGTTCGGCCGCGGCGATGGTGACCTGGTTCGATGCGCGATCCTGGGAAATTTCGGGATCGATGCAGAAGCGGCTCGATTCCCACACCGACGCGCTGCGGATTTCCGGATTGTCCCCGAGCAGGATCGGGAACGTATCGTCCAGCATATTCGGACCGAGCGTCGGAAGGAGCCTGAGAGAGCCACGAATCTTGCCAGTGTCGGGCGAGTACGACATGACATAGAGCGGATTGGCCTTGTCGTAGTGGTCGATTTCCCAGTCCCCTTCGGTCTTGACGTCCCACTTCAAGAAGTCGTGGAATACGCGCTTACGCAGCCGGAACATCTCGTCGATGGCCTGGGGATGCTGGCTGCGACCGTTTCCGTTCACTATCCTGATCATTTTTCGCTCCATGCGTGATTACGCGATGTAGCGATGCTGTCAGGCTCGGATGACATATGTAACTGTCTATAGTGACAGTTTATTTCCTTGTTTTTTCCCAATAGATTTGTGGGGGAAACTGCGAGTGGCCGGTCCTGTCCCGGGCCGGCAACCCGTCAGATGGTGGGGATAAGAGCGTGTCGAACAGCGTGCGCTACGGCTTGCGTGTTGGACACTACATTGAGTTTGCGGCGGGCATTGGTCATGAAGAAACGCACGGTTCGCTCGGATATCCCGAGAATAGTTGCAATCTCCCAGTAGCTCTTGCCGGCCGCCGACCAGGTGAGCACTTCGGTTTCCCGCCCGGTCAGGCGGAGATCGCGCTCGTCGAGCGCCCCGGCCATGGCCGAATGTTCGAGCATGGAGGCGTGGAACAGGTTGGCAGCGAGCTGGAAATCGCGCAGATGGCAACGGCGATAGGCGGACCACTCGACCGGCGACATATTGGCACCGATTGCGAGGAGCGCCATGCGGCCTGCAGGCGAGGGGAGCGGCAAGGCGACGCCTTCGGTGGAAAGCCCGATCTCCTCGGCCGCCTCGAAGAGGGGCTCGCATTCCGGAAAGCGGCGCCGCGCTGTCGCCCATTCCACGGGCCTGACACCGCCTAGCGCAAGCTTGAGGATCGGGTCGATCCTGTAAAGCTCCCTGGCGGCGTAGATTTCAGCGGCGTAGGCGCCGAAAGTGTGATGCAGGCGGCAGATTCTCAGACCATCCGGAAGCGACTCCGCCTCCAGATACAGGAGATGCGAGATGTTGAAGGTTCGACGCATCAGGGCGAAGAAGCGCTCGGGGTCGGCGCAACCTCCATATTCCACGATATCCAGCAAATTGAGGACAGCTTGTTGATTAGTCATGCCGTAACACCGAAACTTGCCCCTATAATAAACATGGTTTACGGCGGCCGGTTTTGTCTAGTGCAATATTTCATAAACGGTGCAGTAATCCGGTCTATACAATCATAAGTTGAGTTGCCTAATATCGCTAGCGCGGCCGCGTCGGTTCCCCTGGAAGCAGCGTTTTTTTGCCCTCCATCGCCAATGAGGAGGCGCGCCATCCCTCAGACGGGATGGCTCGACTCGACGACGGCCAGCGCCGCCATATTGACGACGCCGCGCGAGGTAACGGACGGCGACAGGATATGCGCCGGCAGCGCCGAGCCCAGAAGGATCGGACCGACATGCAGGCTGTCCGTCATGGTTTTGACCACGCCGAGCGTGATATTGGCGGCGTCGAGATTGGGGAAGACGAGCAGATTCGCTTCGCCGTTCAGCGTGCTGTCCGGCATCACGCGTTGGCGCAGGACCTCGGAGATGGCGGAATCGCCATGCATTTCTCCGTCCACCTCCAGATCGGGGGCTAGCTCGCGCACGAGCTGCAGTGCGGTGCGCATCTTGAAAGCGCTCTCGGAATCGCGCGAGCCGAAGTTCGAATGGGAGACGAGGGCGGCACGTGGCGTGATGCCGAAGCGGCGGATTTCGTTTGCAGCCATTACCGTCGTCTGAGCGATCTCCTCCGCGCTCGGGCTGAAGCTCACATAGGTATCGGTAAAGAAAGTCGCGCCGCGTTGTGAGATCAGGAGGCTGAGCGCCGAGAAGTCGAGTACGCCCGGACGCTTGCCGATGATCTGCGATACATCGCGCAAATGCTTGCTGTAGCGTCCCTCAACCCCGCAGATCAGCGCGTCTGCCTCGCCGCGCTTGACGGCGAGCGCACCGATGACCGTCGTATTCGTGCGCACGATCGTGCGGGCCGCCTCGGGAATGACGCCGAGCCGCCCGACGAGGGCGAAATAATCATCGACATAGTCGCGATAGCGCGGGTCGCCCTCGGGATTGACGACCTCGAAATCGACGTCGGGGCGGATTCTGAGGCCGTAGCGCCGCAGTCGGGTCTCGATGATTTGCGGGCGGCCGATCAGGATCGGCTTGGCTGTGCCTTCCTCCAGCAGAACCTGGGCGGCCCGCAGCACCCGCTCATCTTCGCCCTCGGCGAAGATGACGCGGTTCTTCGTCGCATTCTTCGCCGCAGCAAAGACCGGTTTCATAATGAAGCCGGAGCGGAAGACGAAACGGTTGAGCTTGTCGAGATAGGCGTCGAAGTCCTGGATCGGACGCGTGGCGACGCCGCTTTCGGCTGCAGCCTTTGCCACGGCCGGCGCAATCCGCAGGATCAGCCGCTGATCGAAAGGCGAAGGGATCAGGTAATCGGGGCCGAAGACGGGCGTTTCGCCGGAATAGGCGCGCGCGGCGACATCCGACGGCTCCTCGCGGGCAAGGCCTGCTATAGCGCGCACGGCCGCCATCTTCATCTCTTCGTTGATGGTGCGTGCGCCGCAATCGAGCGCGCCACGGAAGATATGCGGGAAACAGAGGACATTGTTGACCTGGTTCGGAAAATCCGAGCGTCCGGTGCAGATCATGGCATCGGGGCGCGCGGCGCGGGCCACTTCGGGCATGATCTCCGGCGTAGGATTGGCCAGCGCCATGATCAGTGGCTTTTCGGCCATCCGGGCCAACAGTTCAGGCTTGAGAACGCCGGCGGCCGAGAGCCCCAGAAACACGTCGGCTCCGCCGATGCTGTCGGCGAGCACACGATTGTCGCTCTCCTGCGCATAGACGGCTTTCCACTCGTCCATCAGGGCCTCGCGCCCCTTGTAGACGAGACCTTCGATGTCGTGGACCCAGATGTTTTCCCGCTTGGCGCCCAGCGTGACGAGGAGGTTGAGACAGGCGAGCGCCGCCGCCCCGGCACCCGAGGCTACGATCTTGGCCTCGGCAATGTCCTTGCCGGCAAGTTCCAGGCCGTTCAGGACGGCGGCAGCGACGATGATCGCGGTCCCGTGCTGGTCGTCGTGGAAGACCGGTATTTCCATTTTCTCGCGCAGACGCCGCTCCACCTCGAAACATTCGGGAGCTTTGATGTCCTCGAGATTGATGCCGCCGAAGGTCGGCTCCAGCGCCGAGATGACGTCGACCATCCGATCGACCGTCGGTGCGTCGATCTCGATGTCGAAGACGTCGATCCCCGCGAACTTCTTGAAGAGAACGGCCTTCCCTTCCATCACGGGTTTGGAGGCGAGGGGACCGATATTGCCAAGGCCGAGAACGGCTGTGCCGTTGGATACCACGGCGACGAGATTGGCGCGGGCGGTGAAATCGGCGGCGGTCTCGGGATTGTCCTTGATCGCGAGGCAAGGTGCGGCGACCCCCGGCGAATAGGCGAGCGCCAGGTCGCGCTGATTCCCGAGTGGCTTGGTCGGCTGAATCTCGAGCTTGCCGGGGCGAGGATAGCGATGGAAGAAGAGTGCCTGCTGATCGATGTCTCCGCTGGCGGGAACGGCCTGGGATTTCGCTTTATCGCCCGTGTTCATGCCTTTGCATTCCTTGAATTCTTGCGTGGGACCCGAGAGCGCGGTTCAGGAAATCGCGTTCACGTCCGGTGCTGATCGATGTCGTGCCTTTTGGCATGAATCGCCCGGCAGGTACAGTTTCGACGCGGTTCTTTCCAGCCATGGTTACGCGGCGCTTGCTGCGTGCTCCGTGTCCCATGTCATCTTCCTGAAACACGAGTCTGATTTTGACGGTCGTGAAACGGCTAAACCAGGATGAGGCTGGCATGGCGGCGGCATCGGCATACCAACAGAATTCCGTTCTGAAACTGCGGACGCTTTTCATTTCCGATGTTCATCTGGGCTCGAAAGCGGCCAAGACGGACTTTCTTCTGGATTTCCTGCGGCACCATGAGGCGGAGACGATCATTCTGGTCGGCGATATCGTGGACGGCTGGCGTCTCAAACGCAGCTGGTATTGGCCGCAATCGTGCAACGACGTGGTCCAGAAGCTTCTGCGCAAGGCACGAAAAGGCACGCGCATCATCTACATCCCCGGTAATCACGACGAATTCCTCCGGGAGTTTCCGGGCGTTCATTTCGGCGGTATCGAAGTGGCGCAACGCTATCTCCACAAGGGTGCGGACGGGCGGAGCTATCTCGTGCTGCACGGGGACGAGTTCGACGTCGTCGTGCGCAACGCACGCGTTCTCGCCTATCTCGGCGACTGGGCCTACGACATGGCAATCGCCATCAATATTGGCCTTGCGGCCATACGTCGTCGTCTCGACATGCCTTACTGGTCGTTTTCCTCCTGGGCCAAGCTGCAGGTCAAACACGCGGTGAACTTCATCGGCGAGTTCCAGAAAGTCGTCACCGAGGAAGCCCGTCGTCACGACGCGCAAGGGGTGATCTGCGGCCACATCCATCATGCGGTCATCGAAGACATCGACGGCATCAGGTACATCAACACGGGCGATTGGGTGGAGAGCTGCACGGCAATCGCCGAGCATCACGACGGCACGATGGAGCTCATCACCTGGCACCAGATGCGCGGCGACAACGCCGCTGGGCAGCGAGCCGGCGAGGCCGAGACAATGCCCGTCAGGCGGCTTGCACCGCAGGCCGCCTGAGTGATTTGCGGGGCAAGAGAAAGCCGCGGAAGGGTCTGACTATCGTTCCGGTGGACAAGCGTCCGCGGTGACGACGAGCCGATGGCAAACACACGCGCGGTTGTGTTAATGGTGGCCCACAGCCATCAGGTCCCTCCATGATTCCGTCATCTGCTCCCGCATTCGTCGCGGGGCCCCCGCCGCGCCATTTCGCACTCCGCATCGCGCTTCTCTTCTCAGCGCCGCTGATCGTCAACGGTTTCGCAATGCCGTACTTTCCGGTCTGGCTGAGCAGCCTGTCGCTCAGCGACTTCGAAATCGGCATAGTGCTTGCAGTTCCGATGTTCGTCCGGGTGATCACCGCACCGCTGGCGGGCGTTCTCGCAGACCGCATCGGCGAGCGGGCGATCGTCCTGATCTGGTCGGGCATCCTGTCCTTCGCCGGGGCAATCGTTCTTTTCTATGCGCAGAGCTTCTGGCCGGTGCTCGTCATCTACACGCTGCAATCGGCGGTTTATTCGCCCTATGTGCCGATCGTTGAGGCGATAGCACTTTCGGGCGTGCGGCGCTGGGGATTCGACTATGCGCAGATGCGTGTCTGGGGATCGGTCGCCTTTATCGGGGCGACGATGCTGGGTGGCTGGCTGATCGGAGTCGTCGGCGGGCAGATGGTCCTGCCCGCAATGGCGGCAGGCTTCGCGCTCACCATACTGTTGGCGGTGGCCGCGCCGCGTGTCGGCCGTCCACGCAGGCCATCACCGATTACCGCGATCACCGAGCCGCCGCCGCAATCGCTGCGCCAGGCGGACCTGCAACTGCTTTTGGTCGGCGTGACGCTGGTCAACAGCAGCCATGCGATGCTCTTCGCCTTCTCTGCCATCTACTGGCAGCATATCGGCTACAGCGGCACGCAGATCGGTATTCTCTGGAGTGCCGGCGTCGCAGCGGAAGTGCTGATGTTCTTCCTTGCCAGGGCGATCGTCCGCCGGTTCAGCGTCTGGACGATGATTTTCTCCGGCTGCCTGCTCGCGGTCGTGCGCTGGCTGATTTTTCCGATGGACCTCGGCTTCTCGGGCTATTTCGTTCTGCAGTGCTTCCACGCCTTCACCTATGCGATCATGCATACGGGCATGCAGCACAAGCTGGTCGAGCGTGTCGCGGAGGAGCAGGAGGCGTCGGCGCAGGGGCTTTATTTCTTCTACACCGGCATCTTCACGGCGATCTTCACCTTTCTGTCGGGCTATTTCTACGCCTGGTTCGGCGTCGACGGCTTCTACTCCATGTCGGTGGTCGCGCTTTCCGGCTGCCTTTTCACTTTCCTCGGCTGGTATCTTCAGCCCCAGAGGCTGGCCTCCGGCGGAAAGACGAGCGAGGCCTCGTAGCGAAGGCCCGGCGTGCGGTCGTTCGAGAGCAGCAGCGGTCCGTCGAGATCCACGAAATCGGCGCCCTGCGCGACAAGCACCGCCGGCGCCATGGCGAGCGAACTGCCGACCATGCAGCCGACCATGATCTTCAGGCCGAGGGCTTCGGCCGCGGCGCGCATGCGCAGGGCCTCGGTCAGCCCTCCGGTCTTGTCGAGTTTGATGTTGACCGCATCGTAGCGGCCGACGAGCCTTTCGAGGTCCTCCGTGGCATGCACGCTTTCGTCGGCGCAGACGGGTACGGGGCGGGGCAGGGAGGCGAGTATCTCGTCGCGGCCGGCCGGCAGCGGCTGTTCGATGAGGCTGATGCCGTTCTCGGCGCAGGCGGTGAAATGGGCCGTAAGGTTGGCTGCCGTCCATCCCTCATTGGCGTCGAGAATGATGCGGCTCGCCGGCGCGCCGCTCCTGACGGCGCGAATGCGCGCCGTGTCGTCTTCCGTTCCGACTTTCACCTTGAGAACCGCCCGATGGGCGTGTTTCTCGGCCTGGGCCCTCATCTGATCCGGTTCGCCGAGCGATAAGGTGTAGGCGGTGGTCAAAGGCGTCGGGCCGGCTATTCCGGCGAGCGCCGCAGCGGAGCTTCCACTGCGCTTTGCCTCGAGATCCCATAGGGCGCAGTCGACCGCGTTTCGAGCGGCGCCGGCCTTCATCGCCTTCTGCAGGTCCGTGCGTGTCATACCCTCTTCGATGAGCTGTCGTACGGTCTCGATGGCGCTCAGCACCGACTCGACCGATTCGCCGTAGCGCGCATAGGGAACGCACTCGCCCCAACCCGATAGCTCGCCGTCGGTGACGCGGCAGGTGACGACGCTTGCCGTGGTTTTCGAGCCACGCGAAATGGTGAAAGCCCCGGCGATCGGGAAGTGTTCAACGGTGGCTGTAAGAGAAATCGGCATAGGGACCCCTTGACTTCATACGCTCCGGACCGCGGACGGCGGACTTTCGCGAAGCTTCCGGCCCATTGTGTCATTTCTGTCGCACCAAGGGCACTGTACGACTTTGAATTCCCGCATGATTTTGTCATCAAATCGATTCTGGTTTAAGAGACTATGCGGAGAACGAACTGAAAGACCGATATCACGTGACGCGTGCCCAAACAGAGACCGCTGCCGACGTCGTCGTCGATGAGGGCGCCGCCGGAAACGGTCGGCGCTATGTGTTCAGCGGCGACTGGCGGCACGAGACCGCGGAGGAGATGGCCGCCAAGCTGAAGCGGCTTGAAAAGCCCTCCGATGGGCAGAGCGAGTTTGACTTCTCCGGCATCACCGCGATGGACACGGCCGGTGCATGGATCATTCGCCGCTTCATGCACGGGACAGCCGACGACGTTCGGTTCACGGGCGGCGAGCGTTATGCCGAACTGGTCCGCGCACTGCCGAAGCAACTGCGCAGCCCGGAAGAGAGTGGGACCAGGATGCCGCTTTTTCAGCGGCTGTTTACGCCCGTGGGTGAGCTGACGGTCTCCATCTGGACCGACACGGTCGCGGCCATGTACATCCTGGGGTCTGCGGTACGCGGTGCGCAGATGAAGCTCGGGCGTCACGCGGGCGTCTCGCCTGCTGCGATCGTCCATCAGATCGACCGCATGGGCGTCATGGCGACGCCCATCATCACCCTGATGTCGTTCCTGATCGGCGCCATCATCGCGCAACAGGGAGCGTTCCAGCTCCGCTCTTTCGGAGCGGAAATTTTCGTCGTCGATCTCGTCGGCATCCTGCAATTGCGCGAGATCGGCGTGTTGCTGACCGCAATCATGATCGCCGGTCGGTCGGGCAGCGCGATTACCGCCGAGATCGGCTCCATGAAGATGCGCGAAGAGGTCGACGCGCTCAAGGTCATGGGCTTGAGTCCGGTCGGCGTTCTCGTCTTTCCGCGTCTCGTGGCGCTGACGATTGTCTTGCCGCTCCTGACGATCATTGCGAACTTCGCCGCCCTTGCCGGCGCCGCCATGGTGGCATGGGCCTATTCCGACATCACGATCCCGACCTTTTTGGCGCGGCTGCAGGAAGCTGTCGATTTCTCCTCGGTCGCGGCCGGTATGATCAAGGCCCCCTTCATGGCCTTGATCATCGGCGTCGTTGCCGCAGTCGAGGGACTGAAGGTCGGCGGCAGCGCCGAGTCGCTCGGGCGGCGTGTGACCTCCTCCGTCGTCAAATCGATATTCGTCGTGATTCTGATCGACGGATTGTTCGCCATGTTCTACGCGGCAATCGATTTCTGAGGTAGGCGAACATGGTTCAAGCGGTCATCGAAAAGCAAGCGGATGCGGGGGAGAAGCGAGAGGCGGTTCTCTCCGTGCGCGATCTGACCGTCGGCTTCGGAGACCATGTGGTTCTCGACAATCTCAATCTCGAAGTGCTGCGTGGTGAAATCCTCGGCTTCGTCGGCGCCTCGGGTACCGGGAAGTCCGTACTGATGCGCACGGTCCTTCGGCTTCTGCCCAAGCGTTCCGGCACGATCGAAATTCTAGGCGCCGACTACGACAAAATGGGCGAGGCCGAGCGCATCGCACTCGATATGCGCCTCGGAGTGCTGTTCCAGCACGGCGCGCTTTTCTCGGCCCTGACGGTGCGTGAGAACATCCAGGTGCCGATGCGCGAATATCTGGATCTGCCGCAGGACCTGATGGACGAACTCGCGCGCCTGAAAATCGAACTGGTCGGCCTCGCACCGGAGGCCGCGGAGAAATACCCCTCGGAGCTTTCCGGCGGCATGATCAAGCGCGCGGCGCTTGCGCGCGCGCTTGCGCTCGATCCCGATCTCGTCTTTCTCGATGAGCCGACATCCGGACTCGATCCGATCGGGGCCGCGGAGTTCGACGAGTTGATCGCCAAGCTGCGGGACACGCTTGGATTGACCGTGTATATGGTGACGCACGATCTGGACAGCCTGTTTTCGGTCTGTGACCGGATCGCGGTGCTCGGCAACAAGCGCGTTCTCGTCGAAGGCACCATCGAGGATATGCTCGCCTGTGACGAGCCCTGGGTGAAGTCTTATTTCCGGGGCAAGCGCGCAAGGGCGATCGTGCGCGAGCAGGATTGAGACGAGAATGCGGGAGGCGGGGGAGCTACAGCAAGCCTGCTCGCAGAATACATGAACAGGCGGCAAGGACCGCAAAGGTAGGTAATGCCGATGGAAACTAAAGCGAATTATGCCATTGTCGGCTTCTTCACCGTCCTGGTCATCGCCGCGGCCTTCGGCTTCGTCTATTGGATGTCGCAATATGGCCGAACCGGCCAGATGGTCGAACTCGTCGTCAACATTCCCGGATCGGCCAACGGTCTGTCGGTGGGCTCACCGGTGCGCTTCAACGGCATCAACGTCGGCAGCGTGCGCAATCTTGCGATCGATGCCAATGATCCTCGCTATTCGATTGCGATCACCGAAGTCTCGGCCGATGCGCCGGTCATGAAATCCACAACGGCGACGCTCGAGGTGCAGGGGCTGACGGGAGCGGCCTATATCGAGCTCAGCGGCGGTCGCAAGGGGGACGAGAATATCCTCAAGACCGCGCTGGAAAACGGCACCCAGGCGCACATCCTTGCCGATCAGTCGAGCGTCACCAGCCTGCTGGCGACCGCGGACCAGATCCTCGACCGCGCGAATTCGGCGATCACGGATATCCAGAGCTTCGTCACCGACGTGCGTGGCCCGCTGACGGCCACCATCGGCAACGCGGAGCGCTTTTCCAAGGCGTTGGCGGACAATTCCGGTGCGATCGACCAGTTCCTGAAAAGCGTCGAACAACTGTCCGGCTCCGTCAATGCTGCATCGAAGAAGCTCGATGATACGCTTGCGAGCGCGGACAGGCTGATCAAGTCGGTCGACCCGAAGAAGATAGACAACATCGTCAGCAATGCCGAGCAGGTGAGCAACAATCTGAAGGATGCTTCAGGCGGGGTATCGGAAGCGATCGCCGGATTCCGGCGCACGGTGGAAACCTACGATCAGTTCGGCAAGAGCGCGCAACAGACGTTGAAGCGGGTCGATACACTGGTGGCTGCCGTCGACGCGCAGAAGGTCGGGCTGGTCGTCAACGATATCACGGCCGCGAGTGCGGACGCCCGCAAGATCGCCGCGCAGGTTTCGGACTTTGCCGAAAAGATTTCCGCCCGGCAGGGGGACATCGATCAGACGATCACCGATTTCACGCAAATGTCCAACAAGCTGAATGCGGCATCGAACCGGGTCGACAGCATCCTGGTGAAGATCGACGGCTTCCTCGGCGACGCGGACGCTCCGTCGCTTTCTGCGCAGGCACGCGAAACGCTCGAGTCCTTTCGGCGGGTGGCGGAGAACCTGAATGCGCAACTGGGCCCTATAGCCGAAAATCTCAAGCGTTTCTCCAATTCGGGACTGCGGGACGTCGAGGCGCTCGTCGGCGACACGCGTCGCACGGTTCAAAGCCTGCAGAATACGATTTCCGAGTTCGATAAAAATCCGCAGCGGCTTCTGTTCGGCGGCGAAACGGTTAAGCAATATGATGGCCGCACGCGTCGGTGATTCGTTTATCGACGGTCGCGGGCAGGTTGCGTTGAGGGCGGGAAGCTGAACGGCGCCGCGTTGCTAGGGGATATTTGGCGTATGGGTTTTCCGGGTCTGGTAGGTTTTCGTGGCGCGAGAGGGGCCCGGTCTGCGGTGGTTCTTGCATTGGCGGCGATGCTGGCGGGGTGCGGCTCGCGCCAGGCGGCCAACGACACGTTCAGTCTGGCGTCCGTTCCTGCGGTGGAGCGTCCGGGAGCTACGAACCGCCAGCTTCTCGTGCCTGAACCGACGGCGCTGAAGACGCTGGGCAGCGACCAGATCGTCGTTCGTCTTTCGAGGTCGGAACTGCAATACCTCGCCAGGGCCCAATGGGGAGACAGTCTGCCGCGTATGGTGCAGGACAGGCTCGTCCAGACATTCGATAACACCGGCAGGATTCGCGTCGGTAAACCCGGCCAAGGGCTCGCCATCGATTATCAATTGATAACCGAGCTCAGAGCCTTCGAAATATCCACCGATGGACCGGCAACGGCGGTCGTCGAGATATTCGCCAAGCTACTGGACGACCGGAACGGTACCGTCCGCAAACAGCAGGCCTTCCGCGCCGTCGTGCCCGTGCGTGGCGCCGGCAATCCCGCCTTCGTCACCGCACTCGACGCCGCTTTCGCCAGGGTCGCGGCCGACATCGTCGGCTGGACGCTCAGCTCCATCTGAGGGAAGCCGTCTCTCTGATGATTATTTCTGATCTGAGATCAGCCGCATTTGTGCAGGTGAGGGGCCGCTCACCCGCGCCCCGCCTTCGCGCGTTCGATGCGATTGACGACTTCGGCGACGCCTTCGACCGATAGGGCCGCCTCCTCGGCGCGGGCGATCTCCTCTTCGGTCGCCACCGTACCGGCGAGCAGGATCGTACTGCCCGAGCCCGTCACCGTGACCTCTATGGCGTCGAGGCCCGGCGCGACCGCAAGACAATGAGCGACCCGGCGCTCGAGTTCGGCGGGATCTTCGGCAGGCAGCCTCTCGGGGTCATCGCCGAAGAATGTCCTTTTCTTGAAGACCATGCGTCGCTCCTTCTCTCCTGGAGAGGGAAACGCCGACGCGGCGCATTTGTTCGCCGCCTCAACGATGGTCGAATAAGCTGCGATTCACGGCCAGCGTACGAGTGGGGGCAGGGAGGAGAGGATCGACTCCACATTGCCACCCGTCCTGAGACCGAAGATCGTGCCGCGGTCGTAAAGCAGGTTGAACTCGACGTACCGGCCGCGGCGCACGAGCTGCTCGTTTCTATCCTGTTCGGTCCAGGGCTTGTGGAAATTCGTCCGGACGATTCTCGGATAGACGAGTGCGAAGGCTTTGCCGACATCGCGCGTGAACGCGAAATCCGCGTCCCAACCGCCGAGCTCCTCCGCAGAGCGCAGCCAGTCGTAGAAGATCCCGCCGGTGCCGCGCGGTTCGTTCCGGTGTTTCAGGTAGAAATACTCGTCGCACCACTGCTTGAATTTTGCATGATCGGCGACGGGGTGCCTATTGCAGGCGATCTCCATGGCACGATGAAAAAGGACGGTATCCGGATCGGTCATGATGCGCCGGCGGTCCAGGACCGGCGTGAGGTCCGCACCGCCGCCGAACCAATTGCTGGTGGTCACGACCATGCGCGTGTTCATGTGCACGGCAGGGACATTGGGGTTGACCGGGTGGGCGATCAGCGAAATGCCGGATGCCCAGAAGCGCGGATCTTCGCTCGCGCCGGGAATTTGGTCGCGGAACTCCGGCGAGAACTCGCCGAAGACGGTGGAGGTGTGAACCCCCACTTTCTCGAAGACGCGCCCTTCCATCATGGACATGCGACCGCCGCCACCGGCACCTTCCTCGCGCAGCCAGTCCTTGGCGAGGAAACGGCCTGCCGGACGATCCGACAGCGGACCTGTCAAATCGTCCTCGATCGCCTCGAAGGCGGCGCAGATCGTGTCGCGGAGGCTTTCGAACCAAGCCTTCGCCGCTGCTTTCTTGTCTTCGATGTCGGCCGGCAGGCCCTGTGGCAGTTGCGGTCTTTCCATGGGAATGCACTTCCGTTCGCGGATTTCCCTGCTGAAAACCGCCGATTCGATGTCGCCGCCACAGTCCATATTTTCAGCGGCTTGGCAACGGTGCCACGGCGACAGCGACAGTCTACCGCAATCAGGGCCTCATCGCAGGATCGGGACAAATGACTGGCAATAATGCGGCGCTCATCCTATCTTTTCGCCAGAGGTATGGCCCATGGCGAAGATACCCCCAGGACCGCCGCTGGACGGCTTGCGGCGCCAGATCGCCCGGCATCGCCGGGAGCACCCCACACGAAGAGACGGGCTTTTCGTGCGCGAGACGTTTCGGCTCGAGCGCGATGCCGCGCGGGCCAAGGCGCGGGAGTGGTTCGATACCTGGCCAAAGGCTGCCTATTGGACCGAAGTCGAGAGCTGGCGCCAGCTCGAAGGCGGCGAGATCGAGTTCACGATGCGCCGTCTCCCGAGCGCAGACTGATTGCCCCCGATCCCACCGTTCATACCGACAGGCAAGATGCATCTTTGTCCATCGATAATAGCGTGGCCAAGATCATGGCGGCGCGATAAACCAGTTTGTGTCTCCCTCTCGCCATTGCGCGTATTCCCGAACCTGCCCCGATGCCCGTTCTCCGTTCCATCATCGTGCTCTCCATCACCCAGATCATCGCTTGGGGAGCGATGTTCATGTTCGTCTCGGTGACGGCGGACGGAATGGCGGACGATCTTCTCCTGAGGCCTTCGGCCATCTATCTCGGCCCGACCGTCATGCTGGTCGCGATGGCCTTCTGCTCACCGCTGCTTGCGCCGGTCTACGCGCGCTACGGGGCGCGGCTCGTGCTCGCTTTCGGTTCGGCAGCCGCGGCTCCGGGGCTGTGGCTGCTGGCCGGCGCCGGAGGTCCGGTTTCCTATTTTGCGGCCTGGGGCATTCTTGGTCTGGCCGGGGCGGCAGCACTCACGACTTCGGCTCAGGTGTTCCTCACAGAGATCGCGGGCGAGGGCGCGCGTCGTGCCATAGGGGCGCAGATGCTCGCCATGGCGCTCGCACCCACGATCGCCTGGCCGGTCACGACTTTCTGCGAGGCGGCTCTCGGTTGGCGCGGCACATTCGTCCTTTATGGCGCGGTAATGCTCCTCGCCTGCGCGCCCTTGCATTTTTTTGCTTTGCCCAGGCGCGGGCCGCCAAAATCCGATCCCCGGGTCGCCAAATCGAATCGATCTGCGTCGCCGGCTGTTCGTCGCCGGTGGCGCGTCGTTGCCCTGATCACGGCGGCGGTCGCGCTCAACGGCTTTGTTACCTGGGGTTTTCAGCTTGTGATGATCGATCTTTTCCGCAGCTTTGCCGTGCCCGGCTATCTGGCGGTCGGCTTCGGGTCGGCCATCGGGTTCATCCAGCTCTCGGCGCGGCTTTTCGATTTCCTCGGCGGCAATCGCTGGGACGGGTTGACGACGGGCTTGGTTGCCGCGGCGATCATGCCGCCGGCACTGCTGGCGCTCGCGCTTGGGCAAGGGGCGGAATGGTCGATCGTTCTCTTCCTCGTGCTCTATGGCCTTTCAAGCGGCGCCATGTCCGTCAGCCGGGCGACGATGCCGCTCGTCTTCTTTTCTTCTACGGAGTATGGGGCGGTGGTGGCGCGCCTCGGCCTGCCGCTCAACCTGGCTTTCGCCGCCGCCCCGCCGTTCTTTTCGTTCCTGCTTGGCGAGGGGGGTAACCGGTGGACGCTGGCGTTTGCGCTTCTCTGCTCCCTCGGTGCGTTGGCCAGCATGGCGCTGCTCTCCCGTATGAGGCCTGCGCAGTCGGGTCAGCCGGCTAACTGGCCTCATGCTCCGCCCCATCGGCGGGATCGATGAGGCGCGGCCCCGTTCCTTCGGAGGCAAGAACGTCCCAGGGATTGCGCAAGGGACAGTCGCGCATCGACAGGCAACCGCAGCCAATGCAGCCTGTGAGCTGATCGCGCAGCGCCGTCAGTTTGGCGATCCGCTCGTCGAGCTGCTGCCGCCAGGTCTTCGAGAGCCGTCCCCAGTCGTCGACCGTCAGCGGCCGGTCGTCGGGGAGCACCGACAGGGCCGACTGGATCTCGGCAAGCGGGATACCCGTACGCTGGGCAACCTTGATCACGGCCACCCGCCTCAGGACGGAACGCGGGTAGCGCCGCTGATTGCCCCGGCTGCGATTGCTGCGGATGAGGCCCTTGGTCTCGTAGAAATGAAGCGTCGACACCGCGAGGCCGCTGCGTTCGGCCACTTCGCCGACCGTCAGTTCGCGCTTGACATCATTGGGTTTGTCTTTTTTCACGGCTGCTATTGACCTCAACTATAGTTGAGGTTCTATAGCATGAGCTCCCTGTAACCGACAACATGGAGCCGACATAGCATGACTGAAAAGATGACCCTTGCCCTGATCTACGGCAGCGCACGGCAGGGCCGTTTCTGCGACACGGTCGCGAGCTGGCTCATTCGTGAGCTCGAGACGTCCGACGTGTTCAGCCTGACGATCATCGATCCCGTCAGAATGAAAAGCGCTCGCGGCGACAAATCCGCCGGTCCAGCCGAGTGGATGGAGCGGAAGGTCGCCGAAGCGGACGCATTCATCGTCATCACTCCGGAGTACAACCACGGCTACCCGGCGGCCTTGAAGGAGATGATCGATGCGGTCTATGAGCCCTGGCACGCAAAGCCGGTAGCCTTCGTTTCCTATGGCGGCGCATCGGGCGGCATACGGGCCGTCGAACAATTGCGGCAGGTCTTCGGCGAATTGCACGCCGTGACCCTTCGCGACGGAATCTCCTTCGCCAAGGCCTGGTCGAAGTTCGATGCGGCGGGAAATCTCTACAAACCGGAAGAGATGCGTGCGCCGCTATTCCTGATGATCGACCGGCTGACCTGGTGGGCGCGCACCCTGAAATACGCCCGCAAGGCAACGCCCTACAACGAGATCGCCGCATGACCGCCGTCAGGACACCGGACCGGGGTGCCGCTGAGGGCCGCCGCTCGTTTCGGCTCAGAAGGCGCCGGTCTGCCGCAGCGCTTCTCCGGCGATCATGGCGGTTGCCATGGCGATGTTGAGCGAACGCTGGCCGGGCGCCATCGGTATGAGGATGCGCGCTTCGGCCCGTTCGTGGACGTGATCGGGAACTCCGGCGCTTTCCCTGCCGAAGAGAAGGACGTCGTCCGGCCGGAAGCTGAAGCGCGTATAGGGGGCGGCCGCCTTGGTGGAGGCGAGCACGAGGCGTCTGCCGGTGCTCGACCGCCATGTTTCGAAACGCTCCCAGCTGACGTGCCGAGTCATGGTCACCGCCGCGATATAGTCCATTCCCGCACGCTTGAGATTGCGGTCCGAAAGATCGAAACCGGCAGGCTCGATGATGTCGACCGAAAGACCGAGGCAGGCGGCGAGCCGCAGGATCGTTCCGGTATTGCCTGGAATGTCAGGCTGGTAAAGGGCGATGCGGAGGTCGTTCATGCGCCTGTCGATAGAATAGATTGGAGCGTGGGAGTGATTGATGACGGTTCCTATGCCACCGATCGGCCTCGCGATCCATGGTCGGGTGTACTCCGAGACGATTCATTCGGGGCCGCTTCTTTTGCCGCCGCTAATTTGTGCCGTATTGGCAACAGACCAACGGCCGGCGAAAAATTGGTCAAGAAAATGCCTGCGACAATCTGGCATGGCAGCACGAATAAGGTTAAAGCTCTGTCCTCTTCAACGCGAACCGAAGGAGGCATGCATGACTGTTCTGATGTTGACGCGCCTCCCACGAGTAACACGGCCTTTCCTGGCCTGACCGGTTCCGCGCCTCTGCTTTTTTCGATCGAGCGATGCGCGCTCCGGTTCATCCGGGGTCATGCTCCGCTGGCGGGCGTCATTTCCGGGTTGTATTTTTCAAGATAAAGAATGCGGGGCGACCCGCTTTCCTTCAAGCTATCTGAAGGGGCTAGACAATGTTCGGCTGGTTTGAATCCCGCCTCGATCCTTATCCGACGGAGCAGCCGAAGCTCCCGCCAAAGGGTCTCTTTGCCTTTTGCTGGCACTATACCAAGCCCGCGGCTCCGTGGCTCTTGATCATGTCGATCTGCACCATGCTGATCGCGATCGGCGAAGTGGCCTTGTTCCAGTTCCTGGGCAATGTGGTCGATTGGCTGTCCACCGCTGACCGCGAAACCTTTCTTGCGACCGAAGGCGCCAGGCTCACCTGGATGGCAGCCCTCATTCTTATCGGTCTGCCGGGGCTGGTCGCCCTCGACTCCTTCGTGATGCATCAGGTGTTGCTCGGCAATTATCCGATGATCGCGCGGTGGCAGATGCATCGCTATCTGCTCAGGCAGAGCATGACGTTCTTCGCCAACGAGTTTGCCGGGCGCGTGGCGACGAAGGTCATGCAGACGTCGCTTGCGGTCCGTGAAACGGTGATGAAGATCCTCGACGTCTTCGTCTATGTGGTGAGTTATTTCGCGACGATGCTGATCGTCGTGGCGGCCGCGGATTGGCGCCTCGTGATGCCGCTCGGGCTGTGGCTCGTCATCTATATCGTGATCGTCACCTATTTCGTTCCGCGGCTGCAGAAGATCTCCAAGGAACAGGCCGACGCGCGCTCGATGATGACCGGACGCATCGTCGACAGCTACACCAATATCGGGACCGTCAAGCTTTTCTCCCATGCCGGGCGGGAGGAGACATACGCCCGCGCGGGCATGGACGAATTCCTGAGCACCGTGTACCGGCAGATGCGGAAGGTCACGCTCTTTCACATATTTGTCTACGCAAACAACTGTATCGCCCTTTTTTCCGTCGGCGCTCTCGGAATATATCTGTGGCTGACGAGCGGAATCTCGATCGGCGCGATCGCGGTCGCGATCGGTCTTGCCATGCGCGTCAACGGCATGTCGCAATGGATCATGTGGGAAGTGTCGGCGCTGTTCGAGAATATCGGCACTGTCTATGACGGCATGGGCATGATGACCAAGGCGCACGACATCGTCGACAAGCCGGCTGCCGTGACGCTCAAGGCCGACCAGGGTGCGATCAGCTTCGAAGACATCCGCTTCCATTACGGCAAGGCCAAGGGCGTCATAGACCGGCTGTCGCTCGATATCCGGCCCGGGGAGAAGATCGGGCTGGTCGGCCGCTCCGGCGCCGGCAAGACGACCTTGATGAACCTGCTTCTGCGCTTCTACGATCTGGAATCCGGCGCGATCCGGATCGACGGCGTGGACATCTCGACCGTCACCCAGGACAGCCTGCGTTCCCAGATCGGCGTCGTGACGCAGGACACGTCGCTCCTGCATCGCTCCATTCGCGACAACATCGCCTATGGGCATCCGCAGGCAAGCGACGACGACATCATCGCCGCCGCGAAGAAAGCGAATGCATGGGATTTCATCCAGACGCTCGAAGACAATCTGGGCAGGCGAGGGCTCGACGCTCAGGTCGGCGAACGCGGGGTCAAGCTTTCGGGCGGCCAGCGGCAAAGGATTGCGATCGCCCGCGTTTTCCTGAAGGACGCACCGATCCTCATCCTCGACGAAGCGACGTCTGCGCTCGACTCGGAGGTGGAGGCGGCTATTCAGGAAAATCTCTTCGCACTGATGTCCGGCAAGACGGTGATCGCCATCGCGCATCGCCTGTCCACGCTGACGGAGATGGATCGCCTGGTCATCCTCGAAGCCGGCCGGATCGTCGAGACCGGCTCTCACAACGAACTCGTCGCCAGGCGCGGCATTTACGCCGATCTCTGGTCGCGCCAGTCCGGCGGCTTCATCGCCGACGAGGTCGAAAAGGAGGAGGCGGCGGAGTAATCCGCCGCCTCCGGGCCACTGCCGGCTCCGCGTTCAGCGGGCCGGCGTTACGCAATCGTAATGGGCGCGGAAGCGAAAACGGATTGCCCGGATTTCAGAACCGCCTATATCGGAACGATGCTGCGCGCCATCGTCAAGATTTTCGAAAACTGGATCGACCCCTTTGCGCCGCGCGAGCGGCTGCAGCCGCCGCGGTCGCTCTTGGGTTACGCCTGGTTTTACGCCAGCCAGGCGAAAGGTCCTTTCCTCGCCATGGCCGTGCTCGGCGGTCTGGTGGCGATGCTGGAAGCCGGCCTGTTCTATTTCGTCGGTCGGCTTGTCGATGTGCTCGACACGATCCGACCGGAGGACGGCTGGCATGGGTTGATCTCGACCAACGGACCGGAACTGCTCTTCATGCTGCTGACGGTCCTGGTCTTCCGCTTCCTTGCGGTGACGCTTGCCGCGCTGGTGGAGGAGCAGTCGATCATCACCGGCTTCCTGAACCTGGTGCGCTGGCAATCCTATGTCCATGTCGCGCGCCAGTCGCTCTCCTTCTTTCAGAACGACTTTTCCGGGCGTATCGTCACCAAGGTCTGGAGCGGCGCACAGGCGACGAGCGACCTGATCGTTTCGCTGTTGCAGGTGGTCTGGTTCATCGTGATCTACACGGCCTCGACCATGGCGCTGATCGCCCAGTTGGACTGGCGGTTGGCGGCGATGGTCGCCTTCTGGATCGTGATCTTCCTGGTGCTCGCGCGCTATTTCGTCCCGCGTGTGCGCAAGCATGCCCGCGACACGGCGGAGATGGCGTCGATGCTGAACGGCCGCATGGTCGATGCCTATGCGAACATCCAGACGCTGAAGCTGTTCGGCAGTGACGAAGAGAACGACCGTTATATTCGGGGTGGGTTCCACCGTTTCCAGGGAGCAGTCATCCCTTTCACGCGCCTGCTGACGGGGGTGAGGGCATCGCTCGCGCTTTTGTCCGGCATGATGATCGCGGCGATCGCGGTCTACGCCGTTCACTTGTGGTTGGCGGGCGCGGTCAGTTCCGGCGCCGTCGCGTTCACCCTGGCGCTGGTCCTGCGCCTCAACATGCTGCTCGGGCGGATGATGTCGCAATTCAATGCGATCATGCGCAATATCGGCACGATTCAGAATTCGGCGGAGCTGGTATCGCAGCCGATCGGGCTGACCGACCGGCCGGGCGCACCGGAACTGCGGGTCAGCCGTCCGGAAATCCGCTTCGAACATGTGACGTTTCACTACGGCAGGGGCGGAGGGGTCATTGACGACTTTTCGCTCACCATCCGTCCGGGCGAGAAAGTCGGCATTGTCGGCCGTTCGGGTGCCGGCAAGTCGACCCTCGTCAATCTGCTGTTGCGATTCTACGATCTCGAAGGAGGGCGGATCCTCATCGACGGACAGGACGTCGCTGCCGTCCGGCAGGAATCGCTGCGCAGCCAGATCGGCATGGTCAGCCAGGACACGTCGCTTTTGCACCGGTCGATCCGCGACAATATCCTCTTCGGGCGACCGGGGGCGGGCGAGGAGCAATTGGTCGAGGCGGCGCGCAGGGCGGAAGCCCATGACTTCATTGTCGATCTGCAGGATCAGCGCGGCCGCAGAGGGTTCGATGCACATGTGGGCGAGCGCGGCGTCAAGCTTTCCGGCGGCCAGCGCCAACGTATCGCAATTGCCCGGGTCATGCTCAAGGATGCGCCGATTCTCGTGCTGGACGAGGCGACCTCGGCGCTCGATTCGGAAGTGGAAGCGGCGATTCAGTCCAATCTGGAACGGCTGATGCAGGGCAAGACGGTGCTGGCCATCGCGCATCGGCTATCGACGATCGCCGCGCTCGACCGGCTCGTCGTCATGGACAGGGGCCGTATCGTCGAGGACGGCACCCATGCCGAACTCATCGCCAACGGTGGTCTCTACGCCGATCTCTGGTCGCGCCAGTCGGGCGGTTTCATCGCGCGCGAAGAGGCCGCGGAATAGGGCGCTCCGCGGCGCGGCTATAACGCGTCAAGTCCTTGTGCCAATTGGTCGCGCCTTTCCCCGCGACAATCTGCCCGCGGCCCCTTGTCAAGGCTGGACATAATCTGCGATCAGGCATAGAACGCGCCGGATTGATGGGGAATCTGCGTGCAGAATTTTTCCCGGATTCTGACATCCGATCCGTGGCTTGCCTCAAGGGGCCGGATGGGGTGTCAGCGTTTGACGGGGCGTGGTTCCAGGCTCGGGACGGGGCAGGAAGCGCGCCGGGGGCGGATGCGGTTTCCGCAACATTTGCGTGAGAGGATGTTTTAGCCGTGAGCGAACACGAGACTTCAAGCGAGACCATGGGCGAGCCCACTCGCCGCGATTTCCTATACCTGGCTACCGGTATGGCCGGCGTTGTCGGGGCCGGTGCGGCGGCATGGCCGTTCATCGACCAAATGCGTCCGGACGCATCCACGCTGGCGCTTGCTTCGATCGAAGTCGACGTTTCGAGCTTGCAGCCGGGCATGTCGCTGACGGCGAAGTGGCGCGGCAGGCCGGTCTTCATCCGCAACCGCACCGATAAGGAAGTGGAAGAGGCCAAGGCCGTAGCACTCGAAGAATTGAAGGATCCGGTGGCGCGCAACGCCAACCTTCCGTCCGATGCCGAGGCAAACGATCTCGATCGTTCCGCCGGCGAGGGCAAGGAAAACTGGATCATCATGGTGGGGGTCTGCACCCACCTCGGTTGCGTTCCGCTCGGTCAGGCGGGCGATTTCGGCGGCTGGTTCTGTCCCTGCCACGGCTCGCACTACGACACGGCCGGCCGTATCCGCAAAGGCCCGGCACCGGAAAACCTCGCCGTGCCGACCTTCTCGTTCGTTTCCGACACAGTCATCAAGATCGGTTGAGGGGACTACTGATAATGAGTGCTGATCATTCAACCTACACGCCAACGACAGGCATCGAGAAGTGGGTTGACTCCCGTCTTCCGCTGCCTCGGCTCGTTCACGACTCGTTCGTCTCCTATCCGGTTCCGCGCAACCTGAACTACGCTTACACCTTTGGTGCTATGCTTTCGGTGATGCTGATCGTGCAGATCCTCACCGGCGTCGTCCTGGCCATGCACTATGCCGCAGAAACGAGCGTCGCCTTCAATTCGGTCGAGAAGATCATGCGCGACGTCAATCACGGCTGGCTGCTGCGTTACCTGCACGCCAACGGCGCGTCGTTCTTCTTCATCGCGGTCTACCTGCATATCGCCCGTGGCCTCTATTACGGTTCCTACAAGGCGCCGCGAGAGATCCTCTGGATCCTCGGCGTGGTCATCTATCTCCTGATGATGGCGACCGGCTTCATGGGCTACGTGCTGCCCTGGGGGCAGATGTCCTTCTGGGGGGCAACCGTCATCACCGGCTTCTTCTCGGCCTTCCCGCTGGTGGGCGAGTGGATCCAGCAGTTCCTGCTCGGCGGCTTCGCCGTCGACCAGCCGACGCTCAACCGCTTTTTCTCGCTGCATTACCTTCTGCCGTTCATGATCGCAGGCGTCGTCGTCCTGCACATCTGGGCGCTGCATGTCACCGGCCAGACCAACCCGACCGGGGTGGAGGTCAAGTCCAAGTCCGACACCGTGCCCTTCACGCCCTATGCGACGCTGAAGGATGCGCTCGGTGTATCGGTTTTCCTGATCGTCTATGCCTGGTTCGTCTTCTACATGCCGAACTTCCTCGGACACCCGGACAACTATATTCCGGCGGACGCGCTGAAGACTCCTGCTCATATCGTTCCGGAATGGTACTACCTGCCGTTCTACGCGATGCTGCGGGCAATCACCTTCAACGTCGGCCCGATCGACTCCAAGCTTGGCGGCGTTCTGGTGATGTTCGGCTCGATCCTCATCCTGTTCTTCCTGCCCTGGCTCGACACGTCGAAGGTCCGCTCGGCTGTCTACCGCCCCTGGTACAAGCTGTGCTTCTGGATCTTCGTTGCTAACTGCATCATGCTCGGCTGGCTGGGTTCGCGCCCGGCGGAAGGCCTCTATGTCGTGATGTCGCAGCTCGGCACGTTGTATTACTTCGCCTTCTTCCTCGTCATCATGCCGATCCTCGGTCTGATCGAGACGCCGAAGCGCATTCCTAACTCCATCACCGAAGCGGTGCTGGAAAAACAGAATGCCAAGGCGCAGTTGAAGCCCGCACGCGCCTGACCGGAACAGCGATCGATAAGGAATCCACAACAATGAAAAAGCTTGTTACAGGCATTCTGTCACTTGCTGTCGTCGCCGGTCTCGGGTTTGGAGCGGCTGTCGCGCAGGACGAAGCAGGCGGCGAGGAGCACGCCGGGGGCACGCCCCACTACCCGATCCACAAGCCGGAACAGCAGGACTGGACTTTTGCCGGGCTGTTCGGCCACTACGACAAGGGGCAGCTGCAGCGTGGCCTGAAGGTCTACACCGAGGTCTGTTCGGCCTGCCACTCGATGGAGCTCGTCTCCTTCCGCACGCTCGAGGATCTCGGTTACTCCGAAGCGCAGGTGAAGGCCTTCGCTGCGAATTACGAAGTCGAGGACGGTCCGAACGCGGATGGCGAGATGTTCACGCGCAAGGCCGTTCCGTCCGACCACTTCCCGTCACCCTTCCCGAACAAGGAAGCGGCGGCTGCTTCGAACAACGGCGCGGCACCGCCGGATTTTTCGCTGATCGCGAAGGCACGCGGCATCGAACGCGGTTTCCCGCAATTCGTCTTCGACATGTTCTGGCCCTACCAGGAAGGCGGTCCGGATTACATCCATGCGCTTCTGACCGGCTATCAGGATCCGCCGGCGGGCGTGGAAGTGGCCGAAGGCACGCATTACAACCCGTATTTCGCCAGCGCCGCGGCACTCGCGATGGCACCGCCGATCTCAGACGACCAGGTCACCTATGACGACGGCGCCCCCCAGACCGTCGACCAATATGCCAAGGACGTCTCGGCGTTCCTGATGTGGGCCGCCGAGCCGCATCTGGAAGATCGCAAGCGCACCGGCTTCATGGTCATGGTGTTCCTGCTCATCTTCACGGGCCTCATCTACCTGACGAAGAAGTCGGTCTACGCGAACAAGGAACATTGATCCGGTTTGCCTGCTGGCCAGCAGGCCTGACCGACAGGAAGCCTCGGTGTTTTTTACCGGGGCTTTTTTTGTGGCATGCGGGCAGAACGCAGAATTTGAAGCGAAGGCCTGCCGCAGGTATTCTCCCCCATAAGGGGGGAGACGACACGCGGCTTGACCTTCACCTATCCCAAACAATGCCGTTGGCAGACCGCGTCGCTTGAAGCGAGTGCCAGCCGGTTTCTCTCCGTGGCAACGGCTCCCCCCGGAGGACTCTTCCCGCGCCGCAGACGCGGCGCTGCTGGATCCCTGTGACGAGCACAGGGATGAGGGCGGAGAGGGTGCGGCCCCTCGGCGCGTCCTATACCGTGAAGATCGTGAGGCGGCGCGGAAGGTCCCGGGTCACGCCCGTATACAGCGTCTCGATGCGAGAATGTAGACGTAACCTTTCATTGCGTCATAGGCTGACCATTCCCTCGCATATTCGCAAGCAATAGTTGTAGTAGCCGCACATCTCGGTCCCTCATTCCTGTGCTTGTCACAGGAATCCAGCCAGACCAAGTCCTTGGGCTGAAAGAACGCTTCCCGCGCCGCAGACGCGGCGCTGCTGGATCCCTGTGACGAGCACAGGGATGAGGTGAGGAGAGGGTGCGGTCCCTCGGCGCGCTTCATAAACCGTGAAGATAGCGAGGCGACACGACAGGTCGCGGGCCACGCCCGTATACAGCGTCCCGCTCCGCTTCGATGTAGTGGCCGCACTTCCCGGTCCCTCATTCCTGTGCTTGTCACAGGAATCCAGCCAGCCCAAGTCCTTGGGCTGGAAAGGCTCTTCCGCGCCGCAGACGCGGCGCTGCTGGATCTCTGTGACAAGCACAGGGATGAGGGTCGAGAGGGTGCGACCCCTCGGCGCGTTTCATAAACCGTGAAGATAGCGAGGCGGCGCGGAAAGGTCGCGGGCCAGGCCCGTTTACAGCGTCCCGCTTCGCTTCGATGTAGTAGCGGGACATCCCCGGTCCCTCATTCCTGTGCTCGTCACAGGAATCCAGCCAGACCAAGTCCTTGGGCTGGAAAGGCTCTTCCGCGCCGCAGACGCGGCGCTGCCCTCATCTCCGTGACGAGCACAGAGAGAGATGAGGAAGAGGAGAGATGAATAGAAACGGCCCCGTCTTGCGACGAGGCCGTTCCCGAGAGACCGATTGCTGTCCGTGTCAGCTGAAGCGCCCTGCCGCGTGGGCAAGCATGGTGTAGACCTTGCCCGTATCGGACGTCAGGTAGGTCTGGGTGATGCGCTTGTCGGGATCGTTGCGCGCCACATCGGCGAGCAGCTTCTCGAAGTCGGCGATATAGCGGTCGACGGCGGTGCGGAACTCCGGTTCGCGATCGTATTTGCGCTTGATTTCGTCGAAGGTCTGCTGCCCCTTCAGCGTGTAGAGGCGGCGGGTGAAGACGTCCCGTTCGCCGCGCTGATAGCGACGCCAAAGCTCGACGGAGGCGTCGTGGTCGATTGCACGCGCGATGTCCACCGAGAGCGAATTCAGCGACTCGACCACATGGCGAGGGTTGCGGCTGGCGCCGGCTTTTGCCACCGGTTGGCTTTCCGCCGAGCGCGGCCGCGCTGCTGCAGGCTCTTCCTCGCGGGAAGCCGCGCGCAGGAGATCGCGCATCCAGCCGCCGCCCTCTTCGGCGCGTTCCTCCGTTGCCGGCGGCCGGGCAGGCTGCAGCGGGCGGGTGGCCTGCTCTATGCCCAGGCTTCCGCGCAGAGCGGCATTCGGAGCCGGCTGCGGTGCGGCAGGTTGCGGCACGGCGGCTTGCGGCAGCGATGACTGCGGTGCGGCGGCTTGTGGCGCGACGACGCGGGCGGCCGGGGCAGCGGGGGCTTCCTGCTGGCGAACCGGCTGGGCGACTTCGAGCTGCGAGGAAGACTTGCCGATGATCTCGGACAATTCCTGCAGCGCCTTGATCTGTTCGCCGACGGCGCGCCGCATCAGCGCGGCATTTTCCTTGGCCTCTTCCGGAAGGTCGAAAGCGCCGCGCTTCAATTCTTCGCGCGTCATGTCGAGTTCCTTGCGGATTTCGCCGGCGGAACGACGGATGTCGTCGGTTGCGCCGTTGAAACGGCCGATCGCATCCTCGATCGCCTGGCGGACGGCTTCGCGCAACTGTGCTGCGACGCCATCGGACTTCTTGCCGCTCTCGGCCAGCATACGCTCGACGTCGGAGACCGACGCACCGATACTGCTGCGCAGCCGCGAGGCCGCGTCCTTGGCACGCTCTTCCACGGTGGCGAACGCGCCTTCGAGCGCCTGGCCGGCTTCCTCGCCGGTCTTTGCCATGACCTGCCGCAGGGCCTCGGAGGCGCTGAGTGCACGTCCTTCGACCTGCGAAAGCGTCTTGTTTGCGTCAGCGAAGGACGTCTCGACGCCGGAGCGCAGTCTGTCGGCGATCTGGCGTGAACGTTCCTCGGCCTGCGAGAAGACCCCTTCGACCGAAGCGGCGGCTTCATCGCTCGCCTTCACAAGCGTATCGCGCAGGGCCTCTGCAGCCTCGGTTGCCCGCTGTTCGGTGTTCGACAGCAGTCGGCCCACATCGGCGAAGGAGGTTTGGATCCCGCTGCGCAGATTGCCGGCAACCTGACCGGAGCGTTCCTCGGCCCGCTGGAAGGCGCCGTCGACGAAGCCCTCGAGAGCGCGCATGGTCCGCTCGATCTCCTCCGAACGCTGGACGAGGCCGACCGAGAGTGTCCGAAGCGCGTCCTGGCGCTCTTCGAGCGTGCTCACAAGGTTCGACTGGGCGGCCGCCAGGAGGTCGGAAGCCTGTCCGAGAACCTTCGAATGGTCTTCGAAGCGGCCGACGATGCCGCCGATCTGCGACAATGTCGAGGAAGAAATGTCCGACAGCTTGTCGACTTTGCCTTCGATCAGGCGGGTCGAGGTGGAGAGCATGTCGGAGGCCTGCCGCGCCGTTTCCGAGACCTTTGCGGCGGTCGCCTCGAGCCGCTGGTCCATGTCTCCGAGATTGCCGCTCGCCTGGTCGATGACCGTGGCGATCGCCGAATTGCTCGACGCGAGCTGATCGATCAGGCCCATGGCCGTCGACTGCAGCCGGTTCTCGACCATTTTCATCGCCTTGGCGGTCTCTTCCGCACGCAACGAGATGGCGTCGAGCGTCTCACCGGTCCGTTCGGTAATGGCGTTGATGAGCGCCGCGTTTTCGGCACGCAGGCGGTCGGCGCTTTCCTGGGTGAGGGAAGCGATGCGTTCGGCGGCCTCCTTGCCGGTGGCGGCGTATTGTTCGATGACAGGGCGAGCCTGCTCGTCGAGAAGACGCGACAGTTCCATCGAGCGTCCGGCAAGCATCGAGTTGAGTTCGCGGGTGCTTTCGTCGAGCGTGCTGCGGATGGACTGGCCGCGCGCATCGAGCGCTTTCTCCGCCTCGGTCAGGCTCTGCTGAATGCTCTTGGCATGGGTCGCGATCTGGCTGTTGGTCGAGGCCAATCGGGCGGTCGCCGTGTCCGCGGCTTCCGCGACCGAGCGGGCGAGATCGGCGTGGCGTGCGGCCGTGGCCGATGCGGTTTGCTCGATCGACGACGCAAATTCGGCGTTGCTCGCGGCGAGCGCACCTGCGAAGTCGGCGCCGGCCTTGGACAGGAGCCCGGCCGACCGGGCGGCTTCCGCGTCGATCTCCTGGGTGGCGTCGCTTACGGCGCCACGCAGGCTGGTTACGAGCGCCGCAGCTTTCCCTTCGATCGTGCGGTTTACGTTGTCGAGGCCGATATTGAGGGCCCGATCCATCGTGCCGAGCCGCTCCTCGATCCGGCCTGTGCCGGCTTCGATGGCAGTCGATATGCGCGTTGCCGCAGCCTCGCTGATCCGGTCGATTTCGCCTGCGCGCTCACCGAGGCTGTCGGCGATCCGCTGGCCGGCATTGTCGACGATCGCATTGACGCTGCCGACGCTGTCGCGGATGCGCTCCTCGAGGGAGCCGAGGCTCGTTTCGATGCGCGCGCCGGTATCACCGAGAATGGCGTCGACATCGCCCACGCTGCCGCGGATGCGCTCTTCGAGGGAGCCGAGGCTCGTTTCGATGCGTGCGCCGGTTTCGCCGAGAATGGCGTCGACGTCGCCGACGCTGCCGCGGATGCGTTCTTCGAGCGAACCGAGGCTTGTCTCGATGCGAGCGCCGGTTTCGTCGAGGCGGCTATTGACGCCGCTGATCGAAATGTCGACGCGGTTGGTGAGCGTGTCAGCCGCCAGACTGATCTGATCGGCTGTTTCGGCCAGACGTTCCGCAATCTCGCCCGTCGTCGAGCGCATACGGGAGTCGAGCGCCTCGGCGCTGCGATCGATCGCTCCGGCGATCGATGCCTGGCGCTCTTCCAGCGACATTTCGAGCATGCTGGCGCTGGTCGCCAGTGTGGTGGCCATCGCCATCGACTGGTCGGACAGCAACTCTTCGAGCCGCTCGCGTCCCTGGCCAACCGAGAGGTTGATGGTGTTGATCCGCTCGTCGAGGGTCGTGCGCAATTGCTCATGGGTGGTCGCCAGCGTGTCGCGCAGCTGCGCGGCCTTGCCGGAGAGCGTCCGATCGATCTCGGTGGCCTTGTCGGCAAGCGATGCGGTTGCTTCCGACGTGCGGGCGGCGAGCGCCTCGGTGCTGCGCTCGATCGCACCGGCGATCGATGCCTGGCGCTCTTCCAGCGACATTTCGAGCATGCTGGCGCTGGTCGCCAGGGTCGTTGCCATCGCCATGGACTGATCCGAGAGCAGTTCTTCCAGCTGCTCGCGGCCTTGGCCGACGGCAAGGTTGATCGCCGTGATCCGGTCGTCGAGCGTCGAACGGATCTCGTCGTGCGTCGTCGTCAGCGTATCGCGCAGGTGCGAGGCCCTGCCGGTGAGCGTCTGTTCGATCTCGGCCGCTTTTCCTGCAAGCGAAGCGGTTGCTTCCGACGTGCGGGCGGTAAGCGCTTCCGCAATTTCGGCGCTTGTACCGGCCAGCGTCTCGGAAATCTTTCCGACTCGGCTGCTCAGGTCCTCGGCAATGCGGGCGCTGGTATCGGTGAGCGTATCGGCGATCAGGCTGACGCGGCCGCCCAGGTTTTCGGCGACTTCGGAGACGCTCTGCGAAAGCTTGTTTTCGATCTCGCCGACGCGGTCGGTCATGGTCTCGGCGACCGCCATGGCGCGGAAAGTCAGGCTGTCGGCGACGTCCTCGGCATGACGGCTGAGCGAGTCAGCCATTTCGCTTGCGCGGGCCGACATGGTGGAATTGATTTGCGTCGCGCGCTCGGCGAGCACGCCGTCGAGCGCCGCTGTCTGGTTGAACAGTGCGTCGGTGATCGACTGCCCGCGCTCGGAAAGGACACGCTCAAGCCGGTCTGCTGTGCCGCCGACGGTACTTTCGATGACGCTGGTTCCTGAGGCGAGGGCGGTCGAGAGCGCGGCGGTACGTTCCGAAAGCGTGTTGTCGAGCCGATGCTGGCTTGCGGCGATCGCGCTCGTGATCTCGTCGGTGGAGCCGGTAAGAGTCTGCTCGATGCGGGCATGAGCAGACTGCAAGCCCTCGATGAAGGCGGATGTACGGGAGTCGAGTCCGTCCGTCAGGCTTCGCTCGCTCGCCGTCAGCGCGTTGGCAAGCGCATCGGCACGCTGGCCGAAGCCGTTCTCGATGCGCTCCTGCGCTTCGGTCAGCGCGCCCATCAGCGAGCCGGTCTTGTCGGAAAGCACGCTCTCGATGCGGTTGTGCGCGTTGCCGATCAGGCTGCTGAGCTCGGAGGTGCGGCTGCCGATCGTCTCCTCGATGAAGTCCTGCGTCGCGCCGAGCGCCGTTGCCAGGGTGAGCGACTGGTCGGACAGCGCCGAATTGATCTTGTCCACGCTGCTGTCAAGGGCGCCGCCGATCGCCTCCGAGCCGCCGGAAACGGTCTCGTTGATCCGGTGGAGGCTTTCCATGAGCTTGGTGTCGAGCTGGCTGGCACGCTTGTCGAAGGCGCTTGCAAATTCGTGGAAGCGTTCGTCGAAGGCGCTTGCCAGTTGGCCGACCGTCGTCTGCAGCTTTTCCTCGAAAAAGCCGCCGCGCAGATCGAGATCCATGATGGCGTCGTCGGCGCTCGACTTGAGGCTCTGGCGGAAGCTCGCTCCTTTTTCGTCAAGGGCCGAGTTGAGCGAGGAAAGCACGTCGTCGAGACCGCCGGAAATCGCCTGCTGGCCTATCCTGAGGCTCTCATTGAGGTCACGTGTGCGGGCGATCAGCGTCTCGTTGAGCTGACGGGCGCGTTCGTTCAGGGCGGCGTTGAGCTTCTCGGTATTGGCGTCGAGCGTCGAGGCACGGGTTTCGAATTGGCTGAGCAACTGCTCGCCACGCTGCGTCAGGTTATCGCTGAGTGCATCGAGACGCGCGTCGAACTCGTTGCTGAGCGCCACTCCCGCGGTCGTAAGGCCCGAAAGCAATGCGTCGGTCCGCGTGGTCAGCATGGTGCTCAGATTTTCGAGCGCATGGTCCGATTTGTCGGTAAGTGCCGCGGCCCGGGTATCGATGAGGGAAGCGAAGGCCTCCCCGGAAACGGCGATGCGCGACGCAATGTCCTCGCTTGCAGTTTCGAGATCGTCCTTCAGCTTGGTATGCGCGCCGGCGATAGCCGTGCGGATCCGATCCGAATGGCCGATGATCGCCTCGCGTTCGAGACCGAGCTCCTGGACGAGCGTGCGGACACGCAGTTCGTTTTCGCTGTAGCTGCGCTCGAGTGCGCTGACTTCCGAATGCACGAGCGCTTCGAGCTCGGTTGCCCGGGCGATGGTGCGCTCGATGCCCTCGTTCATCGCCGAGACTTCGCGGCGCACGGCCTGACCGACCGTCATGACGCGGTCGGCGGCATTGGTTTCCGGCTCGGCGAGGCGCATCGCGACCTCTGCCATCGAACGCGCGGCGCTGCGCAGTTCCTGAGCACGCGCGATCATGATCGCGAAGGAGAAGAAGAGCATGACGGGCAGGGCGATGCCGAGCAGGATGCCGATCGCTCCAGGCATTGCCGCGAGATCGCCGAGAGAGCGGATCTGCCAGATCCCGGGCGCATAAAGAAGGTGGGCGACGCCGAGTCCGGCCACTGTCCAGACCAGCGAGACGATCGCAGCGACGCGGATTGCCGCGCGGCTCGAGCGGACCTCCAGCGAGCGCAGCATGGCGGCTGGGGATTTGCGCGTGTCATCGTTGGCCGGCGCCAGGGGGGGCTGCTTCGGAGCCATTTCGCTCGCAAAACTGCGCGGTGCTTCGGCGCCGCGCGCGGGCTTCGCAGCTTCCTGTTGCGTTCGTGCGGCGCGGGCCTCACCGGAACCGGCGGCCTGGCGGGCGCTCTCGGACACACTTTCCGGCACCGGCTCGTCCAGGGAAGTCTCGTCGTTCAAGGCCGACTTCAGGTCGTCAAAGTCGATCTTCAGGGCAGCTTCCAGCGCCTGGAACGCCTTTTCGTCGATCGACTCGTTGGTCTTCTTCGTCGCCATACGGATACGCCTCACTACTATTGCCCGATGATGGCCGTCTTCCTGTGCCGCCAGGTGCCCAGCGGAACATCCGAACCAGGGCGGTGACCGCAAGGTCCAAGCTTCGCAACGAAGCCACAGATTGACTGATCACCCATTACATCGCCTCGATGGATAGCCGCAGCCTATGCACTGCGACACCTTGGGACGCAGCTTATCCACCGGAACAGTTGCCATTTTCATATACGGACCCGTTCCTAATCGTATCGTAGTGACACATTAGCCGGGCTCTTACAATTATGAGCGTTCCCCATTCATTAAAATCCTAATGATTTCTTAACGGAAGCGAGCCCTCGGGACCCGAAAAGCCAAGGGAATCAGCCGGTTTAATGGTCGTTAACCATTTCCTCAATTTTTCTGCCTCCATTGCGCCGCGTTTTAGGTCAATGGCAGTGCCGCGCACCGATATTCCTGTTTGAAAACGGTGCGATTGTTTACGCGAAATCGATTGTAGGAAGCGAGCCCATGGCGGCACTCAAGATAGCCTTCGAGGCACCGGACATCCCCGCAAGTTCCACTCCCTCCAGCAGGAATCCCATCGACCTTGCGCATCTCTACAGACAGACGATGGGGGACACGGCGCTCGAGACCGAGGTCCTGAAGCTCTTTGCGCGTCAGGCACGCCAGGCGATGGCCGAGATGGCGGAACGTGACGCAGAGGCCTGCAGCCAGGAGGCCCACCGTCTGAAGGGGGCGGCTCTCGCGGTCGGTGCGGTCGCGGTCGCCGAGGCTGCAGCCGCCATCGAGAAATGTCCCGCCGACGCTGCTCTGCGGAGCGCTCTCGGCGCTGCCGTTCTCGAGGCTGAGCTCTTCGTTTTGAAACTCTGCCGTTGACCTGAAGCGCGCGCACTTATCGGGCGGAAGAGCGGGGTGAGGAAAGCGGGCGCGGTTTTCCGCTCGCATCCCGCTCTAACTTTTTGGGGCCGGTCACGCTCATGTCGGTCGACCCCGACCTAGAAACATGAACGTGATCTGGCTGCAGCTTGTCGTTATTGTGCATGTCGTTGTCCCAAAACCGCTGCGCACTTTTGGGCGGGATGGCTTAAAACCTATCATTAAACGCGATCTGCCCGACCGCCGCGGCAATTTGAGGCTGTGCGGACCGGCCGCATTGTGTTGACTGGCCGGTTGATTTGTTGGAAGAACGTGCCCTGAATTCAAAGCCGGGGCACCGCCTAGTCCTGACAAGCCCTGTGCCAGCCGGCCGGCCCCTCAATTCGTTCCGGAAAGAAAAATGACAAAACTTACGATCGTAGCCTTTGACGGCGCGCGCCACGAACTCGATGTCGAGAACGGCTCCACGGTCATGGAGAATGCGGTTCGCAATTCGGTCCCCGGGATCGAGGCGGAGTGCGGCGGGGCCTGTGCCTGCGCCACCTGTCATGTCTATGTCGACGAGGCCTGGGCGGCGCAGGTCGGCACGCCGGAAGCGATGGAAGAGGATATGCTGGACTTCGCCTACGACGTGCGTCCGACCTCGCGTCTCTCCTGTCAGATCAAGATGAGCGAAGCTCTGGACGGGCTTGTCGTTCATGTCCCCGAGCGCCAGGCCTGATCGGCTCGAACGGGCCGTCGTTGCAAAAAAAAGCCTCGCCGGTCAATCGACAAGCGAGGCTAGGAGGGCGCATCGCATGCAGATGAGGGAGGGAACATCTGCCGCACCAGGACACGCCAGGAGAACCTGTGCTGCCTCATCGTCCGGATAATGCTGCAATAGCCGAAGACGACGAAGCCAAACTCACGCCGGTTGCCACTAAAACGCGAGATCTCGGTATTGATCCGCAATCCAATGTCAACTTCATCGAGCAGTTGAACTTCGGTTCCTCCGCTCGTTGCATGACTTTAATATAGCTGAGTCGGCTGCGCCCCGCTATCACTAGATTCCGCCAGTAAAATACTGTGGGTTCCCGGCGTTTTCTTCTGAAGCGGAAACTATATCCCACCGTTTCTTTGGGGTATTCCGATCGAAAGCGCGGACACGGTCCCGCGCTTCGCGCCGCGGCGATGCACGGCCTGCCTCACGCCATCAGCGGGCCTTGGCGTTCTTCTTCAGGCTTTCGAGGCGGTATTGCAGCAACCGGATCATCCGCCGGTCGAAATTCGCCGCCTCGGTGCGGTCGAAGCGCGCCTGGTCCTTGTCGTGCCGCTCGACTTCTTCGGCGCTTACTTCCGCTACCCGGGCCTGCATGCGCTCGCAACTGTCCTCGGCTTTCAGTGAAAGCAGTGCCTTTTCCATCTGGCGCGCGTGGATGCGCGCGATCTCCGCATGGCGTTCCTCGTGGCGCTTGATGTCGCTCGCCAGCGTGTCCCAGACCAGGGCCAGATCGCGGCCCGCCTGTCGACGATGCTTCCAGCGTGGCAGAATGATGCGCGTGTTGAGCGTGACTTTGGCCGAGCCCACCGCGCAGCGGTCGTCGCGACTAACATAGGTGACCGTGCCGCCGAACTTGATCCGGGTGGCGCCCGGATGCCGCGTTCCGGTGCTCTTCATCATAGGGCCGGACGCCGAAAGCGCCTTGTCGAGTTCTGCGGCCGTGCGCCCTCCGATCGAGAAGTAGGAGATTCTCTTGCTGATCAGTGTTTCGCCCGAGGCGTTGCCGAACGGGACTCCGACGAGCAATGCGACCAGGGCTGCACGCAGCGGGATGTGTAGTCGGGGCATGGAAGCGCGTTCTCGCCGGTTGAACTTCATTGAAGCTTGGGGCATAGCCAAAGCCAGCGCAACACAAATCGGCCCCAACCGACGTCGACAAGCTTGCAAGGTGTGTGAGGAAGGCGTCATAACATGTTGCTTTCGAATGATATATTTGCACCATGACGGGCGGTGAATTCAAACCGTTCAGCTGCGGACCGGAACAATGACATACGATCCATTTCAGCCCTGGCGCTGGCAATTGGCGCATGGACGCGATCTCGAACTGGGCCCGCGTGGCGTTTTGATGGCGATCATCAATGTTACACCGGATTCATTTTCCGACGGCGGGCGCTTCGCTGATCCCGACGCTGCTGTCAGAGCTGCGCTGCGCGCATTGGAGGCGGGTGCGGAAATCCTGGATATCGGCGGCGAATCCACGCGACCGGACGCCAAACCGGTCAGCGCCGACGAGGAACAGGCCCGCGTTCTGCCCGTTATCGCCGCGATCGCGCGGCAGTCCCGGGCCGTCATCTCGGTCGATACCTACCGCGCGGAAACCGCGCGTTTGGCGGTTCACGCCGGCGCCCACATCGTCAACGACGTGCACGGGTTGCAGCGCGAGCCGGCGATCGCGGCCGTGGCGGCCGAGACGGGTGCGGGGCTCTGCATCATGCATACCGGACGCGATCGGGAGAAACTGAGCGATGTGATCGAGGATCAGTTCCATTTCCTGGAACGGTCTCTGCGGATCGCCGCCGACGCCGGCGTGGCGCGGGAACGGGTCGTGCTCGATCCGGGCTTTGGATTCGCGAAGGACACGAACGAGAACCTCGAACTGATGGCGCGCTTCAGGGCGTTGCATGGGTTTCGACGGCCGCTTCTTGTCGGAACTTCGCGCAAGCGCTTCGTCGGCGCGGTGACGGGCCGAGAGGCGGAAGGCCGCGACGTTGGTACCGCCGCGACGACGGCGCTCCTCAGAACGGCCGGCGCTGCGATTTTTCGGGTACACGATGTCGCAATCAACAGGGATGCGTTAGCGGTGGCCGATGCTATGCTGGCCGCAAAGATCAGCTGACGGGACATGAAGCCATGACTGCGACCTACACGATCACACTGAAGAACTGCGCGTTCTTTGCCCGCCATGGCGTGCTCGACGAAGAGGAGTTTCTCGGGCAGCGTTTCTTCGTCGATGCGGAACTGGTCGTCGACCAGGGGACGGCGCTTGCCGAGGACTGCATCGACGACACCGTGCATTACGGCATCGCCTTCGCCGAGATCGAGAGGATCGTCACTGGACGCCGGCGTTACCTGATCGAAGCGCTGGCGCTTGAGGTCGCCAAGACGCTTTGCGCCCGTTTTCGCCAGATTCGCCGGGCGAAGGTCTCCATCCGCAAGCCGAACGCGCCGGTTCCGGGCATCCTGGATTACGTGGAAGTCACGGTCGAGCATGTCGCCGAATAGGAGCTGGCGGCACGCGATCCTCGGTCTCGGCGGCAATCTCGGCGATCCGCGCCGGGCGATGGCGGAAGCCCTGCGGGCGCTCGATGCGCGGTCGGATTGCCGGATCGTAGCGGTTTCGCGGCTCTACCGCACGCCGCCATGGGGCAAGACGGATCAGGATTGGTTCTTCAACGCCTGTGCGGAAGTCGAAACGACGCTGGAACCAGAGGCATTGCTTGCCGCCTGTCTCGAGATCGAACGAGCCATGAAGCGTGTGAGAATGGAGCGCTGGGGTCCCCGCACCATCGACATCGATCTCCTGACCTTCGGTGACCTCAACAGGGCGAGCGCGACGCTCACGCTGCCTCATCCGCGCATGACCGAACGCGGCTTCGTGCTGAAGCCGCTCGCCGACTTTGCCGCAGACCTTACCGTCGACGGACGGACAGTCAGAGAATGGCTGGGCCGGGCGGATGTGAAGGGTATCGAAGTGGCCGACGAAAACGTCGAATGGTGGCGCGCGGAGCAATAAGCGGAGAAGCCGTGCTCGTACAGGTCTGTCGGGAAGGGTGGTTACTCGATCGAACCGACGGCGATATCGTCCATCTGCCGGTTGAGGCTCACACCGATGACCGGAACCATGGTGTCCTCGACCTTCACCGAGATCGTGATGTTCATTGTTTCTTCGCCGTGCAGGCGCGCGATCATCGCGCCATTGAGCTTTTTGCGGTTGATCCCGACGACCACCTTGTCCTTGGCAACGCTGCCGGACACGACGTCGAGACCCTTGCCCTCGGCACCGTCCAGGAACTTTCCGGTGTAGCTGTTGCCCTTCCGGACGATCGTCGCCGACATCGGCTGCTTGAATACCCCGACGCGGCAGAAGCCGTCCAGTTTCAGGCCGGCTTCGTTGCCGGGTGCCGCTTCACCGGTAAGATCGCAGGTAAACTTCGTGCCCTTGTACTTGCCGGCAACGATTTCGCCCGGGCCTTTCCATTGCCCGGCAATCCTGTCGAAGAACGCCTTGTCACGGGCGCCGGAGAACGCGGGTGTCGCAAGGCCCGCGGCGGCGACGAGCGCGATAACGGCAATGCCGCGAACAATCGGAGAAGGGCGCGAGAGCATGAGCAGTCCTTGATGGATCAAGCTGGAAACTGACGTCTACATTGCCGTGAAAATGGTTAACGGATGGTTTCAGCCCGGCTTCTGGGCCGCTTATCTTGCGTAGAGGGCAGGGCGCGCCGGCGATGGATCGACGATCAGCCGGCTGCGTCCTCGGACCGTGCGGCGCCGGGCGCCAGGTCGCCCAGAAAGTCGCCGATGCTGGGGCGCTTGAGCGCGCGAAACGGCATCGGCCTGCAGAGATCCATCGCCGCGATCCCGATGCGCGCCGTCATCAGCCCGTTGATCACGCCCTCGCCGAGGCGGGCGGACAGCTTGGATGCCAGGCCGTGGCCGAGGATCTGCTGGATGAGGCTGTCGCCGACGGCGATCGAGCCGGTGACGGCGAGATGCGCGATGACGTCGCGCATCAGGCGCAGCAGGCCGAGCGTGCCCGGGCGGCTGCCGTAGAGTTCGGCCATGGCACGGATCAACCGCGCGGATTCGTAGATCACGTAGCCGAGGTCCACGAGAGCGCGCGGACTGACGGCAGTCACGATCGACACCCGCTTCGCGGCGCCAAGAATAATCCGCCGCGCCTCGCGGTCGAGCGGCGCCAGCAATTCACGCTCCGTCAGTTCGATGAGATGGGGTGCATCGATGATATCGCCCTCGGTCTCCGTCAGGCGGGCACGGCCCTTGGCCGTCCGGGGATTGCCGGCGAGCAGGTGAACGAGCCTCGCGGTCGCAACACGTGCGGCTTGCGTCTTTCCGGCCTCGGCGGCCGCGGCCAGATCGGCTTTCAGCGTCTGGACAGCGGTCAGTTGCATCATGCCGAAGATTTCGCGCGCGATTACGATCAGGAAAGCGACGACGCCGATCGCCACGACTGCGACGGCTCCGTAGCCAAGCCAGTCGGCGCGCGAAAAGAGGTCGCGCACAAGCCGGTCGATCCAAAGCCCGACCGCGAGCGAAATGAGGATGCCGAAAGCCCCCCCGGCGATCTTGCCGAAGGAGAGCCGGCGCCGCTGCGGCTTTGCTTCCGGCAGGTTGAGCGATTCGATCGCCGCGGTGGTCCCGATGAACGGGTCCTCGGCATCGGGCGTCATGACGATCTTTTCGCTGAAACTCCCCGGTGGGCGCCGCGGCGTCTGTTCCATCTCGCGTTTGGTGGCCTCCTCGGCCTCGACGGAAAAGGCGGCCGGCCTGCGTCGACGGTCGTTGAAGTCATCACTCATGCCAGGCGATCTCCGAGTAGGAACTGCATGGCCCTGTCGAGCCGGATATGCGGCACGGAGAGTTTCAAACCGCCGCGCGTCTCCTCGAGATGCGGCGGCCGGAAGCGGACGAAATTCAGTTCCGGCATTGCTTGCTCCGGGGCGGAGGCGGATAGGGCCGATGCGGAGACGCGGTCGACGGCTTCAAAAAGAAGTTCAGGATCTTCCGGCAGGTCTCCAGGAAATATCGCTGTTTTCTTTTCGCCGTCGAATATCTCGCCGTTGATCTTTTCACCGGCGATCGGCGTTCCGACGATCACGGGCAAACGATGGCCATCGTGGTCTACGGTGGCCTCCCGCGTTGCTCTGACAGATGCGAGCGCCATGACCTCAAGGCCCGCCCCGCTCATTCCTATTCGCTCGGTCGCCCGGCTGACGAGGCGAGCCGTGATGCGCTCCAGCCGGTCGTGACTTTCGTGGTGCAGGTGATCGGCCTTGGTGGCGGCGATCAGTACGCGGTCGATCTTGCGCGTGACGAACGAAGTCAGCCAGGAGTTGACGCCGGGCCGGAAGCAGGCAAGCACGTCTGCCAGAGCCTGTTCCAGATCCTTCAGCGCCTCCGTGCCGCGGTTGACCGCCTGAAGCGCGTCGACAAGCACGATCTGGCGGTCGAGGCGGGCAAAATGTTCGCGGAAGAACGGTTTTACCACATGCGTCTTGTAGGCTTCGTAGCGGCGCTCCATCATCGCCCAGAGCGAACCCTTTGGGGCGCGGCCCGCAGGCAGGTCGGGGAGCGGCGAGAAGGTAAGCGCCGGCGACCCTTCGAGGTCGCCCGGCATCAGGAAGCGGCCAGGCGGCAGGGTGGAGAGGGACCGGTCGTCGTCCTTGCAGGCCTTGAGATAGGCGGTGAAACTCTCGGCAAGCCGGCGGGCGCTGCCTTCGTCGGCCGGCGCCGAGGCTCCGAGCGCGACGGCAAGTCCCAACCACTCGCTCGACAGGTCGGCGCGCATGCCGGTGCGTGCGCGTTGAACCGTTGCGTCGCTGAACTGCCGGAAATCCTGGCCGAGCAGCGGCAGATCGAGCAGCCATTCGCCGGGATAATCGACGATGTCGATCGACAGCCGCCCGGGAGAGAACAGACGGTTCCAGCCGCTGGCGCTTTCGTAATCGAGGGTGATCCGCAGCTGCGATATGGCCCTGGTCGAATCCGGCCAGGACCGATCCCGGACCAGCGCCGCAATGTGATCCTCATATTGAAAGCGCGGGACCGCGTCGTCGGGCTGCGGTTCGAGCCGGATCTTGGATACACGGCCCGACCGGACCGGTTCGAAAACCGGCAGCCTCCCTCCGTTCAGCAGGTTGTGGACGAGCGAAGAGATGAAAACGGTCTTGCCGGCCCGCGAAAGGCCGGTGACGCCGAGCCTGAGGGACGGGGTGACGAGACCCGCGGCACGGTCGGCGAGATTGTCCAGGGCGATCAGCGCGTCGTCTTTGAAACTGGTGAGAATGGGCGCCAAATTGTTTCGTCCCTTCGGGAATGATGAGCGGTACGTTTGATTTGCCGATATCCCAACCGGGTCGCGGGCATCCGCGTAGCGTCTGGAGCGATATAGGAAATGTTTCCGCCAGCGCAACAAGGCGAAGCGAATTCGCCGTTTCCGCAGGCGGAAGCGGCTGGCAGGGCCTCATCCTTTCCCGGCTTCTTCAAGGGCGGGAACGAGGAACTTCGAAAGTGTCGCTGTCCATGCCCTTCCGGCTTTCGGCGGCGCCGCAAAATCGATCACCGCCATTCCGGCCGGCGGATATCCGTCAGCGAGTGCCGCAGCCGCCCGTTCTTCGCCCAGAATTCGTCGAAAGAGCTCCTCCATCATCGGATTGTGCCCGATAATCATCAGCGAGGGTCGGCTCGCATGCGCCTCGACAAGGTCGGCATAGACGGTCGTGGGACCGGTATAGAGTGGGTCGAGGTACCGAATGTCGATATCTTCGCCAAATGCGCGGTATAGCGGTTCGGCCGTCTGCCGGCAGCGGACAGCCGTCGAACAAAGAATCAGGTCCGGCCTGATGCGATGGTCGGCTGCGGACTGTGCCGTGAGTTCCGCCTCCGCAAAGCCGACATCGTCGAGCGCGCGATCGAAATCGCTCTGGCCGGGCAGAGCCCAGCCCGATCGGGCGTGGCGAAGAAGCAGAAGCTGGAAGGCCGGGACGACGCTGTCTTGCATGTATTCACCCGGTGTTGGAAATCCCCAGGATGGAGGCGCCCCTGGTGCCGACGGCTGGAAACGCCTTGCGGATGCTCCGTTGTCCCGCCGGTCGGCGTAAAGATCAAGCCGCGTTTCGTGGTTTTTTGATCCGGTGCGCCCATTGAACCGATGCGGGTCGCGCACCAAATGTCGCAATCCGAAATGCCGCCGTGCTCGCCCGTGGAACGTCAAGCGGCCGATGCCGTCGGCGGTGAGCGGTATTTCGGCGTTCAAGACTTTGCGTGTAATTGTGATGAAATATTAGCCGGTTAGCCTGCGATGCGGGCAGTGTTAAAATGCAGTTAAGCACTGATTACAAGGCTTGAATCAGAGCTTCCATAGGTCTATACACCGCCGCAATGAGATGTTCTTCAGGAGAATCGCGTTGAGTGAGAAGATCGATCTTAGTACCTATGTCCTGTCGGAGGACGAGGATTTTATGAATGCGAACCACCGGGCATACTTTCGTGCGAAGCTGAATGCCTGGAGAAACGACATCCTTCGCGAAGCCCGCGAGACACTGGATCACCTGGCGGAGGAGAGCGCCAATCATCCTGATCTTGCGGACCGCGCCTCGTCCGAAACGGATCGGGCGATCGAGTTGCGCGCTCGGGACCGTCAGCGGAAGTTGATTGCCAAAATCGATGCCGCGTTGCAGCGGCTCGATGAAGGCACCTACGGCTACTGCGAGGAAACCGGGGAGCCGATCGGACTGAAGCGCCTGGACGCCCGGCCGATCGCAACTCTCTCGATCGAGGCGCAGGAACGTCACGAGCGTCGCGAGAAGGTCTACCGGGACGAATAAGTCCCGGGACACCGTTGGGACTATCGAAAACGGCGCGGTTCGACCGCGCCGTTTTCATTTGGCACCGATGCGTTGTTCCGCGGCGTACGAGTTACAATTTGCGGCTCACGGAGATATCGGCGAGCATCCTTTCCATTTCTTCTTCGATCGTCGGCTCCTTGCGGGTCTCCTGCGAAGGCGATCCGAGTACCGGTTCCTGGCGACCGGCGGGCCTGATCTCCGGACGCGGCGGCCGTGAAGGTGAGAAGCGCTGGAGATCGCCGCTGATTTCCGCATCGAGCATGCGCTCGAATTCCGCGGCCGCTTCCGGCGCTGCGGGCCGAGGCGGGAGAGATTGGCCCGGCATGCCCTTTACCGGCTCGAGCGCCGTAAGCGGGACGGGGCGCTCTTCGCGAGCAGCGGGCTCCACCGGAAGCGAGCGGTCACGCACCGCGCTGAAATCGGTGTGCGACGGCTCGATGGCTGATACCGGCGGAATGTGAGGCGCAGGTAAAGGCCTGGAGACCTGCTGCGGCTGCGGTGAGCCGAGTGCGGGGCCTTGCTGATCCGGAACCACCCGCACCGGAGGCTCCGGGCGCGCGGTGACCCGCGGCGGCTCGCTCGGGCGCGCCGGTTGCCGAACGGGGTCGGCGGCAGCTTCCGTCGGGAGAGGGCGTTCGGGCGGGACAGGGGAAGGAACCGGCTGAGGCCGGGTTTCCGCAATCGGGGCGCGGGTCGTCTTTTCTTCCGGCTGCGCCTGAAGTGCGGCCGGAACCGGATCTTCTCCCTCGGGCGCGATGCGGCTTTCGATCACGATGTCCGTCGGGCCGCCAATCATGATCAGGTGCTCGACGTCGTCGCGGCGGACGAGCACCAGGCGCCGACGCGTGTCGACAGCGGCGGCATCGAGCACTGCAAGCCGCGGCTGCCTGTTCTTGCCGCCACGGACGAAGGGAGAGGAGGGCTTGTTGCGCATGAGCCGAAGCACGGCGACGAGGCACAAGAGACCGATCGCAACCGCTCCGGCGGCGATCATGAACCGGCTGGCGTTGTCCCCGAGGATTGTTTCCAACATAGGCTGAACTCCTTACTGCCGCTTCGCATGTCAATATTTGACGGCTTTTTTCGGGCTTGGACAAGCTTCGGCCCGACATTCCCTGTGAATTGACCGCAGCGCTTCCGCAGAGACGCTTTTTGCTGTTATCTCTGATTGTTAAAGATGATTCCAGGTCGATGCGCGAAAGCGCGGAGGGCGGCCATCGATTCGCGACGATGCCTTCGGACCCGGCCACCGCATGGTTCCTCAAGCCGGAAACGGATTGGGGATAAGTCATGCGGCAATTCAAAGTATTGCAGCGGCCCTTGTGCATCCACGGGGATGTACGGCACTGCAAGCGCTCGGATCGCGTTCGATGCGACCCGGCAGCAGGTGAGGACCCGATGACGAAATTGCGGCAGGCAGGTGACTACCAGATGCCGGTCGTTGACCGGGGCGTTCGTCCGGGAACCATCCTCAGGATCATCCTGCTTGCGATCGTCCTCACCGCGTCGGCTGCCGCTTTCGTCGTCTTCAAGGACCAGCTCGAAAACGAGATCGTGCTCGGCATTCTCGGCGTGCTGGCCATGGTGGGCATCTTCTTCCTCGTTTCTTCCGTCATCGGCTTTATCGAAGTGATGCCGCAATCGCGGCCGGACGAACTGGCGCGCGCCTTCCTCGACGCGCATGAAGACGGGACGATCGTGACCGACCGCAAGGGGCGCATCATCTATGCCAACGCGGCCTATGGTGCCCTGACGGGCACCAAGAGCGCGGCAGGCATCCAGTCGCTCGAAACGATCCTGTCGCGCAACCGCGAGGCAACCGAAGCGATCTATCGCCTGACCAACGGTCTGCATGAGGGCAAGCAGGGACACGAGGAGTTCCGGCTGCTGAAACCTCTGGCAAACGGCAAGGTGGCCGGTTCCGGCGCCCATTGGTATCGGCTGAAGGCGCGGGTATTGCCGCTCGAGGATGCCGACAGCAATCCGCTCTACTTGTGGCAGATCGCGGATATTACCGCGGAGCGCGACGAGCAGGAGCGCTTCTTCAAGGAACTGCAGAACGCGATCGACTATCTCGACCACGCACCCGCGGGCTTCTTCTCCGCCGGGCGCAAGGGCGAGATCTTCTATATCAACGCGACGCTCGCCGATTGGCTCGGAATAGACCTGACCAAGTTCCAGCCCGGCTCCGTCAGCATTGCCGATCTCGTCGCGGGCGAGGGGCTGGCGCTGGTACAATCGGTACAGGCGGAGCCCGGCCTCAAGAAAACCAAGATCCTGGACCTCGATCTCAGAAAGACCAACGGCCAGAGCCTGCCGGTACGCCTCATTCATCGCGTTTCCTCGGCACGGGACGGTGCGCCCGGCGAAAGCCGGACGATCGTGATGTCCCGGGAAGGCGACGACGGCGATCAGTCCGCGTCGAATGCCGCGATGCGGTTCACCCGCTTCTTCAACAACACGCCCATGGCGATCGCCTCGGTGGATGGAGACGGCCGCATTCTCCGAACCAACGCTCCGTTCATGAAGCTCTTCGCCGGGCTCGTTTCGCAGGACGAGGTCGAGCGCGGGGCCCTGATCGACGCCGTGGTGCATCAATCCGAGAGAGGGCGTCTGCAGGAGTCGCTGGCTGCCGCGAAGGACCGGCAGAGCGATATTGCCCCGATCGACGCGCTTCATCCCAAGGATGATGGGCGTCACTTCCGCTTCTACGTCAATGCCGTCATCGACCAGAGCGATCAGGCGCCCGAGGAGGCTGCGATCATCTATGCTCTGGAGATCACCGAGCAGAAGGCGCTCGAAAACCAGATGGCGCAGACGCAGAAGATGAATGCCGTGGGAACGCTCGCCGGCGGCATCGCCCATGATTTCAACAACGTCCTGACGGCCATCCTGCTTTCCGCCGACCATCTGCTGCTATCGGCGCGGCCGGCGGATGCGACCTTCGCGGACCTGATGGAGATCAAGCGTAACGCCAACCGGGCAGCCGTGCTTGTGCGGCAGCTGCTCGCCTTCTCGCGCAAGCAGACGATGCGTCCGACGGTGCTCAATCTCACCGACGTCATCGGCGATCTCAGGATGCTCGTCGACCGCATGACCGGCACCAACGTCAAGGTGGAGGTCGACTACGGCCGCGATCTCTGGCCGGTGAAGACCGACCTCGGCCAGTTCGAGCAGGTGCTCCTGAACCTCGCCGTCAATGCCCGCGACGCCATGCCTGCAGGCGGGATCATCACGCTCAGGACGCGCAATCTGCCGGCGAGCGAAGTGTCGGCGCTTGGACGGCGCGAACTGCCCGAGGAAGACTTCGTCATGGTCGAGGTGTCCGACCAAGGCACCGGCATTCCGCCGGAAATCATGGACAAGATCTTCGAGCCCTTCTTCACCACGAAGGATGTCGGCAAGGGCACCGGACTCGGACTGTCGATGGTTTACGGCATCGTGAAGCAGTCCGGCGGCTATATCTATCCCGAGTCGGAGATCGGCAGCGGTACGACCTTCCGCATCCTGCTGCCGCGGCATGTCGACGTGCCCGAAATCCAGGATGAGGACGCGTCCGCAGCGCAATCCGCGGCGCCGGCGAGGAGCGAACCGGTTGCGGTGCCGATGCCTCGGGCCGAGCCTGCCGACCTGACCGGGGATTCGGCGGTCGTGCTGCTCGTCGAGGACGAGGAAGCGGTCCGGCGCGGCGGCAAGCGCATGCTGGAGACGCGCGGCTATACGGTTCACGAAGCGGGATCGGGTATCGAAGCGCTGGAGATCATGGACGAACTCGAAGGCGCCGTCGATATCGTCGTCTCCGACGTCGTGATGCCGGAGATGGACGGGCCGACGCTGCTGCGCGAGCTGCGCAAGACATATCCGGACCTGAAGTTCATCTTCGTATCCGGCTATGCCGAAGATGCTTTTGCGCGAAATCTGCCGGCCGACGCGAAGTTCGGCTTCCTGCCGAAGCCCTTCTCGCTGAAGCAACTTGCCGTCGCCGTGCGCGAGATGCTCGACAGCTGACGAGGTTTCTCCTCCGAACCTGTGCTCTTCGCCGTTTGCCGGCATCTTCCCCATTTCGATAGGGAGAAGGGCAAACGGCGGCGCGGCAGATCCCCTTCGCCTTCCTATTCCATTTCTGCGGTTACTTCGCAGCGAGTGCGACAGCGATCCCGGCGGCAAGGCGCGCATTGTTCTCGACCAGCGCGATATTGGTTTCCAGGCTGCGCCCGTCCGTCAAACGGAAGAGGTTGTCGAGCAGATACGGTGTGACCGCCTTGCCGGAAATGCCCTCGCTCGCCGCATTGTCCAGTGCGCGGGTGATATAGATCTCCATCTCCTCGCGCGGGATTTCGCTTTGTTCAGGCACCGGATTGGCGACAAGCATTCCGCCGTCGATCCCGAGCAACTCGCGCGTCCGCTGGAAACTGGCGATTGCCGCCGGGCTGTTCAGCATCAGCGGGCTCTTGAGGCCGGATTCACGCGACCAGAAGGCCGGGAAGTTCTCGCTGTCATAGGTCACGACAGGGACACCGCGGGTTTCGAGCACTTCGAGCGTCTTGGGAATGTCCAGAATGGCCTTGGCGCCGGCACAGACGACAATGACGCCGGTACGTGCGAGTTCGTCCAGGTCCGCCGATATGTCGAAGCTCTGCTCCGCTCCGCGGTGAACACCGCCGATGCCGCCGGTCGCAAAAACCCGGATGCCGGCACGGGCAGCGGCGATCATCGTTGCGGCAACGGTCGTGGCTCCGGTGCGGCGTTCGGCGATCGCAAAGGCGAGGTCGGCGCGCGAAAGTTTCATCGCGCCCTGCGTCTTCGACAGCGCCTCCAGTTTGGCATCGTCCAGACCGATATGGAGGACCCCGTGGATTACGGCGATGGTCGCGGGCACGGCACCCTGTTCGCGGATGATCGTCTCGACGCTGCGGGCCATGTCGAGGTTGCCGGGATAGGGCATGCCATGCGTGATGATCGTGGATTCCAGCGCGACGATCGGCGCACCTCGTTGCTTGGCGGCCGCGACTTCATCTGAATATTCCATCGGCAGGGACGGGGAGGAGGGTTTGGTCATGATCGTTTCCTTGATTGATGACATCCGACGGCAAATTGCATCGGGGGTGCCTGATCGATTCCGGTGCCTGGAGCAGAGGGTGCGGAAGAACCGCCCGCATTCCGCGCTACCCGGCTCCCATTCAGCTGCCAATTCTCATGCCAGCATTTCCGCTTCCGGCACAAGGCGCAGCACTTGCTCCAGCTTGTCAGGCAGCATCTCTTCGGAGGCAGCGTAGGGCGAATGCAGCGTTATGACGGCGGCCGCCATGCCCCGGCGCAGGCAGTCGGCAAGATCCGCACCGGCAAGCCGGGCGGCGAGAAAGCCCGAGGCAAGCGCATCGCCGGCGCCGGTGACGTCGGCAAGTGCTGAAAGAGCCGGCGGCGTAGCGAGGCAGGCACCCTTGCCGTCGAAGGCGACCGCGGCCCGGCCTCCGCGCGTCACGACACCGCCGGAAAGACCGGCGGAGCGCAGCAGCAACGGCCATTCCGCGGCGGTTGCGGCCTCGGTGCCGGTCAGTGCGCGCGCCTCCGCCTCGTTCATGAACAGGAAATCGAGCCCGTCGAGGCACGCGCGGTAGCGGACCACCTTTGCCGGAGAAACGGCGATACCGGCACGGAGCGGGCTGGACTTCGCGGCGATGCCGGCAAGCGCCGTCAATGTCTCCTCCGGCAGATTGGCGTCCATCAGCACGAGTTCGCTCGCCGCTAAAATCTCGCGCGTGGTCCGCTGCTGCAGCCGGCGCGGCGTAAACAGAGCATAGAGGTCCATGTCCGCGAGCGCGATGACGAGGTTGCCGTCGTTTTCCAGGATTGCCGTATAGCTCGGCGTCTTGCGATCGAGAAAGGTGAAAGGGCGATCGATCACACCGGCAGCTTCCGCAGCGGCCGCCACCGTGTCGCCGGCGGGATCGCCGCCCCGCGGGCTGATCATGGTTACGCGATGGCCGAGGCGCGCGAGATTTCTCGCTGCATTGAAGCCGCCGCCCCCGGCTTCCTCAAACCAGGTGCCCGGATTGCTCGCGCCCGGTGTCGTCGCGCCGCTGATCCGGCCGCGCCGGTCGATATGAGCGCCGCCAAAAACGGCTATGTTCTGCGACTTCACCTGTGCTTGCATCTGGTCCTCGATGAAGGGCGGAGAAAAGGTGGCGAAGTCTCTCTTCCGCCGGCATTCCGATCTATCGTTTCGGACTACCTTTTAGGGCTTTGTCCGGCTTTGATCCATCGTGAATCACGAAGCGAATCGGGGCGGCGCGTGAAAGCCGGCATGCGTTGACGCGCAACTTGTGGATACTGTGGACGAAAGGCGTGAACAAGAATCGAACGTAGTGAAATATGCCGTGCAATTTCAATTGCTTGACGTGCCATTGCCAAGTTGGAACAAAACATGTACAAAAAGGCTTGCGGCGGCTTCATTGCCTCGATAGCTCCAATAACCTAAAGGTGGACCAATGGCACAAAATTCTTTGCGGCTCGTAGAGGACAAATCGGTGGACAAAAGCAAGGCACTTGAAGCGGCTCTTTCCCAGATCGAACGTTCGTTCGGTAAGGGATCGATCATGAAGCTCGGAGCGAAGGACAGCGTAGTTGAGATCGAAACCGTCTCCACCGGTTCGCTCGGCCTCGACATCGCGCTCGGCATCGGCGGCCTGCCGAAAGGCCGCATCATCGAGATCTATGGACCGGAAAGCTCGGGCAAGACCACGCTGGCGCTGCAGACCATTGCCGAGGCACAGAAGAAGGGCGGCATCTGCGGCTTCGTCGATGCCGAACACGCACTCGATCCGGTCTATGCGCGAAAGCTCGGGGTGGATCTCGAAAATCTTCTGATTTCGCAGCCAGATACGGGCGAGCAGGCGCTGGAAATCACCGATACGCTGGTCCGTTCGGGTGCGATCGACATTCTCGTCATCGATTCGGTGGCCGCACTCGTGCCGCGCGCCGAAATCGAGGGCGAGATGGGCGACAGTCTGCCGGGCATGCAGGCGCGCCTCATGAGCCAGGCGCTGCGCAAGCTTACGGCATCGATCTCCAAGTCAAACTGCATGGTGATCTTCATCAACCAGATCCGCATGAAGATCGGCGTGATGTTCGGCTCGCCGGAAACGACGACGGGCGGCAATGCGCTCAAGTTCTACGCCTCGGTGCGCCTCGACATTCGCCGTATCGGCTCGGTCAAGGAGCGCGAGGAAGTCGTCGGCAACCAGACCCGCGTCAAGGTCGTCAAGAACAAGATGGCACCGCCCTTCAAGCAGGTCGAGTTCGACATCATGTATGGCGAAGGCGTTTCGAAGACGGGCGAATTGATCGATCTCGGCGTCAAGGCGGGCATCGTCGAGAAATCGGGCGCCTGGTTTTCCTATAACAGCCAGCGGCTCGGCCAGGGACGGGAAAACGCCAAGCTCTTCCTGCGGGAGAATCCCGAACTGTTGCGTGAAATCGAGACGGCTCTGCGGCAGAATGCCGGTCTCATCGCCGACCGGTTCCTGGAGAATGGCGGGCCGGAAAGCGACGGCGACGAAGCCGCCGACATGTAATCGGCAGCAACCGTCTGGTTGAAGCATGCGAAGCCGGCCGTCGTCACCCGCGGCCGGTTTTTTGCTGCCCGCTGGACAGCATGAAATGCGGACGATAAAAGCCTGTGGTTCCGACGGCTCGGCCGGCGGGAGGCGTGACGTGATTGAATGCGACGCGCCTAAGCGCGGGGTTGAAAAGTGCGGCTTGCAGCCTGGAGAGATCGGGCTGCCGCCGGAGTGTACACAGATAGGACGCAAGATGAGCGGCGTGAATGAAATCCGGTCGATGTTCCTCGACTATTTCCGCAAGAACGGTCACGAGGTCGTGCCGTCCAGCCCACTCGTGCCGCGCAACGACCCGACATTGATGTTCACCAATGCGGGCATGGTGCAGTTCAAGAATGTGTTCACCGGCCTCGAGCAGCGACCCTATTCGACCGCGGCGACGGCGCAGAAATGCGTGCGCGCCGGCGGCAAGCATAACGACCTCGACAATGTCGGCTACACCGCCCGTCACCACACCTTCTTCGAGATGCTCGGCAATTTCTCCTTCGGCGACTATTTCAAGGAGCGCGCGATCGAGCTTGCCTGGAACCTGATCACCAAGGAATACGGGCTCGATGCCAAGCGTCTGCTCGTCACGGTGTACCATACCGACGACGAGGCCTTCGGCCTTTGGAAGAAGATTGCCGGCCTGAGCGACGATCGCATCATCCGCATCGCGACGAGCGACAACTTCTGGGCCATGGGAGACACCGGTCCATGCGGCCCGTGCTCGGAAATATTCTACGATCACGGCGATCATATCTGGGGCGGACCTCCCGGCTCGGCCGAGGAAGACGGCGATCGCTTCATCGAGATCTGGAACCTCGTCTTCATGCAGTACGAGCAGATCACCAAGGAAGAGCGCGTCGACCTGCCGCGGCCTTCGATCGACACGGGCATGGGGCTGGAGCGCGTGGCCGCCGTGCTCCAGGGCCAGCACGACAATTATGACATCGACCTTTTCCGCGCGTTGATCGCGGCTTCCGAAGAGGCGACCGGCGTGAAGGCCGAGGGGGACCGGCGCGCGAGCCATCGCGTCATCGCCGATCATCTGCGTTCCTCCGCGTTCCTGATCGCCGATGGGGTTCTGCCGTCGAACGAGGGCCGCGGTTACGTTCTGCGCAGAATCATGCGCCGCGCCATGCGCCACGCACAGTTGCTCGGCGCGCGGGATCCGCTGATGTGGAAGCTCCTGCCGGCGCTCGTGGGCCAGATGGGCCGTGCTTATCCGGAACTCGTCCGCGCCGAAGCGCTGATCTCGGAAACGCTGAAGCTGGAGGAAACCCGCTTCCGCAAGACCCTGGAGCGCGGCCTCAACCTTTTGGCGGAGGCTTCGGCCGATCTTTCCGAAGGCGACCAGTTCAACGGCGAGACGGCGTTCAAGCTCTACGACACCTACGGTTTTCCGCTCGACCTCACCCAGGACGCGCTGCGCGCCAAGGGCATCGGCGTCGATACGGACGCATTTACGGCCGCCATGCAACGGCAGAAGGCCGAGGCCCGCGCCAACTGGGCCGGCTCCGGCGAAGCCGCGACCGAGACCATCTGGTTCGAGCTCAGGGATAAGCACGGCGCGACCGACTTCCTCGGCTACGACACCGAGTCAGCCGAAGGGGTCATTCAGGCGATCGTCAGGGATGGTGCCGTCGTCGAGGCGGCCACCAAGGGCGAGAACGTGCAGCTGGTTCTGAACCAGACGCCTTTCTACGGCGAATCCGGCGGCCAGGTGGGTGACACCGGCGCCATCACCACCGAGACCGGCAAGCTTACTGTGACCGACACGCAGAAACGTGGCGAAGGGCTCTTCGTCCACTATTGCACCGTGGAGGAAGGCAGCGTGAAGACCGGCGAAGCGGCTGCCCTGACGGTCGACCATGCGCGCCGTGCGCGCCTGCGCGCCAACCATTCCGCGACGCATCTGCTGCACGAGGCGCTGCGCGAGGTCCTCGGTACCCATGTTGCCCAGAAGGGCTCGCTCGTCGCGCCTGAGCGCTTGCGCTTCGACGTCTCGCATCCGAAGCCGATGACGGCGGAGGAGCTGAAGATCGTCGAGGAGATGGCGAACGAGATCATCGTCCAGAACACGCCGGTCGTCACACGGCTGATGAGCGTCGACGATGCGATCGCCGAGGGCGCCATGGCGCTCTTCGGCGAGAAATACGGCGACGAGGTGCGGGTCGTGTCCATGGGGCAGGGCCTTCGCGGCGCCAAAGCCGGCAGGCCCTATTCGGTCGAGCTCTGTGGCGGTACGCATGTGTCCGCTACGGGCGATATCGGCCTCGTTCGCGTCGTCTCGGAAAGCGCTGTCGGCGCCGGCGTGCGCCGGGTGGAGGCGCTGACCGGTGAGGCCGCGCGAGCCTATCTCAACGAACAGGATGAGCGGGTCAAGACGTTGGCATCTGCCCTGAAGGTCCAGCCCTCGGATGTCCTCGGGCGCGTCGAGGCGCTGCTCGACGAGCGCCGCAAGCTGGAACGGGAACTTACCGAGGCGAAGAAGAAACTCGCGCTCGCGGGTGACGGTCAGAACGGCTCCGGGGATGCTGCCCGCGACATCGGCGGCGTCCGGTTCCTCGGCAGGGTGGTATCCGGCGTCGAGCCGAAGGACCTGAAGAGCCTTGCGGACGACGGCAAGAAGACGCTCGGTTCGGGCGTGGTCGCCTTCGTGGGCGTCAGCGGCGACGGCAAGGCGAGCGCCGTGGTGGCGGTCACCGACGACCTCACTTCGAAAGTCAGCGCCGTGGATCTGGTGCGCGTCGCTTCGGCTGCGCTCGGCGGCAAGGGCGGCGGCGGGCGGCCCGACATGGCCCAGGCCGGCGGTCCGGACGGCGGACGTGCAGCGGAGGCGATCGAGGCGGTCGCCGTAGCGTTGGCCGGTTGAGCGGCGTGGTGCGAAAAGACGAATAATGGGCGCTGCGGCGCCCTTTTTCATGTGCGCAGTTCGCTGCGGATTGTGTCGAGTGCCGCCGGAACCGAGGCGCGCATCAAGACACGCGGTGGACGCACGTGGTGTTGATACAAGGCGCGACGAACCTGCGTATTGGCACCGACGATAATGACGCGCACGCCGATCCTCTCCGCCTTGCGCAACGTCCCTTCGATGATGTTCGCGGCGGTAGAATCCATGAAGGGGATTTCCGAGCAATCGAGAATGAAGTTTCGGCGCTGATCGGCGATCCGATCGAGCACCGCGGCAACGGTGGCTGCCGAGCCGAAGAAGAAGACGCCTGCAATCCGATAGATCACCGTTTCGGGATCGTCGCCGATGACCGGGTGCTCTTCGTCGCCGTTCCCCGCTTGCAGCAGCTCGAGCGACTTCATTTCACCGACCGAGATGTTTTTCGCCATTCGATTGATGAACAGGAGGGCGCCGAGCGCGACTCCGATCACTATCCCTTCTGTCAATTCGCGAAAGACAACGATGAAAAAGGTCGCGAGCAGCACGACGGCATCACCGTAGGACGACCGCAAGAGCGCCATGAAGGCCGGCTTCTCGATCATGTTCCAGGCAACGACTGCAAGCACGCCGGCGAGGGAAGCGAGTGGGATATAGCTTGCGAGCGGTGCGGCAAGCAGCATGAAGAGAAGGAGAAAGACCGAATGCAGCATGCCAGCAACGGGGCTGGTGCCTCCGGCGCGAACGTTGGTTGCCGTGCGGGCAATGGTGCCGGTGACGCAGATGCCGCCGAAGAGCGCCGAACCTAAATTGGCGACTCCCTGAGCAATCAACTCCATGCTGGATCTATGTCTACGTCCCGTCATGCCATCGGCCACCACGGCCGAAAGCAGTGACTCGATCGCGCCGAGAAGAGCCAACGAGACCGCGTCCGGAAACACCGCAACGGCTTTCTCAAGGGAGAGCGGCGGCAAGGTCGGAAACGGGAGGCCGCGCGGAATACCGCCGAAACGGCTGCCGATCGTGTCCGTCGGCAAAGACAAGGCGGCGACGAGGACCGATGCGGCACCAACGGCAATCAGCATGCCGGGCCAATGCGGCCTCGATCGGCGCAGCGCGAGAATGATGCCGATCGTGAGGGTGGCGGTCACCACTGCCGCCCAATTGACCGTGTCGGCAGCCCGGCCGAGTGCCACGGTCTTTTCGACGATCGGCCCGGGTTCGCTACCCGAAAGCGTCAGGCCGAAAAGGTCGCGCAACTGGCTGGCGAAGATGATCACGGCAATCCCTGCCGTGAAGCCGACTGTGACGGGGTAGGGGATGAATTTGATGTACTGTCCGAGGCGCAAGTAGCCGGCCGCAACGAGCATGATGCCAGCCATGGCAGTCGCAAGCAGCAGGCCGTCGATGCCGTGCCGGGCACCGGTCGCGGCGACGAGAACGATGAAGGCACCCGCCGGACCGCCGATTTGGACCCGGCTGCCGCCGAGGAGTGAAACGAGGAAGCCGCCGACGATTGCGGTATAGAGGCCGCGATCGGGTGTTACGCCGGAGGCGATGGCGATGGCCATCGAAAGCGGCAAGGCGACGATGGCGACCGTCAGGCCGGCCAGGGCGTCCGCTTTCAGCCTGGTGCGGCCGTATCCCTCGGCGATCACGCTGACAGTTTTCGGGATAAGAGAATCGGGCATCGGAGAAACCTTCGAGATCCGCCACGTTTGCAGGATCCTGCGCGCCGGGCATTGTCAGCCTATCTGAGTCGCATTGCCGCACAAGCGGAGCGGGCAGCACTTAGGTCAGCAGGATTTGTCAAATCGATCCGTGGTTTGAAGGCGATCGAGCGAAGCGCGGAAGGTTCGATATGACGGGCGGTGCATGGGCTACATATGAGAGGCGGCTTCATCGCGTCTCGGCCTATATCTACGGGCATCTCGATGAAGAACTGGATCTCGGCCGGTTGTCGGAGATCGCATGTCTTTCGCCGCACCACTGGCATCGCATCTACCGGGCGGTAAATGGCGAGACATTGGCGGCGACCGTCAAGAGATTGCGGCTGCAGCGCGCGGCGGCAGAGCTCGTCCAGACCGATCTTTCCGTCGAAGCGATCGCGCGACGCTCCGGCTACCCGAATGTTCAATCCTTCAACCGCACCTTCAAGGCCGTCTATGGCCTTCCGCCGGCGCGCTACAGGAAGGAGGGGAGCCACAGGGCCTTTGAAGCCGCCTCTACGGAAGGAAATGCTGTCATGTACGATGTTGACTTGAGGACGATAGAGCCTCTGACCCTGGCGGGTGTCGCCCATTCCGGTTCCTACATGGGTATCGGCGAGGCGTTCGAAACGCTTTACGGTACCCTTTTTGCACGCGGCCTCTTTCGGCCGGACATGGAGATGGTCGGAATCTACCTGGATGACCCGGAACTCGTGGAGACGGATAAGCTCCGATCCTTCGCCTGCGTGACGGTCAACGGCGAGCACGCGGCCGAGGCGCCGCTGACGCCCCAAAAAATCGAGGGCGGGCACTATGCCGTGCTGCGGCACAAAGGCCCCTATGCCGACATGCCGAAGGCCTATCGATGGCTTTATGGGACCTGGCTTCCGAACTCCGGCCGCGAAATCCGCGACTGCGTCATGTTCGAGAAATATCTGAACAACCCGCGCGAGGTGGCCCCGACCGAGCTGCTTACGGAAATCTATCTGCCGCTCAAGTAATGCGGCTCCATTTTGCTCGTACCATTCAAGCAAGAAACCCGGCACAAGGCCGGGTTTCGCAGTTGTGGTTGTCGGGCTGGCCGCTTAGGCGGCCATTGCCTTCCTGAGGTTCTCGTCGATCTTGTCAAGGAAGCCGGTGGTCGACAGCCAGGGCTGGTCGGGGCCGATGAGGAGCGCCAAGTCCTTGGTCATGAAGCCCGATTCGACCGTATCGACGCAGACGCGCTCCAGAGTTTCGGAAAACTTCGCGAGTTCGGTGTTGCCGTCGAGCTTGGCGCGGTGGGCGAGGCCGCGGGTCCAGGCGAAGATCGAGGCGATCGAGTTGGTCGAGGTTTCTTCGCCCTTCTGGTGCTGGCGGTAGTGGCGCGTCACCGTGCCGTGGGCGGCTTCCGCTTCGACCGTCTTTCCGTCCGGCGTCATCAGCACCGAGGTCATCAGGCCGAGCGAGCCGAAGCCCTGCGCGACGATGTCGGACTGCACGTCGCCGTCATAGTTCTTGCAGGCCCAGACATAGCCGCCGGACCACTTCAGCGCCGAGGCGACCATGTCGTCGATCAGGCGGTGTTCGTACCAGAGCTTCTCGGCCTTGAACTGGGCGGCGAATTCCTCGTCGAACACCTTCTGGAAGATATCCTTGAAGCGGCCGTCATAGGCCTTCAGGATCGTGTTCTTGGTCGAAAGGTAGACCGGAACCTTGCGCTGCAGGCCGTAGTTGAACGAGGCGCGCGCGAATTCGGTGATCGATTCGTCCAGGTTGTACATGGCGAGTGCCACGCCGGCGCCCGGCGCGTCGTAAACGTCATGCTCGATCGTCTGGCCGTCTTCGCCGACGAACTTGATCGAGAGCTTGCCCTTGCCCGGGAATTTGAAATCGGTTGCGCGGTACTGATCGCCGAAGGCGTGGCGGCCGACGATGATCGGCTTGGTCCAGCCGGGAACGAGGCGCGGCACGTTCTTGCAGATGATCGGCTCGCGGAAGATGACGCCGCCGAGGATGTTGCGGATCGTGCCGTTCGGCGACTTCCACATCTTCTTCAGCTTGAACTCCTCGACGCGGCCTTCGTCCGGCGTGATCGTGGCGCATTTGACCCCGACACCGTGTTTCTTGATGGCGTTTGCGGCGTCGATCGTCACCTGGTCGTCAGTTGCATCACGGTTTTCGACGCCGAGGTCGTAATATTCGAGATCGAGGTCGAGATAAGGATGGATCAGCTTGTCCTTGATGAACTGCCAGATGATGCGGGTCATCTCGTCGCCGTCGAGTTCGACGACCGGATTGGCGACCTTGATCTTTGCCATTGATATGCCTCGTAGCTTGCGGAACACCGCGTGCGGCATTCCGACGGTGGGAGAAATCCAGAGCCCTATAGCACTGTGAGCCAGCAAGGCAAAGCATGCTTGGCCGAAACTTTGGAGCAAGGCGGCGAGCTCGGAATCGGCCGGTCGCGCCCGGTCTTCAGACCGGGGGCCGGTCACCTCACGGCTTTGAAAAGACCGCGCGAAAGGCTATTTCAGAAATCGAGCGGCGGCGTGCTTCAACTGTTTTTTGCGCGTCGTCATCCCACAAACGCTGCACGCTGCGGGCGTGCGGACAGGCAGAGGCGCCATGACGTTCAGGCTTCGCTTCCGGGACTGGCTGCTGGCCAATGATCCGGCCTTTTCCCGGCTGCGGCAGGCGTCCCGCATAACGGCGACGGTGGTGATCTCGGTCGCTCTGCTGATCGCCTTCCATTTCATCGCCACACCGCTGCCGCCGGCCGCCTATGGGCTTGCGATAACGCTTTCGATCGAAGGCGGTCTGGCGGTTCGCGACCGGACGGCCTCGGAACAACTGGTCACGCGTATTCTGGCGGTCGTCACGGGCGTTGCGATGGTCACGCTCGCCTCTACGCTGGAGCGCTACCGGCACGTTTCCGATCTCGTTTTTCTCGTGGTCATCTTCGTAGCCGTCTATGGCCGCGCCTTCGGTCAGCGGTGGTTCGCCGTCGGCATGTTCGCCTTCATGTCCTATTTCACCGGAGCCTATCTGCGCCCGTCGCTGGATCAGTTGCCGGCGCTCGTTCTCGGTGCCGGGATCTCGGCGGCGACCGCGCATCTTGTGCGAACCGTCCTTCTTCCGGACGACCGCTACCGTGATCTCCTGAGGGCGATCGCGAGCGTCCAGCAGAGAGTGGATGAAATCCTTCATGAGATCGCAGCGGCTGCGCGCAGGCCCATTCTCAAGGCTGCCGATCGCCGCAGGCTGCACGCGCTGGAGGAGAGATTGAAGGAAGCCGTGTTGATGGCGGAGAGCTTCATTGCGACGGACAACCGCCGCCCGGCGCCGGAACCCGGCGTCGTCTCTGCGGACCTCGCCATCGGGCTCTTCGACATTCATCTTGCGGCCGAGAGCGTGATCGTGCTCAGCCTTCAGGCAATGCCGCCTGCGATAGTTGTCGACGCAGCCCTGGCGAAAAATTCGGACGAGATAGAACGGGGAATGCAGTCGCTGGGCGAGGCGAATGTCAGGCAGCTCGAGGCTGCCAGGGCTCTGCTTTGGCTTCATACGGTTCGAGATCGGCTCGATCGCAGTCTGGGCGCCCTCAAGGAGGCGGACCTCGACGAACCGCATCCGGTGCCATCTCCTGAGCCCTCGGCGGCAACGGCTCGCTTTTCCATGGCCGACCCGGCTTTACGGAGCGCGATCCAGATTACCCTCGCCTCGGGCATCGCAATGGTGTTCGGCCTGATGCTTTCACGCGAGCGCTGGTTCTGGGCGGTTCTCGCTGCGTTCCTCGTCTTCACCAATACGCGCTCCCGCGGTGATACCGCAGTGAAGGCCTTGCAGCGGTCGGCCGGCACATTGGCGGGCATCGTCGTCGGACTCGCGGCGGCAAGCGCGATCGGCGGGACTGTCTATATAGTCCTGCCCCTTGGTGCGGCCTGCATCTTTCTGGCCTTCTATTTCCTCCCGGTCTCCTACGCGACCATGACCTTCTTCGTCTCGGTCGTCCTCTCTCTCGCCTACAGCCTGCTCGGCGTTTTGACGCCGCAGCTTCTGGAGCTGCGTCTCGAGGAGACCCTTGTCGGCTCGGTCGCCGGCGCGGCGGTGGCTTTCGTCGTGTTTCCGACGAAGACCCGCACGACGCTCGATGGCGCGATCAGAAACTGGTGCGACAAGCTCGCCGAATTGCTGGAGGAGGCAAGGAGGGGAACGTCCGGCCTTGATCTCGTCACCCGGTCGCAGGCGCTCGACCGCGCCTACAGGGACCTGGCCGCTGCCGCCAAACCGCTCGGCGTCTCCTGGCAGCTCGTCACCCGCCCGGGGCATGTGCGCCAGACCCTGGCGGTGTTCATGGGCTGCACCTATTGGGCGCGCATATTCGCGCGAAAGATGTCGCAGGCCGCGGAAAGCCCGGATGACTTCGCGGCGCAGATCGCGGAAAATCTGAAGCTCGCAAGCAAGGTGCGCGAAACCGGAGCGGACTATTTCTACCGGTCCCGGAGCGTCGCTGCGCCGGTCGAGCGTCATCTGCCGGTATCGCGCGACGACGCAGGCCTTGGACTGGAGATGGTTGCCGTTTCGCTCGAGCGTCTTCATTCGCCGCGCGTGCGGCCCGCCGGGCAGGAGCGCGGGCTTTAAATCCGCGTCCATATATGCGAGGGAAGCGCCGAACAGAAGGCACACAGGCGATGGCAGGCACAAACAGCGAGCGCGAACTTTTGACGGAAGGTCCGGCGATCATTCTCGCCTTTCCCCAGCTCGGCGAGAATATCGGCATGGTGGCGCGCGCCATGGCGAATTTCGGCCTGTCCGAACTGCGCCTCGTCAGCCCGCGCGATGGCTGGCCGAGTGAAAAGGCACGCTCCGCCGCCAGCCGCGCCGATCACGTGATCGACGGTGCCAAGCTCTACGAAACGCTCGAAGAGGCGCTCGCCGACCTCAATTTCGTCTACGCGACCACCGCGCGCGACCGCGACGGCTTCAAACCCGTGCGCTCGCCGATCGTCGCCGCCCGGGAACTCCGTCACCGGTTCAAGGAGGGCGAGAAGGTCGGCATCATTTTCGGCCGCGAGCGCACCGGACTGACCAATGCCGAGGTCGCGCTTGCCGACGAGATCGTGACCTTCCCGGTCAATCCCGCCTTCGCTTCGCTGAACCTCGCCCAGGCAGTGCTGCTCATGTCCTATGAGTGGCTGAAGACCGGCATGACCTCCGAGGACGAGACATCTTTCCAGGCGAGCCAGCAGCGCCCGGCGACGAAGGAGCAGTTGCATGGGCTCTGCGAGCATCTGGAAGAGGCACTCGACGCGCGCAACTATTTCCGTTCCGCCGACAAAAAGCCGAAATTGGTCGAGAATCTGCGCGCGGTTCTGACCAGACCATCCTTTACCGAATCGGAAATCCAGGTGCTGCGCGGCGTCATTTCTTCGCTCGACCGTTTCACGCGCGAAAATCCGCGTGGCTCCGCAGCTCCGCCCGGGCATAGCAGGAAAGAACAGAGCGGCGGTGACAAAGACTGAGCTGAAGCCCATTCTCGTCTTCGACAGCGGGATCGGTGGCCTGACGGTGCTGCGCGAGGCGCGCGTGCTGATGCCGGAGCGGCATTTCATCTACGTCGCCGACGATGCCGGTTTTCCCTATGGTGGCTGGGAGGAGGGCGCTCTGAAGGAGCGGGTGATCGCTCTATTCGGTGGGCTGCTTGCCGAGCATGATCCGGAAATCTGCATCATCGCCTGCAATACGGCATTCACGCTCGTCGGCGCGGATCTGCGCGCCGCCTATCCGCAGATGACCTTCGTCGGCACCGTTCCGGCCATCAAGCCTGCGGCCGAGCGCACCCGTTCCGGCCTCGTTTCGGTGCTTGCGACTCCGGGAACCGTGAAGCGCGCCTATACCCGCGATCTCATCCAGTCCTTCGCCTCGCAATGTCACGTCAGACTGGTCGGCTCGGAGAACCTCGCGCGCATGGCGGAAGCCTATATTCGCGGCGACGCATTGGGTGACGAGGCGGTTCTCGCCGAGATCGCGCCCTGCTTCGTGGAGGCGGAGGGAAAGAGAACCGATATCGTCGTGCTGGCCTGCACGCACTATCCTTTCATGGCCAATGTTTTCCGCCGGCTGGCGCCCTGGCCGGTAGACTGGCTGGATCCGGCCGAAGCGATCGCGAGGCGGGCGCGTTCGCTGGTGCCGCTGCCGAACGGGTTCGAGCCATTGAACGGCGAGGACCCGGCGATCTTCACATCGGGCAATCCCGATTTCGCGACACGCCGTCTGATGCAAGGCTTCGGCTTGAGAGTTGTTGCCGCTGCCGCAACTGCGGACAGGCGCGAAGCGGTCACCTGAATCGGCGCACGACATTGCTGCGCATGTCCGAGAGCGGCATTCGAGCGCAACTATTCCCTGTGGGTTTCCATAATCGGCGGCACGTTCGAGCGCGATCCATGCTAGGTGTTGCCCGTTTTGGCGACCCGTCCGCGGCCGCGAATCAACCCGTCACGAAGAGGTAAGGATGAAAGTCGGCATCGACATGGGAACGACGTCCGAAGGGACTTCGGCCTCGCTCGATATCGAAGAGCTTCTGGCGACGCGTCTTCTCGTGCAGGGCAATTCCGGCTCCGGCAAGTCGCATCTGCTCCGCCGTCTGCTGGAACAATCCGCGCCTTGGGTGCAGCAGTGCATCATCGATCCGGAAGGCGATTTCGTCACGCTTGCAGACAAGTTCGGCCATGTGGTGATCGAGGGGGAGCGTACCGATGCGGAGCTCATCGGCATCGCCACCCGCATCCGCCAGTACCGCGTTTCCTGCGTGCTTTCGCTCGAAGGGCTGGATGTCGAGCAGCAGATGCGCAGCGCCGGCGTGTTTCTGAATGCAATGTTCGATGCGGACCGGGAATATTGGTATCCCGTTCTGGTGGTCGTCGACGAGGCGCAGATGTTCGCACCGTCCGTCGGCGGCGACGTTTCGGAGGAAATACGCAAGGTTTCACTCGGCGCAATGACCAATCTCATGTGCCGCGGCCGCAAGCGCGGGCTTGCCGGCGTCGTCGCCACGCAGCGCCTCGCCAAGCTCGCCAAGAACGTGGCGGCAGAGGCCTCGAACTTCCTGATGGGACGCACCTTCCTCGACATCGATATGCTGCGCGCCGCCGATCTGCTCGGCATGGACCGGCGCACCGCCGAGATGTTTCGCGACCTGAAGCGCGGCTCCTTCGTGGCGCTCGGTCCCGCGCTTTCCCGCCGGCCGTTGAGGGTGACGATCGGTTCGGTCGAGACCTCGGCACGGTCGATGAGCCCGAAGCTGATGCCGCTGCCCGAAGCGCCGCAGGACGTGGCGGACCTGATCTTCACGCCCGACCCGGAGGAATTCACCCGCCCGGTTACCCGCCGCACAGCGCCGCAGCCGCGCCCCGCAAGCGATATTCTCGCGGAGCTGTCGCGGCCAAGGCCCGAGCCCGCAGCGCCCGTGGAAGCCAAGCCGGTGCAACCGGAAATCTCAGCGGAGGAGCGGGAGGCGCTGATCGGCAGCCTCTTTGCCGAAATCGTCGCAAATCCGGAAGCCGCGTTCAGGCCCGATGCTGAGCTCTACCAGGACTTTCTCGTGCGCTGCCGCATTCGCCGCGTCCCCGGACCCGCGCTCTCCTTGGGCGCATTCCGCCGCAAGATGGCCGTCGCCCGATCGGGCATCGATGCCGAGACGGCGGAAAGCGAGGATTGGGCCTCGGCGCTTGGGCTGGCCGACCGGGTGACGGAAGACCTGCAGGCAGTCTTCCTGATGCTGGCACAGGCGGCCCTGCGCGGGCTGCCTTGTCCGTCGGACGCTATGATTGCCCGCGCCTACGGAACGCATTCGGCCCGTCGCGCACGGCGATTGCTCGGTTATTTCGAAGAGCAGGGGCTTGTCGTCGTGCATGCGGATTTCTCGGGCAAGCGCATCGTCGCTTTCCCGGATCTCGGCAAGGAAACGGCTCCGGGCGACGCCAATGCCCCGGACACGGGCGATTCAGCGCGCGCGGCCGCCGAGTGAATTTGCATTCGGACGTGCGGCTGAATTTGCCATTGTTCCTGTCATATTCCGTTGACAATTCGCCGCCCAGTGCTTAAAGACCCGCTCAACGCCGGGCAGTGATGCCCGGTGTTTCATTTGACATGTCCCGTGGTTTCTCCGGCAGCGTGATCGTGAGAGACCTGTCAGAGCCCCTAAAATGGGTTCAGAGGAGGGCGTGTTTCCTTGATCCGGTTTGGCAGCAAACCGGTGTAACATTTTGAAAGGAAATGCGATGAGCAAGCGCGAGTCGTCCAAGTACAAAATTGACCGCCGTATGGGCGAAAATATCTGGGGCCGTCCGAAGTCCCCGGTGAACCGTCGCGAATATGGCCCGGGCCAGCACGGCCAGCGCCGCAAGTCCAAGCTTTCCGACTTCGGCGTGCAGCTGCGCGCCAAGCAGAAGCTGAAGGGCTACTACGGCGATATCCGTGAAAAGCAGTTCCGTGCGATCTTCGCCGAAGCATCGCGCCGCAAGGGCGACACCCCGGAGAACCTGGTCGGCCTGCTCGAATCGCGCCTCGACGCGATCGTTTACCGCGCCAAGTTCGTTCCGACCGTTTTCGCCGCGCGCCAGTTCGTCAACCATGGCCACGTCAAGGTCAATGGCGTTCGCGTCAACATCGGTTCCTACCGCTGCAAGCCGGGCGACGTCATCGAAGTCAAAGAAAAATCCAAGCAGCTCGTTACGGTTCTCGAAGCCGTACAGCTCGCCGAGCGTGACGTTCCTGATTACATCGAAGCCGATCACAACAAGATGGTCGCGACCTTCGTTCGCGTTCCCGCGCTCTCGGACGTGCCGTACCCGGTCGTCATGGAGCCGCACCTGGTCGTCGAATTTTATTCGCGTTAATCAGGGCTCGCCTGAACGAATTGGAAAACCGCCCGGAGACGGGCGGTTTTTTTGTACGAAGTTGCCGGACGAATCCCATAGACTGGAGGCGGGTGCAGGACGGCGTGTCCTGAACGAGACCGCTTCCGAAGTGAGAAGTGCCGTATGCGCGAGCCGAAACCGCAAGAAGACCTCCAGGCGATCATCGACGACATCTTTCTGGAACTGACGCCGCGCCTCGGCGAAGGGAAGGTTGCGGATTATATTCCACAGCTAGCACGCGTCGATGCCCGTCACTTCGGCATGGCGATCGTCACAACCGGCGGCAAGGTCTATCGCGCCGGCGATGCGGAGATGCCGTTCTCCATTCAGAGCATCTCCAAGGTGTTCACGCTCACGCTGGCGCTGGGCAAACACGGCGAAAACATCTGGAACCGGGTGGGGCGCGAGCCTTCGGGCTCGGCCTTCAACTCGATCGTGCAGCTCGAGCATGAGGGTGGTAAGCCGCGCAACCCCTTCATCAATGCCGGCGCGATCAGGATAAGCGACCTCATTCTCGCCGGCCACACGCCGAAGGAACTGATCGGAGAGATCGTTCGCTTCGTTCGTTATCTCGCGGATGACGAGGACATCGTGATCGACCACGAAGTCGCACGCTCGGAGACCGCGACCGGTTACCGCAACATCGCGCTTGCGAATTTCATGCGGTCCTTCGGCCGGCTCGATCATCCGGTCGAGCACGTGCTCGGCGTCTATTTCCATCATTGCGCGCTCGCGATGACCTGTAGCCAGCTCGCCAAGGCCGGCCTGTTTCTGGCAGCCGGCGGCACCAACCCGCTGACCGGCCACTCGGTCGTGTCGCGCCAGCGCGCGCGGCGCATCAATGCGCTTATGCTCACCTGCGGCCATTATGACGGCTCCGGCGATTTTGCCTATCGCGTCGGTCTGCCGGGGAAGAGCGGCGTCGGCGGCGGCATCATGGCGGTGGCGCCGGGCAAGGCGTCTATCGCCGTCTGGTCGCCGGGGCTCAACGAATACGGCAATTCGCTGCTGGGGTCGCTGGCGCTCGAAATGCTGGCTGCGCGTACGGGTTGGTCGGTGTTCGGGCCGTAAGCGCGCGGAAAGTAGCCGCCCCTGTACCCTTCACAGGACGCCACGGGCCCGCATGCCCGTTTTTTCTTGATCTTCCCGGCCGGACGGGGCAAGTGCTGCTTCAGAAAACGAAGCGCCACCTGCGCTCTGCACAATCCGAGATTGCCGCCATGGAAGTCGCACAATCCTCCCCGGACGAAACAGACAGCGTCATTCCCGATGACGCCGCCTTCGAAGGTGCGGCCCATCCGCTTTTTTCGCGCATGCCGTCCTCCGTCTCCTTCAACAAGCTGCGCAAGCGCCTGCTCAGGCAGGTGCGCCAGACGCTCGACGATTTCGGCATGCTCAAGGGCTCCAGACGCTGGCTTGTCGGCGTGTCGGGTGGAAAGGACAGCTACAGCCTGCTGGCGCTGCTGATGGACCTGCAGTGGCGGGGTCTGCTTCCCGTCGAAATCGTCGCCTGCAATCTGGATCAGGGGCAGCCGAACTTTCCGAAGCATGTCCTGCCCGACTATCTCCGGTCCATCGGCGTCGAGCACCGCATCGAATACCGCGACACCTATTCGATAGTGAAAGAGAAGGTGCCGGCGGGCGCGACCTATTGTTCGCTCTGTTCACGGCTGCGGCGCGGCAATCTTTATCGCATCGCCCGGGAGGAGGGCTGCGACGCATTGGTGCTTGGCCATCATCGGGAAGACATCCTCGAAACCTTTTTCATGAACTTTTTCCATGGCGGGCGCCTGGCGTCGATGCCGGCAAAGCTTCTCAACGACGAGGGCGATCTGATGGTTCTGCGGCCGCTTGCCTATGCGGCAGAGGACGATCTGGCGAAGTTCGCCGCGGCCATGGAGTTCCCGATCATCCCCTGCGACCTCTGTGGCTCGCAGGATGGGCTCGAGCGCAATGCAATGAAGGCGATGCTTGCGGATATCGAGCGGCGCATGCCGGGCCGCAAGGACACGATGCTGCGCGCGCTCGGACACGTGAACGCCTCGCATCTGCTCGATCCGAAGCTTTTCGACTTCCAATCCCTCTCTCCGGAGCCCAAAGAATGAGCCATTCCGTCGACATCGCCGCACTTGCCAACCTGCTGCAGGAAGCGGCGGTAAAGGAAATCCTCCCGCGCTTTCGCAATCTCGGCTCCGGCGATGTGCGGATGAAATCGGAAGCGATCGACCTGGTGACGGAAGGCGACGAGGCCGCCGAGAGGCTGATCAAGGCGAATATAGACGCGATTGCGCCGGGGGCCGTGTTCATCGGCGAGGAATCCGTCGCCGCCGATCCGGCGCTCCTCGACAAGCTCGCCGGTGCAGATCTCGCGATCGTCGTCGATCCGATCGACGGCACCTTCAATTTCGCAGCCGGCCTGCCGCTCTTCGGAGTGATGGCGAGCGTCGTTGCCGGGGGAGAGACCGTCGCAGGGATCATCTACGATCCGCTCGGCAACGACTGGGTCATCGCCGAGCGGGGCTCCGGCGCGTGGATGTGCCGGCCCGACGGGACGCAGGAGAGACTGTCGGTCACAGCCGGGGTCACCGTCGACAACATGGTGGGCGTCGCATCGGCCGGGTTTTACGCGCAGGCCGAGCGCCGCATCGTCATGGGCAATATGGCGAAGGTCCGGATGGCCACGAGCTATCGCTGCGCGGCGCATGAATACCGAATCTTTGCCGGCGGTCATCTGCACTTCCTGATGTATCAGAAGCTTATGCCCTGGGACCACCTTGCCGGCACCCTGATCGCCGAAGAGGCCGGCGCCTATGCGGCCCGTTTCGACGGCTCGCGTTATCTGCCCGCGCACACGAACGGCGGGCTGCTTCTGGCGACCGACAAGGAGAGCTGGGAGGAGTTGCGGCGCGAGGTCTTCACCGTCTGATCTGAAAAGCCCTTTCGAACGACAGGGGCCGCCCGGTTTTCCGGGCGGCCTCTGTCGTTAGACCCGATGCACGGAAAACCGCTACACGGTATTCGACACCGTGTCCAAGCTCTGGCGGATCACCCTGAACAGGAAGGTTGGATACGTCGAAAGGCGCGGAAGAATCCTAGAAGCTCTGCCAGCGAATTTTGAGACTCAATTTGATCAAAGCCGAACGCATGGCCTTGATTGGCGTATCAATGATACCAGAAGCCGATAAGTGATCGTCTTCGGACGAGGTCTTTGGCGCTGGAGTAAACATTGTCTGAGAATGATTATGATGCGTTTGCAGCGGCCTATGACGCTGACAACGAGAACAATGCCTGGAATGCCTATTACGAGCGGCCAGCCATTCTTTCGATGGTTGGAGATGTCACCGGGCTTCGGGTGCTTGACGCAGGGTGCGGCGGCGGAGCCCATGCTGCGGCGCTCCTCGACCGAGGGGCAATCCTAACCGGTATCGACGCAAGTGCGGGACTGCTCGAGATCGCACAACGCCGCCTTGAAGGCCGGGCGCGATTGTTGGTGGCGGATCTGAACGAACCGCTGCCCTTCGACGATGGTTGCTTCGATTTGATCCTTGCCTCCCTTGTCATGCACTATCTGCCAGACTGGTCACATCCCCTTTCGGAATTCGCCCGTCTGCTGCCCCAAGGCGGCCGCCTGGTTTTCTCCACGCACCACCCTTTTATGGATCACCAGTTGGCGGGTCGCGAGAACTATTTCGAGACCTATAGCTTCAGCGAAACGTGGCAGCGTGGCGGGAAGGCCATCACAATGCGCTTCTGGCATCGTCCACTTCACGCCATGGTTGATTCATTGAGGGCAGCGGGGTTCCAACTCGAGTCGCTGAACGAACCTCAGCCCGATCCTGGGGCCCACTCACGCTTCCCAGAAGCATATCAGACCCTGACGACCAAGCCGCGATTTCTCTTCTTTTCGGCGGTGAAAGCGTGAGGGCCACTCTTGTGGGGCAAAGCCAATGTCAATCGCTCGCGAAGCAGACAACAAAAGCAGTGCCCTCCTGGGTGGGCACTGCTTGCCATCAATCGGGGGCTCTAAAGGTGTCCGCCGCCGCCGTGTTCGTGCGTCCCATCGCTGTCGCCCGGATGGGTGAACAGCTTTCCATTTTCCGCCCAGAGCGTTGCGAGGATGGTCAGCACGCCGAACAGGGCGTAGCCGCCGAAGAGCGGCTGCAGCGTGCCGTTGAAGAGCTGGCCGACGGCACCGCCGATCAGCGCACCGCCGGTGGTGGAGACGAAACCGGTGACGGCGGTTGCCGTGCCCGCCAGATGTCCCATAGGCTCGAGGCTGATGGCCGTGAAGTTGGTGGCGATGACGGCGAAGAACATCAGCAATAACGAAAACAGGAGATAGCTGATGGCGAAGGCCGGAGTGCCCGCGAGCGACAGGACGTAACCGGTCGCAGCAAAGAGGGTGAAGAGGATCATCGCGGCATGCGAGATGCGTCGCATGCCGAAACTGCGCACGAAATAGCCGTTGGCGAAGTTCGCGACCGCTATCCCGCCGGCGGTGCCTGCAAAGGCGATAGGCATCCAGTCACTGAGGTTGTAGACCTCGCCGAAGACCTGCTGAACGCTGACGACATAGGCGCAAATGACGGCGGTAAACAGGGTCATTCCGATCATGTAGCCGCAGGTGATGCGGTTCGTGAGCACCGTGCGGAAGCCGGAAAGGACCGCTCCCACCGAAAGCGGCAGACGTTCCTCCTTCGGCAGGGACTCCTTCATCCGGGTCAGCGCCCAGACGAACAGGGCGGTGCCGACGACGCCGATCAGGATGAAGATCCAGTGCCAGTCGGCATAGGCGATCACCACTTGGCCAAGTGTCGGAGCGACGATCGGCACGATCATGAAGACGATCATGACATAGGACATGACGCGCGCCATGTCGCGGCCGCCGAAACAGTCGCGGACGATCGCCATGGTCGTGATGCGGACGGCGGCACCGCCGATTCCCTGGATGAAGCGGAGCAGGAGCAGCGTCTCTATGCTTTCGACCCAGGAGGCGGCGAACATCGACACGCTGAAGAGTGCAAGGCCGCAAAGGAGAACGGACCGGCGCCCGAAGGCATCCGAAAGGCTCCCGAAGAATATCTGGGAGAGGCCGAAGCCGAGAAAGAAGACGCCGATCACGAGTTGCGTATCGTTGGCGTTGGCAACGTTGAGCGTCTGGCCGATGCTCGGCAGAGCCGGCAGCATGCTGTCGATCGCGAGCGCAATGCTCGCGGTCATGACTGCAATGGTGACGATGAATTCGACAAGGCCCATTCCGAGACGCGCGGCGCCCGAAGCCTGATCGGCATGGCCCGATGATTGTTCACCAAGCGAAGATTGTTGGGAAACGGAAGTCATGTTCAAAACATCCAAAATGGACTGGGAGGAAAAATCGGTGGCCTCGAGCCGATCCGGCTAGCCTGCCGGATTGTGCGGTTTGAAGAGCTTGCCGCCCTCTGCGATCAGCACGCAGACAAGCGCCACGAGTGCGACCGTGAAGAAGCCGACCGCAAGGGGCGTGACGCTGTTATCGAATGCCTGGCCGATGAACGCGCCGATGATTCCGCCGCCGATCGTCTGCGTGAAGCCGAGAACGGATGAGGCGGTGCCGGCAACGTGGCCGAGCGGTTCCATCGCCATGGCGTTGAAGTTGGCGGCGATCAGCCCGAACTGGAACATGGTGGCGGCATGAAGGAGCATGAAGACCGGCAAAGGCAGCGGCCCGATCAATGAAGCCGACATCCAGATGAAACTTGCCAGGGTGAAGCCGAGAAGCGCGGCGTGCGACAATGCCCGCATGCCGAACGTCCGGACAAGTCGCGAATTGGTAAAGGAGGCGACCGCCATCATGCCGGCGAAAGCGGCGAATACTGCCGGAAACCAGACGCCCAGGCCATAGACGCCGACGAGAATTTGTTGCGCCGAGTTGATGAAACCGAAGAGACCGCCAAGGAGAGCCGACGTCGCGAGCGTATAGAACAGCGCCAGCCGGTTCGTCAGCACGATGCGGAAGCCCGCAAGTATGGACGAGGCCGTGAAGGGGCGCCGGTTGGCGGGGGCCAAAGTCTCACGAAGGCGCAAGGCGACCGGAAGCGCTACGGCAACCGCGAACAGTGCGATCACGACGAAGATCATGTGCCATTCGGAAAAGAGCATGATCAATTGTCCGATGCTCGGCGCGATGACCGGGACGATCATGAACACCATCATTACCAGCGACATGATCTCGGCCATCTGCCGCCCGCCATAGACATCGCGCACGATGGAAACGGTGATGACGCGGGTTGCCGCCGCGCCTATGCCCTGGACGAGCCGAAGGAAGAGGAGTGTCGTGAAGGTCGGTACGAACACGATCGCGAGGGCGCTGACGCCGTAAAGGGCCAGCCCGCCCAACAAGGGTGCCTTTCGCCCGAAGCGGTCGGACAGGGGGCCGAAGAACAGTTGCGCGAACCCCATGCCGAGCAGGTAGGCGGTTATGACGTATTGCCGATGGTTCTCATCGGCCACGCCGAGGCTCGCGCCGATTTCCTGCAGCCCGGGCAACATGATGTCGATCGAGATCGCATTGATGGACATCAGCATGGCCATCAATGCAATGAACTGGACTTTCGTCAGCCCGGAGAGGGTGGCGGCTTGGTCTATGGGCCTTGTCATTTCATACATCCTGCCGGCTGCCGCTTTCCCGCAGCCGTTCTTTGCCACGCCGAGCCAGTGCGTGGCATGTTTCGCAATGATTAGGATCTGCTGAATAAATTCAGTCTTTTGTTGTGTCGGATCGAAAAGGACGCAGTACTCGCCGGCGCAAATCGAAGGAGGCCGCACCCCTGGGCAGGGCTGCATACGAGACCGCGCGCCCGGTCGTCCATGACGCCCATGATCGGCGTGAATTTCGCCGCCCGCTCATGAAGCGTATCGAACATTAGGCGTGCGGCATATTGCTTCGGAATCAAAAAAGGCGGTTACCCGCCTTTTCCGATCATCGCAAAGATGCGGTTCGGAGGGTGTCAAGCGGCGCCCTTGACGGAAATACCCTGTCCCTGAAGAAGCGTCTGCAACTCGCCCGCCTGGAACATCTCCCGCACGATGTCGCAACCGCCGACGAACTCGCCCTTTACGTAAAGCTGCGGAATGGTCGGCCAATTGGAATAATCCTTGATGCCCTGACGCAGATCGGCATCGGCGAGCACGTTGATGCCCTTATAGTCGACGCCGACGTAATCCAGGATCTGCACCACCTGGCCGGAGAAACCGCACTGCGGAAACTGCGGCGTTCCCTTCATGAAAAGAACGACGTCGTTGCTCTTGACCTCGTTATCGATGAAATCGTTGATTCCGCTCATCTTGTCTTCCTTCCTGCGCCGGTTTCAAGGACCGGATGTCGATTGGGGTCTAGATAGCACGCATGGACGTGGTTTTCACCACCCAATCGCAAAATTATTGATGGTCCCTCAAAGTTCGGCTTCCGCACCACTATCAGCGGGGCACGAGGGCTAGGCCATCGGGATCTAGGCCGAGCGGCGGCGCAGTTTGCTCCGGGAAGCCGCGGTCCGGCGACGGCTCACCTGCTTCTTTGCCGGTTTACGCAAGGCCGCCTCGACGATGTCAGCCAGTATGCCGCCAGACTTGGCTTTCCTGCTTCGCCGTTTCGCCCGCTTGGCCGCGGTTCCGGCCGCTCTGGTTTTCTTGAGGATCTCTTTCAACGCGCTGTCAACGACCCCGCTTACGAGCTCCTTGATCAGGTCGGCCATTTCCGTCTTACTCCGGCGCGCTAGTTTGAAGGGCGAGCGCATGCAGAATGCCGCCCATGTTGCCCTTCAAGGCGTTGTAGACCATCTGGTGCTGCTGCACGCGCGTCTTGCCACGAAACGCTTCGGCCACGACTTCGGCGGCATAGTGGTCGCCGTCACCGGCCAAATCACGAATCGTGACCTTTGCGCCGGGAATCCCGGCCTTGATCATGTCTTCGATATCGCCTGGTGCCATGGGCATGATACGCCAACTCCCTTGTAATTTTGCGGCGCGGCGGCATTGCCGCCGCCCGCTATGCACTAAAGGGAACACGATTCAGGGGCCGAAGGCAAATGCTGTTTCGACCGTCTGCCGGCCGGCGGGTCAATTGTCCGGTGCGAGATCGCCACCCATGTAATTGGGGAACCACGCCTCATGTGCGGAACGCAATTCATCGACGGATACGGGCCTGGCGTTTCCGAGCTGCACCGCATTTCCGCCTGTCCTGCCGATCACCGGCAGCGCAACGCCGGCGGCTTTTGCCCGCGCGGCCACCGTCTCGGTCGAACTCTCCGCGACGGTCACGACATAGCGGCCCTGGTCTTCGCCGTAGAAGACCGGGATCGGGTCGTGTTCCGCAGGTGCATCGATCGTCGCGCCGATGCCGGAAGCGATGGCCATCTCGGCCACGGCGAGCGCAAGTCCCCCCGAGGAGCAGTCGTGCACGGCCGTAACCAGGCCGTCCTCGATCAGCCCGCGAACGAAATCGCCGACCTTGCGTTCATGGCCGAGGTCGACATGCGGCGCCGGACCGTCGGTGCGGCCATGAATGTCGCGCATGTAGACCGACTGGCCAATGTGCGTTCCCCAGCTCTGCGGAGCACCGGCGAGGAGGATGGTCTCGTTCGCCGCAGCAAAGCGAATCCGCGCCATCTTCGACCAGTCGCGGACGAGGCCGACGCCTCCGATGGTAGGGGTCGGCAGGATCGCCTGGCCGTTGGTCTCGTTGTAGAGCGAGACGTTGCCGGAGACGATCGGGAAGTCGAGTGCCTGGCAGGCTTCGCCGATGCCTTTGATCGCATGCACGAGCTGGCTCATGATCTCCGGCCGTTCGGGATTGCCGAAGTTCAAATTATCTGTGGCGGCGAGCGGCAGCGCGCCGGTCGCAGTCAGGTTGCGCCAGCACTCGGCGACCGCCTGCTTGCCGCCCTCGAACGGATCGGCTTCGACGTAGCGCGGCGTAACGTCCGAAGAAAAGGCAAGTGCCTTGGTCTCATGACCCTCGACGCGGATTACGCCGGCGTCGCCGCCCGGAAGCTGCAGCGAATTACCCTGGATCAGCGTGTCATACTGCTCATAGACCCAGCGGCGCGAGGAATTGTTGGCGGAACCGACAAGCTTCAGAAGCGCATCGGACACATCAGCCTGCGGAATGTCGTTGGTGGCGAGCGGCGAGGGTGTCCTTGCCGGCGTCCAGGGGCGGTCGTATTCCGGCGCCTCGTCTCCGAGTTCCTTGATCGGCAGGTTCGCGACTTCTTCGCCCTGGTGCAGGATGCGGAAACGCAGGTCGTCGGTGGTCTTGCCGACGATCGCGAAATCGAGGCCCCATTTGACGAAGATGGCCTTGGCTTCCTCTTCCTTTTCCGGGCGCAGCACCATCAGCATGCGCTCCTGGCTTTCCGAAAGCATCATCTCATAGGCTGTCATGCGCTCTTCGCGCACCGGCACCTTGTTGAGATCGAGTTCGATGCCGAGATCGCCCTTGGCGCCCATTTCGACGGCCGAGCAGGTGAGGCCGGCAGCGCCCATGTCCTGGATCGCAATGACCGCACCGGTCTGCATCAGCTCCAGGCAGGCTTCGAGCAGGCACTTCTCGGTGAAGGGATCGCCAACCTGAACGGTCGGGCGCTTCTCCTCGATCGACTCGTCGAACTCGGCCGACGCCATCGTCGCCCCGCCGACACCGTCGCGTCCGGTCTTGGCGCCGAGATAGACGACCGGGAGGCCGACGCCTTCCGCCTTCGAGTAGAAGATCGCGTCGGTCTTGGCGAGCCCCGCAGCGAAGGCATTGACGAGGATGTTGCCATTGTAGCGCGCGTCGAACTCGACTTCGCCGCCGACCGTCGGCACGCCGAAGGAATTGCCGTAGCCGCCGACGCCTGCGACGACGCCCGAGACGAGGTGGCGGGTCTTCGGGTGATCCGGTGAACCGAAGCGCAGCGCGTTCATCGCCGCTACCGGACGCGCACCCATCGTGAAGACATCACGCAGGATGCCGCCGACGCCCGTTGCCGCTCCCTGGTAGGGCTCGATGTAGGAGGGGTGGTTGTGGCTCTCCATCTTGAAGACGACGCAGTCACCGTCGTCGATGTCGACCACGCCGGCGTTCTCGCCCGGGCCCTGGATGACGCGAGGCCCCTTGGTCGGGAGCGTGCGCAGCCATTTCTTCGAGGATTTGTACGAGCAATGCTCGTTCCACATGGCCGAGAAGATGCCAAGCTCCGTAAAGGTCGGCTCGCGCCCGATCAGGTTCAGGATGCGTTCGTATTCGTCGGGCTTGAGCCCGTGCGAGGCGATCAGGTCCGGGGTGATGGGGCGGGTGTTGGAAATCGTCATCGTCGACCGTCAAATCCTTCGGGCGGCGCGCAACCCTCGCTTCAAAGGGAAGGCGCGTGCGTACCGCAACGTAACAGGGGCGCTTTGCGGCTTCTTTAGCCTATGCTGCGGCGCGGCGCGACAGAAAAATACGGTCGATCAACAGGGCGGCAGCCCGGATTTCAGCCCGTCGGACCGGGACTCTAGAACTGGTAGCCGAGCATCAGCCCCGCGCGCGTGAGCCCGTCGTTCGGGCCGTCGCAGAGGTTGGCATTGGACGCATGCTCGACCGTGGCCGAGAGATTCCAGTGATCGTCGAAACGGTAGCCCACGGCTGCATATTCGCGGAACAGCAGCCTGCAGCCGAGTTTCGGTCCGTCCGATCCATCGTCATTGAGATCGCCGTCATGCACCGTGCCGCCGGCGCCGAGCTCGATGAAAACGCGCTCGGTGATGTCGGCATTCCAACTCAAGCCGGCGTAGATTTCGTTTACGCCGCTGGACGAGGTCGCGACGGACGCGCCGGCATGGATCCGCGGCCGCAGGATTTTCTCGACAAGGCCGCTTGCGCTGCCGGCGCCGAGCGGATCGAAGAACAATGTAGCGGAGGGGAAGACCCCGTCTTCCTGATTTGAGCCGTTGCCGATCGAGGTCGTAGCGCCGAACCGCAATTCATCGAAGACACCTTCTGCTGCACCGGCCTGAGAACCGATGAGTGCGCTCGAAAGCGTCAGGGCTGCTGCAACGAATGTAAACGGTCCCCGACCTGCAAACGAGCGGAAATCCTTCATGCTCAAACCTTCCAGTGCGAATCAATTCTGCGGGATCAAAAGCAAGAATAGATTGCCGAGGCTTGTGCGAAAGTCACCTCTAAAAAGTAATCAATCGAAACTGTCGTATCCGGCGCGCCCGCTATCGAGGAGACGGCGTAGTATTTCGAAGCCTCTTCGCACCTCGGATCGTTCGGTGGGCGAGGAGAAACCGACGCGGATACGGTGAAAAACCCGGTCGGAGCGTCCGGCCTTGAATTCATCCTCATCGTCGATAAGCACGCCCTCCTGCAGGGCGGCCTGCTTGAAGGTTCCGGAAAGCCAGGGCTCGGGCAGCTTCAGCCAGAAAAACGGAATCTTCGGATGCGAGTTGAAATCGAAGCCCGTGAAGATTTCGCGCGCCAGAGCTTCGCGTGCGCCTATTTCCTCGACGCCGCGATTGCGCAATACCGACGCCGATCCGGACAGGACCAGACGGGCGCAAAGCTCCGCGAGAATGAAAGGCAGGCCGCCGCTCACCATCTTGTGGGCTACGCGGATGCGCTGGCTGAAATGCGGCGGGCAGGCGACCCAGCCGCCGCGTACGCCGGCAGCAACGGACTTCGAAAGACCGCCGACGAGGAAGGTTCGCTCGGGCGCAAGTTCCATCAGCAATGGCAGCGGGTCCCCGGTCATGGAACCGTAGAGATTGTCCTCGACCAGCCAGACGCCGTATTTGCGCGCGATGTCGGCGATTGCCTGGCGCCGGTCGAGCGGCATGACCGCCACCGTAGGGTTCTGCGCGCCGGGCATCAGAAAGGCGAGTTTCGGGTGCTGCTGGGCACAGACACGCTCGAAATCTTCCGGCCGCATCCCGAATTCGTCGCATTCCACCAGCGCGATCCGCCGGCCGATGAGGCCCGCGCTGCGGCTGATCTGGGAATAGGTCAGCGTCTCGAAGGCGATGCGGTCGCCCGGGGAGGTGACGGCCGAGATCACCGCGACGACTGCGGCATGAGCCCCAAGCGTCGGGACGACCGTTTCCGGCCCTGGCCGGAAATTGCCGCGTGCCAGCCATTGAGATCCAGCCTCGAACCAATGATCCGGAAAGTTGCGGGCATAGCTCGCAATGTCCCCGTGATGCTCGCGGCTGATGTCTCCGAGCAATTGCGCCAGGATGTCGCCCTGTCCGATATCAGGAGCGGCGGTGCTGTCGAAGCGGAGCTTGCCGGCGGGCGCTATGAGCGGGCGCGTCCCTGAAAGCGACGTCGTCAGCGGATCCGACTGCTCCGGCGGCCGGCTTTCCGGATGATCGAGAACGTAGGTGCCGCGGCCGACCTCGCCGCTGACAAGGCCACGTTCGCGGACAATGCCGTAGGCGCGCCCGATCGTGCCGATCGTGACCCCTACATCGAAGGCGAGATTGCGCTGGGGCGGCAGCTTCGTACCCGCGGGCAGGGTGCCGTTGCCGATCGCCTCTTCGATCTGGTCGGCGATGCGCGCGTAAAGCGGCCCGTGACCTTCTTCAATGTCGGGAAGCCAAGTTGTCATAGTGACAATTCTCTATATTGCGCGACATTTCATGTCAATTATCTCTATGGCAGCAGATGCAATGCGAGCAATGGTGATGACAATGGGTGCAATTGATGCAATTCAGCCCCGGGAGCGCAATCCGCGGCCACCGGCCCGCTTCGGCATTGATTCACGAAGTGGCGCGGGAAACTTGTTGTCGCGGCTTTGGCAGCTTTATAGCAAACTGGCGTCCAAGAGGCGCAGCCGTCTGGCGCTCGACGAACTGAGCACGCATCTGCTCGACGATATCGGTGTGAGTGAAAAAGAGGCGCGGCGTGAGTCGGCCGTCCCTTTCTGGCGGTAGGTGTCCGGCGATTGCTTCCTCGCTGTCTCGTCACAGCGATGAGAGCGGCGCCGCGTCTGCGGCGCGGAAGAGTCCTTCCAGTCCAATGACTTGGTCTGGCTGGATTCCTGTGACAAGCACAGGAATGAGGGCCGGGGAGGTTTGGTCTCTACAACGTCCGATTGCGAATATGCGAGGGAATGGTCAACCTTTCACGCAATGAAGGGTTACGTCTACATTCTCGCATCGAAGCGAAACGGGACGCTGTACACGGGCGTAACCCGGGACCTGCCGCGCCGCCTCCTCGAGCACCAGAACGATCTGACGCCTGGGTTCACGTCCAGATACGGCGTGAAGACCTTGGTGTGGTTCGAGGAGTTCGACCTGCTGACTTCCGCCATCATGCGGGAGAAGACGATGAAGAAATGGCCGAGGAAGTGGAAGCTTAAGTTGATAGAAGAATTGAACCCGGAATGGGAAGATATCTCCCACTATCTTCACGGTTTATGGAACGCGCCGAGGGACCTTCTCCACCCTCATCGCTGTGCTCGTCACAGGGATGAGAGCCGCGCCGCGTCTGCGGCGCGGAAGAGTCTTTCCAGCCCAAGGACTTGGTCTGGCTGGATTCCTGTGACAAGCACAGGAATGAGGGTCCGGGGATGTGCGGCATCGCACGAAATTTCTAACATGCAGATACGAGGGAGGCGGGCACGGGTGTTACGGCAACCTTCGCTCCCCTATCCGCACGGCCTATGGGAAGTGCTTCGAGGGACCGCACCCCTTCCATCCTCATCCCTGTGCTCGTCACAGGGATCCAGCAGCGCCGCGTCTGCGGCGCGGAGGAGCCTTTCCAGCCCATGGATTGGCCGGACTCCTCCGCGAGAGCATCGCCTCGCGGAAGGGCGCGTTGCCGAAGATGGTCGGATCAGCTGCAGCCTTTGCCGCCGGCGGCCCAACGGCGCACGTCCGCGGCGATGCGCGTCCCTACGGGCTCGCTCATCAGCGGGCCGAACGCCTGCAGGCGGGCTGGTTGACCCTCGGCCTCGACCACGGCAAGCGGGCGCGATTCCGGTGATTTGCGCGGGACAATCAGGATGCGCGGGCGTCCGGAGAAGGAGTTGAGTTCGGGGGCGAGGCGATAGGCTTTGAACGCCGCATCGCCCGACTTGAACCAACAGCCATTCGCGCCGAGAGCGATGCGTTCCATGGTCGGCAGCGCGGCGGAACTCGCGGCCGGTGCTGCGGGACGCCCCGACTGGCAACCGGCGACAAGCGTCAGGCTGGCGGCAACGCAGGCGAGCGCAAGGGAACGTCCGTTAACAATGGATGACATAGGAGGTCTCACGGGAACTGGTGGCGAATGCCGCCTTCCAGCGGCGACCGGAGCAATTTCATAAGTACGAAGTGGTTTTCCGCCCGTAGTGCTACATGACAAAACTTAAGCAGCAATTACGTCCAGCGCCGAGGCGAAGAGTCCTCGGCCGTCCGCGCCGCCATGGGCGGACTCGATCAGATTTTCCGGATGCGGCATCATGCCGAGCACATTGCCCTTCGCGTTCAGGATGCCGGCGATGTCGTTGACGGAGCCGTTCGGATTGGTGCCTTCGGCATAGCGGAACACGACCTGGCCGCTGCCTTCGATTGCCTTCAACGTTTCCGCATCGGCGAAATAGTTGCCATCATGGTGGGCGACAGGGCTGCGGATTACCTGACCCTTGGCGTAGGCGCGGGTGAAAGCGGTGTCGGCGTTGACGACTTCCAGCTTCACCTCGCGGCAGACGAACTTCAGCGAGGCGTTGCGCATCAGCGCGCCGGGCAGGAGGCCCGCTTCGACGAGGATCTGGAAACCGTTGCAGACGCCGAGGACGCGTACGCCTTGCTCCGCCTTGGCTTTGATCGCCTGCATCACCGGCATCCGTGCAGCGATCGCGCCGCAGCGCAGATAGTCCCCGTAGGAAAAGCCGCCGGGAATGACGATCAGATCCACATCCGGGATTTCGGTCTCGGTCTGCCAGACGGTGACAGGCGCCTTGCCGGAAATCTTCGTCAGCGCCGCGATCATGTCGCGGTCGCGATTGAGACCAGGAAGCTGAACGACGGCGGACTTCATGACGTACCTATCTTGCCTTTGCCCCCGGCATATAAGGATTTCCGGGGCTGTTTCAACGCAGTGCAATGGCCGCCCCCGCCGTCAGGCGAGGGAGATGCTGTAGTTTTCGATAACGGTGTTGGCGAGCAGCTTTTCGCACATGGCCTTGAGGTCGGCTTCAGCCTTGGCCTTATCGGCGGTTTCCAGCTGCAGATCGAAGACCTTGCCCTGTCGCACCTGGCCGATTCCGTCAAAGCCGAGAGCGCCGAGAGCGCCTTCGATCGCCTTGCCCTGCGGGTCGAGAACACCGTTCTTCAGCGTCACGGTTACGCGTGCCTTGATCACTTTTGCTTATCCCCGAGATTACTTGACCAGCACCGGACCCGAACCGCGCGGCGGCTCGTTTTCATTGATGATGCCGAGGCGGCGGGCCACTTCCTGATAGGCTTCGACAAGTCCGCCCATATCGCGGCGGAACCGGTCCTTGTCCATCTTTTCCTTCGTCTCTATGTCCCAGAGACGGCAGCTGTCGGGGGAGATCTCGTCGGCCAGGACGATGCGCATCATGTCGCCCTCATAGAGGCGGCCGCATTCGACCTTGAAGTCGACCAGCTGGATGCCGACGCCGAGGAAGAGGCCGGAAAGGAAATCGTTGATGCGGATGGCGAGCGCCATGATGTCGTCGAGTTCCTGCGGGCTCGCCCAGCCGAAAGCCGTGATGTGCTCCTCGGAGACCATCGGGTCGTCGAGGGCGTCGGCCTTGTAATAGAATTCGATGATCGAGCGCGGCAGGACAGTGCCTTCCTCGATACCGAGGCGCTTGGCGAGAGAGCCGGCGGCAACATTGCGCACCACGATCTCCAGCGGGATGATCTCCACTTCCTTGATCAACTGCTCGCGCATGTTGAGGCGGCGGATGAAATGGGTCGGGATGCCGATCTTGTTCAGATGCGTGAAGATGTACTCGGAAATGCGGTTGTTGAGTACGCCCTTGCCGTCGATGACGTCATGTTTCTTCTTGTTGAAGGCGGTGGCGTCGTCCTTGAAGAACTGGATCAGCGTGCCCGGTTCCGGACCCTCGTAAAGGATCTTGGCCTTGCCCTCGTAGATACGGCGGCGACGATTCATGGATCTGTCTCTGTGGTTGTTGGCGCTCTTGGGAGGCGCATTGGGAATTTTCTCAGCGGGTCCATATCCGAAAAGAAGACAATTAACAATCGGCGTGTCTTTCCATCCCCGGATTAGATTAGGCTATCATGAAAGTCGCCGAAGGCGAAAAGGCGCATTGCACTTTCGAGAGCCTTTTGGTTTATGGCGATGGTGCTTCGGGCAGCATATTTTTCAGGGAGATCGATTGATGACGACGATGCAGGACCGCGAAAAGGCTTTCGAGGCGAAGTTCGCGTTGGACGAGGAATTGAGGTTCAAGGCCACCGCGCGCCGCAACAAACTGCTTGGCCTTTGGGCCGCCGGTCTTCTCGCCAAGTCGGACCCGGAAGCCTATGCGAGCGAGATCGTCGCCGCGGATTTCGAAGAGGCCGGGCACGAGGACGTCGTGCGCAAGATCAAGGCCGATTTCGACGCGGCTGGCGTTGCCATATCCGAGGACGACATTCGCGTCCGCATGATTGAATTGCTCTCGGAAGCGGTTGCACAGCTACAGAAAAACTAGACGACACCTGCATGCCGCCGCCCGGCAGAGACCGGGCGGCGTTTCTTTGAGCGGCGCCCCCGTTGTCATGCGAAGACGCGACCATCGAAGAGTTTTCGCGCGGTTCGCAGAAACGAGCATTCCTCCACGCTGCCGGCGTCGTCGAGCCGAAGCAGGATTTCCATACGGCCCGTCGGGTGCTCGACGGCCAGAGTCTTTTCCTCGCCCTCCGGCAAGGTGGCGAGGGACGCTGCGGGACTGTTTGGCAGCAGGCACGCCGTGGCCACGCTGAGCGCGCCAAAGACGCCGATCGAAGCATGCACGCGGTGGGGAATGAGGCTGCGGGTCATGATGGCGCCGCCATTCACCGGAAGGGCGACCAAGGTCATCTTGGGGACCGACTTTTTCGTGACGTCGCCCAAATGCATCAGCGGTCCTGCGGCGAGGCGGATGCGCTCGATACGCGCCTTGACAGACTCGTTCGCCTCGAGCTCTTCGCGGGTCTCATATCCCGTCAGGCCGAAATCCGCCGCCCGCATGACCACGACCGGCATTCCGTTGTCGATCAGCGTGCAGGCAACACCCTCGATCTCGTTTGCGGCCGAGCCGGTCGGCAGCAATGCGCCGCAGCTTGAGCCGGCGGCGTCCGTGAAGGTCAGATAGACGGGTGCGGCGGGAGTCGGCACCCCGTCGATCGACGCGTCGCCCGTATAGACCGGTCGGCCATTCGCGGTGCGGATGCGCGCGACAGCAGACTGGGACGTGTTCTCCATGTAGATGCGGATGGCGGTTTCGCCTTCCGCGGCTTCGACCAGCCCGCGCTCGACGGCAAAAGCGCCGACACCGGCAAGGATATTGCCGCAATTCTGGCTGTCGCTTACCACTGCCTGATCGACGAAGACCTGGAGAAAGAGAAAATCTACGTCGAAACCGGGCCGAGCCGAGGCGCGGACGACGGCCACTTTGCTTGTCAGCGGATCGGCCCCTCCAATGCCGTCGATCTGGCGCGGGTCGGGCGACCCCATGATGCGCAGCAGGAGCCGGTTGCGCTCCCCAGCGTCGGTCGGAAGATCGTCCGCGAGAAAATAGGCGCCTTTCGACGTGCCGCCTCTCATCATCATGCACGCAATGCCGTCTGGCGTCATGTGTTCACTCCTGTCAGGTCGTTTCAAGGAAGAGGAAGCGCGAGCAGCTTGCCGAATACCAGATAGGCGATCGCCCAGAAGCCGGCCCCGGTTGCTGCGGCTCGGACGAGCGGCTTCTCGCCCGGAAAGAGCAGCGTCGCCACGCCCGCGCCGATTCCGAGGCAAAGGGCCAGCCCGATCCAGTTCGCGCCGAGACACACGGCGACGAAGAGGGCCATCAGGCCGCTGACGCGCGCAATGTCGACCCTGCCGTGCGTTCCGCCGAGATCGACGCCCCTTAGGACCTGAACGAGATAGACAGCCGACACCGCCGTACCGAAGACAGCAACCTGAATGGGCAGCGAACCCGGCCCGACATCGCCTCGTGAATGTCCAGCCGGCAGCCCGAGGCTCAACAGCAGGAAGCCCGCATTCCAGCCGATGCACACAAGAGCCGCGACGAGGTTTTGCCAATAGTGCCCGTGAGGTGCCTCCCCGCCGTGCCCGGCGGAGAGATCATGTTCCGGAGCACCCGATGCGTGACCGCTCATTCGACGTATCCGTTGGCCTTGAGAAATTCGAGCTGGTTGGTGAGATCGCTCTGCGCCCGTTTGGTGAAATCCTCTTCCTTCCAGTCGGGGCTATCCTGGAACTGCTCGGTCTGGAACTTCTTCCAGTCCTCGGATGCAGTCACTTTGTCCACTGCAGCCTGGATGGCGCCGACGGCGTCGTCGGGTGTTCCCGCCTTTACCGCGATACCGCGCCAGACCGCCCCCTCGATGTCGTAGCCCTGCTCTTTGAACGTCGGTACGTCGGGCAGGAATGCGCTACGCTCGTCGGTCGAAACGCCAAGCAGCTTGATTTCGCCGCTTTTGACCTGCGCAAGGCCGGTCGATGGCAGCATCGAGGTGCTTGCCGAGGAGGCCGAGCGTCACCTTGCCCGACGCGTCATGCGGGATCCAGCCGCTTTCGAAGCCGCCCTTCTTCATGAGCTGGTACAGCATGTACTGATGAAAGCCTCCGGGCGCATGGCCGCCGACTTTCAGGCCGTTCGGATTGTCCTTCATGTATCCGATGAAATCGTCGACGGTCTTGAATTGGCTGTCGGAAAGCACTGCAAGCGAAGACGGCTCCGACTGCATGGCCCGAAGCAGGCGGAAATCCTCGAGTTCGAAGGGAATGAGGCCTTGGGCGATGCCGAAGGTCAGTGTCCCGGTGAGGACGAGGATGTTGTAGCCGTCGGCCGGCTGCGTCATGATCTGCGAGACGCCGACGGCGCCGCTGCCGCCCGGCCTGTTGTCCACTTTCACCGTCCACCCTGCCTCCTTTTCCAGGAGCTCGGCGAGCTTGCGGCCGTAAGTGTCGAGCGCTCCCCCGGCACCCGCCCAAACCACCAGCGTCACCGGCTTTTCCGGAAATTCCGCGGCGAGGGAGTTCGCCGGTGCTGCAAATCCGGACAGGACGAGGGCCAGCCCCACAGCCGCGCCTGCCATGCGCGCGCCGAATGTTCTTCTTGTAATACTCATGTCTTCTCCTCCAGTTGGATGCTTTCAACGGACAGTGCAGTCCGCCGTTTCTTCGGTCCGCGCACTGGCGCGGCGCGCCTGGATCAGTCGCCAAAGCGGCGTCAGCAGGCTGACGAGGCTCAGGATGAGGAAGATCAGGCTGATCGGATCGGTGACGAAGATCGTGTAGTCGCCTTGCGAGGACACGAGCGCGGTACGATAGTTCGACTCCACCAGATAGCCGAGTACCATAGCCAGAATGACGGGGGCGACCGGGAAGCGGAGCTTCTTCATGAGATAGCCGACGACTCCGAAGCCGAGCATCAGGTAGACGTCGAACATCAGGTTGCGGATGGCGAAGGCGCCGAGAACGGCAAAGGCCATGATGCCGACGGCGATCACCGCGTCGGGCAGCCGCATCACCCGGGCCATGAGCGGCAGGAAAAGAGAGCCCGCGGCATATTGCACCAGCGACGCGATGATTGTCCCGAAAAGGATCGCATAGACCAGCGACGGCGCTTCGTTGAAGAGCTGCGGACCGGGATGCAGTCCGTGCATAATGAGTGCGCCGACCATGATCGCGGTCGTCGGGGAACCGGGGACACCGAGCGCAAGGAGGGGCACGAGTGCGCCGCCGACCGCGGCGTTGTTGGCGGCTTCAGGTGCCGCGATGCCGTTTGCGGAGCCATTGCCGAACTCTTCGGGATGACGGTCGCGGGCGCGGGCATAATCGCGGGCGACCCAGCAGGCGATGTTGCCGCCGACACCGGGAAGAATTCCGAGCAGGGTGCCGATGACCGAACCGGAGAGCATGGAGCGCCAGGTTTCCTTCCACAGGGCCGCTGACATGAACACGTGGCCGACCTTGTCCTTGATGGACGGCGCAGACACCACGCGGCTCTCGACCATCGCGAGCGCTTCCGACACGGCGAAGAGGCCGATGAGTGCCGCCAGAAACGGTACGCCCTCATAGAGCTGGAAAAGTCCGAAGGTGAAGCGCGGCGTGCCGGCGATCGGATCTATGCCCACCGTCGCCAGCGCAAGACCGAAGGCGGCACAGGCAAGACCCTTCACCAGCGAACCACCGGACAGTGCCGCGACCGAGCTCAGGCCGAACACGCCGACGGCGAAGTACCCGGCCGGTCCGAACTTCAACGCCAGCGAGGCGAGCGGCATGGCCAGCAGCAGCAGCGCAAGCCCGCCGAGAACCCCGCCGACGGTGGAGGCAGTCAGCGAAATCGAGATCGCCTCATTCGCCTTGCCCTGTCGAGCCATGGAATAGCCGTCGATCGCGGTCGCCGCAGCGGCGGCCGTGCCCGGGGTCGACAGGAGGATCGCGCTGATAGAGCCGCCATATTCGGCTGAGGTATAGAGCGAGATCATCAGCAGCATGCTGAGCTCGGGGCCGAGATTGTAGGTGAACGGGATGAGCAGGCTCAATCCGATCGACGGACCAAGCCCGGGCAGGGCGCCGATGACGATCCCGAGCAGGGCCCCGGTGACGAGTACGGCAACGCCGGAAAGGCTGAAGATGACGCCGAGCGACTGTAAGATACCGTCCATCTCAACTGTCCTTCGCCAGGCGGCGTGCGAGCACCGGCACGAAACCGCGATAGCCGTCATTTACGGAGAGCCCCTGATCCTTCATCGCCGCATGAGCGGCAGCGATCGTCTCGCAGGCAGCCCGCGACATGGGGGCGTTCAGTCCGAGCGATTCGATCGTCTCGGCTGCTTCGGTCATCTCTGTCACGCGACGGGCGCCGTGCTCGAAGGTTCGGGACAGGTAATAGTCGGCCACATTCCGCCAGTCGAGGCCGGGAAAGGTCTCCTGGACCGAATCAAGAATGCGCTCGGTAACGCCGGCCCGCTCCGCCGAGGACAGAGCTTCGATCAGCAGGGCCTCGACACCTTTGATCATCACCGAACGGATCATCTTCAGCGACGAAGCCTGGCCCGGGGTATCGCCGACCGCTTCGAGGTTCATGCCGAGCGCGTTCAGGCGCCCCGCCACCTCGACGGCACGCTTGCCCGCGACGAGGATCGGAACCTTCTCGGCATAGGGTGGCACGCGCGCCATGACGGCGCCTTCCACGAAGCTGCCCTTCCCGGTAGCGATCGCGCCGGCTGCGAGGGCCTTGGTGTCCGGCCCGACGGAGTTGAGGTCGATGAAGACCGCCTCGCCGGAAAGATGCGGCGCCGCCGAGGCGGCGACGGCCTTCGTCGCGGCACCGACGACGAGCGACAGGACGACATCCGCGGAAGCAATGCCGGCCACGTCGTCGAGCGGTTCGACACCGAGTTCCGCCGCCCGTGCGCGCAGGGCGTCGGAAGCAGCCGGGTCGTTGAAGCGCAAATCGTAAGCGGCGAGCCGTGCGGCGTTCCGGCCGCCAAGCCCACCGGCGATGGACTGCGCAGCCTCGCCGAAGCCGATGAATGCAATCGTGGTCATTCGTCCTCCCTGCGGAAATGGCTCCTGCGCCATCTCCCGCTTCAATCGATGTATTTCAGTCCTTTGGCTGCGAGTGCGCCGCGCATGTCGTAGATGTCCAGTCCCAGTTCGCCGGCGGCCAGCCGCTCACGCGTCTTGCGCTCCTTCTCAAGCCTCGCGCGCGAGGCCGCGACGGCTTGTTCTGCCTGCGCTTTCGGCACGACCATGACCCCGTCGTCGTCGGCGATGACGACATCGCCGGGGGCCACGGTGGCGCCTGCGCAGACGATCGGCACGTTGACCGAACCAAGCGTCGCCTTCACCGTTCCCTGTGCCGAGACGAACCGTGACCAGACGGGAAAGCCGATTTCCTCCAATTCGCTGACGTCCCGGACCCCGGCCTCGATGATCAGACCGCGCACGCCACGCACCATAAGGGAGGTTGCAAGCAATTCGCCGAAATAGCCGGCGTCGCACAGCGAGGTCGGTGCGACCACGAGAATGTCGCCTTCGCGGCACTGCTCGACCGCCACATGGATCATCCAGTTGTCGGCAGGCGGTATCGAGACCGTCACCGCCGTACCCGCCACGCGCGCCCCGCGCCAGACGGGGCGCATATAGGACTGCATCAGGCCGGTGCGGCCCATCGCCTCGTGGACCGTCGCGACGCCGCACTCGGCCAGGGCATCGACAAGGCTCTGACCGGTCCGCTCGATATTCCGGTGAACGACGCTCATGCCAGCGCTCCATGTCCTAGTGTACCGGTGATATGCGGAAAGACGGCCTCGTAGGCCTCTCCATAGGTGATCTTGTAGTCGGAATTGCGCGAGGCCTGGACGCCTCGCTGGAGGGCGACACGGGTATAATATTCCCAGAGATGCTCTTGTCCCTCCATGCACTTGATCGCCGCCAGTTTCTTCTCCCAGACATCGGTGATGTCGAGCAGCAAGTTTGGCTTCCAATTGCATTGTTCCGGCTGGTGCGGCTCGAAGAGATAGACAGGCGGGGCGCCGAGTACGGGCGTGCCGGGCTTGTGCCCATGCGCCTGGGCTATGACACGCGCATGCTGCGCAAAGTCGGTCGCCATCGGGTGATCGAAGTTATAAGGGTCCTGCCGCGAGTGCGTCAGCATGAACTCCGGGCGTATTTCGCGGTAGAGGTCCACCAGCCGATCGAAGGCTTCCGGCGTCACCTGCATGGGGTAGTCGCCGAGATCGTAGAACAGGATATCGCGAACGCCGAGCGCCTTCGCGGCGTTTTCCGCCTCGCGCCGACGGTCCGCCTTCACGGCCTCGAGAGTCATTCCCGACTTCTTCCAGAGCTTCGCCGACTCGCCGCGCTCGCCGAAGGACAGGCAAACGACTGTGACTGCATAACCCTGTCTTGCGTGGGCGGCGATCGCGCCGCCAGCCCTCCAGACGAAGTCGGCCGAATGAGCGCTGACGACGAGTCCGGTCTTTTGATGCATATCCATGCTCCTTCATTCTTCGGAGTGGACACTGGCATCCGACAGGGCCCGAGTGCTAATACGAAAGCCGAGCCGAGCTATAGTTTTTTTCGAATCTGCCTCCGGAGCACAGATGATCGCAATGGATATCAACATCCGGCATCTGCGGGTCTTCATGCAGGTCTGCGAGACGGGCAGCCTCAACCGCGCGGCCGCCGAGCTGCACATTTCACAACCCGCCGTCTCGGTGGCGCTCGCGGGGATCGAGCGCCGCTTCGGCGCGAAACTCCTGTCGCGCTATGCTGCCGGCAGTCAGCCGACGGCGGCCGGCGAGGTTCTCTTGACGCGGATACGCCGCATGGAGAACCAGATCGCATTGGCGCTGACCGAGCTCTTCGGCATGAGTTCGCAGCGCGATCCGACGCTGGTCGCCAAATGTATCGCGCGAATAACCTTTCGGCAGATCGAGGCGCTGATCGCCCTTTCCGGCAACGGTTCCATCACCGAGGCGGCGCGCAGCGGCGGCGGCTCGCCGGCGGCGCTGCACCGGGCATTGCATGACCTGCAGACCAATATCGGCAGGACCATCCTCATGCGCAGCCCGGCCGGCGTTGCGCCGAATACATTAGGCCGCCGCCTCGCGATGCGCTGGCAGGTGGCCCTCACCGAACTGGAGCAGGCGCTGGATGAAATCCGCGAAATCGAAGGGCGCATGGAGGGGCGGATCAAGATTGCAAGTCTTCCGCTTGCGCGCACCCTGTTGATTGCGCGCGCCGTCAACCCCCTTATGGCGGAGCACCCGAATGCCCGGGTGGAAGTCATGGATGGCTCCTACGAGGCTCTGTCGCAGCAGTTGCGCACCGGCGCGAGCGACATTCTGATCGGAGCGCTGCGTTCGGGCAACGACCTCGAGGGGTTGCGGGCGGAGCCCCTTTTCGAGGACCCCTACGCTGTGGTCGGACGATTCGGGCACCCGCTTCTCAACAGCAGCGGAAAGGGTGCATCACTTGACCAGCTCGCCGCCCAGCAATGGGTCGCCCAGCGTCCCGGCACGCCTATACGCGCCGCCTTCGATGCGCTTTTTGCTGGTTGCGGGGACGCGCCAAGGGCGAGTATCGAGACGAGCTCGCTCGTTCTCACGCGTGCCATCATTCTGGAAAGCGACCGGCTGTCGATGCTCTCTCGCCGCCAGATCGCCATCGAGGAAAGAGAAAATCTCCTTGGCTGCATTCCGGTCGCCGATGAGGTGCGCAGCCGGCTCCGGACGCGCACGATCGGTGTCACCGTTCGGGAGAACTGGTTGCCGAGCAGGCTTCAGAAGACCTTTCTCGAATACCTGCGTGTGGCGGCAGCGGGTCTCCGCCAGGCGTGAGTTGCGGCGTCCAACGCTGACGTGTCCTACGCCCGCAGGCGGCTCAGGAACTGGGCGAAGACCATCGAACCTTCCGGCCAGGGGCCGTGGCCGGACTCCGTATTGATGTGGCCGGCGTCGCCGGCATCGACGAGCAGCGATCCCCAGGCGTTGGCGATGTCGCCGGCGTGCTCGTAGGAGCCGAAGGAATCGTTGCGGCTGGCCACCATGATCGACGGGAAGGGCAGGGGATCGCGCGGATAGGGGCCGAAGGTCATCAGGTGCTTCGGCCGGATATTCGGGTTGGCGACGTCCGGCGGCGCAACCAGGAATGCGCCGGCAATCTGCCGCGTGCAGTGAGGCAGTGCGTGGATCGCCGTGGCAACGCCGAGCGAATGCGCGACAATGACGACCGGCTTCTCTGCGGCATTGACCTCCTCGATCATGCGCGCCACCCAATCCTCCCGCACCGGCTTCGACCATTCTGCCTGCTCGACGCGGCGCGCGGTCGACAGTTTACGCTCCCATCGGGTCTGCCAATGGTTCGGGCCCGAGTTGGTGTAGCCGGGAACGATGAGGATATGTGTTTCGGAAACCTTCATGATCGTCGCGATTTGAAGTCGAAAAAGGCCGAAGTCAAGGCGGAGGCGACAGAGGCGGCATTTTCTGTATAATCACACTCACAGTCGCGGTTCGACAGCGGCCCATCTTTTAACACCACTGTCGCGGGTCCGTGGCTGCTCTGGTTCGTTGAGGAGTGTGAGCCATGACAACCTTCCATGTTCTGTCGGGGGCAGATCCGACCGTCGCGCATCCCGGCATACGAAAGATTGGCATTGCGGATGTGTTCGACGCGTTGCGTCTCGGGCTGGATGACTTCCGGGAAAAGCCGTCGCATTATGTTTTTCTGTGCCTCATATATCCAATCGCCGGCGTCGTGCTGATGACGTGGAGTGCGGGAGCGAACATGTTGCCGCTGCTCTATCCGCTCGCTTCCGGCTTTGCCCTCATCGGGCCTGTTGCCGCCATCGCCCTCTACGAGGTCAGCAGGCGTCGCGAACTCGGCATGGACGCGCGGTGGCCGCACGCAATGCGGCTGCATCGCCATCCGGCAATTCCCTCGATCCTCGCGGTTGCCGCTGTCCTCTTCGTCATCTTCGTCGTCTGGCTGCTGGTCGCCCAGGGTCTTTATCTAACCATCTTCGGTTCGACGCCTCCGGCTTCGATCTCGGAGTTCTGGACCAGTGTGACCACCACCGAGCAGGGGTGGAACCTGATCCTGGTCGGCAATCTTGTCGGCTTCGTCTTTGCCGTCGTCGTGCTGTCGATAAGCGTCGTCACCTTCCCGCTGCTCCTAGATCGCGACGTCGGTGCGCTGACGGCGATGGAAACATCGGTCAGAGCGACGCTCGCCAATCCGGTGCCGGTGGCCCTATGGGGCTTGATCATCGCCGCCGGACTGGTGATCGGCTCCATCCCGGTCTTCGTCGGCCTTGCCGTCATCATGCCGATCTTCGGCCACGCGACGTGGCATCTCTACCGCAAGCTGGTGGAACCGGCCGGTCCGGCGCGATAGGTCTCCCGCTCGAGCGGGGAGTTGGGAGCGACCGCCTCAACATCCCGCTCGGATCGCCACTGATCAGCGAAAGAACTTGTAATAGGATGAGATCTGGGCTGCCGTGTTCGAGGACAGGTTCAGCTTGATGCCGATCCTGTCGCCGCGGACCCAGCGCACCATGCCGGAGAGAAAGCCGAGCTCCTCGCTCCGGATCGTCACTTCCTGACCGGTGCGCGCGCCGATATCGAAGAACAGCCTGAAGCAGATGCCTTCGTCGGAAAGATCGACCACAATCCCGTTGGTCGAACCCGTCTTGCACGTGACGGTCCCGGTTATCTTCGTCTTTTCGCGCGAAGAGGCGCGCTGAAGGCTGTCCTTGTAAACCATGGTTTTCTCGAAACCTGATTGCGACAGGCGCAAGCTTCACATGGAGCACCTAAAGGACCGCTAAAGACTTCGCCCGCATTTGAACGAAGGACGTCAAATGCGGGCCATGGAAAACGTGCGCCATTCCGGGATCAGCGGTTTCCGTTCTACCTAGACGGAACCGAAAACCCGCCGGAAGATCGTGTCGACGTGCTTGGTATGATAGCCGAGGTCGAATTTCTCCCGGATGTCCTCTTCGGAAAGAGCTGCACGGACTTCCGTGTCAGCGAGCAGTTCTTCGAGGAAGTCCTTGCCCTGTTCCCAGACCTTCATGGCATTGCGCTGTACGAGCCGGTAGGCATCCTCGCGCGAAACACCGGCCTGGGTGAGGGCGAGAAGAACACGCTGCGAGTGAACAAGTCCGCGGAACTTGTTCATATTCTTCAACATATTGTCCGGGTAGACGAGAAGCTTGTCGATGACGCCGGTCAGCCGGGCCAGCGCGAAATCGAGCGTGACCGTCGCATCCGGACCGATCATGCGCTCGACCGACGAATGCGTGATATCGCGTTCGTGCCACAGGGCGACGTTTTCCATGGCCGGAACGACGAAGGCGCGGACCATGCGGGAGAGTCCCGTCAGGTTCTCCGTCAGCACCGGATTGCGCTTGTGAGGCATGGCGGAAGAGCCCTTCTGGCCCGGAGAGAAATATTCCTCCGCCTCCAGGACCTCGGTGCGCTGCAAATGCCGGATCTCGGTTGCGAGACGCTCGATGGAGGAGGCGACGACGCCGAGCGTTGCGAAATACATCGCGTGGCGATCGCGCGGGATCACCTGGGTCGAGACGGGTTCAGCCTTGAGGCCGAGTGCTTCTGCCACATGTTCCTCGACGCGGGGATCGATATTGGCGAAGGTGCCGACCGCTCCGGAAATGGCGCAGGTCGCGATCTCCTCGCGTGCAGCGAGAAGGCGCTGCTTGCAGCGGTCGAACTCCGCATAGGCAAGCGCGAGCTTGACGCCGAAGGTCGTCGGCTCGGCGTGAATGCCGTGCGAACGGCCGATGGTTACCGTGTCCTTGTGCTCGAAGGCACGCCGTTTCAGCGCCTCGAGCAGCTTGTCGAGATCGGCGAGCAGGAGATCGGTCGCGCGGACGAGCTGAACGTTGAAGCAGGTGTCCAGCACGTCGGAAGAGGTCATGCCCTGATGGATGAAGCGGCTGTCGGGGCCGACGAATTCCGCAAGATGGGTGAGGAAGGCGATGACATCGTGCTTGGTGACGGCTTCGATCTCATCGATGCGGGCGACGTCGAAGGTTGCCGCGCCGCCCTTTTCCCATATGGTCTTTGCAGCTTCCTTGGGGATTACGCCGATTTCGGCCAAGGCGTCGCAGGCATGCGCCTCGATCTCGAACCAGATGCGGAACTTGGTTTCCGGCGACCAGATGGCCACCATTTCCGGCCGGGAGTAACGGGAGATCATGGGCTTCAAGCTTTCGTCGAGAGTGGAGGATGGCTGTGCCTCTATCAAAGATGGCGGTGAAGCTCAACGCCGTTGCCGCGCGTCCGATCGCGCGAGCAGCAGACTCGTTGCCACGAGCGCGACGGCACCGAGCGGCAGATAAAGGCGAACGCCAAGGACCAGAAACTGGTAGAAGGCGGCCAGCGACGTGAACGCGAACTGGAACATCCAGGTGGGAGTGCCGGTCGTCGCATGCCACTGCGCATAGAAAGCGCGGTAGTCGAGCGCGAACAGGAATGCCGTCGTTCCGATCGTGCCGGCGGTGAGACACAGGAAAAAGGCCGAAAAGCGTGTCTCGACCGGTCGGTTCTGCGACAGGCAACGGGCGGCAAATAGCGAGAGCGGCCATGCGATGAGGCCGCCCCACGCGTAAAGCGCGAGGATGCTTTTCAGGTGGAAGGTGGCGTCATTTTCCCGCCACCAAAGTGCAAGCCACGCCGAGAGCGCCATCGCGAAGCCCCAGCAGAGCGCGCCCAGGATCGCTTCCGGCAGGCTCGGAACCGAATGCGCGAGACGGAAGCGCTTGGGCCGGTCCAGGTCTGCTATGAGCACCTTTGCCCGGACCGCGGCCTTCCCCTCCATCAACCGGGAATCCGCACCGGTACCGCGATCCAGCGGCCGTCGGTGGTGCCCTCAAAGCCGAGCGACTCGACCAGGATCATCACTGCATGGACCTCGGAGCCATCGGCCTTGACATGGGTCACGACGCCGCCGATGCGGTAGCTCGTCGGGCAACGCCGGCTCAGTGGGATCCGCTGATCGTCTTCGAGTATTTCCGCTGCGGGTTTTCCGGCCTTCTCGGTCATCGTCAGACGGAAGCCTTTGACCTCTTTCAGAAAGCCCTCGCAAATCCCTTCCGGTTCGAAGACCTTCTCTTCGAGCTTCAGCGTATAAACCTTGCGGAACGATGCATCGGCGGGAAATGAGGAATAGGTCAGTGTGCGCGGCTCTGCATCGAGCTCGGTCACAGGATTATAGGCGGCGAGCACTCCCGGCGTGTGGTGGAGACGATAGGCATCGATGAGCGGCGCAGAGCGCCTGTGCGCTTCACCGCGCGCCGTGTGCAGATCGGCTCCGTCCTCTTCCGCAACGGCGCGCACGGGAGCGCCTGGCAGGAAGGCGTCGGTATTGGTGTCGAGAACGTAGATCGTCGAATAGGGAAAGCCGGAGCCGTCCTGGATACCGTATTCCTCGAAGGCGAAGACATCGCCATCCGATGAAAAGCCGATCGGTTGGAAGGCGGCATAGTCACCGGCCGCGGCACCGGACGCGGCAAGCATCGCCACCATGATGCCGGCAGTGGCTGCGCGCGCCTTCATCCGCGTGCCTTCTCCGCCTGTGTGCGGAGCAATTCGATGGCGCTTCGATACGCATCGACGGAATCGCCCTTGAAGATGGCGGAGCCGGCGACCAGCACATTGGCGCCCGCTTTCGCTGCGACGCCGGCCGTATCCGGCGCGATACCGCCGTCCACCTCGATCTCGATCGGGCGACTGCCGATCATTGCCTTGATCCGCCGGATCTTCTCCTCCGTCGCGCCGATGAACTTCTGGCCGCCGAAGCCAGGATTGACCGTCATCACGAGAACGAGATCGACGGTGTCGAGGACATATTCGATGGCGCTTTCCGGCGTCGCCGGATTGATGGAGACGCCGGCTTTCTTTCCGAGCGACTTCACAGTCTGCAGTGAGCGGTGCAAATGCGGGCCTGCTTCGGCATGGACGGTTATGATGTCGCAACCGGCCTTCGCGAAGGCTTCGAGGAAGGGATCGGCCGGCGCGATCATCAGGTGGCAGTCGAAGGTGGCCCGGGTGTGCGGGCGCAGCGACTTGATGACGTCGGGCCCGAAGGTGATGTTCGGTACGAAATGTCCATCCATGACATCGAGATGGATCCAGTCTGCGCCGGCTTCGGCGACGTCGCGAACCTCCTGGCCGAGTTTGGAGAAGTCGGCCGCCAGGATCGACGGGGCAATGCGAATTGGGTGGGTCATCATCGGGCTCCGGCTCTTTCCCGCGCCATAGCATTCTCGGGCCTCCCGAACAACCGGCGCGAAGATCAGGAGCGTGAGGACCAGGCAGGTATCAGATCGTCTCCGGCATCTCGTGCATCATGGACGCCGCGCGCGATCGCACGGGCCATCGTGGCGGCTGCCGCGGCGCTGAGATCGATGAAGTCCTGAAGCAGCGGCGTCTTTCCGCTCGTGCCCGTCGAAAGCGCGAAGACCAGATCGCCGTCAAGGGGCGTATGAGACGGCCACAGGGCACGCGAAAAGCCGTCATGGGCCGCGATCGCCAGACGCTTGGCCTCCGCCTTGGTGAGCAGCGCATCGGTGGCTATGACTGCGATGGTCGTGTTCGTCCCCGACGCTTGCCGCTCCCGAAATTTGAAGCGCGGGGTAGCGGCGTCCTGCGGCCAGGGCGTGGGCTGGCCCAGCCCGCCGAACTCGTCGTCCATCTCGAAGGGTGCAGCCCAGAAATGAGGTGTGTCGCCGACGGTCGCGGAGCCGACGGCATTCACGGCCACGAGGGCGCCGACAGTGATCCCATTGGCCAGCACCGTCGACGCGGAGCCGAGACCGCCCTTGAAGGTCGCCGTAAGCGCGCCCGTGCCTGCGCCGGTGCTGCCGGTGCCGAAGTCCGCCGATACCGCTCGCGCCGCTTCGTAGCCGAGATCGCGATACGGAGCGTAGCGTCCCCAATCCTTGTCGCCGCCATTTGCCAGATCGAAGAGGATCGCCGCGGGCACGATCGGCACACGATGCGGGCCGACGGCGAAACCGCGCCCCATCTCGCGCAGCGCCGCCTGAACGCCCGAGGCGGCATCGAGGCCGAAGGCCGAGCCACCGGAGAGCACGATCGCATCGACCACCTGGACCGTATTGTGGGGCGCAAGCAGCTCGGTCTCGCGCGTACCGGGAGCGCCACCGAGAACCTGAACGGCGGCCGTCGCCGGCGGATCGCAAAGCACGGTCGTAACCCCGGATTTCAGCCTGACATCCTCAGCATTGCCGACCAGCAATCCGGGCACGTCCGTGATGAGATTTCTGGCCCCTTTCCGCATCATTCCATATTGTCCGTAGCGGTTGCATCGACGAAACGCCCGTCCTGCCATCGCATCAGCCTGTAAGGGGTTTCGGCAAGCTCGTGCGCATTGTTGAACCCGATCGGCCCGAGCACCGTCGAATAGGGTCCTTTCGTCAGGGCATCGGCAAGCGAGCTGCCGTCTTTTGCCGCCTGGTCCTTTGCCTGCTCGAGGAGCGACACTGCGGCAAAGGCGGGCAGAACATATCCCTCGGGCTCGATCTCGGCGGCGCGCATGGCCTTTGCCACCGCCGCAGCCTCCGACGATCGTGCGGGGTCGGGTATCGTCATGGCAAGGACGCCGTTCTCGAGCGGCACGTCGAGATCGGCAGCGTTCAGCGTGTCGCCGCCAAAAAGGGTTATCGGGACGTTTTCCGCTTTCGCGTCACGCGCAATCACCGCCGTATCGTTGCGATCGCCTCCGGTGAAGACATGCGTTGCACCGCTCTTCGCCAGTCGCCGAACGAGGCTCACCTGCTGCTCCTGCGAGGGGCGGTAGGTGTCGGTGAAAACCGGCGTTATGCCGATCTCGGCCAACCCGTTGCGCACGCTTTCGACAAGCTCGCGGCTGTGGATCGTCCCGTCGTCGATCAGAGCGAGCGGCCTGCCTTTCCAGTTCGCGACGATGGCATCGGTGATCGCCGCCGCTTCAGCGTTGCCGCCCGGCGCCAGGCGATAGAACGGCCACTCCTTCTTGAGTGCGTCCTCCATGAGGATGTCGGAACGGACGCTGACGGTGATCGCTGGAATGCCGGCTTCGGCCAGGGCCGGGAGCGCGGCCTCAAGGCTCTCGGTGCACAGAAAGCCGATCGCCGCTTCAGCGCCGCTTGCGAGCAGGGCCTTCGTCAGCGCCTCGCCGCCGGCAGGATCGCAGGTTTCGTTGATCGGGATCACCTGGCTTCCGCGGTCGCCGGCCTGGAATGCTGCCCCGGCAGAAATCTGCCTGCCGAGGGAGGCGAAAGGCCCTTCCTCGGGAGCCACGACCGCGACCTTAACGCCGGCGGCGAAAGCAGGACCGGTCAGCGCAAGTGCAGCGACAAAGAGGCTGGTGGCGATTGATCTAGGCATGTCATTTCCCGCTATCGACCGCCATGTTTTAAGGATGTGGGCGCGCCCGTCAAAGGAAAAGATCGAGGTATAACGAGGCTTTGTCGCCGCATCGATTGCAAGCGCCGCTGATCCGCAAGATTCTCGCATCGCCGGGTTTCATATTTTCCGCGAGAGTCTATGTATGTGCGAGATATCGTTCCGGAGCGAGATGTGTTGGAGAAGACCCGGCTGGACCCGATAACCTACCGTGATGCGATGAGCCGCATGTCGTCGCATGTGCAGCTGATCACGGCGGCCGATGGCAAGGAGCGGCGTGGCGTCACGATCACCGCGTCCTGTTCGGTATCGGACGATCCGCCGACAGTGCTCGCTTGCCTCAACGCAGCCAACCGGCGCAACGACATCTTTTCGCGTGGCGGCAGTTTCGCGCTGAACCTGCTCGGCTCCCAGCATCACGCCCTGGCTCACGCCTTTTCTGGCCGCGACCAGCTCGACATGGAACGACGTTTTGCCCTCGGCCGGTGGACGCAGCGCACGACCGGTGCACCCATCCTCGTCGAGGCGATCGCTGCCTTCGACTGCCGCCTGATCGAAGTCAAGGAAGTGGCCACACATCTCATCCTTATCGGCGAGGTCGTGGATGTGCAGCTCGGCCCGAAGCAGCCACCGCTCATTTATGTGGACCGCGGATATCACACGCGATAGGTTTTCGTCCACGCGGGAGGAAGCATGGCGAGACAGGTGACAGGAAAGCTGCCTCAGTCCATCGACGAGACGAGGGCGATGCTGGAGGCGCAGGATTATCTCGCCGGAACCGCGCTTGCGACCGTTCTCTTCCTGGCCCTCAGGATGAAGCGCCCGCTATTCCTCGAAGGCGAGGCCGGCGTCGGCAAGACCGAGATCGCCAAGGTGCTGGCGCGCGCCCTCGACCGACCCCTTATCCGGCTTCAGTGCTACGAGGGACTGGACGTCGCCTCGGCCGTCTACGAATGGAACTATCCCGCCCAAATGCTGGAAATCCGCCTGTCGGAAGCGGCGGGCACCGTCGACCGCCAGAGAGTGGAAAGGGACATCTTTTCCGAGCGGTTCCTCATAAGACGGCCGGTGCTGCAGGCGATATCGACGACGGCCGGGCGGGCGCCGGTGTTCCTGATCGACGAGCTCGACCGCACCGACGAAGCTTTCGAGGCCTTTCTCCTGGAGGTGCTTTCCGATTTCCAGGTCACGATCCCCGAGCTCGGGACGATCAGGGCCGACGAGCCGCCGATCGTCATCATCACCACCAACCGGACGCGCGAAATCCACGACGCCTTGAAGAGGCGCTGTCTCTATCACTGGGTCGACTACCCCAGGGCGGCGCAGGAACTGGAGATCATCCGCCGCAAGGTCCCGGGCTGCAACGCGGCGCTTTCGCGCGAGATCGTTGCCTATGTTCAGAGGTTGAGGGCGCTCGACCTCTTCAAGAACCCCGGCGTCGCGGAAACGATCGACTGGGCCACGGCACTCACGGAGCTCGACGCGCTGGCGCTCGATCCCGAGACGGTCGCCGATACGCTCGGGACGCTCCTCAAATATCAGGACGACATCGCCCGGATCGAAGGTGCCGAAGGCCGCCGCCTGCTTGCCGAGGTGAAGGCCGAATTGCTGGCGCAGGGCTGAGCAGGATGACCGCCGGAGCCCATGCGAATGATGGAAGGCTCGCCGATAATATCGTCTTCTTCGCCCGTGCCCTCAGGCGGACGGGACTGCGGATCGGTCCGGCCGCCATCGCCGATGCGATCGGTGCCGTGAAGCTGATCGGCATCGGCTCCCGCGGCGAATTCTATGCAGCGCTCCAATGCACCTTCGTCAAGCGGCATGAAGACCAGGCCGTATTCGACGAGGCTTTCCGGCTGTTCTGGCGCTCGCCGGATCTGGTGAACAAGATGATCGCGCTCATGTCGCCCATTGCCATGCCCCGTTCCGGGGAGGATCGGCGTCGGCGCGCCGGCGAAGAACGCGTCCGTGATGCGCTTCTTGCCGGCCGGGATGGCGCGCAGCAGCCAAGCGAAGCGCCGGAGGTGGAGGTCGACGCACGCTACACGGTCTCGGGGCGCGAACTCTTCCGCAAGGCGGATTTCGGCCAGATGACGGCCGCGGAGATCGCGGAGGCAAGAAAGGCATTGTCCGCAATCCTGCTGCCGCTCGACCGGGTACGCACGCGCCGCTATCGACGGTCCCACCGCCCGGTGCGGATCGATCCGCGCTCCACCATGCGAGATGCCATGCGGTTCGGCGGGGACTTCATCCTGCCGCGCTTTCGCGAGCCGCGGCTCGTCCATCCGCCATTGGTCGTGCTTGCGGACATTTCCGGATCGATGAGCAAGTATACCCGGATATTCCTCCATTTTCTGCACGCCCTGACCGAACAGCGCCATCGCGTCCATACTTTCCTTTTCGGGACGCGGTTGACGAATGTCACGAGGCAGATGCGCAACCGCGACCCCGACGAGGCGCTGGACGACTGCATCGCGGCGGTCAAGGACTGGTCGGGCGGCACGCGTATCGGAGAGACGCTTCACGAATTCAACCGCCGTTGGTCGCGCCGGGTGCTCGGGCAGGGGGCCGTTGTCCTCTTGATGACCGACGGGCTCGAGCGCGACGATACGGCCGAACTGGAGATCGAGATCGATCGCCTGCATCGCTCCTGCCGCCGTCTCGTCTGGCTCAATCCGTTGCTGCGTTTCGACGGTTTCGAGGCGCGCGCCCGAGGCGTCAGGGCCATGCTTCCGCATGTCGACGAGTTCCGCCCGATCCACAACCTGGAATCCGTCGCCGATCTGGTGAAATCGCTGTCCGGGCGCGGAGCGCGCGATGCCGATCCGCGGCGCTTCCTGAACCATGGACGGCCGGCCGTTGACCGCGCGCCGGCGAATGCGTCACAGTGATGTGACAGGATCATCGCCTGAGTGCAATTTTCGGAGTTGCAGCATGCAGAACGAGCCGAACATCCTCGATCCTCTGGAGGTGGCCGAGACCTGGCACGGCCAAGGTCGCTCCGTGGCTCTCGCGACCGTGATCGAAACCTGGGGTTCGGCGCCCCGTCCCGTCGGCAGCCATCTGGTGATCGACGGCGAAGGCAATTTTCAGGGTTCCGTTTCCGGCGGCTGCGTCGAGGGCGCGGTTATTGCGGAGGCGGCCGAGGTGATTGCGTCCGGTACGCCGCGGGTTCTCGAATTCGGAGTGGCCGATGAGACGGCTTGGCGCGTCGGCCTTTCCTGCGGTGGCCGAATCCGCGTCTATGTCGAACGAATTGACGGCTGAACGATGGAACTGAGCACACTGCAGACACTTAATCTCGCCCGTGCGTCGCGGCGCGCCGCCGTCGTCGTCGGCGATCTTTCGGACGGCAGCAGTCAGGCTTTTGTCGAAGGCGATCGCATTCCGCCCGAATGGGTCGCGTCCGTCTCCGAAGCGCTGCACTCGGGCCGGCCCCGTCTTCTGAAGGTCGAGGAAAGGGCGTTTTTCATCAACGTTCATCTGCCGCCCCCACGTATCGTCGCGATCGGCGCGGTTCACATTTCGCAGGCATTGGCGCGTCTGGCGCCGGTCGCAGGTTTCGACATGGCGGTCATCGATCCGCGTACCGCCTTTGCAACGGCCGAGCGTTTCCATGGCGTCGAGCTTCTTGCAGACTGGCCCGAAGACGTTCTGCCCGCTCGACCGCTCGACCGCTATACGGCACTCGCCGCTCTCACGCATGATCCGAAGATCGATGACTATCCGATCAGCGCGGCGCTGGAAGCGGGATGCTTCTATGTCGGCGCGCTTGGCAGCCGCAAAACCCATGCGGCTCGGACCGAACGCCTGCAGGCGCAAGGGGTGCAGGGGGAGGCGATCGCACGTATCAAGGCCCCGATCGGCCTCGATATAGGTGCCGCGAGCCCGGCCGAGATTGCGGTTGCCGTGCTGGCGGAAATCATCGGGGCGCTGCGGCGTCGCGACGTGAACCTGCCGGTGGAGGGGGCCAAGTGAGGTTCGGACCCGTGCGGCTCGCCGATGCCGAAGGCGCTCTCCTGGGCCATTCGGTAAAGATCGGCACCATGAAACTGGCGAAGGGGCATCGCCTGAGCGCCGACGATGTCGCGGCACTTGCCGAAGCGGATCTTACGGAAGTCATTGTCGCGAGGCTCGAGCCGGACGACCTGGCGGAGGACGAAGCCGCGGCGCGCATAGCTGCGGCAATCGCCCCGGATCATCTGCGATTCTCGCGGGCTGCCACGGGCCGGGTCAACGTCTATGCTACCGTTGCCGGTCTTTTCGTTGCCAATCGCGCCGTCGTCGATCAGCTGAACCGTATAGATCCGGCGATCACGCTCGCCTGCCTTGCCGATCATGTTGCCGTCGACGCGGGCGACATGGTGGCTACGATCAAGATCATCCCGCTGGCGGTACAGCAAGCGCTCGTGGAGCGAGCGCAGGCACTGCTTCGGGCGGATCTGGCCTTCGAAGTCAAGCCGTTCACGCCGCGGCGCGCGGCCCTGGTGGCGACCGAGCTGCCTTCGTTGAAGGGCCAGGTGATGGACAAGACGCGCGCCGTTCTCACCGCAAGGCTCCTGCAATCCGGCAGCCGCCTCGATAGCGAGCAACGCGTGGCCCACACCACCGAAGCGGTCGCCGCCGCGATCTCGGACGCTGCCGTTTCGCACGACCTGATCATCGTCTTCGGCGCTTCGGCCGTGGCTGATCCGGACGATGTGATCCCTGCCGCCATCCGGCGCGCGGGCGGCGTCGTAGAACACGTCGGAATGCCGGTCGACCCGGGCAATCTGCTCGTGCTCGGGCGGCTAGGGGATATTCCGGTCCTGGGTGCTCCCGGATGTGCACGAAGCCCGCGAGAAAACGGCTTCGACTGGATTCTCGATCGATTGATCGCGGGCGAGTGGCCGAGCAATGCCGACATTACCGGGCTCGGCGTCGGCGGATTGCTCAAGGAAATCCCGACGCGTCCGCAGCCTCGGGAAGGCACCGGCGGCAAGCGGCCGGGTCCCGTCTGGATCGTGGTGCTCGCAGCCGGCCAGGCGAGCCGGATGGGGCCGGATGGCCGCCACAAGCTGCTTGCGGAGTTCGAGGGCATGCCGCTCGTGCGCCGGTCGGTGGAAACCGCCATCGCCGCGGCTCCGGGCAGAGTGATCGTGGTAACAGGGCATCGGGAGGCGGAGATCCGGGCGGCACTCGCGGGGCTGCAGGCCACATTCGTCTCGAACCCCGATTACCCGAGCGGGATGGCGGCTTCGCTGATTGCGGGTCTCTCCGCCCTCGATGCCGACGCCGGCGGGATGCTCGTCATGCTTGCCGACATGCCGGGCATCACTTCGGCACACCTGGCGAAGTTGATCGCTGCCTTTGAATCCGAATCCGGCCGTGCCGTGGTGCGTGCCGTCGCCGACGGGCAGCGCGGCAACCCGGTCATTCTGCCGAAGGAGACCTTCCATGCCGTCCGTCAGCTCGTCGGCGACGTCGGGGCGAGGCACATCGTCGAGCGCTGCGGCTTGCCGGTGATCGACGTCGAACTCGGTGCTGCGGCGCGTCTTGATCTCGACACGCCGGAGGCGATAGTGGCTGCAGGCGGGCTATTGAGGGATTGAGCGATGGACAATGCGGCAATCGAGGAGATTTTCGAAACACTCGGCCCGGTCAAGATTCGCCGCATGTTCGGCGGCAAGGGCATCTATTTCGACGGCATCATTCTTGCGTTGGAAGTGAACGGCGAAATTCTTTTGAAGGGCGATGCCGAATCGGCGCCGGCGCTCGAGGAAGCAGGCGCGCGGCAGTGGACCTATGAAGGCAAGGGCAAGCCGGTGAAAATGCCCTATTGGAGCATCCCCGAGCCGGCTTGGGACGACCCGGATGAAATGGCGCGCTGGGTTGGACTTGCCTATGCGGCCGCGCTCAGGGCGAAAAAGTAGGGTGAGTGGCGGGGTTCAGGCGAGCGCCCGCACCGCATCAGCCGCAAATCGGGAGAGAGGCTGGGGCAGGGCGGTCAGGTCGAACCAGCGGATGTCGGAGAGCTTGTCCGGCTCGGTGAGACGCGGCTCGCCGGAAAAATTTTCCGTCACATAGATCAGCGAGATCCAATGTTGCCGATCGGCTTCGATCATCTGTTCGCTGATGCATAGAAAGCGGGTCGAATGGATGGAAAGGCCACTTTCCTCCTCCGCCTCGCGTCGAGCCGCATCCTGCGCGAGCTCCATATGATCGACTTTACCGCCGACGATGCTCCAGTGACCGGCTTCCGGCGCCTTCAGGCGTCGGCAAAGGAGGATCTTTCCATCCCGCAGGATTGCCAGACCGCAGCCGAGACCGGGGAAATCGATACCGGGCAGTGCCATCAGCGGAGAATCAGGCCTTGCCCATGATCAGCATGAAGGCCGGAATGTCGTCACCGAAACCGACCGGCGTCGGACCGTCGTCATGATCGCGGCGGTTGCGCTGGCGACGGTCGCGATTGTCGTCATTGGCTGCATTCTGCGCGCGGCCGGGACGGTCGCTACGGCCGTTATGACGATCCTTGCTGTCGGCATTGCGTTCGATCTTCACCGCGTCGACCCTTTCCGGGACTGTTTCGAGTTCTTCTGTATTATTGCCTGAAGCCGTGACAGGTTTGCGATCGGCGTGAACCTTGCCGGGACGCTCCCTCTTCCGATCCTTGCGCCCGTCGCTGCCGCGGTCGCGACGGCTGTCGTGGCTCTCCATCGGCTCGGGCAATTCCGAAAGGTCGCCGTTGAACCATTCGACCTTCTGGCCGATCAGTTTCTCGATGGCATCGGAAAACTTCGTCTCGCGCTTTGTGATGATCGTGAAAGCGGCGCCGGAGCGGCCAGCACGGCCCGTTCGGCCGATGCGGTGGACATAGTCTTCAGCGTGGATCGGCACGTCGAAATTGAAGACATGGCTGACGTCGGGAATGTCGAGCCCTCGCGCCGCGACGTCGGAGGCGACCAGAAGCTTGATGTTGCCGTCCTTGAAATTGGCGAGCATGGCCATGCGTGAACGCTGATCCATGTCGCCGTGCAGCGCGCCGACCGAAAAGCCATGGCGATCGAGCGAGCGGAAGAGTTCGGCGACATCCTTCTTGCGATTGCAGAAGATGATCGCGTTCTTCAGGTCCTCCTGGGACCGAATGAGTTCACGAAGCACCGCGCGCTTCTCGTAATCCTTGCCGTGTGCGGCTACGAAACGCTGCGTAACGGTTATGGCCGTCGAGGACCGGCGCGCCACCTCGAGCCGCTCCGGATTCTGCAGGAAGCGATCCGCAAGCTTCTGGATTTCGGGCGGCATGGTCGCGGAGAAGAACAAGGTCTGGCGCGTGAAGGGAATGAGCTTCGCGATTCGCTCGATGTCGGGAATGAAGCCCATGTCGAGCATGCGGTCGGCTTCGTCGATGACGAGGATCTCGACTCCGGTCATCAGGAGCTTGCCGCGCTCGCAATGGTCGAGCAGGCGGCCGGGCGTGCAGATCAGCACATCGGCGCCACGCTCGAGCTTGCGGTCCTGCTCGTCGAAGGAAACTCCACCGATCAGAAGCGCGATGTTGAGCTTGTGATTCTTGCCGTATTTGTCGAAGTTCTCGGCAACCTGCGCAGCGAGTTCGCGCGTCGGCTCGAGGATCAGCGTACGCGGCATGCGTGCGCGTGCGCGTCCCTTTTCCAGAAGGGTCAGCATCGGCAGCACGAAGGATGCGGTCTTGCCGGTTCCGGTCTGGGCGATGCCGAGAATGTCGCGGCGCTGAAGCGCCGGCGGGATGGCACCAACCTGAATCGGTGTCGGTATCGTGTAGCCCGCATCGGTAACTGCGGAGAGAACTTTCTGGCTCAGGCCAAGGTCAGCGAAATTGGTCAAAGGGGAAACTGTTTCCGTTCCGGTTCTGATGAACTCTGATCGATCGTTGGAAAATGCAGCAGCATGTGGCGGCGCTCATACGACCAAAGGCGCCGAAAGTCAAGAAATCCAGCACGTTGAAACACTGGAAGTTGAATCCGCCCGATTCTCATGCTTTTCGCGTCAGGCGCGGGAGAGGTAGCGGCCCGCACGCCCATTGTCAATCGAGATAGCCGGCGAGCTCCGTTCCGGCCCTCAGGAAGCGCGCCGGATCGACGGCGTGCCCGTTCAGGCGAACCTCGTAGTGAAGATGCGGTCCCGTCGACCGTCCGGTACTTCCCGACTTGGCAATGACCGCGTCTGCCTTCACCACATCTCCGACATCGACCAGAATTGCCGACAGATGTGCGTAGCGGGTCGAGACGCCGTTGCCGTGATCGATTTCGATCATGTTTCCATAGCCGCCCGCAGAACCCGCGGCCGTTACGGTGCCATCGGCGGTCGCGCGGACTCGCGTGCCGGTCGGTGCGCGAAAGTCCGTCCCCGCGTGCAGCGCCGGACGGCCGAGAAACGGATCCAGCCGATTTCCGAAGCCGCTGGAGACATCGGCTGCCGGTGCCGGGCTGGCGAGAGGAAGTCTTTTTGCTGCGTCACGGGTCTGCTCGAGCTCAAGGAGAGCAGTGTCGAGACCGACCAGGAACCGATCGAATACGTCTCCGTCCTGCGGTTCGACGAAGGGACCGCCGACACCGGCTTCCGCGGCCGTATCCGTGGCGAGCGCTTCGTCGGCTGCGGGAAGCGTGAAGCCGGTATCCTCCACGATAGCCCTGATCGTCGCGGACGTCCTTAGTGCGCTGTCCGTCATCTGCCGGAGATGCGCCATCTGTTCGCGCTCCACGCCCTTAAGCGAAAGCGTAACATTGGAAAACACCCGGTCGGCCCGGTCGGAAGCGCTTTCGCCATCCACATTCCCGGAGGAGACGGGTGCATAGCCGAGTACGGCGGAGCGGGGAGGCCGGTCATCATCCTTGCCGGCAATGCCCATGATCGTCTCGATGGCCTTGACGCCGCTCCGAGCTTCTGCGCGCCCGTCATAGGCCAGCGGTTCCGTCGCCGGCAAAGTGTTTTGCTGTCCGGCATGATCAAGGGCCGTACCGTTTTCCGGGAGTGCGCCGAACTGGCCGCTTCTCGAGGTCAGTGCCAGCTGCCGCTGCAGAAGCTTCTCGACCTTCTGCTCGACAACCTGCTGATCCAGCAATTGCCGGCTCGTGACACGGTCAACCTGCGCTCGCAGTGCAGCGATCCGGTCCTCGTATTCATGCTGCATGCGCGCCTGCCGTGCGATCGTTCCGCCGATCAGATCGTCGCGAAGCACCAGATACGTGGTTGCGGCAAGATATCCTGTGCCGAACATTCCCAGGAAACAGATGGCCAGGGTTGCCATCCATGGGCGGACAGTCATGTGCCGGACCCTGTCGCCGCTCGCCAGGATCAGGACGTGACTTTGCCTGCGTTTGCCGAAGGCGTTTACCGAACCAACAGACACCACATCACCCCCGCCGATGCGCCCCAGTTTGCGCGTCAATAGACGCGCTGCGCCGTAGTTCGCGTTGCTCGACGGCAATTACACTTTGTTAGGGTTAATAAAGCGTGTGTGCGAGACGCTATCTCAGATGTTGGTGGAGGCGGTCATCGATCGGTAGAAGGAGGGGGTCAATCCCGCCTCCGCCCGGGCAATGTCGTTGAACGGGGGTTTGAGCGGTCCCCGGAAATTCGCCCGCACGAGCGTTTGAAAGGTGGCCGCGGGGTCCTTCTTCTGCCGGGCGCAGAGAAAGCGGAACCATTTCGCTCCGACCGCGACGTGGCCCTTCTCGTCTTCGTAGATGACGTCGAGGACGGCAGCGCTCTCATCGTCGCCGGTCTCCCGCATCTTCGCACGCAGTGCCGGAGTCACATCAAGGCCGCGGGCTTCGAGAATCAGCGGAACGACGGCCAGGCGGGCGGTCAGGTCGTTGCGCGTGTCGTGCGCCGCCTGCCAGAGGCCGTCATGGGCGGGAAGGTCGCCATAATCTGCGCCGAGGTCGTTCAGCCTTTGCCGTACCATGCGAAAATGCTTGGCCTCTTCGAAGGCAACCTGCATCCAACCGTCGAAGAAGGAATTCGGCACCGGCTCCGATGCAAAGCGGGCGATGATGTCCAGGGCCAGATCGACGGCGTTCAGTTCGATGTGGGCGATGGCGTGCAGCAGAGCGATCCGCCCTTTCAGCGAGCCGAGCGAGCGCCGCTTGACCTGGGTCGGTGGCGTCAGAACGGGTCTTTCCGGGCGGCCGGGCCGTTCGGGCACGGCGCGGTCCAAAGGCGAGCGCAGGGACAGCGTTCGCGCCTGCCAGCGCCGCGCCGCCTCCTGCGCAAGCTCGGTCTTGACGGTAAGATCGGCGGCACGGATCGCTTCGACGGCGGCGCCGCGCAGGCTGTGGAATTGCGGAAGTCGCGTCATGGTCTTGCCGTATCTGCTCAAAGCGCCTTTGCGGCGGCCAGAACCTCGTCGGCGTGGCCGGGGACTTTGACCTTTTCCCAGACGCGGCTGATCACGCCCTGCCGATCGATCAAGAAGGTGGTCCGCTCGACGCCCATGTATTTGCGGCCGTACATGCTCTTCTCGACCCACACGCCGTAGGCGTTTGCCACAGCCTTGTCCTCGTCGGCGCCAAGGGCGACCGTAAGGTCGTGTTTCTTGGTAAAACGATCGTGGCTCTTGGCCGAATCGGGCGATATGCCGACGAGCGCAATCCCCGCTTCCTGGAATTCCTTCTGCAGAGCCGAGAAGGCGATAGCCTCCTCCGTGCAGGCTTTGGTATCGTCCTTCGGGTAGAAGAACAGAACGATCGGCTTTCCGCGCAGCGCAGCGAGCGAGATCGAACCGCCGCCATCACGAGGGAGTTCGAATTCCGGGGCGATATCGCCTTGTCCCAATCCTGCCATGATCAAACCTTTCTTACGTCACGTTTTGTGGGCATTCCGCGGTTAATGCATGTCCCAAAATCGTGCAGCGTCTTCGGGATCGAATGCAGTGCGCTTGAGGCATATCGGAGATCGCCGAAGTCCGTCCAGAAGAGTTGTGGTAGATTTGACAGGTGCCGGACGGCTTCGTAGCTACTGTATGATCCTTTAACTCGGATTCGAGTGGAGGTGAAATCGTGCTGGCTCAATGCCACAAGCGATCTTGCGCGAAAGGGGAAATGGCTAGTCCTCTCGCTCCCGCGAGAGGCGAAGCATGTTGATTTGGTTGGACGAGTATCGATCTAAATGGGGCGAATGAAAGACCCGGCCATCGCTCACGTGGCAGCGGCCCGATGGGAAACACGCAATGGGGCGATCAGGTCGGACGCTCGGGCCGATGACTGAAATCCGCGGCGAAAAAGTCGACTTTCGCAGAGAGGACATCGTCGCGCTGCACGCGTTGCCCTCGGCCCAGGCGCACGACCCGGTCATTGTGCACACGCCCCGCCCGGGCGGGGCGTGGCGCTTCTGCGCACGGCTTTTCCTGTGCTGTTCCCTCCTTGTCTTCATCGCCGTTGCTTCGCTCGTCGCCATCATAGAAAGCGGGGTCGTCGACGGACCGTTGAATGCCCGGGCACGCAACGCGCTCAACGCCGCGCTCGGCCAGGGTTACCGCGCCGATGTCGAAAGCACGGTCATCCGCTTGACAGGCGGCGGCGCAATTGCGCTCAAGGCGCGCGGCGTGACTCTGAAGGAGAGCGGTTCGGGCCGGCACCTCGCCAAGCTCGGTGCGATCTCGATCGCCCTCGATCCCTTCGCGCTGGCGACCGGCCGCATCGACGTCTCAAGGCTCGAAGCGGAAGGAGGCGAACTCGACACCGGCCTCTTGCCGCGCGGCGAGCCGATCGATCTCACCGCCATCCGCATCGCAGATGTGGGTAACGCGCTTGAGGAGCTGTTCGCGCAGGGCGACCGGATGTCACGGTTGACCGCGGGGCGGGCGACGCAGACCGTCGTGCTCTCGGATTTCAGCCTGAAAGTCAGCGGCGTCCGGGGGCGCGTTGTTCCCGTCGAGATCAAGACGCTGGAATTCAGCCACGATCCGGACAGTTCGATGCGCGTTGCCGGTACGATCGCAGTCGATGGGACAGAGTCGCTGCTGACGGCAAAGGCTCTCGGCAACAATGGGCGCATTGCTGCCTTCGAGGCCCGCCTCGACGCGCTCTCGCTCTCGCCGTTCCTCTATCACGGGAAATCGGCCAGGGAGGAGGCCTTCGGCATCGAGACCACCGCCGATGTCACGCTCAACGCGTCTCGCGCGACGGACGGCAGGAAGCCTGCACTTACGGCAACCGTCAAGACTTCCAAGGGCTCATTCCACGCCGGCGGTCTCGTCTCGACTCTCAATTCCTCTGACCTGAACCTCTCCTACGATTTCGAGCGGGCCTCCGTCGAAATTCTAGCGTCGATGATCAGGATCGGCCGTTCGAGCTTCCCTTTTACCGGCGCCCTGATCGACCTCGACAAGATCGCCGGCGCCGATCGCAAGGGCTTTGCGGTCGATCTTCTGCTCAAGAACGCCAGTTCCGATCCCGAAGACATTCAGGAGCGGCCGCTTGCCTTTGACGCCAAGGCGAGCGGCCGATTCGAGTCCGACGCGCACCGGCTGATCTTCGATCAGCTGGCAATATCGAGCCCGCTCGGTTCCATGGCGGGCTCGCTCTCGGTCGCCTTCGGCAAGACGTCGCCAAGGATCAGTTTCGCCGCACTCAGCGACAGGCTGCATGCCCGGGCGGTGAAGCAGCTGTGGCCATGGTGGCTCGCGAAGGGGGCTCGCCGCTGGGCGATCGGCAATCTCTTCGGCGGGACGGTGAGCGATGCACGCATCGAGGTCTCGATACCAGAGGGGCGCATCGCCAGCAGCGGCGGTGAGTTGAGGCTCGACGAAAAGGAGCTCAACATCAACTTCGCCATCGACGAGACGCGCATCAACATCGCCGGTGAGATCCCGCCGCTGCGCGACACGGCCGGGCACTTCAGCCTGAGCGGCGAGCGCATGTCCGTTGCGGTCCGGAAGGGTGCCGCCTTTTTCCCGTCCGGGCGGTCCGTCGCCTTGAACGGCGGGGATTTCGTTATCGCCGACGTCTATGAGAAGCCGCTGATGGCGGAAATGAAGATCGAGGTCGCCGGACAGGCGGACGCGATAGCGGAGCTCGTTCGCTACAAGCCCATCCAGGCCCTTCAGAAGACGCCTTTCGCGCCGGAGGATTTCGCCGGACCTATGACGGCGCTGGTGGGCGCGCGGTTTGGCCTCATATCCGACCAGATGCCGCCGCCACCGCTGTGGCAGGTGGAAATGCAGCTTGAGGACGTCACGATAAAGCGGCCCATAGCGGGACGATCGATCGCCAATCTCGACGGTAAGATGCGGATCGACAACGAGCGTGCGGTGCTTCAGGCGAATGCCCTCATCGACGGTGCGAAGATGCGTGTCGCGCTCACCGAACCGGTGGACGGCTCGGCCGGTGTGACGAGAACGCGAGAAATCTCGGGGACGCTCGACGATGCGGCGCGGGCGAAAATCGCCCCGGCGCTGTCCGGCATCGTCAAGGGGCCCGTCGGCATCGACGTATCGCTTGCGGAAGACGGCAGTCAGGCGGTGAAGGCCGATCTCGGCAAGGCCGTCCTGTCGCTTCCCTGGATCGGCTGGAGCAAGGGGGCGGGCATCGCCGCACAGGCGGCGTTCACAATCCGGCCCGTCGGCAGCATCACGGAAATAAACGACCTCCGGCTCACCGGTGAGGGTTTTGGCGGCACCGGCGAATTGCGCGTCGACGAATCGGGTCTTGCGGCTGCGCGGCTGCGCGGCGTGCGCCTCGCAAGCGGAGACGATTTCGCCGTCACGGTCGGGCGCAGCAATGGAGGCTATTCGGTGGACCTGACCGGCACTGCGGCTGACATCCGGCCGGCGCTCGCCCGCGTGAAGAGCGGATCGGGGTCGAAAGGGTCGGGCAATGTGAAGATCAATGCGCGGCTCGATCGGGTTACCGGCTTTAATGGCGAAGTGCTCTCGAATGTAAACCTGGCCTATTCGAGCCGCGGCCAGCAGATCGACGATGTCGATCTTTCTGCATTGACTGCAAGCGGTCAGGCCGTCGTCGCCAGACTGGTAAAGGCCGGGGCGGACAACACACTGGAACTGACGACAAGCGATGCCGGGGCTTTCGCGCGCTTCATCGATATCTATCGCAATATGCGCGGCGGCCTCCTCAATCTGCGACTGCGTGATCGCGGGGCAAATTCCTGGCGTGGGACCGTGGATATCCGCAAGTTCTCGCTCGTCGGGGAGCAGAGGCTGCAATCGATGGTCTCGACGCGGGCGGGGCAGGACGGGCGCAGCCTCAATGAGGCGGTCCGGCGCGATATCGATGTGAGTACGGCTCAGTTCGAGCGTGGTTACGCGCAACTCCTGCTGGATCAGGGCGCGATCCGCGTCGGCAGCGGGGTCGTCCGCGGCGTCGACGTCGGCGCGACGTTCCAGGGTACCGTCCGCGACTCAAACGGCCGCATGGACATGACGGGAACGTTCATGCCGGCCTATGGATTGAACCGGCTCTTCGGCGAGCTGCCGCTGATCGGTGTCCTGCTCGGAAATGGCCGTGACCGCGGTCTGCTCGGCATCACGTTCAAACTCACCGGTCCGTTCAGCCAGCCGAATCTGACGATCAACCCGCTGTCGATCATAGCGCCGGGCGTCTTCCGCAACATTTTCGAGTTTCAATAAAAAGGCCGGCGCTGCGGCCGGCCTCAGGTTCCCATTGCCTTGTCACCCGCTCACACGGGCCGAACGAGCAGGTGCTTCTTCTTGCCGAGCGAGAGCTTGATGACGCCGTCGCCGGTCACGTCGCCGCTTCCGATGATGCGGCGTTCGTCGCTGACCTGATCGTCATTGATCCGGACGGCGCCGCCCTGAACATGGCGGCGCGCCTCGCCGTTCGAAGCGGCCAGACCGGCGCGGACCAGAAGCGTCAGCAGGCCAAGCCCCGATTCGAGTTCGGGAGCCGGGACCTCGACCGAGGGCAGGTTCTCGGCAAGCGCACCTTCCTCGAAGGTCTTGCGCGCCGTCTCGGCGGCCTGCTCCGCCGCCGCCCGCCCATGCAGCATGGCGGTGACCTCGGTTGCCAGAACCTTTTTGACCTCGTTGATCTCGGAACCGCCGAGCTTCGACAGCCGGTCGATTTCAGCCATCGGCAGCGTCGTGTAGAGTTTGAGGAAGCGTGCGACGTCGGCGTCCTCGGTGTTTCGCCAGTACTGCCAGAACTCGTAGGGTCCGAGCATATCCGGATTGAGCCACACGGCACCGCTCAAGGACTTGCCCATCTTCGCGCCGGAGGCCGTGGTCAGCAGCGGCGAGGTGAGGGCGTAAAGCTGCGGCGTTCCCATCCGGTGGCCGAGATCGATGCCATTGACGATGTTGCCCCACTGATCCGAACCGCCCATCTGGAGCCGGCATCCGGTGCGCTCATAGAGCTCGACGAAATCGTAGGCCTGCAGGATCATGTAGTTGAATTCAAGGAAGGACAGCGACTGCTCGCGCTCGAGCCGCATCTTGACGCTGTCGAAAGACAGCATGCGGTTCACCGAGAAATGCCGCCCGACGTCGCGCAGAAATTCGAGGTAATTGATGCCGAGCAGCCAGTCGGCATTGTTGATCATCAGCGCGTCCCTGAGGCCGTCGCCGTATCTCAGGTAGTTCGAAAAGACCGTCTTGATGCTCGCTATGTTGGCGGCAATCGTTTCGGGCGTCATCAGTTGCCGCGCCTCGTCCTTGAAGGACGGGTCGCCGACCATGCCCGTGCCGCCGCCCATCAGCGAAATAGGACGGTGTCCGGTCGCCTGCAGCCAGTGCAGCATCATGATCTGAATGAGCCCGCCGGCGTGCAGGCTCGCAGCCGTGGGGTCGAAGCCGATATAGGCGGTCACGGTTTCCGTCCGGAACAGCTGGTCGAGGCCGGCATCATCCGATGTCTGATGGATGAAACCGCGTTCGCTGAGAGTATGAAGGAAATCGGACTTGAACTCGGACATAACCTGTCTCTTTCGGCTGGGTAGAACGTGTGCGCCGGGCCTTTATCACTGTTTCTTCGAAAGTGCACGTTTTTGCTTGGCGGGTGTTTTGCTATGAACGCAGACGCGGGTAGGAAGCGGCGCGCGTTCGGCGGAGGATAATGCATGGGCAAGGTATTGGCGGCGATCGGCCTGATGAGCGGCACGAGCATGGACGGCATAGATATCGCAGTCGTGCGAACGGACGGTGACACCATCGTCGATCGCGGCCCGTCCGCCGGATATGCCTATGATCCGCAGTTCCGGGAACGCCTGAAACAGGGCCTCGAAGATGCCCGGTCGATTGTCAAACGAGAAGAGCGGCCGGGTACTCTCGCAGACCTTGAGCGCGACCTGACGTTGCGGCACGCACTGGCCGTCCGGATGTTTCTGCATGAAAACAATATTTTACCCGATAATGTTGATGTAATAGGTTTTCACGGTCAAACCGTCCTGCATCGCCCTGACCAAGCCTTGACGGTACAGCTTGGCGATGGCGATCTGCTGGCGCGGGAGACCGGGCTCGACGTGGTCTATGACATGCGGGCCAATGACATGGCCAATGGAGGCCAGGGCGCGCCACTCATTCCCGCCTATCACGCCGCCCTGGCGCGCGGTCTCTCCGAGATCGGGGCGTTCGCCACTCCCGTCGTCTTCGTCAATATCGGCGGCATTTCCAATCTCACCTACATAGGCGCAGGCGAAGAAATCGTCGCTTATGACAGCGGACCCGGCAATACGCTGATCGATCAGTGGGTAGAGGCTCACGCCGGCATTCCCTACGATCAGGGCGGCATGATCGCGAGCGAGGGCGGCGTCCTGCCGGAACTCGCCGACCGTTATCTTTCTCACCCGTTCTTCAGTGCTGAGAAACGCCGCTCGCTCGACCGTAACGACTTCGCGCCTCCGGCGGCAAGCGATGCCAGCCTCGAGGATGGCGCGCGTACCCTCGCTCATGTGACGGCTGCCGGCATCGTCCGGTCCGCACGCCATCTTCCGGCAAGTCCGGCAACCTACATTGTCTGCGGCGGCGGCCGCCTGAATTCCGTAATCATGAGCGACCTTCGCGCGCTTGCGGAAGCGGAGGGCGCGCGCGTGCTTGCCGCGGAAGCGGCGGGTCTCAACGGGGATTCGATGGAAGCGGAGGCCTGGGCCTACCTCGCCGTGAGATCGCGGTACGGATTGCCTTTGACCTATCCGGGGACGACCGGCGTCAGCCGCCCGGTAAGCGGAGGTCGGCAGGCCGCAAAACCCGCACAAGCCGAGTCGGCTTAATGATTTCTTCGCGCGCCTTCGCTAACCTATGCCACGACAGCGGAGAGCCGTGGGCTCGTTGACCGCGGAAGGACTTTCGGAACTTCGATGGGTGGTGCACTTTCACTTCTGGCGGTGAATTTCGTCATTGCCCAGACATTCGCGGCGGCTTTTCTCGTCATCGCCGCGAAACGCCGTCCGGGGCGGCCGGCAGCCTGGTGCGCCGCTGGATTTGCCATAGCTTCTCTGGCTGCGATTTGTGAAGCCGTTCTGCCGTTTACGCCTGTACCCAAGCTGTTCGCCGTCGGGGCTTTCGCAAGTGTCCTTGCCGGCTTTTGTCTCCTGCGTTTCGGCCTCGGGCTCTTTTATGGCGTACCGTCAAAGCCGTGGGCCCTTGCTGTTTTCTTCGCCGCTTCGGTAATCCTCGATCTGTTTATCTACGATCTTCCGCGCGGAACGTTGCGGCACGCCTTCTTCTACCAGGCGCCGTTCTTCCTCATCCAGGCCTGGACCGCAGCCGCGGTTATCCGTTCCCGGCGCCGCTCCTACGCGGACTGGATCCTAATTGGCTTCCTCGCGATGAATGCGCTCCATTTCCTCGTCAAGATCTATGCGGCCGTCGCCGCGGGGGCGGGCGCCACGGCTTCGGACTATCTTCAGAGCCCCTTCGCCTTGATTTCGCAGGCGTTCGGCGCCGCGCTGATCGTCGGGACCGGCGTCGCGATGTTGGGCGTCATGGTCAAGGACATCGTCGACAAGGCACGCGCCAGCTCCGAGACCGACGCCCTTTCGGGTCTCCTGAACCGGCGCGGCTTCATCGAGCGCGTCGCCCCTTTGCTGCCGACCCGCAACGCCGAGGGTCCGGGCGCGCTGATCCTTACGGATCTCGACCGGTTCAAGGGCGTCAACGACACCTATGGCCACCACACGGGCGACGAGGTAATCCGCCAGTTCGCGCGTGTGCTTCTCGAACTCATGCCCAGCCGGGCTGCGGCGGCACGCCTGGGCGGCGAGGAGTTTGCGGTGTTTCTTCCCGGCGTGGGCCTGAGCGATGCGCGTGTCGTTGCTCAGGGAATGCGTGCCGCCACCGCCTCAACGCCTATCCCCGGGCTACCGGAGATGGCGACGATCACCGCAAGCTTCGGTGTGGCGGCGATCGAACCGGGAGAGCCGCTGGAAACGGCGCTACAGAGGGCGGATAAGGCGCTGTACGCCGCCAAAGCCGCGGGGCGCAACCGTGTCGAATCCGCAGAGCCGTCCGCGCGTGTCGTGACCCCCGCTGTTTCCCAGTGGATCAGGCATTAGATCGCCACTGCTTACGACTAAGGCCTGTTGAGATTCGGGCCGCCCGCCGCCGCCTGTTTGATTTCCCTCATTCCTGTGCTCGTCACAGGAATCCAGCCAGACCAAGTCCTTGGGCTGAAAGAACGCTTCCCGCGCCGCAGACGCGGCGCTGCTGGATCCCTGTGACGAGCACAGGGATGAGGGTAGAGAGGGTGCGGCCCCTTGGCGTGTTTCCCTCAACCGTGAAAATAGCGAGGCGACACGGCAGGTCCCGGTCACGCCCGTGTATAGCGTCCCGCTTCGCTTCGAGGCGAGCATGTAGACGTAACCTTTCATTGCGTGACAGGTTGACGATTCCCCCGCATATTCTCAAGCGAAAGTTGTAGGAGCCGCACATCCCCGGTCCCTCATTCCTGTGCTTGTCACAGGAATCCAGCCAGACCAAGTCCTTGGGCTGAAAGAACTTCCCGCGCCGCGGACACGACGCTGCTCTCATCCCTGTGACAAGCACAGGAATGAGGCAAAAGGAGAGATTGCAGTCCTCCGATACGCCTCCACAGCGCCGCGCGTCTTATGAGAAGCGCACGCTCGGTACTCAAGGAACTCAAGCGCATTGCCATGCGTGCCGACAAAACCGACCCGAGCTTCAACGCCATTATCCATCTCGCAGCCTAAACTCAAAATGAATCTCAACAGGCACTAGACGCACGGCAAGCGACAGCCCGGGAAACGTGCAGGATTCCCGGGCTGCCTCACGGAATGGTGCGGTTCAGCGGATGCGCTTTGCCGCGGGCTCGGGTACCAGTTCGCCGTTGAGCCGGCGGTCGAGATAGTCTTCGCATTCGGCCATGAGGGTCTCGACCTGGCCGTTGAAGAAGTGGTTGGCGCCCGGTACCGTCTTATGCGTGATCAGGATACCCTTCTGCGTCTTGAGCTTCTCGACGAGCCCATTGACGTCCTTTTCCGGCGCGACCTTGTCGGAATCGCCGTTGATGATCAGACCGGAAGAGGGGCAAGGCGCCAGGAAGGAGAAATCGTAGATGTTCGGCTGCGGTGCCACCGCCATGAAGCCCTCGATTTCCGGACGCCGCATCAGCAGCTGCATGCCGATCCAGGCGCCGAACGAGTAGCCGGCGACCCAGCAGCTCTTGGAGTCGGGGTGCAGGCTCTGTACCCAGTCGAGCGCGGACGCGGCATCGGAAAGCTCACCGGCACCATGGTCGAATTCCCCCTGGCTGCGGCCGATGCCCCGGAAATTGAAGCGCAAGGTGGTGAAGCCGCGCTTCTGGAACATGTAGAAGAGCTGGTACACGATCTGATTGTTCATCGTGCCGCCGAACTGCGGGTGCGGATGCAGGATGATCGCAATCGGTGCGCTCTTCTGCTTCGAAGGCTGATAGCGGCCCTCAAGGCGACCGGCCGGTCCGTTGAAAATGATTTCGGGCATTGGCTCTCCGGGAGTGCTTTGGTTCAATTCCGTCGTTCTTGGTGCCGATCTGTCTTGACTAAACCAGTCAGCTTTTCTAGAACCTACTTTAGAACCGTTCAAAACTTGGGTGCGGACCTCCGCATAAGCTTCGTCTCTTAAGGCAAGCGGCGCGGAAAATTCAAGGAAAATGCAACGGCCGTTCGAAGCGGTCGCAGCAGCCTAGCGAAGGAATCGATGTCGGGATCGCGCATCTACATGGACTGGAACGCCACGGCGCCGCTTCTGCCGGAAGCGCGCGAGGCGCTCCTGTACGCGCTCGATCAGCTCGGCAATCCCTCTTCGGTCCACGGCGAAGGGCGTGCGGTGCGCGCCCTTGTCGAGAGCGCCAGACGCGATGTTGCCACTCTGTGCGGCGCGCAACCCGCAGCGGTCGTCTTTACCAGCGGCGCAACGGAAGCGGCGAACATGGTGCTGACGCCGCAGTTGCGCATGGGGCGCACGCCGCTCAAGGCAGGCAAGCTCTATGTTTCGGCGATCGAGCATCCGGCCGTGCGCGAGGGCGGGCGTTTCGCGCGCGAGGATGTTTGCGAGATACCGGTGACAAATGCCGGGATCGTCGACTGCGCAGCGCTCGACGATCTGCTTCAGGCCCATGACCGTGAGACCGGTCTGCCGATGGTGGCCGTGATGCTTGCCAATAACGAAACGGGCATCATTCAGCCGGTCGCCGAGGTTGCGGCGATCGTGCGCGCGCATGGCGGTATCCTGGTCGTCGATGCGGTCCAGGCGGCCGGCCGGCTGCCGCTTTCGATCTCATCGCTCGGCGCGGACTTTCTGATCCTGTCGTCGCACAAGATCGGCGGCCCAAAGGGGGCGGGCGCACTCGTCGCCCGCGGCGAGATCATGATGCCTTCTCCACTGATTCGCGGCGGCGGACAGGAGAGGGGCCATCGTTCGGGGACCGAGAATGCAGCCGCGCTTGCGGGCTTTGCGGCTGCAGCACGCGCCGCGGCTGGGAATATCGACGGGCGCATGGCCGCCATAGCCGCGCTGCGCGACGGCCTCGAGGCGGAAATGCAGTCCTGCGCCCCCGATGTGGTGATCCACGGGCGCGACGAGCCCCGCCTGGCAAATACCTGCTTCTTCACGCTTCCGGGGCTGAAAGCCGAGACCGGGCAAATCGCTTTCGATCTCGAGGGCGTCGCCTTGTCGGCGGGCTCGGCCTGCTCGTCCGGAAAGGTCGGGCAAAGTCACGTCCTGACCGCCATGGGCTACGATCCCCGCCAGGGTGCGCTCAGGATTTCGATCGGCGAGGCGACGACGCAAGCGGAAATCGAGCGCTGCGCGGCAGCATTCGCGAAAGTGGCGGCGCGGCGCCGCTCGGCCGGACAGGCGGCGTGAAGCGGAGAGCATTGAATGAAATTGCGGAAAAGCAATTTTCCGCTTGGCAAATGGGGTGAAAAGCGCCTTTTAGCCATTACATAAGCGGTGCGCGAATACTTGCATCGTATTGACAAGCTGCCGGACCTTGGATCCGGCGAGATTGGAGAACGACATGCCTGCCGTGCAGGAAACCATTGATCAGGTCCGCCAGATCGACGTGGACCAGTATAAATACGGCTTCGAGACGACGATCGAGATGGACCTTGCTCCGAAGGGGCTGTCCGAGGACATCATCCGCCTGATCTCGTCCAAGAAGAACGAACCGGAATGGATGCTCGAATGGCGCCTCGAGGCTTATCGCCGCTGGCAGACCATGGAGGAGCCGACCTGGGCGCGCGTCCGCTATCCGAAGATCGACTTCAACGACATCCATTATTACGCGGCGCCGAAGGGCACGACCGGGCCGAAGTCGCTCGACGAGGTAGACCCGGAACTCCTCAAGGTCTACGAGAAGCTCGGCATTCCGCTGAAGGAACAGGAGATTCTCGCCGGGGTCGAGAAGTCGAAGATCGCCGTCGATGCGGTGTTCGATTCGGTCTCCGTCGTCACCACCTTCAAGGAAGAGCTGAAGAAGGCCGGCGTCATCTTCATGTCGATCTCCGAGGCGATGCGGGAGCATCCGGACCTCGTGCGGAAGTATCTCGGTACGGTGGTGCCGCAGTCGGATAATTTCTATGCGACGCTGAACTCCGCGGTCTTCACCGATGGCTCCTTCGTCTATGTGCCGAAGGGCGTTCGGTGCCCGATGGAGCTTTCGACCTATTTCCGCATCAACGAGAAGAATACGGGCCAGTTCGAGCGTACGCTCATCATCGCCGACGAAGGCGCCTATGTCTCCTATCTCGAAGGCTGCACGGCGCCGCAACGCGACGAGAATCAGCTTCATGCGGCAGTGGTCGAACTGATTGCGCTCGACGATGCCGAAATCAAGTACTCGACGGTGCAGAACTGGTATCCGGGCGACAAGCAGGGCAAGGGCGGCATCTATAATTTTGTGACCAAGCGTGGCGATTGCCGCGGCAAGAACTCGAAGATCTCCTGGACCCAGGTCGAGACCGGGTCGGCGATCACCTGGAAATATCCGTCCTGCATCCTGCGCGGCGACGGTTCGCGTGGCGAGTTCTACTCGATCGCAGTTTCCAATGGTCACCAGCAGATCGACTCGGGCACGAAGATGATCCACCTCGGCAAGAACACGTCGAGCCGCATCATCTCCAAGGGCATTGCAGCCGGCGTTTCGGAAAACACCTATCGCGGTCAGGTCTCGGCGCACCGCAAGGCCGAGAACGCCCGCAACTTCACCCAGTGCGATTCGCTTCTGATCGGCGATCGGTGCGGTGCGCACACGGTGCCTTATATCGAGGCGAAGAATTCGACTGCGCAGTTCGAGCACGAGGCGACGACGTCCAAGATTTCCGAGGACCAGCTTTTCTACTGCCTGCAGCGCGGCATTCCGGAAGAGGCGGCGATCGCTCTGATCGTCAACGGCTTCGTCAAGGAAGTTATCCAGGAATTGCCGATGGAATTCGCCGTCGAGGCGCAGAAGCTGATCGGCATCTCGCTCGAAGGCTCCGTGGGCTAAGGCCCGTCCGAATACCGAACCGGCGCACGGAATTTGTGCGCGATAGAAGATTTCGTTTCCCAAGAGGACGAACACACATGCTTGAAATCAAGAACCTGCACGCACGCATCGCCGAGGACGGCACAGAGATCATCCGCGGCCTGAACCTGACCGTGAAGGCCGGCGAAGTCGCGGCCATCATGGGGCCGAACGGTTCCGGCAAGTCGACGCTCTCCTACATCCTCTCGGGGCGCGAAGATTATGAAGTGACCGAAGGCGACATTCTTTATAACGGCGAAAGCATCCTGGAGCTCGACGCTTCGGAGCGAGCCGCCAAGGGTATCTTCCTCGCCTTCCAGTATCCGGTCGAGATCCCGGGTGTCGCTACCATGCAGTTCCTGAAGGTGGCGATGAACGAACAGCGCAAATACCGCGGCGAAGAGGAACTGACGACGCCGGAATTCATGCGCCGCGTCAAGGAAGCTGCCGCCGAGCTGAAGATCGCGCCCGAAATGCTGCGCCGTCCGCTCAATGTCGGCTTCTCGGGCGGCGAGAAGAAGCGCGCGGAAATCCTGCAGATGGCTCTGCTCGAGCCGAAGCTCTGCGTTCTCGACGAGACCGACTCCGGCCTCGACATCGATGCGCTGAAGATCGTTGCCGATGGCGTCAACGCACTGCGCTCGCCTGATCGCGCTGTCGTCGTCATTACGCACTACCAGCGCCTGCTCAACTACATCGTTCCGGACACCGTCCATGTGCTCTACAAGGGCCAGGTCATCAAGTCCGGCGACAAGACGCTGGCGCACGAACTCGAGGCCAACGGCTACGCGGATATCATCGAGGCGGCAGCCTGACGCCTGTCGAAGGAGTGTTCGAATGAATATGCAACAGGCCATTAAGATGACGGCGGCCGAAACGGCGCTCGTCGATGCCTATACGGCGCAGATCGGTGATCTGCCGGGCGACGGGGCTGTGCTGTCGCTGCGCGACACGCTGGTTCACGAGTTGAAGACGGCAGGTCTGCCGACGCGCCGCGTCGAAGCCTGGCACTATACCGACCTGCGTACGCTGCTGCGGGCGGTGCCGGCGGCCGATCCGGCCGCCTTTGCCGAGCGCGTCGAGCCGGTCGTCCCGGGCTCGTCCGTTCTGTCCGTGCGCAACGGCCAGGCGGATATCAAGAGCGTTCCCGAAGAGCTGACGGCGCGCTCCTATACCGAGAGCCTGCTCGATGGCTCGGCGGTAGCCGGGCTCTCCGTGCTCGGCTCGGATGATGCGATCGGCCGGATCAATGGCGGCCTCGTGCGCGGCGGACTGGAAATCACCGTCGCCGCCGGCGCGCAGATCGAAGCTCCGATCGAAATCCAGGTGGTTCAGAGTCATGGTCAGGCGCATACGCGCTTTCCGGTCTCCTTCGGCGCCGGCGCGAAAGCGACCGTAATCGAACGCCATCTTTCGACGAATGCGGAGCCGAGCTTCGTTTCCTCGGTAAGCGACGTGACGCTTGCAGACGGGGCCGACGTGATCTGGATCATCCTGCAGCAGCAGGGTCCGGCGGACACGCATCTCGGCCAAATCCGCTTCGATCTCGGCAAGGACGCGAAGCTGCACCTCTTCGTCATCAACGCCGGCGGCAAGCTGGTCCGTCAGGAACTGCATGGCCGTGCGAGCGGCGAGGGCTCCGACCTGACGCTGCGCGGCATCAACCTGCTCGGCGGGGACAGCCACACGGATCTGACGTTCACGCTGAGCCACAACGTGCCGCACACGACATCGAGCGAGATCATCCGCAACGTCGTCTTCGATCGGGCGAAGGGCGTGTTTCAGGGCAAGATCCTGGTCGCCCAGGACGCGCAGAAGACCGACGCCAAAATGTCGTGCAACACGCTGCTCTTGTCCGACGACGCGGATTTCTCTGCGAAGCCGGAACTCGAAATCTTTGCAGATGACGTGCAGTGCGGCCACGGTGCAACGGTCATCGATATCGATCACACGCAGCTCTTTTACCTTCTCGCTCGCGGCATTCCGGAGAACAAGGCGCGCGCCATGCTCGTCAATGCTTTCGTCGCCGAGATCGTCGAGGAACTGGAAGACGACGAGGCACTGGTCGAGGCGCTGGAAGGCATAGTCGCGGCCTGGCTCGAAAAGCACGCCTGATTGGATAGAGACATGGAACATCCTGCGCCGCCGGTAGCGGCATACGACGTCGAAGCGGTCAGGAAGGATTTCCCGATCCTGTCACGGACGGTCTATGGCAAGCCGCTCGTCTATCTGGACAACGGCGCGTCGGCGCAGAAGCCGCAACTCGTCATCGACGCCGTTGCCCATGCCTATTCCAACGAATACGCCAACGTCCATCGCGGCCTGCATTTCCTGTCGAATGCCGCGACGGAAGCCTACGAACAGGCGCGCGAAAAGGTTCGCCGTTTCCTGAATGCGCCGTCGGTCGACAACATCATCTTCACCAAGTCCTCGACGGAGGCGATCAACACGGTCGCCTACGGCTATGGAATGCCGCAGCTCGGCGAGGGGGATGAGATCGTCATCTCGATCATGGAGCATCACTCCAATATCGTTCCCTGGCACTTTATTCGCGAGCGGCAGGGCGCGAAGCTCGTCTGGGCGCCGATCGACGACGACGGCGCATTCCACATCGAGGACTTCGTCAAATGCCTGACGGAGCGGACGAAGCTCATCGCCATCACGCACATGTCGAACGCGCTGGGCACCGTGGTCCCGGTCAAGGAGATCTGCCGCATTGCCCGCGAGCGCGGCATTCCGGTGCTTGTCGACGGCAGCCAGGGTGCGGTGCATATGCCCGTCGACGTCCAGGACATCGATTGCGACTGGTATGTGATGACCGGTCACAAGCTCTACGGTCCTTCCGGCATCGGCGTGCTCTATGGCAAGACCGAACGGTTGAAGGAAATGCGCCCCTTCATGGGCGGCGGCGAGATGATCGAGGAAGTGACCGAGGACCGCGTCACCTACAACGATCCGCCGCATCGCTTCGAGGCCGGTACGCCGCCGATCGTCCAGGCGATCGGGCTCGGCTATGCGCTCGATTACATGGAGAAGGTCGGCCGCGAGGCGATCAGGGCTCATGAGGCGAGCCTGACGGCCTATGCCCGCGAGCGCCTGTCCTCGATCAATTCGCTGAGGGTTTTCGGCGACGCACCCGGCAAGGGGAGTATCTTTTCCTTCGAGATCGCCGGCATCCATGCCCATGACGTGTCGATGGTCATCGATCGTGCCGGCATTGCCGTGCGCGCCGGAACGCATTGTGCGCAGCCGCTCTTGAAACGGTTCGGCGTCACCTCCACATGCCGGGCGTCCTTCGGTCTTTACAACACCCCGGCCGAGGTCGATGCGCTGGCGGACGCCCTGGAACACGCACGCAAGTTTTTCGCTTAGGGAGACGGACATGGGTCTCGAGCAAACACAAGAAAAAGTCGACGTCCGCGAAGGCATCGTTCATTCGGCCATTCCGCCGGAGGAACTGGCGCGCCTCAGCGACGACATCATCGCGGCGCTCAAAACCGTCTATGACCCGGAAATACCGGCGGACATCTTCGAACTCGGCCTCATCTACAAGATCGACATCGAAGACGACCGTATGGTGAAGATCGACATGACGCTGACCGCGCCAGGCTGCCCCGTTGCCGGTGAGATGCCGGGCTGGGTCGAAAATGCCGTAGGCGCCGTCGAGGGCGTTTCGGGCGTCGAAGTGTCGATGACCTTCGATCCGCCGTGGACGCCTGACCGCATGTCGGAAGAGGCGCAGGTTGCGCTCGGCTGGTATTGAGCACCTGCCGATATTGATCCGTCGGCACGCGGGCATTACATTCAGTCTGGAAGCGCCGGGCCTTTAACCCGGCGATACGAAGGAGATGGAGCCTATGGGCTTTGCCGTTATGAGCCTGACCGATGCCGCCGCCAGCCGGGTTCGGTCGATCGTGGAAAATGCCGGAGGCGAGGCCAAAGGCATCCGCGTCAGCATCAAGAAGGGCGGTTGCGCCGGCATGGAATATGCCGTCGATCTCGTGAGCGAACCCAATTCGAAGGACGACCTGGTCGAGCACCAGGGGGCGAAGGTCTGGGTGGCCCCAGAGGCCGTGCTTTACCTTCTGGGCACGCAGATGGATTTCGAGACCACCACGCTGCGCTCGGGCTTCACCTTCAACAATCCTAATCAAACTTCTGCCTGCGGCTGCGGCGAGTCGGTGGAACTGAAGCCGGCCGATCTCGCGGAACTTGCCGAGCGCGGCGACGCGGTGGTCCGCGCCAGCTGATTCCGTGGGCGTATCCGCCCCTCATCCAGCCTGCCGGCCCTTCTCCCCGTTTTGACGGGAAGAAGGGACTTAGTCCCGCCGTCATTCCGTCTTGATCTCTCCCATGCGGTTCCATGCATCGAGGCCCGCGATCTTGTAGGCTTCGGCCAGGGTAGGGTAGTTGAAGGTATTCTCGACGAAATATTCGACGGTGCCCTTCAGGTTGAGGACGGCTTGGCCGATATGGACGAGTTCGGTCGCTCCTTCGCCGATGATATGGACGCCGAGCAGCCGCCTCGTCCTGAGCGAGAAGATCATCTTCAAGAGTCCCGAATCCAGGCCCATGATGTGCCCGCGCGAAGTCTCGCGGAACCGGGCGATACCGCATTCGTAGGGAATTCCGCGCTCTTTGACTTCTTCCTCGGATAGGCCGCAGGTGGATATTTCCGGCACGGCATAGATGCCGTAGGGGAAATATTTCTGCGGCTCCTTGGCGATTGCGCCGACCGCAACACGGGCCGCGATGCGGCCCTGTTCCATCGAGGTCGAGGCGAGGCTCGGAAAGCCGACGACATCGCCGGCGGCGTAGATATTCGGAACGGTCGTCTGGAACGTTTCCGGATTGACGGTCAGCCGACCGCGGGCGTCGGCCTCGAGACCTGCCGCAGGAAGATTGAGCGCATCCGTCGCGCCGATCCGGCCGGCGGCGAAAAGCACCATGTCCGTCGTGATCTTGCGGCCGTTGTCGAGGCTAAGCAGCACCTTGCCGTTGTCGAGCCGCTCCACTTTGTCCGCCTTCTGGCCCAAGTTCAGTTTCATCGCGCGGTCGCGCAACTGATAGGTGAAGTCCTCGACGATCTCCCGGTCGATGAAATCGAGCATGGTGTCCTTCGGGTCGATGACCGTTACCTGGATGTCGAGGGCGCTGAAGATGGTGGCGTATTCGATGCCGATGACGCCGGCGCCGATCACCACAAGCGAGCGGGGCAGTTCACGGATGTCGAGCAGTTCGTCACTGTCTACGACCGTCCTGCCGTCGAAAGGCATGTAGTCAGGCCGAAAGGGCTTCGTTCCCACTGCAAGCAGGATGCTGGTGCCGGAAACGAGCATGCTCTCGTCGTCATCCTTGGAGATCTCGAGCGTCGTCGGCCCGACGAAGCTCGCCCTGCCACGGATGTGCTGCACGCGGTTTCGCGCGAACTGGTGTTCGAGCACCTCCACCTCGTGGTTGAGCGTTATGATGAGACGACGGCGCAGATCTTCGGCGCTGATCTCCTGCTTGACCCGATAGGAGCGGCCGTAGAAGCCGCGCTCGCGCCAGCCGGTCAGGTTGAGCGCCGTTTCACGCAGCGTTTTCGACGGAATGGTACCGGTGTGGACGGAAACGCCGCCGACCCGTTTTCCCTGTTCGATGACGAGCACCTTCTTGCCAAGCTTCGCGGCCTGGATGGCGCCCCTGCGCCCGGCCGGACCACTGCCGACAACGATGAGATCGTACTGGTTCATGAACGCTTCCCCTGCTCGCGTGAGAATCGTTGTGCGATGCGGTATCTTTCGCGCAGGCACAGCTATATCGTCAATCGCACCGTTTGATGACGTGCAATGCCGCAGCGCCCTGTTCTGGATGCGTCTGCTGCATATTTTCCATCAGAACAATCGAAGCCCTTTGAGGCTGACGTGGCCGTCTTTGCCGATGATGACGTGATCGTGAAGCGCGATGCCGAGCGGCTTGGCGGCTTCGGCGATGAGCTTGGTCATGTCGATGTCGGCGCGTGACGGCGTCGGGTCGCCGGAGGGATGGTTGTGCACCAAAATCAAGGCGGTAGCGGAAAGTTCTAAAGCGCGCCTGACCACCTCGCGGGGATATACGGGCGTGTGGTCGATCGTTCCTTGCTGCTGAACCTCGTCGGCGATCAGCGTGTTGCGCTTGTCGAGGAAAAGGATGCGGAACTGCTCCTTCGTCTCATGCGCCATCGCCGCGTGGCAATAGTCGATCACGGCGCTCCAGGAGGACAGAACCTGTTTGTTGCGCAATTCGCTCCTGAGCATGCGGTGGCTGGCGGTCGCGACGAGCTTGAGATCGAGCGCGACTGACTCTCCGACGCCTTTGACTTCCTGAAGGAGGTGCAAGGGAGCGCCGAAGACGGCCGCCAGCGTGCCGAAGCGGTCGAGCAGCGCCTTGGCGATCGGCTTGGTATCGCGGCGGGGTATGAGGCGGAAGAGGATGAGCTCGAGGAGTTCGTAATCCGCCAGCGCCGCATCACCGTGTTCGCGGTAGCGGGCTCTCAGGCGGTCCCGATGGCCGTGGTAGTGCGTATCGGTTGCCGGCGCCGGCGCGGTTGCGTGGCTCTCGCGGGTCGGCTTCTGCGGGAAAAACCGGCGTTCGTCCGCGGCGTCGAAAAGGTCGTCGGGTTCGGCGGGCGGGGTCTTCGTCACGCGTCGCCCGCGACGTGAATGCCGGGCTTGAAGAGACCGGCCGGTGAGAGCGTGAATATCTCGCAGCCGTCCGCCGTGACGCCCACCGTGTGTTCATATTGGGCCGACAGGGATCGATCGCGCGTAACTGCCGTCCATCCGTCCGAGAGGACCTTCACATGCGGGCGGCCAAGATTGATCATCGGTTCGATCGTGAAGATCATGCCTTCCTTGAGCTCCGGCCCGTCATTGGCGCTGCCATAGTGAAGGATATTGGGCGCGTCGTGAAAGAGCCGGCCGACGCCGTGACCGCAGAAGTCGCGAACCACCGAACAACGCTCGGCTTCCGCATAGGCCTGGATCGCCTCGCCGATTGCCCCCGTGCGCGCGCCCGGGCGAACCGCCGCTATGCCGCGCATCAGGCATTCATGCGTTACGTCCAGCAGGCGCTCGGCGGCACGCTTTATCTCTCCGACGGGATACATCCGGCTTGAATCGCCGTGCCACCCATCGACCACATAGGTCACGTCGATGTTGACGATGTCCCCTTCGCGCAGTGGCTTGTCGTTGGGGATGCCGTGACAGACCACGTGATTGATCGAGGTGCAGGAGGATTTCGTGTAGCCGCGATAGTTGAGGGTTGCAGGGAGCGCGCCGTGGTCCATGCCGAACTCGAAGACGAAGCGGTCGATCTCGTCCGTGGTCACGCCCGGGCTCACGCGCGCCACGAGCTCGTCGAGGCAGCGCGCGGTCACCTGACAGGCCTTGCGCATGCCTTCAAACCCCTCCGGCCCGTAAAGTCGAATGACACCGGTGTTCTTGTAGGGAGCCGCGTCGGCCTCGATGTAAGTTACCATTCCAAATTTCCGTTGTTTCAGGCGATTTTCATAAAACAGCAGGGACCGGTTCGTCCACTACGATCGGTCCTGCCGCCAGGATTTGCGCCGGCGATACCGCGCATTTGACCGCATAGGCCTCGACCCCGCGTGCGGTCGCCCTTTCGAAAGCACGAGCATAGACCGGGTCGAGCTCACGGCAAATGCGGAAGCGACTGCAATCGCCTCTCTGGATAAGATAGAGCATGATCGCGCGGTGTCCCGCCTCGACCATATCGCCCAGTTCCTCGAGATGTTTCGCACCGCGTTGGGTCGGGCTGTCCGGGAATTCGGCCAGACCGCGGACGCGGCTGAAATGGACGTTCTTCACCTCGACATAGGCGAGGCCCTTTTCCGCATCACTGAGCAGAATGTCTATCCTGGAGTTGCGGCCGTATCTCTGCTCGCGCCGGAGCGTGCCGTAGGTGTGAAGATTGCCCACCTGTCCGGCCATGATCGCCTCTTCGGCGATCCGGTTCGGCAATCCGGTGTTGATGCCGACCAGCGTGCCGTCCGCCTCGACGATTTCCAGCATGTGGCGATACTTGCGTGTCGGACTGTCGTGTTCCGAGAGCCAGACCGGCGAGCCCGGTGTGGTCAGGCCACGCATCGAGCCGGTATTCGGGCATGAACCCGTGATTGCCGTTCCATCGGCCAGAATAGCGTCGAAGAGGAAGCGTTTGTAACGCTGCACAAGCGTCGCAGGGACGAGCGGGCGAGGGAAATTCAAGGGGATTGCACTCTCTGCGGTCAGGCGCGCACGCGCACGTAGGAGCCGGGCGCTTCCTCGATGGAATTGAGCGGACCTCCGGCCTTTCGCGCCGGGATCCTGCGTTTGTCGAGCCGTTCGACCCAGCCCTGCCAATGCGGCCACCACGACCCGGCCGATTCCTTTGCCTTACCCATCCAGGTCTCGAGGTCGCCCTTCGGCGCGCCTCCCGTCCAGTATTGATACTTGCTTCGGGCGGGAGGGTTGACGACACCGGCGATGTGCCCGGAGCCGGAGAGCACGAAGGTCACCTTGCCGCCGAAGCTGCTGCTGCCGAGGAAAACCGACTTTGCCGGCGCGATGTGGTCCTCCTTCGTCGCGAGATTGTAGATCGGAATCTTTACGTCGCCGAGGGAGACGCGGCGGCCGGCAAGCACCATCTCGCCCTTGGAGAGCCTGTTCTCGAGATAGCAGTTGCGCAGATAAAAAGAGTGGTTGGCCGCGGGCATTCGCGTCGAATCGGAGTTCCAGTAAAGCAGGTCGAAGGGCAGGGGATCCTGGCCCTTGAGGTAATTGTTGACGAAATAGGGCCAGATCAGTTCCGAAGCCCGGAGCATGTTGAAGGCCGACGCCATCTTCGAGCCTTCGAGGTAGCCGGTGGCGCTCATATTGGCTTCGAGGTGGCGGATCTGGTCGTCGTCCACGAAGACCTTGAGATCGCCGGCGTAGGTGAAATCCACCTGCGTGGTGAAGAGCGTCGCGGAGCGAATGCGGTCGTCGCCTTCCGCGGCATGGAGCGCCAGGGTGGCGGCGAGCAGCGTCCCGCCGACGCAATAGCCGATGGAATTGACTTCGCGCTCGCCGGTTGCCTGCTCGATAATATCCAGCGCGAAACCTATGCCTTCGCGTGCATAGGCTTCCCAATCCTTGGAGGCATGGCGTTCGTCCGGGTTTACCCAGGAGATGACGAAGACCGTGTGGCCCTGGTCGACCGCCCATTTGATGAAGGACTTCTCCGGGTTGAGGTCCAGCACGTAGAATTTGTTGATCCAGGGCGGGCAAATGAGCAACGGCCGCTTCAGCACGGTCTCGGTGCTCGCCTCGTATTGCAGCACCTGGCAGACATCGTTCTGCGCGATCACCTTGCCCGGAGTGATCGCGATGTTCTCTCCGATGGCGAACTTGCTGGTGTCCGTCTGGCGGAGCCGAAGCTCGCCGCGCCCGGCGGCTATGTCTTCCGCCAACATCTGCATGCCTTTCACGAGATTGGCGCCGCTCGACGCCACCGTTTCGCGATAGAGCTGCGGATTGGTCGTGATGAAGTTGGTCGGGGAAAGAGCGCTGGCAATCTGGCGAACGTAGAAGGCCGCCTTGTGGCGGGTATGATCGTCAAGGCCCTCGGCGTCCTTCACCATGCGCTCCGCCCAGTCGGAGGTGACGAAATAGGCCTGGCGGATGAAGTCGAAAAACGGATTCTTCACCCAGTCTTCGTCGGCGAAGCGCTTGTCGTTGCGCTGAAGGTTGGCCGGGTCCTCCACGGCCTCGCCGGCCATGCGGTGGAGCGTCCGCGACCACATATCGAAGAAGCTGCCGAGAAGATGAGTCTGGGCTTCGAGTGTCCGCCGGGGGTCGGAGAGCCAGTATTCCGAGACCTTGGAAAGCGTCTTGACCATATCGGAGACGGGCTCGGCGAAACTATCGGTCTTCTCGCCCGCTTCGCGCGGGGCGAGCCATGCAGAAGCGGCTTTTCCGAGCTGCTCTGCCGCACGAGCCATGTTGATGGCCAGGCTTTCGGGATCCTTGACGATGTAGGGCTCGACAGATTTCGGGTCGAAGCCGGCAAAGCCCGTAGCGCCCTCAGCCTTCTCTGCTGTCACCCGGCGTCCTCCACAGCATCTTGTTTGTTTTGTATTTTTACATTCTGCCCGAAAATGATTACAAGGGCTACTGCATGTTCCCGTGATCGTAGCCGGTCGAAGGACAAAAACATGCAGCAGATCAAAGTGCTACAGCGACCTTTGTGCGTCCCGGGAGACGCGCGGCGCTGTAGCGCATCGTTGCGCCGCAGAAACAGAGGTCATCGCCAGCATGCTTGCCGTCGGAAAACAGCGTTCGCTTTCTTGGATGTCCGCACTGATTCTCGCAGGCGTGCTCGCGGGCTGCAATTCGACGGCGGACCTTGCCACCTATCCTTCGGTTTACGGTCAAAAGCCTGCCGCCATGCAGCAGATGACCAATGAGGAGGCGCTGAACATGCAGGGGCAGTTGACCGCACTTGCCGGGCAGCGCCGGTCCGGCGCGATCTCCGAAGCCGAGTACCGGCGTCGCCTGAAGGAATTGCAGGTTCTGGCCGAGCAGCACGGTGCCGACACGCTGAAACAGATCGAGAATTAGCGCTTGCCTTTCTCGTGTTTTGGACGCAAAGCGTTGAATGGCCGCGATGGCGGCCGTTCACCCCGCGCATGTCGAGCGAAGAGCCCAAGGGCTGCAAAGACGCGCGCCAAATGAGGTCTGGAGATGGAAGAGTTTCATAAAGTCCGGCGTTTGCCGCCCTACGTTTTCGAACAGGTCAACCGTTTGAAAGCGAGCGCGCGAGCGGCCGGTGCTGACATCATCGACCTCGGTATGGGCAATCCGGATCTTCCGACCCCGCAGTCAATCGTGGACAAGCTGTGCGAAGTCGTCCAGGACCCGCGGACGCATCGTTATTCGTCATCGAAGGGCATTCCCGGGCTGCGCCGTGCGCAGGCCGCCTATTATGCACGCCGCTTCGGCGTCAAGCTCAATCCCGAGACGCAGGTCGTCGCGACCCTCGGCTCCAAGGAAGGCTTCGCCAACATGGCGCAGGCCATTACCGCACCCGGCGACGTCGTCCTCTGCCCGAATCCGACCTATCCGATCCACGCCTTCGGGTTCCTGATGGCAGGCGGCGTCATCCGCTCGATTTCGGTCGAGCCGGACGAGAGCTTTTTCCCGCCGCTCGAGCGTGCGGTCCGGCACTCGATCCCGAAGCCGCTGGCGCTGATCCTCAACTACCCGTCCAATCCAACGGCGCAGGTCGCGACGCTCGATTTCTACAAGGATGTCATCGCCTTTGCGAAGAAGCACGACATCATCGTGTTGTCGGATCTCGCCTATTCGGAAATCTACTTCGACGACGCACCGCCGCCCTCGGTTCTGGAAGTGCCGGGTGCAACCGATGTGACCGTCGAATTCACCTCGATGTCGAAGACCTTCTCCATGCCCGGCTGGCGCATGGGCTTCGCCGTCGGCAACGAGCGACTGATCGCGGCGCTGACGCGCGTGAAGTCCTATCTGGACTATGGCGCATTCACCCCGATTCAGGTAGCTGCGACGCAGGCACTGAATGGTGACGGCAGCGATATCGCCGAGGTGCGCGCCATCTACAAGCGGCGCCGCGACGTCATGGTGGAAAGCTTCGGCAAGGCCGGTTTCGAGGTTCCGCCGCCGCCGGCGACGATGTTCGCCTGGGCGAAAATCCCCGAGAAGTTCCGCCATCTCGGCTCGCTCGAGTTCTCCAAGCTTCTCGTCGAGAAAGCGGATGTCGCCGTTGCTCCGGGCATCGGCTTCGGCGAGCAGGGCGACGACTATGTTCGTCTCGCTCTGGTGGAGAACGAACACCGGATCCGCCAGGCCGCGCGCAATATCAAGCGCTTCCTTTCTTCGGCGGACGAGACGATGCACAACGTCATCTCGCTCAACGCGCATCGGTAAGGAGCCGGGCTGTGCCCGTTTCCGCACCCAAATTGCCCCGCCTGGTCTGGCGGGGCGCCTCTACGTGTTAGGAACTTGCTATGGCAGATGCCCTCAAAATCGGCATTGCGGGCTTGGGGACCGTCGGTGCCTCGCTCGTGCGGATTCTCCAGGATCGTCATGAGACGATGGCGACCACATGCGGCAGGGCGATCGAGATTACGGCCGTAGCGGCAAGAGACCGGGCGAAAGATCGGGGCGTGAAGCTTTCGGACATCGCCTGGTTCGACGACGCAGTTTCCCTGGCGTCTGAAGCAGACATCGACGTCTTTGTCGAACTGATGGGCGGCGCCGGAGACCCGGCCTATTCTTGCGTGAAGGCAGCGCTCACGCGCGGCGTCCATGTGGTGACCGCCAATAAGGCGCTTCTGGCAGCACATGGTGTCGAACTGGCGGAAATTGCCGAGAAGCATGGCGCACTTCTGAATTACGAAGCTGCGGTCGCCGGCGGCATTCCCGTCATCAAGGCGCTTCGCGAGTCGATGACCGGCAACACGATCTCGCGCGTCTACGGCATCATGAACGGCACATGCAATTACATCCTGACGAAGATGGAGAGGGAGGGTCTCTCCTTCGAGGAATGCCTCAAGGAGGCTCAGCGGCTCGGCTATGCCGAGGCCGATCCGGCCTTCGACATCGAGGGCAACGACACCGCGCACAAACTCTCGATCCTGACGAGCCTTGCCTTCGGCACCGCGATTGCTGCCGACGACATCTATCTCGAGGGCATCACCAACATCTCGATCGAAGATATCCAGGCGGCTTCCGACCTCGGTTACCGCATCAAGCTTCTCGGAGTCGCCCAGCGAACCGATAGCGGCATAGAGCAGCGCGTCCATCCGACCATGGTACCTCACGACACCGTCATCGCGCAGGTCGACGGGGTGACCAATGCGGTTGCGATCGAATCCGACATTCTTGGAGAGCTTCTGATGGTGGGCCCGGGCGCTGGCGGGGACGCGACCGCATCGGCCGTGCTCGGCGATATCGCCGACATCGCCAAGAGCCGACCCGGCGCGCAGCACGTGCCGGCATTCGGCCGTCCGGCGAAGGCGCTGTTGCCCTATAAGCGCGCCCGGATGCAGAGCCATGAGGGCGGCTATTTTATCCGGTTGAAAGTGGTCGACCGCACGGGCGTCTTCGCCAATGTGGCGAAGCACATGGCGGAAAACGACATCTCGCTGGAATCGATCATGCAGCATTCCAAGCACTATGCCGACCCGGCCGAGCCGAAGACGATCATCCTCGTCACGCATGCGACATCAGAGGCTTCCGTCCGCAAAGCGATCGTCTCGATCAAGAGCGAGGGCTATCTCGTCGGCGAGCCGCAGGTTATCAGGATCGAGCGTCCGAAGGCCTGGTGACCGCGCGTCCTCATCAAATCTGTTGAGAAGCCGCTGCGACCGGCGACTTGCGGGCCGAACTGCACCCCCGCCGGTTTTTCAGTGCCGAAATCTTCGCTAAGAACGGAGGGACTTCGGGCGGGTAGACAGATGGACGTTTTGGCGGATCCGATCCAGCGGGCATTTCTCGGCGTTGAACGCTCGGTCAGCGGTCAGCGCTGGGTATCGCGCCTCGATCAGGCGGGCCAGAACCGTGCCCTGGCCATCAGTCAGATCCACGGCTATTCCGAACTCATCGCGCGCGTGCTTGCCGGGCGTGGCGTCGGACTGGACGACGCGTCGGCATTCCTCGAGCCGACGTTGCGCGCACTGATGCCTGACCCCGACACCCTGACCGACGGCCGCAAGGCGGCCGAGCGGCTCGCGGATGCCATTCGTCGCCGCGAGAAGGTGGTGATCTTCGGGGATTACGATGTCGATGGTGCGGCCTCGTCCGCGCTCATGGCGCGTTTCCTGCGGCATTTCGATATCACCGCCGAGATCTATATTCCCGACCGCATTTTCGAGGGTTACGGTCCGAACCCGCAGGCGATCGATCAATTGATCGATCGGGGCGCCGAACTGATCGTCACGGTCGACTGTGGCTCGACGAGCCATGAAGCCCTGGCGGTGGCGGCAGAGCGCAGGACCGATGTCGTGGTCATCGACCACCATCAGGTCGGCTCGGTGCTGCCGCCGTGTCACGCCCTGGTGAATCCCAACCGGGAGGACGACCTGTCGGGGCAGGGCCATCTCTGCGCTGCGGGCGTCGTCTATCTGGTACTGGTCAATACATTGCGCGTGCTCCGCCTCAGGGGCGACCCGCGCGCGGCATCCTTCGACCTCCTGTCGCTGCTCGACCTGGTGGCGCTTGCGACCGTCTGCGACGTGGTGCCGCTCAAAGGCCTGAACCGGGCCTATGTCGTCAAGGGCCTGCTTGCCGCGCGGCACATGGGCAATGCGGGTCTCGCCGCACTCTTGCGCAAGGCGGCGATCGGCGGACCCGTGACGCCCTATCATCTCGGCTTCCTGCTTGGCCCGCGGATCAATGCCGGCGGGCGAATCGGCGACGCTGCGCTCGGCAGTCGTCTGCTGACCCTCGACGATGCCGCGGCGGCGGAAATCATCGCCACCCAGCTCGATGAACTCAATCGCGATCGCCAGGCGATGGAGGCGGCGATGCTTGCGGAGGCGGAAGCCGAGGTGCTGGCGGAATACGGAACGGGCGAGGGCGCGTCGGTGATCGTCACTGCCCGGCAGAACTGGCACCCTGGGATCGTCGGCCTCATTGCGGCACGCATCAAGGAGAAATTCCGCCGGCCGGCTTTTGCGATTGCGTTCGATCCGAACGGCCGCGGAACCGGATCCGGCCGTTCGATCAACGGTTTCGACATGGGGCGGCTCGTCCGTGCGGCCGTCGACAACGGCCTGCTGGTCAAAGGCGGGGGACATGCAATGGCCGCCGGGCTGACGGTAGAGCGCGGTAAGCTCGGCCAGCTTCGGCAATTCTTCGAAGAGCGCGCCGAAACTGCCGTTCGCGATCTCGTCGCCGTCCAAACGCTCAAGGTCGATGGCGCACTGGCAGCGGCCGGGGCGACGCTCGACCTCGTCGATCTTCTCGACCAGGCGGGACCCTATGGCTCCGGCCATCCGCAGCCGCTCTTTGCCTTCCCGCAACATCGACTGCGCGATAGCCGTCAGGTCGGGGCCAACCACGTGAAGGTGACGCTCGAGGGGCACGACGGCAGCCGCATGGAAGGCATCGCCTTCCGCGCGACGGAGACGCCGCTCGGCGATTTCCTGCTCGGCAACCGCGGCGCCACCGTTCATGTCGCGGGTTCCGTGTCAGCGGATCTGTGGCAGGGGACACGCAAGGTTCAACTGCGCGTGACGGACGCCGCGAAAGCAAATTAAACGCCGAGGCGGCGCCAACGGGTGTAGCCGACTCAGAGACTTACGGACTTTTCTTAAAGACTTTGAAGAGGAATGGCACGCCCAACGGGAATCGAACCCGTGTTTCCGCCGTGAAAGGGCGGCGTCCTAGACCGCTAGACGATGGGCGCCTGCTGCAGCGATTTTGTGCGTCTGAAAGGCGCACGCGCTGTAAGACAAGGCGGCTTATAGAGAGCGCTTCGGATTCTCGCAAGAGACCGCGGGCGGTAAATTTCGATTTTTCCTGGGAAAAGATCGGGAGCAGACGCAAGCGCTATTCGGAAGCGAAATGATGCGCGCGCAAGGTGAGGAAAATGGTACGCCCAACGGGACTCGAACCCGTGTTACCGCCGTGAGAGGGCGGCGTCCTGACCGCTAGACGATGGGCGCCTGCTGGTGACGATCAGCACCATACTATGAAAAACATGAAATAGAAAAGAGGTGGAATGGCACGCCCAACGGGAATCGAACCCGTGTTTCCGCCGTGAAAGGGCGGCGTCCTAGACCGCTAGACGATGGGCGCCTGCTGCAGCAAGCCTGGCGCCTCTGAAAAGACGCAAGTCGCTGTAAGACAAGGCGGCTTATAGAGAGGGCATCGGATTCATGCAAGTGATGTAAGGCGATTATTTTGCTTTTTCGGCAAGAGATCCGCGCAGGTCAACTCGATCCTATGGTGACGCAAAGCAAAGACGTCCCATCCACATACAAGGCGAAGTATCCACAAGTATAAGAGGAGAAATTGGCACGCCCAACGGGAATCGAACCCGTGTTTCCGCCGTGAAAGGGCGGCGTCCTAGACCGCTAGACGATGGGCGCCTGCTGCAGCAAGCCTTGTGCCTCTGAAAAGACGCAAGTCGCTGTAAGACGAGGCGGCTTATAGAGAGGGCTTCGGATTCCCGCAAGTGGCAGTTTTCATTTTTTCCGGGAAAAATCACCGCTGATCACGATGGGCCTTGTTAACAGGGAGCGATCGCCGATCAGCCTTTGCGACGGCGACAGCGCCAGTTCCAGTCGCGCTGGGGACCGATGTCGATATGGACGGAGTTGGTATGGCAGTAGGTGCCGACGCCGCCCCGGCCGGGAACGTTGCGCAGGAAATTCGCGAGCTCCCACTTGCTGACGCCCGCCACCTGGATGTCCGCCGCCTCGCAGCGCGTATGAAGGGACTGGCGCTTGCGGTTGACCTTGATGGCGCGCAGGCCCGATGTGACCATGACTTTGCGGCCGTAATGACCTTCGACCGTCTTCAGGATGTCGAGAAGCTGCGGTTTGAAACAGCCCGTTTCCACCTTCTCCGTTTGCAGGATGAGGCCGCTCGGCGTGAGTCGGGCAAGGCCCGAGAGGTTCGCCACTTCCACGGGCGCGTCGTCCTCGTCAGCCTCGTGCGCTTCGTGTTCCATGCTGAAAAGCGGGTTCATGTTGACGCCGGGCAGTGACGTATAGGCGAGGGAAGCGACCTGCGGCTGTCCCGCATTGCTTGCGGTAATCGTTTTCTTCTCGCCTGCCGGCACAGCGCGTGTCGATTCGGCCCGCTGTTTTTCCCTGCGCTTCGGCGCAAACAGGCTTGCGAGGGTCCAGGTCTTCTTCGTCTCTTGAGTCTCTTTCTCACCGTGGTCGGAGCCCGCCGGCTGGGTGGCATCCGCCGGCGTCCGCGAGGCGACTTCGACCGGCTGCAGGGCGGCCGCCGTCGCACCTGATAGTGCGGCCTGCGCGCTCAAAGGCAACGGAACGGCCGCGGGCGTATCCCTTTCGCCGGTGGCTGCCGGCGTTGCGGCAGCAATCGCTTCGTTTGTCGCGGGAGCTTCGCCTGCCGCGCCCTGTTGCGGTTGAATCACCGGTTGAGCCTCGGACTGTCCGTTGCTGAAGAGACTATTGGCCTTGGCATTCATCGTCGGCGATGCGACGGCCGACGGTGCTGCCGTCGGCTGGCTGCTTGGGTCCGGCCGCGCCTCGGCGGACGGTCCTGCCGGCGATTGCCCGTAGATGCTCGATGTTGTCGCGCGCAGCGCAGTGCCCTGCATGGCCAGACCGGGCTGCATGGCGGCGCTGTTCTGGCCCGCTTCACCGTCGGGCACCTGCGCCGTCGCGCCGGCGCCAGCCTCTTGCTCGTCCCGCATCGTCTCCTCGGATGCGGCCGGCGCTGCTTCAGCCACCTGTTGGGAATTGAGCGGGCTGATCGTCTCATTGTCGGCGACTGCCGACACACAGCTCGCCAGTGCCAGAAGCGATACGGATAATGCTGCGGCGCGTCCGATCGTCAGGAGACTGTATCCTGGTTCCAGATGTTGCAACGCCTTTTCCCCGCTCTCCGTGCATGCGGGTTGCTTTGCACCGCGCACACAACACGTTCCGATTCCGAATACGCTCCGGAACGGCACAACAATTTCACGCGGAGGGCGCTAGGCTCCCCACGGGAAAGGTCAGGCAAGTATAGGGCTATCCCCGCAAGTGACGACGAAGCAGAGCCCCGTTTCAACGTCTGCGCGGCAAGGTAATGAACGCCGCGTGTTTTGTAAACCTGCACCAACCTATTTCAGCTTCGCAAAATATAAGCGAAAGCCCGGCAATAGCCGGGCCTGAAGATCATCCGCTGTTCTATTGATCCTCTTGCGCCGGCCGGTGCCGCGCCGCTCGGCAGGGCCGGCGACGGCTGACGATTAGCCGGTGGCAATTGTGCGAGGCTTACCAGACACCCGTATTGGCCATGGAAGCCCAGGGTTCCTGAGCCGGCAGGTGCTCGCCTTTTTGCAGGATCTCGATCGAGATGCCGTCCGGCGACCGGACGAAGGCCATGTGGCCGTCGCGCGGCGGGCGATTGATCGTAACGCCGTTGTCCATCAGATCCCTGCAGAACGCGTAGATGTCGTCGACCTCATAGGCGAGGTGGCCGAAATTACGCCCGCCGGCATATTCCTCGGAATCCCAATTATAGGTGAGCTCCAGGCAGGGCGCGGCTTCCTCCTTGGCGCGGTCGAGATCGCCGGGCGCCGCGAGAAAAACGAGCGTGAAGCGGCCTTTCTCGTTGTCGTATCGGCGAATCTCCTGGAGCCCGAAAAGCTTGCAATAAAAATGAAGAGCCTGGTCGAGGTCTTTGACGCGAACCATCGTATGCAGATACCGCATTGGAGAATGTCCCTGTTTCGTGGAAGATGGCGTATAGTGAGGCGACGGCAAGCCAGACGCAAGGCTGCATGCCTATAAACGTCTCAGGTCAAAATATGTCGAGGGGCTTGCACACGCGCAGCGGGACGATGTTATTCTGGCCCATAAGAATCAGTTAACCGTATCGAAGTGTTGCGCGTAACGAGGGGCTGCGAGAATGGCTGACAGGACATCTTCGAAAGACGTCATCCATAATGGCGAATTCGGTAACGACGCGCTTGATCTCATCGAAATTACCGGGGTCATAAAGTGGTTCGACGTTGCCAAGGGATTCGGCTTCATCGTTCCGGACAACGGCATGCAGGACGTTTTGCTGCATGTGACCTGCCTCAGACGCGACGGATATCAGACCGTTCTGGAAGGTGCCCGGGTCGTCGCTCTCATTCAGAAGCGGGATCGTGGCTACCAGGCCTTCCGCATCCTCTCGATGGACCAATCGACGGCCGTTCACCCCTCCCAGCTGCCACCGGTCAGAACGCATGTTCAAGTCACACCGACGAGCGGCCTCGAACGTGTGCTCGTGAAGTGGTTCAACCGAACCAAGGGATTCGGCTTCCTGACGCGCGGGGAGGGCACCGAAGACATTTTCGTGCATATGGAAACGCTGCGCCGCTTTGGCCTGACGGAGCTGAGGCCCGGCCAAGTGGTACTCTGCCGCTTCGGGGACGGGGAGAAGGGCCTGATGGCTGCGGAGATCCATCCCGACGGGCCGACGCCGACCACGCGGTCGCACTGATGCCCGGAGTCGTCGGCATAGCTGCAAGAAGCGCCCTGACGGCGCTTTTTTTGTTGTCGCTGCTCGTTGCCTCGGCCATGGCCGAGGTTTCCTTTGCCAAGGAGCGGGTGCGGCTGATAACGGCGAGCGGACGCACGCATGACCTTACCGTCGAGCTCGCGACCCAGCCGGATCAGCGGGAGCAGGGGCTGATGTATCGCCGGCAGATGGCGCCGGATCACGGCATGCTGTTCGATTTCGGCGAGACGCGGCCGGTGATGATGTGGATGAAGAACACCTATCTGCCGCTCGACATGCTCTTCATCGCGCGTGACGGCGTCATCCGTACCATCCATGAGAACGCGGTTCCGCATTCCGAAGCCATTATCGATTCCAGGGAACCGGTGGCGTACGTGCTCGAGCTTAATGCCGGAACCGTGAAGCGACTCGGCATCAGCCCCGGCGACAGGCTCGAAGGCGCGGGACTTCCGGCCGCGGAGCGGGCGAACTGAAGCATTCGCCGGCTCCGCGCCAGCCTCGAAATTTGCTGTTGCAGCCGCAGGGCGAAGCGTGTATCTCCGCCTTCGTGGTGCGGAGTGTAGCGCAGTCTGGTAGCGCATCTGGTTTGGGACCAGAGGGTCGGGAGTTCGAATCTCTCCACTCCGACCATCCAATCACGTGAAAACATTGATCTCTTGGTCAACGGGAGCTGTTAAGAACAATGTCCGCGAAGATCTATCGCCCCGCAAAGACAGCAATGCAGTCCGGCAAGGCCAAGACGCATCTGTGGGTGCTGGAGTTCGATCAGGAAAGACCGCGCACGATCGACCCGATCATGGGCTACACGAGTTCCGCCGACACCCGGCAGCAGGTTCGCCTGACCTTCGAGAGTGCTGAGCAGGCGATCGCCTATGCCGAGCGCAACGGCATCGAGTATCGCGTGATCGCGCCCAAGGATGCGGCTCGCAAGAATGTTTCCTATTCGGACAATTTCCGTTTCAACCGGATGCAGCCCTGGACCCATTGAGGCTCACGTGCTGAGACGGCCCCTTAGCTCAGCTGGATAGAGCACCTGCCTTCTAAGCAGGTTGTCGCAGGTTCGAGTCCTGCAGGGGTCGCCAAACCACCCTCTAAGTCATTGATTCTAGTTCAGGTGCGACCGGTCGGGGTCATAGGTGCGACCTACATTCTGTTCGCAAGGCGTTCCGAGGCTGCCTTGGCGCTTTTTTTCCGCTTCTTTCGTGTAGATCTCGGCCATTGCGAGTCGAGCCCAGCCTTACATCGCCATCAACTCATGAGCCTTTGCGCTCTCGTCGGCGGCTATAGGACTCTGTCCGCAAATCAGGACTGGCCATATCAACCAAGTGGTCTAGTCCATCCGCCCGAATAGTCTCTTTCGGTTTGAGGCCTTAGAAACTTGGCAGGTAGCGCTATGCTTACTCACGTCATGAGCGCTCTGCCGTCGCCCACCCGGAGGGGATAGAATGCTTTTACGCGGAACAAGCTTGGCCGACATCATCCGTGGTCTTTTTGGCAACAACGAGATTTGGGGTTATGCAGGCGACGATTATCTCTACGGCGGGCAGGGCGATGATAAGCTCTACGGTGGCGATGGCCACGATAATGTCGAGGGCGGCGCCGGCAACGACTATCTCTCCGGCGGTCTCGGCGACGATAAACTCTACGGTGGCGATGGCAACGACTATATCGAGGGCGGTGCCGGGAATGACTATGCCGAAGGTGGCGATGGCGACGATCGATTCAAAGGTGGGGCTGGGAACGACACGTTCTTTGGCGGACGAGGAAACGACATTTCCGATGGTGGAGATGGCAACGACACGTTGCATGGCGGTGAAGGCCATGACCACTTTCTGGGTGGCCGTGGTAACGATGTAATCTACGGTGGCAATGGCGAAGAGTATATTGATGCTGGTGATGGTGACGACATCATCTTCGCGGGCGCGGGAAATGACGGCTTCAATAACCGCGTGAACCCTGCAACTGGGAAATTGACGCAGCAGGCGGTCAGCGGCGGCGCAGGCAATGATATAATTTATGGCGAAGGCGGCGATGACGCCCTTAAGGGCCAGTCGGGGAACGACCGTATGTACGGCGGGAGCGGAAACGACATCGTCGATGGCGGTAACGGTGACAATTACCTGGACGGCGGCGACGGCGATGATGTGTTGGATTCGGAAGGGGGGACCGATGAAGCGTATGGCGGTAGAGGCAATGACAGAATTTCCGTGGGGGCGGGCAACGATCGGGCGTTCGGGGATGACGGAGATGACATTCTCACAGGCGGCGCCGGCGACGATGATCTGAGTGGCGGCAACGGTCATGATCGCCTGGTCGGCGGGGCGGGAAATGACACCCTCTATGGCGACGCTGGCGGAGACACAATCTCTGGCGATGGGGGAAGGGACGTACTCTGGGGCGGAGCCGACGCCGACCGCTTTGTCTTTCGAGGGCCGACGGTACTGACGGATCGGGATTCGGTGATGGACTTTCAGGATGGTCTCGACATGTTTGTCATCGAGAAGCTTGGGGTTAAATTGTATTCCAATACTGGCGCGGCAGGTACGATCTACGCGTACGATACCGCTGGCGGTGACGTGCTGGTGAAGGGCTTTGATTCCGGTGGACGCGAGTTTTCAATTCTCGTTGACGATCAGAACGGCCTTATCACCGCTACCAGTTTCTCGAGCGCGGACTTCATCTTCGCATAAGCACTCAAAAGGGGTGCCGCCAAAGCTGCCCTCTTTCGATCCAGTCTGTGACGCATCCCGGATTTCTCCAGCAGCGACGAAGACCCGCCGAAGTTCGTTTACGGCAACGAGAATGGCTGGATAGCTGGGCTCTCTAACGATCCGTCCGATTGCAGGGGCGCGTGACCTGTCAGGCACTGCGTTCGGCCCGGATCATGAGCAGGAATGCGGCCAGATCGCGCCATCTGATGAAACGAGGTGCGAGTTCGCATGCCTCCGCCGTCGGCTGCGGCTCGCGGACTTCGACGATACGAAACCCGGCATCAGCGACGCCGTTGAGATATTCGCCGATAGTGCGGGGAAAGCGTGGCACCTCAAACGGTACGACGTCATCGTCGCTCGGTCGGTCGCCAAAGCGCCATCTCTCGACGAAATCGGTTTGATCGAAATAGCGCGACACCACCAGCCCCGTCGCCCTCCCGTCGCCCTCCTTCTGCCATCGCAACCCGGGAGTAATGAAACAGGGGTGCAGGATGCTGAAGGCGATAAACCCGCCGGGGCGCAGCAACCTGAATGCCTCACGCATGGCGGCTGGGAAGTCCGGCCCATCCATCAATGCCATGGTTGAGACGACGGCATCGAAGGAGGCATCCTCGAAACCGGTGTTCTGGCTATAAGATTTAATCGCGTAGTGGATGCCGAGCGGCTGCTGCTCTTCAATTGCGCGAGCATGGCGGATCATCTGCTCCGAAAGATCGATGCCGGTCATTCGAGCGCCCATTGCGGCGAACCGCCTCGTATTGGAAGCTTCGCCGCAGCCGAAGTCGATCACGTCCAAGCCGCTGATTGAGGGAAGGAAGGCCAGGAATGCCGGGAGCGTGAATAGGTCTCGATAGGTATCGTAACCCTGTCGAACATCATGTGCCCATTGATCGGCATTGTCGTTCCATCGGGCCGCAACGTCCGCCTCCGATAACTGGGTCACGCTGTGCTCCTTTTTGGGGATACGATTTGTCCGTGTTTGTTTCGAACAAGCCGGCAACAGTATGATACTACGTCCACCGCTGAGAAGAGGACCACATGAGCGACGACAAAATCATTAAATTCGAGCGACGGAAATCGAAGCCGCAGCCGAGAGCGGTCGCTCCAGTGCGGCGGAAGGCGCTTACCTGGCTGGCCGTTATAGCCGGGCTGGTCCTGGTGTGGGCGTACTACCAGTTCATCGCGCCGCCGAGCATGCCATAAGCGGCGCCTCGTTGGGGCAGGCTTCGACCTCATCCGACCACAAAGGAAGCCGACGGCCCGGCGACCCTGCTTCGAAATCAGCCCAATCATCGCCACCCGAATGGGTAGGTTAACACCCCGGCAATCGGAGCGTATTCTTCTGTAAGACGGCATCTACATTCCATGCCGCCATCCTTTTGGGAGGATGCCATGGCTAGACTTCTGACTGCCATGTTCGTCGCGTTCGGCATTTGCCTCTTTTCGCTCGCCTCTGCCAAGGCCGACCCCGGCGACGACGTAAAGGCCGCCTACTCGGCGTGGGACGCAGCATTCAACAATGCGGACGCAAAAGCCATCGCGGCGTTCTACACGGACGACGCTATTTTCTTGCCTGCCACCCATGACGTGATCAAGGGGCCCGCCGGCGTCGAGAAATTCTTTGGCGGAATCTTCGGCATGGGCGTGACGGGTCACAAGCTTGAATTGATCGAGGCGCAAGGCGAGGGCAACCTGCTGATCGGCACAGCGAAATGGTCGGCCAAGGGCAAAGACGCCAAAGGTGCCGATCAGCCATGGGCTGGGGTGGCAACCCATGTCTTTGAGAAACAGGCAGACGGCAGCCTGAAACTCAGAGTGCACATCTTCAACTGACAGATCCACGTCTCCCGGGAAGCCAAGAGGGATAGTGAACTATCTTGCAAATGGCCTGCGGCTTCTTTGGGGCCGCCGGCAGCCACGACGGGTTCCGACCGCCGGGGCGATGATCGACCCGGTAGGCGGCGCCTCCGGTTCCCGCTCGACGGCAAGTATGCTCATCACGATAGAGATGAGCACGAGTATGAGCACCAGAAAGGCGAGTCCCGCTTTATCCATCCCCCATCATGGCAAGCTGAATGCGAGCAAACCGGGGCAAACATCGACGAAGAAGGTCACCGATGCCTGTCACGGTTAATTTTATTTGAATCAGGCCTGTTCCCGCGCAACCGGGCATCTCGACACCGGACGGCACACAGTTATCCCGCGAATGCTCCGGACGGCTGCGTTCCGTCCCGGCCGATCGCTTGCCACGCGCGGCGTTCAGGAATGCAGCGTCAGTTTTTTCAGTATCTCCGCCTGGTCGCCGCAGTTGGGTACCTGACGCTCTTCCAGCAGTTGCTCGAAAGCACGGCCGAGCAAATCTCTCCTGGAAGGGCCCTAACCTTAGGCTGCCGCGCTCCGCGCCTCGTTCAATGCCGTCCGAACATGAACGTGGTGGCGCAAAATGAGCGCGTAGATCGCCGCGTAAATGCCGATCACGATCACGCCCACCCATTCGATCCTGAACGGCGTGAACTGGTACGCCATTACCAGGCCGAGCTGAAGAAGGAAGTGCAGCGGATAGTATGCTCTCGCGCCGAGCCGCGATTTCGTCCAGCCGAGATTAAGTCCGTAGAGACGGATCAGGGAGTCGAGCGAATTCACGACGAAGATGATGCCGACCGTGACCATGAACCAGTTCAACCACGTCGGAATGACGATCTGCTGCTGGAAATAGATGTAAAGCACCGCGAACCACACCGCCAAGGGGATCGAAGGCAGGAGGACCATTGCAACCGCCAGCCGCCATGTCCTCAGCCCTCCGACGAACATGGAAACGAACTGGCCGATCATAATGCTCCAGGAGAACCACCAGAAGAGGTAGAACTCGTGATATTCTGTGATCGGACTGACGAAGCGGTTCAAGTTGGCAAAATAGTCCGACAGCAGGCCCACATTCGATACGAGCCCGCTCAGGCCTGTATTGCTGTAGAAAAAGGCGGCTGCCAAAAGGGCCGCGAGAGCCAGGGTCACGAACATCCATGTCGATGTGACCGCCAGCCATTTCATGAAATTGACGTTGCTGCTCGAATAGACGGACGCCGCGATGACGGCGACGACGACAGCCCAGCGCGCCGGCATCGAGATCCCCTCGATATAGCTCGGCAAGGCCGTGAGGAAGAGATAGCAGGTGAACGCGCATGTCGCGATGACCGTGAGATTGTAGACCCATTTGACGGCCGCGATCTCGAAGATCTTGAGTCGCGGTTCGAGCACCACGAAGTAGAAGGCCGAGAGGAAGTACATCATCCAGACCAACGGCCCCCACATGCCGAACTCGATGGCGAGCGGATTGGTGAAGCCATAGGCGCTATCGGCCGCATAGGCGGGAAACTCGGTCAGGGGGAGCATGACCAGGCCCATATCGAGACCAGCCGTGAACAGCAGCGCCACGAAGGTGTATATGCCGACGGGCGTTTGCCCGCGGCAGTAGACATTGCCCCAGCGGACGATCACGAAGACGGCGCTGAGAAGGACCGCCGCATAGGCGGTGCTGATGATGTAGCTCACGGCAGATCTCCCCCTCTTGTCGTCCCGCCGCATCCGATCGGCGGGAGCGGCATGAGGCCACAAGCATGGCGGTTTCAAATGTCCACGAACGACGCGGCGCTAATCGTGAACGACGCGCACCGCGGCCGTTTCGAGCCGCAAGCGATCGAAAATGGCCCTGAAAGTCCGCAATTCGAGAGGCTCACCGGAGACGTGTCAAATCCACAGGACGGTTGTTGATGATCGCTTCCATCGAAAAAAAGCCCGTCACCGTGGCGAGGTCGAAATTCGTGATGAGCTTCTGATAGAAGGCGTCATAGCCGGACATGCCTCTGGTGACGACTTTGATCAGGTAGTCCCATTCTCCGCCGATGCGGTAAAAGTCGATCACTTCGGGAAGTCTCTCGACATGTGCCCTGAAGCCGTCGCTCCACTCCTTGGAGTGATGTCGGGTGCGAATCATCACGAACACGATGAGATCGAGGCCCAACGCGCCGATATCTATATCGCTATGGGACCCGCGGATCATTCCGATCGAGTGAAGCCGCTGAAGACGGCGCCAACAGGCATTTTGCGACAGCCCTACCTTCTCCGCCAGTTCGCGCTGCGAGAGGTTCGAATCCTTTTGCAGAGCCGTCAGAATCTTCAGATCGAATCCATCGACTTTGGCTTGAGATTCGATCATGTGACACAAAACCCGAGAGGAACTGCAGAAAATAGGTGAACATTTCGACGGTGCGGCAGAATACAATCGATGTCAACATTCAAGCCTCGGGAGGTGATCGTGCAAGCTGTCCGCCATGAGCCGAAAGATAACGTCACGCCTCTCGAGCGGTTTCGCCGAGGGCTGGACCGCGGCGATCTCATAGACTACCTGCGGAGCGATCTCGTCGGGGCCACGTCGCAGATCGAAGGCCCTTACGGCATCAGAAACCTGGTCTATGCCGACTATGTTGCATCGGGCCGGGCGCTTGGAACGGTCGAACGCTTCATCCTCGAGGAAGTCCTGCCATTTTACGCCAACAGCCATACCGAGGCTTCTTACTGCGGCGGGTTCATGACCCGCATGCGAAGGGAGGCGCGGGCGTTGATCGCCGAGTGCTGCGGAGCGGACGAGAGACATGCGGTCATCTTTACCGGATCCGGCGCGACTTCGGGGCTGAACCGCCTCGTCAAACTGTTCGGCGTCACCGAAGCGATCGCGGCAGGGAAGACCGTGCGGGTCATCATCGGTCCGTATGAGCACCACTCCAACATACTTCCCTGGCGCGAAAGCGGTGCGGAAATCGTCGAGCTGACCGAATCGCCCGAGGGCGGCCCGGACCTCTTCCTTCTGGATCAGGCTCTGCGAAGCGGATCTTGCGACCTGACCATCTGTACATTGTCCGCGGCCTCGAACATCACGGGAATCACCAGCGACGTCGCCGCGACTACCGACTTGGTGAAATCGGCCGGGGCCAAGATGATCTGGGACTATGCAGGTGCCGGGCCCTATGTACCGATTTCGGTGTCGCCGAGCGGTTCTGCGGAGATCGACGCCATCGTTCTCTCGCCGCACAAGTTCATTGGCGGCCCGGGCGCTTCCGGCATTTTGATCGTTCGGCGCGACGGTCTGGCCACGAGCAAACCCTCCTGGCCGGGCGGCGGGACGGTGAAATTCGTCTCGCCGGAGACGCACGACTACAGCGACAGCCTCGAAGCCCGCGAAGAGGCGGGGACACCGAACGTCGTTGGCGACATCCGGGCGGCCCTCGCCTTTGTCGTCAAGCACGCCATCGGATTGGAGGAAATGGCGCGGCGCAATCGCCAGCTTACGGTTCGTGCCTTTTCCGCATGGAAGGATGTCCCACAATTGGAGATACTTGGTCTACCGGCGCTGGACCGGCTACCGATTTTTTCCTTCCGCATCCGCGACGGCAAAGGGGGGTATATGCACCAGCAACTCGTTACTCGCATGCTGAGCGACCGCTTCGGCATTCAGGCCCGTGGCGGTTGCGCCTGCGCCGGGCCCTATGTTCACAGGCTGCTGTCGATCGATGCGCAGCAGTCAGAGCAGATGCGCCAAGCCATTCTCGCCGGCGACGAAATAAAGAAGCCCGGCTTCACGCGGCTGAATTTCAGCGTTCTGCTCTCGGACGAAAAGGTGAAATTCATCCTCGATTCCGTCGCGAAACTGGCTGCCGACGCTCCGGCGTTCGAACGGGATTACGACTTCGATCCGGCACGTGCGATATTCTTCCCTCGTGTAGCGGCCGAGAAGGGAAGGGCACATGCACAGGCCTGATGTAGCCGCCTTTTACGACGCGGCCACGTGCAGCATTCAGTATGTCGTGGCCGACCCCGAAACGGGAAAATGCGCGATCATCGATCCGGTGCTCGACTTCGATCAGAAATCGGGTTCCACCGCGACGACGAATGCCGACGCCATTCTCGATCATGTGGCCAAGCAGGGTTTGAGTGTCGAATGGATACTGGACACCCATCCGCATGCGGATCATTTCTCGGCGGCACGCTACCTCAGGGATCGAACGGGGGCGCCCACTGCCATCGGCGAGCACGTGAAAGGCGTGCAGCAGATCTGGAAACAGATCTACAATTGGCCGGATTTCGTTTGTGACGGTTCGCAGTGGGATCGGCTGTTTCGCGACGGCGATATGTTCGAACTCGGGAATCTCGAAACCCGCGTACTGCACTCGCCTGGGCATACGCTAGCGTCGATCAGCTACATCATCGGCGATGCGGCCTTCATTCACGACACGTTGTTCATGCCTGACAGCGGGTCCGCCCGCGCGGATTTTCCCGGCGGCAGCGCCGAGAGCCTGTGGAACTCGATCGAGGCCATTCTTGCCCTTCCGGGCGAGACCCGCCTCTTCACCGGACATGACTATCGGCCAGGCGGCCGTGAAGCTCTGTGGGAAAGTACGGTGGCGGAACAGCAAGCTAATAATACGCATGTCGCCGGAAAAACACGGGCGGATTTCGTCAATCTGCGGGAGGCGCGCGACAGGACCTTACCGATGCCCAAGCTGATTCTGCATGCCCTGCAGGTCAATATTCGCGGCGGAGAACTGCCGGTCGCCGAGGATAATGGCCGCCGCTACCTCAAGATACCGCTGAACGCCTTTCCCGGTGCCGTCTGGGAATGACGGGGACAGGGACGGATTCGTCCGCCGCAAGCCGGCGAAGGGGACCCGCACCAGGCGACCACGGGGCTTACGCTTGTTCCGCGACGACACGATAAGGTTCACATTATGGACCTCACTTAACGACGAATATATTACGTATTCAACGGTTTAGTTCAGCGTGTTGCTAGGTGGTTTCCTTTCACCTACAAAATGGACCTGATCGAACGTTGCTTTGGAGGGCGACGGACGATCTGGAATGTCGATCCGATGCATCCAGTTTCTTCGGACGACACCTCCGGGAGGAGCTTTGACGTCGTTCATCCCGCCGCATTCGCGCGGCTGGCGCGCAAGGCGATCGAACGGTTCGTAAGGGAGGAAGCCGATGACCACCACGACGGAGGGCGTGTCCGAATTCGCCGTGCTCGCCGAGACGATGGAGGCCCGGCCGGGTTCGCGGCTGATGCGCCCCGTCGAAGCGTCGTCCGCCGCTCTGCTTGTGGCGATCATCGCCATGCTGCTTACCGGCGTAGCCTTTCGCTACGGCCTGTCGAGACCGATCGTCTGGATCGATGAAGCCGCATCCATCGCCTTCCTGTGGCTAGCCATGCTCGGTTCGGCGATCGCGATCGATCGTTGCGAGCATCTGCGGCTGACCATTCTTCTCAATGCTCTCGGCGAAAGGGCCCGGCAGTTCACCGAAACGCTCGGCATGGTCGCCATCATGGCGTTCCTTCTCGTCCTGCTGCCGGCAGCCTACACCTATGCCGCCGGCGAAATGGACATCACTTCGTCGGCCTTGAACATCCCGGCGGGCTATCGTGCCGCGGCCATTGCAGTCGGCATGGTCCTGATGGTGCTGCTGGCCGTCGCTCAATTGATCAGAACCGCCAGGCCGTTCGACGTGGTGCTGGCCGTGGCATTCGTGCTCGCGGTCGCCTTGGTGCTCTGGTTGCTGACGCCTGCGCTCAGTTCGTTCGGCAACGGCAACATTCTGATCTTTCTCGTCGGCGGTGCTGCCATCTGCCTCGCGATGGGCGTTCCGATCGCCTTCTGCTTCGGCATCGCGACGCTTCTGTTTCTCGCCTTCACGACGTCGATGCCGCTGGTCGTCATGATCGGCCGCATGGACGAGGGCATGTCCAGCCTCATTCTGCTGTCGGTCCCGGTCTTCGTGCTTCTCGGCTGCATTCTGGACGCGACCGGAATGGGCAAGGCGATCGTCGATTTCCTCGCCTCCATGCTCGGCCACGTCAAGGCCGGCATGTCCTACGTTCTGTTGGGCTCGCTCTTTCTCGTGTCCGGCATTTCCGGGTCGAAAGTCTCGGACATGGCGACGGTTGCCCCGGCGCTGTTTCCGGAGATGAAGCGCCGGGGTCACAAGCCGAAGGAAATGATAGCGCTGCTCGCGACCGGGGCCGCCATGGCCGACACCGTGCCGCCGAGCATCGTGCTGATCGTTCTCGGCTCTGTGGCCGGCGTTTCGATCGCCGCTCTGTTTACCAGCGGTTTTGCCATCGCTCTCGTGTTGCTGGTCGCGCTTGCCGCGCTTGCACGCATCAAGGCGGCCCGAGAAAATGTCGACGGCGTCGTGCGCCCGTCGCTGAAACACATCGGCGGCACGGCCCTGATCGCGGCGCCGGCCCTGGTACTGCCGTTCATCATCCGCAGCGCGGTCGCGAGCGGTGCGGCGACCGCGACCGAGGTCTCCACCATCGCGGTCGTCTACGCCTTCATCATCGGCACTGTCCTTTATGGCGGTATCGGCATGCGCCGGACCTACAGGATGCTGGTCGAGACCGCCGCGATGAGCGGTGCGATCCTCCTGATCCTCGGTACCGCCGCGGCGATGGCCTGGGCGCTCACCCAGACCGGGTTCGCCTTCGAGCTCACCGATATGATGAGCGGCCTGCCGGGTGGATGGTTCACCTTCATGCTGGTCTCGATCGCCCTGTTCATGCTGCTCGGCTGCGTGCTCGAAGGCCTCCCTGCGATCGTGCTCCTGGCGCCGATCATGTTTCCGATCGCGCGTGCGATGGGGATCCATGACGTCCACTATTCCATGGTCATCGTCACCGCGATGAACGTCGGACTGATGGCGCCGCCGATCGGCATCGGCTTCTACATCGCCTGCAAGATCGGCAACGTTTCGCCCGACGAGGCCATGGGAGCGATCTGGCCCTATATCGGCGCAATGGTGCTTGGCCTCTTGTTGATCGCCGCCGTGCCGTGGTTCTCGCTCGCATTGCTGTGAGCCCGCCATCCCATATTCATCATCGACGATCAGGAGGAGAACAGAGCGATGAAAATAACCCGTAGAACGATGCTGCTCGGCACTGGAGCAGTTGCGCTTGGGGCTTCGATCCGCACCAAGGCCCATGCCGCGGACTTCACCTATAAGCTGGCAAACAACCTGCCGGTCACCCATCCGCTCAACATTCGCCTGAAGGAAGCCGCCGACAAGATCCTGGAGGAGACGGGCGGCCGCCTGAAGATCAACATCTTCCCGAGCAGTCAGCTCGGCAACGACACCGAAACGCTTTCGCAGCTTCGCAACGGCGCAACCGAGTTCTTCTCGCTCTCGCCGCTGATTCTCTCGACCCTGGTGCCCAACGCTGCCATCAGCGGCATCGGCTTCGCCTTCCCCGACTACGACACGGTCTGGAAGGCGATGGACGGAGAGCTGGGCGCCTATGCGCGCGGCGAGATCGAAAAGAAGGGCCTCGTGCCCATGGAGAAGATCTGGGACAACGGCTTTCGCCAGATCACCAGTTCGACCAAGCCGATCAACACGCCGGAGGACCTCAAGGGGTTCAAGATCCGCGTTCCGCCGAGCCCGCTCTGGCAATCCATGTTCACCGCCTTCGGGGCTGCACCGACCACGATCAATTTCGCGGAAGTCTACACGGCGCTCAGCACCGGCACCGTCGACGGCCAGGAAAACCCACTGGCAATCGCCTCGACCGCCAAGCTCTACGAGGTGCAGAAACATTGCGCCATGACCAACCATATGTGGGACGGTTTCTGGATGCTGGCGAACAAGCAGGCCTGGGAAACACTGCCGGAAGACATAAGGGAGATTGCGGCCAAACATCTCAACGAGTCGGCCATCGCACAGCGCACCGATACCGCCAAAGTGAACGACACGGTACGCGAGCAGCTCACCCAGAGTGGCATGACATTCACCGACCCGGACAAGGCAGCTTTCCGGGAGACGCTGAGATCGGCGGGTTTCTACGCCGAATGGAAGGGAAAATTCGGCGACGAGGCCTGGGCCATTCTCGAAAAGGCCGTAGGCACCAGCCTCGGCTGACCACCTGAGCACGACGAGGCGGGCGGCCGTTCACCCGGCCGTTCGCCGACCGATGCAGCGACGCGGCGCGTTCTTCCACGAGCGCGTGGCGCCTTCCGAGGTTTCGAATTGGCAGACCGTCTCAAGGGAAAATCGGCAATCGTCTTCGGTGCGGGTTCCTCCGGCCCCGGCTGGGGCAACGGCAAGGCTGCCGCAGTGCTTTATGCGCGTGAGGGCGCCAAGGTCGTCTGTGTCGACGTCGATAGGGAGGCAGCCGAGGAAACGGCGGCAATCATCGCGGCGGAAGGCGGCCAGGCCCTAGCCGTCGCCGCAGACGTCACCGCTCTCGCATCTGTCGAAGCGGCGGTGGCGGCCGCACGGCAGGCATTCGGCACCATTTCCATTCTACACAACAATGTCGGCGTCACGCATATGGGTGGACCGGTCGAGTTGTCGGAAGCACAGTTCCAGCAATCCGTGGATCTCAATCTCGGCTCGGTGTTCCGCACCGCCAAGGCTGTCATCCCGCACATGATCGAAGCCGGCGGTGGCGCCGTCGTCAACATCTCGTCGCTCGCCGGCATCCGGTGGACCGGCTATCCCTATTTCGCCTATTACGCGACGAAGGCGGCGGTCAACCAGGCGACGGTCGCGATCGCGGCTCAATACGCGCCGCACGGAATCCGCGCGAACTGTGTCGTCCCCGGCCTGATCGACACGCCTCTGATCTACAAGCAGATCTCCTCGCAATACGCCTCCGCCGAGGAAATGGTGGCAGCCCGCAACGCGGCGGTTCCGGGCGGGCGCATGGGCGATGCCTGGGATGTCGCCAATGCAGCGCTTTTCCTTGCCTCCGACGAAGCGAAATTCATTACCGGCGTTTGTCTGCCGGTCGATGGCGGCCAGAGCTGCACGATCATGGGGGTACACTGAAACATGGGCGATGCGGCCGACAGGGACATGACCGGTTCGCAAAGCGTCGATCGTGCGGCCAAGCTCCTGTCGCTGGTCGGCCGCCAGATGGACGGCATGTCTCTGAGCGCCGTCGTGGAGCAGAGCGGCCTCAACAAACCAACGGTTCGCCGCCTCCTGCTTGCCCTGATCAGGGCCGGCCTCCTGGAGCAGGACGACCGCGACCGGCGCTACTATGTCGGTGAAGAAGCCTATGTGCTCGGCACCCTCGCATCGAGCCGGCACGGGCTCCTGCGCCTGTCGACGGAAAGCCTGCATCGCCTGGCGCAGAAGACCAGCGACTCCTGCTTTCTCTCCGTACGCCGCGGAGCGTCGTCGGTCTGTCTCCACCGGGAGGAGGGGAGCTTTCCGATCCGCACCCACGCACTCCAGGCGGGCTTCGTGCATCCGCTGGGCGTCGGCGCCGGCTCTCTGGCCATGCTCGCGGCTCTTTCGGACGAGGAGGTTTCGTCCGTTCTGGACCAGAATGCCGCCGTGCTCGAGGAGCAGTTTCCGATGCTTGGGCCGGACGAACTGCGCCGCCGCGTCGAGCTTGCTCGCGCTCAGGGCTATGCGGTCAATCCCGGCCTTATCCTCACCAACTCCTGGGGTGTGGGCGTCGCAATCCGCTATCCCGGCGGCGGCGTCGCCGGAGCCATCAGCATTGCCGCCATCGACAGCCGCATGCAGGAGCCGCGGCAGAGCGAGTTGGCAGCTCTTCTCAGGCAGGAAGCTTCACGCATCGAGAGCAAACTCGCCGAGCAGTTCCGTGAACGCGGGACGCGACACATAGCCTCCATTGCAAGACCTCTCAAAAGGAGATTGTCCAGATGACCAAGGCGCAGATCGTAGGCTGGGCCCACTCCCAGTTCGGCAAGACCGACTACGCGGACACAGAGGCGCTGATGGCCGCGGTCGCGGCGCCGGCACTTGCCCATGCCGGTCTTGCCGCCTCGGATGTCGACGGAATCTTTGTCGGAGTCATGAACGGCGGCTTCTCCAAGCAGGAGTTTCAGGCCGCACTTGTCGGCATGACCGACGAGGCCCTTGCTCACGTCCCGTCCGTGCGGCTTGAAAATGCGTGCGCGACAGGCTCGGCGGCGATCTATACGGCGATGGATTTCATCGAGGCCGGCCGCGGCCGCATCGCACTCGTCATCGGTGCCGAGAAGATGACCGCCGTTTCGACGGCAGCAGTCGGCGATATCCTTCTGGGCGGCAGCTACCGGAAAGAGGAAGGCGACGTGGAAGGGGGCTTTGCGGGCGTCTTCGGCCGCATTGCACAGCATTACTTCCAGCGTTACGGCGACCGTTCCGAAGAGCTTGCGATGATAGCGGCCAAGAACCACGAAAACGGCGTAGCCAACCCTTACGCGCATATGCGAAGGGATTTCGGTTTTGCGTTCTGCAACACCGTTTCGGAGAAGAATCCGATCGTCGCGGCCCCCTTGCGCCGCACCGACTGCTCGCTCGTCTCGGACGGGGCGGCCGCCCTCGTGCTCGCCGACGCGGACACGGCTGCGACGCTGCAGCGGGCAATCGCCTTCCGGGCCCGCAGCCACGTCAACGACGTGTTTGCGCTCAGCCGCCGGGACATGCTGGAATTCGACGGGCCACGGCGGGCCTGGAAAGCGGCACTTTCCATGGCAGGCGCCACGCTGGACGATCTCTCCTTCGTCGAGACGCATGACTGCTTCACCATAGCCGAGATGATCGAATACGAGGCGATGGGCCTGACCGCACCCGGCGAAGGCTACCGTGCGATCCGCGACGGAACCACCACCAGGAGCGGAAGCCTGCCGGTCAACCCCTCCGGCGGCTTGAAATCCAAGGGTCATCCGATCGGCGCGACGGGGGTCTCGATGCATGTCATTTCCGCCATGCAGCTTATGGAGGAGGCGGGCGAAATGCAGATCCCCGGCGCCGGTCTCGCCGGCATCTTCAACATGGGCGGCGCTGCCGTCGCAAACTATGTCTCCATCCTGGAACGGGCGAAATGACGAGCAACGAACCCCAGGGCGGCGTCACCCCCGTTTCGACGCGAGTCATGAACCTCGGCAATTTCCTTTCGCAGGCAGCGAGACGCAATCCGGACGAGATCGCCCTCGTTCACGGCGATCACCGGTGGCGCTGGAACGAGCTGGAGGCGCGGGTCGACGCCATGGCATATGCGCTCGTCCATGAGTTCGGCGTGCGCAAAGGAGACCGGATTCTCGTCCACTCCGCCAACTGCAACCAGATGTTCGAGTCCATGTTTGCGGCGTTCAGAGCAGGTGCGGTCTGGGTTCCCACGAATTTCCGGCAGCTGCCGGAGGAGGTCGCCTATCTGGCCCAATCGAGCGGTGCCAGGCTGGTGATATTCCAGGCCCCCTTCGAGGCTCATGCCGAAGCATGTCGGGCTGCGGGCGAGCAGATCGGATCATGCATTCCGATCGGCGCGTCACGGGTCGGCGAAGACTATGATGCGATCGTTGCGCGCAATCTTGGAAAATCGGTTTCGCCCGTTGCCGTCGATCGCGATGATCCATGCTGGTATTTCTATACGTCCGGCACCACCGGCCGACCCAAGGCTGCCGTGCTGACGCACGGGCAAATGGCCTTCGTCATCAACAATCATATCGGCGATCTCTTTCCGGCTACGACCCATCGCGACCGGTCGATCGTCGTTGCGCCGCTGTCGCACGGCGCCGGGATCCATCAGCTGTGCCAGGTCGCAAGGGGCGCAACCACGATCCTCTTGCCGTCCGAGAAGCTCGACATACCGCAGTTCTGGGCCCTCGTCGAAAAATGGAGGGTCAGCAACCTCTTCGCCGTACCGACTATCGTAAAGCTGCTCATCGAGGATCCGTCCGTCGACCGGTACGACCACTCGTCGCTGCGCTATGTCATCTATGCCGGTGCGCCGATGTACCGTGCCGATCAGAAAAAAGCGCTGGAAAAGCTCGGCGCCGTCCTGGTGCAGTATTTCGGGCTCGGCGAAGTGACGGGAGCGATCACCGTCCTGCCTCCCGCCTTCCACAGCGCGGAGGATGGCCCGGATGCGCGTATCGGCACCTGCGGTTTCGAGCGGACGGGCATGCAGCTGCAGATCCAGGACGACGACGGCAACGAAGTCCCGGCGGGCGCGACCGGCGAGATCTGCGTGATCGGCCCGGCGGTTTTTGCCGGCTATTATCGGAACCCCGAGGCCAACGCCAAAGCGTTTCGCAACGGCTGGTTTCGGACCGGCGACCTTGGCCATGTCGATGCGCAAGGCTTCCTCTACATCACCGGCCGCGCCTCCGACATGTTCATTTCGGGCGGGTCCAACGTCTATCCGCGCGAGATCGAGGAAAAGCTCCTGATGCATCCGGATATCAGCGAGGCGGCGATCGTCGGCGTTCCCGATCCGGTCTGGGGAGAGGTCGGCATCGCGGTTTGCGTCGCACGTGACGGTGCGTCGGTCGACGCGGCGGCTCTGAGGGAATGGCTGGACGGGAAGATTGCCCGCTACAAGCTTCCGAAGAAGATCGTGTTCTGGTCCGAAATGCCAAAATCGGCCTATGGCAAGATCACCAAGAAGCTGATCCGCGAGGAACTCGAACGGCGCGGCGAACTGGACATCGGTTCCGTTGGCATCGGGGACCGCAGGAGTGCTGCCCCATGAGCGATGGAATGAAATCCGTACTCGTCACGGGTGGAGCATCCGGTATCGGCCTCGAAATAGCGAGGCTTCTGAACGGCCGCGGCTGGAGGGTCTATCTGGTGGATCGCAATGCCGATGCGCTGGCGGACGCATGTCGCGCGATCCCGATCGATCCCGCGCAGGCAATCGCCTGCAGCGTCACGGATGAAAAGGAGGTCGCATCGGCCATCGAGACCGCGGCGGCGAGGGCACCGCTGCGGGCGGTCATCAATTCGGCGGGCATCGCGATCGACAGGCCTGCCGTCGAGACCAGCGTCGACGATTTCCGCCGCATTCTGGACGTCAATCTGACCGGCACGTTCATCGTCTGCCGTGAGGCGGCGCGTCATTGGCTGGCGACGGCCACGCCCGGTGCAATCGTCAACATCTCCTCCGTATCGGGTATTATCGGCAACAAGGGACGCGCCGCCTACGGCGCCTCCAAAGGCGCGGTCAATCTGCTCACCTACATTCTCGCGACCGAGCTCGGACAGGATGGAATTCGCGTCAATGCCATCGCTCCCGGTGCCATCGACACGCCTTTGTCGCGTGCCGTCCATACGGATGACGTGCGTGCGCAATGGCACGAGCGCATCCCCCAGCGCCGCTACGGTTCGTCGCGCGAAATCGCGGCCAGCGCGGCGTTCCTGATCTCGGAGGAGGCGAGCCATATCAACGGCCAGGTGCTGGCGGTCGATGGAGGGTTCGTCAACGCCGGTCTGACTTTGAAAGGACGATGATGCGGAGTCTCCGCCAACCCGGCGTGCCGTTCACGCCGAGGGTGATCTCTCTCGGGTGCCACGCCGAGAAGACGCGATTGACCTTCAAACCGGGCCGGAGCGTGCTCGAAGCCGTCCACGAGGCGCTCGCTGAAAAAGGCTGCGACAGCGCGATCGTAGAGGTCAGGGGCGGTGCGTTTGCGCCGCTTGCCTATGTCGCACCGACTCTCTCGCATGACGGCCTTCATGCCGCCTGGTACAGCGGCATACATGCGCCTAATGGCCGCGCGCCCATCGAAGATTTGGTCATGACGTTCGGCCGGCGCGACGGGGAGCCGTTCCTGCACGGCCATGGTGTCTGGCGGCACGAGGACGGTTTCCGCGCGGCCGGGCACGTGATGCCGAAGGATTCGCAATTCGCCGAACCGGTGGAGGCGGAAGCCTGGATACTGTCGGGCGCCATCATGGATCAGCTGGAGGACAGCGAGACCCGATTCCGTCTGTTCACGCCTGTGCCTCATGCCGCCGCACCGGCCATCACTCCGCGGCGCGCCGTTCTCTGCCGGTTGAAGCCGAACGAACCGATCCATTCGGCGATCGAGCGCACGGCAGCCGAGCACGGAATCGAACGGGCGACGTTGCACGGCATCGGCAGCCTCGTCGGCTGCACGTTCGTCGACGGCCAGGTCATGGAATCGGCCGCTTCGGAATTGCTCATTCGCAAGGGGACGCTTTCACCCGATCGGGGCGGACAGGCCAAAGCGAAGCTCGATATCGCGATCGTCGATACGGAATGCACCATTTTCGAGGGTGAGATAGCCTACGGCGTTGACGCCGTTTGCATAACGTTCGAGGTGCTGATCGTCGAAGAGTGACGGTCGAGGGCGATCCTCATTCCTTCTTCGCTGTGTTTCGCCGCTCGAGCAGTTGCTGGAAAATATCGGCCTGCCGGTCTGCCGCCGAGCGTATGGCGGCAAGGTGGTCGAGCATCGCGCCGAAGGCGACGAGGAGGAGGCCGCCGGCAATCGCCGGAAAGGCCCAGGGGAGGACGGCGACGAGTGTTTTCACGTCGGGAGCGGGAACCAGTGTCATCGCCAGCAAAACCAGCGTTCCGATGACGATCGCACCGCCCAAGAACTCCAGAAATCTTCCCATCCTTCCTCCCCGTATGTTTCGGCGGGCGCGGTTACATCCCATCCCGCTTCCGCAACCCGTGTCCTGATGCCTGCTGCGTTCTCATATCGGAGCCGATATGCCTCCAGAAAAAACCCGGCGATTGCCGGGTCCTTGATCGAAACTCCTGCGGCGATCAGAATTTCACGCCGACGCCGACGGTAAACTGGTGTTGGTCGAGGTCGACATCGACGCCGCCCACATCCTTGTCTCCGAAATCGTTGTAACGATATTCCGCGCGTCCGAAGACGCTGTCGGTGAAGCCGTAGTCGACACCCGCGCCGATGGTCCAGCCGTTGAAGGTTTCCTTTTCCTTGGGCGCGCCGGCGACATCGACAAAGCCGCGCGTTACTGCCCAGCCGCCTGTGCCGTAAATCAGCGTCCGGTCGTTTACGGTGTAGCCGAGGCGGGCGCGCACGGATCCGGAAACATCCGTCCCGGTTTCGGTGTCAGATCCGAAGACGGTGACGGTCTCATCATTCCAGTTGTAGCTGACATCGCCCTCGACGCCGACGACCCAGTCGCTATGCTGATAGTTGTAGCCGGCGAAGGCGCCGAAGAGGCCGCCGCTGAATTTTTCGGAGGCGCTGCCGCCCGGGACGCTGAGGTCGCTGTTCAACCAGCCACCGCCGCCCTGCAGGCCGAGATAACCGCCCGTCCATACGAAGCTGGATATCGTCTCGACCGTCGGCGCCGGCTCCGGTGCCTGTGCCAAATCGGCTGCATGGGCCGCTCCCCCGAGCAGCGAAGCCCCGAAGACTGCAACAAGCACATTTCTGATCATCACAGATGCCTCCTGTTGTTGCGGCAGAGATTAGCAACATATCGGGAGCGAGTCTGCGAAAAACAACGCCTTCGAACCGCCCGCCCGGGGAAAGAAAGAGGGCCGGCGGTTCGTTCCGGCCGGCCCTTCCGAAAGTAGCGGAAAAAGGGGAACATCATCTCCGAGCGGGCCTGCAAATGCCCGCGAAGAGATCGATTGCCGGTCGATAATGCCCTAACGCTCGTTTGCCATTTGACATACTGCGCATAAAATTTGACGTTACGCGCATGATTGCGAACCGTTCTGCACAATCGCCGATTGAGGTCGTGGTGGTCGTCCTGCCCGAATCGTCGATCATGTCCTTTGCCTCGGTCCTCGATCCGATGCGCGCGGCAAATCGAGTGGCGGGGCACGAGGTCTTCCGCTGGCGGCTGCTGTCCGCCGACGGCCAGGCGGTGATGCTGACCTGCGGCGTCCCGATTGCCGTGGACGGAAGTTTCACCTTGCCCGTCGTGGGAGATCTTCTTCTCATCATCGGCGGGTTCAATCTTCAAAGGCACGCCGGCAAGCGCTTTCTCGCGACCCTGCAGGAATGTGCGCGACATTTCGACATCGTCGCAGGCGTCGAATCCGGGTGCTGGCTGCTCGGCCGTTCCGGGCTCATCAATGGCCGCAAGGCTACGGCCCATTGGGAGGAACTCGAAGATTTCAGCCAGGCGTTTCCCGAATTGGAGGTGATCGGCGACCGTTTCGTGATCGACGGCAAATACTGGACCTCAGGCGGCGCGTCGCCGACCTTCGACATGATGCTGCATCTCGTCGCCGAGAGGCTCGGGCCTGCACTGGCGCTCGATGTCGCGAGCATTTTCGTCTACGACCAGATGCACGGACCGACGGATGTCCAGCCTTTCGTTTCGCTCGGCCGCATAGAGGCACGCGACCCGGAGCTTGCCGCGGCCATCAGGCTCATGGAGCGCACGCTCGAACGTCCGATGACGGTCGCGGCGCTGGCGCGCCGGCTTTCCGTCTCGCAGCGCAAGCTCGAAACGCTCTTCGCCAAAGGCCTCTCGACGAGTCCCGGCGCCTATTACCTGCGCCTCAGGCTGCAGGTCGCCCACCGGCTCGTGCGTGATACCGGAATTCCGATGCGTGACATCGCCCTGCGTTGCGGATTCGACAGTCTCTCCGCCTTTTCGCGCGCCTATCGCCGCGAATACCGGACGAGCGCTTTGAAAATGCGCAGTGCACGTGGCGCAGGCGTTACACCGGACGCATCAGGCTGAGGTCTGTTGAAATCCGGATAGCCGCCGCGGCTTTGTCTTCCTCATTCCTGTGCTTGTCACAGGAATCCAGCCAGACCAAGTCCTTGGGCTGAAAGAACGCTTCCCGCGCCGCAGACGCGGCGCTGCTCTCATCCCTGTACAGCGCCGCGCGTCTTACGAGACGCGCAACGGCCGCTGTAGTGATCGAGAGGGGCAATCGACTTGCGCCAGAACGGTCACCTTCGTGCGTGTCCGGTCGACCCGGCAAGTGAGCAGGCCTCTTCGAATTCCTTGACCGTCTCCGGTTCGTTGTCCTCCGGCAGCACGGCATCAGCCATGTCGGCGCGGTCAGCCGAAGCGGCTGCATCGCCTTCGTAGACATAGGACTGGATGTAATAGGCCAGTTCACCCTTCCATACGTTCCTGCCGTCTATCTGCCGGCAGGCCACGGCAGTTTCGAAGTCGGACTGGAGATCATCGACCGTCGCGGTGGCCGAGACGAGACTCGAAGGCGCCGCGAGTGAGGCAATCAACAAAGCGGTAAACATGGTGGCAGCCCTCCGGAAGCGAACCTAGGGGGAAACGGCGGGATGATTCCTTGGTTCCCCTCGATAGAGGGCGATTCCGATTCGGAAGGAAGCAGCAATTTTACATGAATCAGTTTTTGCTGAAAAGCGATGTGTATGTGCCACACCATCTCGAAATGCGCGGAAACGAGAGCTTGAGCATTTCCGCGAACCGAAGAAGCGCGGAAATGCTCTGGATCACGGTGATTTCAGGCCGTGTCGACCAGGATCATGAACATGATCTATAAATTGGAGCGGGATGCGGTTGAAAAGCGCAAAGACTTTTCCTCATCCCGCTCCAATGCCTCTTACTGAACGACCTGGACGACCGTGTAGGTTCTTGGGTCGACGATCACGCGTTGGTTGTTGACCACGGCGAACGCGTAGGAGGGATTCTCGGGAACGGGCGTCAGAGCCACGGTCCGCGGTAGCGGACGACCGACGGCGATCCGCTCCTGCAGGACCACGGTATCGGCGGGAACCGGCTGCTGTCGCACATAGGTTACGACCTGCTGCGGCGGAGGAGCGATAACAGCGCCGGCGACGAGGCCGACCGCACCGCCGATGGCAGCGCCGACGGGACCGCCAACAATAGCGCCGGTAACGGCTCCGCCAGCGGCACCCGTCACCGCACCTTGGTTGGTGTCGTTTGCAATAGCGGGCGCGGCAAAGATGCCCGTTGCGATCGCAGTAACAATGAAGATCTTGGCGTTCATCTATCGTACTCCCTTGATATACGATGGTAGAACGACGTATCGTTCAATTTGTTCCTGATCTTACTAGCGGTTAATTTCTGTTATACAGTAACGTTACGTTACCTGAGTGAAATATACCGTGACGACAGGCGAGTTGCCGACGCGATCCGGTGGTTGGGGAAAGCCCCAGAGCGGCGCTGCCCGAAGGGACTACTGGGACACCGCTCTGGGGCCACTCGCGGGGTCCGCCGTCCAGCGGCGGCTGGCTTCGGACCTCCCGATCTCTCTGCAACAATCGCCGATGGATTTGCTGCAGCCTTCCATGCGAACAATATCGCAGCCGGCAGCCCAGCGTATCGGACCTTTGGCGGGCCAAGAGCCTTATGATCCAGGGACCAAAGTCCGGCAGATCAGTGATTTGTCTGCGTCTACGGCCGCATCCGCCGCAAACCGCGCACGCATCGAAGCCGCGGCGGGACGTGGAGTTACGGCGATAAAAAAGCCCCGCTCGATGGCGGGGCAGGCACGCATCCGCTTGGCAAACGAAATGCGGGGAAAGATGTAGCTCCAATGCAGCTACGACGCGGACGCTATCTCTGAGCCGAACGGGTGGGAAGGTCTGAATCTCGGTTTCCGGTACGCCGCTGCGAATAAATCCGCGGGAATCCCTGGTGAAGCTGCGAAAAGCCGGGATCGGCTGGCCGCGCCATGGAACGATCTTCTCAGTTCAGCTCAAGCCGAAGAACGACAAGATCGCTATCACGATCACAACGAGGCCGACGAGGTAGATAATCTGATTCATCGATCAACTCCTTTCTTCACGAGTGAACGGCCACGCCGCGGGTAAGTTCCAGGCCGGCGATAAACGCGGGGCCGGCCTGGGGCCTTAAACCGAGCCTGCGAGGGCCGCTCTCACCGCCGTCAGGTCAGTTGATGACCTGAACGACCGTGCGCGATTTCGGCTCTACGATGACACGCTGCTCATTGACCACCGCATATGCATAGGTCGGATTCTGCGGGACTGGCGTCAGCATAACCGTTTCGGGAACAGGCTTGCCGACCGCGATCGGCTGCTGAACGACGACCGATGGCGGTGCCGGCTGCTGCTGAACATAAGTGACCACTTCGGGGGGAGGCGGCGTGAGTGCGCCGCCGAGCGTGGCGCCTACCACCGCGCCGACCCCGGCTCCGATCGGGCCGCCGATAATGGCGCCGGTGGCGGCACCGCCGACCATGCCGGTTGCCGCGTTGGTACCGTCGGCTTGCTGCGCGACAGCACCGCTGGCGATGAGCGCGACAGTCGCAGTAATAAATACGAGCTTCTTCATAACATTTCCTCTCGTTGAACTCGTCACTCAACGGGGAAATAAGCAAGCGGTTCCACTCCTTGGACTTTAGTCCGACTCAATGCCAGACGATTTCCCGATTAATCGTGCGGACTTCGGGGATATATTTCCTTGATAGTGAATTTTCTTGAGTAGGGCTCGTTCATCAGCGGTTCAGGCATGATGGCCCAAGCTCATAAGCAGCGAGACGGAGTCGATGATGAAAAAGCTCTCATCCGCCCTCACAGCCTTAGTCCTGGCTGCGCCTTTTTCCCTTCCGGTAAGCGCCGCACCGATATTCGTGCCTGTGCCGGAGCAGGTGAAGACCGACGCTGCCGAGCAGGTCAATCACCGGCACCATCGCCATTGGCGCACGCAGCGCCACTGGAACAGACGCTACGCTTCGCGTTCCTGCCGCTACTACGGCAGGTGCTATCCCCGGTACTACAGCTATCGAGACTATCACCGCTACCATCGGCGGCCGGGCGTGACGATCTATTTCAACTTCTAGCGACGGTTCACACGGACGCCAGTCCTTCCTCGAAGCGCATTCGGGAGGGATTTCCTTCGCGGCGGATGGATGTCACCGGTGCCAACGCGCACCACGAGCATTCCTACGAAACTTTGCGAGCGATCGTCTGAGTTTCGTCATGTTCTGAGCGACTTGCTCGATCGTGAGCAAGTGCTTTTCGTTCTCCAACACGATGGCGGTCCCACATCTCCTGCAAGGGAGTTCGTCGTTCGCTTTCACCCAAGCGACAGGCTTGCTGGTCTCGTGGCCGCATTCGGGGCAGGGGATACCGATCTCTTCATTATCGAACATGGCAGCACTCCGGTTGAGTGCGAATCACAACACAACCTATTTCGAGGCGCAATGCTTACTCTCTGACTAAAATGGGCTAGAAACGGTGGTCGCGACCGCATCCTTATGGGCATGAGGGAGAGCCAACGCTTCGGTGTACGGGTGTCTCAAGTCGGCTGTCCGACCAGTACCATTGTCCACGAAAAAGCCCCGCACGATGGCGGGGCAAGCCCTCATCCAGTTGCCTTCATTGGACTCGGGGACGCAGCCGGAATGCAGCTGCGCAGAGACGCTATCTGCGGTTTCATCAGCGAGAAAGGTCTGATTCCGCGATTCCGGTACGCCTCTTCAAAATACATGGGTAGGTAAAGCGCTTTTGCACATTTACATCAAGCGCGATTTTCCGCCTCCTGATCACATCAGCGGCATCGGACCAATACCAATCATCCAGGCGCGCGGAATGCAGCGTCAATGGACGGTGCGGATCGACTGATCGAGAAAGCTGCGTATTCCATCGCGATGGACGGTCGCCAGAAATTCCTGGAAAGCATCGCGGTCGGTGGCGAACAGATCATCCCAGACGGTCGAATATCCCTCTTGATCGACGACCTCAAGCGTCCAGTCCGCGTTGGTGCCCGCCGGGCGGTATATGCCGATAGTGACCATGATGTCGTCGTCGACAAATTCGCCGGAGAACTCGGAAAACTCGTATTGCTGTTCGTTTTCGGTCATCGATCTCTTATAGCATGTGGGCGTGCCGAGGGGCAGCCTTCATGACGTCACCCCTGTATGTACGCAGGTATATCTGTTCGGGTCCCAGCTGCCGTCCTGACAGGGGACATCGGCAATGCCGGATACGAGCAGGAACAGCAGCAGCACTGCGATCAGAATGGCCGCCAGGGCGAGCAGTCTCATGGCGCGCACGTTACGCTTCAATATCGCTTGCTCCAGACCACGCCATGCTGATCTTTTCAGCGTTCAACTGAAGACAAATAGCAGCCAAACGAGCACAAAGGCGGAGATGATGATCACTGCCACCGCAATCAGTTCAACTCTTCGTCCCATCTTCTACGGCCATTCGGAAAATCATGTCGCTAACTTGGGTTAAACAGCAGAACCACAGCGATAACGGTCAACAGCGGCCCCATCCAGCGAAAATGCCTTGTGAGTTGAACGAGCCACGGGACTTGAGTATTCGTCTGGACGAAGCCAAAGCCTGCCGCTGTCATCCAGAGACCGGCGCCAAACATGACTATCTGATCGATATTGGCCATTGTCACGGGTTCGAACGTGTTACTTGGTCGGCTTCACAAGCGAGATAACCCGCGGCTTAGACGGCGCGTCCAGCCATTCGATCCACGTGTCACGTTCCTCGATCGTGTCGAAAAACCGCCAGAGCTTGTACTCTTCTTCGGTGGTGTCCAGCATCTCGCCGACGGTCACGAGTTCCAGGGGCAATGTCACCTCGTTGCCGTCGAACCGAACGAAATAGAGCCCCTCTGCAGCGAGCCGGATCACTTGACCGGTGGAGTAACTCCCATCGGCGGCGTCGACCGTAAAGTACATGCCGGTCAAGGTTTCGAAAATTTTGCTGCTCATCGGTTTCACATGCCAGTTCAGGAAATGGGAATCAGAGGTTCGCCCAGGCCGCCGGCAAACGCAAGAGATCACCGTGATAGACTCGGCGCCGCGTCGACAGATGAAAGCGACGACCACGGAGGCAGCGATGGACACGCGCTGGAAGGTATTTCAGGTGGCTTCTGTGGAACACCTGCATCGCCGCGCTGACGGCGGTACGAGCCATTGGTCAAACCTCGCTATGGCATGCACGCGCTGCAACAACAGCCGCGGCGAGCGCGACCGGCTGAGTTAAGCGTCCTGGCGACGCAAGAGTTTTAGGGCCAATCAGAGCTACAGTTTCCAATGGCCAGCGCGGTCACCATCTGCGCCCACACCAGCAGCGCCGGCCGGTAATCTACCGCCAGTTGTCGATTGACGATCGGCCCATAACGTAGCCGATCGCGAAGGCGAGGGCCCCGACTGTGAGCGCCAGGCCGGTTGCTGTGTATGGGTGATCCGCGGCGCCGGCCACCACAGCGTTAGCCTCGCGGCTCACTGCGTCGGTGGCTGTCTTCGCTACCTTTCGGACACCAGTGGGCGGTTCGGTCGGCGTCCCGGTGAAGCCGGCGCTCAGTTCGTCTTTGGCCATGTTGTTTCTCCTGCTGGGGAAGGAGGAACCGACGACCGGCGGGGAGGTTCCGGATATCAGTGAACCGACCGGATCTGCGCATTTGCGTAGATTCGATTCAGCAGGACACCACCAACGCACCCATTCATCAGCAGTTCAGCCTCCACGGTGCAATCTCATCCGCACCGAGGAGGATCCCTTCATGAGAAAGTTTTTGTCGGCCCTCACAGCCGCAGTTTTGGCTGCGTCCTTCGCCTTGCCCGCGAGAGCCGCGCCGATCTTCGTGCCTAGGCCAGAGCAGGTGAAGACGGGCGCGGTTGAGCAGGTCGACCACCGACGCAACTGGCGAGACAGCCATTGGAACAGGCGGCAGGCTTGGCGTTCATGCCGCTACTACGGCAGGTGCTTCCCACGCTATGACTACACCCAGAGCTACGGCTACCGTGACGATTACCGCTACAACCGTCGACCGAGCGTCAATATTTACTTGAATTTCTAGCGGCTCGCCGACGCGAGGCTTAATGCAAGCTGTGATCTGATGCCGACGCCAAGCTGGCCGGTGGCGGAAGGCGAGGGTAAAGCTAGAAAGATCATGCAAAGCGTTGTTTGATTGTCTTTTTATGGTGAGCGCGCAGGGATTCGAACCCTGGACCTACTGATTAAAAGTCAGCATACCTAAATTGCTCCGTGTTTCCGCTTGTGTCAAGAACCCTTGGTTTTTCAGGCATTTTGCCTTATATGTTCGCATGTAAGTCGCCGCGGATTTCCGTGTGTTTCATTTTTGGTGGCGACTCGGTGGCGACTCAGTGGGGGATCATGCCGACAATCAAGCTTACGAGAAAAGCGGTCTCTGCAATCGAGCCGTCGGAGAAGGCGGTCATCTATTACGACGAGACCGTGAAGGGTCTCGGTCTCAAGGTCATGCCGAGCGGAGCGAGATCTTGGATACTCGAGTACCGACCGGGGGCGGGAGGACGCGGAGTCGCGAAAAAGAGGCTGAAAATCGGCACGCCTGCCACGCATTCCCCCGAGGACGCCCGCGACGAAGCTACCCGAACCCTTGCGCGAGTGACCTTGGGCGCTGATCCGGCGGGCGCACGAAGTGATGAGCGGAAGCAGGATACGGTCGCTGACCTGGCCGACAAGTTCTTACGGGACCATGTAGCTACCAAGCGCAAGGCACGTACTTATCAAGAGTACTCGGCCGCGGTCGAGCGGTACGTAAAGCCTGTGCTCGGATCAATGCGCTGCTCGCTCGTGACGCCAAGTGACGTTGCGCGGCTGCAGGCACACATTACCCGCGGTAAAATCGGGAAGGGGAACGCTGGAAAAACAATGGCAAACCGCACACTCGCGGTTCTCTCAGCCATGTTCAGCTGGGCTGCAAAGCAGCATCTGGTGCCCGCGGGGCATAATCCTGTGAAGGCGGTGGAAAGGTTCAAGGAAAATCGCAAGGAGAGGTTTCTCACCACGTCAGAACTGACGGCGCTAGGCGAAGCCCTTCATGAGGCGGAGACGATCGGCTTGCCTTACGCTGTCGACGAGAAAAAAACTTACGCGAAGCATGCTCCTAAACCGGAGAATAGGCGCACCGTGTATGGTCCGCATGCCGTGGCAGCAATCCGACTTCTATTGCTGACTGGGGCGCGACGCCGCGAAATTCTTGATCTGAAATGGTCGGAGGTGGATCTAGAGCGCGGCGTACTTTTCCTTCCGGACTCGAAGACTGGCAAAAAAACCGTCGTACTGTCCGCTGCAGCGATTGCGATTCTTGAGGGCTTGCCACGCGTCGGGAAATACGTAATTGCAGGGAATTCGGCCGGCACCGAAGACGAAAAACCCAGAGCGGATCTCAACAAACCCTGGGAAGCCGTCCTCAAGCGTGCGGGGCTGGAGGGAGTGCGCCTGCATGACCTTCGCCATTCCTTTGCCAGCGTCGGTGTCGGAGGCAGCCTCGGTCTTCCCATCATCGGGAAGCTGCTGGGCCACACTCAAGCGGCGACCACGCAGCGTTATGCCCACTTAGACGTGGATCCGCTCAAGCGCGCGGCAGACGAGATTGGGAATAAGATCGCAAAGGCTATGAGGGGCACGAATGGCTAAGCTCCCGCCGATTGACGTTCCGGCCCACTGGATACGCATTCTTCTCCACCAAGGAAAGCGAGAAGAGGCGCTTGCCCGGATAAATGACCTTATCGCGTCGGGTAAGGCGGGGGCCGAGACGCGCGCTCTCGCCGAATACCTCGCCACTGCGAAAAGGGGGCGCCAGCCGTTCGGCTCCAAACATTTATGGCCGGAGATCGGGGCCGAGAACGACGAGATGCGCTCAGCGGGCATTCCATATGAGCGGCGCCTTGAGGAACTAAGCATAAAGTATCGGTTGGGAGACCAGGCGAAAGTCAAACTTGCAATCGCAAAATGGGAAGCTGCAATGGAAGAAATTGCCGGCGATGCCCCACAGGACATTTAAAGCAACTAATCTACCCCCGTGAAATGTCATAAATAGCTGTCCATCATATTGAAACGATGGAGGTGCTGATGACCAAGAATATTCGCGTGAAGGAAGCGGCCGAGTACGTAGGCCTCTCGAAAAGCTCCCTCGACAAGTTTCGCTGCTTCGGCGGCGGCCCGCGGTTCTACAAGTTGGGTCGGAGCGTGATTTACAATACGTCCGACCTCGACACATGGGTGGCCGAGCGCGCCCGTACATCCACATGGTGTGCCAATGACAACACACCCGCGCGGAATATTGCCGCCTAATCCTTGTCGCTGACCGGCAATTCCCGGTTATTTGTTCTCGTAATTCCCACCACAGTCGTTCACACAGTCAACCGCCTTTCGGGCGGCGATAGGAGGATACTTGCGTCAGCAGCTAGGCGCGGCGGCCAGATTGGCCGCATTCGAAGATAAGATCAGAGCCGAATTGAACGTGCCCCCAGGTGAAGACTGGCACTCCCATCTGCCAGAAAACGGAAGGGGCGACCGCATCTTTGCAAGCTGGCAGAAACTGGCCCGAGAGGTGCGGAACGCCGCCGAGGGTGCGCGATGAGAGTGGTGGATCTACGGCGCCTTCACAACCCTGCATCGCCGCAGGGCTTTAGGGCCATTGCTGCGTTTAGCCTCGAGCTGACGCCCGAGATCAAGCTTTTCGATCTCCAATTGATCGAGGCGCGAGACGGCAGGTTGAATGTCTATCCGCCCAAATCTGGGAATGGCTCGTTAACGGCCGCACTGGCTCCATCTGTGCGTCGCGACATCGCTGCTCTTGCAATAAAGGAAATCGATAGTGACCAGCATCGCCGCAACAGCTACGTCTGATCTCACCCCACTTGCTATTCGCACGGCGCTCTTCGCGAACGGCTATTCTCCCGTCCTGGCACGCGGCAAGATCTCGGACGTCGCGGGCTGGCGCACGCCGGTTAGCTCCGCAGAAGAGATTTCCACTCTCACGGCCGCGAATCCAACGTACACAAACACCGGCGTCCTGTGCGGCAGCGTTGTCGCTGTCGACATCGACGCTCAAGATCCGGACACGGCGGCCGCGCTAACGGCAATGGCAGACCTGCTGCCTGGCGCCCACATCGCCCTTCGCCGCGTTGGTAAGGCGCCGAAGGTGATGTTGCTGTTTCGCGCCACCGAGGTTCGAAAGAAATTGTCGACCGCCGAATACACGGTAAACGGGCTGAAATGCCAAGTCGAGGTGATGGGCGACGGTCAGCAAATCGTCGGCTTCGGCATCCACCCAGAGACGCATCGGCCGTACGAGTGGATCGGCCCGTCTCCGCTTGATGTGCCGCTTTCCGAGCTTCCGGAAATTACTCCGGAAGCAATCGATGGGTTCGTCGCGGAAGCAACAGACTACCTCAACGCTCATGGGCGTCCACTGCGGGCGCGTAAGGCCGCGGTAGAGCAGACCCGCGCCGGCTCGGGAACCTTCTGGCAGCAGGTCAATGCTGCAGCCCTCGAGGACACCGACAGGTGGGTGCCGTCCCTCTTTTCCGCCGCGCGAAAAGAGGCCGGGACGGGCTCATGGCGTGTCAAGTCCAAGGAGCTTGGGCGCGAACTCGAGGAAGACATTTCCATTCATCGCGACGGAATTCAGGACTTCGGTCTCGAACAGCCGGAAACACCAATTTCTCTTGTCGAAAAGTGGGGCGGAGCGGCGTCCCCCCAGCAGGCAGCATTTTGGATTTGCGGCCAGCTCGGTCGCGATCCAGCCGATTTTGGCTGGGAAAAGCGTGACCTCGGCGCGCGCATGACGCTCGGCAGCCTGAGCCGAGTTCCAGCCGCCGCAAACGACAACATGCAGGAAGAAGAGCAAGAAGACGATGAGCAGCCGGCGACGTTGCCGCAGGCCACCGGCCTGCCTGAGCATCTTTGCTTTCCGCCCGGAGCTGTCGGCGACTTCGCACGCTTCATCGTTTCGTGCGCACGCTTTCCTTCGCCGCATTTGTCCCTAGTGGCTTCGCTGGCATTTACAGCAGGTCTGATCGGGCGCCGATACAAAGGGCCGACAGGTCTACGGTCGAACCTCTACGTTGTCGGCCTTGCTGAATCTGGCTTCGGAAAAGATGCGACGATTAGAGCCACGGCTGCGCTTGCTGACAGCACTTCGTGGGGCAGCAAGGTTAGTGAGACCTTGTTTACTGATCAAATCCGAAGCCTCCCAGGCCTAGCCGGAAAACTCAGAAAGTCTCCTTCCGCGATCGTCGTACAAGATGAATTCGGGCGCTGGCTGGCCGAGCACACCGGGCGAAACGTCGCTTCGCATCGGGCGGAGATAACCGCATCGCTCATGGAACTGACGGGAGCGCCGGCTGGATTCTGGGGTGGCCAAGAAAAGGCTGGCGGCAATATTCCTCGCATCGTCGCCCCGTGTCTTACGGTCCACGGGGTGTCGACCCCAAGCACGTTCTGGGGTGCGCTATCGAGTGGGAATATCTCGGAGGGCCTGCTTGGCCGCCTTGTTCTTGTTGACGTAGGCAGCGCGGAGCCACTTAAGGTTCGCCGCCCGCCGAACAGCATCGAGGAGATTCCACCTGCATTGTCTGATCAGGTGGCTGCGCTCCTCGGTTTGTCAGCAGGCAAATACACGGGAACGTTTTGTGCGCTTTCCGCCAGGTCCGATGAGAAGCCGTGGCCTATCGTGACCGCTGAATGGGCGCCTGGTGTCGACGATCTATTCGAGGACTTCGACGACCGAATCCGAGCGATGAAGAAAACCATCGATCCGCAGTATCGGCCAATCTTAAACCGCGTCGGCGAGAACGCCGCCAGACTCGCGTTGATTGTTGCGGTTGGATGTGACCCGAAAGAGCCGATCATAACTCGCGAGATTCAGGAGTGGGCCAATGCTGTGGCGGAGCATTCGCTGCACGTCATCCTGCGAGGCGCCAACGACAACATCGCCGACAACGATCGAGCAGCGGAATATCTCCGTGTTCGTCAGCAAGTCGTCAGGCGAGGCCAGTCGGGCATCACACTGCGTGACATCGTAAAAAACTTGAGGGGCGCGATCGATAAGCGCCGCCTTGAAGACATCCTAGCGATGCTGCGGCAGGCGAGAGAGGTGCACCTCGCAAAGCTCACGACTGAAAGCGGTCAGTCGAAGGTGAGGTTTTGGTCTGCTGAATCCCTACCGAATGCGGCAGTCATTCTGCCCATCGAGGGGGGGTGAAAGACCGGGGATTTGGCCGGGTGAAAGAGGGGGGAAGAGTGGGGGGCAAAATTGGTTACCGACAAATACCGACGGCAAATTTCCCCCGGTCTTCCGGCGGTCTCTCACCCGGCCTTGCACCCACCCTTCCCCCCAGTCTTTCATGTGAAAAATGTAATAAAAACAAAGATATATGTAAGAGTGGGTACACTAAGTATGGGGATATACCCCCAAGGTCCGTTTTCGATACCCGAAGCAGCCATCACTCACGCGCGCGAAGGAGGACGACATGACCATCGAAGTTACTGAGACAAAGAACGGGAAGAAGATCATCCACCGACTGGACACCAGCCAGGTGGACAGTCTCGATGAAATATCCGGCGACGAGCAACTTGCGTTGGTGTGGTGCGAGACGCACCAAACATGGGAGTGGCACCGGCTCGAACGATCAGAACTTGGAGGGTATTGAAATGAACGAAGCAGAAGCATTCGCCGCCAAACACGACATCGCGGCCACGTCCGAAGACGTCGTCCGCATTCGCCGCGCGCTCGACAAGTTTTACGATGCGGTCGAAGCGGTAGACGCTCCGCGTCAGGGCTGGATTCAACTCTATGACGGTCCGGCCATTCGGGCAGCCTTTGAAAAGCACAATCCCAGCACGCCAGCTCACGGCGCTGCGATGGCGATGGCGGAGATGCCAGAGCATTGGCCGACAACCTACCGGGCCTCGGTTTGCTACCATCTCACGCCCTTAATGGCGGAGGTTATCAACGCGTGAGTAGGCGTCTACGTTCAGCGGAGGAGTCTGCGCGGCGCGAGAGCGTGGCAGCCAAACTATCCGCATACACGCTCGCGGCGGATAGTACGGCGCCACGCGATCCGAAGCGACGAGGCGATCACTATCGCGCCTTTCTCGTCGATGCACATCGAACGATCGAAACCCTACAGGGCAAGATCAAAGAGCTGGAGACCGAGCGCGACAAGGCCTACCGCGAAAAGGAATACGCCCTGTCGCTATGTGTGACCCGAACCGCGGCGGAGGAAGCCCGCCTTGCAGCCTTCCGGCTTGCTCAAGAAAAGGCAGCCCTCCTGATGGAAGGCCCAGGCGGCATACTCAACGAAGCATCCGAAGCGATCCGGGCAATGCCAGATCCGCGACCGAAATTCACCAGGTAGGAGGTACACCTTTGATCAGCGAGAAGCCGAGCAACAAGGATCTTTCGCAACTGTCCCAGCTCCTGGCGGCACACGGCAAGCCCACCACCGCCAGGGCGAAGAAAACCACCAAAGCCATCACACCAGCCAACGACAACAAGCCGGCGCGGGAGCAACTGGCGTGGCCGGCGCTTGAACGACTTGCCTACCGTGGCGACTATCGGAGGCTTTTCGCCCTGCGCCACTGGAAGAACATGGTTTTTCCGGGATCCGAGATTGAGGCGCCGGAAGAAAATAATCTGGATCCGGAGACCACTATTGAAGTTCGTCCCTCGGAGGCGGAGCTCCTCGCCGCCGTCGGTTGGAAGGTGGTGGGCCGCGAACGCTGGCATTTCACGGGCGAGATCGTCAACACCTACGAGCAGAAGGTCTGCACGCCAAGCCACCACAGGAACAAAAACAACGGCATTGATACCCAACTCGGTGACCTTCTCTTCCGTGATGGCGTATTGATTGAATGGGGCAAGACGCGCAAGGGCAGGGCACTACGCCCGGTCGAACGCCCTCGTGGCGCCAAGGGAGGCAGCAATGCGGCAAGGTCGGATAGCGCAATTTGGAGTTATCTGAAGCTCCGGGGCGCAGTGGCGTCACCGTTGACGGCCAAGCCGTATTCAAAACCTCTTTCGGGTGAACCGGCGCTGGTTCCAATGCTGGACTCACAGAAAGGGACGGAAGAGGCGCGAGAACTCCTGCAGAGTCTCGGCGTCGACGGCTCGGTACCTTTCGACCTGCTCCCACGTCCAGCAATCCGCTGCCCAGATGGCCTCGTTTCCGGCCCACAGTGGGCAGGCGGCGTCAAGCGGCCCAAACCAACTGGTGAGATTTCGGCAGCAGCTGGCCGTGAGCCGGACTTTGCTCGGCAGGTCGAGGTTCTCGACTATGTTGATCATCTCCGCCATCACCTCGGCCGCCATGCACTCGTGCTTGATATGGCCATAACCGATGCGACAGCGAAGGAGATTGGCGTCGCCATGGGGCAAGCGCCTGCATACGCAGAGAAGCGTGGTCCGTCACTCATTGACGCCGCGATTGATGCGCTGATCGATCTCGACGAGACGGCGCGAGTGAAATTCGCGCCAGCGGAAGAAAAAATCGCGGCGTGATGTCCGGTAAATAGCGTCTTCACATCGTATTTTATTGAAGGGGTGAAATTCCCCGAAGGCCGCACAAGGCGGCCTTTTTGCTTTGAGGCGCTGTCGGGCCGCGGACGTTCTAAACTCGCGAGCATTGCCGGGACTGCCTCATCCCAATTGCCTCGGCGCGCTCCTCCTCTCGCGACGAGGCGATCAAGCGGCGAGTTGAGCACCGGAATGATAAGCCGGCACGCTCCTCGCCGCTTCTTGTTTTGTAGGTCAGCATGACCAAGCTCACCACGCTTAAGCCAACGCTCTCTAGGCTTTCATGTTCTGTCATCAGTGCCGCGCCGCAAGAGCAGTCACGTGACAAGCATCGGTATGCTGCCAAGCCTTGGCGCAAATGGTATGGGTTGAAACGATGGAAGGACTTGCGGTGGCAAGTCCTTGTTGACGCTATGTTTCAGTGTAGCAGATGCGGCGTGTTGCATGCCGATACATCGAAGCTAGTTGCAGACCACACCATACCTCATCGCGGAAGGCCAGAGTTATTCTGGGATCTAACTAACCTAACATGCATGTGCTCCGACTGTCATGACACGATCAAGCAGCGCGAAGATCAAGCGGAGCCGATAGGAGTGTGGGATTGATATGACTGGTCTGGTTGATATGACTAAAGAGTTCTTCGACAGCATACCTGAAGAGGGCGCGTGTCTTGTTGCGCTCACCAACGACATGGCGAAGTGGCTGAAGTTCCGTCTTCCCCAATGGCGAGGCGATGACCTTGCCAATCGCTGCCGCATCGTTGGTATTAACCGAATGAGCAGCGTCAATAAGCTTATCGGTGAGCAGCGCAGGGTGATGCTTCACCCGCTCTTCGTAAGCAGAGCGAGGGCAAGTGTGCTGGCCGAGGCCGAGCGTGTGGCCGCAGGGTGCAATGCCATGCGACCGTGAAACATTAATGTTTCACGCAACAATATTGCGCATCGATGATGTTTTGTGTCGCGAAAGAATGTTGCGCGATGACGCAACATTGCGAATGTGACAAAAATGTCACGTCAGGGGGGGTATTCCAAAGTTGCCGAACCTCTCTGTCGCCGTACCCGCGTCCCCCGCATGTGCGCACAATTTTGGGATTCTTTGATTTTTTCAGTGAGGTTTACCGGCAATGGCAAGCGGTGGTTTTCGCCCTGGCGCAGGGCGCCCTAAGGGAGCGAAGGCGCCGAAAGCAAAGCCTGTGAAGGTTGCTCCGGACATCAAGAAGGCCGCTCGCCAGTCTGGCATGTCGCCTCTCGATTATATGCTTACCGTCATGAACGACGACAGTTCAGATTCAGAACGGAGGGACCGCATGGCAATCGCCGCAGCCCCTTACGTCCACGCTCGTGCAAGCGACGCAGCTGGCGGCAAGAAAGAGCAGCAGCAGGAAGAGGCTGAGAGGCTATCGAGGGAAGGCAAGTTTGCCACTCCACCGCCGCCGCCAAGCGCATCTGGTGATTGATGGAATGGACAACTTCGTGCGTCGATTGGGAAGACAGGATCGTCGCCAAGAAATCAATTGTTCCGTGCAAGCCACTCTTCCCTTCCGAGGCCGACGCGGCGCTTGAGGTTTTCAAATCCCTTCGCATCGTGGATGCGCCCGGATCCCCGACGTTCGGTGACGCGTGCGGCCAGTGGGTTTTTGACTTCGTCGCAGCGATCTTTGGTGCGTATGACCCGGCAACGGGCCGGCGTCTGATCCGAGAGTTCTTTCTCCTTATAAGCAAGAAGAATTCCAAGTCGACAATCGCGGCCGGAATCATGGTCACGGCTCTTATTAGAAATTGGCGAAATTCGGCCGAGCTTCTAATTCTGGCGCCAACCAAGGAAGTTGCCGACAACGCGTTTAAGCCAGCGGCCGACATGGTGCGTGCGGATCCTGTGCTGTCTAAGCAACTTCACGTGCAGGATCATCGCAAGACGATCACGCACAAAGGCACCAAGGCCACGCTTAAAGTTGTGGCGGCCGACAACGACACTGTGTCCGGCAAGAAGGCGGCCTTCGTCCTCGTCGACGAGCTTTGGCTTTTCGGCAAGAAGGAAACTGCGGATGCCATGTTGCGTGAGGCGACAGGCGGCCTGATTTCGAAGCCGGAAGGTTTCACGATCTACCTTTCGACGCAGTCCGACGCGCCTCCCGCGGGTGTGTTCAAGGCGAAGCTGGATTATTACCGCAACATCCGCGATGGCGCGGTCGAGGACAAGAAGAGCCTTGGCGTCATCTACGAATTTCCTCGCAGGATGGTTGAGGCTGAAGCTTATCTAAACCCTGCCAACGCCTACATTACCAACCCGAACATTGGACGGTCGGTCAGCCAAGAATGGCTTGAGGATGAACTTCGCAAGGAGCTTGCTGGCGACGGCGACACGCGTCGAACTTTTCTTTCTAAGCACCTAAACGTCGAAATCGGGCTAAATCTTCGGTCTGATCGATGGCCTGGCGCAGATCACTGGGAAGCTGCCGGCGACGCGTCATTGACGCTGGATACCATTCTTGAACGCAGTGACGTGGTGACTGTCGGGATTGACGGCGGCGGCCTTGACGACTTGTTCGGGCTTGCCGTTATCGGCAGGGATAAGGACACGCGAGACTGGCTTTCGTGGAATCGGGCGTGGGCGCACGATGATGTTCTGAACCGCCGCAAGGATATTGCGTCTGTGCTGCGCGACTTCGAGCGCGATAAGGACTTGGTTATCTGCGAGGACGCCACCCAAGACATTCATGAGGTGGCCGATCTCGTCCGCAAGATCTACGATACTGGCTTACTCCCCGAGGAGAACGCAATCGGCCTCGATCCTATGGGCGTGGCCGCCCTCGTTGATGAGCTTGCGGCTCGCGGCATCGAAGGAAAGATGCTGACAGGTGTTCGCCAGGGCTCCGCTCTGTCGCCCGCCACGTGGGGCCTTGAGCGTAAGCTTAAGGATCGCACGTTTAGGCACGGCGGCAGGCCCATGATGAACTGGTGTGTCGGTAACGCCAAGACGGAAGTCCGCGGAGGTGCCGTGCTGATCACAAAACAGACGGCCGGTCGGGCGAAGATCGACCCGTTGGTGGCGACCTTCAACGCCGCGATGCTTATGGCGCGTAACCCAGATGGTCGCGGGCCAATAGCTTCCCCCTGGGACGATCCTTCATTTTCACTAGCGGATTTGGGAGCATTCTGAATGCGATGGCCATTTACACGAAGGAATGCGCCTGAATTGCGCTCAAATGTCGAAAATCCGACGATTCCAGTCAGCGCTGAGAATTTTCTCGCGTATTTCGGCATCCAATCGGCAAATCTGCCGGCTGTAACGATCGACAGCGCATTGAGCGTCCCGGCTGTTTGGGCGGCGGTTGCTTTCCTGTCGCGAACGCTTGCCGCATTGCCGCGCCACGCCTACCGAGACGGCAAGGGTGGCGCAAAACGCATCGGCGGCAAGCTCGAGACGGTTGTGAATGCCGCTCCTAACGATGCGCTAGGCTCGTTTGCGTTTTGGCAATGGTTTTGGCAGCAGGTGTTCACTGGCGGCCGCGGCCTCGCTTACATCGAGCGAACTCCCCAGGGTATCGACTCGCTTTGGCCGATGGATCCGGCCAAGACCACGATAAAACGCGTTGGCCTGAAGGTCACATACGAGTTTGAGGGCAAGACATACGATGCCGCCGATGTCATCGACGTTCCCTTTATGCGCCGCAGTTGCGGTCTGAGGCACTATGGCCCAATCAACATGGCTTCGAAGGCTATACAGCTTGCCCTTGCCATGAATGATTACGGCTCCAACTTTTTCTCCGGCGGAGGAGTTCCTCCGCTCGCGCTGGTTGGTCCGTTGCCGCAAGGGGCTGATGCGCTGAAGCGAGCGCACGAGGACATCAAACGCGCGATCGGCGCGGCCAAATCCAGTAACAGCCAGATTTTTCCCATCCCTCCTGGCAACGAGCTGAAGCCCGTCGGCATGGATCCCGCCAAGGGGCAAATGGTCGAAGCGCGCCGATTCCAAGTGGAAGAAATCGCGAGATCCTACCAGCTGCCGCCTGTTTTTCTGCAGGATCTGACCCATGGCACGATGGCGAATACCGAACAGCAAAATCTTATGCTGGTTCAGCATCTCATCGGCCAGTGGGCAAAGGCTCTGGAAGATGAGCTAAATCTCAAGTTCTTCGGTCGAAGCGGCGGCAACCGTTACATCGCGCACGTTCTCGATGGATTGATGCGCGGTGATTTCCTTTCGCGCATGGATGGCCTAGCGAAGGCCGTGCAGAACGCACTGCTGACCCCCAACGAGGCCAGAGCACTAGAGAACCGAGAGGCAAAGCCTCATGGCGATGACTTGTTCCTGCAAGGCGCAACGGCGCCGCTCGGAACAGCAACGTACGGTCAGCAGAACAAGGCTGGCGCGCCAGAGCCGCTAGCCAACGACAACACATCCGACGATGAGGCCGACGCCGCATGACCACCAACATTGAAAAGCGCGCATGCGGCCTTGGTGTCGAGGTTCGCGCGGACAGCGCAAAGCGAACTCTGGTCGGTTATGCCGCAAAGTTCGATCGTGTGGCGAGCATCGGCGGCTACTTCGATGAGAAGATCGCCCCAGGTGCTTTTGCGGACGCCATCAAAGGCGACATTCGAGCTCTGGTCGATCACGATCCCGGCCGCGTGATTGGCCGTACGAAGAGCGGCACGCTCCGCCTTCAGGAAGATGGGGTCGGACTGCTCGCAGAAATCGATGTCCCGAACACAAGTGATGGCAACGACCTGTGGGAGTTGGTGTCCAGGCAGGACATTTCTGGGATGAGTTTCGGTTTCAGGGTCACCAAGGAAACTTGGGATGAAACCGGCGCGACGCCTGTCCGCACCATCGAAAAACTTGAACTGCACGAAGTGTCGGCGGTGGCGTGGCCTGCATACGAAGACACCACTATCGGCCTTCGCTCGCTTGAGGCGGCGAGGGCAGAAGGCGGTGCCGCACACAACGCAGCAGCCGCGAGCAGGCGTGTAGCCGAGAAGCGAGCGGCTATGGAACAGCGAATTCGGGGCATCCGGCAGGAGGCTTCGTAGTCCACCCGGCGTAGCCGGAGGGCAGGGCCATCCTGCCATTTTTATCCAAACGGCTCGCATTCGCGGGCCTTTTTCATATGGAGAAATGAATGTCCCTCAAGGAACTGAATGAAAAGCGCGGCAAGCTCGTACACGACGCCCGCGAAGCGCTCGACGCGATCAAGGCCAACACAGACGAGGCCCGCGCCGGCGAGCTCGATGCTCGCCACGACACGATCATGGCTGAGTTTGACAAGCTCGAAAAGCTGATCGAACGCGAGCAGAAACTTGCCGAGATTGAGCGTCGTACCGCCGAAGAGCGCGCACGTAACCGCCCGAACGGCGGCGACGGCGAAGCCCGCGGCCAGGACGACGACGGTGGAAAGCTCGAATATCGCCACGTCTTCGCGAAGGTCGTATGTGGTGTCAATCCCTCAGATCTCGAGCCCGAAGAGCGCGCGGTTCTGAAGGCCGGCATGACGAAATTTGAGTCGCGTGCTCAAACTGCAGGCACAGCCAGCGCCGGCGGTTACACGGTTCCGACGGAACTGATGAACCAGATCGATCGGGCAATGGCGGCCTGGGGCCCGATGTATAATTCGGACGTGTGCACCGTCATCACGACGAGCAGTGGCAATCCGCTCAAACTGCCTACCGTCGACGACACGACCGTCACTGCCGGGGCCCACGTGGAAGGAGCCGCATTGACCGATGACGGCGGCAAGGACGTCACGTTCGGGCAGAAGTCTCTGGACGCGTATTCCTTCGACACGGAATTCGTGAAGTGGTCGTGGGAGCTCGACATGGACTCGATTTTCAGCATGGAAGCCCTGCTGGGCGATCTGCTGGGCGAGCGTCTGGCCCGCATTGCCAACCTGCAGCTTACGACCGGCACCGGTTCCAGCGCACCGAACGGCATTGTTACCGGATCGTCCCTTGGCGTCACTGCCGCGGCAACGACTGCGATCACCTGGGATGAAATCATTGATCTCGAGCACTCCGTGGATCCGGCCTATCGCCAGTCGCCGAAGGCGGGCTACATGTTCAATGACGGCACCCTGAAGGCCGTCAGAAAATTGAAAGACGGAGATGGGAATTATCTCTGGCAACAGGGCAACGTGCAGGCGGGCATCCCGGCTTCGTTCAACGGCCGTCGCTATCACATCAACCAAGCGATGGACTCCCTTGCCGCCGCAAAGAAGGTCATGCTCTTCGGCGACCTTGGCAAGTTTTACGTCCGCAAGGTCGGCGCCCCTGTCGTTGGTGTGATGCGCGAGCGCTTTTGGCCCGACATGGGAATTGCTGGTTTGATCCGCTTCGATGGCGAGATCGGTCAGTCCGGCGCCATCAAGCACCTCATCACGGCTGCTGCCTAATACTGGATGGCGGGCTTCGGCCCGCCTCCTTCCCCCAAGGAGGTGGCATGAAAATCAGAATGTTGGTCGGCTTGGCTGGCAGCGAATACTCGATCGGCCCCGGTGACGAGCGCGAGTTTCCCGACAAAGAAGCAATCAGGCTGATCGACGCTGGCTACGCCGTTCCGGTTGCTGAGGAAAAGACAGAGCGCGCGGTCGCGCAGCCTGCCGCCGAGAGGCGCAAGAAGGGCAAGGCTGATGTGGTATCCAACGAAAATAACGACTCCGGCGACAAGTGAGCCGGTTACGACCGCAGACGCAAAGCGCCGTCTGCGCATAGATTTCAGTGATGACGACGCCGACATCGACTTGATGATCGAATCGGCGCGCGATCACGCAGAGAAATACTGCAATACGCGCTTCGCGACACAAACCGTTGAGATGAAGTGCGACGGCTTCTGTGATCTCGAACGGCTACCAGAAGCGCCCGTTTCGTCGGTGACTTCGATCGCCTATGTCGACACGGATGGCGCGACGCAAACGCTAGCGACGAGCGTTTATGAGCTCCGCGCGGACGAACTAGAGGCGTCGATCGTCACGAAATACGGCCAGCAGTGGCCGCCGATACAGATCGGTTCGCGAATCACCGTGACTGCGGTTGTCGGTTACGCAAATGCGCCCGCGGCCGTGAAGCACGCAATCCTGCTGTTTATCGCTGATGCCTACGAGGTTCGCGAGAACGCGAAGCTTGACGATTGGACGGCGTTTGACGCCCTCCTGACAAATTTTAGACGCGGCGCGTAGGCCGCAGAGGGATTAATATGGCAGACCTTACGATTACGCCGAGTGACGTGGTGGTTAGCAGCAATGCCGTCATCGAGCACGGCACGGCAGGCACCACCGTGACTGCTGGCCAGATGGTCTACAAGAACACGACCACCGGCAAGTACGAACTGGCCGATAACAACTCTGCAACTGCGGCGGTTCGTCAGCCTCGAGGCATCGCGCTCAATGGCGCGGCCAACGGCCAGCCGCTCGCAATTCAGAAGTCTGGCGACATCACGCTTGGCAGCGTTCTTACGGCCGGCACGGCTTACTACCTGTCGGATACGGCTGGCGGCATCTGCCCGCTCGCTGATCTCGCTACCGGCGAATATTACGTCCTTCTTGGCCTCGCCAAGAGCGCAACCGTATTGTCGCTCGACGTTCAGTACCCTGGCGTTGCGGTAGCGTAATGGTTGGCGCCGGCAAGTTGGACCGGCGTCTCCGATTCGAGAAACGCGAAGAGCGGGACGATGGGTTCGGCAACACGATTTCAATGTGGGTGCTGCAATTCACCGAAGCCGCCAATCGCGCTTGGCTTCGTGGGGGCGAGACGGTAATGGCTGCCCGCCTTGAGAGCCGGCAGCCAGTGATAATCACCATTCGCAACAGTGAACGAGCTCGCGCTGTAACGGCGGATTGGCGGGCAGTCGATACGCGCGATGGTCGCGTTTACAACCTGCGGGAAAATCCGAAGGAAAGCGACAATCGCGGCTATCTCGAGATGCTGGCGGAGAGCGGAGTGGCGACATAATGTTGGGATTGGCGCAACTGACCAAGAAGCTGCGGCGCATACCGCAGGCGGCGAAGGATGCCGCAAAGGCTGCGGTGGTGCAGGGCGCAAACGAGATTGCCGCCGTGCAGCGCTCTCTGGCACCCGTCGACGATGGCGACCTTAAGGACAGCATAGCTGTCACGCCACCGGGTGGCACAACGCCGCCGTATTCTCAGCCGGGTGGCTCGCGTACTGCCGGCCCCGAAGAAGCGATCGTCACAGCAGGCAACACTCGCGTCCGATACGCCCACCTCGTCGAATTCGGCACTGCGGCACACGCAGCGGGCGGCATGTTCGAAGGGGCTACTATCCCTGCGATTCCTGCGCAGCCGTTCTTCTGGCCAGGATACAGGGCGGTGCGCCGGAGGGTCCGTAGCCGCGTGACGCGCGTCATAAACAAAGCGATAAAAGACGCCGCCACAGGGGGCTAAATGAGCAGCGCCGCAGAACTGCAGAAGCTCTATTTCGACACGCTTAAGGCTGACAGCGATGTAATGGCGCTAGCCTACGGCGTCTATGATCGCGTCCCGGAAAAGCCGTTTGGCCCCGTTGATGCTGCGGGTAACACCTCGAAAACCGCATACATTTCGTTCGGGCCGATCGATAGCGTCGAGGACGATGCTGAGTGCATCACCGGACTTGAAGTGACGGCGCAGATTGATGTCTGGTCCCGCGCCGTGGGGTTTGTCGAGTGCAAGCGACTGGTGGACCTCGTCCGCAAGGCACTGCATCGGCGCTCGTTGGCGTTGACCGAAAACGCCCTTGTCGACACTTGGGTGGAGCTTACGCGCGTCTTCCGCGACCCCGATGGGCAGACGAGCCACGGCGTTGTGCAGGTGCGCGCCATGATCGAGGAGCCGTGATGAATGGCGGCGAATTGATGGCGTGGGTGCACTTTACGGAAGTATTCAACTACGACCGCAGACCCAAACAGGCAGTTGCATTTGTGATGCAACCGGGCGTGCGCAGCGTGCCGCGTGACGTCGCCGACGCTGCCATTGCGGCGGGTAAAGCGACGGAAGTGAGACCGCCACCGAGGCGGCAATCAAAATCAACCAAAACACCGGCCGCCTAGTGCGGCTTTTTCTTTGCTGAAAGGAATAGCCGCATGGCTAACGCTGTTACTGAAAAATTTGAAGAACTCGTCCTTGACGTCGAGTTCGATCCCGTCGGCGCTGCCGGCGTCTATACCGCCGTTTGCGGCCTTATCGACGTGACCATCTCCCGCCAGGCAAACGTCGACTCCGCTGAGATTCCTGATTGCGATGACGAGTCTCTGCCCCTTAGCATCGAGAAGCAGGTCCGTTCGATCGAGGTGACCGCGTCGGGAACGGGCGTGTGGGCTCAGTCCTCGCAGTCGAAACTGAAGACGTGGTTCTACTCCTCCGCCACGCTGAATGTCCGCCTGCGCGACACCAAGGCGGCGACCGGCGATATTGAGATTGAGGCTGGGCCGGCTCTCCTGACGCAGCTTACGAACACCCGCACCAAGGGGCAGAAGGTCTCGGCTGAAATCGAGATCCAGTTCGACGGCACACCCACCCGGACCAACAAGGCCTGATGCTGAATGGCCAGAGGAGTTGACATAACGTGGGCAGGTGGGGAGCATACCTTCCTGCTCACGATCGATCTTCTGCGCGCCTTGGAGGATAAGAGCGACGCCGGCCCCGCTTGGGTGCTGGCGCGTCTTGGTTCCGGACAATGGCGCGTGGATGACGTTATCCAGCCGATACGGCTCGGTCTGGAGGGCGGGGGACTGGACAAGGATACCGCCCGCAAGCTGGTCAAACGGCACGTCGAGGACCGCCCCCTTACCGAATCCGTTCTGACTGCTCAGGCAATCCTTATGGCAGCCCTGTACGGCGGCGAGGACGATGCCGACCAGGGGGAGTCGAGCGCGGCGGCCGCGTAAAGCCGCTGCCGCGAGGGAAGATCGATTGGGGCGCACTCTATAAATGGGCCGGCGTCCTGCACATGAACATCGGCGATATGACGATGTTTGAATTCGCGTGCGCGACGCAAGGGTTCGCGGAGGCCAACGGCGCAAAGCCGAAGGGTGGAACGATCAGCGACGATCGGCTTGCCGATATGGGCATTGAGGGCTTCTAGCCGCCACCAAAGCGCCCGCCTTATCGGCGGACGCATCCTTTCCACAAAGCTCAGGGTCGGCGGCAATGACAACTGATATGCAGCGCCTCATTGTTTCGCTCGAGGCGCGTACGAAATCATTTGAGAACGCGCTCAACAGGGCGAACAATGTAGCCAATCAGCGCGCCAAGGCGATCGATAAGCGCTTCAAGGATCTGAACAAGAGCGTCACTGCGTCTTTCGCAAATATGCTCAAGGGCGGCGTTGCGATCGGCGGCGCTGGCCTTGGTACACGCGAGATCACCCAATACGCCGACGCCTGGACTGAAGCGGGCAATAAGGTCAGGGCCGCAGCGCAGTCTGCCGGCGTTGAGGCACGCTCTCTCGATGCGCTGAAGGATGGGGCGAACGAGGCGCGCGTTGCGCTGGAAGATTACGTCGACTTGTATGCTCGTCTTATTAGGTCGGCATCTGGCGTTGCCAAATCCGAAGAGGAAATCGCGCGGGCAACGACTATCGTTTCTAAGGCGTTTAAGGCGGGTGGAGCGTCCGCCGCCGAGCAGGCTTCTGGTATTCTTCAGCTTGGCCAGGCGCTCGGCTCCGGCGTCCTGCAAGGCGACGAACTGAAGTCCCTTAGAGAAAATGCGCCGGTTTTGGCGCAGGCTATTGCGGACGAATTCAAGACTACAATTGCGGGGCTCAAGGATCTTGGCTCTGAAGGCAAGCTCACCTCAGACCGCGTTTTCAAGGCGATTTTGAACGCGCAGAAGCCAATTGAGGCGCAGTTCGCCGCAACCAACGCCACCATTGGCGACAGCTTCACGCAGTTGCGGAACAACCTTACGCAGTACATCGGCACGCAGGCCGAGGCTTACGGCGTCACGCAGACGATCGCCAATATTCTTGGTGCACTGGCCAATAATATCGATTCGGTGGCGAACGCTGCTGCAGCCGCAGGGCTCATACTTGCAGCCACCTTCGGCCGGGGGGCGGCTATTGCTGGCGTCGCGGCGCTTGCTAATCCATTTGTGGCGATTGCCGCTGCGATCGGTGCTGCCGCTTTCGCGCTGTCTGCCTTTGGGGACGAGATACAGCCCATTCAGGGCGATCTCGCCAACTTGCAGGACTATGCGGCCGTTATCTGGGACAACGTCAAGAGCGGCGCGGTAGAGGCTTCGGCGGTCGTCTCGGACACATTTCTGGCAATCGCCAACATTATTTCTGATGCTCTCGGTGGGGCAGAAGTCTCATGGTCTGATCTCGCTGACTTCGCAGTCACCGCGGCGGACCAAATCATCAACTCTTTTGTTCTTGTCTACGACACGCTCGTGGCGACCTTCACGAAGCTGCCTAGCGCAATTGCAGGCGCAGTCGTTAATGCGATGAACTCGATGATTGGCGTCGTTGAGTCTGCCATCAACAAAGTCGTGTCGGGCGTCAACTCGGCAATCGCCGCCATAAACGGCGCGGCTAGCGCTGCGGCGACTTTGGTTGGTACTGGCGGCGCCGTCGGATCCGGCATGGACCCGAACACGCGCCCCGCAAATGTCAAAATAATCGGCGAAATTGGCAAGGTCGAGCTCGGTCGCGTCGAGAATAGCTATGCGGGCGCGGGCGAGGCTGCCGGCGCAGCGTATGCCGATGCGATGGCAAACACGGCAAAGACGCGAGTACGCGATGCTCTCGGCTCCATCCGTGAGCAGGCCAACCTCCGCGGCGCAGAGCGCACGATAAACCAACTGCCGTTCAACCCGCTTGACCCACCGGGCGGAGAAGACAGAAGCACGGCTGGTTTTGGCGGTGGCTCCGGCGGCGCAGGCTCCGGTGGGGGCGGCGGTAAGGGTAAAAAGGGCGGCGGCAGGTCTAAAGGCGACAGCTTCCAGCGCGAAATTGAGCAGATCAAGGAGCGCACTGCCGCACTTCAGGCTGAGACGGTGGCGCAGGCCGGCGTCAACCCGCTGATCGACGATTACGATTATGCGGTCACAAAAGCCAGCGCGACGCAGGAACTGCTTAATGCAGCGCATGAAGCCGGACTAATTAAGACCGCCGAACTGAGTGCAGCCACGCCGGAACTTCGCGAGAAGATTCTGGCTCTCGCGGAGGGCTACGCGCAAGCGACCGTTGCCTCCAACCAGATGGCTGAAAGCCAGGAGCGGGCGAGGGCGATCTCTGAGGATATGAAGTCGCTCGGCAAGGACGTCACTGGCGGGTTCATCAAGGATCTGCAGTCCGGGAAATCGGCGGCGGATGCGCTGGCTAACGCGCTCGGCAAGGTTGCCGACAAGCTGCTCGACATAGCACTCGACTCTGCATTCGGACTTGGCAACTTCAAAGGCGGTGGCGGCCTCTTCGGCGGCTTGCTCAGCGGAATAGGAAGCATCTTCGGCTTCGCAACCGGGGGCATAGCCGCGCACGGTAAACCGCTAAAGAAGTTCGCTCGTGGCGGCATTTCCAAGTCGGCCGCAATCTTCGGCGAGGCAGGTCCAGAAGCAGCCGTGCCGTTGCCGGATGGACGAAACATCCCTGTGAAGCTGATGGAGCCGCGGATACCGCAGGCGTCGGCGAAGTCGAACGACACAGTGACGATCGTTCTGCAGGACGATTCCGGACGCATGGCTGACATCGCGGATCGGCGGATTGAGACCGCAAGCGGCACAATCGTGAAGGTCGCCGTGACGGAATCGACGCAGCGAGTTGTCCCGACGATGGCCGCGCACCAGAAAAATAGAGCTGGGGCGGAGTGGCGCACCTAACGGAGGCCATCAATGGCTGAAATCATCCAATGGCCCATCTGCGTTCTCCGCCCGCAACAGGCTAGCGCGAACCTCGCGCCCTTCACCCGTTCGGGCGGCAGAACGCTAGGCGGCATCGAGCCGAGTACGAGGACGGATTTGGGATTCTGGAGCATATCGTACTCCGGTATCGTGATGCAGAACCGCTCGCGCCAAGCTTGGCAAACGTGGAACGCCATAGCCCAAAAGCTCGGCGGCCGCTCCGGCCTGATCGCGGTTCGCGTCCGTTCCAGTCTGTCGGCGCCGTATGTCTCTGGCAAGTTCGAGCCTGTCATCGAGACCGACCATAGCGACGACTCGCCGTTTGACGACGACACACCGTACACGCAGGGCGCCATTTCGGTCGTCACCGATGGTGTGACGCCGGTAGGTGCGACGTCTATCCGACTGCGCATCATCAATGCCGACGCCAACCTCGTTGGCGTGCGCTTCAGCTACAACCATGCGCTCTACGAAACCGGCCCCGTCACCAGCATAAGCGGCGACATCTGGACCGTGCCGATTTCACCGTCGGTGCGCGAGCTTATTCCTGCCGGCGCCGATCTCGAGTTCGATCAGCCGACGTGCCTCTGCCATCTGGCGGAGGACCGCGGCATGGACATCGACCAGAACGCGGTTGGGAAATTCTCGTTGCCGTCGGTCTCGTTTGTGGAGGCGGTTGATTATTGGTCGAATTTGTAGCGCCCGCCAAGGAAGGGAGGCCGCATGTACAAGGTTGTTGATCTTATTGAAGACGAACGCACGACCGTAGAGAGCACCCTGAATGAGTGGGAAGCCGACGGTTACGAGCCGTTCCAGGTCATTCGGCGCGCCACTTACAGTTGGCGGCTGATCTTCCGCAAGCAAGCGGACGACGGGCAGGCAGGCAGCGAGCCAGGCGGAACCGATGGCAATTAAATCGCTGCGCATCCTCTGCGACGCGGAGTTGCCGGAAGAGACCATTCGCGTGTGGGATGGCTCCGGCGGCAGGTTCGTCGACGGCGAGGGTAATATCTATCGGCCAGCGCAGTTCACAGAGGACGCGTTGCAGTCGCTCGAGGCGGCTATCAACGGCGAGGCGTTCACTCTGGCGCTGTCCCTCATCTCGATCAGCCAATCGGCCGCCGATAGCATCTGGGATTACGACGAGACGAGCTCGGTGCAAGGGTCGCCATTCGTGGTGAAATTGCAAATCCTCGACGAGGACGAGCAGCCCGACGGCGATCCGATTGTCGTGTTTACCGGCGAGATCGACAATCTCGACGTTGTCGACGAATCCAGTGCCGACGGCATTCGGTCGATGGTGAATATCGAAATCACCAACCGCTTCACGCTGCGCACCGTAACGAATGGTGCCGTGCTCTCGGACGTCGACCAGCGTGCGCGCTCCGCCATCTTGAATCCATCTGCGGCAGACGATGAGTTCTGCAAGCGCGTGCCGCTGATGCGTGACCAGACGATTAAGTGGCCCAACTGGTAGCAGCTCGAGCTGATGCGCTGGCCGCCTTCCTCGCCGACAACAACGCCCGCCCTTGGCAGCCAGGCCACGTCGACTGCTGCATGGTTCTCGCTGACTGGGCCGTATGGCTTGGTCATGCGGATCCAGCGGCACACCTGCGGGGCAAGTACGACACCGACGAAGGCTTCCGCGTCATCATAGCGGCCCACGAAGGTGCTGTTCCGCTCGTGGCGACCTGCGTTGCCAACGTCAACGGCAAACGCGTCCAGCGCCCCGTACGTGGCGCCATCGGCGTCATCGGCAGCCAATCCAACATTCATCGCCAATTCGGCGCAATCCATGACGGCGAAGGCTGGCTTGTGCGCATGCACGGCGGCTTCGGCCGCATGACCGCGAAAACTCTAGCGGCCTGGGAAATCCAGTAGCCGCGTATTTGCGGCTAGGAGCACCATGCCAGGTATCATTGAAACGATCTCTCTGATCGTGTCGTCGCTTGCGACCACGACGCTCGCGGCGAACGCGCTTTATCTCGGCACGTCTGCGCTGATCTACGGCGGCTTGGCACTCGGCGCAGCAGCCCTTCAGGGCGCTTTCGCATCCAAGCCGGCCGTGCCGAAACCAGACGACGGCAGCTACAACCTGAAGCAAAGCGTGCCTTCTCTTGCCTACGTGTTGGGCCGCGCCAAGAAGGGCAGCGACTATGTCTTCCTCGAGGAGGTGGGTGGCAAGGCGCACCACATCATGGTGTGGGCTGGTCACCGCATACAGGGATTTGTGCAGCATTACCTGCACGACGACAAGGTAACGCTCAACGCCGACGGCGGTGTCACCGATCCTGGCCATTACGACAAGGACGGCGTCAGCTTCGTCCACATAAAGACGAAGCTCGGCTTAAACGCCGAGACTGCCTATTCGGAAGTTGTCACGGCATTCCCGACGATCTGGAATAACAACTGCCGCGGCGACGGACTTGCTTCCGTCTACATGCGGGTGAGCACCGTTGACCAGAAAGACTTCCTCGACGTCTTTCCAAACCAGATGCCCGAGCATTCGGCAGTAGGCGACGGCGCGCTTCTCTGCGACCCGCGCAAGGACAGCACGCAGGGCGGCTCCGGCTCGCATCGCTACAACAACCCGAGCACGTGGGAGTTCTCGACGAACCTGGCGCTGATGCGGCTCTGGCACCTCTGCCATCCAGTCGGCGGGAAGATGGCCTACGAGAACATGTATCTGCCTGATTGGGCGAATGCGGCGAACGTCTGCGACCAGAACGTGACGAACCGCAGTGGCGGCACTGAGAAGCGCTATCACGGCGGCTTCTGGTTCCGCGCCAGCAATGATCCGATCGAAGTCGGGCGCATCATGGACGAGGCGGCCGAGCTTGTCGTCTACGAGCGCGCCGACGGCAAGATCGGCGTGCATGCCGGCGAGTTCGTGACGCCTGACGTGCGGTTGACCGCGGAGAACGTCTACAGCATCCGCGTCGATAAGAACAAGCGCCGCGCCAACACCGTGCTCGGCGTGCGCGGTCGGTACGTCAACACGGCCAAGGACTACATCACGGAAGACGCCGCGATCTACGGCGACCCTTATGCCGTGGTCGACGACAATACGGAGCGCACGCGGACTTTTGAGAATGCGGCGATCCAGAGCCACAATCACTGCCAGCGCAAGCAGAAACTGACCTTCGTTCGCGCCAATGCAAGGCGGGTGTCGGTGGTGGCGGATTACACGGCCGACGGCGCGCGAGACATTCCGTACCGGCGCTTTGTGACGTTGCACTATCCTTCTCGGGGGCTGGCCGAAGCCGTTGTGGAGATCACGTCCAGCGTGACGATCGACCTGCGCAACATGCACATATCGTTCTCGGGCATTCTGGTGAACTCGAACCTGTACAGCTTCAACGCTGCCACGGAAGAAGGCGAACCTGGCGAATCCGTCGAGCCCTTGCCGGATTCCGGCGTACCTGTGCCGGTTGACTTTTCGGCAACGATCCAAACGGAAGTCGTTTCGGGTGGCGCTACGGCGGCATTCATCAATGCGACGTGGGATTTTGTCGACGATACGCTGACTTACGAGCTGGAATACGACCGCACCAGCGGCTCGACGGGCGTGCAGTCGGTGTTCTCTGAGGCGGGCGCCACGCAGGTTCGCTCCGGCTACCTCGTCGACGGCGAGGAATACAAGGTGCGCCTACGTGCGTGGGGTGGCGGCTCCAAGTCCGAATGGACGGCTTACATCTTCCTGACAGCTACGGCCGATCCGGTTGCGCCTGATCCTGTAAGCGGCGTGTCGGTAACGCCAGCCGCTGGGCAGGCGGAGTTCCAATGGACCGCGCCGAACAGCGCCAACTATTACGCCTGCCGCATCTACATCAACACCGTCGATGACCTTGGAACGGCGACGCTCGCAGCGACCGAATACGGGCCGCCCAGCGCGACCGACCTTCGCGTCGTCACGTCACTAGCGGCCGGCACCTATTACGGGTGGCTGCGGTCGATCAACCCTTCGGGCGTGCCTGGTACGGCAGTCGCGACGGGTAGCTTCGTTGTGACGTAGCGGACTGACGTAACGGCCTGAAATAGCAACAACAATTGAGTTTTCAGCCCTGGCTAGCGCCGGGGCTTTTCTTTTTATGGAGAAGACATGGCGACCGCAGCAACCGTGTTTCGCGATTATGAAACTGATGGCGTACCGGCCTCCGGCAGCCACAAAGTCAAGAAGTCTGACGTTCGGCAGCTGCTGAGCGAATACGAGTCCACCATCAACGCCTTCCTGTCGAACGGCGGCCTGATCTATTCCAGCAAGGCGGCTATGGACGCCGACTTGGCGCATGGCCCCAACTCGATGGCGTGGGTTATCGGCGATGCGACCGTCGCCAACAACGGCATTTATCGGAAGATCGGCGCTTCCGGCGTAGGATCTTGGACTCGCGTTGCGGACCTGCCGTTCAGCTTCATCATCGCTTCGGACGTGGGTGCGGGCACCCCGAACGCCATCCAAGCGACGACTTCGATCCCCGTTTCGGGATCGGCGCTCGTCTGGATGAACATTTTCGAGGCGAATACGGCGTCTCCGGTCACGGTTTCGTTCAACGGCGGCTCTGCGCTCACGATCAAGACAAACAGCGGCAACGACGTCGCGGCTGGTGGCCTGACTGCCGGCATGAACGTCATGGGCATCGTGAGCGGCACGACGTTCCGGCTGGTGAGCGATCAGGCGAGTGCGGCGGTTTTGGCGGCGGCTGAGGCGCTGCTCGAGGATTTCCACGATGGATACCTCGGAAAGTTCGCTGACGATGCGGCTGCTACAGCGGCTGCGGGCGGCTCTCCGTCGGAAGGGACGCTTTACTGGAATACGACCAGCAACGGCTTCCTCGTTTTTGACGGTACGCTTTGGGTCGCCCTTGGCGCATCTGCCGTCCCGGACGGTTCGGTGACGCGCCCGAAAATGGCGACCGTGATTTCGCGAACCATTCCCCTGAACATTCAGGAATACGGTGCGTTCGGCTCCGACGACCCCGACGGCCTGGTCGATGAGACGACGCAGATTGCTGCCGCTATCAATGCGGCAATCGCGCAGGGCCGTGAGCTCTACATTCCTGGCGCACATTACCAGACGGGCCAGTATTCGCGGACTTCGCCGCTTGAGCTGTTCATGCAGGGCGATCCGGTATCGCGCCCCATTTTCCACGCGCTTCAATCGGTTGCCAACGCGACGGGTAGCGCCGGCAGGCTGTTTCAGTTCCTGCCTGGTGGGTCGTCCTACGCAGGCAACGAAGTAGGAAGCTATGCGCTCGACGGTGACGTCGGGGTTTTCCAACAGAAGATCAAGCTGAACTCGGTTTCCGGCATCCAGCCGGGGATGATGATCCAGATCGCCTCAAACCAGCTATGGCATTATGATGATCGCGGCGAATACTACCGCGGCGAAATCCATTTAATTCAGAGGGTGCTTGCCGGCACGAATGAGGTGCAGATCGACGACTACACCCGCGACCGCTACCTGCCATCGTCCGGTCATGTCGTTACGGTGCGAGTTTGGACGCCTTCGCGCCTGGTCTGGAACAACATCGCGGTCGAATATCCTGATCCAGCTGACAACACCGCAAACACGAGGGCTCTTGTTCTCGATCGAATGTACCAGCCACAATTCAACGACTGCCTTGTCAAGGGTTCCACCGGGTCGGGCATTCTCAACTCGCGAAGCTGGCTTGCCCGCTACAGCAACCTAGAGATACAAGACACAGGACTCGCCCTGTCGGATACGAGCAGCATCGGCTACGGGGTTCAGGAGGCATCGGTTTACGGCTCGATATTCACCGGAACAAAATCGCGAGGGTGCCGGCGCACCGTTGATTTCGACAGCCTAACGGCGCAAACGATGGCTGCGCCGTCTCGCGATTGCATTTTCAGGGATTTCCATATCACCGGCTCCGGCATCGATGGGACCGGCACAGAGTTCTTCCCCGAAGGTCTGGCGCCGAACTATGGCGTCGGCGGCCATGGTCCAGTGGAGAACCTGATAATCACTTCCGGCTATATTGCCGACGTCGAGCAGGGCATAAACATTCGCTCGCGAAACACGGAAATTTCCAACGTGCATTTCGCGGGCGAATTGGGATACTGCGTCTACGGCACTTACGGGACCGGACTCGAGGTCCACAATTGCCGCTACATGCGCGACGATTACCCGGACAAGATCCCCTCGTCGACCGCAGATGGCCTGGCCTTCTATCAACTGATGCCGCTGGCGTTTGTTCGGCTCGGCATCAGCTCCGGAGTGGGTGATTGGGACTATGAGAGCCCTGTCAAGATCACAGACAACGTCGCCCATGGGCTGCAGCGGGCATTTGTCGAGTTCGGAGTGTCAGCAACGAACGCGGTCGAGAACGTGATAGCCAAGGACAATTTCGCCCTCGTTCGGGTGGCGACCGGACAGACATTCACGTTCTTCAACACCAGTGGCGGCGGTGAAGCTCGTGTCTTCCGTTCCTGCCTCAATGATGGTTCGAATATGCTGGTCAACCGTGGGCCTGGCACCGCGAAAATGTTTGCGGCAATTGCCAATATGGGTCTGGGAAGTCTTTCCCAGGGTGGTAGTGACGCGGCCGTGCAAATTGGCGAACGCGAGTGGCAGGTACAGATACCCGACGACATCGGTGGCGTAATCAGGAATGCCTCGAGGAACGGTGACCAGATCGCCGTACAGATCATTCCGAACGCGGGGACGGCTTACGGCACATTCATCATTGCTTCCGGTAGCGCGACACTGACGACGCTCGGCGCCATCGGCGCCGGCTTGGCCGGCTCAACCCTCGGTTCTGGCCTCACCGGGACGGGCGGAGCGGACGGAACGTTCAACATAAGCCTCGACGCAAGCGGCGACCTCTATTTTGAGAATCGCACTGGCACGGCAAGACGCGTGCGCCTCAGGATTCTCTAAGAAGCTCTTCCCACACCTCACAACGACAAGGTGAACCATGAACAAGACGGTGCAGTCTCTGCAGCGGCGCTTGAAAAGTTCTCAATTCGCGCATAGATGGCAGTGTCTGTGAATTCGAACCCTCAGAACGGGGGCCTCTTCTTTCGTCCAGAGAGAAGGGGCCTTTTTGCCCTCTAACGGGGATCGTTGTCGTCGTCGTCGTAGCTGTCCTCGTCTTCTTGCTCGACGTCATTGACTTGACGAACGTCAGCCATTGCGAGTTCGGGTCCTGGCATAAGAAAAAATACCAGCGCTCCGCACAGAACAAAAAGCGCAGCCTTGTAGCCGTCGCTTGGAAGAAGAAATGAAACGCCGACTGCAGCGAACGCAAGGCTGAACGCAAACCTCATATGCCCCTCCCAGGTGCTTCGCTCGTACATTAGAACTCTTTCAGATAATTTGGAAAGGGATGAACCCTTATAATTTGGGGGGTGACGCCCACGTCCCGACGCCACGCGGGGTTTTATTGCCTATAGGGCAGACACTTCCTCCCAGACAGGAAGGTGCCATATGGCGCTACTGCCTTGGGAGATCGACTTTCAAATGATGCCGGGGAAGCCTTCTTCAGGCTGATCGTTGGGCTCGCACAATGTTGGTACTGGCTCAATCGGCCTTGCTGCCAGAGCTTTGAGGTCCTCGGCGAGATCGGCAAGCTGCGCCGCAAAGTCCAGAAGATTGGAAGCGGCGCACCCTTCCGCGGTTGCCGATAGGTCGGAAGCCGGCTCGCTTCGCCCGGCGCTTTTCGCTTCGTTATCGTGCATGTTCCAGTCCCGTTTCCATTGATGTGGATCAATGGCGAGGCCCGTCAAGGGCTGCGGCCGGCGACGAGCCTCCCGGCCGCCTACGAGGGGCGAGACGACCAACTTCAGTGTAGGCCGAACTTTCACCGGTCACCATTAGCCAGTGTGGCTTAGCCCGCTGCCCCCCCATCAACATTCAGGAGACACTATGGACCGCGCGAAATTCTTCGCGGCGGTGCGCTCGCCCCTGTTCGCCGGAAAGATGTCCGACGCGCAGGTGAGGGGCATCGACGCAATTCTTGACGAGGCCGAGCGCCGCCGCACCCCTCTGAAGCACTTGGCCTACATGCTTGCAACGGCTTTTCTCGAGACGGCCAAGACGATGCAGCCGATCGCCGAATACGGCAAAGGCGCTGGCCGCAAGTACGGCGTCAAAGGTAAGTACGGGCAGGTTCCCTATGGGCGCGGCTATGTCCAACTGACGTGGGACTCGAACTACGAGCGCGCCGATAAGGAGCTCGGCCTCAAAGGCGCGCTGCTGCGCGACTTTAATCTCGCCATGCGGCAGGACATCGCGGCCAAAATCATGTTCGAGGGCATGACCGACGGCTGGTTCACCGGGCGCCGGCTTGCGGACTACATCGTCGCCGACAAGGCCGATTACGTCGGCGCACGCAGAATCATCAACGGCACGGACAAGGCCAAGACGATCGCCGGCCACGCTGCCGTGTTCGAAGCGGCATTGAAGGCTGGCGGCTACGGCACGCGCGCCGTTGTTCCGGCCTCTGGCGGCTTCTGGGCTGCACTCGGCCGCATCCTGCTCGCGCTCATCAAAGGGGGTAAGAAATGACAGTAGGACAAATGTCACCCTTCATTCGCATCGCGCTCTACATGGTCGCGGGCTGGCTCTACGGCTCCGGCTACATTGGCGAGGAAGTCAGGGCCATGATTACCGAGGATCCCGCCATCGCAGCCTCCATCGAGGCCGGCATTGTTGCCGCCATCGGCGCCATTCCCGTCGCGTGGTGGCAGTGGGCCAGGAAGATGGGGCGGCCGACGTGATCTTATTAGCGGCAATCTGGTCCCGTTTTTCTGGCTGGCTAACAACTGCCAGCGTTGCGCTCGCGATCGTCGCGGGCGCTTTCTTTTACGGACGCTCCAGCGGCAAGGCTGATGCCAAGGCGGAGCAGGCTAAGGCAAACGCGAAAGCCATAAAACAGGCGAGGGGCGTCGAAGATGAAGTTCAAAACATGGGGGGTGGCGACGTTGATCGCGCTATCTCTAAGTGGCTGCGTGACGCAGGGTAACTACTGCGACATTGCGCGCGCCGTTCGGCCGTCCGTCGAAGACAAGATGACGGAAGGAACCAAGCGCCAGATCCTGGCGGAGAATGAGAAACTCGCTCGGCTTTGCGGGGTGAAGCCGTGACCGGGCCTGAGATTATGTATGCCGTCGGTTTCTTCGTCGGCCTTTTCGGCGCGATATTCGGCGTGTGGAAATACGTCGACGGCAAGATCGGAGCGGTTAGGGATGACCTTGCCCATCACAAACTACATATAGCCGAGCATTACGTTTCCAAGCAGGGCCTGCGCGAAACCACCGAGCAGATCATGGCGGCCATCGGGGGCGTGAAGGATGCGGTCGATAACATGACCCTTCGGGTTGACCGCATCGTCGAGAATCAGCCGCAGAGGCGGACGACCAGGGCAGGGTGATCAAGTGCATCGAGCCCCTATCAGTTTTTCTTTGCTGAAACCGCCGGCATCTGATACCCACGCAGCACGAGATCTGCGTAGCGAGTCTCCGTAGATAATTTCTAAATAGCTCCTATATTAAGATAACGATGCAAAGCAGCCATCGGATGTTTCGGCCCCCTTGGTCGGACTGGAGAAGGTTATGATTCGCGCAAAAGCGCCCATAGTTCATCTAAAGCCAAACGACTCTCGCATTATGGAGGCCGTTGTCTTTTTGGTATCCGAGGCTGACCGGCTCGGGAAGCAAGCAACTCAGTACGACATTGTGAAGTCAATCTTTCTGGCTGATCGTCGTCATCTGAACGAATACGGTAGGCCGATAACTTTCGATCGGTATGTGGCGATGGAGCATGGCCCTGTACCGTCGAACGTTTACAATTTGCTAAGGCTTGACCCGCAGGAGCACGGCTTTCCTTGGGAAAAGGTGCAGGTGGGCCCCAAGGCTTTTCAATACAAGAACGCGGGCCGTGAGTTCGACGAGGCGATTCTGGCCGAAAGCGATTGCGAAGCGCTGGCCGAATCTTTTGTAACCGTGAAGGCCCTAGGTTTCCAGCAGATACGGAAGCTTACCCACGAGGATCCGGCCTACGTTGACGCGTGGGAAGACGACAGCGAAAAGAAGTCTTTTGATATGAGCTACGTCATGCTTTATGACGTACCGGCTCTGGAAAAAGCGCATGAGCTCAAGTTTATCTCTGAGCACATCTAATGAATCCAGGCGACGTTGTAAGAGTATACGCGCCTGTTGCCGGGTATAAAAAGTTTCATTTCTGTGTATGCATCCCTGCAGACGGGGCAGCTGGCAGGTTTCTTTACCTGAACTCTGATCCGAATAATAAAGATTGCTTGGTAATCGACTGCAATCGCATACCGTTCTTGCCTGCTTCAGACACAGGCGTGACTGCTATCAGCTTTTCGATTGCTGCTCGATATACGGCTGAAAAGCTCGACCTTTACGAGGCTGAAGTCCTCGGCGTCATGCCTAGAGACGTCGTGGAAGAAATGGTTCAATTCATCGACACAGTTCGATCGATGCCAAAGCCTGACCGAACTATCGTAAAGAATGTCCTGTTGACATTGCTTTAAAGCACTCGCCCGCCCGCCACCAAGGTGGCGGGCCTATTTTTGCTTGGCTGGCGGCTCATCAAAGTTTATCGCTAATTTTGTCGTACTCTTCCTGCGCCCTTTTGAGATCTCGCTTGGCGGCTTCTATCCGACCCCGGTCTCCCGTCTGAACTACACCCCTGACGTGGTCATGTGCGTCTTGAAATCTCCGAAACGCGCTGTCCCAGTCGTCGTACAGCGGATCGTTTTCTATCGCCATATTTTCCTCGCGGCAGAATCAACAGGCTCCTCAACAAGCCGACTCCTGCTTCGCACGCTCTGCTCGCGCCTGGCAAGCCAGAGCGAACTTGCCGCCCCGGATGTCGAAACCATACGGTCGTCGCGTTTTGAGGGGCGTTGCTGCCGCCGCCATCGTCGCCAATCCCGCCACCATCACCGCGCCATGTTATACCTCGAAAGGTTCCCGCCCCTTGCGCGCCGTCACAGTTTCGCGAGAACGTCGACCTGCGGAACCGGAGTCGGCCCTTCGGTGCGATGCCTGGGAGGGTGGAGCGGAGGTGTTCGATCTAGGATCTTAAGACGAACGGTGTGGCGCGACCCGCGTCTGTTGACAACCGGCGATGGATAGTTCCGAGCAGTTGCTGTTTCGCAATAAAGCTGGGTAGAACGGTCTTCCAAATAGGGTTTCACGGATTACCAGATGGTCGATCAAAATTGGTTTCAAAATATCTCAGCCGCCACCATCCATGAGACATTGATAAATCAGACGCTCCCAGAGCGTCTATTTCACTACACTTCATCTGATGGCCTTAAGGGAATTGTTGAAAACAATTGTCTCCGTTTTGCAGACGCGATGTTCATGAACGACGGATCAGAGACCGTCCATGGGATGTATATGTTCGCGCAAGCTGTAACGCAGTTTATGGAGGGAAAGCCGGACCACGAGCTTCAAATAGTAGAGGAGCTGAAACAGCAGATTGTCGCCACCGCAAATATCATGCGACCGATTATATTTTGTATGAGTGCAGAGCAAAATCTGCTGAATCAATGGCGCGATTACGGCTCAGACGTAGTTCCCTATTCCATCGAGCTCGATACTTATGTTCTGCAAAGAGCAAATGAGTTCAGCTTTCCCGTATATTTGGCAAAAGTAATTTATGATATGGCGTTCCAGGAGTACCTCCTGAAGAAGCTAATATCGGCCATCTATCAGCGGACACAGGATATTCCCGCAAGTGCGCAAATCTCTCCGGAGCTAAAAGCACAACTGATGCAGTCTGTAGCGGCGGAAATCTTATGGCTTCTCTATCGGTTCAAAAATCCAGCCTTCGCCGCAGAGCAGGAGTGGCGCCTAATTTCACACGGGGACACCGTTCAGCGGTTCACATGGCCGCAGTTCAGGAGCAGCAAACTCGGTGTGATCCCGTATTATGAGTTCCGGCCTTCGGGTCAAGCCAAGCTGCCAATTCGCGCGGTCTGGGTCGGTCCGTCTCCGTATTCGAATGTGTCCCACATCGCATTACAGCAGTTCCTGCAGGCTAATGGGTATGGAAACGTGGCCACGAATTTCTCGACCATCCCTATCCGCCGTTAGTGCGACTGCGGCTCACCAGAAGCCGAGAACGGCTCGACACGCGCTGGTTAGGCGCCCACACCAGCGGTGGTCTATCAGACATTCAGACCTAGGCGTAGAGCTTCTGTCGGCGCAGCAGGAACTTGAATTCGATGCCGTGACCAAACCAAAGGGCTAACGTAAGGGTGTGCCCAATCACTACGGCGCTGTAGAGTACAGAGTAAAGCGGAGCGAGGCCATGCATCTGGTAAATTCCATGAAGTGCATATCCGAGCAGCAGGAGATGCGTCATCGGAGCCAATAGGAAGAGTAGATACGTTGCCTTTTCGACGAGCCACGCAAATATCTTGAATCCGCGTTGGGGTTCGAAAAGCTCGCTGTGTCGGATCGTCGTCTGGCGGTTGAATATTGTTGCTGATATTTCGTTGTAAGCCGTTGCGAATGATCTCCATTTCGGATCAAGTTTTGCTGGATCACCTATTCGATTGTGCAGCGTCCATATTAGCTGTGAATAACATAGCCAAGTCACAAAGGTCGCCGCGGAGACCCATAGCCCCACAGTGCTCAGTACGACGAGAATTTCGAGCAGCGCAGGGACTTCACTTGTGCGCACTCCTGCCACAGGGATTGTTATGTCTCTCCCCGAAAGGGCGAAGGCCAACAGTGAATCGATGATAAGCAGAGCTCTGAAGTTATTGTCGCGCTTGGCCTCGGCTTCCTTGAATCGTTCGACGAACTTTGCGAGGAGATCCTTCTCCAGATCTGCATCATTTGCCGCCTCGAGTTCCTCCTGAAAGGAGGCCGTCATTCGGTAGAGCGGCGTCGTCTTGAACGGTACTCTGTCCGACAACAAAACCTCCTGTGCTAATGGCGTGGGGCTAATCAAAGCCGACGTGCTACTTACACCCCTTCGCCTTTATCGAGCTTTCGATCGCATTGACCTTGCCCTTCGACACTGCGACCTGTCCTTCCTTGTCTCCTCCAAAGGTGCTGGATGCCGGTACACCGACCAGGAACACTCCGATCGCGTCGCCTGTTGCCGCTTGGTTTTGTTGCTTTGAAACAGCTGCAAGGTTGGCCTGCTCCCTCATCAGCTCCTGTGCCAGTCCCTGACAGCTCTGATTGCTGTACGCAGCCATTGGGATATCGACCGGCACGATTGCGTCAGGACGTTTTGCGCAGGAAGCCACAGCCAGCGCGGACGCCAGCACGATCAGACGGATTTTCATGTAATGCCCCTCAAAGAAGAAATTTAGCCCGTGCGCAACTAAGCATGGTCAGCGGCGGCAGGGAAGGGCGGATCGGCTGTTGTTCCACAGGTGGCTGCGACACGGCGACGGCAAGTAGCGCCGCTACACCTTCGACTCCACAGTCGGACACTCAAACCAGAACTCGAATAGAGGCTTCTGGAGAAGATAACCCCGATTGATCTTGCAGCCGCCGCGGCCAGTATTTACCAGGTGCTGTTGCGCGGCTGCCTCCAGCCGCGTCTCGGGCGTCATCGTGTCGGCAAGGCCAAGCGTTGCGCCCTGCGCTGCACCGATCGCCATTGTCGTGCCGAGGCTCGGAGCGGCCATCAAGGAGTTATCCGTTTTGTGATCGTAGACCCTATAGGTGTCGTCCGCCATTTTGACGTGGTGGACGGGAAACTTATACGTATTCATACGCGTCATGCTTTCGGTCGTGGCGCACGAGGACACGATCGCGGCGATGCTTGCCACGGCTAGAATTTTTCGATGCATGAGTCGCCCCTAAATTGTTGCCGTTAGGAATGTTGATCGACTTTGGGTAGTGGTTCACCGCCAGTCCTCCTGGCGCGGCGTTGAGACTTCCACATGCCCAAGTTCTCTTTCCCGTCGGGCGCTACCGCCGCGAAGCCGGCAGTGATGCCGAAATATCCGTCATAGAATTTTTTTACCAGCGGCACTGGTCTGCCGTCGTGCAGAGGGTCGATGCGCGGGAATCCCTTGCGCTCGAGTTGCGGGATAACGGTTTTTACCCACATGGATGCGCGTTCCTTGCCGACAATCGCCACGGCCAGTTCTTTGTCGGTGGCGAAGAGCGGAAGTTGGGAAAGAAGATCGATCTTCATTGGCGGCGCTTCCTCTTTTTCTGCGTGAGCCGCTGTAGCGAATGTTGGAGCCGCACATCAGACAGAAACCCCTTCACGCTAATGGCGCGTCCTCGCGAGCTCGTCGGCATTGCCCGCTGAGCCTGCCAGATATCGAGCAGGTCGCGCTCGCTGAAAAAGTACTCCCGGCCGATCATGGAGCACGCCCCCAGATCGCGGCCGAGCTTGATCATCGTCCGCCGGGATACGCGCAAACGTTCGGCTGCTTCGTCAGTTGTGTAAACGGCGTCGAGCGCTGCTGGTTCGTTCATTTTCCACCACAAAAACAGAGCAGCTTCCGACGGGCGCCGAAAGCACAAGAAAGCCCATTTCGTGGTGAGAGGCCGGGTCGCCTGCGCGGATTGGTAGACCGCGAATTGGAAGCTATTACCTTGAGTTGGCGCGGTCAAGGTTCGGCTTTCATCTCATCGAGGAAACGGCGACCGAGCTCCTCCACTGTATTAAAGTCAGCAATGATCTGGGCGTGGAAAACTGCTAGGGGTGACCCCTCGACCAGGGAATGCGCGATGATGGGTCGGAAGAACCTTAGGCCCTCTTGTTCCTTCTTCAGTGATTTATGCTTTTCGATGTTCCCATTGCACAACTCGGCCCACGACATCCGTTCTAGCTCGTAATACCAATCCTGATTTTTCGGATCGATCGAATAGGGTGGAATGTAAAGAGGAATGCGGTGGGCAAGCGAATCGCGGAATTCCTTTACATGCCTGAACCAATCCGTTCGGCTCTTAAGGTAGTCGCGGAAGGGTGGCGGGAAGGATTGCCAGACATGCCTGTACCTCTTTCCAAGTCCGACCATCTTTTGATCAAGTGCGGCGCCATCGGGCTGAGCAACGCTCTTCTCGAACACCCAAGTCCAAGTGAGGTTGTCCAGGCAGCCCGAGACGTTTGTGATGAGCGCCTGAAGCGTGATTGAAACGTCCAGCAGCGTTTCCCGCTGGGGAACACCTTCAGCATCAGGCGGGAGGTCGGAGAAAATTCTCTGGATGCATCGCGCTAGAGTACCGACTCTCCTGCCAAATCCATGTGTTCCGTATTCTCGACCACGTTCGGTCTTGTAGGGGTGGTCCACAAACTCCTCTCGCAATGCCAGGCATTTCGGCTTGATCTCTTGGTATCCTGACGCGAGCTCTTTGAGAGCTTTGTCAGTAAAGTACATCGTCGCCATCGTCTAAGACTTCGGATGCATGGCGACCCCTGGTCCCGCTGCAACGTCGCCGCCCTCCAAGAGGGTGACCCCGACCGCTTCGAGCGCAGTGCGAATTGCAACCAAGTTGTTCGCTATTGGCACCCGCTTGCCAGATTCGAAGTCGCGAAGGGTAGATGGAGACACCCCAGCCGCTTCGGCAAGATGGGGTTGCGTCCAGTTCAACAATGCTCGGGCGGCACGACACTGTGCAGGTGACATTCATTGACCTCATTAAAAAACACCAATGTCATAATTTTATGTTGACATTGATGTGATGTTAGTGTTTTTTAATGACATACCGGTTTTTCGGTAACATCGCAACACGAGGAGACAACATGACCGCGAAGATTGCAAGATTAAGACCCGTGCCGACGATCGCCTTTGAGCCTGAAGAAGGCAAAAGATTAAGATGCCAGTCCGCTGAGACTGGCAGAGAGCAGGTGCAGGGCGCTGATGACAGCCGCCCGCACCGCCCCTGGTCGCAGGACGCCCACGATCTTCAGATGAAGGCAAGGGTAGCCGTCACTTTGATCGGAGAGGTATTCAGCAACCTGAAGGCCATGGAAGATCTGCTCGAGTTCAAGCTGCGGGAAGACTCTGGCCTCGACGAACTTGCCTTCCAAATCAATGAAATCCAAAAAGCCACGGAGCGGCTGCAGCCCGCCTAAGTTTCACGCATGCCGATCTGCGGCAGCCGAGACCAAGGCTCGGCGCCGCGTCGACCCATGAAGGCGGCAACCACTTGGAGGCAGCAATGGACACGCGAGCAGGAAGGTATTTCCGGTGGCTTCTGTTCTGGCAGCAGCAAGGGCGCTGCTGCTACTGCGGCGAGCACGTGATCCTGACGTACCGGCCATACGACGCCGCGCAGCCCTATGCAGCGACACTGGAGCATCTACATCGCCGCGCTGATGGGGGCACTGGCCACTGGTCAAACCTCGCGATGGCATGCAAGCGCTGCAACAATAACCGCGGCGATCGTGATTGGCTGAGTTACGCGTCCTGGCGACGCGACGAATTCTAAGAACACAGAGCGCTACTTGCCACCACCAGCCGTCAGGCTGCCGGCTCACCAACCGGATCAACGCGCTCCCGGCGACGGTTCACACTGGCGCCAGCCCTTCGCTCATCTTGGGCGAGGGGCCTTTCCTGTGATGCGTAACCCATTCATCAGCAGTTCAGCCACCACGGTGCAATCTCATCCGCACCGAGGAGGATGCCTTCATGAATAAGTTCTTATCGGCCTTCACAGCCGCAGTTATGGCTGCGACTTTCGCTCTGCCGGCAAGCGCCGCGCCGATCTCCGTGCCTCGGCCGGATCACGTGAAGACGGGCGCAGTTGAGCAGGTCAATCATCGGCGCAATTGGCGCGACAGCCATTGGAACAGGCGGCACGCTTGGCGTTCATGCCGCTACTACGGCAGGTGCTTCCCACGCTACGACTACACCCAGAGCTACGGATATCGCGACGACTATCGCTACAACCGTCGACCGGGCGTCAATATTTACTTGAATTTCTAGCGGCTCGCCGACGTTGAGGCGAGGGGGCTGGGCTGCGGTACTGGGCAAGAGGCGAGGGCGGCTGGGTGGCGGAAGGCGATGCGGTGAGTCTCGTAGCGGAAGACGAAAAGCCTGATCCTAACGCACCAATGCGCCTCAAGGACATCATTGCAATCGCATTTCCGCAGGGAGGTATTTCGCCCGCCGGTCTCCGCCGTGAGGCAAAGCGCGGCCGGTTGAAGCTGATGCGAATCGCTGGAAAGGATCTCACGACTCTCGCTGCGATTGAGGAGATGCAGAGGCTGTGCGTAGTCCAGCCGGGTCAGAAAGAGCCGGCGCTGCATCCCGACGATCGAGGCAAGGCGGCGTTGGCTGCGGCGAGGGCGATAGCTCACGAACTGAGAACCGGCAAGCGCGGAAAGACGCGGTCACGCTAATGCACCGGCCCAGATCTCCGCTTGATATACAACAGGTTCAGCAGGTCGACGAGATCGTCGGCTTGCTCGAGCTCCAGCCCCACTTGCTCAACCTCATTCACCTCGGCCGGCATGCCGGTGAAGATGTCGAACACAGTCCACGAGCCGTCTGCTTCCTGACGGAGGTTATAGCGATTCTCTGACATGAGACGCCCCATACTCTGACAAGTTTTATTTTAGCACACGTTGTCTTCCCAAGCGGTTACCTGCGCCTCTTTTCCTTGAAGCACGACTCTGCAACACATGATGACCGTCAAACGGGGTTGTGGCATGTCGTGGGAAGCTTGGGGACCGGCACTCGTATCAAGTGGCACTGTGGCGATACTGTCGCTTGCAGGCGGATACCTTTTGAAAGCTTTCGTCGAAAAAGGTGTTCAGCATGGCTTTGACAGAGAGATCGAGAAGCTGAAGGCTGATCTTCGGACCAAGGAATTGGAAATCAAGGATCTCCGAGCCGGCGCCCTAGCCGCAATGTCGAGTCGGTACGAAGAACTTGAAAAACGCAGAATCAAAGCTGCCGAAGCGCTCTGGTCCGCAACCGTCGATCAGAGCCGATTTAGAATGGCCGTCTCTTTCGTTTCCCATCTAAACGTTGACGCAATTTTTAAAACTCTTAAGGACGATCCTGTCGAGAGCCGAAAACTCTCAGCTTTTGGCGAAACCCTTTGGAAGGTGTCCGGGGTGGAGAAGGCGTTGGCTGAAGTAAAGCCAAATGCAAGCCAAGAGCGACTTTTCGCCCCGCCGAAGGCCTGGGCTTCATTTGCGGCTCTTCGCTCTGTGTACAGCTATGCAACTGCGATTCTGACAAGCCTCAGGACTGGAGGTGTCCTCTCGCTAAAAGACATCAGCGAAACCAATGAGATCTTGAAGATCGCACTCCCGCATCAATCCTCTTTCATCGAGAAATACCCAGACTCTGCGCTATGGCACTTGATCGATGAATTGGAAGAAAAGGTTTTGTCGGAATTGTTGGCCTCGTTCGATACGTCAGAAGCCGACTTGGCGGCCGTGCAGCAAGCTTCCAAAATAATGCGCAAGGCAGCGGAGGAGAGTCAGCCGAAACTCCCCCAAGGGCTCGACGAGAGGTTTAGGGTCGATCCGCCACCCCTAAGCTGACCCGACGCCGTGGCGACTCGGTGGCGACCCACCATTCCTGGCGTATCGGAAAAGCGTCTTTAAGTGCTTGTTTTTTATGGTGAGCGCGCAGGGATTCGAACCCTGGACCTACTGATTAAAAGTCAGTTGCTCTACCGGCTGAGCTACGCGCTCCCATGCCGGGCCTGCAGGCCCGGCGGAGTGGCCGGACATATGCACGCAGGCTTTGCGCCGGTCAACCCAAAAATTGCACTAAACCATCATTATGGGTTCGAAGCGAGCGGCCCTGTGCGCGGCCGTCCCCGTCGGTGCGGCCATGGCTCGGTGCGTCAAAATGATCGCCAAAAGGTGATTGGTTTCGCTCCATACATGCGGGTAAGAAGGCGGCAAGTCGAGTGCCGGAGTTCTGATACCTTGTCGATTGCAGATATTTCCATCTGGACCGCCGTTCTGGCAGGTGCTCTGTCCTTTCTCTCGCCCTGCGTCCTGCCCCTGGTGCCGCCTTACCTGTGCTATATGGCAGGCGTTTCCGTCGACCAGTTCCGGGACGGAAATGCCGTGGCAACCGCAAGCACGCGCAGGGCCGTCCTGCCGGCGGCGCTGTTCTTCACGCTCGGCTTTGCGACGGTCTTTGTGGCGCTCGGGGCAGGCGCCTCTTCGATCGGTCTTTTGCTCAGGCAGCATCTCGATCTTCTTTCGCGCATAGGCGGGATCATCATCATCGTCATGGGACTGCATTTCCTCGGGGTCTTCCGGATCGGCCTGCTTGCCCGCGAGGCACGTTTCCAGGGTGGCAAGCCGGCGACCCTGTCTGGAGCCTATGTCATGGGTCTTGCCTTCGCCTTCGGCTGGACACCGTGTATCGGCCCGGTGCTGGGCACCATACTGGGTGTTGCCGCCGCGCGCGATACGGTCGTCGACGGCGCTGCTCTGCTGGCGATCTATTCGCTCGGGCTCGCAGTGCCGTTCTGGATCGCGGCGGGCTTTTCGAGTGCCTTCATGCGTTTTCTTTCGCGTTTTCGCCGCCATCTGGGGCTCATCGAAAAGCTGATGGGCGCTCTGCTCGTCGCCGCCGGCCTTGCTTTCCTCTTCGGTTTCGTCAGTTCCGTCGCGATCTGGTTCCAGCAGACCTTCCCAATTCTCTCCCAAATCGGCTAAGCACGCCCAGCTACAGCTTCCGGGCGGAAAACGTCACCCACTTTTCCCGGACGCGCTGAGTCTTCGAACAACGCACTTCCGGACGGAAAACCGCTACGCACTTTTCCTGGAAGCGCTGAGTCTTTAAACAACGCACTTCCGGACGGAAAACCGCTACACACTTTTCCTGGAAGCGCTCCAGCAGCGGCGAGGGAGATCATGGCGGAAATCACGGGTCTGGTGCTGCCGTTCTTCGGCCTCATCTTTCTCGGCTACCTGACGGCGCGCCTCGTCGACCATCCGGGCGAGGCGATGGGCTGGCTGAACACGTTCATCGTCTACCTGGCGCTGCCGGCGCTCTTCTTCAAGCTGGTATCGCGCACGCCGGTGGAGGAGCTTACCCGTGCCGATTTCATCCTGACCAGCGTAGGCACGACCTATGTCGTCTTTGCTCTGATTTTCGCCATAGGGCTGTTCCTTCGCCGCAATACGGTTGCCGAGGCGACGATGCAGGGCTTCGCCGGTGCTTATGGCAATATCGGCTACATGGGCCCCGGCCTGGCGCTGCTGGCTCTCGGGGAGACGGCGGCCGTTCCGGTGGCGCTGATTTTCTGCTTCGAGAATGCAGCGCATTTCACCGTCGCTCCGGCGCTGATGGCGGCTGCGGGAGGCAGCAAGCAGAAGCCTGCAGTCCTCGCGCTCGGCATTGCGCGCCGGATAGCCTTTCATCCATTCATCCTGTCGACCTTTGCCGGCGTCGCCGCGGCTTTTCTCTCTTTCGAAGCCCCGCTGCCGCTGCAGCGGCTGATAGACTACCTGGCGCAAGCGGCGGCGCCTTGCGCCCTGTTTGCGATGGGGGTCACGCTTGCGCTGCGCCCGCTTAAGCGTATTCCCGCGGAGATCGGTTACATCGTTCCGGCAAAGCTCGTGCTTCATCCGGTGCTCATGTATCTGGCGCTCAGCCTTGGCGGTGCCTACGATCCCATCTGGGTACAGACGGCAGTGCTGCTCGCTTCGCTGCCGACCGCAACCAATGTGTTCGTGATCGGCCAACAATACGGCGTCTGGCAGGAGCGGGCATCGGCGACGATCCTCATCACGACGCTGCTCTCGGTCGCGACGGTCACCGGGCTGCTATACCTCATACGCTCAGGCGCTCTTCCGGCGGATCTGTTCCCGTAAACCCTCCTTGAACGCCTGCAGCGCGCTGCCGGGGTGAATTCCCTCGCGCATCAAAAGTCCGCGCAACGGGCCTGCAGAGGAGAGGAGATGCAGGCCAGCCGCACGCAAGGCCTGCACCGGCAGGAAATTCGAGAGCAGCGAACGGTTGAGCAGGTCGACGCTCGCCGTGCGGCTGAGAATGTCGGCGCGCCGCCGGCCATCGAAGCGGTCGCCTGTGTCTGCCGGCAGGCGGCTGCCCGTTGGCCGGCCGACGAGATCGACAAGGGTCATGATGTCGCGAAGACTGAGGTTCAGCCCTTGGGCCCCGATCGGTGGAAAGGCATGGGCGGCTTCGCCGACGAGCAGGACGCGACCCTTGCCGAAACGACGGGCAGAAAGGCCGGAAAGCGGAAATGATTGCGGCATTCCCTCTGTCGTGACCTTGCCGAGAATCGACTGCATTCGATCCTCGATCGTGCGCGAGAGGATATCCGGTGCAAGCGTCAGCATCTCCTCGGCATCGCGAGGCTTCCGGACCCAGACGAGGCTCGAGCGATTGCCGGGAAGCGGCACCTGCGTAAACGGACCGCTTTCCGTATGGAACTCGGTCGAAACGTCCTGATGCGGCAGTTCATGGCTGAAATTCAGGACGATAGCAGCCTGGGGATAGGACCAGGTGCGAACGCCGATCCCGGCCGCCTCCCGCACGGCCGAGCGTCGCCCGTCGGCGCCGACCACCAGATCGGCAGTGATCGAGCGGCCATCGCCAAGGCCGATCCGAATCTCTGCGCCGTCGATGTCGATTCTCGTTGCCGCGGCGGTCGCACGCTCGAGCGTCGGCAGTTCCGCTTCGTGCCTTTCCACAATCTCGAGGAAGGGCGCGTTCGGAATGTTGTAGCCGAAAGCCTCGAGGCCTACTTCGGAGGCGCGGAAATTGACCGGGGGCGCCCGAAAAAGCCGCCTGGTCCCGTCGAGGATGTGAATGGCGACCAGTGGTGCCGTCAGCGGCTCGACCTCATCCCAAAGATCGAGCTTCCTCAAATATTCGATCGACTGGTCCATGAGCGCGGTGGTGCGGCCGTCGGCGATGGCAGGCCGCGGGCCGACGAGCGCAACACGGTGACCTTCGCGTGCAAGAGCGATGGCCGCCAACGAGCCGGCAAGCCCCGCGCCGATTATTGCGATGTCATAGTGATCCATGGCCGACAGGCCCTCCCGTGCGGTTGCCCGCGTTCGTCTCGATATTGCAGCCTGAAGTGCCCGCGTTCATCCGAAGTCCTTCAGCGTGCTGTTCGTGCCCACAGCTTCGGGCGACATGCTTTAGTTCTAGCCGCTTACCCCATTGAAATAAATGGGCAGAATCACCGCAGGGGCATGCGCCGCATGTCCACAGGACAATACCGCCTCAAAGCGGCGAACGGTTGGAATTTGCTGGCGATGCTCGGCAAACGGTGCATATTACGGCCAAAGTGGTGCCGGTGCTGAAATAGCGGCTGACTGGCGGCGCAGAGGGACCGGGACAAGGGACAGGGCAGCTTCGCACATGAAGTTCTTCAATTACAGACGCGTTCCTTACGCGGAAATCCGCGCCTTTTCCGTGCATATCCTTACAGCGTCCGGATCGTTCCTGGCCTTTCTCGGCGTCGTCGCTGCGGCAGAGCACCGCTTCGTCGACATGTTCTGGTGGCTCGGTCTGGCCTTGCTCGTCGACGGCATCGACGGGCCGATCGCCCGCAAGGTCCAGGTCAAGGAGGTGCTGCCCAACTGGTCCGGCGATACGCTCGACAACGTCATCGACTACGTGACCTATGTGCTGCTGCCGGCCTTCGCGCTCTACCAGAGCGGCATGATCGGCGAACCCTGGTCGTTCGTGGCCGCCGGAGCGATCGTGGTTTCGAGCGCTATCTACTATGCGGATATGGGGATGAAGACGGATGAGTATTTCTTCTCCGGATTTCCGGTCGTCTGGAACATGGTCGTCTTCACCCTTTTTGTGATCCAGGCGAGCGAAGTCACTGCATCGATTGTCGTCTTCCTCTCCGTGATTTTGACGTTCCTGCCCATCAACTTCCTGCATCCGGTGCGTGTGAAAAGGCTGAGGCCGCTCAATCTCGGCGTCTTTCTCATCTGGTCGGTGCTCGGCATGTATGCCTTGCTCCTGCATTTCAAGACCCCGCCCTGGGTTGTGGTGGGCGTCGTGGCAACCGGGCTTTACCTCTACGTCATCGGTTTCATACTGCAGATATTCCCGAAACTCGGGCGTGCCTGAGCGCGATCGGTCAGGCTCGGCCCGAAATCATCGCAATCGATTAGGAGTTGGACATGGCACAGGCGATCGTCGTTCGCGAACTTGGCGGACCGGAAGTTCTGAAGATGGAGGGCGTGACGCTTGCGGCGCCCGGACCCGGCGAAGTGCAGATCCGGCAGGTGGCGATCGGCCTCAACTTCATCGACGTCTATTTTCGCACCGGCCTTTACAAGTCGGCGACCGGACTTCCCTTCGTTCCGGGCAAGGAAGGCGCCGGGGTAGTGACTGCGGTGGGCGATGGGGTCAGCATGTTTTCGGTCGGCGACCGCGTCGCCTATGCATCCGCTGACGGCGCCTATGCCAGCGAGCGCAACGTAGACGCCTCGCAACTCTTGAAGGTGCCGGACGGAATCAGCCTGGAGACGGCGGCTGCGATGATGCTCAAGGGCATGACCGCGCAATACCTTCTCAACCAGACCTTCAAGGTAGGCCCGGAGACGACCTTGCTCTTTCACGCCGCCGCCGGCGGCGTCGGGCTCATTGCGGGGCAGTGGGCCAAGGCACTTGGTGCGACGGTGATCGGAACAGCCGGATCGCAGGAGAAGATCGATCTGGCTCTTGCCCATGGTTACGACCACGTCATCAACTACCGCACGGACAATTTCGTGGAGCGCGTCAAGGACTTGACCGGCGGGCGCGGCGTCGATGTCGTCTACGATTCCGTTGGGCGCGACACCTATCCGGCCTCGCTCGACTGCCTGAAGCCGCGCGGCCTCTGGGCCAGTTTCGGCAATTCCTCCGGGCCGGTGGATGCTTTCAACATCGGTATCCTGGCGCAGAAGGGCGCGCTCTATGCGACGCGCCCGACGCTCTTCACGTATGTCGCGACCCGGCCGGCCCTGGAGGCATGTGCAAATTCCCTGTTTGATGTTGTGCAAAGCAACAAAGTGCGTATCAATATCAATCAGACCTATCCGCTCGCCGAAGCCGGTCGGGCGCATACGGATCTCGAAACAAGAAAAACAAGTGGAACGACATTGCTGATTCCCTGACAGAGGCCTTACGGCGCCGGCGTCTTATCGGACGCGAAGGTCGCCGTAGTCTTCACGTGGCTGCAGGTTCTTGTCGATTGATCGGGTACGATCAAAGGAACGTGCAGTATGGCGAGCGGGGATCGAAGAGGGGAAGAGGGCAGCGTGCCTGAAAAGGGACAAACCGCGAGCGGCCCGCTGCTGGCCGTTCGCAACCTTACGAAATTGTTCGGCTCGTTCGCGGCCTGCAATGCAATCGATCTGCAGATAGAACCCGGAGAAATCCAAGCGCTGCTCGGCGAGAACGGCGCGGGAAAGTCGACGCTGGTGAAGATGCTGTTCGGCGTGCTCGCGCCGAGCGCCGGCGAGATCATGTGGCAGGGGTCGAATGTTCGCATCGGCAGCCCGAGCGACGCCCGCCGGCTCGGCATAGGCATGGTCTTTCAGCATTTCTCTCTGTTCGAGGCGCTGACAGTCGCCGAGAATATCGCCCTTTCAATGGACAGGTCGGTTTCGCTTGCCCGGGTTGCCGAGGAAGCGTCACGGCTGTCGCGCATCTATGGCCTGCCGCTCGATCCGAAGGCGCACGTCGCCGATCTCTCGGTCGGAGAAAGGCAGCGGATCGAAATCGTCCGGGCTCTCCTGCAGAACCCGCAGCTCATCATCCTCGACGAACCGACTTCGGTGCTGACGCCCCAGGAAGCGGACCGCCTTTTCGAGACGCTGCAGAAATTGCGATCGGAGGGGCGTTCCGTCCTTTATATCAGCCATCGTCTCGAGGAAGTGCAGCGCATCTGCGACCGCGCGACGGTGCTGAGACACGGCAAGGTAACCGGCGCCTGCGATCCGCGCGCGGAAACGCCCGCCTCTCTTGCACGCATGATGGTAGGCAGCGACGTTGCCGTCGTGACGCCGGAGGGAACGAGCACCAGAGGCGACGTGCAGTTGGAGGCGCGGCATCTTTCCGTCGCGGCGCGCACGCCCTTTGCGGTCTCCTTGAAGAACATCTGTCTCAAGGTCAGGGCAGGCGAGGTGCTCGCGATCGCCGGTGTGGCCGGCAACGGGCAGAGCGAGCTCTTCGATGCGCTTTCGGGCGAATATCCGGTCGCCGACGACAATGCCATCCAGATCCGCCAGCGGCCGGTGGGGACCAGGAACATCAATGCCCGCCGTCTGATGGGCGCCGGTTTCGTGCCGGAGGAGCGCCATGGGCACGCCGCGGTCTCGGCGCTGTCGCTCTCCGACAATCTCGTGCTCGCGCGCAACCAATCGGATCGACGGGCTTTTCTCGGCGGCGGCGCACTGAAGATCATCCGCCACGGCGCCGTCCAGGCGGCGACGAAGCGGATTGCCGAGGCGATGGACGTGCGCAAGAGCGGCGAGGATCCGCCGGCCGGATCACTCTCCGGCGGCAATCTGCAGAAGTTTATCGTCGGACGGGAACTCGACCGTCAGCCGGCCGTGCTCGTCGTCAACCAGCCCACTTGGGGCGTCGACGCCGGAGCGGCGAGCCGTATCCGTCAGGCCCTGGTCGATCTCGCAAAAGCGGGATCCGCTGTCCTTGTCATCAGTCAGGACCTCGATGAAATATTCGAAGTGGCGACCGAGATTGCCGTCATAAGCGACGGGCGTCTCTCCGATCCCTATCCGGCCCGTGAACTTTCGCGCGAAAAGATCGGCCTGTTGATGGGCGGCATGTATGGCCGATCGGAAGGCCGGGCGGAAGGTACGGGAGCAGCGCATGCGCATTGAACTCGAAAAGCGCGCGAAGGCCTCGACGCTGTTTTCCATCCTCTCGCCGTTCATCGCTTTTGCGCTGACCATCATCTTCGGCGGCGTGATGTTCGCATTGCTCGGCAAGAATCCGGCGACCGCGCTCTACAGCTTCTTCGTGGAGCCGCTGAGCGAGGTCTGGTCGCTGCATGAACTCGCGATCAAGGCGGCGCCACTGGTCCTGATCGGCGTCGGGCTCTCCGTCTGCTTCCGCTCCAACAACTGGAACATCGGCGCAGAAGGGCAGTTCATCATGGGCGCAATCGCCGGCTCGGCCCTCCCGGTACTCTTCTACGATTGGCAGTCGCCGTTGATATTGCCGCTGATGATGCTTCTCGGCATGCTCGGTGGAGCGCTCTTCGCCGCGATACCGGCCTTCCTGAAGGCGCATATGAATACGAACGAGATCTTGACGAGTCTGATGCTGGTCTATGTGGCCCAGCTCTTTCTCGACTGGCTCGTGCGTGGCCCTTGGCGCAACCCTCAAGGTATGAACTTCCCGGAAACGCGAACGTTCGGCGCGGACGCTGTCCTTCCCGAAATGCTCGCCTCGGGGCGTACGCATTGGGGTTTTGCCTTCGCGATCATCGCGGCGGTGCTGGTGTGGTTCATGATGCGCTATACGTTGAAGGGATTCGAAATCACCGTTCTCGGCCAATCCGAGCGGGCAGGGCGCTTTGCCGGCTTTTCCTCGCGCAGGATGATCTGGTTCTCGATGCTGTTTTCCGGCGCGCTGGCGGGGCTCGCCGGCATTTCGGAAGTGAGCGGAGCCATGCAGCAGCTGCGTCCGGTGATCTCGCCCGGTTACGGCTTCACCGCCATCATCGTCGCGTTCCTCGGCCGGCTCAATCCGCTCGGAATCGTGGCCGCCGGTCTCGTCCTGGCGTTGACTTATCTCGGCGGCGAGGCCGCGCAGCTTTCGATCGGCGTATCCGACAAGGTGACGCGCGTCTTCCAGGGGCTGCTGCTGTTCTTCGTGCTGTCGTGCGACGCGCTCATTCACTATCGCATCAGGCTGGTGTGGGATCGCTTCGCAGCGGTCAAGACGGAAGAGGCGCACTGATGGGCATAGTCGAAGCAATCCTCTTAAGCGTCATCACGGCTGCGACGCCACTGGTCCTCGCCGCCCTGGGCGAGCTCGTCGCCGAACGGTCCGGCGTGCTCAACCTCGGCGTCGAAGGCATGCTGATCATGGGAGCTGTCTGCGCCTTCGCGGCGACGCAGCTCAGCGGCTCGCCCTATGTGGGAATTCTTGCCGGCATCGCTGCCGGCGCCGTGTTTTCGCTGCTGTTCGGCTTCCTGACGCTGACGCTCGTTGCCAACCAGGTAGCGACCGGCCTGGCGCTCACGCTCCTCGGGCTCGGCGTTTCCGGGATGGTCGGAGAAAGTTTTCTCGGGATGCAGGGTATCAAGCTGCAGCCGATCGCAGTTCCGCTCCTGTCGAAGATACCGGTCGTCGGACCGCTTTTGTTTCGGCAGGACGCCATATTCTATGCGTCGGTCGCGATCGTGGTGGGCGTCCATCTGTTTCTGTTCCGGAGCCGTGCGGGTTTGAAGTTGCGGGCGGTGGGCGACAGCCACGCCTCGGCCCACGCCCTCGGCGTGAACGTCATTCGCACACGCTACCTGGCCGTTCTGTTCGGCGGCGCCTGCGCCGGACTTGCCGGCGCGCAATTGTCGCTCGTCTACACGCCTCAATGGGTGGAGAACATGTCGGCCGGCCGCGGCTGGATCGCGCTGGCATTGGTGGTTTTTGCCTCCTGGCGGCCCTGGCGCGTGGTCGCCGGAGGATATCTCTTCGGAGCCGTCTCGATAAGCCAGCTTCATGCGCAGGCTTTCGGCATCGGCATTCCGTCGCAGTTCCTCACTGCGCTTCCCTATCTCGCAACGATTGTCGTACTCATTCTCATATCGCATAACCGGCGTATGACCCTGATCAATACGCCGGCATCGCTCGGCAAGCCGTTTGTGCCGGACCGGTGAAGAACAACAGCCAGACGGACATTTCTCAAACCGACAGAGGTTAAAAATGAAAAAACTACTCGTCGCCCTCGCAACCACCGTCGCCGTGCTCGGTATCGCGCCGGCTGCAAGCGCTCAGGAGAAGGCAAAGATCTGCTTCATCTATGTCGGCTCGAAGACAGACGGCGGCTGGACCCAGGCCCACGACATCGGCCGCCAGGAGCTCGAAAAGGAACTCGGCGACAAGATCGAAACGCAGTTCCTGGAAAACGTGCCGGAAGGTCCGGACGCCGAACGCGCGATCGAGCGCCTGGCGCGTTCCGGCTGTGGTCTGATTTTCACCACGTCCTTCGGGTTCATGGATGCGACGATCAAGATCGCCGGCAAGTTCCCGGATGTGAAGTTCGAGCACGCGACCGGCTACAAGACCGCGCCGAACGTGGCCACCTATAACAGCCGTTTCTACGAAGGCCGCTACATCCAAGGCCAGATCGCCGCGAAAATGTCGGAAAAGGGCGTTGCCGGCTACATCGCCTCCTTCCCGATTCCCGAGGTGGTGATGGGCATCAACGCCTTCGTCATCGGTGCCCGGGCGGTCAATCCGGACTTCAAGATCAAGGTCGTATGGGCGAACACCTGGTTTGATCCGGGCAAGGAAGCGGACGCCGCCAAGGCGCTCATCGACCAGGGCGTCGATATCATCACTCAGCATACCGACACGACCGCGCCGATGCAGGTCGCAGCCGAGCGCGGTATCAAGGCTTTCGGCCAGGCATCCGACATGATTGCCGCCGGCCCGCAGACGCAATTGACTGCGATCGTCGATACCTGGGGCGCCTACTATGTGAAGCGGACCAAGGCCTTCCTCGATGGAACATGGTCGACGACTTCGAGCTGGGACGGCCTGAAGGACGGCATCCTGACCATGGCGCCCTACACCAACATGCCCGATGACGTGAAGGCGATGGCGGAAGCGACGGAGGCGAAAATCAAGTCCGGCGAACTGAAGCCGTTCACCGGTCCGCTCAACAAGCAGGATGGCAGCCCGTGGCTGAAAGAGGGCGAGACCGCCGACGACGCGACGCTGCTCGGCATGAACTTCTATGTCGAAGGCGTAGACGACAAGCTGCCGCAATAATCGAACGCCCGAACACGGCAATTGCAACCCCGCGCCTCGTGCGCGGGGTTTTCTATAGTCCGACGGCCTGCCTGCAACTCTCCGCAGGCCTTTCAGGAATCGCCTATTCGATCTAGTGTTGATCGTCGCCGGCAAGAATCACGCTGACGATGAGGAGTTTCCCTGGGGAGGAGTGGTTGAAGAGCGTGCTTGAGACCGTGATATCCGGCACGCCGAAGCGGACGAGCCATGCACAGGTCGTGGATCAGCTCGGCAAGGCGATCGTTTCGGGCGAGTTCCCGGTCGGCAGCATTCTCCCCGGAGATCCTGAACTGGCGCTCCGTTTCCGCGTCTCGCGGACGGTACTGCGCGAAGCGATGAAGACGCTTGCCGCCAAGGGCATGATCGTTCCGCGCGCCAGGATCGGCACGCGCGTCACGCCCCGAAAGGAATGGAATCTTTTCGACAGCGACATTCTCACCTGGCATTTCGCCTGCGGCGTCGATGAGGACTTTCTCTACCATCTGAGCGAGGTACGGCTTGCCTTCGAGACCCATGCTGCGGCACTGGCGGCAAGAAACGCATCGGATGCGGAAATCGCGGGGATGATGCGGCTCGCCGTCGCCATGGGCGAGGCGAATCACACCCCCGAGAGCCTCGCCGTAGCGGACCTCAAGTTCCATCTCTCGGTCATCGAAGCATCCGGCAATCCCTTTCTGCGTACCGTCGGGGGCTTGATCGAGGCAGCTCTTGTGGGCGTGTTCAAGCTCAGTTCGCCGACAGCCGAGAAGGGCGGCATCGACGAAGTTGCGCGCAACCATATCCGCATCGTCGAGGCGATCGGCAAACGCGACGAAGCGGCTGCACGCCTGGCGATGGAGCATGTGATCAAGGTGGGGCGTGCGCGTATCCGTCAGGCGCTAAGCGGCGGCGGTGCAGAAGCCTGACCGAAGGCCCTCAAACACTTTGACAAGACAGCGGCCTTCTAAGGCCTGTTGAGATTCGGGACACCCGCCGCGCTTTTTTTGACTTCCTCATTCCTGTGCTCGTCACAGGCATCCAGCCAGACCAAGTCCTTGGGCTGAAAGAACGCTTCCCGCGCCGCGGACGCAGCGCTGCTGGATCGCTGTGACGAGCACAGGGGGCGGAGAGGGTGCGGCCCTCGGCGCGTTTCTCGCGTCGCAGGTCGATCATCCCTCGCATTATTCGCAGCGAATGTTGCAATAGGCGCACATCCCCGGTCCTCATTCCTGTGCTTGTCACAGGAATCCAGCCAGACCAAGTCCTTGGGCTGAAAGAACGCTTCCCGCGCCGCGGACGCGGCGCTGCTGGATCCCTGTGACGAGCACAGGGATGAGGGGAGGAGAGGTTGCAGTCCTCCGATACGTTTCCTACAGCGCCGCGCGTCTTATGAGACGCTTCCCGCTAACTTACGTTCATGCTTTTAGGTCGAGCCGACCTCAGAACATCGTGATCCAGGCTCCGGCGCCCGGTCGTGAATTCCTGCTGGTGGCCTTGCCCGACCATGCGGCTTAGCCTATCTGGGAAGCGGGCAGTCGCGCGGCGGCCCTTTTTTCAACGGTGAACCGGAGACTATGTTCGAGCTTCTTGTCATTTTCATTCTGCTCTTGATCAACGCTTTCTTCGCGTTGTCGGAAATGGCAATCGTCTCGGCAAGCAAGCCGCTGCTTCGTCAGATGGTGAAGCAGGGTAACCGGCGCGCGGAGGCCGCGCTCACGCTCGCCGAGGATCCGGGCAAGTTCCTGTCGACGGTGCAGGTCGGCATCACCCTTGTCGGCATCCTCGCGGGCGCCTATGGCGGCGCGACGATCGCGGCAAAGATTGCTCCGTTCCTGAACGACATCGGTTGGATCAGCCCTTACGGCGACACCGTCGCGGTCGCACTCGTCGTCACGCTGATTACATTTCTGTCGGTGGTCATCGGCGAGCTCATCCCCAAGCAGCTGGCGCTGCGAAATCCGGAAGGGCTGGCCATGTTCGTCGCCGGTCCGATGGCGCTGCTTTCCCGTATCGCAGCGCCGGTCGTTTTTATTTTCGAAACGGCGGCCTCTATTGCGATGCGGCTCATGGGCATGAGGCCGGAGGATTCCGATCGCGTCACCGAAGAGGAAGTGCAGGCGATCATGGCGGAAGGCGTCGAAAGCGGCGCCATCGAGAAGAGCGAGCACGAGATGCTGCGGCGAATCATCCGCCTCGGCGATCGCAACGTCAAATCGATCATGACCCACCGCACAGAGGTCGGTTTCATCGACGTTCACGACAGCCTGGAGACGATCGGACAGAAGATCCGGCAATTCGGCCACTCGCGCTACCCGGTGATCGACGGCCCATCGGGTGATGTCATCGGCGCGGTCCTTACCAAGGAAATATTGAATGTTGCGCCGGCCGCGCCCTTCAACATCCGCGATTATGTCCGCGAAATTCTTACCCTGCCGGAGACGGCCTCCTGTCTGAAGGCTCTCGAAGCCTTCAAGTCGTCCAGCATCAATATGGCGATGATTGTCGACGAATACGGGAGCACGGAGGGGATCATCACCACCGCCGACATCCTGGAGGCAATCGTCGGCGTCATCCCGTCGAATTATGATAATTCCGAACACGCTCTCATTCGCCAGCGCGACGACGGCAGCTATATCGTAGACGGACGGACGCCGATCGATGAAATTCACCTCCAGATCGGCATCGATGGAATCGAAGCGGACGGCGATTTCGAAACCATAGCCGGCTTCCTGGTGCAGCAGTTGCGCAAGACTCCGGAGGAGGGCGACACCGCCGAGGCCCACGGCTACCGCTTCGAGGTGATCGACATGGACGGCCGACGCATCGACAAGATCCTCGTCAGCCGGGCCGGTGAAACACTTTCATGACGCGGTTTTCCGCGACATCCCGCGTCTCGACTCATCGGAATCGATCACATTCATGATTTCAGGTCGATCCGACCTAAAATCACCGCGATCCGCTTGGAAGTAGTCGAGGTGAATGCGCGCGGGCGATGCAGATGGCGGCGAAGGCGGAAAATCGTAAGGGACGCGGGAGACTCTGGAGGAGAGCGGCGTGGGGCGCGGCCGCGGCGCTTATGCTGCTGCCCTTGCTCGCAATGCAAGTCACGGAGGAAGTGGCCTGGGATGTCGCCGATTTCGCTGTCTTCGGAGCCATGCTGATCGCCGCAGGCGGCGTCTATGAGGCGTCGGCGAGGTTCTCTGCCGGCAACGCATACCGCGCAGCCGTCGGCCTTGCGCTGGCGACAGCATTCCTCCTGGTGTGGGCGAATCTCGCCGTTGGCATCATCGGGACCGAGGATGACCCCGCCAACCCCCTCTATGGCGGGGTGCTGGCGTTCGGCATCATCAGCGCCTTCATTGCGCGCTTTCAACCGGCCGGAATGGCACGCGCTTTCTTCGCAACGGCGCTCGCGCAGGCGCTGGTCGCCGCGGTCGCGGTAGCCGCAGGGATGGGTTACCCGGCAAGTCCGCCGCTGGAGATCCTTGGCGTCAATGCCTTGTTCGTAATGCTCTGGGTCGCATCGGCCTTGTTGTTTCGGAAAGCGGCGCAGGAAAAACCTCCCGCGGGCAGGGCGCCGTAGCTCAGCTCTCCAGCCTTCTTCGCCGATTCGGGGGCATTTCAATTAGGTCCAACGCAAGTCAGGCGGGATCTCTGAGCCTGAAAACCCTGCATGCCTCTCCGCTTGCGGCTTCGGGAGCACCCGGTCGCCGCACGATCAACCCGTCGGACTGCGCGAAAACGCTGACCATGGACGAATCCTGCCGCGGGAAGGGATGCGCCACGAGCGAACCGTCCGCCTCGAGCGTGAGGCGGGCACGTATATAATCCTGGCGCCGGTCATTGGCCGGTAGCGTTGCGGCAAGCCGTGCATCGACCAGTCTCGAACGGGGCGGAAGATGCGAAAGCTTGCGCGTCAAAGGCTCGAGGAAGAGCAGGGCGCAGACGAGGCTCGAAACCGGGTTTCCGGGAAGGCCGAGCACCGTGACGCCGTCGAGATCGCCGACCATCAGCGGTTTTCCCGGTCGCATGGCGATGCGCCAAAAGTCCAGCGTCATGCCACAGCCGAGAAGCGTCGACTGGACGAGATCGTGATCGCCGACCGAGGCTCCTCCGAGTGTTACCAGCACGTCCACCTGGGCTGCCTGTGCCTTGGCGACGGCGCTGGCGATCGCCGTCCGATCGTCGCCGACAATGCCGAGATCAAGAACTTCGGCCCCATTTTCGCGGGCAACCGCAGCGATCCCGAAACTGTTGGAAGCGATGATCTGGTCGGGGCCGAGGGTACTTCCCGGCGGCAACAATTCGTCGCCCGTGGCGATGATTGCAACCTTGGTTCGCGAGAAAACCGGCAGGTCCTGATGATTCATCCCGGCCGCGAGCGTCAGGCGGCCGGCATCGAGCGCGCTTCCGGCGGAAAGCGCGACGTCACCTGCCAGGAAATCCTGGCCCGCCAAACGGATGTGGCGGCCCTTTGCCGGCGCAAACAGGGTGCGGATGCGTCCGTCCGGCAGTTTTTCCGTGTCTTCCTGAATGATGACGGTATCGGCGCCTGCAGGTACCGGCGCGCCGGTAAAGATGCGTACGGCTTCCCCGCCCTTCACCTCGCCGCGAAAACGGTGTCCTGCGGCCGACTGGCCGATAACGGAGAGCTCCGCTCCGACTTCGGCGATATCCTCGTGGCGGACTGCATAACCATCCATCGCGGAGTTGTCGAAAGGGGGGTGAGTCAGCTTGGCCGCTACGTTCTCGGAGAGCACCCTTCCGAGGCATTCCTGCAGCGAAACGCGCTCCGTCCGTTGCAGCGGATTGGCCCTGGCCAAAATCCTCTGAAGTGCTTCCTCGACCGAAAGAAGCGACATCAGCGCATCTCTCCCCCGCGGTGATAATCGCCGGAACGCCCGCCCGACTTGCTGACCAGCCGCACGCCGGAGATTTCCATTTCCCGGTCAGCGGCCTTGGCCATGTCGTATATCGTCAGGCAGGCTACGCTGACGGCGGTCAACGCCTCCATTTCGACACCCGTCCGTCCGGTCAGCTTCGCCATCGCTTCGACACGCAACCCGGGAAGGGCGTCATCCGGCATAATATCGACGGACACTTTCGTCAGCATCAAGGGATGGCAGAGCGGAATGAGGCTGGATGTCTGCTTGGCGGCCATGATGCCCGCCAGCCGGGCGGTCGCGATCACGTCGCCCTTCTTGGCATTTCCTTCGCGAATGAGTGTCAGCGTCTCCGGCTTCATCCTGACGAAGCCCTCCGCGACAGCGATGCGGACCGTCTCGGCCTTGTCGCCGACATCGACCATGCGGGCTTCGCCGGCGCTGTCTATATGGGTGAGGGTCGGCCCGCTCATCACTCTGCCGCCAGGATATTTGCCGAGCCGGTCAGCAGCGCGCGCGTCGCCGCCTCCACGTCGTCCTTCCTCATCAGGCTTTCACCGACCAGGAAGGTCGTAATCCCGCTCTTCTCGAGGCGCCGGCAGTCTTCGTGGGTGAAAACGCCGCTTTCGCCGACCAGGAGACGGTCTGAGGAAACCATTGCCGCGAGCCGTTCGGAGACGGCGAGGTTGACCTCGAACGTCCTGAGATTACGGTTGTTGATCCCGATGAGCGGCGATGACAGGCGAAGTGCTCGCTCCATCTCCTCCGCGTCGTGTACTTCGACGAGGACATCCATGCCGAGTGTAAACGCGGCTTCTTCCAGCCGGCGCGCATCATCGTCGCCAAGCGAAGCCATGATCAGCAGTATGCAATCGGCGCCCCAGGCGCGCGCTTCGAAAACCTGATAGGTGTCGAACATGAAGTCCTTGCGCAGAGCCGGGAGCGGGCAGGCCTCGCGTGCCTTCGTCAGGAACTCCGGCGCACCCTGGAAGCTCGGCGCGTCGGTCAGGACGGAGAGGCAGGCAGCGCCGCCCGCGGCATAGGCCTTCGCCAGTTCCGGAGGGTCGAAATCGGGCCGGATCAAACCCTTCGAGGGGCTCGCCTTCTTGATTTCGGCGATCAGCCCGAACTGGCCTTTTTCCCGCCGGGCCACAAGCGCGGCGTGGAAACCGCGCGGCGCCGACTGATCGGCGGCCCGCGCCTTCAACTCTTCGAGCGGAACGCGCGCTTTCGCAGCGGCGATCTCCTCTCGCTTATAGGCTTCGATGCGGCGCAGGATGTCCGTCATGTCTTCTCCTCAAGCCGCGTTCGAGACGGTGATCAACCGCTGCAAGGCGACCTTGGCACCGCCGCTCGAAAGCGATTGCCGGGCCAGCGCCATGCCTTCGGACAGGTCCCTGGCGCGCCCTGCTATCATCAACGACGCGGCGGCATTCGCAAGGGAAATGTCCCGGTAGGCATTTTCCGCGCCGTCGAGAACGGCCTGCAACGCAGCGGCATTGTGGGCTCCGTCTCCGCCCTTCAAGGCATCGAGCGACACGCGTTCGAGGCCGAAATCGGCCGGCGTCAGCTCGAAGTTGGTGATCGTGCCGTCCTTGAGCGCCGCCACTTTGGTCACGCCGGTCGTGGTGATCTCGTCGAGCCCTTCGCCATGCACGACCCAGACGCTTTGCGAACCGAGATCGCGGAGCACTTCCGCGAGCGGGTCGACCCATTGCGGCGCATAGACGCCGACGAGCTGCTGCCTGACGCCGGCGGGATTGGCCAGGGGGCCGAGCAGGTTGAAGATGGTCCTCGTTCCAAGTTCCACCCGCGTCGGTCCGACGTGGCGCATGGCCGAATGGTGCTGCTGGGCGAACATGAAGCCGAGACCGGCCTCGGCAATACAGCGCGAGATTGTCGCGGGTCCGATATCGAGATTGACCCCGAGGCAGGAGAGCGCATCGGCCGTTCCGGACTTCGAGCTGAGCGCGCGGTTGCCATGCTTGGCGACCGGTACACCGGCACCCGCGACGATCAGCGCGGCGAGTGTGGAAATGTTGTAGGTACCGGCACCGTCGCCGCCCGTGCCGACGATGTCGATCGCTCCGTCAGGCGCTTCCACGGGCAACATGCGTGCGCGCATCGCGCCGACCGCGCCCACGATCTCGTCGACCGTTTCGCCGCGCACCCGGAGCGCCATCAGAAAACCGCCGATCTGCGATGGGGTGGCGGCTCCGGACATGATGATCTCGAAGGCCGCGCGCGCATCCTCGCGACTCAGTGCCTCGCGCCCTGCGACCTTCGCGACGAACGGTTTCAAATCACTCATGGGTTCGCTTCTCCGTCGTCACCGTTGCGCCAGGGCCGTTTCGGCAAGCGACTGGTTGATCGAAACGCCGTAGGCAGTTTGCAAGGTGGAGACCATCTGATCCAGGATGTCGTCACCGCTCGCGCGCGCAATCGCATCGATCTGGCTGCTGTCGTTGTCGAGGGCGTCGGCAGGCGCTTTCTCTTCGACCGCCGTAACCTGCATGAGCACCTGGCCATCGCCGCCGATCCCCGGGGCATTGGCGACATGGCCGTTCGGGCCGCCGAAGGCCGCGATCACCGCGGCAGGGCTGAGGCTCGCATCGTTGGTCGCGCGGGTCAGCCCGGTCTTGGTCTCGACGACAAGGCCGAGTTCGCTTGCGATATCGGCGAGCTTGGCGCCCTTCTCGATACGTTCCTTGAGTTCCTTCGCCTTGGCGGCCAGTGCCGCGCGCTGCTGCTCCGCAGTCCAGTCGGCGGCCACTTCGTCGCGAACTTCGTCAAGCGTCCGGTCCCGCGCCGGAATGATTTCCTCGACATCGAACCATGCGGAGCCGTCGCGCCCGATATTGACGGCAAGGGTATCCGTTCCGACGTCAGCCTTGAAGACTTCCTGGAGAAGGGCGCGCGGTTCCGGAAGGTCCTTAACTTCGTCGCCGTTTTGATCCTTGCCGGAAGCGTCGACCGCGTCGACGGTGACGAGCTTGAGCTTCAGCTGTTCGGCGATCTCCTTGACGGTCACGCCGCCGGCGCGTTCATCTTCGATCTTGTCATGAAGGCCGACGAGCTGCTCGCGGGCGGCGTCGAGGGCGATTTCCTTGCGCAGTTCTTCCTTGACTTCGTCAAAGCTGCGAACCGCATCGGGCCGGATGTTGGTTACGCGCAGGATGACCGGGCCGAATGCACCTTCGACGACGGGCGTGGTGCCGCCATCCTGGGCAACGGCAAAGGCTGCGTCGGCAATCTTTGCGTCGGGCATGCGATCCTTGGTGAAGTCGCCGAGGAGTACATCTGCCGACGTCTTGCCCTCGGCCTTGACCAGATCGTCGAAGGACGTGCCGGCGGCAAGCTTGGCGGCCGCGGCATCGGCGGCCTCGCGCGAGGGGAAGGTGAGCTGCTCGACCGTCCTCGTTGCCGGCGTGCGGTAGCTCTCCTTGCGCTTCTCATAATCGGCGCGAAGCTCTTCCTCCGTTACGGCGTCGGGTGCGGCCAAGTCCTCGGGCTCCAGCTTGATGTAGCTGATCTTGCGGTATTCCGGAGCGCGATAGTTCGCCTTGCGGCTTTCGAACCAGGGCGCGAGCACCTCGTCGCCCGGCGTTTTGACCGCATCGATATTTGCGTTGGAAAGCAGCAGATAGTCGATCGTGCGCGTCTCGTGGCGGTATTTGCCAATGGCTTCGACGAGTACCTTGGGCGCCGTGTAACCATCCGTGAGCGCATCGACGATCTGCGATCGAACCGCGACCTGGCTGCGGTTGTTGATGTAATCCTGCTCGGTCAGCCCGGCATTGCGCAGCACGCTCGAAAATGTCAGCCGGTCGAACTGCCCGTTGACTCCATGGAAGGCCGGGTCTTCGCCGATCAGCCGCGCAAGCCTGTCTTCCGAAAGACCGAGATTCATGTCGGTAGCGAGCTGGTCGAGGGCGGCACCGGCGACGAGCTGGGCGTAGACCTGGTTCTCGACGCCGAAGGCTTGTGCCTGCTGGCGCGACAAAGGCGTACCGAGCTGGCGCGAGAGCAGGGCGATCTGCCGTTCGTAAGCCAGGCGAAAGTCGCTCGCCGATACCTTGATGTCGCCGACGGTAACGACCGCATTGGGAGTGCTTGGCACCATCAACGTCTGACCACCCCACACCATGAATGAGAGGATGAGAAGGGCCAGCAGGCCTTTGACGACCCGGGTCTGGGCAGCGTTTCTCAGGGAGTCGAGCATGGGGGCAGAAAACCTCGTTGGGATGCGTCGGCATTACGCCGAATGAATTCGTTCCTTAGAACAAACCAGAGAGGAATTGAAGGCCGGTTCGTCGCAAATTGCCGCCGGCGGAGTTGAACTTGCCACCCCATCACCATGACAGCGCGCATCAGGGCTGCCGGGGCATTCAAGAGCAAAGGCTGCAAAAGGCGCTAACGACGAAGGCAATGTCGGAATTTGTTAGCCGGCAACTTAAAGCGAGCTGCAAATTAGGCGTTGGAAGCGCGCCCCACTGTGGCAAACTGCTGGGAATCGTTTTTCGATACTCGACCGGGACTTTCGATCCGTCGGCCATTACGGGAAATCACCTCCATGCAGTCCACGATCGTGATGGTCAATCTCTTTGGTGCAGTTGCGCTGCTGCTCTTCGGCCTGTCGCTGGTCAAGGACGGGGTGACGCGAGCCTTCGGGGCGCGCCTGCGCGCAGGTCTTGCGCGCGGAACGAACGGTCCCTTCCGGGCTTTTGCGACGGGGCTCGTCGCAACGCTCGGGCTCCAGAGTTCGACGGCCACGGCACTCATGACGGCCTCTTTCGTCGAGAAGGGGCTCATCCGTTCGCAGATGGCGCAGATCGTGCTGCTGGGGGCCAATGTCGGCACCGCGATGACGGCTTGGATCGTCGCACTCGGCATCGGATGGCTTTCGCCGCTGCTCATCCTCGCAGGCGTGGCCACCCACCGCATGAGCCGGTCGAGCGCGCGCCAGGGCGCCGGCTACGCGCTCGTGGGCATCGGTCTGATGCTTCTGTCGCTCGAACTGCTCGGCACGGCGACCGAGCCGATGCGCCAATCCCAGGCTTTGGGAGCGTTTCTCGGCATGCTCGACAACGCCTTGCCCGTGGCGATGATCATTGCGGCCGGTCTTGCGTTTGCGTCATCGTCCAGCCTCGCCGTCGTCATGCTGGTGCTGTCGCTTTCATCCGCCGGCGTACTTTCTCCCCTATTGACGGTCGCTCTGGTGCTCGGTGCCAATCTCGGTGGCGCGATCCCGCCGGTCATCACCACGCTCGGCTCGCCGCCGGCCGCCCGCCGGGTCACGCTGGGCAACCTCGTGGTGCGCGGCATCGGCTGTCTCATCGCCCTTCCGGCGGTTGGCGCCAGCGCCGACTTCCTGCAGAGCCTGCCGTTGCCGCGGCAGAACCTGCCCGTCGACGTTCACCTGCTGTTCAATCTGGTGCTGGCGATGGTTGCCTGGCCCTTCGCGGGGTTGCTCGCCCGCACCATGAACCGGTTCTTCCCCGACGACGAAGCGGCCGAAACCGGGCCGCGCTACCTCGATGAGGCGGCGCTCGATACGCCGGTGATGGCTCTTTCCGGCGCTACGCGAGAGGTCCTGAGGGTGGGCGACCTGATCGAGGTCATGCTGATGCGGGCCTCCGAGGCGTTCAGCAAGAATGATGTCAACGAATTGGGCGATATCGAGAATATCGAGCGGCAGGTCGACCTCCTGCAGCAGGAAGTGAAAATCTTTCTGTCCCGGCTTGGCCGCGATGGCTTGAACGAGGAGGACGGGCGCCGTTCGATCGTGATCATCGACTATGCCATCAATCTCGAGCACATGGGCGACATCATCGAAAAGGGTCTCTGTGAACAGATCGCCAAGAAGGTGAGGGGCGGCTTGCGGTTCTCGGAGGATGGCTATCAGGAGCTGAAGGGCCTTTTCAACCTCACCATCGACAATCTGCGCATCGCGCAGACCATCTTCGTCACCCGCAATGCCGACCTGGCGCGTCATCTCATCGAGGTCAAGGTCGACGTGCGGCATATGGAGAAACGCTCCGCAGAGCGCCATCTGGAGCGGTTGCGTGATGGCCTTCTGGAAAGCCTGCAAACCAGTTCGCTGCACCTCGACATGCTGCGGGACCTGAAGCGCATCAACGCGCACATCGCCTCCGTCGCCTATCCCATTCTGGAGGAGAGCGGCCTGCTCACCGAAAGCCGCCTGCGGCCGCCGGGCTGATATCATACGGTTTGAACCGGATTAACGCGACGTGATTGTGCGAATTATGGTTCTCGCAATATGTTGCTGATAGGAACGCGCAAAAAGCGCGCGGGCAGGCGCGAGACGCCGCGTCGGAAAAATGTCCCGAGAGGGTATCAAGGAGATCAGAGTATGGAACGGACTTGCCTGGCGATCATCCTGGCGGCTGGCGAGAGCACGCGGATGAAATCGGCCATGTCGAAGGTGCTGCATCCGGTTGCCGGGCGACCGATGATCGCCCACGTCGTCGACGCCCTGGCGAGTGCATCGATCTCCGATGTGGCGCTGGTCGTCGGGCGCGATGCGGATGCCGTATCTGCAGCGGCGGCTACCGGCGAAGTGGCCGTCACGTCCTTTCTTCAGAAAGAGCGACTTGGGACCGCCCATGCCGTGCTTGCTGCCCGTGATGCGATCGCGAGAGGCTATGACGACGTTCTCGTTGTATTCGGAGACACGCCGCTTATCACCGCCGCACCCTTGAAGGCTGCCCGCGACGGGCTTGCGGCCGGAGATGACGTCGTGGTGATTGGCTTCCAGGCGGCGGACCCGACCGGATACGGGCGTCTCATCGTGAAGGATGGAGCGCTGGTCGCCATCCGAGAACACCGGGACGCCTCCGACGAGGAGCGCCGCATCACCTATTGCAATGGCGGGCTGATGGCGATCGACGGCCGCAAGGCCCTCGATCTCCTGGACCGGATCGGCAACGCCAATGCGAAAGGCGAATACTACCTGACCGATCTCGTCGAGATCGTGCGGTCCCTCGGTGGCCGTGCAATCGCTGTCGAAGCGCCCGAAGAAGAACTCACCGGCTGCAACACCCGCGCCGAGCTTGCCTATATCGAGCGCCTCTGGCAGCAGCGCCGTCGTCACGAACTGATGCTGGCGGGCGTGTCGATGATCGCACCCGAGACCGTCTTCCTCTCATGGGACACCACGCTTGCCCAGGACGTTCTCCTCGAGCCGAACGTCGTCTTCGGGCCCGGCGTGCGCGTGGAAAGCGGTGCGGTCATCCACGCCTTCTCCCATCTGGAAGGCGCTCACGTCCGTGCCGGCGCTACGGTCGGACCTTTCGCGCGCCTGCGCCCGGGTGCCGACCTCGGAGCGAAGTCGAAGGTCGGCAATTTCTGCGAGGTGAAGAACGCGGAGATCGGTGCCGGAGCCAAGGTCAATCACCTCACCTATATCGGCGACGCCTTCGTCGGCGCCGGATCCAATATCGGCGCCGGAACGATTACCTGCAATTACGATGGCGTGAACAAGCATGTCACCCGCATCGGCGCGAACGCCTTCATAGGCTCCAATTCGTCGCTCGTCGCTCCGGTTTCGATCGGCGACGGGGCGCTCGTGGCGTCCGGAAGCGTGATCACGGAAGACGTGCCGGCGGATGCGGTCGCTTTCGGCCGTGCGCGCCAGGACATCAAGCCCGGCAGGGCGCCCGTATTGCGCGAGCGCTACGAGGCGGAAAAGGCAGCCAGGAAGCGGGCAAAGGCCGCGGAGTAGACGCATTAAATATTGAAACTGAAAGTGAAATCAAAACGGATTGCGTCGCGACGCAATTTCGCTACCAAGGCTTTCAAGGGGAACCTGCGGCGCCGCGCGTTTGTCAGACGCGCAATGGTCGCTACGGCATTTTAGAGCTGCTGCATATTCCTGTCCTTGAGCCGGTACGACTCGAGGAAACATGCAGTGGTCGTTACTTTTGAGCTGATGCGCCGCAGGGCGTGAAGAGACGCGGAGAGGGATATGTGCGGGATTGTTGGCATCGTCGGGAATCAGCCGGTATCGGAGCGGCTGGTCGAAGCATTGAAGCGCCTGGAGTATCGCGGCTATGATTCGGCCGGCGTCGCGACGATCGACGGGGGAAAGCTGCAGCGCCGGCGGGCCGAGGGCAAGCTGGTCAACCTCGAGAGCAGGTTGAGAGAGGAGCCTCTGGCCGGCACCATCGGCATCGCCCACACGCGCTGGGCAACCCATGGAGCACCCACGGAACGCAACGCCCACCCGCATTTCACCGAAGGCGTCGCCGTGGTTCACAACGGCATCATCGAGAATTTCGCCGAGCTCAAGGACGAGCTTGCGGCAGCGGGCGCCGAATTCCAAACGGAGACGGACACCGAGGTCGTCGCGCATCTTCTGGCAAAGTTTCGCCGGGACGGCCTTGGGCGGCGCGAGGCGATGCATGCCATGCTGAAGCGCGTCAAGGGCGCCTACGCACTGGCCGTCCTTTTCGAAGACGATCGGTCGACCATCATGGCGGCGCGCAACGGACCGCCGCTGGCGATCGGCCACGGCAACGGCGAGATGTTCCTGGGTTCGGACGCGATCGCGCTTGCGCCCTTCACCAATGAAATCACCTATCTCATCGATGGTGACTGGGCCGTCATCGGCAAGACCGGCGTCCATATCTTCGATTTCGACGGCAATGTCGTCGAGCGTCCGCGCCAGATTTCGACGGCTGCTGCCTTTCTGGTGGACAAGGGCAACCATCGCCATTTCATGGAGAAGGAGATCTATGAGCAGCCGGAGGTCATCGCCCATGCTCTCGGGCACTATGTCAATTTCATAGAGAATCGTGTCGTTCCGATTTCCGACGCCATCGATTTCGGCAAGATCCCGAGCCTGGCGATCTCTGCCTGCGGCACCGCTTATCTCGCCGGCCTGATCGGCAAATACTGGTTCGAGCGCTATGCCCGCCTGCCAGTCGAAATCGACGTCGCATCCGAATTCCGCTACCGCGAGATACCGCTGTCGCCGCAGTCGGCGGCTCTTTTCATCTCGCAGTCAGGCGAGACCGCCGACACTCTGGCGTCCCTGAGATATTGCAAGCAGCACGGCCTCAAGATCGGCGCGGTCGTCAATGCCCGCGAGTCGAGCATCGCGCGGGAATCCGACGCCGTCTTTCCGATCCTTGCGGGCCCTGAGATCGGCGTCGCCTCGACCAAGGCCTTCACCTGCCAGCTTGCGGTTCTGGCCGCACTCGCCGTCGGCGCGGGCAAGGCCCGCGGGACGATCAGCGACGAAGAGGAGCAGGCGCTCGTAAAGAGCCTTGCCGAAATGCCGCGCATCATGGGGCAGGTGCTGAACAGCATCCAGCCGAAGATCGAGAGTCTGTCGCGCGAACTGTCCAAATGCCACGACGTGCTCTATCTCGGCCGCGGCACCAGCTTCCCGCTGGCAATGGAAGGGGCGCTGAAGCTCAAGGAGATTTCGTATATCCACGCCGAAGGTTACGCCGCGGGCGAGCTGAAGCACGGACCGATCGCCTTGATCGACGAAAACATGCCCGTCATCGTCATCGCGCCGCATGACCGCTTTTACGACAAGACGGTATCGAACATGCAGGAGGTGGCCGCGCGCGGCGGCCGCATCATCCTGATAACCGATGAGAAAGGTGCGGCCGCGTCGAAGCTCGATACGATGCACACGATCGTGCTGCCGGAAGTCGACGAGATCATCGCGCCGATGATCTTCTCATTGCCGGTCCAGCTACTCGCCTACCATACGGCCGTCTTCATGGGGACCGACGTGGACCAGCCGCGCAACCTCGCCAAATCGGTGACGGTCGAATGATCATCCGACCGGAAACCGCGGGCGATGCCGAGACGATCCGGCAGATTACCGAGGCGGCTTTCGCCGGGCAGCCCTATAGCGACCAGACGGAGGCCCGGATCATCGACCGACTGCGCGCCGAGGACGCGATGACGCTTTCCCTCGTTGCCGAGGAAGCGGGCGAGGTGATCGGTCACATCGCATTTTCGCCTGTCACGATCACCCCGTTCGCGGTCGGCTGGTACGGGCTCGGCCCCGTGTCGGTGCGACCGGATCGGCAAGGACGCGGCACGGGGAGCGCACTTGTGCGGCGCGGGCTCGACATGCTGCGCAAAGCCGGGGCTTCAGGCTGCGTCCTCGCGGGCAATCCGGCCTTCTATGAGAGATTCGGGTTCCGCAACGAGCCTGCTCTTGTTTTTCCGGGTTGTGCGCCGCAATATTTCATGGCTTTACCCTTGTCGGGAGGGCTGGTTTCCGGCACCGTCACTTATCATCCCGCCTTCGGAGCGGACTGACGGATCGATGGCAACGGCATGACGGAAAGTTCCAAAAGCGGCATCATCGCGGCCCGGCTGCGCAACTACTTTCTCACCGGGCTTATCATCTGCGCGCCGCTGGCGATCACGGTGTGGCTGGTCCGCTCCTTTATCGAGTGGGCCGACGGATGGGTGAAACCGTATCTGCCGAGTTTTTATAACCCCGATAATTATCTGCCGATCGCGATCCCGGGTTTCGGGCTGCTCGTCGCCGTAGTAGTCATCACCCTGGTCGGTTTCCTGACCGCAAACCTCGTCGGACGTTCGATCATCAACTTCGGTGAGTCGCTCCTCAACCGGACGCCGCTCGTCCGCTCCATCTACAAGTCGCTGAAGCAGATCTTCCAGACCGTGCTGCAGGACCAGTCGTCCTCGTTCAAGAGGGCGGGGCTGATCGAATATCCAAGCCCCGGGCTGTGGTCGCTGGTCTTCATCGCCACCGATGTGAAGGGCGAGATCGCCGCCAGGTTCGACGAGCGCGGCATGGACATGGTGACGGTCTTCCTGCCTCCGACGCCGATCCCCACCGCTGGCTTCCTGCTCTTCGTGCCGCGCGACAAGATCATTCCTCTGCAGATGAGCGCCGAGGATGCTGCGAAGCTGCTGATCTCCGGAGGCCTCGTCGCGCCGGATTACAACCCGCTGGCCAATGCGCCCCCGCGTGCGATCAAACAGCAGGAGAGCGTATGAGGTTCCGGGAGTTGATGATCAACCGGCCCGCAGGAACCGGATCGCCTCGTCGCGCCGGAAGAGATAGAGCAGCGTCCTGAGCGCCTGACCGCGTTCCGACGTCAGTTCCGGATCCCTGTCTATGACATAGGCGGCATCCTTGCGCGCCATCTCCAGGAGGTCGGCATGCGACTCGAGGCTTGCGATGAGGAAACCCGGCGTGCCGGACTGCCGCGTGCCGAGAAGCTCGCCTTCACCGCGCAGCTTCAGGTCCTCCTCGGCGATCAGGAAGCCGTCTTCGCTTTCACGCAGGACCGAAAGACGCGCGCGCCCTGCTTCGCTGAGCGGGCTCTTGTACAAAAGGATGCAGGTCGAGGCTTCGTCGCCGCGCCCTACGCGGCCGCGTAACTGGTGCAGCTGCGCAAGGCCGAAGCGTTCGGCGTGCTCGATGACCATGATAGTGGCATCCGGCACGTCCACGCCCACCTCGACGACCGTCGTGGCCACGAGCAAACGGATTTCACCGTTCTTGAAGGCGAGCATCACGGCGTCCTTGTCCGGCCCTGCCATGCGCCCGTGCACCAGGCCGACATCCTTGCCGAACCGTCGAGCAAGGCGCTGGTAGCGCTCATCGGCGGACATGGCGTCGGTCTCCTCGGACTCCTCGACGAGCGGGCAGATCCAATAGGCCTTCTTGCCCTGCCGGAGCGCTGCGTCGAGCCTTTCCACGATCTCCTCCGTACGTTCGTTCGGTATCGTGACGGTCTGGATCGGCTTGCGCCCTGCCGGCTTCTCGGTGAGCTTGGATACATCCATGTCGCCGAAGGCGGCGAGCACGAGTGTTCTCGGAATGGGCGTCGCGGTCATGACGAGCATGTGCGGAGATATCCCCTTGGCCGTCAGCCGCAGCCTCTGATGCACGCCGAAACGATGCTGCTCGTCGACCACGGCGAGGACGAGCCGGCGATAGATCACGGCGTCCTGGAAGAGTGCGTGTGTGCCGATGACCATCTGCGTGTCGCCGGAGGCAATGCGTTCCAGTATCGCGTCCCGTTCCTTGCCCTTCGTCCTGCCGGTGAGGATATCGATCGTGATGCCCGCCGGCGCGGCCATCCGCGAAAGCGTGGCGTGGTGCTGCCGCGCGAGAATTTCCGTCGGCGCCATCAGCACGGCCTGGCCGCCGGATTCCACCGCCGCCAGCATCGCCATCAAGGCCACGGCCGTCTTGCCGGAGCCGACGTCTCCCTGCAGCAGCCGCAGCATGCGGTCGGCTCCGGACATGTCGGCAAGGATCTCGTCGACGGCCGCCGACTGGCTTTTCGTCAAGGAGAAAGGCAGGGCGGCGATTACCGGACCGCTCAACCGGCCGGTCGGATGAATCGGTGTACCGGCGACTTTGCGCAATCGCTGGCGAACCAGCGAGAGCGAAAGCTGCCCCGCCAGGAACTCATCATAGGCGATCCGGCGGCGCGCGGGCGCCTGTGCGTCGACATCGGTTTCGTCCCGCGGTTCATGCAGGCGCTGGAAGCTTTCTTTGGCGCTCTTGAAGCCCTGTTGGCGCAGAAGTGCCTCATCCAGCCATTCCGGCAGGTCCGGGACGCGTGCCACTGCCGCCTCGATCGACTTACGAAGGGGCCGCGAGGTCAGGCCCGCCGTCAGCCCGTAGACAGGCTCGACGAGCGGCATGTTCTCCGATTCGGCCGCACGGACCATGTAGTCCGGGTGGACCATGGAAGCCCGCCCGTTGAACCAGTCCACCTTGCCGCTGACGATCACCGTCTCATCGATGGGCAGGGCCTTCTCGAGCCAGTTCCCCCTGACGCGAAAGAAGGTGAGCGCCAGTTCGCCGGTCTTGTCGTGGAGAAAGACGCGATAGGGCGCGTTCGATCTGCCGCCGGGAGCCGGTTGGTGCCGGTCGACACGTCCGGTGATGGTGACGATCGACCCATCGGGGGCATAGGCGATTCCGGGTTGGCGGCGACGATCGATCAGCGAATGAGGGATATGGAAGACAAGATCGACCACGCGGCAGTCTTCGACCGTCTCGCGCCCGAGCAGGCGCGCGTAAAGTTCGCCGGTCTTCGGGCCGATGCCGGGCAAGGTGTCGAGGGGCGAAAACAGCGGATCGAGCAGGGCAGGGCGCATAGCAATGAAATTGCGACGATAATTCCGCCTTTGGCAAGGCTGACAACCCGCTTTCCAGCGTTTATAGAGCCCATGATCTCGATCCGCCGGAGCGGCGGAGGCAGGAAGGACATCCCATGACCGGCATTTCGCGCACGAGCGCCGATCTCGACCCGCGTCGGCGCAGGATTCTTTTCCGCGCGTGGCACCGCGGCATCCGCGAGATGGACCTGATCCTCGGCCAGTTCGCCGAGGCGGAGCTCGCCACCTTGTCCGAAGCGGAGCTCGACGAACTCGAAGCAATCATGGGGGAGGAGGACAACGACCTCGTCCGCTGGATCACCGGAGAAAAACCGCTGCCCGAGCGTTATGCGACCGAACTCTTCTTCCGGATCGCTGCCTATCGCCCGGATTTCGCCCCGGTTCGCCACGAAACGAAGTAGACATGACGATGATACCTGGCCTCGACCCTAGGAAGATACTTGCGGCGACGCGGGAAATTACGATCGGCCCGGTTCCCACGGGCGCCGAGGCGCTCGTGCTCGCCGAACTTGCCCGGGCCGGGGCACCCGTCGCCTATATCCTCTCCGATGGCCAGAAGGTCGCCGACCTCGAACAGGTGCTCGGTTTCGTTGCTCCAGACATACCGGTCCTGACGCTGCCCGGTTGGGACTGTCTGCCTTACGACCGCGTCTCGCCGAGCGCCGACACCTCGGCGCGCCGGCTCGCCGCGCTGAGCGCGTTGATCGCCCACCGCAGGAAACCGCATCCGGCGATCGTGCTCGTCACCATCAATGCAGCGCTGCAGAGGATCTCACCGCAGGATGTGATCGAAAGTCTCGCCTTCACGGCACGGCCCGGCAACCAGATCCGCATGGACGACCTTGCCGCCCGGCTCGAGCGAAACGGCTTCGAGCGGGTCCCGACCGTGCGCGAGATGGGCGAATTCGCCGTACGGGGAGGCATCCTGGATGTCTATGTACCCGGCAGCGGCGAGCCTTTGCGCCTCGACTTCTTCGGCGACACGCTCGAGGCGATCCGGTCCTTCGACCCCGCAAGCCAGCGCACGATCGGGCAGGTCCGGTCCCTCGACCTCAATCCGATGAGCGAGGTGTCCCTGACGCCCGAGACGATCAGCCACTTCCGAAAGCAGTATCTTTCTCTCTTCGGGGCGGCGACGCGCGACGACGCGCTTTATCAGGCCGTGTCGGAGGGACGGCGCTATGCCGGCATGGAGCATTGGCTGCCGCTTTTCTACGATCGGCTCGAAACGGTCTTCGACTATCTCGACGGCTTTCGCATCGTCACCGACCACCTGGCGCGCGAGGCCGCGGCAGAGCGCTCGAAGCTCGTTCTCGACTATTACGACGCCCGCCTCGCTTCGGCGTCGCCGGGCAAGTCTCAGGTCACCCAGAGCACGCCCTACAAGCCCGTGCCGCCGGACATGCTCTATCTCACTGCGAAAGGCTTCGGCGATGCCCTGAATGATCGCAATGCGATCCGCCTTTCGCCCTTCACCGAACACGAGGGCGAAGCGCGCCAGGTCGTGAACATCGAAGCGCGTCAGGGCCTGCGTTGGGCCAAGCCGGCGGGCGAGGCCGATACCGATGGCACCCGCACCAACGTTTTCGATCAGGCCGTGAAGCATATCGCCGAGAAGCGTGCAAAAGGCGCCAAGGTCATCGTGTCCGGCTGGACCGAAGGCTCGCTGGACCGGCTGCTTCAGGTTCTGGCCGAGCATGGTCTCGCCAATATCCGTCCGGTCAAGGCGCTCGCGGATATCGGTTCGCTGAAGCCGGGCGAGGCCGCATCCGCGGTTCTAAGCCTCGAAGCGGGATTTGAGACGGGTGACCTCGTCGTCATCGGCGAGCAGGACATTCTCGGCGACCGTCTGGTTCGCCGCTCCAAGCGCCGCAAGCGAGGCGCGGATTTCATCGCGGAAGTGACCGGTCTCGACGAGGGCAGTTATGTCGTGCACGCCGAGCACGGCATCGGGCGCTTCGTCGGCCTCAGGACGATCGAGGCCGCCGGCGCGCCGCATGACTGCCTCGAGCTCGTTTATGCGGACGATGCCAAGCTTTTCCTCCCGGTGGAAAACATCGAGCTTCTGTCGCGCTATGGCTCGGAAGGAACCGATGCGGTCCTCGACAAGCTCGGCGGTGTCGCCTGGCAGGCGCGCAAGGCCAAGCTCAAAAGGCGGCTGCTCGATATGGCCGGCGGCCTCATCCGCATTGCTGCCGAAAGACATACGCGCCATGCGCCGGTCCTTGTGGCACAGGACGGGGTCTACGACGAATTCGCCGCCCGCTTCCCCTATGACGAGACCGAGGACCAATTGAACTCGATCGATGCCGTCCGCGACGATCTCGGCCGCGGCCGTCCCATGGACCGTCTCGTGTGCGGCGATGTCGGCTTCGGCAAGACGGAGGTGGCGCTGCGGGCCGCTTTCATCGCGGCGATGAACGGCGTGCAGGTCGCCGTGGTCGTGCCGACGACCCTGCTTGCGCGGCAGCACTTCAAGACCTTTTCCGATCGTTTCCGGGGCTTGCCGATCCGAATTCAGCAGGCCTCGCGGCTGGTCAGCGCGAAGGATCTGGCGCTCACGAAGAAAGAGGTCGCCGATGGCAAGACGGACATCGTGGTCGGCACGCACGCGCTGCTCGGCTCGTCGATCAAATTCGCCAATCTCGGCCTGCTCATCATCGATGAGGAGCAGCATTTCGGTGTCAAGCACAAGGAACGCCTGAAAGAGCTGAAGAGCGACGTGCACGTTCTCACGCTCTCGGCGACGCCCATTCCGCGGACGCTGCAGCTTGCCCTCACCGGAGTGCGCGAACTGTCGCTGATCACGACGCCGCCGGTCGACCGCATGGCGGTGCGCACCTTCATTTCGCCCTTCGATGCTTTGGTGATCCGTGAAACTTTGATGCGCGAGCACTACCGCGGCGGCCAGAGCTTCTATGTCTGTCCGCGGGTGAGCGATCTTCCGGAAATCCATGATTTCCTGAAATCCGACGTGCCGGAACTGAAAGTTGCCGTGGCACACGGGCAAATGCCGGCGACCGAGCTCGAAGACATCATGAACGCCTTCTACGAAGGGCGCTACGATGTGCTCCTCTCGACGACGATCGTTGAGTCTGGTCTCGACGTGCCGACCGCCAACACCCTGATCGTGCATCGTGCCGATATGTTCGGCCTTGCCCAGCTCTATCAGCTGCGCGGTCGGGTGGGGCGCTCCAAGGTCCGCGCCTTCGCGCTCTTCACGCTTCCCGTCAACAAGACGTTGACCGGGCCGGCGGAACGACGCCTGAAGGTCCTTCAATCGCTTGACACGCTCGGAGCCGGGTTCCAGCTCGCCAGCCACGACCTCGACATCCGCGGAGCGGGCAACCTGCTCGGCGAGGAACAGTCGGGTCACATCAAGGAGGTCGGCTTCGAGCTCTACCAGCAGATGCTCGAGGAGGCGGTTGCCGAACTCAAGGGCGAGGAGGAGATCCACGATACCGGCTGGTCGCCGCAGATATCGGTCGGAACCCCGGTGATGATCCCGGAAGAGTATGTGCCGGACCTCAATCTGCGGCTCGGCCTTTATCGGCGCCTGGGCGAGCTGACCGACCTCAAGGAGATCGACGGCTTCGGTGCGGAGCTGATCGACCGTTTCGGGCCGCTGCCGACGGAGGTACAGCACCTCCTGAAGATCGTCTACGTCAAGTCGCTCTGCCGCACGGCGAATGTCGAAAAGCTCGATGCCGGACCGAAGGGCGTCGTGGTCCAGTTCCGCAACAAGGAATTTCCCAATCCCGCGGCACTCGTGGGCTACATCGCGAAACAGGGAACAATCGCCAAGATCCGCCCGGACCAGAGCATCTTCTTCCAGCGCGACCTCGCAACACCGGAGAAACGCCTTTCCGGCGCCGCGATGGTGATGACGCAGCTTGCAGCGCTCGCGAGAGCCGGATGAGGAAAGGTGTGCGCGGTTGATCGCGACCACCAATTTCGTAAACCCGTTCCGGACGGCGACACCGTGCTGCGATCATTCGTCCGCGGCGGGCCAATTAAGCTCAGTGGGCCGGATGCTCGGCCTTCATCTGCGCAATCTCGCGCAAAGCGCTGGTCAGCACCTCGACCGACTGCGCCCCCATCACCGCATACTGCTGCTCGATGATGAAGCAGGGAACGCCGGTCACGCCGATTTCCCGGGCCATGCCGATTTCCTGCCTTACGGCGTCCTTATCGGCGTCTGAGGCGAGGAGAGCCGCGATAACCGGCCTTTCGAGGCCGGCCTGTTCGGCGATGTGGAGGAGGACGGCGTGGTCGCCGAGGTTGCGACCCTCTTCGAAATTCGCCTTGAACAGCAGGCTCACCACCTGGTCCTGCGCCGCTTCGCCGCCGGTCGCGGCCCAGCGGATCAGCCGGTGCGCATCGAGCGTATTCGGGCTGACCCTGACGGCATCGAAATCGAAGGCGATGCCGTCTTCCACACCGAGGCCTTCGAGCATCCGGTGCGCCTCGTCGACGGCCGCTTGACCGCCGAGCTTGGCCGCCAGGTGCTCTTTATGGTCGACGCCTTCCGGCGGCAGATCGGGATTGAGCTGGTAGGGACGCCACTGGATAGCGACGTTGATCTCGCCGGCGACATTGGCGATCGCCTGGTCGAGGCGATTCTTGCCGAGATAGCACCAGGGGCATACGACGTCCGAGACGATATCGATATTGACGGTTTCCATGGTGCCGGCCTTTCGCTTTACCAAAACTGCGACATAGGCCGGCTGGAAACATCTTTCAATGCATCAGCGAACGGTGCCTGCCTACTGAACACGCTCGTCCCACCAACTCGGCAACTGATAACCGTAAAGCGGTACCGTCGTCGGCCGGCCGATATGCTTCCACCGGGCAATCCATTGCGCATCGAGATGGTAAAGCGGAACAAGATAGGAATTGTTGACGAGGAGCCGGTCGTGCGCACGAACGGCGGCGGTGAAATCCTCGGGGTTGCGTGCCTGCAGGATGTTGTTGATCAGTTTATCAACGTCCTTGTCGGCGACGCCGGCGAAGTTGTCGCTGCCTTGCCTGTCCCGAGTTTGCGAACTCCAGCGATTGATCTGTTCGAGACCGGGGGAGAGCGACGAGGGGAAGGACTTGATGATGACGTCGTAATCGAAGGATTGGCTGCGCAGCTGATATTGTGAATCGTCGACGGTGCGAACCCTCGCTGCGATGCCGAGCGGCGCGAGAAACCGCTGATAAGCAAGCGCAACCTTCTCCTGGCCGGCATTCTGGCTCATGATCTCGAAAGCGAGCGGCGTACCCTTGGCGTCGACCATCTTGCCGTCCTTGATGGAGTAGCCCGCTTCGCGAAGAAGCGTCACCGCTTCCCGGAGCACATTGCGATCGCGACCCGAGCCGTCCGTCACGGGGAGCCGGTAGGTGCCGTCGAGGATCGCCGGATTGATGCGCTCCCTCACGTCTCCCATGAGGTCCAGTTCACGATTGTCAGCCGCCACCCCGAGGAAGGAAAGCGACGAATTCTGCCAATAACTCTGCGTACGCGTATAGGCGCCGTCGAAGAGATTCTTGTTGACCCACTCGAAGTCGAAAACGAGAGCGAGCCCCTGCCTGAGCTTGATGTTGTCGAACATCGGCCTGCGCGTATTGAAGACGAAGCCGAGCATGCCGGACGGTGTCTTCGGCTTGAACGTTTCCTTGATCACGCCGCCGCTGCGAACGGCGGGAAAATCGTAGGCGCGGGCCCATTTCGTTGCGCTGCCTTCGGCGTAGATGTCCACCACACCCTTCTTGAAGGCTTCGAACAGGGTGTTCTCCTGCAGGAAATATTCGACGGAGATCTCATCGTAATTGTCGAGGCCCACCTTCGAGGGCAGATCCTTGGCCCAATAGTCGGGGTTGCGGCGATAGACGATCCGTTCGCCGGGCCTGACTTCCGCGACCCGGTAGGGACCGGAGCCGAGCGGTGGCTCCAGGCTCGTCCGATCGAACGTCTCGACGTCGATCGCATGCTTCGGCAGCACGGGCGAAAGTCCCAGCAACAGCGGAATCTCGCGATCGGCCTCCTCGGTGAAGGTGAAGCGCACGCTTCGTTCCCCGACCTTCTCCATCTTCGCAACCTTGGAGAGGCGGTTGCTGAAGGGTGCGCGCCCTTTGTCGCGCAACAATTCGAAGGTGAAGATCACGTCTTCGGCGGTCACCGGCCGGCCGTCGGCCCAGCGCGCCTTGGGATTGAGGTTGAACTGGATGAAGGTGCGGTCATCGTCCCATTCGACGGTTTCGGCGAGCAGGCCGTACATCGTGAATGGCTCGTCCTGCGAGCGCTGCATGAGCGATTCGTAGACCAGGTTGCCAAAGCCCGGGTCCCACATGCCGCGCGCGGTCGTGCGCATGCTCTTCAAAATGAAGGGATTGAGGCTGTCGAACGTGCCGACGACCCCGTAGGCGACCTTCCCGCCCTTCTTCACCTGCGGGTTGACGTAAGGGAAGTGCTTGAAATCGGCAGGCAAGGCGGGTTCGCCATGCATGGCGATCGCATGCACGGGCGCGGCCAGAGCGCCATTGGCAAACATGCTGGCCGCCAGGAGCATCACCAGGCCGGAAACAACTGCGCGCAACTTCACCTCCCGTGGGGATTCAACAGGCCGATTCCGCGCAAGGTATCAATGCGGGAGCGCATTTCCAACCGGCGCCGGGTCGGGAAAAGAACAAAGCAGGCTCCTGCCACATCCCTCGCCGGTTCGAAAGGGCCGCTCAAAGCAAATGATTGCACAAAATCGCAACAAACACTGGATAAACCGCACGAGCCAATGTAACAGGTGGTTCCGGAATCGGGGCCATTCAAATGCCTCATTTGGCCAACAGGACAACGGCGGCTGACGATACTCACTCTGCGGAACTCTGTTCCGTGACCGGATTTCAGGAGACGGAATCACAATGATCTTCAAGTCGAACTTCACCACACGCGCGGGATTGGCAGCGCTGGCGCTTTCTTTCGCAGCAGCCGGTGCGCCGAACGTCGCATCCGCGCAGCAGGCGGGAGGCAAGCCGCCGCAGGGTTGGTTCAAGGTCTGCACCAAGCAGGAAGACAACGATGTCTGCATCGTCCAGAACCTGCTCACCGCCAATAACGGCCAGCTGGTGACGGCCGTCGGCCTCATTACCGTCTCCGGCAAGGTCAATCGCAAGGTCATGCAGGTTTCCGTACCGTCCGCGCGCATGATCCCGCCCGGCGTTCAAATGCAGATCGACGGCGGCAAGGGCGTCAAGCTCGACTACGCGATCTGCATGCCGGACAAGTGCGTTGCCGAAGCGCCGCTCTCCGACGCGCTTATCGCGCAGCTGAAGAAGGGCAACGAGGTCGTCTTCACCTCCGTCAACTTCCAGCGCGCTCCGAACCCCATCAAGATGACGCTCGAAGGCTTCACCGGCGTTTTCGACGGCGAACCGATCGAGCAGTCCCAGCTTGAAGAGCGTCAGCGCCTGCTGCAGGAAGAGATGCAGAAGAAGGCAGAAGACGCCCGCAAGAAGCTCGAAGAGGCGCAGAAGGCTGCCAAGCAGCAGTAATCGACAGCTTCGCTGAACAGGTAAAACGCCCGGGTCGGTTCACACCGAGCCGGGCGTTTTTTCGTACCTGCTTCCGCCGGCGAAGTTGCGGCGACTCTGCGTGGTTTCAGCCCGGCGCTGAGCGGATGCGGCAGCAACCCGCACGCACCTCTTCCTCATTCCGCTCTAATGCTGATAGGTGGCCTTCGGCTTGTAGTGTCCGGCGTCGGCCTTTTCGAACAGAGCGTCCACCTGGGGGTGCCGGATCGGCCTGTCGCTGTCATCGGAAACGAGGTTCTGTTCCGAAACATAGGCGACGTATTCGCTTTCGTCGTTCTCCGCAAACAGGTGATAGAAGGGCTGGTCCTTTTCGGGCCGGATCTCCTGCGGAATCGCATTCCACCATTCTTCGGTGTTCGCATATTCCGGGTCGACGTCGAAGACGACGCCGCGGAACGGGAACATCCGATGGCGAACCACCTGTCCGATCTCAAACTTGGCGTTTCTTTGTTTCATGACGCAACACATCCTTTCAGACAGTTATCTGGGTTGTCGCATATGGAACATCAAGAGGCCCGCGCCCCGGGCGCGAGGCTTCCATCGGCGTCGAACTGAAAAGGCGGGCTTCGGATGAAACCCGCCTTCCTCGTTTCATCTTGCATGGACAGAACCTGTGAGGGCCGTCCGCTCCGCCATCAGACGGAATAGTACATGTCGAACTCGACCGGATGCGGCGTCATTTCGAAGCGCATGACCTCCTGCATCTTCAGTTCGATGAAGGAGTCGATCTGGTCGTCGTCGAAAACGCCGCCGGCGGTCAGGAACTTGCGGTCCTTGTCGAGGCTCTCGAGCGCTTCGCGCAAGCTGCCGCAGACGGTCGGGATCTTCTTCAGTTCCTTCGGCGGCAGGTCGTAGAGGTCCTTGTCCATGGCCTTGCCGGGGTGAAGCTTGTTCTTGATGCCGTCGAGACCGGCCATCAGCATGGCGGCAAAGGCGAGGTAGGGGTTCGCCGTCGGATCGGGGAAGCGGACTTCGACGCGCTTCGCCTTCGGGTTGGTGCCGAAGGGGATGCGGCAGGAGGCCGAGCGGTTGCGGGCCGAATAGGCAAGCAGAACCGGTGCTTCATAACCCGGGACGAGGCGCTTGTAGGAGTTCGTCGACGGGTTGGTGAAGGCGTTCAGGGCCTTGGCATGCTTGATGATGCCACCGATGAAGTAGAGGCAGGATTCGGAAAGCCCGGCATATTCGTCGCCGGCAAAGGTAGGCTTGCCGTCCTTCCAGATCGACAGATGCACGTGCATGCCCGAGCCGTTGTCGCCGAAGATCGGCTTCGGCATGAAGGTCGCGGTCTTGCCATAGGCATTGGCGACCTGGTGCACGACATATTTGTAGATCTGCATCTTGTCGGCGTTGCGCACGAGGGCATCGAACTTGACGCCGAGCTCGTGCTGCGCCGCTGCCACTTCGTGGTGATGCTTTTCCACCGTCACGCCCATTTCGGACAGCACGGTCAGCATTTCGGAGCGCATGTCCTGGCTGCTGTCGACCGGCGGAACCGGGAAATAGCCGCCCTTGACGCGGGGGCGGTGACCGAGGTTGCCGGTCTCGTAGTCCGTGTCGTCGTTGGAGGGAAGTTCGGAGCTGTCGAGCTTGAACCCGGTGTTGTACGGATCGGCCTTGTACTTGACGTCGTCGAAGACGAAGAATTCCGCTTCCGGACCTACGAAGACGGTGTCGCCGATGCCGGAGGCCTTGAGGTAGGCTTCTGCCTTCTTGGCCGTGCCGCGCGGATCGCGGTTATAGGCTTCGCCCGAAACCGGATCGAGAATGTCGCAGAAGATGACCATGGTAGACTGGGCGAAGAACGGGTCCATATGCGCCGTTTCCGGATCGGGCATGAGCACCATGTCGGATTCGTTGATAGCTTTCCAGCCGCCGATCGAGGAACCGTCGAACATGACGCCGTCGGCGAACATGTCTTCGTCGACGCAGACGACATCCATCGTCACGTGCTGCAGCTTGCCTTTGGGGTCGGTAAAGCGCAGGTCTACGAATTTGACGTCGTTTTCCTTGATCTGCTTCAGAACTTCATTCGCAGTCGTCATTTGTTGCAATTCCCTGTGTGATGACGAGGATTGGAAAAACGGGGCCGGACGGCCCCCGGATCGGTGAGATCGCCGGACGCGATCAGATGGCGTCGAGACCGGTTTCGCCGGTGCGGATGCGGATCACTTCTTCCACATTGGATACGAAAATCTTGCCGTCGCCGATGCGGCCGGTTTGCGCGGCATTGCGAATGGCTTCGATCACGGCCTCCGCATTTTCATCCGCCAGCACCACTTCGACCTTCACCTTCGGCAGGAAGTCGACGACGTATTCTGCGCCGCGGTAGAGCTCCGTATGTCCCTTCTGCCGCCCGAAACCCTTGGCTTCCGTGACGGTGATCCCCTGCAGGCCGACCTCCTGAAGGGCTTCCTTCACTTCGTCGAGCTTGAAAGGCTTAATGATCGCTTCGATCTTTTTCATGAGAAAATGTCTCTCCGCTTCTCCCTTTAAAGCAGGTTCTGCCCGCTTGGCCTCACACTATGCACGTAGCGTGCCACTTTTGTAGCGGAATGACGCGCAGATTGCGAAATTTCCAGTGGTAATGCGATGGGTGCCGATGGGGCAGTGGCTTCTGCAACGGCATTCTGCCTATTTTTTATGAGGTTTTGAGTGTTCGACACCGGTGCGCGACGGATGATCGCTGCGTTTCGTGGTCGAAGCATGTTATTTGAGCACTTATAGTGTGCAATTGCATATTTTTTAGTCACGTCACTTTCCGTCAACGCTGCTCTTGTCTTGCGCTTTCGGTCGGGCTTAGATCGTTTCCATGCTTCACGCGCTTTCGAATATCCTCGTGACCCCGGCGGAAATGACAGAGGTCGACAAGGATGCCGCGCGCTCGGGGATCGACAGCTTCTCGCTCATGCGTTCGGCGGGAACGGCCGTATCGGCCGCCGCCTTGCGGCTTTACCCGGAAGCACTGCGCTTTGTCGTGCTTTGCGGCCCCGGCAATAACGGCGGCGATGGCTATGTCGCCGCAGCCGCGCTCGCCGAAACCGGCGCAAGCGTCGCCGTCTTCGCGCTCGGGGACGCGGCAATTCTGAAGGGCGACGCCGCGCAGGCGCGCGATGCCTGCGCGCTGGGGCCCGGACCCCTCGACGCCTACGAACCGCAATCGGGTGACGTCGTCATCGACGCACTTTTCGGGGCGGGGCTTGCGCGCGACGTGCCCGAGGAGGCGAGAACCATAATCGAGCAAGTGAATGCGAGCGGAGTACCGGTCCTCGCCGTGGACCTGCCATCCGGCATTGACGGGCGTACGGGCGAAATCCGGGGCTTGAGCTTCGTTGCGGCTCACACGGTGACGTTCATGGCGGCCAAGCCCGGCCATCTGCTGATGCCGGGCCGCGCCCGCTGCGGCACGCTTGAAATCTTCGATATCGGCATTCCTGCAAGGCTCGTTGCGGACAGAGCCGGCGATCTCACCGTCAACACGCCCGCGCTATGGGAGCGACACCTCGGCGCGCTGGATCCCGCGACCCACAAATACAAGCGCGGCCATCTCGCCGTGCTTTGCGGCGGACCGGTTTCGACCGGGGCCGCGCGGCTAACGGCCGCCGCGGGCCTGCGCGCCGGTGCGGGGCTGGTGACGCTTGCCTCTCCCACGGAAGCGCTTGCCGTCAACGCGTCGCACCTCACCGCCATCATGCTCAAGGAAATCAGCAACACTGCCGGCCTTGCCGACTGGCTCAAGGACAGACGCCTGAATGCCTTCGTTCTCGGACCCGGCTTCGGGATCGGTAACAAGGCCCGGGATTTCGTGCTCATGCTCTGCGGTCGCGCGCTGGTGCTCGATGCCGACGGGATAAGTTCGTTTCGAGAGGGCAGGGAGCAGCTTTTCGACAGGATCGCGGCAGAGGGCGGCGAGGTGGTGATGACGCCGCACGAAGGGGAGTTCGCCCGGCTCTTCCCGGATATCGCCGAGGATGCGGCGCTGTCCAAGATCGAGAAGGCGCAGGCCGCAGCAAGGCTCAGCCATGCCGTGATCGTCTATAAGGGTGCGGATACGGTCGTTGCCGCGCCGTCCGGCCGGGCCGCAGTCAATGTCAACGCGCCGCCCTGGCTCGCGACCGCAGGTTCGGGCGACGTGCTTGCGGGAATCATCGGCGCCCATCTGGCACAGGGAATGCCTGCCTTCGAGGCGGCAGCGGCCGCAGTCTGGCGCCATGGCGAGGCGGGCGTCGGGGCCGGCCGCGCGGCAACGGCCGAAAGCCTTGTCGAGTGCATAGCGCCGCTTGGAGAGAATGCTTAGAACGCCGAGCGTTCTGCACACTTCCAGGGAAAGCGTGTAACGGTTTTTCCGTCCGGAAGTGCGCACTTTCAAAGGGCTAAAGTGCTTCACTACGCCGATGAACAGTGGAACGATCTGCGCTAGCCGCGCGTGCCCTTGGCGATCGGTTCCTGGTAGGTGAAACCGAGGTCCCAGGGGAAGTAGATCCAGGTATCCTGGCTGACCTCGGTCACGAAAGTATCGACGAGGGGGCGACCTTTCGGCTTTGCGTAGACCGCGGCGAAATGCGCCTTCGGCAGCATCGCACGAACCTCGGCGGCAGTCTTGCCGGTATCGGTCAGATCGTCGACGATGAGAACGCCTTCGCCCCCATCCTTCGCGATCTCAGGTGAGATGCTCTTGAGCACCTTCATCTGACCCTGCGTGTCGTAGTCGTGATAGGAGGCGATACAGACCGTTTCGATCATCCGGATGTTGAGTTCCCGGCTGACGATAGCCGCCGGAACAAGGCCGCCGCGCGTGATGCAGACCATCGCGCGCCATTCCTGTCCGTTGTCGGCCAACCGCCAGGCCAGGGCGCGGGCGTCACGGTGGAACTGATCCCAGGATACAGGAAAGGCTTTCTCGGGAAGAGACATGGCGGACTCCGGCTCTTTTGCGCTGTCGGCGATAAGCGTTGCTGCAGTTCGACGGCCACGCCGCCGACACTTGTTCATGCCTGATGCAATAGCGGCAATGAAGCCGAAAGTGCAAGAGCCAGTGCGGCCGCGAGCACCGCGATCTGCAATGTTTTCGCGGCCGCGGAGTTCAGGGCTGGTTTTTCTCGCGCGAGCTGCCGATCGCCTCGATCATCGCGATCACCCCGGCTTCGGCGGCGCCAAGGACCGCGGCATCGCGGGCCCGGATCACGATATCCGTCGAGAAGCTCTTGCCGTCGAATTTCGGATAGGAGCCGATGCTCGTTTCGGGATGGTTCTTCTGCACCTCGGTCAGCGGCGCTCCGATGTCGCCCTCGCCATAGGGGGAGCGAACCGTACGGGACAGGACGGGCGTGCCGGCCTCGAGGCTCGGCAACAGCGCGTCAAGCATCGCCTGGAACACCTGGGGCACGCCGGCCATGACATAGACGTTCTCGATGGCGAAGCCGGGCGCGGTCGATACCGGATTGGGAATGTGGGTCGCGCCATCAGGCATGCGGGCCATCCGCTTGCGCGCTTCGGTGAACTCCATGCCGCGGCGCTCGTACATCGCGCCAAGCAGCTCCATTGCCTTCGGCTCGTGAATGCACTCGACCCCGAAGGCCTTCGAAATCGCATCGGCAGTGATGTCGTCATGGGTCGGACCGATGCCGCCGGAAGTAAACACGTGGCGGTAGCGGCTGCGCAACGCATTGACCGCCTCCACAATCGCGTCCTGGTCGTCGGCGACGATGCGCACCTCGCGCAGATCGATTCCGACCATCGTCAGCATATCGGCAAGGTGGCCGATGTTCTTGTCCTTGGTCCGGCCGGAGAGAAGCTCGTCGCCAATGGCGAGCATGGCGGCGGTGACGATCGTGGGGCTGGTCATTGGCGCTCCGGGCGTATTCGGATCGCGAACGCGATCTCGTCGGTGTTGAAAAAAGCTGAACAGTCTGTCGACCATCCCTGCACTGGCAGTGGTATGTGTTTTGATAAATCCTGCCGGCCGCGGCGATCAAGCGGAATTGCCGGACAACAAGGAGTATCGTTTTGGCTAGAGTACTGGTTCTTTACTATTCGGCCTATGGGCATATCGAGACGATGGCCTATGCGGTCGCGGAAGGTGCAAGATCGGCCGGCGCCGAAGTGGTCGTCAAGCGTGTTCCGGAACTCGTGGCGGAGGACGTGGCGAAGGCTTCGCATTTCAAGCTCGACCAGCCGGCACCGGTCGCGACCGTCGAGGAACTGGCGGATTACGATGCGATCATCTTCGGCGCGGGCACCCGCTACGGGACTGTCGCTTCGCAATTGCGCAACTTTATCGACCAGACCGGCGGCCTGTGGGCAAAAGGCAAGCTCGTCGGGAAGGTAGGCTCCGCGTTCACCTCGTCGGCGACCCAGCACGGCGGCCAGGAATCGACGATTCTCGGCCTCATCCCCACGATGATGCATCACGGCATGGTGGTCGTCGGACTTCCCTATGCCTTCCAGGGTCAGATGGGCATTGAGGAAGTCAAGGGCGGATCGCCCTATGGCGCCTCGACCATTACCGGCGGCGACGGTTCGCGGCAGCCGTCCGCGGTCGAACTCGAAGCGGCTCGCTTTCAGGGTGCGCATGTCGCGCGGATTGCAGCGAAGCTTGCAGACTGACGATCTTCAACGTTCGTGCGCGGCTCCCGATCGAGCCGCGCGCTTTTTTTAGCGGGCGATTCGCATCACAACTCGCCCATCGGCGGGGTCGCCGAACATCGGCCGAGAAGCATTCGCAAATGTGGCCCAATGGGGCAATTTTGTGTTAACATCGCAGCATTCGGCATCAGAAATGCCCGACGGCGACGTGCGCTTTTTAGGTAGCCACGGTCGCTACAGCACTTGAATGGCTGCGGCGCTTCTCAAACCGGCTCCGATTCAGGGAAGCATGCGGCAACAAGGAGGAGCATAAGGGGCCCGCGCGGCGCGGCCCGTCGAGGGCAGGGACTGTCCTTGAACATCCATGGGAGTGAAGGATGGTGCAGATCACATATTTCATCGTTCCACACGATGGAGGCTGGGCCTACAAGGCAGCCGATGCATATTCAGAGCCCTTTCCCAGTCGCGAGATGGCGCTAGCGGCCGCCAAAGCTGCAGCAGCCGAACAGCAGGTCGGTGGCGACGACGAGGAGATCAGCTTCCAGGATGAGAAGGGAAACTGGCATTTCGAGCATGCCGACGGCGGCGATCGACCGGAAGCGACCGTAGAGGATGGCTGACGATGTTGCGTTGGAGGGCAAGTGACGCGGGGCAGTTGTCCTTGGCTATGTGACCGGCACAGCCGGCGACTGAATGGAGAATTTCCATGCATTACAATGTTCAGATCTTTACCTGGACTGCACGCCTGGGCGTTCACCAGGTCGGATCGGTCATCGAAATAGACGCGCCGAACCCCAAGGCGGCGGCGATTTCGCTGTTGGGATTGCGGCTCGAGGAGACTGGCGAGTCGTCAAAGCTGGCAGTCAGGGTGTGGAAGGGAGAGGACGCCACGAGAGCCGACTGCGATTGTTTCTACTATCACTGAGCCGGTCATTGACCGGCTCCTCGCCGCACGGCCGGGATTTCTGTTCAGGCCAATCTCTTTTGTGCATTGGCCTGGCTGACGAAGGCTTGCCCGGCTCGCAGAAGAAGTCCCTCATCTGTCGTGCCGGCCTGATATTCCCGGATCAGCATCCTCCCGAACCGTCGAGCCTGCGCGCTCTCCCGGGGCCATCGATGTTCGCGACACAGAATGTCGAACACGCGCTGCAGCGTGTCCAGGTCTTCAGGAAGCAAGGCGATGCCGCCGAACGCTTGCAGTGAACGCACGCCCCACCCTCCTAGTCATCATCAGGGATGCCATTGAGCCCTGCATTATCTTGCCATTGACATGCCGCGATTGAACCCCTGGCGAATCAGGGTTGCAAAATTTCTTGGGCAGACGCCATCCGCGATCCTCGAACGGACCGGCCAGGCCATGAGGAACCTTCAGAAATGTCCGGGGTTGATCTGGTAAGACCGAAAGGAGCAAGCCCATGAGCGATCCCAAACATGACGATCTGACCGACCAGCCGATGCCGTCTCCCACATGGAAACCGGAACCGAAAGAATTGGATATGGAGCAACAGCCGCTCCCGGACCAGGGGGCAGAGTCCGGCACCGAGGAGGCAGACGAGCCGCCGGCCAGAAGTGGCCAGACCACAAAGAAAGAGAAACCGACCGAAGGCGCAGGATCGGACAATCCGATCCATCACACCGGCCGTGTTCCTCCAAAGGTGACCAAAGGCGAGCTTTGAGCACGTCGAGCGGCTGACGCAGCTGGGCTTGCCCGCGCGCTCCGGAAACGATCTAATCGCCTCGATTCACGAGGTCCGGTTCATCGGGATCGCTTCGCATCCCGCGTGACTATGCAACCGCGTTTCATGCATGTCGTTGTGCCTTACCTGGGCACCGTATGGGAGATTGTAGAGGGATCCATGTTCTACGCGATATTGGCCTATCACGAGGAAGAGGTGGTCGAATCCTGGACCAGCGAGGCAGATGCCAAGCTGATGGACGATCTGCTGCAGGTCAATGATCGCCTCGTCCGGGAGAAGCGATTGGGGCCGGCCGCACGGCTTGGCTCGACCAGGGAAGCCGTGACGCTGCGGGGCGAGGGTGCCGGCATGATCATCGACGGTCCCTTTGCCGAAACCAAGGAGCAGTTGCTCGGCCTCTACGTGGTCGATTGCCCGAACCTCGAAGCCGCCGTCGAGACGGCGCGCGAATTGCGCCGCGTCAATCCGACCGCCGTCTACGAGATTCGGCCGATTTCGCTCTATCTGCCCGGTGCCGCGCTCTCGGCCCCCGACGAGAGTCCGGCCTGATTTCGCGCGGCATGGTTGGTAGCCGTGGAAAGGGGCGGTTTTCGTCGACCTTCTGCTCACGCTGCGTGCCTCGACCGAAACGGCAAGCTACGCGACGCGCCGTCTGAGCCGTGCCGGTGCGGCGTATATGCGTTCGAAAGCAGAACTCAGGATTGAGCCAGGTCCCCAACCGCTCTCTTTGGTTCTATATCGTACCCCATATGTTCAACGCCGGGCTGCGATGGCAATCTCTACGGGTGTAATCGATGCAACCCGAAGGAGAGGCGTTCATGCCCGAAGTACCACACGAATCACTATCAACGAGCGATGAAGACCGGCGAGAGTTTCTGAAAAATTGCGGTCGTTTCGCCGTTGTGACACCTCCTGCAGTGACAATGTTGCTTTCCACCAGCCTGACATCAAACGCAATCGCCAAGTCCGGCGGCGGCGGTGGCGGCAAGGTTAAAGGCAACAACGGCTGGGGTAACGGCGCAGATCCAAGGAACCCCGGCAGCTCCCATGGCAAGGGCGTAGCTCGCGGCGGCCGGGGCGCTGGACAATCACAAGAAAGCTCGAAGACCGGCCGAGGTCGGTAAGCCAGTCCATTTGCGCTTCGCGATGAAATTGGTGTCGCTTCTTGCGCCGTGCGTCATTTCAGACGCACGGCGCTTTCGCATGATGTGAAATTCTGGCGTTGCTCAGCGATCTCGCTGGGATTGTTCGGAAAACGCCGTTCGCAAAACATTGCCTTGACTGAATCGACTAAGTATTTGATTTAGGCTGCGGGCGGACGTGGCGAAACTGGTAGACGCAAGGGATTTAAAATCCTCTCAAGCCTGCCGAAAGATGCAGCCGGATCATGCGCTTAGGTCTGTTCGCGCGAGAAAAAGCCTGATATAGGCCCGTTGCGCGTGGCTGACACGGGTCGTGAGCGCGTATAGAAGGGTGGATTGCAGCAGGCCGCTTGCCGAAATTGGTAGACGGAAGGCACTTAAAATGCCTCGGGCTTCGCCCGTGCGGGTTCGATTCCCGCAGCGGCCACCATTCTTGCCTCGCCGTTCACCCGCGAGACACTGACCATCGTCAGCATCTCGCGCCGCCTTTTGTAGCGAGGTGCTCACACGATCGCAGGCAAGCGCACTGGCGTATCAATGGCCGAGAGCCTGCGGTAGAGCACCTTAGCCCTATCGACCCTGCCGTTCTCTGCCTTCTCGGGCTTACGCCGAGCAGTCTCAGCCCATGGATCGGTATGCCCCTCAAACGCCAGAAATACGGCCGTTGCGGCAAGTTCAAGCTCGACGGCATCCGCCGACGCTGCCTCCGCTGCCAAACGGCGGCGAGCGGCATTAGTGCCCGGATCAGGCTGCTCATTAACGACGTAGGTCGAGTAAGTACCGCCCCAAGTGGTCTGCTGCTCAGTCTCGTTGAGAAGCCCCAACAGGTCAGCATCGCGGGCCGCGGCAGCTAGATCCTCGCTGTAAGGTCCGTAATGCTTGTAGGCAAAGGGTAATCCTTCCTCAAGGCCCGCAACACACAGCAGGTAGGCGGTCTTTTGGAGCTTTGTTCGCCCCACGATACGACCGCCAGCATCTCGCACCAATCTCGCAACTTTCATGGCGTTTACGTATGACATGTTCCAATCTCCCCTTTGATGATGCGCACCATGGCGTCCTGCGCCTCCGTGTCCGAGCGATCGGAATACGCACGGAACAGCTTGTACGCTTTCAATGCAGCAACAACGCTCGACCGCTCCTTGAGGTCGACAAGCGCGCCCCCCTCCGTCCGGATGTTGATGCGATCAAGCGGACCCTTCGATTCGTTAACGGACTTGTATGGCGAACGTTCATCATTATCGACCAGAATCCTTGGCCGATCCTTGAAGTTTCGCTCGGTCCACTCGATTAACTTCATCTCTATACTTGCGCAGCATCTGTCTATTTTCTCGATAACTTCATCTGTATTGCTACTTTTAGGATCGAAAACATGAGTTACTTGCATCCGGATGTCACAACACTTGTAGAGATTACGATCTCTGAGCCGAGCCGAGAACTCTGAAACTAAGGGGTCCGGCCTCGGACATCTGTGTCAACGCACCCCACACCACCGTATCGTCGAGTGTCAGAGCCACATCAATATCTACTGGACTTTGCGCGAAGCGTACGAGCGGATGATTTCTAGGCAGCCCCGTCGCCGCGAGATTTTCCTCACGAACGAGCGTCACTATCCTGACTAACAGCTCCGTGAAAATCTTTTCTGCTCCGCGGGTGGCCTTATGGAAGTAGACAGTCGGATACAGCTGAAATAAGCCGAGAATGAACGCCTCGGCGGCATGGATCGCTTTAGGGCCCAACACAAACGTCTCGATCGTTCCCAGTGGCGTATCGTCCACGCCGATGGCCACAGAGCCAATCTCAAGGTTGGCAATCAGCCATGGAAAGTCGATTGCGGCGTGTTGTGTGCCGGTCATCAGCCTATCCCGCCTCATGTAATCGAGACGATCAGCATCGAACTGGCTGGAGACAACCGCGTGCTGGACCGTCTTAACCCCGTCCTTTTTGATGATATCGGCGACATCGTCGGCAAATCCCCGGCCGAACTGTTCCTGGAAGACTTCGGCGACCTCGCCCTGTCGGATCAGCGTGTCGCTCATCGTCTCATGGTCGGCAAGCTTCAGCCCAAGCCGCTTCCCCACCTTTTCAAAGGCGTGACTGAATGGCCCGTGTCCAAGGTCATGGACTAGTGACGCCGCAAGTGCTTTCCATTCTTTACTGGACTGATCCTCAGACACATGGCGGTGGACCACCTCCATCAGTTGGCGGGCAGTATAAAAAACGCCTACGCTGTGCGCGAAACGAGAGTGACTAGCCCCCGGATAGACCAAATCGGAAAACCCCAACTGCTTGACACGGCGGAGCCTTTGAAACGGCCGGGTCTGCAAAACCTTCCAGAGCGTACGTTCCAGCTCAGAGGTGGAAAACTCTACGAGATCAAGCAGCGGGTCGCGAATGCGTTGATGCGCCATATCACCTGCCTAAGGATGTTCTTGTTATGTTCTAAATGCGCGTCCATAGCAAGTTTTTTCTGATTCTCGGTCAAAATAATAGTCGCCCAGCCGTTAGCACCATCGGGGCCCGAGTGAGCATTTCTCATTCGAGACCTGGCCTCGGACCCGGCACCGACTCGGGCGCAAAAGGTCTCAACAGGACTGGTCAGGAGGATAGTGTCGCGATTTCAATGGGTTGCGAAGCATGACAAGTAACATTATGTCGCATAATCTAGGTTGACTTAAAATCCCTCGCGAAACCGTACGGGTTCGATTACCGTCGTCCGCACCAGAACCGCCAGATTCTCCCACCAGCCAAGTGCTCCGCCTTTCGATTCCGGCATGCTACCGGCTGAGATCGGCAACTCTCAAGAGCCGGAGATCTCGAACGGCTGATCGACGCTTGCGCTCCTGCCGCTGTTGGTGTCGTTGAAGCGGTAGCGCAGCACATAATTCCCGGATGGCGCCCCGGCGACGTCGATCCTCAGCGTCGCATAGATTTCCTGGTTGCGCTGATAGCCCTTGAAGGTGAAGTCGCCGAACGCCTTCTGGCTGGCGAGCACCTCTCCCTTCGGGTTCAGGATGTCGAAGTCGACCGTGAAGCGTGTCTCGAGCTTGCCCTCGTCGCTTGCTTCCTTCCAGGTAAGTCCCACGGGCTCGACATAGGATATGAGCGTTTCGCCGGCTTCGAATACCGGGTCGGGCCGGGGCTCGTACATTGCAAAGCCCGCCGGTGCTTCTGTGACGAAGACCGCCTTGCCGATGGCGAAGGGAAGGGTCTGCGAAAAGTCGCCCACGGCCTTGCGCAAGGTTTCCTGCGCGCCGGCGGCATCGCCGGAGCTCGCCTGCTGTTCGGCCTTCGCCGCAGCGTCGGCAAGCGGACCCGCCTCTGCCTGCGTGTCGGCAAGCATGACGGTGGCGTTCGTGAGGGCCGCCAGCAGGAGCAGGTATTTCGGCATCGCGCTTTTCCAGAATGCCCGATCGCTCTGAGCTTTCGGTATTTGGCACCCCAAGTCAAGGCAAGGCTGAAGCGGGCGGCGGCCGTTACTGCTTCCAGAAGATCGGAGTGAGCACGACGAGGACGGTCAGGACCTCCAGACGCCCGAGCAGCATCATCAGCGACAGCAGATAGAGCTCGGGATCCTGGAGTGTCGAGAAATTGCCCGCAGGGCCGATAAGGCTGCCGAGGCCGGGGCCGACATTGGAGAGGCACGTGATCACGGCCGACACGGCCGTGACGAGATCATAGCCGAGGGCGCCCATGACCAGGCTGCCGAAGACCCAGAGCAGGATATAGGTGATGAAGAACAGCAGGATGGCGCGCTGCACGTCCGCGTCGACCGTATTCTTCCCGTACCGGACCGCATAAATCGCATTCGGGTAGACGAGCTTGTTCAGGGCAGACCGAATGGCGTTGAAGAGCACGACGAACCTATAGGCCTTCATGCCGCCCGCCGTCGAGCCCGAACAACCGCCGATGAAGGTGCATATGAACGCGACCATCACCGCGAACGGTCCCCAAAGGCTGTAGTCTTCGCTCGCATAGCCCGTGGTCGACAGTATCGACGTGATATTGAAGAAGGCATAGGTAAGCGCCAGGTGGAACTCGACACCGTTGGCGAGCCGGTGATAGGCGGCAACCGCAACCGAGAATGCCGTGAGATAGCCCAGAAATACGATGATCTGAGGATCGCGGAGGGCGTCCAGCCGTCCGCGCACGACGAGCACGATCAGGATGGAGAAGGGCAGGCTGCAGAGCGTCATGAAGAACGTGCTGACCCAGAGCAGGGGAATGCTGGAAAAGTAGCCGAATGACGCATCGTGAGTCGAAAAGCCGCCTGTCGCGACGGTCGTCATCGCGTGGTTGATCGCGTCGAACCTGTTCATCCCGAGCATGGCGTAGCTGATCGCGCACAGCAGAGTTATCGATACGTACACGACGAGGAAGGCGCGGCCGAAGCTTGCGAGCCGGGCAAAGGGTTTGTCGCTGGTGTCGGAGGATTCCATCTTGAAGAAGGACATGCCGCCGACACGCAGATAGGGAATGATGAACAGGCCGAGAACGACGATGCCTATGCCGCCGAACCAGCTCAGGAGCGACCGCCAGAGCAGGAGGCCGGGCGGCGCGTCATCGAGCCCGACGATTACGGTCGAGCCGGTCGTCGTTACCGCCGACACGGACTCGAACAGGGCCTGGGCGAAATCCAGATTCACCGAGGAAAGCCAGAGTGGAATGGCGCCGACGATCGAAAACACGATCCACAGGATGTTCACCACCAGGAAGCCGAATTTCTTCGAGAAGGGCGGAGGACCTGCGCGTGTCGCCATGAACGTCGTCGACGAGATTGCGCCCGTCATGAAGGCCGTCACGGCGAAGACCTGCCAGTCCGCGTGGCCGTAATAGAGATCGACCAGAGCCGGAATCAGCATCGCGCCGGAGAGATAGAGCCCCAGGATCGCCGCGAGATGGACAGCATGCCGGATCAGATTCGCGTTCAAGCTCTTGATTTCCTGCAAGCGGTTTGTCGGTGGGCCGGCGATCGCCCGAAGCGGGCGCGATAGTGCCGTGCGTGACTGATTCGTGTCAAATCGATGGTCTCCGGCGCGGCAATGTGCAATAGCGACTGCAATCGGCAAACTCAACGGGTGAAGTCACGTGATGAAGCAGGATGTTGAAAAAGCGGCAGCGGCAATGCGCGAAATCTTTCCGCCGACGCCGCTTCAGCTCAACGAGCACCTGAGCGCGCGCTATGGGGCGACCGTCTTCCTGAAGCGCGAGGACCTTTCGCCGGTGCGCTCCTACAAGATCCGCGGCGCCTTCAATTTCTTCCGCAAGTCGCTCGGCTCCGGAGCGGCCGGGAAGACCTTCGTTTGCGCGTCCGCAGGCAATCACGCTCAGGGCTTTGCCTTCGTCTGCCGTCACTTCGGCGTTCCCGGCGTCGTCTTCATGCCCGTGACGACGCCCCAGCAGAAGATCGACAAGACGCGAATGTTCGGGGCCGAATTCATCACGATCCGCCTCGTCGGCGATATATTCGATCAATGCTACAAGGCGGCGCGCGAGCATGTGGAAGCGATCGGCGGCGTCATGGTGCCGCCCTTCGACCATGAGGATATCATCGAAGGCCAGGCCACGGTTGCAGCGGAGATAGCCGAACAATTGCCTGCCGGCCTCGTCGCCGATCTCGTCGTCCTGCCCGTCGGCGGGGGCGGCCTGGCCGCGGGCGTGACCGGCTATTTGGGCGACAGCCTCTCGGCCGATCGCTTTCTGTTCTGTGAACCGGAGGGGGCGCCGAGCTTCAGGCGCAGCCTGGAACTCGGCAGCGTCGTTACGCTCGACCAGGTGGACAATTTCGTCGACGGCGCGGCAGTCGCACGGATCGGCGACCTGAACTTTGCTGCGCTCCGGAGATTTTCGCCGGAGCAGGTGTTGCTGCTGCCGGAGAATGCGATCTGCCTGACGATCACCGAAATGCTGAATGTCGAGGGCGTGGTTCTCGAACCCGCCGGCGCGCTTTCAGTCACCGCACTGGAAGCGCTTGGCCGCGACAGTCTCGAAGGCAAGATCGTCGTAGCGGTCGTTTCCGGAGGCAATTTCGACTTCGAGCGTCTGCCGGACGTGAAGGAGCGGGCCATGCGCCATGCGGGGCTCAAGAAATACTTTATCCTGCGGATGGCGCAGCGCCCGGGCGCGCTTCGGGATTTCCTCGGTCTCCTAGGCGAGGAGGACGACATCGCCCGGTTCGAATATCTGAAAAAATCGGCCCGAAACTTCGGCTCCGTGCTTATCGGTATCGAGACGAAGCACGCCGAGAATTTTCCGGTCCTCAAACAGCGTTTCGATGCAGCGGGACTGCGCTACCAGGATATCACCGAGAACGAGATGCTGGCCAACTTCGTCATTTGAGAAGGCGGCACGTGACCGGCGCCGGTTCACCAATTTTCGCTTTGACAGGGCCGGCGAGCACAGCTAACTGTGAGACATGGCATCGTTTTTCTCGAAATTATTCGGTCGCTCCGGCGGCTCTGAAACGCAGGCGCAGCCTGCGGCAGGCAAGTCCGAGAACTATGCGGATTGCGTAATCCGCGCGACGCCTCAGCGGGAGGGGTCGCAGTACCGGCTTGCCGGCAGTATCGAAAAGTCGATGCCTGACGGTGCAACGAAAGTCCGCAGCTTCATCCGGGCAGATCTCTTCACCTCCGAGCAGGACGCCATCGACTCGGCGTTGCGCAAGGGACGGCAGATCATCGACGAGCAGCGCGCGGCCCTTTTTGCCGACGACGCTCAGTCCCGGCCAGTCTGACGTCCGGTACCTGTGACGAGCACAGGGACCAGGCAATCAAACAAGCCGAGCCGGATGCGGAAAAGCATGTTCGGCTCTCCGCCCGCATCGGGAGTCAAAGCTTGATCCTGAACCGGGCGAAACCGTCGCTGCCGTCGCCTGCATCCTCGATCTTCACCGCCTTGACCTCCGCCAGGAATCGACGCGCCTTCGGGCCGCTATCGAACAGCACGCTCGTGTCCTTCTGCGGCGCGAATGTCCAGTTGGCGTCCGCGGAGGGGTTGATCGTTCCCTGCTCGACGATGTAGCGCACGATGACGTCACGGTTGGTGTCGGGCGCGACGAAGACGACCTTGTCGCCGGCGATGCCCGGAAAATTGCCGCCGCCGCCGGCACGGTAGTTGTTGGTCGCTACGACAAATCTCTGCTTGGGATCTATCGGCTTGCCATCGAATTTCAGGTCGCGGATTCGGCTGGCCGCCGGGTTCGCCACGTTGCCGTCCTTGTCGTATTTCGCGGGCTGCGAGAGGTCGATCTGGTAGGTGACCCCGTCGATCACGTCGAAATTATAGGAAGGGAAGTCGCCATTGATCAGGCTTGCATCGGCTGATCCCGGCGCAATCCGGTTGAAGATGCCGGCGGACATTTCGAGCCAGTTGCGCACCTCGTCGCCGGTGATGACGACCGCCTGCACCGTATTCGGATAGAGGTAGAGGTCGGCAACGTTCTTGATGGCGATGTCGCCCGCTGGAACGTCCGTATAGTACACGGCGCCGCCGCGCCCGCCGGCCTTGAACGGCGCCGCGGCGGAGAGGACCGGCAGGTCGCGGTGCTCGGTGTCCTTGAGCATGTCGCGGATATACCAGGTCTGGGCCTGGCTCACGATCTGCACCGACGGATCGTCCGCGACGAGCGCGAAATAGGAGTAGAGCGGGGCCGACGTTTTGCCGACGGGGGTGCGGACATAGGCGAGCGTCGCTTCGTGGTCCTTCTGCGCGGCTGCCAGCACTTCCGGCTTGTCGCCGACCTCGGCGATCACCTTCTTTTCTTCCCGGCGAAAGATGGGCCGCGCCTCGCTTGTCGAACCGATCACACGCCACTCACCCCCGTCGCGTTCGAGCAGGAGATCGATGAGGCCGAGATGCGATCCCCAGAAGCCGCCCATGACGCCGGGCTTTCCGGAAATCAACCCTTTGGCATTGTCGACGCCCGGAGTTCCGTCGAACTTGGGCCCCGGAAAATCGAGGTGGCTGTGGCCGGTGACGATGGCGTCGATACCCTCGATTGCCGCCAGGGGTACGGACGCGTTTTCGAGATTTTCGGCATAGGCCTGCTGCCCTATGCCGGAATGGGACAGAGCGATGACGATGTCGGCACCTTCCTCGCGCATTTGCGGCACCCAGGCTTGCGCGGTCTTGACGATGTCGCGCGCATTCGCCTTGCCTTCCAGGTTCTTGGCGTCCCAGGTCATGATCTGCGGCGGCACGAACCCGATGAGGCCGATGCGGATCGGGTGTTCCTCACCGGCCCCGTCCTTCACTTTCCGGTCGAGGATCACGTAGGGCTTCAGGAAGAGCTTGTCCTGGCGCGGGGCGGCGGCCATGGCGCCATTGATCAGATTGGCGCAGACGATCGGAAAGTTCGCGCCGTTGATCACATTGAACATGAAGTCCAGGCCGTAATTGAACTCGTGATTGCCCAGCGTGCCGCAGTCGTAGCCGAGTACGTTCATCGCGGCGATGACCGGATGCATGTCGCCTTCCTTCATGCCGCGCTTGTAGGCGATGTAATCGCCCATCGGATTGCCCTGAAGAAAATCGCCATTGTCGACGAGGATCGCGTTCGTCGCCTCGGCGCGGATGGCGTCGACGATCGAAGCGGTGCGCGCCAGGCCGAGCGTGTCGTTCGGCTTGTCGGCATAGTAATCGTAGGGAAAGACATGGACGTGCAGGTCCGTGGTTTCCATGATCCTGAGATGCGCCTGGTTCGCAGCCGCGCGGGTCGCGAAGGGATGCAGCACGACACATGCCGACGTGGCGGCAAGACCGCCGAGCAGGGTCCGGCGCGAAATGGGATGCAAAACGGTCATCGATGATCTCCCCTCGAAAGCGCGTTCAGATAAGCGCAACTATGGCGGAATGGCCCGGCTACGCAAAGCGGCTGATTTTTGCAGACGGGGTTACCGCCGCGTCTCGGCGGATCACGGTCTCAGATGCCGACATTGGGGCGGTCGATGACCTCGCGCAGCGAAAAACTCGAATTGATCTTTACCACATGCGGCAGCGCCGAAAGCCAGTCGCGGTGGATGCGTTCATAGTCCTCCAGATCCTTCGCTGCCACGCGCAGGATATAGTCGTATTCCCCGGACATTAGGTAACAAACGAGCACATTGGGGCAGAGCTTCACCGCGGCTTCGAACTCCGCAAGCGTCTTGGCGAACTGCCCGGAGAGCGAAATATGCACGATGACCATGATCTTGTAGTCGAGCGCCTTGTGGGCGATACGCGCATGGTAACCGGCGATCGTCCCGGACTTTTCGAGGATATCGACCCGCCGCGAACAGGCGGACGGCGAGAGGCCGACCCTCACTGCGAGGTCGGCGTTCGAGATTCGGCCATCCTGCTGCAGAATGCGCAGAATCGAACGATCGATAGCATCCAAGCCAGCCATTCGCATCTTCTTTCGAATAGTCGTTGTTTTGCGCAATAACTCCCGAAAGCAATGCATGGATGAGCACGTCTTTGCAAGGACATTCGGAATGCCATCTGCTTTGCTGGACCCCTCATCAGCGCGGCAAAAAAGCCCACAGATAGGAGAGGAACGCAAAGATGCGTGTCGGTTGCCCGAAGGAAATCAAAAACCATGAATACCGTGTCGGCCTTACGCCCGGGTCAGTACGGGAATATGTAGCCCACGGCCACGAGGTCATCGTGGAAACAAAGGCCGGGGCGGGGATCGGGGCGGATGACGACTCCTATCGCGCAGCCGGTGCGAGGATCGTACCGACAGCCAGGGAAGTCTTCGAAAAGGCGGATATGATCGTCAAGGTCAAGGAGCCGCAGCCCTCCGAATGGGCGCAACTGCGCGAAGGCCAAATTCTCTATACCTATCTTCATCTCGCACCGGACCCGGAACAGACCCAGGGACTTCTCAAGTCCGGCGTCACGGCGATTGCCTACGAGACCGTGACGGATGAGCGCGGCGGGTTGCCGCTGCTTGCGCCGATGTCCGAGGTCGCGGGACGGCTGGCGATCCAGGCGGGCGCGACCTCGCTCCAGAAGGCAAATGGAGGCCGCGGAATCCTGCTCGGCGGCGTACCGGGCGTCCTTCCGGCCAAGGTCGCGATCATCGGTGGCGGCGTCGTCGGCCTGCATGCTGCCAAGATGGCTGCGGGTCTCGGGGCCGACGTTTCGATCCTGGACCGGTCCCTGCCGCGTCTGCGCCAACTCGACGATATCTTCAACGGCCGTGTCCATACGCGCTATTCGACGATCGATGCCTTGGAAGAGGAAGTCTTCTCCGCCGACATGGTCATCGGAGCCGTGCTCATTCCCGGCGCTGCTGCGCCGAAGCTCGTCACGCGCGAAATGCTGTCCGCCATGAAAAAAGGCGCTGTCATTGTCGATGTCGCGATCGACCAGGGCGGCTGCTTCGAGACGTCGCATGCGACGACGCACTCCGAACCAACCTACGAGGTCGACGGCATCGTGCATTACTGCGTCGCGAACATGCCGGGGGCCGTGCCGATCACGTCGGCGCACGCACTCAACAATGCGACGCTCCAATACGGACTTCAGCTCGCCGACCGCGGCCTCAAGGCGATCGCCGAGGACCGGCATCTGCGCGCCGGCCTCAATGTCCACCGAGGCCGCGTAACGAACGCGGCCGTGGCCGAAGCGCTCGGCTATGACGCCCACGCTCCCGAGGCCGTCCTTCACGTCGCCTGACCCGCTGAATCGCCCGGCGCCGTCAAGCGCCGGGCTCCCACTCAGGCCGCTTCGATGCGGCACTGGTAGCAGTTGTATTTTCCCGAGCGAACATGCACGAAGGCGACGTCCGGCCGTGCCAGCAATTCCTCGGCCCGCTGCTCGAGGTACTCGGCATCGACGGCCCCGCCGGTACCGTAGACGATGCACTCATCACTCCCGTAGCCACGCAGAAGATAGCTCTTGCTGGACGCGAGAATCGGCGGCACGGAGGCTCCGTCGTGAACCGCGCAATTTTCGGCATGCATGAAGATCGGTCCCGTTTCGGCATAGGCCTGGACCGACGAAAACGGCCGGTAGGCCAGAACGAGATAAGGCTGGCCTTCATCGACATTACGAAGACAGTGCCGGCACGGCACGCCGTCGCCGTCCGAAATGCGCCGCTCGGGCCGGTGGCCATAGGCATCCCGCCCGCCTTGCCTTAGCCGTTCCGCCTCTTCGACGGGCATTGCAACGTAATTGAGTTTCATGGCGCTTCTCCCGTTTGGCTGAATTCAGGAGAAAGATGCGCACTGGCGTCAGGGAACGACACCCGATACTTGCCGAACTTAGATCTAAGATCCTGAAGCCGTTCAGAGCTTCTTCGCGAAGGTGAGAAGTTCCTCGTCGCTCAGCGGCTCGACCACCGTCTCCCGCGTCGCGACCGGAGAAAAGCCGAACTGCTGGTAAAGCTGCAGCGCCCGGGGGTGATCGAGATTGTTCGTCGTGACCGTGACCTTGCGCGGGTTCATGGCCCAGGCCGCAAACAATGTCTGCAGCAAGAACCACTTACCGAGTCCCAGGCCGAGCGCGTGCTCCATGAGCCCGAAATGGGTGAGGTCGATGACGTCATCGTCGAGTTGCCGGAATTCGAAGAAACCGGCCGGCGCACCGTCCACATAGAGGACCATGACCGTCGTTCGCTTGTCGTGGAGGATAGCCGCCAGATCGTCGTCGCTCATGCGCAGGCGCTCCGCCCAGTGCCAGCGCTTTCCGACACGCAGATACAGAAAGCGGTAATAGGCGAGCGGAATATCCGAGACGCGCAGGATCGCCGTATGGATGTTGATCGGCATCGGCAGACTTTGCTTCGGCGGCGACGTCATTTCGAGTTCGGTCACGTGCGCCGTGATCGCGGCAGGCTTTGACCTTGGCATGGCTCTCACTCTTTACCGATTGCAACCGGAGTATCCGGCCGGCTACCCCATTCCGACCAGGAGCCATCATAAAGCGTATTCTCCTCGTGTCCCAAGGATTGAAGCGCAAGCGTGATGATGGCGGCGGTAATGCCGGAGCCGCAGCTCGTGACGACCGGCTTCGTCAGATCGATGCCGGCATCCGCGAAAGTCCGGCGCAGCGCATCGAGATCCTTGAACCTGCCCTTTTCGGAGAATACGCCCGACGGCAGGCTCCTTGCGCCCGGCATATGGCCCGACCGCATGCCGGCCCGCGGTTCCGGTTCCTCTCCGGCAAAGCGCCCGGCGCTGCGCGCATCGGCAATCTGCGAGAGCCGGTGCTCGACGACATCTCTCATGCGCTCGAACGAGGTGACGGCGTTCGGGTTGAAGACTGCGTTGAAAACCTGCGGGCTGAATTTCGGAACCTCGGTCGTCGTCGGCCGGCCGTCCGCTTTCCAGCCGTCCATCCCGCCATCGAGAACGAAGACGTTTTTGGCGCCCATGATTCGGAACATCCACCAGACTCTCGGAGCGGTGAAAATCCCCGGGCCGTCGTAGACGACGATCGTGTCGTTCTCGCTGATTCCCATTGCGCCCACGGCGTTGGCGAATGCCACGGGGGAGGGCAGGGTGTGCGGCAGCGCGCTCGACCGATCGGCGATCGCGTCCTGATCGAAGAAGACCGCCCCGGGAATGTGCGCGGCGGCGTATTCGGCTTGCCCGTCGCGGTTCTGCGCCGGCAGATACCAGGAGGCATCGATTATCTTGACCGACGGATCATCGAGGCGCTGTTCAAGCCAATCCGCAGAAACGACAAAGCGGCTCTTGTTTTCGTTATCACCATCCATCGTCGTCACTCCACTGGCTTTCTCATGCGAAAGAACAATTTCCCTGCGCACACTAGACCGCAACCCCATCTTCGGGCGTCGCGAAGCGTATACGGAAACGTCTGTTTTCCTTGCCCTTCTTCTCGATCTTGGCGATGTGGATCGCACCCACTTCCTGGGTCTCGGAAACATGCGTTCCGCCGCAGGGCTGGCTGTCGATCGATGAATTCTCGCCGATGCAGACGAGACTGACCCGGCCAAGCCCCATCGGCGGGCGGACGTTCTTCGACTTGACAATGCCCGGATTGGCGGCCAGCTCCTCGTCGGTGATCCACTGCACGTAGACCGGATGGTTCTCTTCGACGAGTTTCATCAGCGCTGCCGTGACCTCGTCCTTGTCGATCGTTTCGCTCATGTCGAAGTCCACGCGGCTTTCCTCCTCTCCCACGGCTGCGCCGGTGATCGGGAAGGGGCAGACGACCGACAGCAGGTGGCAGGCCGTGTGCATGCGCATCAGCCGGTAGCGGCGCGGCCAGTCGATGTGCAGCACGAGCTTCTCGCCGACCGCCGGCGTGGGCGCGCCGCCGGCAGGCATGTGAGCGATGACGTCCTTGGTCGCGCCGTGCCGGGTTTCGACGATGTCGATGCGGCTGCCGTCTTCGCGCTCGAGGAAACCCGTGTCTCCCGGCTGCCCGCCGGATGTCGCATAAAAGCAGGTCTGATCCAGCTGGATGCCGCCGCCTTCCAGGATTGCCGTCACACGTGCTTCGCAGGTCGAGAGGTAAAACTCGTCTCGGAAGAGGGCGGTGACGGTTCCGGTCATGGCAATCCTATCCAGCGGGTTCGTATGGCACTGCTATGTTCGAGGTCGTCTTCAGCCAGTCCGGAACCGGCAAACCCTTGGAGGTCAGGAAGTCCGGATTGAAGAGCTTCGACTGATAGCGGTTACCATAGTCGCAAAGGATCGTCACGACCGTGTGTCCCGGCCCGAGGTCACGAGCAAGCCGCACGGCTCCGGCGATGTTGATGCCGGTCGAGCCGCCGACGCAGATACCTTCCTGTTCGATGAGATCGAACACGTAGGGTACCGCTTCAGCATCGGGAATCTGGTAGGCGAAGTCCGGCGTGAAGCCTTCGAGGTTGGCGGTGATTCGGCCCTGACCGATGCCTTCGGTGATCGAGCTGCCGCTCGACTTGAGCTCGCCATGGGCATAAAAATTGTAGAGTGCCGCCCCTTCCGGGTCGGCGATGCCGATCTTGATCGCCGCATTGCGGGCGCGCAGACCTTCCGCCACACCGGCAAGCGTGCCGCCGGAGCCGACGGCGCAGATGAAGCCGTCGACCTTGCCGTCGGTGTCCCGCCAGATTTCAGGCGCCGTCGTGTCGACATGCGCTTGCCGGTTGGCGACATTGTCGAACTGGTTCGCCCAGATGGCGCCGTTGGGCTCTGTTTCGGCGAGTTGGGCCGCCAACCGGCCGGAGATCTTCACGTAGTTGTTGGGATTCTTGTAAGGCACAGCCGGAACTTCGACCAGTTCGGCCCCAAGCAGGCGCAGCGCGTCCTTCTTTTCCTGGCTCTGGGTTTCGGGGATGACGATGACGGTGCGGTATCCGAGTGCGCTGCCCACAACGGCAAGGCCGATCCCCGTATTGCCGGCCGTACCTTCGACAATCACGCCGCCCGGTCGCAACTGCCCGGCCTTCTCGGCCTGGCGGATGATCCAGAGCGCCGCCCGGTCCTTCACGGACTGTCCGGGATTGAGGAACTCCGCTTTGCCGAGAATGTTGCAGCCGGTCGCTTCGGAAACGGCCTTTAGCCGGATCAGCGGCGTGTTGCCGATTGCTTCGAGCACGGACGGAAGAACAGGCATTTTGAAAACCTCGCGCTAGACGGAACGGGTGCCGGCCTTAGCCAAGCACTAACCTCGGTCGACGGCAAGCCGATAAACATTTGGTTTCATGGGTAGGATTGCCGAAATATTGGCGTGTTTTCGGCTCACTCTGTCTTACAGGCAAGGAATAGCGTTTCGCAGCTTTCCTGTCCCGGGCAAAAAACGTCTCTGCCGTCAATCGACGGGCGGGAAGCGGAGATTGCGGGGCAGGCGCTTGCCGTCCGGAGAGGTATGGGACCGGCCGCTTATGCGGTGGCCCCGGTGAGAACCCCCGTCGACGAGCGAGGAAAAGATGACAGCCGTATTCACCGCCCGCCCCGAACATGGATTGGCATGGGTCACCGGCGCGAGTTCCGGAATCGGTCGAGCCGTGGCGCTTCGATTGGCCGAGGAAGGCTATTCGGTGGTGGTCACGGCGCGAAGTCACGAGAAGTTGGTAGACCTTCAGCACGAAGCGGCCGGAGCAGGGCGGATGATCGTTCTCGATGGAGACGTCACCGATCCGAAGGACATGGAGCGGCTCTTGGCAAAAATCGAATACGAGCACGGGCAGGTGGCACTCGCCGTGCTCAACGCCGGCGTCGTCCTGCCGGTCCGTGGCGACGACCTGCAGCGAGACGCCTTCGACAGAAGCTTCGCGGTCAATCTCAACGGGGTCGTCAACTGCCTCGTTCCGCTTGTCGAACATATGAAGGCCAAGGGGCATGGACAAATCGCGATCATGTCGTCGGTGGCCGGCTATGGGGGGCTGCCGATGGGCGCCGCCTATGGTGCGAGCAAGGCGGCACTCATCAACATGGCGGAGAGCCTGAAATTCGATCTCGATCGTATCGGCATCCGCCTGCAAGTCATCTGTCCCGGCTTCGTGGATACGAAGGCCGTGCCGAAAGGCGGATTCCCGAGACCCGCGCTGGTGAGCACGGAGGAGGCGGCAGAGCGGATATGCGCGGGGCTGAAGTCTTCGCGTTTCGAGATCACCTTCCCGAAACGATTTACGTACTTGGTCAAATTGCTGCGGATCCTGCCCTATGGGCTTTATTTCGCGCTTCTCGATCGGCTGGTACCGGGGAGGGCAGCCGTCGCCGCGCCTCCGAAGAACAAGCGCTCAGGATCCGACGGACAGCCGTCAGGCGCTGTCAAGCATCAGCACCGCCCTCGACCCCTGCAATCTTGACCCGACATCCCATGCCCGGCCAAGGTCCGCGCCGATATGGGTCTTTCCGCCGGGGATCGTGTGGACTTCATCCGTATGGAGGACGGCCACTACGCCGTTGTGCCCGCTTCCCATTCGATCAGATCGCTCAAGGGGATCGTTCCTCGTCCGGACAGGCCAGTCAGTCTCGAGGATATGCAGAAAGCGATAGCCGCTGGATCCACCGGCGAATGATCGGCATCGATACGAACCTGCTCGTGCGCTACCTGGCGCAGGACGATACGATCCAGTCACCGTTGGCTTCGCAAATCATTGACGGCTTCACATCCGAGGCGCCGGGCTACATCTCGCAGGTGGTTCTTGTCGAACCGTCCGGGTCTTAACGCGCTTATATAGGATGCCACGCGAAGCCGTTGCTCGCGTTATAGAAACTTTGTTGCGAGCGCGTGAGATCGTGGTTGATCGAGCGGATGCCGGTTATCTGGCGCTTGCCACCTACCGCACGACGAAGGCGGACTTCTCCGATGCGCTGATCGCCCACGGCGGGCGCTTGGCAGGCTGCGCCGAAACGCTGACCTTCGACAAGCCGGCAGCCGATCATGCCGGAGTGCGCCTCGTAAAGCGATGACCAGCTGCTGGTGCCGGGCAGGCAGCCCGTCGCTTCGCCCCTGAGGAAGAAGCGCTCAGGCTCAGATGGACAGCCGCGTCAGGCGGTGTGAAGCACCAGCACCGCGCTGAAAATCAGTGACAGTCCAAGCCAGCCGATCGGTTTCAGCCTCTGACCGAAGAAAAGGCGGCCGCAGATGGCCGTACCGAAGATTCCGGTTGCGCCGAGAATGGCATAGGCGATCGCCAGGTCCATGTCCTTGATCGCTTCCGCCAGGAGCGCGAAGGCCGCAAGCACCAGGACGATCGAAAGGGCACCCCAGCCGCGGCGGGCAAAGCCGTTCGACTTCGTCGAGGCGAGATTCGCTGCCACATCGAGCACACCGGCGGCGACCGCGAATGCGAAGGAGAGACCCGACGCGCTCATGCGGCGGTTTCCGCGGCATCGCTCCTGCCGGCATTGAGGAGAAGTATTCCCGCGACGGCCATCGCAAGGCCCAGCATCTCGCGACCGGAAAGCGCATGGCCGAAAACGAAAACAGAGACGAGCGTGATCACGGCGACGCCCGATCCTTCCCAGACCGCATAGGCGACGCCGACCGGAATGGTCTTCACCGCTCGCGCCAGGAAGACGTAGGAGAGCGCGATCGAGGCATACATGACGATATGCCCCCAATAGGTGCCGGAGCCGGATGCCGCCTTCATCACGGTCAGGCCGACGACCTCGGTCGCGATCGCAAGGACCAGGAAAAGCCATGCGATACGCATGAGGAAACCTACGAGAAAAATCAGCCCGAAAAGATGAAAGCTGGCTCACCGGGCAGAATGAAAGCGCGAATTACGAATTCTCGATTCCACTAACCGTGTCAACGCCAAAGACGCCCGAAACCAGCACTCAGAGAGCGAGCTGTCGCTTTGGCGCGAGAACGAGGCATCGTTCGAACGCGAGATCTCACCGCCGTCGGTGCCAGGCCGGTAGTCCTCACGCCCACGCAGGAACCGGACTGCTGACGCACCCGTCTGCGGTTACATCTCGGCGCGCAAGGCACGATCCACAAAATCGTCTGGATCGCTCGTAAAGTCTTGATAGAGCTTGAAGTGCCGCGTCTCCCGTAGCTCGATTTCGGCAAGGCCCGCGCGGGTGATCTCCAGCAGCCGGGCACCAGGAACGCCCATCAGGATGGGCGAATGCGTGGCCATGATGATCTGCGCATTGGCCGATCCCTGAATGGCATGAAGAAGGCGAAGCAGTTCCAGTTGTCGCTTCGGAGAAAGCGCGCTTTCCGGCTCGTCCAGAAGGTATATCCCCTGTCTGGACATGCGCTCCTCGAAAAAGCGAACGAAGCCTTCGCCATGGCTCCAGGACAGAAAGTCCGGAGGGGCAGCATTGGCGTCCCGCGCGGCTTCGTCGAGGAAGCGTGCGACCGAGAAGAAGGATTCGGCACGAAAGAACCAGCCAGCGGTCACCTTGGGCAACCAGGATGCTCGCAAGGCGCTGGCGAGATGGGCACCGCTGCGGTCGACGGCACGGGAATGATCGACCGGCATGTAACCCTTGCCGCCCCCGGCCTCATCGAACCCGCACAAGGCGGCCACAGCTTCGATCAGAGTGGATTTCCCCGTGCCGTTCTCACCCACGATGATTGTCACCGGTGTCGGGAAATCGAGAGTGAAATCCTTGTCCATCCATGGCAGGTTGAAGGGATACTGCTCGTCCAAGCTCGCATCCTCCCGCATGCAGAGGCGCTTCAGGTATGGGGCTGGCAGGCTCGTCAATCTTGTCTTTCGCATCGCACCGTACAGTCTTTAGCAGTTCGTGACGTGGGAACCGCGGCTGCGCCAGGACTCGCCCTGCCGAACAAATTGAAGCGGCCGGGAGCGTCACCCGCTCGGGGTCTCTGCCTGTCAAGCAGCGGTTACGCTACCGGCAAGACCCAATTGGCGCTGCAGGATGGATGCCGCATTGTAGCAGTGAAAGGAGACCACCTTCCCATCCCGCAGGTGAAAGACATCGCAGCAAGGAACATCGATGGTCCTGCCGGTCGGGGGGACTGTGCCCGCTGGCGTCTCCAGTGCTCCTCTATGGGTGCCGCGAATGGCAAGCTCGACAACGATGACATCTTCCACCGCGTAGATGTTGAAGAGTTCTCGGTGGATATCCGGAAAGGCCTGAGCCATGCCGCCCGCAACCATGGCGATGTCCTTGCCGCGGAACTCCATATCGGTCGGGACATCCCGCACATAGGCATCTTCAGAGAAGAAGGAGACGAACTTGCCGACATCCAGTCCGTCTCCCTCTGCTGCAGCATACAGGTCTTTGATCGTATGGATGTTTTCTCTCATTGACAGCTCCTCGTTCGAACTTCCGGGTATCCCGACTCTTCCGGCCAAAGGATGGAAGACATGTAGACGCTCACTGTCTCCATGGGTAGAACATACAAAAAGGTAAGTGTGAGCTTTTCTTATGGATAGACCAAAAAACCAATGTGGCCTGGACGTTTCGCTGTCAGTCATCGGCGGCAAGTGGAAGCCGTTGGTCCTTTACCATCTCCAGGATGGCCCTACGCGATTTTCCGAGATCAGACGGCGCGTGGGAGGCATCAGCGAAAAAGTGCTGATCCAGCAGCTACGGGAGTTGGTCGCAATGAAGGTTCTTGTACGCCACGATCACCAACAGGTGCCTCCGGTGGTCGACTATGCGCTGACACCGTTCGGCGAGACGCTCGTTCAGGCGCTGGTTCCGCTCTGCAAATGGGGCAATCAGAACCGTGCGCAGGTAGCGGGCATGCTGCAGCAATCGTCGCAGGTGGCATCCAATTGAGACGCGGACGGGGAAAGATCGGTTAGCAAGCTTCCGGGGCGTCATCGGCGAGAGCCACCATCTGCGCAGCACCGTTAGAAGATCCGAATACGAGCGGGGCTGGCAATAGCGGGGCTACCGTTCAGCAGGGGCCAAATTTGGAAAAGCTACGCCGACTCCTAACCAAGCCCTGATTTGCCCCGGCATGATCGAAGCGTCTCCTTGAACAACTCGAATGCCGTCGTGCCTTGCCGATCGGGGTAATACAGGTGGTAGCCTGCGAACGGCTCGCACCACGGCTCCATCAGGCGGATGAGACGGCCATCGGCAATTGGCGCCGCCACGAGATCTTCCAGGATGTAGAGGATACCGAACCCCTCAAGGGCGGCGGCCACCAGCAGGTCGCCGTCGTTGAACACCGGCCCGCGGCCTGGCACGACCGTCACCGCATGGCCGTCGCGCTCGAACAACCAGCGAGACAGGTCGCCATGGGCGATGCAGCGATGCGCCGTGAGGTCCGAAGGCTCCATCGGCGCCGGATAGTCGCTCAGATAGCTGGGAGCGGCCACCACCGCGACGCGAAGTGGAGGCCCGATCGGCAGCGCGATCATGTCCTTCTCCAATCGCTCGCCGAGCCGAATGCCTGCATCGTAGCGGCCCGCAACGATATCTATCATCCCGCTCTCCACGCACACCTCAACTTCGATGCCGGGGTGGCTACGCATGAAGGACGGGAGCATCGGCCACAGCACTGTGTCGGCCGCGTGTTTGCCCGTCGTGATCCGCACGGTGCCGATCGCCGCTCCGCGTGCCTGCGACAGCTCCTTGATCTCGTCATCCAACCCCGCCAAGGCCGGCGACAGGGTCGCGAGCAGCCGCTCGCCAGCAGCAGTCGGGGCGACGCTGCGTGTCGTGCGAGAGAGCAGGCGAAAACCCAGTTGGCCCTCCAGGCGCTTCATGGTCTGGCTCAACGCTGATTGCGTGACACCGAGCCGCCTCGCGGCGCGCGTGAAGCTGCGATCCGAGGCGATAGCCGCGAAAACCGCAAGGTCGCTGAACTGATCCGGCCGCATTGATAATCCCTGCTACTGGGGCCTATCACCTATTAGAGGGTTATTTCGATACATTACCATGGCTACATAGTCCAAGTCAGCGAGAACGCGAGGAACAGACTATGGCGAAGGTTTGGTTGGTGACGGGCGCAAGCCGCGGGCTGGGACGCGAGATCACGCGCGCGGCGCTGGATGCGGGCGAAACGGTTGTGGCAACGGCGCGGTCCGCTGATGCAGTGCGCAACGCCTTTGGGGGCGACCAGGATCGCCTGCACGCCTTCGCGCTCGATATCACCGACGCCGAAGCCGCAAAGTCGGTCGCCGCCGAGGCCGTTAAACGGTTTGGTGCGATCGACGTGCTGGTCAACAATGCCGGATATGCCGAGCTGGGTTTCTTCGAGACCTTCACGGATGGCGCTGTGCGGCGTCAGTTCGAGGTGAACCTGTTCGGCACGATGAACGTCGCGCGCGCAGTCGTCCCCCATATGCGCAAGCGTCGCTCAGGCCTCATCATCACAATCTCATCGGTCAGCGGACTGGTCTCCAACGGCGGGGGGTCGGTGTACTCTGCGTCGAAATTCGCGGTCGAGGGCTGGATGGAGGGCTTTGCGCAGGAGCTTGCACCGTTTGGCCTCCGCTCGCTCCTGGTCGAACCGGGGATGCTGCGCACCGACTTTATGGATCGGAAGTCGGCGAGCTTCGGCAGCATCGACATTCCAGACTACGCTGAGGCGGTCGCGCAGTATCAATCGTTCGTGGACGGGGCGAACGGCAACCAGCCGAACGATCCGAGGCTGCTTGCCGCACGAATTGTGGAGCTCGCTTCCCAAGACGAGGCGCCGGCGCGTCTCATCTTTGGCGACGACGCCAAGCAGTGGGCCCGTGAGAAGGTCGACAGGTTCCGAGAGGAGATCGCTCAGTCCGCCGATCGCGGCTGACACGCCAAACGGGGCGCCGGCGAGGAGGTGATGCTCGGCCCCGGCGGCAGTTCGAAAGCTGATTTCAGCTTCCGGCGCACTAACGACATGAGGTCGCCGCCAAGAACGATGTCTGCTTTCAGGGAGGCATGATGACGACCTGTATGACCGACATGGGCGCGCAAGGCTGCCAATAAGACTCCGCTTTTGAGTAGTCCGCTTCGGGTCGTTCATTCCAGTTCAGATGACGTCGCAGCAGGGTGGAAAGTTGGGCCTTGGAGGCTGGCCCATGTCGCCGAACCTTCCATCCTGCATTCTTCGGGTCATGCCGCTCACGGTCAGCGATGTGCTGCTCACAGATTGGCGGAATATTTCGATCGCTCGGTATCGAACACCATCAGCCGCAGAGCGCTATGGCATCCTTCGTAGAAGAGCACTTGTCCGGCAGCGCGCACAGATAGGCGACATCATGGCCGCATGGTGGGCCGCTCAGATGGTTACGATCCGCCCTTGAGGAGGGGTGACTCTTCCAATGCCTCGATCATGTATTCAATGAAGGCTCGAACCCGATGCGGCAGTGGCCCACCGCCCACGTAAATGGCGTGGATCAGTTCGAGGTCACCTGGATTGCAGTCCTCGAGCAGAGGCACGAGCCTTCCGGCGGCGATGTCGGCGGCGACGTGAAACAGCCCGAGCCGTGCAACGCCGACTCCGGCCAGCACCATCTGCTTCATCGTCTCACCGTTGTTGACGACCAGGCTTCCGGTGACCGCCTGGGCGATCTCCCGGCCGTCCCACCGGAAGGGCCATGAGGGCCGCTCGCGGCGAAAGTTGAAGGTCAGGCAGTCATGACGCTCAAGGTCGGCGGGCGTTTGGGGCTTTCCTTTGCGTTCCAGGTACGAAGGCGCGGCGCACACCACTCGCCTGCTCTGACCGAGCTTTCGCGCGATCAGGCCGCTGTCCGGCAGGTTGCCCATGCGAATGGCGACGTCGGTCTTTTCCGCGACGAGATCGACGATACCGTCTGCGAAGCTGAGATCAACGATCAAATCGGGGTTCCGCGCGATGAAGGCGGGCATCGCAGGCGCCACGAACATGGTGCCGAACGGAATGGTGGCGTTCACCCGAAGCCGGCCACGAACGGCGCCGCCCGACGCTTCCCGATCAGCATCGTTCAGAGCCTGCAAGATCTTGAGCGCGGCGTGATGATAAGCCTCGCCTTCTTCGGTCAGCGTTAGCGCGCGGGTCGTGCGCATCAGAAGGCGCGTGCCAAGTCTTGCCTCCAGACGCGCGATCAGCTTGCTGACCGCCGATGGCGTGATGTCGAGGCTGCGCGCGGCCGCCGAGAAGCCGCCCTCCTGCACCACTCGCGCAAACACCTCCATCTCGCCAGAGCGTTCCATCAAAATGCGCGGCACTGATGATCTCCATTCACAGGTGCATATCCAGTGGCGGCAATAGTTCCTCGGGCTCTCAGATCATAGATTGCGTTCGGACACAATCAGGAGCCACGTCATGGATTTGCAACTGACCGATAAAACCGCGCTCGTTACCGGCGCCACCGCTGGTATCGGGCTCGAAATCGCCCGCGCGCTCGCCCGCGAAGGCGCGAATGTGATCATCACCGGCCGCGACCGGCCGAAGCTCGACATAGCCATCACCGACATCAAGACGTCCGGCGGGGAATCCGTTGCCGGCGTTCTCGCAGACGCTGCCACCGCTGATGGCGCAGCGACCATCGCCAAGGCCGCGCCGTCGGTCGACATCCTGGTCAATAATCTTGGCATTTACGAAAGCAAGGACTTCGGCGCCATCACCGACGCTGACTGGAACCATCTCTTCGAGGTGAACGTGATGAGCGGCGTACGCCTGTCGCGCGCTTACCTGCCTGGCATGCTGGAGCAGAACTGGGGTCGGATCATCTTCATCTCAAGCGAGTCCGGCCTCGCCATCCCGCCCGACATGATCCATTACGCGACCACCAAGACGGCGCAACTCTCCGTCTCGCGCGGTCTGGCGCAACTGACGCGCGGCACCAACGTCACGGTGAACGCGGTGCTGCCGGGGCCGACCCGTTCGGAAGGCATCGAGACCTTCCTGCGCAGCCAGGCGACCGATCCTTCCGCTCCGATCAAAGAGATCGAAGCCGAATTCTTCGCCACTGCGCGCTCCGCTTCGATCCTGCAGCGGATGGTGGAGGCAGAAGAAGTGGCAAACCTCATCACCTATCTCGCCAGCCCGCGTTCGTCAGCCACCAACGGCGCAGCACTGCGCGCCGAAGGCGGCCTCGTCAACACGATTGCCTGAGAGAGCGCGTTCGATGTCAAATTCTCCGCTCACCATCATTGCCATGACTACCGCCAAAGCCGGCAAGGAGGCGGCCCTTGGGGCTGCCCAGGAAAAGCTCGTTGCCGAGACTCTCATGGAGGACGGCTGCCTGCGCTACGAACTGCACCAGTCCCTCGATGACGGCCGCATTCGCATCTTCGTCGAAAGCTGGGAGAGCGAAGCACAATGGCGTGCCCACATGGAAGGCGCTGCCATGCAGCGGTTTCTGGCCAGCGGCGTCGGCGACTATTTCGCCGATTTCTCGCTGCATCGGCTGGCGAAGATCGCCGGCTGACACAGCCGCAACACACTCCTGACCACGCAATTTTCAAGCATCCGGAGACAGACGATGAAATACCTGCGTCGCCTCGCCATCACCCTTGCCCTCGGTTTCAGCGCCGCCAGCGCCCATGCAGCAAACGTGCTGGTGGTTCTTTCCGATTCAGACCATCTCGACCTGAAGGACGGCAAGGTCTTCCAGACCGGCTTTTACCTCAACGAACTGATGCAGCCGGTCGAGGCGCTGCTCGATGCCGGTCACGAGATCACCTTCGCCACCCCCAAGGGCACGGCGCCGTCCATCGACAAGACCTCTATCGACAAGATGTATTTCGGCGGAGACGAAGCTGCGATGAAGGCGAGCGAAGCGCAGCTTGAGGAAATCGGCTTGCTGTCTGACACTGCCTCGCCCGTAATCAGCCTCGCGCGGGTCGAGCAGATCGGCTACGACCATTTCGACGCGGTCTATGTCCCTGGCGGCCATGCCCCGATGCAGGATCTTCTTGTCAGCCCGGAGCTCGGCAAGGTGCTGACGCATTTCCATGAACAGGGCAAGGCGACCGCGCTCGCCTGCCATGGCCCCATCGCGCTCATCTCGACCCTGCGGGACCCGAAGGCTTTCACCACACAGCTGGAAACCGAAGGCGCAGCGAAAGCAGACCGTGAATGGATCTATGCCGGCTACAACCTGACTGTGATCAGCAATGAGGAAGAGGAACTGGCAAAGGGATTGCTCGGCGGCGGCGCGATGAAGTTCTATCCGCAGGATGCCCTCACGCAAGCAGGTGCTCGCTATCGTCAGTCCGATGCGCCCTTCAGCGCGCATGTCGTCACCGATCGGGAACTGATCACGGGCCAAAATCCGGCCTCGGCCCCCGCCGTGGCGCAGGAACTCCTCAAGCGCTTGAAGTAAGCGGCGACATGTCCGGCCAGCACGAGGCCAGCCGGCGAGACCGCGCTCAGTTGCGGCGTTGATGCGGGGCTCTTCGAATGCAAAAGCCCGGCGCAGCAGGAATGCCGCGCCGGACCTCGAGTTGAATTGAGCAAAGAGGAAATCTGAAGCTGAGAACATCGAGGCACTGATTGAGCCGTGGACGTCCCTGATACGGTGAAATCCTTACCGGTCGACGGCGCGTCCCGGACAACGACATCACCCATTGACGCGTCATAAGCCCGCCCTTGCCGAAGCGTGATCCGCTCCTATTCTTCATCCAAGTACATGGAGGAAAAGAGTGGCAGATAAGGACAAGGAGCCGGATCGTGACCGCGATCTCGTTTCCACCGAGGGGCATGGGGTCGCAAGTGATGAGAAAAATGCGGCCTATAGGAGAAGGATGGTGCAGGAGGCCCTCCGTGAAGGAAACCCTGCCGGGGTGAAAGCGAAGGACTATCTCAGCAATAGATGGTTGTCCGGCGGCTCGTGGTAGACCGTCGATGAGAGGAAAGCATGGCAGATAATCCGAAGAAGAAAGGCCGCGACCGCGAGCTCGTTTCCGAACAGGAGCACGAGGTGGCCTACCTCATGAGAACGGCGAAGGTGACGCGGCAGAAGGCGTTGAAGGCGATCCGTGAAGCTGGGCCGAACCGCGAAAAAGTGATGGAATATCTCGGCAAGAAATAACGCTCAAAAGAGCGTCACCTGCTGGACCTCCTTTGTCTCCGGCTCAAATGGCGGTCGCGTCCCGCCTTTCGTGGCGTTCGTCTCCTGATCCGCGCCTTCTCCCATGCGGCGTGATAGTTCGTGTGCAGCTCGGCACGCGGCGATGATAGCGATAGATGCCGCTTGCGGCGTTTCTCATTGCGTAACGCGCAATAGCTTCGGACCCTATGAATTCCCCGTTTGCCGGCCTGTGAGGTCCGAAAAGCAGCCAAAATGTAACCAAAAAGCACGCCAGCACCGAACCCTTAGAGGCTTGGTGCATTTACATGATCGGTTAAGCGCTTGAAAATACTCGAAGAAAAAGCCCCGCACCGCGAGGTGCAGGGCTTTGAAAACTGGCTCCCCGGGCCGGATTCGAACCGGCGACCTATCGATTAACAGTCGAGTGCTCTACCGCTGAGCTACCAGGGATCATCTGCGCCGCAGAAGTGAGGCTGCTAATACAAATGCTTTTCCGATTTGCCAAGCGGTTTTTCAAAAAAAATGTCGGCAGGCGGTTGCCGCCCTGTGGAGAAGGCACCAACTGTGGGGTCATTGGTACGGAAGAAGAGTGATGGCGAAGAAGCATTTTGGCATCGATCCCAAGACGCGTGAGATCGTACTCGGCAAATGGCGGATGAGCCTGCCCAATTCGCCGGCATTGCGCGTGCTCATCGGCGTTCTGCTCGTCTTCGGCGGTCTGCTCGGTTTTCTGCCCATCCTGGGCTTCTGGATGGTTCCTCTGGGCCTGCTCGTGCTTTCGCACGATATTCCCTCGATGCGCCGACGGCGGCGCAAGCTGGCCGTATGGTGGGCCCGATGGCGCAGCAAGCCGAACTCGTCCGGCAGATCCTGAGAGGTGGGCCTTGCCAAGAGTTCCGCCAGCATCCGGATGCACGCATTTCAGTCGTCGGAATTGCGCGGCTTTCGACGTCGTTTGGGCAGGAGGGCGACAATGACGCAGGCGAGGACCAAAGCGACCGGCCAGAAATCGGTCGCCTGGTCCCAACTCCACCTCCACATTTCATAGCCCTCCAGGTGAGGCGGCGGCAGCTTTGCGCTGATCTCGAAATCACGTTTCTCGCGGCCGTGGAAGTGTCCGATGGCGAAGGCGAGGCCGATGATCAGCGCCAGCCTTCTCGGTGCAATCGCCATGAACAGGAGGGCGACGACTGCTGCAATACAGAAGCCCTCGACCACATGCCCGAGCCAATCGAAGTGGCGCTGAATGTAGCCCCAAGGAATATCCATCACGTCGCGCTTCGAGTGCCGCCCTCCCGATGAGGCCGGCCGACGGACCGCTATATCACAACCGCCGATCACGAGACCACACGATCCTCGAGGTTTCGCCCTTCGCGGACGTCTTCGGGAGCGTGGGCGAGCTCGTCCTTCTTCCAGTATCCGGACGCTGAGTGTGGTCGCAAAGTACAACTTGTAGTTAATCCAAAGTGGTCAATAGACAGGAACATCACGTTCGGCAACATTGGAGCGCTTTCAGGAAAAGGGTGTAACGGTCTTCCGTAGGAAGTCGGTATTTTCATAGCGTTAGCTCGTCACTCCGACGGAGCCCGACGAAGTCGGCGCCGCGAAGGCCGTCCGGGTTTCCCAAGACGAGCATCGCCTACTTTACAGCACTGTGGAGAGAAAAATGGCGCATCTGATCGGTGGCATCGCCCCTTGGCTCGGGCTGGACAACCACATCTTCGGAACGAACGATCCGGATATTATCTTCGGAGACCCGTTCACGACCGGCAATAGCCTAGGAGTCTCCGAAATCGGCGGCTTCCTGTCTTCGGGGCAGGGTGGCCGCGACAGCCTTGACGGCCTTGGGGGCAACGACACGCTCTTCGGCGACGCTTGGACGATCTCCAATCAGGGGCGTGGTGGCGACGACCAGCTCGACGGCGGCGCCGGCGACGACACGCTGTACGGCGATGCCTTCCAGATCGATGCGATTGATTCCGCTACCGTCGCCGGAGGGAATGATCGTCTCTCGGGCGGCAAAGGCAACGATACACTCTATGGCGATGGCTACGATTGCCTCAGCGGACGTGGTGGAGACGACTGGCTCGACGGCGGCGCCGGAGACGATACTCTCTCGGGCGACGCTTTCTCCCTGGGCGATTTTTTCGTTGGCGGGAACGATCGCCTCCAGGGCGGAGAGGGCCATGACAAGCTCTACGGGGATGGCCTCGACCAGGGCGTCGTGGAATCCGGCATTGGCGGCAACGACCACCTGTATGGTGGTTCGGGCAATGACTTTCTCGTTGGAGACGTTCTTTTCTCACGTGGCGGCAGTGGCGGCGACGACCTGCTCGACGGAGGCAAAGGCAATGATGTCCTGTATGGCGATGCAGAGGTCGGCGTGGACACCGCGGGTGGGAACGACCTCTTGATCGGCGGCACCGGTAACGATCAGCTCTGGGGTGATGGTCGACTGACCGCAGGCTTCGCGGTCGAGACCGGTGCCGATCAGTTCCTGTTTTCACGAAACAGTGGTCGGGATGAGATCTTCGACTTCGAATTGGACAAGGACGTCATCCAAATCGCTGGCTATGGCTACGACGACTTCGCTGATTTTTTGCCCAACATCGGCAACGATGCTGACGGGAACGCTGTCCTGCAGTTGAATGGCACGGTCGATCAGGTCACTCTGATCGGCATCCACGCTGCCGACCTCAGCGCTGCCAACTTCGTCTTTGCGGGCGCGGAGTTCGCCTTCGTCTGACGCAGGTAAGATTTGTCGGTAACAAAGCTGAATAGGGGTGGTTTTTTGGAGGCCTCGCCCGGAATTGAACCGGGGTACAAGGATTTGCAGTCCTCTGCGTCACCACTCCGCCACGAGGCCTCTACGATCTGCGATTTTCAAATCGTGGCGCGGATTTAGAATGATTGCCCGCAATCCGCAAGAGGGTACATTTGGAATAGGGTCTTTTTTATTCTGTATAAATATGGCTTCGGTTCTGTGGAGGCGTGGCCATAGCGCCCCAAGGCGCAATGCGCCCACTTCTAACGCTTTGAAATTGCGTACTTCCGTGGGAAACGCCTGCACACCTCGTCGGGAGGCTAGTGGTACCGCCGGATGAGGCCGACAAGCCTGCCTTGGATCTTGACCCGATCCGGACCGAATATCCGTGTCTCGTAAGCCGGATTGGCGGCTTCGAGCGCAATAGAGGCGCCCTTGCGACGGAAACGCTTCAGAGTTGCTTCCTCGTCGTCGATCAGGGCGACGACGATATCCCCGGGGGTGGCAGTGCTTCCGTTCCGGATGATCACCGTATCGCCATCGAGGATGCCGGCCTCGATCATCGAATCACCCTTGATCTCGAGAGCGTAGTGCTCGCCGCTGCCGATCATTTCGACCGGTACGGAAATATCGTGCATGTTGTTCTGGATTGCGGAAATCGGCACGCCGGCGGCAATGCGGCCCATGACCGGGACAGCGACCGATGCGATCTCGGCCGGGGGCGCCGGTTTCGGTGCGGGGGGCGGGGCCGCAGGCTTGCCCAGACTGCCTTCGATCACGCTCGGCGAAAAGCCGCGGCGGACCTGCGAAACACCGGCATAGGCCTCCGGCAGCTTGATGACTTCGAGGGCTCGAGCGCGATTCGGTAGCCGGCGAATGAACCCGCGCTCTTCGAGTGCGGTGATCAGACGATGGATGCCCGATTTGGAGGCAAGGTCCAGGGCATCTTTCATCTCGTCGAAGGACGGCGGAACCCCGGATTCCTTCATTCGTTCATGAATGAACAGAAGCAATTCCTGTTGCTTGCGGGTCAGCATGGCGTCACTCCAGAATCGCGAAACAAATCAAGAACAGAACCTATCTGTTCCATATGTGTTCCGCAAGTGCCTAAAATTCCGTGAATACCGCTTGCTGCTGAATGCCTGTCCGCTTTCCATCCGGCGTGCGATGGCGATCGCTCGGAATCTGGGGGCAGGGGCGTACGCTCACTTACAGCGGCCGGCCCAGTCGCTCGCCTACGCCATGCTAATAGGCAAGCCGCAGTCCGCCCGGCGTAAGAACGTCGAATTCAGGCTCGGGATAGGGCCCGTACCACTGGGTATAGGTCGTGTTGGTCGAGCCTGTGCTGGCGCACCCCGAAAGGGCGAAGAGGGAAAAAATTACGGCTGCCACCAAAGATTTAACAGGCATGTTTTTCTCCACTCGCGGGAGTTGCCCAGACCTCGAACGGGTCAGACTAAAACTTTCTCTCAAATCAGCTTTTTTGGCAAGCGCAGCCGAGCCGCGGCATCGCCCGGGCTCCGCAACCTGACGTCCGGCATCGGTGGATGTTAGCTCAGGTAAGATCCGTTACCTGGGTCTCCGGGCTGGACAAAAGAGGGGAATGGTGGAGTCGAAGGGAGTCGAACCCTCGACCTCCGCAGTGCGATTGCGGCGCTCTCCCAACTGAGCTACGACCCCACTGGTCACCCATTGTATAAGATTTTTCGGCCCCGCGCACCAGTGCATTCCGTTTGCCGGCTTCACCCTTGCCGCCCGGTAGGGCACGCTGCAATTCACCCATCCGAATATCGCCCCTTCGCGATGGAGTCCCAAAGCAGCTTCTTCCGCTCCTGCAGGTGACGCAAAGCGTCGGAAGGGCAGGGCAGCCACGAGCCTTGCGGGTGGGGAAGACGGCCATCAGTGACGAGAAGCTGGGAATTCCGGCGTGCCCGGATCAATTCTGAAATGGCGGAAGAGGTGGGATTCGAACCCACGGTACGCTTTCACGCACGCCGGTTTTCAAGACCGGTGCCTTAAACCGCTCGGCCACTCTTCCAGGTGATTGCGGAGCTTCGTGAAATTCGTTTCCGAGTTCTCGATGGACCGGCGATCGCTACCGGGTTTGCTGCCCATTCACCAACGGCTGGCTTTTTAGCAGCTTTGATCACAGCGTCAACTTGCTCCGGAGCATTTGCTTGCATTCGAGGCGTGCCGCGCCGCATACGCCCGTGGCACGGTTGTGGGCCATCGTCACGGGCGGAGTCCGCTGTCCGGCGCCGCAGTCGGACTTTCGTCGCCTGCCCGGGCGACGTAGGTCGCGACATCCCGGCTTCTGCCGTCCAGGAGCGCCGCTCCGGCAAGCAGATAAACGGCAATCGCCAACATCGACAGGAGCATTATGCCTAGGGGGAGGCCGGTTGCCGCCCGTCGCTCCGGCGGCCCATAATCGTATCTGTCGTCCATTGCGAGATCCTCTCGGACTTGGGCCGGAGCACGGGCACCACGCCAACCGGGGACGGAGCCTCAGAGTTGCACCGACGGGAAGCTTCGGCCAGCTCTGAGGCCGCCGCACCCCGCGGCCGACGAGCCACGCGGGTGCTTATTGCGATATGTATCGGCAGGGAAACCCGGCAACGGGTTTCGGACCTTTGGCGCGCTCTATCGGACCATGGTCCAGCGACTCATTTACGTTTCGTAAACCATAGCGAGCGTTTTTTTGCCTCCGTTCGTCCTCCGGTTCGCAATTTCGCCTTGTTGTTGTCATGATTGTTCGACTGTTCCGTTTCGGGACGGCGAAATTCTCGCGGGGGGAACTACTGCACGATTGCGACGATCGTTGCGCGTTCGGTCGGATGCGCGAGCGCTGCAGGAGCGGATTTCGGGTGCGGCTTTGCGAATGATCTTGTGGGACAGATGACATCCAATAACGGTGCGGCATATCTTGTGAGGGGGCTCCGTCTCGCAGCGGTTCCGTTGCTTTGCGCGGTGCTTGCGGCCTGCGGGTCGACGTCGAGCGTCAAGAAGACCAAGTCGCGGAGCAAGGAATACTTCGCCGAGTCCGTCTATGGCGTCAAAGCCAGCCCCAGAGTCGCTACCGGAAACAACATTCCCAAGGGCGGTGGCCGCTACCAGGTAGGGAAACCCTATCAGGTCAAGGGCAAGTGGTATCAGCCGAAGGAGGATTTCGGCTACGACAAGAGCGGGATGGCCTCCTGGTACGGGTCTGCCTTCCACGGCCGGCTGACGGCCAATGGCGAGGTCTATGACAAGCATCACCTTTCGGCCGCTCACCCGACGTTTCCGTTGCCGAGCTATGCGCGCGTGACCAACCTGGAGAACGGCACGTCCGTCATCGTCCGTGTCAATGATCGCGGCCCCTATGAATACGGCCGGATCATCGACGTCTCTTCGAAAACCGCCGACCTGCTGGACATCAAGCGCAAGGGAAGCGCCAATGTTCGCGTTCAATATGTCGGTCGTGCGCCCCTCGAAGGCAATGACATGCCCTACCTCATGGCTTCGTACGTCAGGAAGGGCGACCGTGGCCCGAGCGTGATGCCGGAAGGGCAGATCGCCTCAGGCGTGATGGTGGCTTCCAACGAGCCGCTGCGCGACATGGTTCCGAATCTCCGCGCCGTTCCGGTTCCGAACAGATCGACGCTCGATGCCGGCGTGCCGGTGAACGCGCTCGCAAAGCCGGCGCAGGCCTCGGCGGCACCAAGCGCCTTCGGCGAATTCGTCGTTCTGCCGCAGATCGGCCCCATGCCGACGTCGCGCCCGCAATTGATCCCGCTGCCGGATGGCAGCATGGCCTATGCTGCGGCCTACGTCGAAGTTCGCGTCAGCGACAAGCCTTCGCCCTTCGAGGCGATCATGGTCGATCGCAATCCGCTGACCCCCGATTCCATTCTCGCCTATGCGAAGCGCCAGTACCGAAACGCCGACTCGCGCTGACGCCGGTTGAAGAGGGCTTTTCGCGCTGATATGCCCATGCAGAACCGGAGTTTCTCATGCGCATGAAGTGGCTTGCGGTCGTAGGTTTCCTCGCGGCCATCGTTTCGGGACAAGCGGTCGCACAGACGCCCGCCTTCGACACCAAAGCGAAGCAGATATATCTCGTCGATGCCGAGACGGGCACAGTGCTCTTTTCACGCGACGAGGATGCACCCGTCCCGCCTGCCTCGCTCGCCAAACTCATGGCGATGGAGGTGGTTTTCGAGGCCCTGGATAAGGGCGAACTGACGTCCGAGACGAGTTTCGAGGTTTCTGAACATGCGTGGCGTACAGGCGGGGCCCCCTCCGGCACTGCAACGATGTTCGCCGCGATCAAATCCAGGATTCGCGTTGCCGATCTCATCCAGGGCGCAACGGTGCAACTCGCCAACGATGCGTGCATTGTCCTGGCTGAGGGAATGGCTGGCAGCGAGGCTGCTTTTGCCGAACTGATGACCAAGCGGGCCCGCGAGCTGGGGCTGCCGGTCGCCACATTCAGGAATGCCACGGGGCTGCCGCATCCGGAAAACAAGATCACGATGCGCGAACTCGTCGCCCTTACGCGGCACCTCTACGAGGCGCACCCGAATTACTATCGGCTCTATTCGCAGCCGGAATTCGAGTGGAACAAGATCCTTCAGCGCAACAAGAACCCTCTGATCGCGGCAAATGTCGGCGTCGATGGATTGGCGACCGGCTTTGCGGAGGGTTTCGGCTTCTCGCTCGCCGTCTCGATGCAACGCGGCGACCGCCGCGTCTTTCTCGCGATGGGGGGCCTCGAGAGCGAAAAGGAGAGAATCGACGAGAGCCGCAGGGTCCTGGATTGGGCGATGACCGCTTTCGAGAAACGGCGCATTTTCGCAGATGGTGAAACCATCGGAGAGGCGAGCGTCTACGGCGGCGCGGATTCCCGAGTGGCGCTCGTGGCGGGCAGCCCGGTCGACGTTCTGCTGCCGGTAAAAAATCCCGAACGGCTGACGGCACGCATCGTCTACAAATGGCCGCTCAACGCACCCGTCGCTGCCGGTCAGCAGGTCGGCGTCGTCAAGCTCTGGAACGGGGACAAGCTGCTGCGGGAAGTTCCCGTGAAGACGGCGAGGGCGGTCGAGTCCGGAACGCTCACGAGCCGGGCGCTCGACGCGCTGCAGGAACTGCTGTTCTTCTGGCTGTGACAAATGCGCTTTGCGACGGTTCCTTCCGCGGGACCGATCGGCTAAACAGGGACGATAATGCACGCCGATCCGGGAATTGAAGTGTCGCTGACCAAGGGTTTGTTCATAACATTCGAGGGGGGAGAGGGGGCCGGTAAGTCGACCCAGATGCGCCTTCTTGCGCAAGCGCTGAGCGCGCGCGGCTACCGCGTGCTCACCACGCGCGAGCCGGGAGGCTCCGCGGGTGCCGAAGCCGTTCGCCACGTCCTTCTTTCGGGCGCGGCGGAGTCCTTCGGAGTCCGGATGGAGGCGATCCTCTTTGCGGCCGCCCGCAGCGACCATGTCGAGGAGGTGATCCGGCCGGCGCTCCAGCAAGGAACGATCGTCCTTTGCGATCGGTTCATGGATTCCTCGCGCGTCTATCAGGGCGTGACGGGCAATCTGGAACCGGCTTTCGTCGAGACCATGGAACGCGTTGCGGTGAACGGTGTCATTCCCGACTGCACCATCATTTTCGATCTTCCCGCCTCGGTCGGGCTGGAGCGCGCCCGCCGGCGCGCCGCAAACGACAGTCCCGACCGATTTGAAAAGGAACAGCTGGCGACGCATGAAAAGCGGCGCGAAGCCTTTCTCGATATTGCCGCGGCCGATCCGGAGCGATGCCGCGTCGTCGATGCCAACCGTCCGCCGACCGCGATCGCTGCCGAAGTATTGAGTCTCGTCGAGGCGCTATTGCCGCTTGAGGGCAAGCCGCAACCCTCGAATGCGGAAGCGACGTCATGACCCCGGAACAGCCAGGTGTGCTGGAGGGCGCGCTTGCTCCCGTGATGAACAGCAAGCTCTTCGGTCATCGGGAGGCGGAAGCCTTTCTCGCACAGAGCTACCGGTCCGGAAAGGGTCATCACGCGATCCTGATCGAAGGGCCGGAGGGGATAGGCAAGGCCACACTCGCCTTCCGCTTCGCCAATCATGTCCTGAGCCATCCGGATCCGGCAGACGCCCCCGAAAGGCTTGCCGACCCTGATCCCGCCTCTATCGTCACGAGACAGCTCGGTTCGGGCGCATCGCACAATCTCCTGCATCTCGCGCGCCCAGTGGACGAAAAGACGGGCAGGACGAAGGGCGCGATCACGGTCGACGAGGTTCGCCGCGCCGGCAAGTTCTTCGGCCAGACGTCGGGCACCGGAAACTGGCGCATCGTCATCATCGATCCGGCCGACGATCTCAACCGCAACGCCGCCAATGCCATTTTGAAGATGTTGGAGGAGCCGCCGCGCCGTTCGCTGTTTCTGGTGCTCACCCATGCGCCGGGAAAACTCCTGCCGACCATCCGCTCGCGTTGCCTGCCTTTGCGGCTGAAGCCTCTGGACACGGAAGCGCTGCGCCAGGCGCTTGCGCATCTCGGGCTCGATCTCGCGGGCCTGAATGCAGAGCGCGTCCTCGCCGCCGCAAACGGCAGCGTTTCTGAGGCGCTGAAGCTCGTCAACTATGGCGGGCTGGATATAGCCGAGGCTTTCGAAGACATTCTGGCGGGGCAGGGCCCGGCCGTTCGCAAGAACATGCACAAGCTGGCCGACGTGCTTTCGGGCAAGGACAGCGAAACGATCTTCGATTTCTTTTCGTCGCTGCTGTCGGGGCGCATCATGCGGATGGCTCGCGAGGCGGCGATCGCCGGCGACGTCGGCGCGGCCGAACGGTTCGCCAGGCTGTCCAGCACCGTTGGCGAACGCCTGACGCTGACCGCGGCCTATAACCTCGACCGCAAGCAGACGGTTCTTTCCCTCCTCGATGATCTCAAGGAAGCTCTATAGGTAGGGAGCGAACTTCCATTTTCGCTCGATTGCCGCAGCCAGGTCTATATCGTTGTGGTGGGCGAAGAGCAGAACGTGGCCGAGGAGATCGGCCGTTTCGTCGGCGATCGACTGGCGCAGCGTCTCCGGGGAGACCTGCCGGTCGCGCCCCCGTCCTGTGGCGTTGTTCCAGGCCTGCGTCAGTTCCCCCATTTCCTCCTGCAGTTTCAATATAAACCAATCCGGATCACGGCTGATCGAATGCATCGCCGCATAGCCCGCCGACGCTTTCTCGAATTTTCGTCTGAGTTCGTTGAGCACACACTCTCCCCCCGTTTGTTTTTGTTTTGTTCCAGACGATCTTTCGTGTCAATCCCGTCTGATATCGCGGGAAGCCCCGCGGCTGGAGAGAAGCTTTCACTTGCGCTCCGGGTGGAGAAGGGTATGCGAGGTTTCCGCGGAGCCCGAATTTTCCCCCTCGAAGACGGTTCACGGCCATGGTCAGGTCGCTCCGGCCTAAATTCAACGTGATCTACCGGTTTCCTACCCGAAGGCGATGCGGTAATAGCACCCCATAGTTTCTGTCCCGAGGATATCGAAGCCCGCTATGAGAGATACGTCCCCGTTCTACATCACCACCGCGATTTCCTATCCGAACGGCAAGCCGCATATCGGTCATGCCTACGAGCTGATCGCGACGGATGCCATGGCACGCTTTCAGCGGCTTGATGGGCGCGAGGTCTTCTTCCTGACTGGGACGGACGAGCATGGACAGAAGATGCAGCAGACGGCGAAGAAGGAAGGAATTTCGCCGCAGGAGCTTGCCGCCCGCAATTCGGCCGAATTCCAGAATATGGCGCGGCTGCTCAACGCCTCCAACGACGATTTCATCCGCACGACCGAACAGCGCCACCACGAGGCCTCGCAGGCGATCTGGATCCGCATGGGCGAGGCGGGCGACCTTTACAAGGATTCCTATGCCGGGTGGTATTCCGTTCGGGACGAGGCCTATTACCAGGAAAACGAGACGGAACTGCGCGGCGACGGCGTACGTTACGGACCGCAGGGAACGCCCGTGGAATGGGTGGAGGAAGAGAGCTACTTCTTCCGGCTGTCCGCCTACCAGGACAAGCTCCTCAAGCACTACGAGGAAAATCCCGACTTCATCGGTCCGGCGGAACGGCGCAACGAGGTCATTTCCTTCGTCAAGTCAGGCTTGAAGGACCTCTCCGTCTCGCGCACCACATTCGACTGGGGAATCAAAGTTCCGAACGATCCCGCTCATGTGATGTATGTCTGGGTCGACGCGCTGACCAACTACGTCACCGCCACCGGCTATCTGACCGACCCGACGGGTCCGCGCGCGAAATTCTGGCCGGCAAATATCCACGTCATCGGCAAGGACATCATCCGTTTCCACGCCGTCTATTGGCCGGCTTTCCTGATGTCGGCCGGTCTTCCGCTTCCCAAGCGCGTCTTCGCTCACGGATTCCTGCTCAACAAGGGCGAGAAGATGTCGAAGTCGCTCGGCAACGTGGTCGATCCGTTCAATCTGGTCGAGCATTTCGGCCTCGATCAGATCCGCTATTTCTTCCTTCGCGAAGTCTCGTTCGGCCAGGACGGCAGCTACAGCGAGGAGGGGATCGCGACCCGCATCAATTCCGACCTCGCCAACGGTATCGGCAATCTCGCCAGCCGTTCCCTGTCGATGATCGTCAAGAATTGTGACGGCCAGATTCCGCTCTGTGGACCGCTGACCGACGAAGACAAGGCGATGCTCGCCGCCGCCGACTCGCTGATCGACACCGCACGCGAGGAAATGGGCAAGCAGCTCATTCATCGCGCACTTGCGGCGATCATCGCCGTCGTTTCCGAGACCGACCGCTACTTCGCAGGCCAGGAGCCCTGGGCGCTGAAGAAGACCGATCCGAGCCGCATGGCAACCGTGCTTTACGTCACGGCGGAGGTCGTTCGCCAGGTCGCGATCCTTCTGCAGCCATTCATGCCGGAATCGGCGGGAAAACTCCTCGATCTCGTCGTCGTACCGGCCGACCGCCGCGATTTCGCCCATCTCGGCGAAGCCGGGCGCCTCGTGTCGGGAACGCCGCTCGAAGCACCCAAGCCGGTCTTCCCGCGCTACGTCGCGCCGGAAGCCTGAACGAAGACGAAAGCATGCTGATCGACACCCATTGCCACCTCGATTTTCCGGATTTTGAGGCAGAACGCGACGCAATCATCGAGCGCGCGCGCGAGGCCGGCGTCGCGCAGATGGTGACGATTTCGACCCGGGTGAAACGGTTCGACACGATCCTCGCCATCGCCGAAAAATATCCGAACGTCTTCTGTTCCGTCGGCACGCATCCGCATAATGCCGATGAGGAACTGGACGTGACGGCCGACGATCTCGTTCGGCTCTCCGCCCATCCCAAGGTCGTCGCGATCGGCGAGGCGGGGCTGGATTATTTTTACGACAACGCGCCGCGCGACGCGCAGGCGGAGGGATTGAGGCGGCATATCGCGGCGGCGCGAACAACCGGACTGCCGCTCGTCATCCATAGCAGGTCGGCCGACGACGATATGGCTGCGATTCTAACCGAGGAATCGGGGAAGGGCGCCTTCCCCTTCCTTCTCCATTGCTTCTCGTCCGGCCCGGACCTCGCCCGAATCGGCGTCGAGCTCGGCGGCTATGTGTCCTTTTCGGGGATCCTAACATTCCCGAAATCCGAGGAACTGAGGGACATCGCCAGGACAGTCCCGCGCGATCGGATGATCGTCGAGACGGACGCGCCCTATTTGGCACCGAAGCCCTTCCGCGGCAAGCGCAACGAACCGGCCTACGTGGCGCACACGGCCGAGGTGCTGGCGCAAGCCATCGGCGTCTCCAGCGAGGAGATTGCCGAAATCACCACCGAAAACGCCTTCAGGATCTTCTCGAAGATGCCGAGGCTTTGAAATGGCGTTTCGGCGGGTCTTCACCATTCTGGGCTGCGGCTCGTCGCCGGGCGTGCCGCGCATCACCGGTGATTGGGGCGCCTGCGATCCGTCGAACCCGCGCAATCGTCGCATGCGAGCGGCCTTGCTCGTAGAACAGTTTGCGCCGGACGGCGGCAAGACGACCGTGGTGATCGACACCGGCCCGGATTTCCGAGCCCAGATGATCGCGGCGAATGTACGCCACATCGATGCCGTGCTCTACACCCATGCCCATGCGGACCATCTGCACGGGATCGACGATCTGCGCGGTTTCGTCATCGAGAATCGCAGGCGCGTGCCGATCTGGGCCGATGCGTTCACGATGGCCCGTATTCGCGACGGCTTCCGCTATTGTCTGGAGTCGCCGCCAGGCAGCGGCTATCCGCCGATCGTCGACCCCTATGTGATTCCCGACGACCTGCCGCCGTTGACCATCCATGGCGCCGGCGGGCCGATCTCGTTCGAGCCGCTGATGCAGTTTCACGGCAACGTCCATTCGCTCGGCTTCCGTATCGGCGGTTTTGCCTATTGCAGCGACGTCAGCGACTTTCCGGCAGAGACGGTCGGGAAGCTCGGCGGACTCGATCTGCTCGTCATCGACACGCTGCAGTACAAATTTCACCCGAGTCACTTGTCCCTGGTGCAGTCGCTCGTGTGGATCAACCGACTGCGGCCGAAACGCGCCGTGCTCACGCATATGCATGTGCCGATGGATTACGAGACCGTGTGCGCGGAGACGCCGGATCACGTCGAGCCGGCTTACGACATGATGCGCATGGAATTCGATATCGACCGGCCGTCGGCGGAAGACGCATAAAGTCCCATATCAGAGATCTTATATAAGTCACTGATCCGATGCGACTTACGCCTCTCTTAGATCACAGCGATCCGTTCCATAATCTATCTTATGCGATGGATGCATGTAGCGGCAGTTTAGAGATGCGACATATGAGCCAGTTAGAGATGCGACGTCGTCGCCTCTCGGGATGCTGGTCAAACGTCAACGTTTGGAAGGAAGACTGGCGACGTGAAGCGTGGTTGAGACCATGAGCGTTCGGAGTCGTCATGTCTTGTTTGATCACCATGTCGCAGAAGGAATTGCATCGTCTTGAACTCATACAGCGGATTCGCGGTGGCAGCCTGACCGTCGTCGAGGCGGCCGCGTTGCTTCGTCTCAGCCGCAGTCAGGTCCACCGGCTGTTGCAGGCCTATGACCTGGACGGCGCCGACGGTCTCGTCTCGAAGAAGCGCGGCCGTCCGAGCAACCGGCGTCATAGCGAGGATTTCCGCAACCTGGTGCTCGATCTGGTGCGTGAGCATTACGGGGATTTTGGACCAACGTTGGCCGCCGAGAAGCTGCTGGAATGCCACCGGATTGCCGTCAGCAAGGAGACGCTGCGTCAGTGGATGATGGAAGTCGGCATCTGGGTGTCGCGACGCGAGCGCAAGAAGCGGATCTTCCAGCCGCGCGGCCGGCGCGATTGTTTCGGCGAACTCGTTCAGATCGACGGCTCGCTTCATTGGTGGTTCGAAGGCCGCGGCCCCAAATGCGCCCTGCTCGTCTATATCGACGATGCCACCGGCAAGCTGTTGCACTTACGCTTCGCCGGATCGGAGAACACCTTCGACTATCTGCACGCGACGAAGGCCTACCTGCAGCAATGGGGCAAGCCGATCGCCTTCTATAGCGACAAGCATGGCGTCTTCCGCACCACCCATGCTTCCAAGAAGGACAGAACCAGTGGCCTGACGCAGTTCGGGCGAGCCCTTTATGAACTCAACATCGACATCATCTGCGCCAACACCCCGCAGGCCAAGGGACGCGTCGAGCGCGCCAACCAGACGCTGCAGGATCGCCTCGTCAAGGAACTGCGGCTGCGCGGCATCGACACGATCGCGGCGGCGAATGCCTATGCGCCGGAGTTCATGGCCGACTTCAATCGCCGCTTTGGCAAGGCGCCGCGCAATCCGAAGGACATGCATCGGCCGTTTGCCGCGCATGAGAACCTCGATGGCGCGATGTGCCGCAAGGAGATCCGCAAGCTGTCGCAGTCGCTGACGCTGCGCTATGACAAGGTGATGTTCATCCTCGATCCGACCGACCTCGCCACGGCGCTGGCCGGCAAGAAGGTCATTGTCTGCGACTATCCCGACGGTCGCCTCGAGGTCACCCAGGAGGGGACGTCCCTGCCCTACAGAACCTTCGACACGCTGCGCTCGGTGCACCGCTGCGAGGTGGTTGAGAACAAGCGCCTTGATGACATGCTGGCGGTGGTGGCCGAGATGCAGGCCGGACGAGAGCAACAGCGCAGCAAGGGCGGGCCGCGCCGCACCGGCCAGACGGACCATATGTTCGGCATTCGCGACGGCAGCCAGAGCAATGGCTATCAAAAGCGCGGCACGAAGCCTGGCCGGAAGACGGATTTTACCAAGGATCCGGTGGTCATCGCCAAGCGCCAGCAAGCCCTTGCACGGCTGAAAGCGGCGGAGTGATGGGGATGTCAAAGCTAAAGTTTATCTTGCAGCTGGAGCCATCCGCCGCCGACCGGGCTGCGCAACCCTGACCAGCTCCACCCGGCCGGCGGCTTGCGTCTCCGTACTTTTTAAATATAGCAACTTGCAAATGCAGTAGTAATGGATAGGATGTTGTCGCGTTTCTAAGTTGACTACTTTGTCTCATCTTTAAATAGCTGTGACAATGCATGTAGCCGGGGTACATTCTATTTTCAAGTGCGACATGGCAATAAAAACAATGGCTTGCCTCTTGCAGATCTTTGCATGTGTCTCAAGAGACAGTGATCTCGGCTTCCGTATCGGATTCCAACTTTAAACAGGCTGTCCATAGAGGTGTTTTGTAATAGGTACCGTCCTGCAGAAAATCTAGCCCTTCGCGCTCTTCCTGCAGCAATCCCAGCCAGCACAGGGGCCGAACAATGTCGTAGCGGAACTCCCCTCTGATCGTCGTAGCTTGGATAATCATTTCTGCTTGCGCCAGCGAGTACGACTCGCTCGGGTATAACTCGCTCACCAGGTCGTCCAGCGAACAGCCCTTTCTCGCCTTGATATTGATAAGATTGAGAAAGACGTGCCACCACCGCATCCGCACGCGCACATCGTCCCGTGTCTGCCCGTAGTCGATATAGGCATAAAGATAGTCCGTCGCGATCTGATCGAAGAAGGTGTGGGGTCTTGCAAGAAAATCCCGACCGCGTTTGGTGGGAAACAATCGGTCTTTTTTTCGCCGCACAAGCCTTAGGTGCTTGAGCATGTCGTGGACCACCGAAAGCGGCGGCATGTCAGCTTCGTTCAGAACCTTGTTGACGCTGTATAGATCCTCCGGAGTGTTGCCGGGCCAATCGAAGTGAACAGCGGCCCAGTGCACAAACTTACGGTTCATCGCACCGGACGCAGTCAGACCGATGCCGCCTTCGGTCTCGGCATAGGAGATGGCCATGACCATGCCGCGAACCAGTGGCGACATGGCCACTACGTCCACGTCCGCAACGAGCTTAATTTCCGGAAGCATTGCGCGCGCTCCTGGCGAATCCGGTCGCTTGAATTTATCCGGAACGATCTCCCAAGAGCGCGGAGATTGAAACCCCGAAAAGCTAAGCAAAGGAAAGAAAGCCCCTCACCCGGCCCGGCTCTTGCAACCCGGACCAGCCCGTCACATTCTACCCGATAGACATGCGACAAGCCGCACCTCTCGGGGTGCCGGACAACGTCAACGCTGAACCGCTTGATTTAAAGGAGACACGGTATGGACCGATTCACAGGCGGTTGCCTGTGCGGCAACTTGCGATTTGTGGCGTCGGGACGACCATACCGAGTCGGTCTCTGCCATTGTCTCGACTGCCGCAAGCATCACGGGGCCCTTTTTCACGCGTCCGCAATTTTCCCTGAGGATTCTGTGACGGTCGATGGCGAGACACGCGATTACGCCGGTCGGCATTTCTGTCCCCGTTGCGGCTCGATCGTCTTCGCACGCACCGGAGACGAAATCGAGGTGAACCTGGGATCCCTGGATGCCCCGGATCAATTGATGCCAACCTACGAAAGCTGGACCGTCCGTCGCGAATCCTGGCTGCCGCCGTTTCCCCTCAAGAGACGATACGAGCGGGATCGCGATGAAACGAGTCGCTTCGAGGATTAGGCCCCGCGAACGGACGATGGATGCGCGTCACTCCGGCAGGCCCGCCTTGCGGTAGCCGTCAACGAAATGCGCAAGCGTCACAGGGTCGCGGAACGGCTCCGTACTCGCCCAGTGTCGCGTTGTAAAATGCGGGTTGGCGACGAGGAACAGCTCGACCTCGGCGCGCGCCTCGTCGAGCCGGCCCAGTTGGGCAAGGCTTGCCGCCAGGAAACGTCGCGAGCTGGTGCGATACGTCTCGTCCCTTCGCAGTGTCTCGACGGCGGCTTCGTATTCGCCGGCGGCATATTGGGCCTGGCCGAGCGTCAGATAGTACCAGCTTGCCGGAAACGGGTTCAGCCGGAACGCCTTGCGGATGTGCTCAAGGCCCTCCTCCACCCGCCCGGCCAAGACCGCTATGTCGGATAAAGTCGCCCAGGTATCGGCCTCATTCGGGTCGAGCTCGATCGCCTTGGCGAATTCCGCATCCGCCTCGGCGAAGCTGCGCTCATATGCAAGCAGGTTGGCCAGCACCCAATGGCAGCCGGCATCGTTCGGATCGATCGCCACGGCTTTGCGTGCCAGTTCCAAAGCAATGCTACGGTTCGGCTCGACCGGTTCGCCCCAATGCACCCATCTCATCCAGTGGTTCATGGCAAGCCAGCGATTGGCCTCGGCATATTCCGGATCAAGCGAAATCGCGCGCGTGAGCATCAGATGCGCTTCCCGCGCCGTCTGAGGCGAATCATCGATCAGCTTGCGCGCCCGCACGCAGAGATCGTAGGCCTCGAGATTCTTGGGGCGATTGCGCGGCGGCTGTGGGCGCAGCCGGCCGAGCAACGCCTCCACGATCTTGCCGGTGACCTCGTCCTGAACTGCAAAGATATCTTCGAGGCTGCGGTCGAAGCGTTCCGCCCATAGATGATTGCCGCTCACCGCATCGACCAGCTGTGCGTTGATGCGCACGCGCCCTGCGGCGCGTCGTGCGCTACCCTCCAGCAGATACCGCACGCCAAGGTCCGCAGCGATCTCGCGCACGTCCCTCGCCTTTCCTTTGAAGGCGAAGGCCGAGTTGCGCGCGATGACGAAGAGGCCGGAGATCCTGGACAGGTCGGTGATCAGGTCTTCGGTCAACCCATCCGCGAAGGAATCCTGCTCCGGATCGCTGCTGAAATTAACGAAAGGCAACACGGCGATCGATGGTTCGTTGGGCAGTGCCAGTGGATTTCGCTTCGCGCCACCGACCTGTTCGACAGGGCCCGTGAAGCGGTAGCCGACCCGCGGAACCGTGGCGATCCATTCTCCGCCGTCGGGGGGCGCACCAAGCATTTTCCGCAGCTGCGCGATCTGGACGGTGAGGTTGCCTTCCTCGACCGCCCTGCCCGGCCACGCCGCATCCATCAACTCGGCTTTTCCCAGGATTTCGCCCGGCCGTCCGGCGAGCGCCTCAAGCAGCTTCAGCCCGCGATAGCCGATGGCGACGGGATCATCGTTCCGGACGAGCGTTCCCGCACCCGGATCAAGGACGAACGGACCAAAGACGATGCGCGATCGCTGCATAGGCGCATCTATAGTGCGTTTGGAAGTTTTTGAGAACTTTTTGGAGGAGCTTAATTACGACGCTTTTCGCATAACGCAGAATTCGTCCTCCCCAGGTCGAGGGCTCTGCCCCTCAAGCCGTATGGAGGTTGCAATGAACGATATCCCCTCCGTTATGACGGAAATGCCGCGTCGCCGCCTCGCGACCCTTCGAAGCATTATCGCGACGTGGGAGGAGCGGAAGCGCTTTCGCTGCGAACTTGAGCAAAAGTTGAAGGACGATCCGCATTTGATCTGCGATATCGGTCTGACGAAGCTTGAAGCCGAGGCGGAGATCGCCAAGCCCTTCTGGCAAGTATAGGCGTAGTCTGCATGACCACTGAAAGCACGACATTATCGCTCCACGAGCGGATCCCATGGGCCGCCATGGCCGGCATCATCGCGACCGTCACGGTGTTCGCCGTGGCACAGGGGCTTACCTATCCCCTGCTCAGCTTCATCCTGGAGCGGCAGGGGACGACGCCCGGCCTGATCGGCTTGTCCGCGGCGATGACCCCGCTGGGTTTCATCGTATCCGCCCTCTTCATACCGGCATTGGCGCGGCGCATTGGCGGGGCGCGGCTTGCCATCCTGTGTTCGGGCCTGGCCGCGCTCACGCTGATCGCAATCGGCTGGTCGCGGGAGGTCTGGATCTGGATGCCGCTGCGCTTCCTGCTCGGCTTCTTCGCCAATCCGCTTTACGTCATCAGCGAGACCTGGCTGCTCTCGATCACGCCCGCGCGGCGGCGCGGCCGCATCATGGGCCTTTATTCGTCGATCGTCTCGGGCGGCTTCGCCATCGGCCCGCTCTCGCTCGGTCTTGTCGGCACGCAAGGGTGGCCGCCCTTCATGGTCGGCATCGTCGCCTTCCTTCTCTGCGGGCTGATCGTGCTTGCGGTCGTGCCGCACCTGCCGAAGATGCCACATGAAGGCGAAGCGACATCGGTCGGAGGCTTTTTCGCACTGGCGCCGCTCCTCTTGTTCGCGGTTTTCGCCGCCGCCGCCTTGGAGCAGACCCTGCTTTCCCTGTTCGCGGTCTATGGCGCGGCGCTCGGCAGCACAGAAGGGCGCATCGCCTCGCTCATCACCTGTTTCATCGCAGGCAATGCCGTGCTGCAGATATTGCTCGGGCGGGTGGCCGAACGGTTCGGGTCGCTGCGGACGATGATGCTCTGCGCCTTGGCTTCACTGGGTGGCTGCCTGCTGCTGCCGGCGATCTTCGAATCATGGCTCATCTGGCCGCTCTTTTTCGTCTGGGGCGGAGCCTCGTTCGGAATCTACACAATGTCGCTGATCCAGCTCGGCGAACGTTTCACCGGCCAGGCCCTGATCGCCGGCAACGCGGCCTTCGCCTTCGTATGGGGCATCGGCGGCATCGTGGGCTCGCCCGCGACCGGACTGGCGATGCAACTGATCGGACATCAGGGGCTGCCATCGTCCCTTGGCCTGCTTTGCTTCGTGCTGGCCATGTTTCTCGTGGCAGAGAGACGGCGGATCTGACCGGGAATTGCGTCGTGCCGCGGTCCAACACGTTGAAACTATGCACTTCCGGACGGAATGCCGCTATCCCGGAAGTGCTCTAATGCGCCGTAAAAGCACCGTCGACCGGATGATAGCTGCCGGTGATGAAGCTCGCCTGTTCCGACAGCAGGAAACAGACGAGAGCGGCAACTTCCTCCGGTTTTCCCCGCCGGCCGAGCGGCTGCAGCGCTTCCAGGCGCCGTGTCTTCGCCAATTCCGAATGTCCCGACAGAAGCGGCGTTTCGATCCAGCCGGGGCCGACCGCGTTGACGCGAATCCCCATTCTTGCATATTCGATCCCGGCAGCTTTGGTGAGCCCCACCACCCCGTGCTTGGCGGCGGTGTAGGCAGACGCGGTGGGCAAGGCGACCGCGCCGAGAATCGAGGACATATTGACGATGGCGCCTCCGCCCTTTCCGAGCATGGCGGCGATCTGGTATTTCATACAGTAGAAGACGCCGTTCAGGTTGACTTCTATCAGCCTGCGCCAATCTTCGAGCGGGTAGTCCGCGGTCGCTTTGCGCGGCCCCTCTATGCCTGCATTGTTGACCGCCAGATGCAATCCGCCGCATTCCTGCACGGCGAAGGCGACCATTTGCTCCACCGCCCCCGCGTCGGTGACGTCGACGGTGAAATCTCGCGCCCTACCCCCGGCTGAGCGAATCTCGGCGGCGACGCTTCGCGCCGCTTCGGTGTCGCGGTCTGCGACGATCACTTCCGCACCCTCGCCGCCAAGTTGCCTGGAAATGGCGGCGCCGATGCCGGAACCCGCGCCGGTCACGATTGCGATTTTTCCTTCCAGGCCGAGTTTCATCGTGCCGCTCCTTGTGTCCGCTGCTTCCCCGAACCAGTCGATCAGACGCCGGTTCCGGTCGCAAGAGGTTTCATCCTTGCGGTCGTAACCGTTGCAAGGCTTGGCCGACACGCGCTTGGGTGTTAAACACGAAATCGTAGGGACTCACAATTTACTCAGCAGGTGAGAATGGAGAACGATCGCATTACGCGCCGGGTACTCGTGCTGGGTAGCCTGGCTCTATTGGCCTCCGGTTGCAGTTCGTTGCGACCAGCCGACAGCCCGCAAACGGCCAGGACCCGTATAGACCCACGATACCGCAGGCAGGAGGTCGCCTATTATGGCGGCGAAGCGCCCGGAACGATCGTTGTCAATACGGGAGAACGCTATCTCTATTATGTTCAAGGTGGCGGTTCGGCGATTCGCTACGGGATCGGCGTAGGTGAGGAAGGCCGCACTCTCAAAGGCCGGGCGAAAATCGGCCGCAAGGCGGAGTGGCCCTCCTGGACGCCGACTGCAAACATGATTCGCCGCAAGCCGCATCTGGCACAATATGCCGGCGGAGTGAGCGGCGGGTTGCATAACCCGCTTGGGGCCGCGGCCCTCTACCTTTACCAGGGCGGAAACGACACTATGTTCCGGCTGCACGGGACGAACGAGCCCTGGACGATCGGGCAGGCCGTATCGAGCGGGTGCATTCGCTTGACGAACGACGACATCGTCGATCTCTACAGCCGTACCCCGGTGGGTACGACCGTGCTGATCGTTTGATGGCGTTTTCCGTTACATTTCGGTATAAATGACTAAGCCCCGTGTGTTCCGACGCGGTTGATAACCCGGTAACCATAAAGCGGTTATCAACTGTGTCCTTTCTGCACTAGGCCCCGGCGCAAATCGCCACTATTACTTGAAGTGTTGCCTTCGATAACCCATTCCGACTATTGAGGAAAGGACTACTTGATGAGCCGAATTCTAGTTGTGATGATTGCGTTGCTTTCCGTTGCCGGCCTCACCGCGTGTGATACGATCGGCAAAGGTAAGGGTAAGGCCCCGCCGCCTGCTGCCGTCGATACGGTAGAGCCGGCGCCGGTATACAAGTAACAGTGACTTTGCGCCGTGGGAGAGCTCAACGAGCGCTCTCCCACGGCGCGTTATTCAGGGTTAGACCGGCTGTGAGACTGACGGCATAGTACGTGTCAAGAACTCCAGCAAGCCGGCCCGAGGTCTGGATTGTCAGAACTCGGAAGACAATCTAAGTGGTGTGATGACGCTTGCACGAGGCCGCATATCCTTTGTGATCTTGGTCGCACTGGCAGCAGCAGCATGCCAGACACAAGACAAAAATCCCGAACCGCGCTACGTTTCCAGCAGCCTGAATGCGCCGGCGAAACTTGAATCTCAAGCGCGAGAGCAGGGTTATTTCATCGAATTTCGCTCCCGCTACGCGCTGAGCTATGGCCACACCTACGTCATCTACGGGCGCACGAACAAGTCTGGCGCGGTCGTTCAGCGTCAGGTTGCCGGCCTTGCACCGGCCACGCTCGATCCGACGCCGTATGTCCTCGGCCATTTTGTGCCCGTTCCCGCCGAAACCGGCGCGAGCGACGGTGACCTCGAGGAAGAATACCGCTCGGCAAGCTGGCGCGTCATGCTGACGGAGGCGGAATACAAGAAGGTCGTGGCTTTCATCGACAAACTGAAAGCCAGGTCGAAGGTCTGGCACGCGTCGCTCTACAACTGCAACGCCTTCGTGGCCGAAATCGCCCGCTCCATGGGCTATAAGACGCCCGGCATCTGGCTTCGACCGCAGGAATTCATTACAAGGCTTCGGGAGATGAACGGAGGTTGAGAGGCGACGGGCACAGAGCTCGCGATCCAGCCGTCACCGTTCGACATAGAATCACGCTGCGAAGCATCGGCTGAAGAAGGTTCCCGCCCGATCGTTGACGCCAGGCGCATGCTAAGGATTTGGGGAACTAGACATGTCGGTATCCTCCATCGGCGAGATCGCCTGGGTGCTCGGAATCGTTGCCTGGTACTTCATTCGCCGCCCCTATGAACGCCGGGCCAAGCGCGTGCGAGTCGTCAGCCATCGCCGCTCAACCTCCGAGATGCTGGGGCTGGCGGCAGCCCTGCTCGGCCTCGCGATCATTCCCGCTTTTTATGTCGCAACCGGCATCCCGGAAGGAGCCGACCACCCTGCCCGGCTCTGGGCCGTCGTGGTCGGTGCCGCTATTTTCTGTCTGGCCATGTGGGTCTTTCGCAGAACCCACAAGGAACTCGGGCGCAACTGGTCGATCACGCTCGAGATTCGCGACAAGCACGAACTGATTCGCCGCGGTCCTTACGCCCTAGTCCGCCATCCCATGTATACTTCGTTCCTGCTGATGGGCGTCGGCCAGGCGTTTCTTCTGCCGAACTGGGTCGCAGGGCTGGCGGGTCTTGCCGGTTTCGCGGTCCTCTTTCTTCTGAGGGTGGACAAGGAGGAACGCATGATGATGGAAATGTTCGGCTCTGAGTATCGCGACTACATGGCGGACACCAAGCGGATCATTCCGTACATTTACTAGAGGTGCATGATGCGAGGCCGAGCCCTCAAGCTTTCAGCGTCTCGGCGCCTGGTCGGGGATCTCATGCGATTTTCGATGAAGGTGCCGCGGGTGAGCGTGCAGCGGCGGATGAATCTCGGGCCGTTGCTCAAGGCCAGAACATCGCTTGAAAGCAGGCCATCCTGGACGGCGCTCTTCCTCAAAGGATACGCCCTTCTCGCGCAGGAGACGCCCGAGTTGCGGCGCGCTTACGTCAAGTTTCCCAGACCGCAGCTCTACGAGTATCCGGGAAGCATCGCTTCCATCGCGCATGAAAGGGAGTACGAGGGCGAACGAGTCGTGCTTCTGACGACGATCAAGAATCCGGAGCGCCGTTCGATCACGGAGCTGGGCTCCTTGATGCAGACGGCGCGAACCAGCCCCGTGCTGGAGGTCAAGGAATTCCGGCGCGCCTTGAAGATCGCCCGCCTCCCCGGCCCTGTCAGATGGCTTCTAATGTGGCTCGGTTTGAATATCGGCCGGCAAAGGGCGCGCCGTTTCGGTACATTTCAGCTGTCGGTCTATTCGGGCCTCGGCGCAGAATCGCTCAACCCTCTCACGCCTTTGACCTCACTTCTGAATTACGGCCCGATCGACAAGGATGGCTCGGTCACGGTGCGTATCCACTATGACCACCGGGTCATGGACGGCGCCAACGTCGCGCGCGCCCTCGAGCGGTTCGAGAGGATATTGAACGGCGAAATCACCGCCGAGCTGGAGGGGCTTGCATTTGGGCGCGACGTGACCGCTGCGGCAGGTTCCGGGGCAGCGCGATGACTTCGGGCGGTCAAAGTCGTCCGGCCGTAGTCGTCGTCGGTGCATCGCGGGGAATCGGCAAGGCAATCGCCGAAGTGGCCGCGAGGGATGGCACGCCGGTCGTAATGGTAGCGCGTTCGGCCGAATCACTGGCGGCCGCCGCCGACGGTATCCGGAAGGCCGGAGGCGAGGCGTTCACGGTCCCGCTGGATTTCCTGGCTGATGACGCGACGCTCGGTCTCGAGAACTTCCTGTCCGCAAACGGCCTGTTCTGCGACGTACTCGTCAACAGTGCCGGTTATGGATTGCGCGGAGGGGCGACGGTCCTGCCGCTCGGTGAACAGCTCGGCCTCGTCGACCTCAACATCCGCGCCCTTACCGAACTCACCCTGCGTTTCCTGCCGGCAATGGTCGCGCGCGGACGCGGCGGCGTCATCAATCTCGGTTCGGTCGCAAGCTTCACGCCGGGTCCGTATATGGCGCTCTACTATGCCAGCAAAGGTTTCGTCCGCTCCTTTTCGGAAGCGCTGCATCAGGAACTGCGTCGCACCGGCGTGACCGTCACATGCGTGGCGCCGGGCCCGGTATCGACGGAATTTCTGGCAACCTCCGGCGCCAATCGCGTCGCGCTGTTCAAGATCCTGCCCAAGCTCGAGTCGGGCTATGTCGCTGAAAAGGCCTGGCGCGGCTTCAAAGCGGGCCGCCGCCTTGTCATACCCGGCATTGCGTCCAAGCTGACGATCCTGTTGGCGACAGTGGTCCCGTCGGCGATCATGCTGCCCCTGATCGGCCGATTGCAGCGCAGGAGCAAAGATCCGTGCCCCTGCGGATCCGGAAAAAGTTTCACCTCGTGCTGCGGTGCCCGCGGCAATTCGCTCGGAATCACCACGCAGAGTCGATAGCGAAGTATTCGCGGAACGGCGAGCGACCATGAAACACCGGCCTCTCCGATGAGGTCGAGCCTCTACGATCGATGAATAAACAATTAAATGGCGTCCATATCTCCTTGATAATCAAGCGACATCGTCGAAGCCCCTTCTATAGCGTTTCACTGTGCCATTGAAACAGTGAGACGTTATAGCTCTCTGAAACTACGCGCTTTCGGGCAGAGAACCGCCACACCTTTCTTGCAAGTGCTCTAACAAAGGCCAGTTTAGATTCGGGATTCCCGCAGCGGTTTGTTTTGTTTGATCTCCTCATTCCTGTGCTTGTCACAGGAATCCAGTCAGACCAAGTCCTTGGGCTGAAAGAACGCTTCCCGCGCCGCAGACGCGGCGCTGCTGGATCCCTGTGGCGAGCACAGGGATGAGGGTAGAGAGGGTGCGGTCCCTCGGCGCGTTTCATAAACCGTGACGATAGTAAGGCGGCGCGGAAGCTCCCGCCCGTATACAGCGTCCCGCTTCGCTTCGATGTAGTGGCCGCATATCTCGGTCCCTCATTCCTGTGCTTGTCACAGGAATCCAGCCAGACCAAGTCCTTGGGCTGAAAGAACGCTTCCCGCGCCGCAGACGCGGCGCTGCTGGATCTCTGTGACAAGCACAGAGATGAGGGTAGAGAAGGTGCGGTCCTTCGGCGCGTTTCATAAACCGTGAAGATAGCGAGGCGACACGACAGGTCCCGGGTCACGCCCGTATACAGCGTCCCGCTTCGCTTCGATGTAGTGGCCGCATATCTCGGTCCCTCATTCCTGTGCTTGTCACAGGAATCCAGCCAGACCAAGTCCTTGGGCTGAAAGAACGCTTCCCGCGCCGCAGACGCGGCGCTGCTGGATCTCTGTGACAAGCACAGAGATGAGGGTCGAGAGGGTGCGGTCCTTCGGCGCGTTTCATAAACCGTGACGAAACTATGGCGGCGCGGAAGCTCCCGCCCGTATACAGTGTCCCGCTTCGCTTCGATGTAGTGGCCGCACATCTCGGTCCCTCATTCCTGTGCTTGTCACAGGAATCCAGCCAGACCAAGTCCTTGGGCTGAAAGAGCGTTTCCCGCGCCGCAGACGCGGCGCTGCTCTCATCTCTGTGACAAGCACAGAGATGGCGAAGGAGGAGAGGTTGCATTGAAGCAAGCACGTCCGGCCGGAAAGCTGCTACGACGCCATCGACTGATTTCCAGATCCGGCCAGGCTCCCATGGACGGCCGGGCGGCCTTTCCCGGACACGGGAAGAACCAGAGCATCCGATCCTGGAAGACCGGATGCTCTGGTCGTGGCTTCAGCACCTCCGAGGAGCGCCGGCTTCGTGACGTTGTCAGTCCTTGCTGTAGTCGGCGCCGTACCACTTGGTCGTCAGTTTTCCGAGTGTGCCGTCGGCCTTCATCGCTTTGATGATTTCACCGATTTTGGCAGTCCATTCCGGGTCGCCTTTATCGGCAATGACGACCGCGGGCGACCGAAAGGGATAGACATCCTCGAGGATACGGACGGGATAGTCGTTTCTGACTGCATTTTTTGCGGTCTGCTCGGGGGCGATGACCGCGTCCAACCGAACACCGTTGCCAAGACGCAGGTCGTCGAAGGGCATCATGGAATCGGGAAACGTGCGCACCTCGCCCGGTTCGAGTTTGTATTGAACCGGCGGCAAGCCCGGCGCATCGATCTCCAGGCGACGGTTGATGAAGTCTTCGGACGCCGTGCCTGTCTCGACGCCGATAACCTTGCCATTCAGATCTTCTTCCGAATGAATGCCGCTTTCGGCATGAACGACGTAGACGTAAGGGCTGTAATAGTAGATTCCGGCGAAATCGATGACCTCTGCGCGCGCCTTGGTCGGTGCGACGGAACCGACCCCGAGATCGAAACGGCCCTGCCAGTGCCCCCCGGTCATGGTTGCCCATTCCGGAGTTTCGAAACGCACGTTCACGCCCAACCGGTTGCCGATTTCTTTGGCGACATCAATGTCAAAGCCGACAAGGACATTGTTTTTCATCGAGGAACCCCTGCGGCGGCCAGCCGACATTGGTGGCGACGACCATCTCTTTTTTCTCGTTGACGCGATCAAGCGTAGGGCCTGCCACTGCCGAACTGCAAAATATAAACAGAGACGCCGATGCTATAGCAGCAATTCTTTTCATGTTTTCTCCTACCCCCCGTTGAACGGTCAACAACTCCTTGGACGTTTTTTGCTGGGATAGTTCTACAAACGGACGCAGCCCGCAAACCCATTTATTAGAATTGTGCTATCGGAATTTCCGATTCCACCTTCCAAAATCGGTTCTGATAGCTTCGGGTTGTCGAAATGAAACCAGCACCGCCGGAGGGTCCAGTTCGTTTCTGTCGGTGGAAGGCCGTCGGCGACGGCGTCGTTCAGGGGAGCCAAACTTTCGAGCGCGCAGATCGCAGTTACCGGCGGGCCGCGCGAAGATCACACCGGTGGCAGATCGCCGCGCTGCCAGCCTTCCATGGTCTCCGCCATGAAATCGGTATAGCGCCCTTCTTCGATCGCCTTGCGGATGCCGGCCATCAACTCCTGATAATAGGCCAGATTGCTCCAGCTGAGCAGCATGCCGCCGAGCGATTCGTTTGAACGGATCAGGTGGTGCAGGTAGGCGCGCGAATAGTCGCGAGTCGCCGGACAGGAAGACTGTTCGTCGAGCGGGCGAATGTCTTCCGCATGTCGGGCATTGCGCAGATTGATGCGGCCGTAGCGCGTGAAGGCAAGCCCATGGCGTCCGGAGCGGGTCGGCATGACGCAGTCGAACATGTCGATCCCATGCGCGACCGACTTCAGGATATCGTCCGGCGTTCCGACGCCCATCAGATAGCGCGGCTTGTCGGCCGGCAGGACGGGGCAGGTCACGTCGAGCATGCCGAGCATGACCTCCTGCGGCTCACCAACGGCCAGCCCCCCGACGGCATAGCCCTTGAGGTCCAGATCCCGGAGGGCCAGGGCCGAGCGTTCGCGCAGCCTGGGAATGTCGCCGCCCTGTACGATGCCGAACATCGCCCTCCCCGGCTGATCGCCGAAGGCGACCTTGCAGCGCTCTGCCCAGCGCAGCGACATTTCCATCGCGCGCTCGATCTCGTCCGGTTCCGCCGGCAGCGCCACGCATTCGTCGAGCTGCATCTGAATGTCACTGCCGAGCAGGCCCTGGATCTCGATCGAACGTTCGGGCGACATATGATAGAGCGCGCCGTCGACATGGCTCTTGAAGGTAACGCCCTGTTCGTTGAGCTTGCGCAGGCTTGACAGCGACATGACCTGGAAGCCGCCGCTGTCGGTCAGGATCGGCCGCTCCCAGCGGATGAACTTGTGTAGTCCGCCAAGCCTGGCAACCCGTTCGGCACCCGGGCGCAGCATCAGGTGATAGGTGTTGCCCAGAATGATATCGGCGCCCAGATCGCGCACCTGGTCGAGATACATCGCCTTGACCGTGCCGACGGTTCCGACCGGCATGAAGGCAGGCGTACGGATCGTCCCGCGAGGGGTCACCACTTCGCCACGGCGCGCATTGCCGTCGTTGGCAAGCAGTTTGAATTGAAACGCTTCGGTCATCTAATCTTTCCGGAAGAGCAGGCTCGAATCGCCATAGGAATAGAATCGGTACCCCGTTGCGATCGCATGCGCATAGGCGGCGTGCATCGTCTCGAGCCCCGCAAAGGCCGAGACGAGCATGAACAGGGTCGATTTCGGCAGGTGGAAATTGGTCATCAGCATATCGACCGCGCGGAAGCGATAACCCGGCGTTATGAAAATCCCGGTTGCGCCCGACCAGGGACGGATGCTTCCGTCTTCGGCGGCTGCGCTCTCGATCAGCCGAAGCGATGTCGTGCCGACACAGACGATGCGGCCGCCGCGTTCACGCACGGCATTGAGCTTCGCAGCGGTCACCGGATCGACGTGACCGATTTCCTCGTGCATCACGTGGTCGGCGGTATCGTCTGCCTTGACCGGGAGGAAGGTTCCCGCACCTACATGCAGCGTGACGAAATACCGTTCGATCCCAGCCTCGTCCAGGCTGGCGAAAAGCCGGTCGGTAAAGTGCAGCCCTGCAGTCGGCGCGGCTACCGCCCCTTCCTCGCGCGCATAGACCGTCTGGTAGTCGGTCCGGTCCCGTGCATCGTCGGCACGCTTGGATGCGATGTAAGGCGGCAGGGGAATGTGTCCGACGGCCATGATCGCCTCATCGAGCGAGGGGCCCGAGAGATCGAAGCGAAGCGTCACCTCGCCGGCATCGCCTTTCTCCTCGACCACGGCCTCCAGCGATCCGAGCAGGCAGGCATTGCCGCCATGACCGAAGCTGATCCGGTCACCCGGCTTCAATCTGCGGGCCGGACGGGCGAAAGCTTTCCAGCGACTGGGCGCAACCCGCATATGCAGCGTCAGCGACACGGGCGTGCTTATGTCCTCACCCCGGTAGCGTACGCCTTCGAGCTGCGCCGGTATGACCTTGGTGTCGTTGAAAACCAGCGCATCGCCCGGCCGCAGGAATGACGGCAGATCGAGGACGCCGCGATCTTCGAGAACCGGTTCGCCGTCGGGGCGAACGATGAGCATGCGGGCGCTGTCGCGTGGGCTTGCGGGCCTCAGCGCAATCGAATTTTCCGGCAGGTCGAAATCGAACAGGTCTACGCGCATCTATGGTATCAATTAAAAGCAAACCCGCCCCGGCGGCTCGCGCGCGATCGGGGCGGGCAGGTCAGTGCGCTACAGCGCCGCGCGTCTGACAAGACGCGCGAAGATCGCCGCAGCACGTCGAACCGCTGCATGTTCCGTCCTTGGATCGATGACGATCCAAGGCAACATGCAGTAGCGCAGATCAGGCGTCGGCGGCAACCCGCATCGAAACGATGGTATCCGGATCGCGGACCGGTTCGCCGCGCTTGATGTTGTCGATATTCTCCATTCCTTCGACGACCTGGCCCCAGACCGAATACTGCTTGTTGAGCCAGGGAGCGTCGGTGAAGCAGATGAAGAACTGGGAATTGGCCGAGTTCGGCATCTGGCTGCGCGCCATGGAGCACGTTCCGCGCACATGTGAAACGTCGGAGAATTCGGCCTTCAGATCCGGCTTCGAGGAACCGCCCATGCCCGCGCGGGACGGGTTGAATTGCTCGCCGCCGGTCTTGCCATATTGCACGTCACCGGTCTGGGCCATGAAATCCTCGATCACGCGGTGAAAGACCACCCCGTCATAGGCGCCTTCACGCGTCAGTTCCTTGATGCGGGCGACATGGCCCGGAGCCACGTCCGGCCGCAGCTCGATCACCACCCTGCCCTTTGTGGTTTCCATGATGATCGTATTTTCCGGATCCTTGATCTCGGCCATGATTCTTCTCCTTCTGTTTCAGTCTTACCTGCCGACCTTAACGCTGATCATGCGATCTGGATCGGCGACGGCACCATTATTGGCGTCATCGCCGAGTTTGATCTTGTCGACATTCTCCATGCCTTCGACCACCTTGCCGACGACCGTGTATTGGCCGTTGAGGAAATCGCCCGGTGCGAACATGATGAAGAACTGCGAGTTGGCACTGTTTGGATCCTGGGCGCGGGCCATACCGACCGTGCCGCGCTCGAAGGGAACGTCGGAGAACTCGGCCGGAAGGTTGGGCTTGGACGAGCCGCCGGTTCCAGCGCGATCGGGCTGGTAGCCGTCCTTCACGTCGCCGAACTCGACGTCGCCGGTCTGGGCCATGAAGCCCTTGATGACGCGATGAAAGGCGACATTGTCATATTCGCCCGCCGCGGCCAGTTCCTTGATCTGCTGGACGTGCTTCGGGGCGATATCCGGACGCAGTTCGATGACCACCGGACCATCCTTGAGCTGAACCGTCAGAATGTTTTCGCCGGACTGCGCCAGCGCACCTCCCGTGAAGGTTGCGAGCGCCAAGGCTCCGGCAAAAGCGAATTGGAGAATCTTCATTGGGACTCCTTGCGTGATGTAAAGCTTTATTTGCGCTTTGCCTGCAGCGCCTGGTGAACCGCCCCAGGGACGAAAGCGCTGACGTCACCGCCCATAGCCGCGATCTGCCGAACCAATGTGGCCGTAATGGGCCGCGAGGCGGTACCTGCCGGCAGGAACAGGGTCTGAATGTCAGGGGCCATCTGCCGGTTCATGCCCGCCATCTGCATCTCGTAGTCCAGGTCCGTTCCATCGCGGAGCCCCCGGACCAGCAGCCTTGCGCCGTGCTTGCGGGCGGCATCGACCACGAGATTGTCGAAAGAGACGACGGAGATGTCGGCTGCCCTCTCCGGCAGCGTCTCCTCAAGCGCGGCCCGGATGAGATCCGCCCTTTCGTCGAAAGTGAAAAGCGGCGCCTTACCGGGATGAACTCCGATCGCGACGATGACCTTGGCTGCGACGTTCAATGCCTGGACGAGTACATCGAGATGCCCGTTGGTGATCGGATCGAAGGAGCCGGGATAGAAAGCCGTGGTCATCGCGCCTGTTTCCGTTTGGTGAAGCCTTTTGTCACGGACGGCCGCGGACCGCAAGGGTTGTACGATCCTTGCTTCCTGTTCCCCCGGAAACAGCGTCGGCAAAATGGTGAATGCTAGATGAACGCAACGTTCAAGAGGGTTTCACACCGCAAGTCTTAGTGTGGAGCCAAGTCGACGGGAACTTTTTTCAGTACCTGCCGTTTAAAACCACGAAAGGAGACGGCCATGGGACTTGCTCTATTTTCGATGGCGATGTTCTTCGCGATGGTCGTTGCGACGATCCATGCGCTGCGAGACGAGGACCGTGACCGCGCGACCGTGCTGTTGCCGCTGGCCGATAGACGCAGGCGCAAATGACGAATTCTAATATCGTGGCTCGCCACAGTTGAAACCAATGCCTCCAGGAAACTTCTCGCCGGAAGTTTCACAAGCGATCCCATTCTTCCCCTGATGCGATCGCTACTACAAGCCGGACGGTCTCCCCTGCCCGTCCGGCTTTTTCTTTGCGCACATGCCCTGCCTTTCTGGCTGGATACCTGTGACAAGCACAGGAATGAGGAAATCAAACAAGACGCCGCGGGTATCCGATCTCGACAGGCCTTAGCCGGCCGGGGCCACGCTCACCCTGCGGAGGAGACGGAAGAAGCGCCAGTTGAGCAACAGCGCCGCAGACGCAAGACCGAGGACGAAGCCGAACCAGACGCCGACGCCGCCGAAACCCAGCGGAAAGGCAAAAGCCCAGGCGCAGAAAAAGCCGATCGGCCAATAGGCGATCATCGCCAGGATCATCGGTATGGTCGTGTCCTTGAGGCCGCGCAGCATGCCGGCGGCAATGGCCTGCAGGCCGTCGACGAGCTGGAAGGCACCGGCGATGACGATCAGTGGTCCTGCAAAGGCGAGAACCTCGGCTGCATCGGGCCGCCTCGTATCGAGGTAGAGGCCGGCAAGCTCGTGCGGAAACAGGGCGAAAATCGTGCTGCCGACGGCAGCAAAGCCGACGCCGAGCGTCAGCACGGCAATTGCGGCACGCTTCACGCCTACCATGTCGCCGCTGCCATAGGCCAATCCTATGCGAACCGTTCCGGCCTGCGCCAGCCCAAGCGGGATCATGAAAGCGATGGACGCGAACTGGAGTGCTATGCCGTGGGCCGCCAGCTCGATGGTTCCGATCGTGCCCATGAGCAGCGAAGCCACGGTAAACAGGCTGACTTCCGCGAGAATCGTCACGGAGATCGGAATGCCGAGATAGACCACCTCTCCGAAAGCCGGCCAATCCGGCCGCCAGAAGCGGACGAACAGCTCGTAGCGATGCAGTTCCGGCTGCCGGCGGATATAGCCTATCGTCAGGGCCGCACCGAGCAGCGCCACGCCGAGAGCGGCGACGGCCGCTCCGAAGATGCCCAGCTCCGGAAAACCGAAATGGCCGAAAATTAGAACATAGCAAAGCGCGGCATTGAGAACCAAGGTCACGAGCGTCACGTAGAGGATCACCCCTGCCCGCTCGAGCCCGCTCAAGAATGCCCTGAGGACCATGAAAATGAGGCTGGGGAAGATCGCCCATTGCGCGATATGCAGATATTCTCCCGCAAGCGCAGCGACTTCGGGTTTCTGCCCGGCAAAGAGAAGGATCGGCTCGGCCATCCAGAGGACCGGCGCAGTCAGCACGCCGTAAAGCAGCACCACCCACATGCCCATGCGTACCGAGCGCCGGACGGAGACCTGATCGCCCCGGCCCTGCGCCTGAGCAACCATGGGGACCACCGCATTGGCAAATCCGCTGCCGAATATGAAGACCGTGAAGAAGACCTGCGTCGCGAGGATGATCGACGCCAGCTGGGTGGCGCCCAGCTGGCCGACCATGAGCACGTCCGTCGTATTGATTGCCAACTGGGCCAGCTGGGCGCCGATAAACGGCACGCCAAGATAGAGGCTCGCGCGAAAATGCGTGGGCCATGAATTGTCGCTCTGCGCAAGCACGAAGTCTTTGGTCGCGGTCAGCATGAGGAATCCTGGCTCTGCACCGGCAATGGGCAAAGGGAAAAATGAAGAAGAGAGAACGAATTAGAGCACCACCAGGGCTTGCGCCAGCGGTAAAGGCCGAACTGCTCGATTTTTCATCGATCGATCAAGAATATTGATCAATCTGGAGGCAGGGAAGCCACGGACCGCTATGCCTCCGTCACGCTCGGAACGGCATCCCGGATGACATTTCCCCGGCCGGCGCGGACCTTGGCAAGGAAAATCACCAGCGCGGCGACGATCAAACAGCCTGCCAGGGCATAGGGGGCGCCGGAAAAGCGATAGGCGGCTGCAGGGTCGGTGAAGAAGGCGAAAATTTGCGTGAACATCAGAGGCCCGAGGATCGTGGTGATGCTGGATATGCTGGTGAGCGCACCTTGCAGCTCGCCCTGTGCCGAAGGCGGGACATGGACGGAGGCTATGCTGCGGAGCGGTGGGTCGGCGAGGCTTTCGAGCGCCGTCGCGACGATCACCGCATAGACCATCCAGCCTTCCCAGGCAGTCGCATAGCCGGCCATCCCGAGGGCTGTGAAAGTGAGCCCGAGTGCTGCGGTTCGCCTTTCTCCCAGTGCGGGCACGACGCGGGGGAGCACCAGCGCCATCACGATTGCGCCGCCGACACCGAAGATCCCCAGCGAAAGTCCGATCTGCCCTTCGCTCCACCCGTAGCGATAGGAAGCAACGAAGGACCAGACGGCCGGGTAGACGGCGTGAGCCAGCCAGTAGAGGAAGAAGACGAGGCCTACCCAGCCGATCCCCGGATAATGCCGCATCTGCTTGAGCGCGCCGAGCGGATTGGCCCGATGCCATTCGAAGCGGCGCCGGTTGGCCGGGGCGAGCGTTTCCGGCAGGAGAAAGACCCCCATGATGAAATTGACGAAGGAGAGCGCTGCAGCACCATAAAAGGGCACTCTCGGGCCCAATTCGCCAAGGAAGCCTCCGATGACCGGGCCGAGCGCAAAACCGGTGCCGAAGGCAATGCCGATCAGCCCGAAATTCTTGGCGCGGTTCTCATCGTCGCTGACATCGGCAATGTAGGCGGATGCGGTGCCGAAGCTCGCGCCGCTGATGCCGGCAAGGCTGCGTCCGATGAAGAGCATCCAATAACTGGTCGCAAGCGCACAGATCAGGTTGTCGATAGCGAATGTCAGCACGGAGGCGAGCAGGACCGGCCGACGCCCGAATCGATCGCTCAGATTCCCGATTAGCGGTGCGAAGAGAAATTGCATCGCCGAATAGACGAGCAACAACCACCCGCCGTCGATGGCGGCCTCGCCGACATCCGCGCCCGTCAGCTCCTCCAGATAGGTCGGCAACACCGGCACGATGATTGCGATGCCCATGATGTCGAGGAAGAGAATGAGGAAGACGAGGAACAGGCCGCGTCTCACGAATTTCTTGTCGAGCATGAAGCTCCCTCCCCGCTTTCCGCCGGAGCGGAGACAGAACGTGAACGACGTTACCAGATTAGGTGTAACGGCTTGCCTGATCCGAAACAATACGTGAACATGTCAAAGTTTAAGATGGTACCGATCGGTTGTGCTGATAGCTCGTATAGCCTCCGCGTGCATCATTGCCCCGCATGCCGCTGCTCCGACTTCAGGAAGTCCACGAAGGCGCGCACGGGCGCCGGCAGGTGCCGGCGACCGGCATAGTAAAGGAACGGCCCGGGAAAGCTGGTCTCCCATGCTGCGAGGATGCGAACCAGTCTCCCGGCCTCGATCTGCGGCATCAGGAACTCCTCGAAGGTACGTATCACCCCCAGGCCGTCGACGGCCGCGCCGAGCTCGAGGTCGACCGAATTGGCGAGCACTGCCGGCGGCGGCGCAATATTCATCGCCATTTCTCCCTCGCCAAATTCCCACGGCAGCGAAACGCCGTTCTGGAATCGGTGGCGGATGGTCGCGTGGTCGAGAAGATCGCGCGGATGTTGCGGTTCGCCGTGACGGGCGAGATAGTCCGGAGCGGCCGCGGTGATGTAGCGCTGCACGCGCGGACCGATGGGAATTGCGATCATGTCCTTCTCGACGCGTTCCTCGTAGCGCACGCCGGCATCGAAGCCGGCGGCAAGCACATCGATGAAGCCATCCTCGGCGGTGACCTCCAAGGTGATCGCCGGATGCGCTTTCATGAATCGGCCGACGAGCGGCGGCAGGATGACCCTTGCGACGATGGTCGGAACGTTCAACCGCAATGTACCTGCCGGACTGCCGCGCTCGCTCGCCACCTGATCGAGCGCTCCGGCAATCTCCCCGAGCGCCGGCGACAGCCGCTCGAGCAAGCGCTTGCCCGCTTCCGTCGGCGTGACGCTGCGCGTCGTGCGGTTGAGCAATCTGACGCCGAGTCTCGCCTCCAGCCGTCGCAGGGCTTCGCTGAGCGCCGAAGCGGAAACGCCGCGCTTGCGGGCGGCCGTACGAAAGCTGCGCTCGCGTGCAACCGCGGCAAAGGCGTCGAGATCGGCAAGCGGCAGATCATGCATTGTACAAAATTCAGAACAAGTCGTTTGGCTTGTGGGTGATTATCGCACACTGCCATCCGAAGTAAACATTGCATCGACGCAAGCGGCCGCGGGACGGCTCATCAAAGGAGAAACGAGATGCATATGGTTTCGCTCGGGAATTCCGGTCCGAAGGTCTCGGCAATCGGGCTTGGCTGCATGGGAATGTCGGGCATGTACGGTCCGTCCGATCGCGCGGAAAGCATCGCCACCATTCATGCGGCCCTCGATGCGGGCATCACCCTGCTCGACACCGGCGACTTTTACGGCATGGGGCACAACGAGATCCTGATCGGCGAGGCGCTCAAGGGACGCAATCGAGACCAGGTGCAGTTGAGCGTCAAGTTCGGCGCATTGCGGGATCCGGCCGGCGCATGGCTCGGTTACGATGCACGACCGAACGCTGTACGCAACTTTCTCGCCTATACGCTGCAGCGCCTCGGCGTCGAATATATCGACGTCTATCGCCCCTCCCGTCTCGATCCGAACGTGCCCATAGAGGAGACGATCGGTGCCATTGCCGACATGGTAAAGGCAGGCTATGTGCGCCATATCGGTCTCTCCGAAGTCGGCCCGGACACGATAAGGCGCGCGGCAGCCGTTCACCCGATCTCAGACCTCCAGATCGAATATTCGCTGGTTTCGCGCGGCATCGAGGACGAGATCCTGCCGGTCTGCCGCGAACTCGGCATCGCCGTCACGGCCTACGGTGTGCTGTCGCGCGGGCTGATCAGCGGCCACTGGCAGAAAGATGCCGCAAAGGGCGGCGACTTTCGAGCGATGAGCCCCCGGTTTCAGGAAGGAAATGTCGAGCGAAACCTCGCCTTGGTCGAGGCGCTCAGACGCATCGCCGAGGCCAAAGGCGTTACCGTCGCCCAGATCGCCATCGCCTGGGTCGCCGCTCAAGGTCATGATATCGTGCCGCTCGTCGGTGCGCGCCGGCGGGACCGTCTCGCCGAAGCACTCGGCGCGCAGGCGGTCCGACTGGACGCTGACGACATGTCTGCGATCGAAAGCGCCGTGCCGAAAGGCGCCGCCGCCGGTGCGCGTTATCCGGAAGCACAGCTCGTGCACATGGACAGCGAGCGGCAGAGATGACGAAGGAACGCCGGACCGGGCAGCCCGGTCCGGCGTTGTGATCAGATAGCGCCGGAGAACGTGTCGCAATCCGACATCTTGCCGCTGTCGAAGCCCCGCTGGAACCACCGCATCCGCTGCTCGGACGTGCCGTGATTGAAACTTTCCGGGACGACATAGCCCTGCATGCGCTTCTGCAGCGTGTCGTCGCCGATCTGGGTCGCAGCGTTCAGCGCCTCCTCCAGATCGCCACGCTCCAGCAGCCCCTTCTGCTCGGTGTACTTGCCCCAGATTCCGGCGAAGCAGTCCGCCTGCAGTTCGACCCGGACCGACATCTGGTTCGCCTCGGCCTCGCTCATGCGTTGCCGCATTTCATTGAATTTTGGCAATACGCCGATCAGGTTCTGGACATGATGGCCGACTTCATGCGCCAGCACATAAGCCTGGGCAAAGTCGCCGGAGGCCTCGAACTTCTGGGCCAGCTCGTCGAAGAAGCTCATATCGAGATAGACTTTTCGGTCGCCGGGGCAATAGAAAGGACCCGAGGCGGACGAGGCAAAGCCGCAGGCCGAGCGGACCGAGCCGCTGAACAGCACCAGCCTCGGTTCTTCATATTGCTCGCCGCTTGCCTGGAAGATGCCGTTCCAGGTGTCCTCCGTCTCGGCAAGAACCGTGGCCATGAAGGCCTTCATCTCTTCTTCCTCGGCCGTGCCCTGCGGCGCCCCCGAACCGTCGCTCTGCTCGAAGCCCGGCATGTTCGCCGGGCCCCCACCCTCGAGCACCTGGAGCATGTCGATGCCCATCGCCTTCAGGACGAAATAGAGAATGACGAGGAAGATGAGCGTGCCGAAGCTCATGCCGCCGCCGGCGCGACGCATTCCGCCGCCACCACCCGGCAGGCGGAATCCACCGCCACGACCGAAAGGACCGCCTCCCCGGGGGCCGGCCCCGCGTTGATCCTCGATGTTTCCGGACTGGCGGCGGCCCTTCCATTCCATGATCTGTCCTCCAGAAGGCGTCGCCTCTACTTTAGCGCGCTGAGTGATTTTATAAGCCGGGGCGGCAATCCTTGTAAAACGCAATCGCCGTCACCCGGTTGCATGCGACGCATCGTTTTGTCGAGCGGAGCTGCCGGCGCAAAGGGCAAGGGCCGCAGGATTGACGCTCGCGCCGTGTTCGGCTCCAATGGAAAGCAGGCGACGGGAGGAACAGATGAAGGCAGTGCGTCTGGAGTCGGTGGGCAATATCTCCGTTCGGAACGTCGAGATTCCCGTGCCCGGGCCTGACGATCTGCTCGTCAAAGTGGAAGCTTGCGGCATCTGCGGGACCGATCGTCATCTTCTTCATGGGGAATTTCCGTCGACGCCACCGGTAACGCTCGGCCACGAATTCTGCGGCATCGTCGTTGAAGCCGGGAGCGGCGTTCGAGACATCGCACCGGGTGCGAGGATTACCGGAGATCCCAACATCTCCTGCGGTCGCTGCCCCCAGTGCCAGATGGGCCGGGTCAATCTCTGCCGGAATTTGCGCGCGATCGGCATCCATCGCGACGGCGGCTTCGCCGAATACGTCCTGGTGCCGCGCAAGCAGGCGTTCGAAATTCCGCTTGCTCTCGATCCCGTGCACGGCGCTTTCTGCGAGCCTCTCGCCTGCTGCCTGCACGGTGTCGATCTTTCGGGCATCAAGGCGGGCTCGACGGTGGCGATCCTGGGCGGCGGCGTGATCGGCCTGCTGACGGTGCAGCTCGCGAGGCTCGCCGGCGCCACGACGGTCATTCTGTCGACACGCCAGGCAGCGAAGCGTCGTCTGGCCGAGAATCTCGGCGCCACCGCATCGGTCGACCCGTCGGCCGGCGACGTCATCGAGGCGATCGCGGGTCCGGCAGGTCTCGTCCCCGGAGGGGTCGATGTCGTCATCGAGTGCGCCGGAGTCCCGGAAACGGTGAAGCAGTCGACGCGCCTCGCCAAAGCGGGCGGTACGGTCGTGATCCTCGGCGTGCTGCCGCAAGGCGAAAAGGTCGAAATCGAACCGTTCGACATTCTCTTCCGCGAGCTCCGCGTGCTTGGTTCCTTTATCAATCCCTTCGTCCACCGCCGCGCGGCCGACCTGGTCGCGGCAGGCGCGATCGAGATCGACCGGTTGATTTCACGGCGCATATCGCTCGATGAGGCGCCTGGTGTCATTTCAAATCCCGCCGCTGCCGGCGAGGTGAAGGTATTGGTGATCCCGTCCGCCGAGCGGGTGGCGCAGCAGTAGCGATTCCATAGGAGAACCGTTGGTTCGAGAGGCGGAACAAATATCTTCGCTTTCTTGTCGATTCCCGAATTTTCGGGGTTCCGCTGGCGAAAACATTTGCCTATAAGCCGCTTCTAGCCTGAAAAGACCATCAATGCGCGACCCGGCCGGTGACCTCCCAACCTGGCCGGTTTTTCGCGCAGCTAGAAACGGATGATTGCCCATGCCGAAGCGCCAAGACATCAAATCGATCCTCATCATCGGCGCGGGGCCGATCGTCATCGGTCAGGCATGCGAATTCGACTACTCCGGCACCCAGGCGTGCAAGGCGTTGAAGGAGGAAGGCTACCGCGTCATTCTGGTCAACTCCAACCCGGCGACGATCATGACCGATCCGGGACTGGCGGACGCGACCTATGTCGAGCCGATTACGCCCGAGGTCGTCGCCAAGATCATCGCCAAGGAACGCCCGGACGCGCTGCTGCCGACCATGGGCGGACAGACGGCGCTCAACACGGCCCTGTCGCTGCGCCGCATGGGCGTGCTCGACCGCTACAATGTCGAGATGATCGGTGCGAAGCCCGAGGCGATCGACAAGGCGGAAGACCGTGCCCTGTTCCGCGAGGCCATGGCGCATATCGGCCTGGAGACGCCCAAGTCGCGATTGGCGAACGCCACGGACATCAAGGACCACGACCGCAAGTCACACGAGGCGGAGCGCTCGGCCCTCAAGGCGAAGCTTTCCGGTGACGAACTCGACAAGGCGCTGGACGAACTCGAAAACCAGTGGAACCTGGGCGAAGGCGATCGCAAGCAGCGCTATGTGAACCATGCCATGGCGATCGCCGCACAGGCGCTCGACGATGTCGGCCTCCCCGCGATCATCCGGCCGTCCTTCACGCTCGGCGGCACCGGCGGCGGCATCGCCTATAACCGTTCGGAGTTCTTCGAGATCGTGGGCAGCGGTCTCGACGCGTCGCCGACGACAGAAGTCCTGATCGAAGAATCGGTCCTCGGCTGGAAGGAATATGAAATGGAGGTCGTCCGCGACAAGGCGGACAACTGCATCATCATCTGCTCGATCGAGAACATCGATCCGATGGGCGTCCACACGGGCGATTCGATCACCGTTGCGCCGGCGCTGACCTTGACCGACAAGGAATATCAGATCATGCGCAACGCCTCGATAGCGGTGCTGCGCGAGATCGGCGTCGAAACGGGCGGCTCGAACGTCCAGTTCGCCGTCAACCCTGAGAATGGCCGCCTCGTCGTCATCGAGATGAATCCGCGGGTCTCGCGCTCCTCCGCACTCGCATCGAAGGCGACCGGCTTCCCGATCGCCAAGATCGCCGCCAAGCTCGCCGTCGGCTATACGCTCGACGAGCTCGAGAACGACATCACCGGCGGCGCGACGCCCGCATCATTCGAACCGTCGATCGACTACGTCGTCACCAAGATCCCCCGCTTCGCCTTCGAGAAATTCCCGGGAGCCGAGCCGACGCTCACGACCGCAATGAAGTCGGTGGGCGAAGTCATGGCGATCGGCCGGACCTTCGCCGAATCGCTGCAGAAGGCGCTGCGCGGGCTTGAGACCGGGCTGACCGGACTTGACGAAATCGAGGTTCCTGATTTCGACGACAACGGCGACGGTCGCAATGCCATCCGCGCTGCGCTCGGCACGCCGACGCCGGACCGCCTGCGCATGGTCGCCCAGGCGCTGCGTCTCGGCATGAGCGAAGCCGAAGTGCATGAAGCCTGCAAGATCGACCCCTGGTTCATTGCCCAGTTCAAGGCGATCGTAGACATGGAGGCGCGCATCCGCGAGCACGGCCTGCCCACCGACGCCGAGAACCTGCGCATGCTGAAGGCGATGGGCTTCTCCGACGCCCGGCTTGCGACGCTTACCGGCAAGCGTCCGAAAGAAGTGGCAGAGCTCCGCAACGCACTGAACGTGCGCCCGGTCTACAAGCGCATCGACACCTGCGCGGCCGAGTTCGCATCGCCGACCGCCTACATGTATTCGACCTACGAGACGCCTTTCGTCGGTGCCGCCCGGTCGGAGGCGCAGGTTTCCGATCGGAAAAAGGTCGTCATCCTCGGCGGCGGACCGAACCGGATCGGCCAGGGCATCGAATTCGACTACTGCTGCTGCCATGCCGCCTTCGCACTGAAGGACGCCGGCTACGAAGCGATCATGATCAACTGCAACCCGGAGACGGTTTCGACAGATTACGACACCTCCGACCGGCTCTATTTCGAACCCCTGACGGCAGAGGACGTGATCGAGATCATGCGTGCCGAACAGGAAAACGGCACTTTGCACGGCGTCATTGTCCAGTTCGGCGGCCAGACTCCGCTGAAGCTTGCCGAAGCGCTGGAAAAGAACGGCATCCCGATCCTCGGCACCGCGCCGGACGCGATCGACCTCGCCGAGGACCGTGATCGCTTCCAGAAGCTCCTGATGAAGCTCGACCTCAACCAGCCGAATAACGGCATTGCCTACTCCGTCGAGCAGGCCCGCCTCGTCGCCGGCGAAATCGGCTTCCCGCTGGTCGTGCGCCCGTCCTATGTTCTCGGCGGTCGCGCCATGCAGATCATCCATTCGGAAAGCATGCTGCAGAGCTATCTGCTCGATACCGTTCCGGGGCTGGTTCCTGAAGATATCAAGCAGCGCTATCCGAACGACAAGACGGGCCAGATCAACACCTTGCTCGGCAAGAACCCGCTCCTCTTCGACAGTTACCTGACGAATGCGATCGAAGTGGACGTCGATTGCCTTTGCGACGGCAAGGATGTCTTCGTTTCGGGCATCATGGAGCATATCGAGGAAGCCGGCATCCACTCGGGCGACTCCGCCTGCTCGCTGCCGGTGCATTCGCTCGGCACGGAGATGGTCGACGAGCTGGAGCGTCAGACGGGGGCGCTCGCCAGGGCGCTGAATGTCGGCGGTCTGATGAACGTGCAGTTCGCCATCAAGGACGGCACCATCTATGTGCTCGAAGTGAATCCGCGCGCTTCACGCACCGTCCCCTTCGTCGCCAAGACGATCGGCGCGCCGATCGCCAAGATCGCCGCCCGCGTCATGGCCGGCGAAATGCTCGACGAGGCGATCGCCGCCTATGGCAAGAAGCCGGATCCGCGCAACCTGAAACATATCGCCGTCAAGGAGGCCGTGTTCCCCTTCGCCCGCTTCCCGGGCGTCGATACGCTGCTTGGCCCGGAAATGCGTTCGACCGGCGAGGTCATCGGCCTCGACACCGACTATGCGCTGGCCTTTGCCAAGTCGCAGCTCGGTGCCGGCGTCGACCTGCCGCGCGACGGAACGGTTTTCGTTTCGGTTCGCGACGAGGATAAGGAACGGGTGCTGCCCGCGATTCGCATTCTCGCCGATATCGGCTTCAAGGTCATGGCGACCGGCGGCACGGCGCGCTTCCTCGGCGAGCAGGGCATCGTGGCAACCAAGATCAACAAGGTCCTGGAAGGACGGCCCCATGTCGAGGACGCCATCCGCAACCGGCAGGTCCAGCTCGTGATCAACACGACCGACGGCAACAAGGCGATCTCCGACTCGAAATCGCTTCGCCGTGCGACGCTGATGCAGAAGGTGCCCTATTACACGACGATGGCCGGCGCCGAGGCCGCGGCACTCGCCATCAAGGCACTGAAGGCAGGCAACCTCGAAGTGCGTCCGCTGCAGAGCTACTTCGAAGCCTGACCATTGCGGATTTACGCTTCTGAACGCAGCCTGAATGTCCGATTCAGGCTGCGTTCCATTGCCGCATGGTTCCATGCCCCGACATGCGGAAACGGATCACCCGTGACGCGCATGGTTGGGGCAACGACATGCAGCTATATTTCTTCGATCTTCATTGGGATGACGATTGTGTCACCGATGACGAGGGCATCCTTCACTTCGACGAGGGATCGGCGCTCTATTACGCCCAGCGCATTGCCGACAGGATCGGCCGCGACGCGGATTATGGTTCCCTGAAGGTCGCGATACGCTCGCAGGCAGGCGCGCTCCTTGCAACGGTCACGCCTTCGCGGGGCCGCGCCGCCGAACAGGGAGCCCTGCTCGGCCGCCCCCGCCCCGGCCTGTTCCCGCATCCGTTCAAAGCCGACCATGCGCCGGCCGCCACTCGGTGACCGCTACCGGATGGCGGCCCTGCCCTCGCATCGCGCCAGCCGCAGGGTCCTGATCCCGAACAAGAGCGACGCGGCGGCGAGAACGCAGCCGAGCGCGAAAACGCCCAGCATTGCCGTCGAAATCACCCGAGCGCTGACACCTTCGTCGAATCCTCCGGCATTGGCGACCGCTCCGAAAACGGCGGCGCCGATCGCGTAGCCGGCGGATTGCAGCGTCGGCAGCAGCGCCGAGGTCTTGTCGCGTTCCTCGATGGTCGAGACGTTCATCAGCAGTTGGCTCAGCGTCCCCCAGCAAAGGCCGAAACCGGCTCCGACGGCGCTCTGGCTGACGAAGACGAGGCCGTATTCGCCGGTGCCGACGGCGAGCGTCAATCCGCCGAGGCCGAGGCAAAGGCACAACGGCCCGGTCCAGACCAGCCGTATGCGCGTCTCGTGAGAGCGAAGGCTCGCGACGATGATTGCCGTCAGGCTCCAGGAGATGGCCATCAGGGCGTTCGAGAAGCCGGCGGCGGTCGGACCGAAACCCCAGAGATGTTGCAGCGCGTAGACGAGATAGACGGAGCCCGAGGCCTGTGCCAGAGGCATCAGCAACACGACCCAGAGCCCTGTTCCGAGCGGGCGGTCGAACGAAAACGCGCCGAAGGGGAGGATGGACTGCGGCGATCGGCGGTCGAAGCGAACGGTCGCGACGAAGACCGCGAGTGCAGCCGCCAGCAGCGCCGACATCCTGTAGCCGTCGGCAGCCGTATTCGAGAGCGAGATCAGCATTATGCCGAAGCCGAACGCCACGAGGCGCAGCAAGGGAACGGGTCCGGCCGTCCTTGGACCTTGCTTTGGCTGACGAAGGATTGCGACGACGAGCGCTATGAAGATTGCGGCTGCCGGTATGTTGACGAAGAAGGCGGCGCGCCAGGACCAATATTCCGTGAGCAGGCCGGATATCAGCGGCCCCCCGAAGGCGGCGGCAGCCCATACGATCGCTTCTGCGCCGAATATCTTGGGCACCAGCCGCTGCGGAAAGAGCTCCGGTATCAGCGCGTAGCACAGGGCGGCAATGATACCCTCCCCAAGGCCCTGGAGCACTCTCCCGGTCAGAACCTGCGGCATGCTGCTCGCCACCGTCGCGATGGCCGTGCCCGTTGCGAAGACGAGCGCAGCAACGATCAGCGTGTTGCGCGCGCCAAACCGGACCTTCAGGCTTGCCGCCAAGGCGCCACCGACGATGGCGAAAACGAGGTAAAGCGTGAAGGCCCAGGACAACAGGGCGGCTCCGCCAAATTCCGCGACGGCCGTCGGCAGCGCCGTCGAGACGAAGAACTCGTTGAAGGCAAAAAGCGCGACGCCAAGGCACAGCGTCACGGTTGCGGCGAGGTGGCGCGGCCGAAGGAGCTCGCTCCAGCTCCCCTCCTCCACGTCGATCTCCGTCTGCGGCGCCGGACCGGCCACTTGTGATTCCTCTTCGACTAAACTCATGATTCGGCCCCGTGTGGTTGGTATGGAGCCGGCACTGATACGACCTCAATCGCGGTTGAGGTAAAGAGGCTTTACTGAGAATCTCACCTTTATCCCAACCCACCGGAAGCCGCGGATCGACATGACGTGCCGCGCGAGGATCGCGAAAAATCTGGCTTTCGGACTTCGGATTCTGTTATAAGATCGGTTCGGTTTGTTCGGACGGTTCCGGTGCTTGCGCTCCGGAGGCCGTTTTCTTTTGCGCTGGCGCCGCCGAAAGGCGGCGCCGCGTGTTTGATGAAGGATGATGAAATGGTCGACAAGGTGCCCATGACACAGGGTGGATTCGTCAATCTGCAGGAGGAGCTGCGCTGGCGCCAGCAGGAAGAACGGCCGCGCATCATCGAAGCGATCGCCGAGGCCCGCGCCCATGGCGACTTGTCGGAAAACGCCGAATATCATGCGGCAAAGGAAGCCCAGAGCCATAACGAGGGAAGAATTTCCGAACTCGAAGACCTGATCGCGCGCGCCGAAGTCATCGATCTTTCGAAAATGTCCGGATCGAAGATCAAGTTCGGCGCCAGGGTGAAGCTCGTCGACGAGGATACGGAAGAAGAAAAGACCTATCAGATCGTCGGCGATCAGGAGGCCGACGTCAAACAGGGACGCATCTCCATCTCCTCTCCGATCGCCCGCGCCCTGATCGGCAAGGAGGTCGGCGACTCGATCGAAGTCAATGCACCCGGCGGATCCAAGGCATATGAGATTCTCGCCGTTCAATGGGGCTGACCTGCCTTTAGGGGCGCGCCGGCCCCGTGCCGCCCCTCCTCCCTTGAATTGATTGTCGCAGGCGCAAGGAGAGCGCACAGGTGGTCGATATCCGCGACGTCGAAGTGATCGCGCCCAATTTCAAGCAGCGCCTGTCCGGCGTTACCTCGACAATCATTCAGCTGGTGCCTGTGCAGCGTGCCCTTGGACAGAAGATCGCGGTTCTCGGGCCGGGCCTTCCCAAAAGCCTTCCTTCGGTCCGCTTTCGCGATCTCATTCATCTCTGGAAGAGGCCCGAAGGCCGGCCCTGCCGCGTTTGGCACGCGCGTCGAAACGTCGAAATGCTCCCGGCCATCCTTCTGCGCGACCTGCTGCGCATGAAGATCCGGATCGTCTTTACCTCCGCTTCGCAACGCCGGCATACCGGCTGGAGCAAGTTCCTCATCCGCCGGATGGACGCGGTTATCGCCACCAGCGGCAGGACGGCCGCCTATCTCAATGAACCGAACACCGTCATCCTGCACGGGATCGACACCAAGCGCTTTCAGCCACCCTTCGACAAGACGGAGGCGAAGAAGGCACTCGGCCTCGATCCCGCGAAGAAATTCGTAGGATGCTTCGGGCGCGTACGACATCAGAAGGGGACCGACCTCTTCGTCGACAGCATGATCGCCCTCCTGCCCTGCCGGCCGGGCTGGGGCGCTATCGTTGCCGGGCGGGCCACCGGCCCTCACCTCGCCTTCGAGTCGGAACTGAAGGAACGCGTCGCCAAGGCCGGTCTCGCCGACCGCATCCTGTTCGTAGGCGAACACACGAATATTCCCGACTGGTACCGCGCCCTCGATCTCTTCATCGCCCCGCAACGCTGGGAAGGCTTCGGCCTGACGCCGCTCGAAGCAATGGCGACCGGGGTCCCCGTCGTGGCAACCGATGTCGGCGCGTTTTCGGAACTGGTAACCAGCGGTTCCGAGGAGACGGGCCTCATCATCGCGGCCGACGATCTCAAGGCGATGGTCGATGCGGGAGCCGCCTTCATGGACGACCTGCCGCGGCTTGCCGCCGCCGGCGCCAACGGCCTGGCACGGACCGCCGAAAACTTCGCCATCGAGCAGGAAGCCCGCGCGATCGGAGCGGTTTACGAAAGCCTGATGCGTTGATCTTGGCTACGGCTTCGAGGCAAACAGCTGCAGATAGGCGTCAGTGATCGCTTCCCTTGAGAACTGACCGACAAGCGTCTCGTGGCCGCGCTCGGCCAAGCGCGTGCTTAGGGAATTGTCGGCCACGATCTGCTCGACGGCGCGGGCGAAACCTTCGGCATCGCCGATATCGACCATCAGGCCGTTTTCGCCGTCGCGCATGAACCATTGCGGCCCCTCGGAACGGGTCGATACGACTGGCGTTCCCTGGGCCCATGACTCGAGAATGACGTTGCCGAGCGGCTCGTGGCTGGACGACATCACGAAGACGTCGGCCGCAGCCAGGAAGGGCCTCGTGTCTTCCTGCCAGCCGGCAAAGCGAACGCGGCTGGAAACGCCGAGGTCCGTCGCGAGCTTGTGCAGATTGTCACGCTCCTCTCCATCGCCAAGCAGCCAGAGATAGATCCCCGGCAGTCTGGCGACCGCTTCGATCAGCGTATGAAACCCTTTCCGCTCGACGAATCGGCCCATGGACATCACCACGGGCGCATCGGCTGGCGTATCGAGCATTGCCCGGTCTATCGCCTCGACGCGCCCGGTTCCGGTGAAATTGGAGATGACCCTTATCTCCCGTTTCCAGCCGAGACCTCGAACGCGCTCGGCAATTCCCGGCGTGTTGCACACGATGCAGTCAGTGTTTCTGAAATAGCTCAACCGTGTCGGATAATCGCCGAGGCGCGAGATCTTGAGTGCGCCTTTGTAGTTCGGCATCAACTCGCTTGCCCGGGGCGCCCAAGCCATCAGGACATCGGGCTTCTCGCGCCGCGCCATGTGCTTCACCTTCAACGGCAGCAGGATCCGATCGAGCGAGAGGTTGCGAAAATGGCTTTCCCGGATCGTCGCGGCGCCTTCGATGTCTCGCCGCCAGCCGCGTCCGGGGCGGATGATCGCCGACTGCTCGACGCCGCGTTCCGCAAGCGCATTGACCAGGTGTACGAAGAAACGCTCGGCGCCGCCGTCCTTGCCGAAATGAAAGTGAGTGACTTTCATCGCTTTGCGACACCTCTGTCGAAAAGGTCGAGATAAGCGTCGGTGATCGCTTTTTCGGAGAAGCGCGTGCGCAAGGTTTCGCGGCCGCCGGCGCTCAGCCTCTCGCGAAGTGCCGGATCGTCGCGCAGCCGGCGAATGGCCTCCGCAAGACCCACGTCATCGCCGCAATCGACCATGAGAGCATCGCTCTCATGCGTCATCACCCAGGATGGCCCCTCAGCGCGAGAGGCTATCGTGGGCTTTCCGGCGCCCCAGCCTTCGAAGCAGACATTGCCGAGAGGCTCGTGCGACGAGTTGATGACGAAGGCGTCGCCGGCGGAGAGAAAACCATAGGCGTTGGTCTGCCATCCGGTGAAGCGGACGCGATCGCGAAGCCCGAGTTCGTCGGTCAGCTGCTCGAGCTGCTCTCGTTCCGGACCATCGCCGACCAGCCAGAGATAGGTGTTGTCCACCTCCTTCACGGCGCGGATGAGCCCTGCGAAACCCTTGCGTTTGACGAAGCGGCCCATGCCGACCACGACGAAGGCATCCGCCGGTGTCTGCAGGTCGGCCCGCGCTACGGGCGGTGCAGGCTTTGCGCGGGTGAAGTTCGCGATCACCTCGATGTCGCGCTTCCAGCCAAGTTCGCGAACCTTGGCGGCCATATCCGGTGTGATGCAGACGAGTGTCTCGACATTGGTATAGTAGCCGAGATGTTCGGGATAATCCCCCAGCCGGGAAATGCGAAATGCCTTGGCATGAGCCGGCATGAAGCGGCTCGCCCGCAACTGCCAGGCCATTATGACGTCCGGCTCGAACTCGCGAAGGACCCGGTTCATCCGCCATTTCAGGAGGAAGCGAGAAAGCGAAATGCGCCGAAAAACCCCTTCATAGATCGTAGCACTGTTCTCCAGGTCCTTACGCCAGCTGCGGCCCGGGCGGATCAGTGCCCGTTGTTCGACGCCCCTCTCATGCAGCGCATTGACGAGATTGACGAAGAACCGCTCCGCACCGCCCTCCGTGCCGAAGTGAATATGCATGACCTTCATGCCGAACCCCCTGATCGATCAGTGCGAAAGCGCATCATCCACATTCGGGCGCGCCTTCAGAGCGTGCCGCTGGTAGATCTTCGCCGCCGTCAGGAAGGCATAGACCGCCCCGGTCATGGCCTCGATGAAGCCCGACAGGCCGCAGCGCCAGAGACCGTTGCGGAAATAGAGCCTGAGAAAATAGATCGGCGGGGTGAAGATGAGCTTGTAGAAGCGCGGCCGTTTTCCGGATTCGACCTGCTGGTCCGCTTTCAGCGTCGAGTATTTGTTTTCCTTCAGGATCTGCTCGTCCATGAGCAGCGGGCGGAAATGAAGGAGACTGCCGGTCCGGGCATTGTCGACGTTTCCCTCGGGAACGATGCCTTCATGGACTTTCTGGCTAAGGTCGTAACGTCCCTTGCCGCGCCGGATCAGCCGCAAGTTCCGCCGCTCGCGGACGTTTTCGGGGGTGTAGCCATAGCCGATCAGATAGGGACGACGCGCCACGCGCCAGCCGACGGTTTCGGCCGATGCTGCGAGCAGCTCAGGCAGCAATTCCCGCAGCGCCTTGTCCAATCTTTCGTCCGCATCGATGTTGAAGCACCAGGGCTGGCTGCATTGCTCGAGGGCGAACTGCTTCTGCCCGGCATAGCCGCGCCACGGCTCGTACATGAAACGGATTGGCCATCCCGCGTCGATGTAGGATTGAACCAAAGCGGCGGTGCCGTCCGTCGATCCGGAATCGACGATCACGATTTCCGCGCACCGCTCGAGGCTCTCGATGCACTTGCCGAGATAGGCCTCCTCATTCAAGCAGATGATGAAGGCTGAAAGCGGAAGCTTGGGGGTCGTATGGCCGTCCCGCGTCGCCGGAATCGGCAGGGTTCCCTCGCTCTCGTCCTGGTAATTGCTCAATTCATTCGGTCCGCGGGGCGTTTGGTTGCGATGCTCGGCGGCCGGGCCGCCCTGCACATCAGATTTCTACCTGACATGCGTCCTTCACTTGACGGATCGTCAGCATCGTCCGCACCGTGTCGACATTCTCGGTGGCGGTCAGTTCTTCAATAACGAAATCCTGAAAGCTCGCAAGGTTTTCGGCCACGCACTGCAGCAGAAAGTCCGATTCCCCGGAGACCATCCAGGCCTCGCGAACAAGCGGCCACGAGGCGGTGCGGGCGGCAAACGCCTTCAGATTGGCATCGGACTGGTGCTTGAGGCCGACCATGCAGAAGGCGACGAGGTCGTATCCCAGCGCGGACGCGTTCAGAAGCGCACGATAGCCTCTGATGACGCCGGCCTCCTCGAGCTTGCGCACGCGGCGCAGGCACGGAGGCGCCGAGATCCCCACCCTCTCGGCCAGTTCCACATTCGTGATTCGGCCGTCGTCCTGCAGTTCGCGCAGTATCTTCATATCGATGGCATCGAGCTCGACGCGTACGACCATTGCCCAAATCCCCAATCCTGCCGGCCTTGCGGGGAAGGCCCCGTTTTATCCGCCGATCAACTGCACCACAGGCCGTAACCGCAGCGCCTATCCGTCCGCACCAAAGGGCGCCTGGCGGCGGCTGCCCCCGGGCTGTCTCCGTGCTTGGGTAGCACGTAACCGAATGCCGATACGAGAGCGCTTGCAGGTGCATGCACAAAAACCTTGTGCGCCCGGGCGCTGGAGCGTGTTATGGCGGTGCTGCGGGTCAAAACCGATGCAAATATGCCCGATCTGGTGTCAAATCGACGCTGACCACGCAACCACTTGTGTGTATCAGAGGACGCGCCCTTGAAAGTGCGCGCTGTGAATACCTAAAGTAAGGCAATATTTGCATTGGCGGATTGCACCGGAGGACGCTCCCTGCTCTCTCCGGCGGACGAAGGACAAAAGCATGACTGCGCGCCACACGAAAGTGTTGATTATCGGTTCCGGCCCTGCCGGTTATACCGCGGCCATCTATACGGCGCGAGCCATGCTTTCGCCGGTCCTCATCGCCGGTATGGAACAGGGCGGCCAGCTGATGATCACCACGGATGTGGAGAACTATCCGGGCTATGCCGATCCGGTCCAGGGACCCTGGATGATGGAGCAGATGCTGAATCAGGCGATCCACGTCGGCACCGAAATCGTCAACGACCTCGTAACCGACGTCGACCTGTCCGTCCGCCCCTTCCGCCTCAAGACGGATAGCGGCACGGATTGGACGGCGGACGCTTTGATCATCGCCACCGGCGCCAAGGCGAAATGGCTCGGCATCGAAACCGAGCCGACCTTCATGGGATTCGGCGTTTCCGCCTGTGCCACCTGCGACGGGTTCTTTTATCGCAACAAGGATGTCATCGTCGTCGGCGGTGGCAACTCCGCGGTGGAGGAAGCACTTTATCTCTCCAATCTGGCGAAGACCGTCACCGTCGTTCACCGCCGGGATGCTTTTCGCGCGGAAAAGATCCTGCAGGAGCGCCTTTTCGCAAAGCCGAACGTCAAGGTGATTTGGGACCACGAGGTTCTGGAATATCTCGGGACGCCTGCAAAGCCGCCGATGCCGGCCTCGGTCAACGGCGTGAAGCTTCGCAACACCAAGACCGGGGAAACATCCGACATGTCCATCGACGGCGTTTTCGTCGCGATCGGTCATGCGCCTGCGGTCGAGCTCTTCAAGGGCAAACTTCGCCAGAAGCCGAACGGGTATCTCTGGACTGCGCCGGATTCCACCGCGACGGACGTCCCGGGCGTCTTCGCCGCAGGCGACGTGACCGACGACATCTATCGGCAGGCGGTTACTGCCGCCGGCATGGGTTGCATGGCTGCGCTCGAAGCGGAGAAATACCTGGCGGGTCATATGCCCGTCGCAATTGCAGCCGAATAGAAGCTGCTAAACAGGGCGCGCGCCGGGATCGGGGGCGCGGCTCTGCGAGCGCGGGATGAGGAAAAGTGCGTGCGGTTTTCCGCCGTATCCCGCGTCTCAACTTATTAGAATCGATCACGTTCATGATCTTAGGTCGATCCGACTAAGATTATCGTGATCTAGGGAACAGATGCATCGGTCGTCTCCGGAGAAAAGTGGCAAGCTTTTCCGGCTGAGCCTTTATGGGGGATTCTATGTCGCTGGACTGGGACAAACTGCGCATTTTCCATGCGGCGGCCGAGGCTGGCTCGTTCACGCACGCGGCAGACAAACTCCACCTTTCGCAGTCGGCGATCAGCCGGCAGGTCAGTTCGCTCGAGCAGGATGTCGGTATCAAGCTCTTTCATCGGCACGCCCGCGGCCTGATCCTCACCGAACAGGGCGAAATGCTCTATCGCACCGCGCACGACGTGCTGATGAAGCTCGAAAGCGTCAAGGCGCAGCTTAGCGAGACGACGGACAAGCCAAGCGGCAAGTTGCGGATCACGACCACGGTCGGCCTCGGCCAGGGGTGGCTGACCGACAAGATCCAGGAATTCATGTCCTTGTATCCGGAAATCCAGGTACAGCTCATCCTCGACAACGAGGAACTGGACGTGAACATGCGTCATGCGGACTGCGCCATCAGGCTGCGGCAACCGCAACAGTCGGATCTGATCCAGCGCAAGCTCTTCACAGTGCACATGCATGTCTATGCCGCGCCGTCCTACATCAACAAATATGGCGAGCCGCAGTCGCTTGACGATCTCGACAATCACCGGATCATCACCTTCGGCGAGCCCGCCCCCAACTATCTGCTCGACGTGAACTGGCTGGAGATTGCCGGACGCGATTCCGACAATCCGCGCATTTCGCATCTGCAGATCAACAGCCAGACATCGATCAAGCGCGCCTGCCTGCTCGGCATCGGCATCGCCATGCTTCCGGACTATATCGTCGGCCGCGATCCCGGTCTCATTCAACTGCCGATAAGCGCCGACATCCCCTCTTTCGATACCTATTTCTGCTATCCGGACGAATTGAAGAACGCCGCGAAGCTGAAAGTCTTCCGCGATTACATCGTCGCTAAAGCGAGAAACTGGAACTTTTGACGTTCCGTTCAATTGCCCGATTTGTGAGCAATTGCCAGTCTCTTGCGTAAGCCTTTGTTAATGCTAGACTTTTTTCATATGAGAGCGGCGCTCCTCGCGAACCGCGTCCTTGTGCGCTGCAAAAATGAGCAGCGATGCGCAAACGGCATGGCTGTCATGCATATTAAATGATTGCCGACAGCCCAAAAAAGCAGCATACCACACTCAGCTGATGCATCTTTGGTGGCTTCTCCTCCCAGTGCCACCGCAGCAGCTGTTCCCCTCTGGAGGTTTTAATTACCTTCACAACTACAAGGGCCCAAGTTTTCTTGTGGCCCTCTTTTTTTGCCTGCGGGAGGCCCACAGCCTTCAGTTGCGAAAATCTTGGGAACGGCTATTGAAAGCGGCTACGGCCCTCCCCATATCTCTTTCAGCTGGTGCATCTAGCGGCTTTCTCCTCCCCAGCCGCTGCAGCAGCTGTTCCCCTCTGGAGGTTTGAAACCTTCACAACTGAAAGGGCCCAAGTTTCTTGTGGCCCTCTTTTTTTGCCCGCGTTTTGCCCGGCATTCACAGGTCATTTGGGCCCGGTATTCACGACGTTGTGACTTCCTGTATCGAATTTTAGCGATATATATATCGAAGAAACTAAATACATCGAAATACGATGGATAGAGACGAAATTCTCAAAGCACTGGCGCATCCGACGCGCATGGAGATTCTGACCTGGTTGAAGGAGCCGCAGGCGCATTTCTCCGGCCAGGAGCATCCGCTCGACATGGGCGTCTGCGCAGGGCAGTTCGAAAGATGCGGCCTGTCGCAGTCGACGGTTTCATCTCATCTCGCCGTGCTGCAGCGCGCCGGTCTGGTGACGACCCGCCGCGTCGGCCAGTGGGTCTTCTATCGGCGCAATGAGGAGACCATCGCAGCGTTTCTGAAGACCATCGGCGATCTCTGATTTCCCCAACTTCCTCCCAAGTCTCAACCGCAATGGAAAGGACAATCCATGGCCTCTCTCTTCGACCCGATCACGATCGGCGATATCAGCCTCAGCAACCGCGTGGTGATGGCACCTCTGACCCGGAACCGTTCACCCCAGGCCGTGCCCAATGATCTGAACGTCGCCTATTACGAGCAGCGCGCATCCGCCGGCCTGCTGATCACCGAAGCGACGGCGATAAGCCACCAGGGCCAGGGCTATGCCGACGTGCCGGGCCTTTACAAACCGGAGGCCCTCGCCGGCTGGCGCAAGGTCACGGATTCGGTTCACAAAGCCGGTGGCAAGATCGTCGTGCAGATGTGGCATGTCGGGCGGATATCCCACGATTCGCTCCAGCCGCAGGGCGGCAAACCGGTCGCCCCTTCCGCTATCCGCGCCAAATCGAAGACCTATCTCGTCAATCCCGATGGGACCGGCAGCTTTGCCGAAACCTCCGAACCGAGGGCGCTCGAACTGGCGGAGATCGGCGGCATCGTCGAGCATTACCGCAAAGCTTCTCGGGCCGCGATCGAAGCCGGTTTCGACGGCGTCGAGATCCATGCTGCCAACGGCTATCTGATCGACCAGTTCCTGCGCTCCGGGTCCAATCAGCGCACGGACGCCTACGGCGGCTCGATCGAGAACCGCGCCCGCTTCCTCTTCGAGGTGGTCGATGCCGTTACCAAGGAGATCGGCGCTGGTCGGGTCGGGATCCGCATCTCTCCCGTGACCCCCGCCAACGACGCCTTCGATCCGGATCCGCAGCCGCTCTTCACCTATGTCGTCGAGGGCCTGGCCCGCTATCCGCTCGCCTATGTGCACGTGATCGAGGGCGCTACCGGCGGGGCGCGCGACCATCAGCAGGGTGACCGGCCCTTCGACTACACAAGCCTCCGTGCCGCCTACGCAGCCGCCGGCGGCAGGGCGGCCTGGATGACGAACAACGGTTACGATCGCGATCTGGCGCTGAAGACGGTCGAAAACGGCGAAGCCGATCTGGTTGCTTTCGGCAAACCCTTCATCGCCAATCCGGATCTCGTTCGTCGTTTGAGAGACAACGTGCCCCTGAATGCGCCGGACCAGGCGACCTTCTATGGCGGCGGCGCCAAGGGTTATACGGATTACCCATCGCTCGAAAACGTCGCCTGAATCGATAAAGACCAAGGAGCCCCGCCCAATGCGCGGGCTCCTTGCGCAGCGAATCGATTATGCTGCCCCGATGTTCACGTCCTTCATCGATGAATGGTCTCTAGAGCCCGCAGGCGACCCTATCCTCACGCGGACGAGCCATCTCCTGCCCGTTCGCTGGCGCGGCGTGCCGGCGATGCTCAAGGTGGCAGACGAGCCGGAGGAAAGATTTGGTGGGCAGTTGATGCGATGGTGGGATGGCCACGGCGTCGCCCGGGTCTACGCCGCAACCGAAAGCGCCATCCTCCTCGAACGGTCGGAGAGCCGCCGATCGCTTTTTCATATGGCGATGACCGGCAGCGACGACGACGCCACCCGGATCGTCTGCCGCACCGTTGCCGCGCTGCATGCACCACGGCCCTCCACGCCGGCGGGTCTCGCACCGCTCGAGCGCTGGTTCCAGGCGCTGGACCCTGCAGCCCGCGCCCATGGCGGTATTCTCAGGACCTGTGCAGACGCTGCCCACCATCTCCTATCCGCGCCCGAAGTCCCGGTCGTCCTGCACGGAGACATTCACCACGGCAACATTCTCGACTTCGATGCCCGGGGCTGGCTCGCCATAGATCCCAAGGGCCTCTATGGCGATCGCGGTTTCGATTACGCCAATCTCTTCTGCAATCCGGAGCTTCCCGTCGTAACCGCTCCGGGGCGGCTATCCGGACAGCTTGCAATCGTCGCCCATGAGGCGCGGCTGGAGCCGAAGAGGCTCCTTCGGTGGATCGTCGCCTATGCCGGCCTGTCGGCGGCCTGGTTCCTTGGCGACGGAGAAAGCCCGGAAAGCACTTTGGCAGTGGCCGCGATTGCAGCCGCGGAGCTGAGCGGCTAGTGGACGGGGAGAAACTCGGCTGTTGAGCCGACAAGTCCGCTGGACCCGGAGGAAGAGTATGGAAATCAGAGATGCCGCAGAAACCGATCTTCCGGCGATATGCGCGATCTACAACGACGCTGTGGCGAACACGACGGCGATCTGGAACGAGACCCTTGTCGACGTCGCCAACCGGAAAACCTGGCTGAAAGCACGCAACGCTGCCGGCTTTCCGGTGCTTGCCGCCCTTTCCCCTGACGGCGAGGTCGTCGGCTACGCCTCCTTCGGCGAGTGGCGCGCCTTCGACGGATACCGGCACACGGTGGAGCACTCGGTCTATGTGCGGACGGACCAGCGCGGCGGCGGCATAGGCCGGGCGCTTATGCTCGCGCTCATCGATCGTGCCGAAGCACTTGGCAAGCACGTGATGGTCGCGGGGATAGAGTCGGCAAACCTGCCGTCGATCCGTCTCCATGAGCAACTCGGTTTTCGTGAGGCCGGCCATATGAAGGAGGTCGGCACGAAATTCGGCCGATGGCTCGACCTCATCTTCATGCAACTGATCCTTCGCACCGGTTCTCCGGACTGAAAGCTTTGCAGCCCGATTTCTCGTCCGCAACGAAGATGCTATCTATATGCACTCGTTGGTCGCCGAGGGCCGCATGGTCGCGTACGAAAAGGCAGGCACAAGCTTTATCCGGAGCACCCTGAAGGGACGTCTGGCACGCGTCGCCGCGGCCGTGTTGTCCGTGGTCATGTGTTTTGTCTCCGCCCACTCCGGGGCTGCGGAGGCACGCACCGACGCGCCGGCTCCGCCGCGGAAGTGCCTCTACTCGGGGGTGTCCACGGCAAACCCCTTCCTCCGTCTCTGCATCAGCCCCGACAATTTCGCCCGCGACGTCTGCGGCATCATCGAACATTATGCCAAGGCGAACGATCTGCCCGCCGCTTTCTTCGCCCGTCTGATCTGGCGCGAAAGTCTTTTCCAGCCGGACGCCATCAGCCCCAAGGGCGCAGAAGGAATTGCCCAGTTCATGCCCGCGACGGCAAAGCTGCGCGGCCTCTCGGACAGCTTCAACGCGGTGGCGGCGCTCGGCAAATCCGCCGAATATCTGAGGGAGCTCAAGTCCCGGTACGGCAATCTCGGTTTTGCGGCGGCGGCCTACAATGCCGGCGAAGCAGGCCTGGAGCGCTTCCTGGAAAAGGACCGTCTACCCTATGAAACGCGGGATTACGTGCTGGCGATCACCGCCTATTCGGTCGAAGACTGGCGCGACAACCCACCGAAGTCGCTCAACATCGAACTCGACAAGAACAAAAGCTTCCTCGATGGCTGCGTCGCGCTTGCCAATACGCGGCGCTTGCGCGAGCTGGTTATCGCCGATGAAGCCGTCTGGGCGCCCTGGGGCGTTCAGCTTTCGGCCCACTATCAGAAATCCATGGCGCAGCGGCTGTTCCTGAATGCCGTGAAAAGATTGCCCGCTCCGATCAACAGCGAAAAGGCAGTTCTGGTGCGGGAGCGCAATGCCAGCTTCGGGTCCAGGCGCCGCTACGCTGCCCGCATCGGCCGGCAGACACGCGCCGAGGCAGACCAGCTTTGCGCCGCCATCCGCAAGAGCGGTGGCGTCTGCGTCGTGTTCAAGAACTGACGGATGCACGCCCCAGCGCGTTGCCGCTATGCCCGGCGGGGAAATTGTTGCTCGTTTCACTGCGCAGGCAATCAAGAGACGCAAGCGTCGTTGCAACGGCTTGGTCGATCGGCGTATGCGGCTCTTCACCCAGCAGCGCGACAAGGCGATCGTTGCGCATTTCAAGCGGCTTCCGCCACAGGTAGCGCATCTCCTTAACTTCCCGAAAGAAAGGGACGACGGGCGACGCCAGCGTGACGAGCCACCACGGAAAGGACCGAACCCTTAGGTGCGGCCTGTCCGCCGCACGTCTGATCGCGGCGATCATTCTGGTGCCTTCATCGTCGAAGTGTCCGCGCATATGGTAGACGGCGAAGGGCGGGAGGGTTTCCGCACGCTCGATCAGGCGTGCCATCGTCTCCGCCATGTCCGGCAAATAGGCCCATTGGTGAGCGACCCCTTTCGCGCCGGGATAAGTTACCGTCGTCAGCGGTTTTCCAGGCTTCACCAGCCCTTGCGAGAACCAGTTGTTCCCAGCATTCGGCCCGAAGAAATCCCCCGCCCGGAGGATGATGACGCCGGTGCCTTCCTCAGAGGCAGCTTTCAGCCGGGCCTCCATTTCCTTGCGAATCGCTCCCTTTTTCGTCAGTGGCCGCTGCGGTGAATCCTCACGAAGAATTGGGAAAGCGTCGGGACCGAAGTTATACATCGTGCCCGGTAACACGATGCGGGCGGCAGCCTGTCCGGCTGCACCTATGGTGTTGTCGAGCATCGGCAGCACCAGGCGTTCCCAATCGCGGTAACCGGGCGGATTGACCGCATGAACGATGAACCCCACTCCCTCTGCCGCGGCACGAACATCCTCCGCGTTCATCGCGTCGCCTTGAATCCACTCGAGGGCCGGCATTTCTGCGGATACCTTCGCAGCGTTGCGGTGCAGCGCGCGGACTTTCCACCCACGCGCATTCAGGTTTTGCGCCACGGCGCCACCGATTCCGCCTGTTGCACCCAGCACCAGGACCGTTCCTGTATTCTCTTTCGTCGCGCTCATCATTCTCTCCATCGCTTGACGAACGGAGCATCGGCCATCATTCGGCTAAACGGAATTGTCTAAATAGGTCTTTCCGCTATACTGAAATGCATGAACCTCATTGAGCCGAGTTGGGACTTCTACCGCACCTTTCTCATGGTGTTGCGCGAGCGCTCGCTATCGGCCGCGGCGCGCCAGCTCGGCCTGACCCAGCCGACCGTTGGCCGGCACATAGATGCCTTGGAGACGTCCGTGGGGTTTCCGCTCTTCACGCGTTCGCCGCACGGATTGATGCCGACCGACGCCGCGCTGGAGTTGCGGCCCTATGCCGAGACCCTGGCAGCGACAGCTGCAGCCCTGTTGCGTGCCGCATCAGGACAACACGGTGCGATCGGCGGAACGGTCCGTATCAGCGCCAGTGAGGTCATCGGCGTTGAAGTCCTGCCCCCGATCCTCGCCGAATTGCACAGGGACTACCCGGACCTCTCCGTCGAACTTTCCGCGTCGGATGTCGTCGAAGACTTGCTTCGCCAGGAGGCGGATATCGCTGTGCGCATGGTCGCGCCGGCCCAGGAGGCATTGGTTGCGCGCCATATCGGTGCGGTTCCGCTCGGTTTCCATGCGCATCGCTCCTATCTGGAGCGCCGTGGGATACCGCAGACGCTTGAGGATCTCTCCCGCCACAGCGTGATTGGCTATGACCGGGAAACGCCGGCGATCCGCTCGATCATAGGAAGAGCACCGGACTTGCCGATCGGGCGCTTCGCTTTCAAATCCGATAGCAACCTTGCTCAACTCGCGGCGATCCGCGCCGGTTTCGGCATCGGCATTTGCCAAAACGCCCTTGCCGCCCGCGACTCGGATCTCATGCACGTGCTGACGGATGCCTTTGAACTGAAGCTCGAGACCTGGCTCGTAATGCACGAAAATCTCCGTGCGACGCCACGTTGCCGCGTGGTTTTCGATGCCCTTGCCCGCGGGCTTCTCGACTACCTGCGCCAATAAATCGATTCCCAAAAAAAGAGACCCGCCGCTGGAAAGCGGCGGGCCTGAACTTATTCCTGCGCTTCGATCACTCGTCCGGTGTCGACGTGGTGTCCGGCGGCAGCTCCGGTTCGGCCATGACGCCTTCGGCACCTACGGCTTCGATCTCCTCGTCGCCATCCGGCTCACTGATCCGCTCGACCGAAACGACCTTCTCGTCCTTGGCGGTGGAGAAAATGGTCACGCCCTTGGTGGCGCGGCTCGCCAGGCGAATGCCTTCCACCGGAACCCGGATGAGCTGACCTCCATCGGAAACGAGCATGATCTGGTCGTTGTGCTCGATCGGGAAGGCGGCGACGAGTTCGCCGATTTCCGCCGTCTTCGAGGTATCGGTGGCGCGAATGCCCTTGCCGCCGCGGCCTGAAGTGCGGAAGTCGTAGGACGAGGAACGCTTGCCGAAGCCTTTCACCGAGACCGTCAGGATGAATTGCTCGCGCGCCTTCAGTTCCTCGTAGCGCTCATTGGTGAGTTCGCCGCCATTGGTGACCTCCTCGCCGACAAGCACGATTTCCTCTTCTTCACCGGTCAAGGCGCGACGCTCCGCGGCCGACCGTTTCAGATAAGCGGCACGCTCCCACGGCTCGGCTTCGACGTGAGCGACGATGGCCATCGAGATGATCCGGTCGCCGTCACCGAGCGAAATGCCGCGAACGCCGATCGAGTTGCGGCCCGCAAAGACGCGGACATCGGCAACGGGGAAGCGGATGCACTGGCCGAGGGCTGTCGTGAGCACCACGTCGTCGAACTCGGTGCAGGTGTCGACCGAGAGGATTTCGTCGCCCTCCTCTTCGAGCTTCATCGCGATCTTGCCGTTGCGGTTGACCTGGACGAAGTCTGAGAGCTTGTTGCGACGGACCGTGCCGCGGGTCGTCGAGAACATGACGTCGAGGTTTTCCCAGGTCGTCTCGTCCTCGGGAAGCGGCATGATCGTGGTGATGCGCTCGCCGGGTTCCAGCGGCAGCATGTTGATCAGCGCCTTTCCGCGCGACTGCGGCGTGCCGATCGGAAGGCGCCAGACCTTCTCCTTATAGACGATGCCGCGGGAGGAGAAGAACAGAACCGGCGTGTGCGTATTGGCGACGAACAGCCTGGTAACGAAATCCTCGTCGCGCGTGGCCATGCCCGAGCGGCCCTTGCCGCCGCGGCGCTGCGCCCGATAGGTCGTCAGCGGCACACGCTTGATGTAGCCGAGATGGGACACGGTCACCACCATGTCCTCCTGCGCGATCAGGTCCTCGTCGTCCATGTCCGGACCGCCGTCGGCAATCTCGGTTCGGCGCGGCGTGCCGAACTCGTCGCGGACTGCGGCAAGTTCGTTCTTGACGATCTGCATGATACGGAGACGGGACGACAGGATGTCGAGGTAGTCCTTGATCTCCTCGCCGATCTTGTTGAGCTCGTCGCCGATCTCGTCGCGGCCGAGCGCGGTCAGACGCTGCAGGCGCAGATCGAGGATCGCGCGAGCCTGTTCTTCGGACAGGTTATACGTAGCGTCGTCATTGATCCGGTGACGCGGGTCGTCGATCAGCCGGATCAGCGCATCGACGTCGTGCGCCGGCCAGCGGCGTTCCATCAGCTGTTCGCGCGCGGTCTGCGGATCCGGCGCCTGGCGGATGAGCTTGATCACCTCGTCGATATTCGCGACCGCGATCGCGAGACCGACCAGCACATGCGCCCGCTCGCGCGCCTTGCGCAGCAGGTATTTCGTGCGCCGGCTGACGACATCCTCGCGGAAGGAGACGAAGGCGCGCAGCATATCGAGCAGCGTCATCTGCTCCGGCTTGCCGCCGTTCAGCGCCACCATGTTGCAGCCGAAGGAGGTCTGCAACGGCGTGTAGCGGTAAAGCTGGTTGAGAATGACTTCGGCGTTGGCGTCGCGCTTCAGTTCGATGACGACGCGATAGCCCTGGCGGTCGGATTCGTCGCGAAGATCGGAAATGCCCTCGATCCGCTTCTCGCGGACGAGTTCGGCCATCTTCTCTATCATCGTCGCCTTGTTCACCTGATAGGGGATCTCGGTGATGATGATCTGCTCGCGATCGCCGCGCATCGGCTCGATATGGGCACGCCCGCGCATGATGACGGAGCCGCGGCCGGTCTCGTAGGCCTGACGGATTCCCGAACGGCCGAGGATCAGCGCCCCGGTCGGGAAATCCGGCCCCGGAATGATCTGCATCAGCTCCGGCAGTTCGATCGCGGGATTGTCGATCAGGGCGATACAGCCGTCGATCACCTCTACGAGGTTATGAGGTGGGATATTGGTCGCCATGCCGACGGCGATGCCGCCGGCCCCGTTGACGAGCAGGTTCGGGAACTTTGCCGGGACGACGACGGGCTCGTGCAGGGTGCCGTCGTAGTTGTCGCGGAAATCGACCGTGTCCTTGTCGAGATCGTCCAGCAGCGAATGCGCCGCCTTCTGAAGCCGGCACTCGGTATAACGCTCTGCCGCCGGCGGATCGCCGTCGACGGAGCCGAAGTTGCCCTGGCCGTCGATCAGCGGCAGCCGCAGAGACCAATCCTGCGCCATGCGTGCGAGCGCATCGTAAATCGCCATGTTGCCGTGCGGATGGTATTTACCCATCACGTCACCGGTGACGCGGGCGCATTTTACGTATTTCTTGTTCCAGTCGATGCCGAGCTCGCTCATCCCGTAGAGGATGCGGCGATGAACGGGTTTGAGACCGTCGCGCACGTCGGGAAGCGCGCGCGACACGATCACGCTCATGGCGTAATCGAGATACGACCGCTGCATTTCCTCGATGATGGAAATCGGCTCGATGCCTGGCGGATTTTTTCCGCCGCCGGGGGTGCTTTGCTCAGTCAATGGCGATCACGATCTTTGTTCAGAATCAATCGGTTTTTTATAGCCGAATGCGGCTCGGAGCGCCAATTTTCGGCCGGTGTTTTGAACAGTCTTTTGCCGCAGGAACAGGCTTTTCTAGGGCAAGGAAAGGAGCTCGCAAGGAAAGCTGCGCGCCTCGGGGATGGCGCTGGTTTAAGCCATTGCGTTGCACTTGGCTACCCGCACTTTCCAAGCTCGCGTCGCTTGCCTAACAATGCGGGTCGCACCACCGGGAATAGCCGGGGTAGAAATCCGGAAGGGGATACGGATGTTCGATGTCGATCTCTTGGTCAATGCGCTGACGACGCTGCTCGTCACGCTTGATCCGCCCGGCCTTGCGCCGATCTTCCTGAGCCTGACCGTCGGCTTGAGCCGGCAGCAGCGCTTCCAGGTCGCGACCCGCGGCTCGCTCATCGCTTTTTTCATCCTCGCCGCCTTTGCGCTTTTTGGCGACGGCATCCTCGGTCTGCTCGGCATCTCGATCGGCGCCTTCCGGATCGCCGGCGGCATGCTGCTCTTCTGGATCGCTTTCGAGATGATTTTCGAAAAACGCCAGGAGCGAAAGGAAAAGGCCGGAGAGACGGCGATCACGAAGGACCACCTTCACAATATCGCGGTCTTCCCTCTCGCACTGCCGCTGATTGCCGGGCCGGGAGCGATCTCGGCAACCATCCTTCTCGGCAGCTCCTTTCCCTCGGCATTGGATCGGGTGCAGCTCATCGTCGTCATCGCCGCATCGATGGCCATATTGTTCCTGGCGCTGGTGATCGCCGAGCGCATCGATCGGTTCCTGGGCGTCACCGGCCGGGCGATCCTTACCCGCCTCCTCGGCGTCATCCTTGCCGCACTCGCCGTTCAATTCGTCGTGGACGGCGTGCGCTCGGCGTTTCAGGTCTGAAGGCATAACGAGAACGGCCCGCAACGAAGCGGGCCGGATGGGTCTCGGGCTGGCTGGAGCAGTCGATCAGAACGGAATGTCGTCGTCGAGATCGCGCGAGAAGTTGCCGCCCTGGTTCGGCTGGTTCGATTGACCGCCGGACCGGGCGCCGCCCGAGGAGGGCCGCGACTGATCGTATTCATCGTAGCCGCCGCCACCGCCGTAGTCGCTGCCGCCGCGGCCTGCGCCGCCGCCCTCGCCTCCGCGACCGTCGAGCATCGTCAGGGTCGAGTTGAAGCCCTGAAGGACGACCTCGGTCGAATAGCGGTCATTGCCGGTCTGATCCTGCCACTTGCGCGTCTGCAGCTGGCCTTCGATGTAGAGCTTGGCGCCTTTCTTCACATATTGTTCGACGACCTTGCAGAGGCCTTCGTTGAAGACGACGACCGTGTGCCACTCCGTCTTCTCGCGGCGCTCGCCCGAATTGCGGTCGCGCCAGGTCTCGGAGGTGGCAATTCTGAGGTTGGCGATCGGCCGGCCGTCCTGCGTGCGCCGGATTTCCGGGTCGGCCCCGACGTTTCCGATCAAGATCACCTTGTTGACGCTACCAGCCATATCGCTTTTCCCGTTTCTGCCGCCGGACCGCTCGGCCGGCTCTCCAATGTCTCATGTGCGAACACCTTAGCGGCCCGCCGCCGCCGATACGCCCCGTATCGCGCATAATCCACAGCTGATTTGGCGTGGATATGGCAGAGTTTGTTCTTTTTTTGTTCTAGTATTCCTCTATGATCCTGTCAACCGAATCGCAATTGCACCGCCTCTTTTGCCGATTGCGCCTCGACATGGGCGCGGCCGTCATTACATAGGGGGCTTTCAACCGACATACAAAGCTGGCCTTCCGATGAGCGAACTCAAGACCATCTCCATTCGCGGCGCTCGCGAGCACAATCTCAAGGGCATCGACCTTGATCTGCCGCGCAACAAGCTGATCGTGATGACCGGCCTTTCGGGCTCCGGGAAATCCTCGCTTGCCTTCGACACGATCTACGCCGAGGGCCAGCGGCGCTATGTCGAGAGCCTGTCGGCCTATGCGCGCCAATTCCTCGAAATGATGCAGAAGCCCGACGTCGATCAGATCGACGGGCTCTCGCCGGCGATCTCGATCGAGCAGAAGACCACGTCGCGCAACCCGCGTTCGACTGTCGGAACCGTTACCGAGATCTACGACTATCTGCGCCTGCTCTTCGCGCGCGTCGGCGTGCCCTATTCTCCCGCCACGGGCCTGCCGATCGAAAGCCAGACCGTCAGCCAGATGGTCGACCGGGTGCTGGAGTTCGGCGAGGGAACGCGCCTCTATATGCTGGCCCCGCTCGTGCGCGGGCGCAAGGGCGAGTACAGAAAAGAACTCGCCGAGCTGATGAAGAAGGGCTTCCAGCGCGTCAAGGTAGACGGGCAATTTTACGAGATTGCCGACGTGCCGGCGCTCGACAAGAAATACAAACACGACATCGACGTGGTCGTCGACCGTGTCGTGGTGCGGCCCGATATCGGAACCCGTCTCGCCGACAGTATCGAAACCTGCCTTACGCTCGCCGACGGCTTGGCGATCGCCGAATTCGCCGACCGCCCCCTGCCTCCGGAAGAGACCTCCGCCGGCGGCTCGGCCAACAAGTCGCTGAACGAAACGCATGAGCGGGTGCTGTTTTCCGAGAAGTTCGCCTGTCCCGTCTCGGGTTTCACCATTCCCGAGATCGAGCCGCGGCTTTTCTCCTTCAACAATCCCTTCGGAGCCTGCACGACCTGCGACGGGCTGGGCAGCCAGCAGAAGATCGACGAGGCGCTGATCGTTCCGGAGCCGAACCGCACCCTCAGGGACGGCGCCATCGCACCCTGGGCGAAATCCACCTCGCCCTACTACAACCAGACGCTCGAGGCCCTCGGCACGGTTTTCGGCTTCAAGCTCGGCAGTCGCTGGAGCGAGCTTTCCGAGGAAGCACAGGACGCGATTCTCCACGGCACGAAGGACAAGATCACCTTCCACTATCAGGACGGCGCCCGATCCTACAACACGACGAAAACCTTCGAGGGCATCGTGCCGAATCTCGAACGCCGCTGGAAAGAGACCGACAGCGCCTGGGCGCGCGAGGAGATCGAGCGCTATATGTCGGCGGCGCCCTGCCCCGCCTGTGCCGGTTACCGGCTGAAGCCGGAAGCGCTTGCCGTCAAGATCCACGCGCTGCATATCGGCGAGGTTTCCGATATGTCTATTCGCGCCGCACGCGACTGGTTCGAGGTCTTGCCCGAGCATCTCAGCACGAAGCAGAACGAGATCGCCGTGCGCATCCTCAAGGAGATCCGCGAGCGCCTGCGCTTCCTGAACGACGTCGGCCTCGAATATCTGAGCCTTTCGCGCAATTCCGGCACGCTTTCGGGCGGAGAAAGCCAGCGCATCCGGCTCGCGTCGCAGATCGGCTCAGGGTTGACGGGCGTTCTCTATGTTCTCGACGAGCCCTCGATCGGCCTTCACCAGCGCGACAATGCCCGCCTCCTGGATACGCTGAGGCATCTGCGCGACATCGGCAACACGGTCATTGTCGTGGAGCATGATGAGGATGCGATCCTGACGGCCGATTACGTCGTCGACATCGGCCCGGCGGCCGGCATTCACGGTGGCGAGGTCATTGCGGAAGGGACCCCTTCCGATATCATGTCCAATCCGAAATCGCTGACCGGGAAATATCTCTCCGGCGAGCTTTCCGTTGCCGTGCCCGGCGAACGGCGCAAACCGAAGAAGAAGAAGGAAGTCACCGTCGTCGGCGCGCGCGCCAACAATCTGAAGAACGTGACCGCATCGATCCCGCTCGGTGTCTTCACCGCCGTCACCGGGGTATCGGGCGGGGGCAAGTCCACCTTCCTGATTGAGACGCTCTACAAGGCTGCCGCCCGCCGCGTCATGGGCGCGCGCGAAAATCCGGCCGAACACGACCGGATCGACGGCTTCGAGCATATCGACAAGGTGATCGACATCGACCAGTCGCCGATCGGCCGCACGCCGCGCTCCAACCCGGCGACCTATACCGGAGCCTTCACGCCCATTCGCGACTGGTTCGCCGGGCTGCCGGAAGCAAAGGCGCGCGGCTACCAGCCGGGCCGCTTCTCCTTCAACGTCAAGGGCGGCCGCTGCGAGGCCTGTCAGGGTGACGGCGTCATCAAGATCGAGATGCACTTCCTGCCGGATGTCTACGTCACCTGCGACGTCTGTCACGGCAAGCGCTACAATCGCGAGACGCTGGACGTTCACTTCAAGGGAAAGTCGATCGCCGATGTGCTCGACATGACGGTGGAGGAAGGCGTCGAGTTCTTCGCGGCCGTTCCGGCGGTGCGCGACAAGCTGGTGACACTGAACCAGGTGGGCCTCGGCTATATCAAGATCGGCCAGCAGGCGAACACGCTTTCGGGCGGCGAAGCCCAGCGCGTCAAGCTCGCCAAGGAGCTGTCGAAACGCTCAACCGGGCGCACGCTCTATATTCTCGACGAGCCGACAACAGGCTTGCATTTCCACGACGTAGCCAAGCTTCTTGAAGTTCTGCATGAGCTGGTCAATCAGGGTAACTCCGTAGTGGTCATCGAGCACAATCTCGAAGTCATCAAGACGGCCGACTGGATCATCGACTTCGGCCCGGAAGGCGGCGACGGCGGCGGCGAGGTCATTGCGCAGGGGACGCCGGAAGAGGTCGTGAAGGAGCAGCGCTCCTATACCGGCCAGTTCCTGAAGGAGCTTCTGGAGCGCCGGCCAGTGAAAAAGGTGGTTGCGGCGGAGTGATGTGGCCGGGCCGGACGCCTCGTGAAATCGGGTGGCGTCTCTGATTCGCCCCGGCTACAGCGGTTTTGCGCGTCTGAGTGAGCATCGAGGAGGAAGTGGATGGCAAATTCGGGACAAATCCGTATCGGCATCGGCGGATGGAACTTCGAACCCTGGGAAGGCACCTTCTATCCGGACGATCTTCCGAAGAAGCGGCAACTCGAATTCGCGGGCAAGGAATTGCGGACGATCGAGGTCAACGGCACCTATTACAGCTCACAGAAGCCGGCAACTTTCGCCAAGTGGGGGTCGGAGGTTCCCGACGGCTTCATTTTCTCGCTGAAGGCGAGCCGCTTCGTGACCAATCGCAGGGTCCTGTCCGAAGCCGGTGAATCCATGGAGCGGTTCCTGACCCAAGGACTGACGGAGCTCGGCGACCGCCTCGGTCCCATCCTCTGGCAGTTCGCGCCGACCAAGAAATTCGACGCGGAGGATTTCGAGGGATTCTTGAAGCTCCTGCCGGAAAAGCAGGACGGCCTTAAGCTCCGCCACGTGGTCGAGGTCCGCAACCCCAGCTTCCAGGTTCCGGACTTCGTCAAGCTCATTGAAAAATACAAGGTGGCCGTCGTTCTTGCCGAGCATGCGGACTACCCGATGATCGCCGATGTCACGAGTGATTTCGTCTATGCACGGCTGCAGAAGGGCAGCGACGAGGTGAAGACCTGCTATCCGCCGAAGGATCTCGATCGCTGGGCCGAGCGGCTGAAGACCTTTGCCGCCGGCGGTGAGCCGGACGACCTGGAGAAAGCTGCGTCGGAACGCAAGCCCGAGACGGCACCTCGCGACGTCTTTGCCTTCTTCATCTCCTCAGGCAAGGTCAATGCGCCGAACGGCGCCAGGGAACTGCAGAAACGCGTGGCCTAGGCGTGGCCATCGCCGAGGTCTTCTTGTTGAGCCCCTCTGGCAGGCCAGGGGGCAGCAAGATCATCGCATCCGAATCACCAAACGGGCCGCTTCACACACCCACCTGATTCGCAATCGCGAGTAGCGCTGGGCCACGTCTTTTACCCGCTTTTTCATCCATAAAAATTTGAATTTCGGCCTGCCGCTAGCTCATCTTCGCAGGCAAGCGGTGGAAGTCCCTGTTTTTCAACGGATTGATCGATGTCCCCGTTTTCCACAGTCGACCCACACAAGATATAGCGCCCAAACTTCCGTCACAAACCACCCCTTGACGCCCCGAGGCGATTCACGGTTAATGGATTTCACGTTGCGACGGCGGCGGACCGGGAAGTTCAGAGGCCGGTTCACACCCCCAAATCGTCGGTTCCGACATGCGGCCCGGGCGAATGAGCCCGAGCGGCTGCAGTGGCGGAATTTTGCGCGAAATTTGGGTCGCCAAAGCGGCATTTCGAGCTGGCGTAAAGAGCCTGTTAATACTATATTTAGTGTTTGCAGCCAGCATCATCACAAGATACAGGGTTACCCAGGAGCTGGGTTTCCTCACATCGACAGAAATTTTCAGGCTGGCTGCGAGATCCATCGCGGCCGGGCGAGGTTAACTGCGCTTTAGCGCATGGCAACAAAGGACGGGACAATGAAGATCGAGCGTCGTTTCACAAAGGCAGGGCAATCCGCCTATGCCGAGATTGAGTTCCGCAAGGCGACGAGTGAGATCAAGAACCCGGACGGGTCCGTGGTCTTCCGCCTTGCGGATATCGACGTGCCAGCGCAGTTCTCGCAGGTCGCCGCCGATATTCTCGCCCAGAAATATTTCCGCAAGGCCGGCGTGCCGGCAAAACTGAAGCGCGTCGAGGAAAACGACGTGCCGTCCTTCCTCTGGCGCTCGGTTCCGGACGCCGACGCGCTGAAGGCGCTGCCGAAGGAAGAGCAGTACGGTTCCGAAACCGATGCCCGCCAGGTTTTCGATCGCCTGGCCGGCACCTGGGCCTATTGGGGCTGGAAGGGCGGCTATTTCGACACGGAAGAGGACGCCGGCGCCTTCCGTGACGAGCTCGCCTACATGCTCGCCACCCAGCGCGTTGCTCCGAACTCGCCGCAATGGTTCAACACCGGCCTCCACTGGGCCTATGGCATCGACGGCCCCGGCCAGGGCCACTTCTACGTCGATCCCTTCACCGGCAAGCTGACGAAGTCCAAGTCTGCCTACGAACACCCGCAGCCGCACGCCTGCTTCATTCAGTCGGTCGCGGACGACCTCGTCAACGAGGGCGGCATCATGGATCTCTGGGTGCGCGAGGCGCGCCTCTTCAAATACGGCTCCGGTACCGGCTCGAACTTCTCGCATCTGCGCGCCGAAGGCGAAAGGCTCTCGGGCGGCGGCAAGTCCTCCGGCCTCATGAGCTTCCTGAAGATCGGCGACCGCGCCGCGGGCGCCATCAAGTCGGGCGGCACGACGCGCCGCGCCGCCAAGATGGTCGTCGTCGATATCGACCATCCCGACATCGAGGAATATATCAACTGGAAGGTCAAGGAAGAGCAGAAGGTCGCCGCCCTCGTCACCGGCTCGAAGATCGTCGCCAAGCACCTGAAGGCGATCATGAAGGCCTGCATCAATTGCGACGGCAGCGACGATGCCTGCTTCGATCCCAAGCAGAACCCGGCGCTGAAGCGCGAGATCCGCGCCGCCAAGCAGGCGCTGGTTCCGGAGAATTATGTCAAACGCGTCATTCAGTTCGCGCGTCAGGGTTATAAGGACATCCAGTTCAAGACCTATGACACGGATTGGGATTCGGAGGCCTATCTCACGGTTTCCGGCCAGAATTCCAACAACTCGGTCTCGATCAAGGACGACTTCCTGCGCGCCGTGGAGGCGGATGGCGATTGGCACCTGACCGCCCGCAAGGACGGCCGCGTCATGAAGACCCTGAAGGCGCGCGATCTCTGGGAGTCGATCTCCCACGCCGCGTGGGCCTCGGCCGATCCGGGCCTGCACTTCAACACGACGATGAACGACTGGCACACCTGCCCGGCTGCAGGCCCGATCCGCGCATCGAACCCGTGCTCGGAATACATGTTCCTCGACGACACGGCTTGCAATCTCGCCTCGCTCAACCTGATGCAGTTCAAGGATGCCGCGACCAAGCGGATCAATATCGGCGACTACGAGCATGCCGTCCGTCTTTGGACGGTCGTTCTCGAAGTCTCGGTGATGATGGCGCAGTTCCCGTCCCGCGAGATCGCCGAGCTCTCCTACGAATACCGCACGCTCGGCCTCGGCTATGCGAATATCGGCGGCCTGCTGATGTCGTCAGGCATTCCCTATGACTCCCCCGAGGGCCGCGCCATCGCCGGCGCGCTGACCGCGATCATGACCGGCGTCGCCTATGCCACCTCGGCCGAGATCTCCGCAAAGCTCGGCCCCTTCCCCGGCTTTGCGCCCAACCGCGACAACATGCTGCGCGTCATGCGCAATCACCGCCGCGCGGCTCACGGCGAGACCGCCGGTTATGAGGGCCTGTCCGTCAACCCGGTCGCGCTCGTCCACGGCGATTGCCCAGACCAGGACCTGATCGCCCATGCCAAGAGCGCCTGGGACAAGGCGGTCGAGTTCGGCGAGAAGCACGGCTACCGCAACGCTCAGGCCACCGTGATCGCGCCGACCGGTACGATCGGGCTCGTAATGGATTGCGACACGACCGGGATCGAGCCCGATTTCGCCCTGGTGAAATTCAAGAAGCTCGCCGGCGGCGGCTACTTCAAGATCATCAACCGTGCGGTTCCCGAGGCGTTGCGCACGCTCGGCTACTCGGAAAGCCAGATCGCCGAGATGGAGGCTTATGCCGTCGGCCACGGCAACCTCAACCAGGCGCCCGCCATCAACCCGACGACGTTGAAGGCCAAGGGCTTCACCGACGAGAAGATCGAAGCCGTCAATGCGGCGCTTAAAGCTGCCTTCGACATCAAGTTCGTCTTCAACCAGTGGACGCTCGGCGCCGATTTCCTCAAGGCGACGCTGAAGGTCAGCGACGAGCAGCTTGCCTCAATGGACTTCAACCTGCTCGAGCATCTGGGCTTCTCCAGAAAGGACATCGAAGCCGCCAACATCCATGTCTGCGGCGCGATGACGCTCGAAGGGGCACCGTTCCTGAAAGCAGAGCACCTGCCGGTCTTCGATTGCGCCAATCCCTGCGGCAAGATCGGCAAGCGCTACCTCTCGGTCGAAAGCCATATCCGCATGATGGCGGCCGCCCAGCCCTTCATTTCGGGTGCAATCTCCAAGACGATCAACATGCCGAACGAGGCGACCGTCGAGGATTGCAAGAACGCCTACATGCTCTCCTGGAAGCTCGCGCTGAAGGCGAATGCGCTCTACCGCGACGGTTCCAAGCTCTCGCAGCCGCTGAACGCCTCGCTGATCGAGGATGAGGAAGACGAGGACGCGATCGAAGAGCTGATGCAGGCGCCGGCAGCCGCCCAGGCGGTCGCCGTCACCGAGAAGATCATCGAGCGCGTCATCGAGAAGGTAGTGCGCGCCCGCGAGAAACTGCCGAACCGTCGCCAGGGCTATACCCAGAAGGCGATCGTCGGCGGCCACAAGGTGTATCTGCGCACCGGCGAATTCGGTGATGGGCGCCTCGGCGAGATCTTCATCGACATGCACAAGGAAGGTGCGGCCTTCCGGGCGATGATGAACAACTTCGCCATCGCCATCTCGCTCGGCCTGCAATATGGCGTGCCGCTCGAAGAATATGTGGAGGCCTTCACCTTCACCAAGTTCGAGCCGGCCGGCATGGTCCAGGGCAACGACGCGATCAAGAACGCAACGTCGATCCTCGACTATGTCTTCCGTGAGCTTGCCGTTTCCTATCTCGGCCGCCACGACCTTGCTCATGTCGACACCTCCGACTTCAGCAACACCGCGCTCGGCCGCGGCATTCAGGAAGGAAAGACCAACCTCGTCTCCACCGGCTGGACCCGCGGCTACAAGCCGTCCATCGTCGGCGGCACGGGCGAGCGCTCCGAACCGAAGGGGGCTTCGACGGCCGCCCCGGCCCGCGCCTCGGCCGGCGCTTCCGTCACCTCGATCTCCGGCAATGCCGTGCGCAAGCTGGAGCCGGCAATCGCCGCCGCCACCTCCGAAGTCGTCGCCTTCAAGCGCGATTACGAGGAACGGGCCGTCGAACTCGCCGAGGAGATTGCCGAAGAAGCGGAACAGGAGGTGACTGCCCTCTTCTCCGACAAGGCCGCGGCAGAGGCCGCTGCGGCAAAGTCCGAGGCAAAGAAGGTCGAAGCCGAACGCCGCGCCCGCTCGATCATGCAGGGCTATACCGGCAACATGTGCTCCGAGTGCCAGAACTTCACGATGGTGCGAAACGGCACGTGCGAGAAGTGTGACACATGCGGCGCCACGAGCGGGTGCAGCTGAGATAGGCGGCGGAAGTTGTAATCAGCCATTGGTTACGACGCACTCCCACTGAAATGACGCAGTAACAGATATGGCCGCCTCCCTGGAAGCGGCCATATCGCTGTTCTGCAGGGGGATTTTGAAAGTCGCAGCGGCTGAGAATAGTCCTATGCGTCGTTCGAAATATGATCGTTCGGCATTGAGCTGTTCTATCCGTGGGCTTCCCGGAAGAGGAAACTCGGACTATGCGGGCCGCGTCTCCTCCATCGAGCGCCTCACCGAGATCCGCGCCCACCACGCCGCCAGATTCTCCTGTTCCCGGAGCATCTCCTGCCCCTCCCGCGCCCTGAGGAAATAATCGAATATCGGGGCGGCATAGAGGTCGGCGAGCGACATGGTCTCGCCTGCGAGCCATGGCGACGCCCCCATGAGATCGGACAACGCCTTCAGGCAGGTCCTTGCTTTCGGCAGCGCTGCAGCGAATACCGCTTCGTCGGCAACTGCGCCGCTTGCCGGCTTTGAGACGCGCTCGACGTAGATCCCCCAGACCAAAGCGGGATAGGCGTAGTTGTCCGCGATGCTGACGATCTGGTTGCAGCGGGCGCGTTCCCGTGGATCGAGGGGCTGAAGCTGCCTCCCGTCGAATACCTCGTCGACATAGCGCGCTATCGCGCCGGTCTCATAAAGCCTGAAGCCTGCATGGTCGAAGGCGGGAATGCGGCCGAAGGGATGTCGCTCGAGGTAGTGCGCTGGCGGCCCCTCGGCAGCGAAGATGTCGACGGGGACGAGTTCGTAGCCGATCTCCTTCTCGGCCAGCACCAGCCGCACGATCCGCACGTAGACACTGTAGTCCGCTCCGAACAGGCGCGGTCTTTCCGTCATTGCATCCTCCCCTTGCATGAATATGTCGTCCTAAGATGTAGCCGGCTTTCGCGGCATCGATGCGACGAGACGCGGGCAGCGTTCGTCTCACGAAGGAAAAAGCAAAGGAGTCAATGTGAAAGCGATGGACTGCCGCCTCGGGATACCGCAATTTATGCGCGTCTGACGAAGCAGAATCGGAGAGTTCATGTCCCTTAAATATTTGACCGCCCTATTGGCGCTTGCCGTCCTGTCGGGGTGCACCAGCACCGGCGGAAACAACACGACCTATGCTCAATGGTACGGACCGAATCCGGTTCCCAATTTCAGCGCCGCGAGCTCCGGCGGTGTTCGCGTAGGCTATTAAGCACCTGGACCGGCCAAGGAAGCTCGCGGAATTTCGCAGCCGCCTATGTTTTCAAGGTGTGGATAAACCGGTTCCCCTGACGGAGGCGGCACAGTCGCAGCGCCTCCGTTTTGCCGTTGCGAGCCGCCGCCGCTTGGGTCGCATTGGATTTGGCCACGCAGAGGCGACGATGATCTCGGAGGCGATCACCTCGGCGGGATTAGACCATGATAGTAATCCCCGTCACCGCCGACCACCCGGTCCCCGGTGTGCGAGCACGCCGCCAGCGTGGCGAGTGCGAGCAACAACACGATCTTGCGCATAGGCCCCCATACCTTTCCTAACAGTTTGACGGCCATTGATATTCTGCCATTCGCGCCGGATCAATTCCAAACCTGTCGATCTGCAACTTCTGCGACCAGTTGCCGGCCGAAGTTGGCACATGCGCCGCGGGCGCTTCTCGTGAGGCGCACCGCGACAGCCCTCTTCCTACGCGACTGAAACGAGTTCGTGCGCCGCGTTTCGGGCTTCGCTTCATGCTGTCGTCCTTAAAGCCGCTATGGGGCTGGGCGACATGCTTCAGAAAGGCGTCGGGGGTACGACGCCGGTATAGTATTGGCCTTCCCCCGCATAATACCGTTCGGCGCTGGGCCTTCCCGTTTGCGAGCACGCGCTGAGAGCAAAGATCGCCAACAACAATACGATCGCGCGCATGGATTTACGTCCTTTCGTGAGTGAGGTTCTTCAATATGACTTTTATGAACTAAATTTCTTGCCGGCGCAGAAGCGGCGCCGGCTCTCGGTTACGGCTGCGATTGTACATACCGTTCAACCGACGGTACACAAAATTGCGCAACGTTCAGCCCGCAGCCCTCGAATCGTTACGATTTTCTTAAAATTCGATCACCCGATTTCACCTGCTCGCAATCGCAGTCTGGCACAGGAAAGGATTATCGTGCCTGAGGACTGACAGGATGACCCAGGTCGTTACCATCTCCGCGACGACGGCGGCCTATGCGGCGGACGCATTGAAGCCGCCCACACGCCTGCGTGGCGATGGACCTGTCGACGAGGCAATCACACTGCTTTCCGCGCGCGGCCAAGAGCAGGCGGCGGTCCCGAAGATCAGAAACGCGCTGCCGCTGCACCTCATGCTGATCTGCGCAGAGCGCCGTCTGCCGCAACAGACACAGGCCGAAACGCTTCGCCGCTATCTCGAAAACGCCGAGGACGAAGACGGCCGCGAAGAAGATCGCCGGCAGGAAGATGGACCTGCCGGCGACGAACCGGAGCAAGTTGCGCTCACCGACATGCTCGACCGGTTCATTCAGGGAACCTGAACCGATCAAGGATCACGCCGGCAGCTATTGATGGCTATGCCCGGAATGAGCGCTGCCCGCCGCCGTGCCGACCGGCAGGACATAGTCGACCTCACCGGCCTTCTCGAAGGTAAGCGTCACCGGCACCATGTCGCCCTCGGCAAAGGGCTTCTTCACCTCCATGAACATGAGATGCAGGCTGCCGTTCTTCAGCTCGACCGCCTGACCGGCGGGAACGGCGATGCCGTCCTCGAGCTTGCGCATTTTCATGACGTCGTTCTCCATCGTCATCTCGTGAAGTTCGACCCGGCCCGCGGCCGGGCTCTCGACCGCAAGCAGGCGGTCGTCGGCACTGCCGTCGTTCCTGACCACGAAGCCGCCGCCGCCGACCTTGGCACCGGGCAGCATGGCCTTCACGGCTCCGCCCGAGATCTCGAGGTCGCCGACCTTGACCGCTTCGGCCGCGGATTGATGATGCCCCGCGTGAGCGGAGTGCTCATCGCCGCCCGTCACCATGGTGACGGTGATCGTGGGCGCCGGATGCTCGAGGGAATGGGCGTCCTGGCCCTCCGCCGCCACCTGATCCCAGACCACCTTGCCGTCGGCGCCGCAAAGCTGCGTCGTCGGAAAGGTAAGCACGGTCTCCTTGTCGAAACCCGCGAGTTTCCCGCGCATGACGAAGGTGTCGTAATGTTCGTCGGGAAGGTTGCCGCCTTTCCAGCGGATTTCCAGCGGACCGGAGGAAACCTTGGTGCCGTGATCGTCATAGGTCTTCCGGTAGTCGCCCTTGATGATCTCCAGCTCCCAGCCGGGCTTCGGCTGGGGCTTGGCAAAGACGAACCCCTCCGGCAACTGCACCCGTACTTCGGTCGTCGCCTTGCCGTCGCAGCCATGCGGCACCTGAAGGGTGGCGTTGACGGTCGTTTCGGCCGGCGCGCTATCCGTCTCGAATGTCGCATGGGCATGGGCGGGACCGGCCACGGCAACTGTGAGGCCGGTGGCAAGCAAGGAAAGTCTGATCTCGTTCATGTCGTAATCTCCGAACCACGTGCCGGAACGCGGCCTTCGTGGGTCAATGCCGCATAGCGGCGCAAGAAATTCTGGGTTGGATTCGAGGAGATCTACGGTTGGGCCGGCGGACCGCGCGGTGGCGGCAACAGGCGCAGGGGCAGAAGCACCGCCTCGGCGGCGACGATCGGCGTTCCGGCAATCCAGTTGCCGTTTTCGGCCGTCGAGCTTTCATCGGGCGCCGCCGGCAGGAGCACGGAGGCGGCGAGCCGGCACGCTTCGCAAACGGGAGCCGATGACGACGACTTGCCGTGGCCGGTGTCATGATCGACGCCGCCCGTGCCGAAGCAGATATCGGCGAAGGTGCCGTCGGGGAGAAGATATTCGGCGGAGATCGCCGGGCCGATAGCTTTCGCAAGGGCTGGCTTATGAGCGAAGGACAGGAATAGGAGTGCGAAGGCTGCGAGCAGCCGCACCCCAATTCCCCATTTCCGCTCGCGCCCAGTCATGGCCACCTCTCTTCGGTCTTCCCTATCCGCTGCCCAGGAAAATTGCAAAGGCCGATTTGCCGCACCGGTCGCGGAGGATGAAGCCAGGGCGACAAAAATATGTTTGGTCGCGACATAGGCCCTTGCCAAAATCCGGCCTTCGCCGTTATCTGGATTCGACCTTGTTGGGAGAAACCGGTTCGATCCGGTGCCGAAGGAGCAACCGCCCCGGAAACTCTCAGGCCAAAGGACCAGCAAGGTGCCGGTAGGACTCTGGAGAGAAGCGTTCGCGCTCGCCGAAGGGATAACAATCTCAGGCAAAGGGACAGAGGGGGCTCGAATTTGTCGGCGCATGACGCCGGTATTGTGAGCCGGCGCGAAGACGCGCCAGACCTGGAGGCCGGACTTGGAAGACGTTTCCACTCTGAAACACACGCCGTTGCACGCGCTGCATCTTTCGCTCGGTGCGCGCATGGTGCCCTTCGCCGGTTACGACATGCCGGTCCAATACCCGGAAGGCGTATTGAAGGAGCACCTGCATACCCGCGCCGCCGCCGGCCTTTTCGACGTGTCCCACATGGGGCAGATCGTCGTGCGGCCGAAATCGGGAAAAGTCGAGGACGCGGCGCTGGCGCTCGAAAAGCTCGTGCCGGCGGATGTGCTCGGCCTCCGGGAGGGTCGGCAACGCTACGGCCTCTTCACCAATGCCGCAGGCGGTATTCTCGACGACCTGATGATCGTCAATCGCGGCGATCATCTCTTCCTGGTCGTCAACGCGGCCTGCAAGGATGCCGATCTTGCGCATCTCAGGGACGGCCTCGGCAGCGCCTGCGACGTGACCATGCTGACAGACCGTGCCCTGATCGCCCTTCAGGGGCCCCGGGCAGGAGCGGTTCTGTGCGAGCTGTGGGCGGACGTCGCGTCGATGCGCTTCATGGATGTCGCCGAAGCCGACCTTCACGACGTGAGCTGTATCATCTCCCGCTCCGGCTACACCGGCGAGGATGGCTTCGAGATTTCCATTCCCGCCGACGCGGCTGTGGATGTGACGCAGCGCCTGCTCGAACATCCCGACGTCCTGCCCATCGGGCTCGGCGCACGCGACTCGCTCCGCCTCGAAGCGGGGCTTTGTCTCTATGGCAACGATATCGACACGAATACGAGCCCGATCGAAGCGGGCCTCGAATGGGCAATCCAGAAAAGCCGCCGCGCCGGCGGTGAGCGCGCCGGCGGCTTTCCGGGCGCCGGCCGGATACTGGCCGAGCTCACCGACGGAGTTTCCAGGCGGCGTGTCGGCCTGAGGCCCGAAGGCCGGGCGCCCGTGCGCGGCAATGCCAATCTCTTTGCCGATGCGGAGGGCAGGACTGCGGCAGGAACCGTCACCTCCGGCGGCTTCGGACCGAGCGTGGATGGACCGGTCGCCATGGGCTATGTCGCCGCCGAGCACGCCGAAATCGGCACCAGACTGTTCGCAGAGGTGCGCGGCAAATACCTGCCCATCGCCGTCACCGCCCTGCCCTTCATCAAACAAACCTACAAACGCTGATCAGGAGAACCCGCGTATGCTGAAATTCACCGAGGAACACGAATGGCTGAAGATCGAGGGCGACGTCGCGACCGTAGGCATCACGGAGCATGCCGCGGGCCAGCTCGGCGATCTTGTCTTCGTGGAGCTGCCGGAAGCGGGTGCCAGCTTCTCCAAGGGCGACTCGGCCGCGACGGTCGAGTCCGTCAAGGCGGCATCGGACGTCTATTGTCCGCTTGATGGCGAAATCGTCGAGGTCAATCAGGCGATCGTCGACGATCCGTCGCTCGTCAACAGCGATCCGCAAGGCGCGGCCTGGTTCTTCAAACTGAAGCTCGCCGATCCGGACGCTGCCAATGCGCTCCTGGACGAAGCGGCCTACAAGGAGTTCGTCGCCTGATGAGCATGCCCAAGGACTTTACCTTTACCGATTACAAGCCTTACGACTTCGCCAATCGACGTCACATCGGCCCTTCGCCGGCCGAGATGGACGAGATGCTGAAGGTCGTGGGCTATCCCAGTCTCGACGCGCTCATCGACGACACCGTGCCGCCGTCGATCCGCCAGCGAACGCCGCTTGCCTGGGGCGAGCCGATGACGGAGCGCGAGGCACTCGACAAGCTGCGCGAGACGGCGAACCGCAACCGGAAGCTCGTGTCTCTGATCGGTCAGGGCTACTACGGGACCATTACCCCGCCGGTCATCCAGCGCAATATCCTCGAGAACCCGGCTTGGTACACCGCCTATACGCCCTATCAGCCGGAAATCAGTCAGGGGCGCCTGGAAGCCCTGCTCAACTACCAGACCATGGTTTGCGATCTGACCGGGCTGGACGTCGCAAACGCCTCGCTGCTCGACGAGGCGACGGCGGCAGCCGAAGCCATGGCCATTGCGGAGCGCGTGGCAAAGTCCAAGGCGAAGGCGTTTTTCATCGATGAGAACTGCCATCCCCAGACGATTGCGCTCTTGAAGACCCGGGCGGAGCCGCTCGGCTGGCAGATCGTCGTCGGCGACCCCTTCGAGGATCTGGACGCTGCCGGCGTCTTCGGCGCGATCTTCCAGTACCCCGGCACTTACGGCCATGTCCGCGACTTCTCGGGCCTGATCGCCAAACTCCACGAGCAGGGTGCAATCGCCGCCGTCGCAGCCGATCCGCTGGCGCTGGCGCTTCTGAAGTCTCCGGGGGAAATGGGCGCCGACATCGCGATCGGTTCTACCCAGCGCTTCGGCGTTCCGGTCGGCTACGGTGGTCCGCACGCCGCCTATATGGCGGTCAAGGACGCCTACAAGCGCTCCATGCCCGGCCGCCTGGTGGGCGTGTCGGTGGATGCGCGGGGCAACCGCGCCTACCGGCTGTCGCTCCAGACCCGTGAACAGCATATCCGGCGCGAGAAGGCGACATCGAACATCTGTACCGCGCAGGTACTGCTTGCCGTCATGGCCTCCATGTATGCGGTCTTCCATGGTCCGGACGGAATAAAGGCGATCGCCCAGAGCGTGCACCAGAAGACGGTGCGGCTTGCCATGGGATTGGAAAAGCTCGGCTATACCGTCGAACCGGATGTCTTCTTCGATACGATCACCGTCGAAGTCGGGAAGCTGCAGGGCATCATCCTCAAAGCCGCCGTGGCCGAGGAGGTAAACCTTCGCAAGATCGGAACGACCAGGATCGGCATCAGTCTCGACGAACGTTCGCGGCCGGTCACGCTCGAGGCCGTCTGGCGCGCCTTCGGCGGCGATTTCAAGGTCGAGGAATTCGAACCGGACTACCGCCTGCCGCAGGAACTGCTGCGCACCAGCGCCTATCTCACCCATCCGATCTTTCACATGAACCGCGCCGAGAGCGAGATGACGCGCTACATGCGCCGCCTCGCCGATCGCGATCTGGCGCTCGACCGCGCAATGATCCCCCTCGGCTCCTGCACGATGAAGCTCAACGCGACAGCGGAAATGCTGCCGATCACCTGGCCGGAGTTTTCGGAAATCCATCCCTTCGTGCCGACCGACCAGGCACTCGGCTATCAGCATCTGATCGAAGACCTGTCGCAAAAGCTCTGCGCGATCACCGGTTATGATGCGATCTCGATGCAGCCGAACTCGGGTGCTCAAGGTGAATATGCCGGTCTGCTCGCGATCCGCGCCTACCATATCGCCAACGGCAACGCACATCGCGACGTCTGCCTGATACCGACATCGGCGCACGGCACGAATCCGGCCTCGGCGCAGATGGCCGGCATGAAGGTGGTGGTCGTCAAGGTAAGCGACGCCGGCGAGATCGACATGGACGATTTCCGCGCCAAGGCGGAGCAGTATGCGGACTCCCTATCCTGCTGTATGATCACTTATCCCTCGACGCACGGCGTGTTCGAGGAGAACGTCCGCGAGGTCTGCGAGGTCGTGCATAAGCACGGCGGCCAGGTCTATCTGGACGGCGCCAACATGAATGCGATGGTTGGCCTTTCCCGCCCCGGCGACATCGGCTCCGATGTCAGTCATTTGAACCTGCACAAGACCTTCTGCATTCCGCATGGCGGCGGCGGCCCCGGCATGGGCCCGATCGGCGTCAAGTCGCATCTCGCCCCCTTCCTTCCGGGACACCCGCAGACCGACGGGCACGAGGGCGCCGTTTCCGCCGCACCGTTCGGGTCGGCCTCGATCCTGCCGATCTCCTGGAGCTACTGCCTGATGATGGGCGGCGAAGGCCTGACGCAAGCGACCAAGGTCGCGATTCTCAACGCCAATTACGTCGCCGCCCGGCTGAAGGGTGCTTATGACGTGCTCTACAAGTCGGCGAAGGGCCGGGTCGCACATGAATGCATCATCGACACCCGTCCGCTCGCCGAACGCGCCGGCGTCACGGTCGACGACGTCGCCAAGCGCCTGATCGACTGCGGCTTCCATGCGCCGACGATGAGCTGGCCGGTCGCGGGCACACTGATGATCGAACCCACGGAATCGGAAACGAAGGCCGAGCTCGACCGCTTCTGCGACGCCATGCTGGCAATCCGCGAAGAGGCCCGCGCCATCGAGGACGGCCGGATGGACAAGGTCAACAACCCGCTGAAGAACGCGCCGCATACGGTCGAGGATCTCGTCGGCGACTGGGACCGGCCCTATTCGCGTGAGCAGGCCTGCTTCCCACCGGGCGCCTTCCGCGTGGACAAATACTGGTCGCCGGTCAACCGTGTCGACAATGTCTATGGCGATCGTAATCTCGTCTGCACCTGCCCGCCGATCGAGAGCTACGCGGAAGCGGCGGAATGACGATGTGATCCGATCGGGTGCGGTTCAAGCGCCGCGCCTGCCTGCTACGTCAAAAAGCCCGGCTAAGCCGGGCTTTTTGCTGGTCTAAGCATTTCCAGGAGAAGTGTGCAGCGGTTTTCGGTCGGGAAGGTAATTTCAAGTCTTAGAGGGTTCACTAACGGTTTCTCTAAAAAAAGAAAAAGCCGCCCGCAGGCGGCTTCTTCCTATCCTTGAGAGATGCGATTACTCGGCGCTCTCGTCCGCAGCCTTCTTCTTGGCCGGGGCCTTCTTCTTCGGCGCGGCGGCTTCTTCGCCCTCGCCGGCTTCGGCCTTGGCGGCTGCCTTCTTCTTGGAGGCCGTCTTCTTGGCCGGCTTTTCGTCGGCTTCGTCGTCAGCCGTCAGCTCTTCCTTCGAGACCTTCTTGTCGGTCACCGAAACCTCGGTGAGCAGGTGGTCGACAACCTTCTCCTCGAAGAGCGGTGCGCGCAGCGAGGCGGCAGCACCGGGCGTGTTGCGGAAGTATTCGAGGATTTCCTTTTCCTGCCCCGGGAACTGGCGCAGCTGCTCGAACAGCGAACGCTGCATCTCGTCATCGCTGACCTGGACGCCGGCCTTTTCGCCGATTTCGGAGAGAACCAGGCCGAGGCGGACGCGACGCTCGGCGAGCTTGCGATATTCGGCGCGCGCATCTTCTTCCGTCGTGTCTTCATCGGCGAAGGTCTTGCCGGCCTGCTGCAGGTCGGTGTTGATCTGGCGCCAGATGTTCTCGAACTCGGCATCGACGAGGCGCTCGGGCGTATCGAACTGATAGAGCTCGTCGAGCTGATCGAGAAGCTGGCGCTTGACCTTCTGGCGGGTGATCGAGCCGAACTGGCTTTCGATCTGGCCGCGGACGATTTCCTTCAGCTTGTCGACGGATTCGAGGCCGAGCTTCGTTGCCAGCTCGTCGTTGATCTCGATCGGGGCAGCGGCAGCGACATCCTTGACGGTGATGTCGAAGGTTGCTTCCTTGCCGGCAAGGTTGGCTGCCGGATAATCGGCCGGGAACGTGACCGTGATGGTCTTTTCATCGCCGGCCTTTACGCCGACAAGCTGCTCCTCGAAGCCCGGGATGAAGCGGTTGGACCCGAGCACGAGCTCCGCATCTTCGTCCTTGCCGCCGTCAAAGGCTTCGCCGTCGACCTTGCCGAGATAGTCGACCGTGACGCGGTCGCCATTGGCAGCCTTGCCCTTCTTCGATTCGTAAGTGCGAGCGCTCTCGGCGATGCGCTGGATCTGCTCGTTGACTTCATCCTCGCTGACGTCGACGACCTCACGGGTGACCTTGATGCCGCTTGCATCCTTGAGTTCGATCGGCGGAATGATTTCGTAGGCGACCGTGAATTCGAAATCGGCTTGGGCGCTCAGGATCTTGTCGGCTTCTGCCTCGTCCTCGGTCATCGCGATTTCGGGCTGGGTGGCCGACTTTTCGCCGCGGCTCGTGAGGATTTCCGTCGGCTTTTCACGAACGATCTCGTTGACGAGATCGGCCATGATCGACTTGCCGTAAACCTTCTTAAGGTGCGCAACCGGCACCTTGCCGGGACGGAAGCCGTTGATGCGAACGCGATCCTTCACTTCGACGAGGCGCTCGTTCATCCGAGCCTGCATTTCGTCGGCCGGGATAACGACCTTGAGTTCGCGCTTCAGCCCTTGAGCGAGCGTTTCGATAACCTGCATGTTAAAACCTTCACTTCACGTTGACAGTGCTCTTCCCTTGAAAGGCTAGGCGAGCACGTGAGCCGATCCATTTGCCGGGAGTGGCTTTACGCAATTCCGACCGCTTTGCAAGCAAAATGGCGCCTTGCCGGCCCTCCCAGCGCCGAATACCGACGCGTGACTGCTATATCGTCCTGGTGCGGGTAGAGAGACTTGAACTCCCACGCCTTGCGGCACCAGAACCTAAATCTGGCGTGTCTACCAATTTCACCATACCCGCGTTCAGACGACCGCACCGCCCAATCGCATTCCTCACAAGATCTCATCAGCGGAATGCCGCGGATATTCTTGGGCCATGCGAAAGGTTCAGGGCTCCCGAGCGCGGCGTCTCTATAACACTCGTTTTCATCGGATCAAAGGGAAAATGCTCGCGCCCGTTGCCCGCTCGCAGCCACGGCTTCGAACGGGCAGCTCGAGGCTCCTTAGCAAAGGATGCCGGCAGAAACGTGATGCTGCGTTCCACCGCATGACAGCCACTGGATCCTCGCCCTCCATCGGCGGGACGGCGAACGGCAATCCGCGTTGCGCAATCCGCATATCTTCCATGTGGACATTGCACTGCACAAATCGATTTAAGGCCACTATATTCCAGATCAACGAAGCGTCGCGGTGATAGCCGAGTGGACGCCGGCGGGCATGATCGCCCGCAGCGGGAAATCCCGCGAAGATCCGAGCCTGAGCTCGACAGAATTCGAAGCAGCGCACTCCTCCTCCCATCGCCGCTTCGATAGGATTGGCAACACTCCTCCTCCCGGTTGCCAATCGCATTTGTGACGCCCGCCGGTCCTCCTCCCCCGACGGGCGTCATTTTCCCCTCAGATATTCCGTACGGCACCTCCGTCTGCCCATTATTTCGGCATTTTGCGATCGTCCGACGCTTGAGCCATGCACCATTTGCATAGGTGCCATTCCGGGCGGCCCCTAGCAGAATCCGGGGGTTCGGCCTATATTCCAATCATCGATCGGGCAGCGCACTCCTCCTCCCAGCGCGCCCGATACGGATTGGCGACACTCCTCCTCCCGGTTGCCAATCAGATCAAGCAACGCCCGCTGGACCTCCTCCCCCAGCGGGCGTTGTTTATTTCTGCCAACTCCCTTGCTCCGAGAATCGCACTACGTGCCGCGCGCTCTGATAGACCGCCAAGGTCTTTGGAACGGTCTGGAAATGCGCAAGAGGCCGGCATCGGCAACAAAAGGTTAAACTCCGGTTAATGCCGCCGAAAAGCTTTGCACGCCGCGCATGGGTGCGATGCAGCATTAGCTCTGTAATCCTGGCTCAAACCGATTATATTCCGGTTCATAAGATGACGGCCAGCAAGAGAGATAGAGCGCTGGCGAACGACCTAGAAAGGAATAGGATCATGAACCTCGCACGTTCTTTCAACAACTGGCGCAAGTATCGTCAGACCTGCAACGAGCTCGGCCGCATGAGCGACCGTGAGCTCACTGACCTTGGCATCGGCCGCGCAGACATCCCCTACGTTGCCCGTCAGGCAATCAAGTAAGCATCAAGCTTTCGCCAGATAATGGCCGTTCAAACGCCTTCCGGTTCGCCGGCGGGCGTTTTTTTATTCTGCTGAGTCGTTCTGATCTCGTGCAGCAATCCCTGCAAAAGCAACTTAACCGAAACTTAATCGATGGCGCATTTTCGGGCCGGCCGAGATGCATGCTCACGAAACGATCGATGCACTGCACAAATGCATAGCAGATGCATCTACTTTGCACTCCATCTTCCAGTTAGACAAGCGTATAAGAACCTCAACGACGCAGACAATCACTGTCGCGAGCGATCTTCTTGAGGAAACGACCATGAACCCGATTCGCATTGCAAAAAGCTGGATCAACTACCGCCGTACCGTTGCCGAGCTGGGCAGCCTTTCCAACCACGCTCTGAACGATATCGGCATTACCCGCTACGACATCCGCAACATTGCGGCTCGCTCCTTCCGCTAATCGGATCGAGCATTGCTTAGCTTGAAGACGGCGCCCTCGGGCGCCGTTTTCGTTTCTTGGAAGCGACGGATGCCTGTGGTAGGAAGCCGCCCATGAACAAAACGACGTCCTCCCATTCGCCCATTCACGTCATTGGCGGCGGCCTCGCCGGGTCGGAAGCCGCCTGGCAGATCGCCGAAGCGGGCGTGCCGGTCATTCTGCATGAAATGCGCGGCGTGCGCGGCACGGATGCGCACAAGACCGAGAGCCTCGCCGAACTCGTCTGCTCGAACTCTTTCCGCTCCGACGATGCGACCAGCAATGCCGTCGGCGTGCTCCATGCGGAGATGCGTCTTGCGGGCTCGCTCATCATGCGATGCGCCGATCTCAACCAGGTGCCCGCAGGCGGTGCGCTCGCCGTCGATCGCGAAGGCTTTGCCGAGGCCGTCAGCGCAGCGATCGCAGACCACCCGCTGATCACGGTTCTGCGGGAAGAGGTCGGGGGCCTGCCGCCGAAGGACTGGGATCTAGCCATCATTGCGACGGGCCCGCTTACAGCACCGGCCCTCGCCGAGGCGATCCGCGCGGAGACCGGCGCCGATGCCCTGGCCTTCTTCGACGCCATCGCACCGATCGTCCATGCCGACACGATCGACATGGATATCTGCTGGCATCAGTCGCGCTACGACAAGGTCGGCCCGGGCGGCACGGGCAAGGATTATATCAACTGCCCGCTCACACAGGAGCAGTATGACGCCTTCGTCGATGCGCTCATTGCCGGGGACAAGGCCGGCTTCAAGGAATGGGAAGGCACACCCTATTTCGACGGCTGCCTCCCGATCGAAGTGATGGCAGAGCGCGGCCGCGAGACCCTGCGTCACGGGCCGATGAAGCCGATGGGCCTCACCAACGCCCATAATCCCTCGGTCAAGCCCTATGCCGTGGTTCAGCTTAGGCAGGACAACGCGCTCGGCACGCTCTACAACATGGTCGGCTTCCAGACGAAACTGAAATACGGCGCGCAGGGCGAAGTCTTTCGGATGATTCCGGGGCTCCAAAACGCCGAGTTTGCGAGGCTCGGCGGCCTGCACCGCAACACCTATATCAACTCGCCGACGCTCCTCGACAATTCGCTGACGCTCAAGTCACGTCCGGGCTTGCGCTTTGCCGGCCAGATAACCGGCTGCGAGGGCTATGTGGAAAGCGCGAGCATCGGCCTCCTGGCGGGCCGCTTCGCCGCGGCGGAACGCAAAGGCGCCTCACCCGTCCTACCTCCCGTGACCACGGCCTTCGGTGCTCTCCTCAATCACATCACCGGCGGCCACATCGTCTCAGACGACGAACCGGGCAAGCGCTCGTTCCAGCCGATGAATATCAACTTCGGGCTGTTTCCGCCGCTCGAACCGGGCGCCCTGACGAGGCCGGAGGGTGCCAAACGCTTCCGTGGCAAGGAGAAGGCGCTCGCCAAGAAGCAGGCGATGGCGTCACGCGCGCTGAGTGATTGCGCAAGCTGGCTCGGCAACGCCGTCTGACGAGCGACGAGAACTCCGTTGCGGATTCAGCCGGTCAGTCCAGACCCTGCGCCGCGCCACCCGGTGCTTCCAACTCCGATTTCGGACTGAAGGTGCCGAGCAGCCAGAGCGAAACCTCGGCTGCCTCGGCAGCCGTCCGAAATTCGAAAGCGTTGTCCAGATAGGCGAAATCCGGGAAGTGGACAATCAGCCCGCGCCCACTCTCGGACGTGTTGACCCGCACCTTGCCGGGCTGAATGACGTGGCAGACATAATGCGTGCCGTGCGATTGTATGAATCCGGCCTTGCCATCGTGCAGACGCAGGAAGATCGCCGTTCTGTCGACGGTCGAATGCAGTGCCCGGATCGCTTCGTCCGGGAATGCCCGGCCGAATTCCACGATCGCCGACCCGGCATCCGGATTGTCGGCGTCGCGCTCGGCGCGTGCGTTCATCCGAATATAAAATACGCAGACGGCGGCGATCGCCACCAGGAGCAGTAACCAAAGCATCGCGTGGGTCCCTTGATCGCGACGGGATTTCGATTGAGAAGGGTCATATCCCGCGAGACTTGCGCCAGCGTGACGGGCGAGCGCCTAGCGAATGAATCCTCGTCTAAGACGGGCGCTGTAGCACTTTTCGGAGGACTGCAATCTCTCCTCCTTCATCCCTCTGCTCACACGGGGTGAGAGCAGCGCCGCGTCTGCGGCGCGGAGAGAGTTCTTTCAGCCCAAGGACTTGGTCTGGCTGGATTCCTGTGACAAGCACAGGAATGAGGGACCGGGGATGTGCGGCTGAAGCGAGACGGGTCGCTGTGTACGGGCGTGACTTGGGGCCCTCCGCGCCACCTCGCTATCTTCACGGTTTATCAAACGCGCCGAGGACCGCACCCTCTCCACCTCATCCTGTGCTCGTCACAGGGATCCAGCAGCGCCGCGTCTGCGGCGCGGAAAGCGTTCTTTCAGCCCAAGGACTTGGTCTGGCTGGATTCCTGTGACTAGCACAGGAATGAGGGACCGGGGATGTGCGGCTGAAGCGAAACGGGACGCTGTGTACGGGCGTGACTTGGAGCCCTCCGCGCCGCCTCGCTATCTTCACGGTTTATGAAACGCGCCGAGGACCGCACCCTCTCCACCTCATCCCTGTGCTCGTCACAGGGATCCAGCAGCGCCGCGTCCGCGGCGCGGGAAGCGTTCTTTCAGCCCAAGGACTTGGTCTGGCTGGATTCCTGTGACAAGCACAGGAATGAGGGACCGGGGATGTGCGGCCAATACAACTTCCGTTACGAATATGCGAGGGAACGGTCAATCTGTCACGCAATGAAAGGTCACGTCTACATTCTCGCGTCCAAACGAAGCGGGACGTGGTATACGGGCGTGACTTGGGGCATTCCGCGCCGCCTCGCTATCTTCACGGTTTATGAAAGCGCGCCGAGTGACCACACCCTCTCCACCTCATCCCTGTGCTCGTCACAGGGATCCAGCAGCGCCGCGTCTGCGGCGCGGGAAGCATTCTTTCAGCCCAAGGACTTGGTCTGGCTGGATTCCTGTGACAAGCACAGGAATGAGGGCCGGGATGAGCGGCTACTACATTCTCGCATCGAATCGAAGCGGGATGCTGTACACGGGCGTGACCCGCGACCTTCCGTGCCGCCTCACTATCTTCATGGTTTATGAAACGCGTCGAGGGACCGCACCCTCTCCGCCCTCGTTCCTGTGACGAGCACAGGAGATCAACAAGCGGCGGCGGGTATCCGGAATCTCAACGGGCCTTCGTCTAAAACTGCCGGCGCCGGCTCGCCCGCCACATCCGCCATTGCCGCTGCCATTGCGGCGGCCGCAGTGGCTGACGAAGAATTCGCACTCCGGCAGCCTCCGCGCGATCGAACACCGGTTCGGCCAGGGAAACGGGAAGGAAAGCGGAGAAATTCCGGGCGGAGATCGCGCCTGCACTTTCACGTGCCTTGGCGAGATGATCGCGACCGAGGCCGCAGAAGGCGCGAACGGCCCTTTCGATCGCACTCTCGTCGGTTCCGGCAAGAAGCGTTTCCCGGTCGAGGCCCGTTGCGCTCAAAAGCTCGGCAGGAAGATAGACCTGGCCACGCCCGGTATGAACCGGCAGAAGCAGCAGGAGACCGGCGACCGTCTGAGCAACCCCGGCATGACCGGCTGCGTCTGAGGATTTCGCAGCATTTTCGGGGTCCAGGATGAGAGATGAAAGCTGAATGAGCGCCGAGGCGGTTTCACCGGCATAGCCCTCCAGCGCCGCCCTGTCCTGCATCGGGTCGTCGTAAAGATCGAAAATGCGTGCATCGATCATGTCCTGCAGAACGCGGACAGGAAGGTGATGCTCGCGAATGCAACGCAGGAGCGCTTCGGCCAGCGGATGCCCCGCGCCGTCCGACTGCTGGCTTTCGAGAATGTCACGCCACCACTGCAGCCGGATCTCGCCGGGGAGCGGCTCCTTGACCGTGTCGCGGATACGGGCGATCTCCGCGTAAAAGGCATAGAGCGCCGCGAGCGAGTGGCGCTTCTCTGCAGGAGAAAGCAGACAGGCCAGGTAGCGATCGCGGTCGGTGTCCCGCAAGGTTGCGAGAATCTGATCATCGGACTGTTGCACGCCGGATTTCCTTCGAACGCCTCACACCGCGATCAATGCCGCGGCGACGGCCCGCGATTCCGCCAGCATTACGTTATAGGTCCGCACCGCCGCCCCCGTGCTCATCGGATCGGACGAGATGTTGGCGGCCCTGAGCGCCTCCTTCAGGTCACCAGGCAAAGGACGGATTTCCCGGCCGGTGCCGACGAGCAGCACCTCGACGTCACGCGCCTCATCGAAGATGCGCTGGAATTTCGCGACCGCGAGCACGTCGCCTTCGGCAACGTCCCAGGCGTAGATACCGGAAGGCAACATCAGAACGGACCCGCGATGCGACATATCGGCGAAGCGGAAGCCGCCATTGCCGTAGGCGTCGACAGGCGCGCGTCCCGGAAAGTGCGCTTCGCGCATTTCGATCCCTTTTGCCATCACACCGCACCCTTTGCTTCCGTCTCCGACGAGGTATCCCGGTCCGCCGGGTCCTCCGTGCCTCCAAGACGATTGTTTCGGCGATTGAAGAGGATGAGCAGCGGTCCCGCGACATAGATCGAGGAAACGGTGCCCACAAGCACACCGAATATGAGTGTCGCGCTGAAGGACTGGACGAGACCACTGCCTCCGAACAGATACAGCGCAACGAGAGCAAGGAGCGTCGTCAAGGCGGTCAGGACGGTCCGCGACAGGGTCTGGTTGATCGACGTGTCGATCAGGACCGAAAGCGGCATCCTTCGATAGCGCACCAGATTTTCCCGGACTCGATCATAAATCACCATGGTGTCGCTCAGCGAGTAACATACGATCGTCAGCAGCGCTGCGATGCTTGCGAGGTTGAATTCGATGCCCGTCACGACGAGGAACCCGAGCGTCAGCAGCACATCATGCAACGTCGCGACGATGGCTCCGACGGCAAATCGCCGGCCGAAGCGGAGCCACACGTAAAGCAGCACGGCCAGCACGGCGGCGGCGACGGCGAGCGACCCTGCCCTCGTCAACTCGCCGGAAACCCCGGGGCCAACCACCTCGACACGCCGGAAGACATACTGATCCTCGAGTTCGGAGCGAACCAGCCCGACGGCCGTCTGCTCGGCATTGTCGCCGGCTTCCTGCGACGGGATACGGACGAGAACGTCTCGCGCCGATCCAAGTTCCTCGACTTGAACCTCTCCGAGGTTCAATTCATCGAGACGGGCACGGATGTCGGCACCATCGGCGACGCCGGTCCGTGCCCTCAATTCGATGACGGAGCCGCCCCTGAAATCTGCTCCCATGTTGAGCCCGAGGCTCGTCAGGAGAACCAGCGAAGCGAGCGACAATGCCGTCATCAGAATGAAGACCGGATTGCGGATCGCCATGAAACGGAAATCCGCCCGACTGAAAAATCCCGTCCGGATGCCGCGCGGCAGACGCCGCGGCAGGCGGCGGCGATACCACCCGCGAATGAGGCGGCGTGTCAGGCTGTGCGCCGTCAGAATGGTGGTGACGCTGCCGATGGCAAGCGTAACCGCAAAACCCCGAATGGCGCCCGACCCGAGATAGAGGAGGATTACGCCGGCGATGAAAATCGTCAGATTCGCGTCGACGATGCTCCTCAAGACGCGCTCGAATCCGTCGTCCAGCGCCCTTCGCAAGGGTTTGCCGCTGGTACGCGCTTCTTCCCTCAGCCGCTCATAGATGAGAACGTTCGAGTCGACCGCAATTCCGATCGTGAGGATGATCCCGGCAATTCCGGGCAATGTCAGCGTGGCGCCGGTGACGGACAGGACCGCGATGATCAGCACGACATTGACGATGACGGCAATGACGGCGACGACACCGAAGAAGCCGTAGAAGCCAATCATACAGGCTGCGACGGCAATGGCCGCGATCAGGCCCGCCGTGAGGCCGTTTGCCACGGCGTCGGCGCCGTCCTCGGGACCGACGGTACGCTCCTCGATGACGGTCAGCGAAACGGGAAGCGGGCCGGCACGCATCAGGGCGGCAAGGTCGTTCGCCCCGTCCTCCGAGAGATTTCCGGAAATCCGGACGCTATCACCGGAAAGCGCGCCGTCTAGAACGGACGTCGAGATAACCTGCCCGTCGAGCACGATCGCGAACTGCTTCCGTGGATCCGACTGCAGGACCGGCGCGATCCGTGCGGCAGCCCCGGCAGTAATCCTTGCATTGACGACAGGTTCGCTCGTTGCCGGATCGAAGCCCGGCTGCGCCTCGACGAAGTCCGGTGCCGCAGCAAAGGCGTGTCTCTCGACCAGGTAGGGTATTGGTGGATCGTCCAGCGAATAGAGGACCTCGGACCCCGCAGGCGGCCTCGTATCCACGGCCTGTTGTGCCGGCATCGAGGAATCCAGCCACTTCAGAGCGACATCTCCTCGCTGTCCGAGGAGATCCTTCAACCTTTGCGGCTCGTCCAGACCGGGGACCTGCACGCTCAGCCGGTCACCGCCGCGACGCTCTATGATCGGCACGACCGCGATGACTTCGCCGACCCGCCGGCGTACGACCTCGATGGACTGGGCGACGGCATCTGAGACCCTGAGATTTATGCCCTCGTCCGTCAGGCGAAGCCGAAGCGTGTCGCTGGTCGCGCTTCCCTCGTAGACCAGTTCCTGTATGGAACTCCCAAAAAAGCCGCCCTGTCGAACGGGGGCGACCAACGCCTTCAGCGCGTCGCGTGCCGCTGGTGCTTTCGTTGCATCGCGGAGACGAAACTGCAGGCTCTGCCCGCTTCCTGACAGCCCCGTATAGCGGATATCCGCCTGTCTCAGGGCATCGGCGATCGTGTCGATGGTCGATTGCAGGCGCTCCGCGACGATGTCTTCGCGGCTGACCTTCAGGACGATATGGGAACCGCCCCTGAGATCGAGCCCGAGCGGCACCTGCCGATGCGGCAGCCAGATCGGCCAGTCGGCAAGCTGCTCTCTGGAAAGAAGATTCGGCAGTGCGAAGGCGAGGCCCGCAAGGACGACCAGCCAGATGAGAATGTTCTTGAACGGCGACAACCTGGGCATATTTCGAAATGCTCCATCCGCCGGTCTCTGCCGGTCGCGGCCCTTGCCCTAACCACGGTGATTTTGGCCTCGCGTCGCCCCAAAATCAAACCGTGATCGATGCCGATATCAAGCGCGGTATGCGGGCGAAAACCGCGCACGCTTCTTCACGTTCCCCGCGCCGGATTTATTCCTTGACGGGCTCGCCCTTCACGCGAACTTCGGATACGCCGCTGCGCACAACGCGGACTTTGGTGCCCTCGGCGATCTCCACCTCGAGCTCCGTATCGTCGACGACCTTGGTCACCTTGCCGACGATGCCGCCGCCGGTGACGACCTGATCGCCGCGCCGGATGTTCTTCAGGAGCTCTTCGCGGCGCTTCATCTGCGCACGCTGCGGCCGGATGATCAGGAAATACATCACCACGAAAATCAGCAGGAATGGCAGGATGGACATCAGAATATCGGCGCCGCCGCCCCCAGGGGCCGCCGTCTGCGCGAAAGCTTCGGTAATAAACATCGATCACTCCTTGAGTTCAAATTGCGCGCTTGCCCCCGCGGCAAACCTGCCGGAATATAGGCAAGCCGTCCCGTAACGCAAATCGTCGGTACACTTCCCCGTTTCTCCTGCCTCTGGCACAAATTCCGCAGCAGGAGAACCCCCTGGTTGCAGGCTGCCGGTCTTTTCCAGCGCAAACCGCCGTGCTACCGAGAAAAACGCCGCCGGCGGCAGCTTCAACGGATTCGACCGGAGGATGAACGTCGCGGCGATTCAAGGATTTGGGTTAAGCCGGCGCACGCCCGTTATCGCGCGGGTCGGCCGCTCATGTTCGAAATCCAGCCTGCCGGAGATAGATGAAATGCCCGAAAGCAAGATCGACGTCCTGCTCAACGAAATACAGAAGCTTTCGGCCGCGATGGAGCGCATCGCCGGACCGGCATATGCCGTCAATGACTGGCATGAGGCGGAGTGTTTCGTCTGGGCACCGGCCACGCGCCACCTGCAGCCCGTCCCGAACCCGAATCGCATCGATCTCACGCTCATTACCGGCGTCGACCACGTCCGCGACATTCTCTTCGACAACACGCTTCGCTTCGCTGACGGTTATCCGGCAAATAACGTGCTCCTCTGGGGCGCCCGCGGGATGGGCAAATCGTCGCTGGTCAAGGCCGTTCACGCAAAGGTCGCCCACGACACCGGAAGCGCACTCAAGCTCGTCGAAGTCCACCGGGAGGATATCGCCACCCTGCCCGTGCTGATGGAAATCCTGAAGGCGGCGCCGATGCCCGTGATCGTCTTCTGCGACGATCTCTCCTTCGATCACGACGACACCTCTTACAAGTCGCTGAAGGCGGTGCTCGACGGAGGCGTCGAGGGGCGGCCGGCAAACGTTCTGCTCTATGCGACGTCCAACCGTAGACACCTGCTTCCCCGCAACATGATGGAAAACGAGCAATCCACCGCCATAAACCCTTCGGAAGCCGTCGAGGAAAAGGTGTCGCTATCCGACCGCTTCGGGCTTTGGCTGGGTTTCTACAAATGCAGCCAGGAGGACTATCTGGCGATGGTCGACGGATATGCGCGGTACTTCAAATTGCCTCTCGAGCCGGAAGCGCTGCATGCCGAGGCTCTTGAATGGGCCACGACGCGAGGATCGAGGTCCGGCCGCGTCGCCTGGCAATTCATTCAGGATCTGGCCGGTCGTCTGCGCAGACAGCTCGACGCTCCTGCATAATCGCACTTGCCGTCTGCCGGCGTGATCGCAAAAGCGCCGCGCGTCTTGCCAGACACGCGGCGCTTTCGATTTGCGCATAAGCCGGGAGCGGCCGGTGCCACCGCTTATTCCAGATAGGTCGCAGGGTTGACCGGGGTCGCATTCTTGCGCACCTCGAAGTGCACTTGTGGCCGGGTCGCTCTGCCTGTCATGCCGGAGGATGCGAGCGTCTGGCCGCGCTGGACTTTCTGACCGCGCTGAACCTTGAGTTCGGCAGCGTTGCCGTAAACCGTTACCGTACCGTCGTCGTGGCGCACCAGAACGGCATTGCCGAGTTCTTTCAGGCTGCTGCCCGAGTAGATCACGACACCGTTCTCGGCTGCCTTGATGGGCGTCCCCTCCGGCACCGAAATGTTGATGCCATCGTTTCGGTTGCCGTCGACATTGGCGCCATAGCCAGCAACGACCGCGCCACGGACAGGCCAACGGTACTTTCCGATGCCGGTCGATTTCGGAAGATCCTCGTCACCATCCGACCGGATGGCAACCTCCGACACGCTTTCCTTGGCGGCAGGCGCCTTGGATTCGGTCAGCTTGCCCTGCTCGGTCGAAGCCGCCTGGGCCTCGTTCTTCTTGGCCGAAACAGAAGCCGTGACCACCGCATCGGTCGCCGGCGTTTTCGCCGAGGCGCTCGGGATGTTGAGTTTCTGCCCGATGCGGATGGCTTCTGTCGTAAGCCCGTTCGCCTGCTTCAGGGCAGCGACCGAAACGCCGTTCGCCTTGGCGATTCGGTTGAGCGAGTCACCCGGCTTGACCGTATAGGCACCATTTCCACCGCCCTCGCCGGCGCTGTTGAGCTTGCCCGCCGCGACATCGCTGCGGCTTTCGCTCTTTTCACGCGACTGGGACTGGCCGGGGAGGATTGCCACCTCGCGCTGATCGGTCGGCAGCGGAGACGGACGCTTCTTGCCGCCCTCCACGTCGGCGATCGAACCCGATGCGGCCGCCTTTGCCGCGCTGCCTGCAGTACCGAACGCCGGAATGACGAGCCGCTGGCCCGGCTCTACCTGGCTTGCCGATTTCAGGCCATTCGCCTTCAGTATCTCCTTTTCGGGGACGCCGAAGCGTCTGGCGAGAACAGTAATCGTGTCGCCTTGACGGACCATGATGGTCGGCGCGTTGGAGGCGCTCCAGCCACCCTTGCTCGACATATCCTTGGCTGCCCCCGCCAGCGGCTCCGCCTTCGGGAGGGCAGCAGCCTGCGACGCGAGGGAGGCGGTCTGAACCTGCGGCTGCCGAGATGCGGCGGATGGTTCATCGAGGCTCGTGCGCTGAACGCTCATCGGCGTCGATGCGACACGGGCGCTGGATACCGGCGAGGCCGCCGCCGTGTTGTAGCCTCCGTTGCCGCCGCCGGAGGGATAGGATTGACCGAGCGCTGCATTGTTCCCGTAGGAGGGCGCCGCACCGCCGCTCGCGACATCGCCTCTCGGTACCGTACTCGAACCCTGCGGGATCGCACCCGTCATTATGTCGTCGGACCGCGAAAAGAGCCCGCCGAAGCGGCTGGCGTCAGAACTGCAACCGGTCGCTACACCCGCAAGCAGGATCGCCGCACAGAGACGGATCATGGACTTGCCTGCCTGGGGAGATACAAATTTACGCATGACGCTTTACCCACTCCGAACGCAACTCGCTGTAGAAGGATTAAAGCGCATTAGAGTTACCGCCCGGTTAAAGACGGCACCACTTTGGCGAAATGCTAACCATAGCCGCGCCGAAGCGGGCGTTTTCCGGTCATACGTGCGCTGCGGAACCCGGATACGGTTCGCCAGAGCGCCTCCGGGAAAAGTGTGTAACGGTTTCCGTCCGGAAGTGCGCAGTTCCAAAAGTGGTAAGGTGTTTCACTGTTTCAGCGAAACAGTGAAACACCCTATAGCAGCTCGGAATAAAGCCGTTCGATTTCCGTCATCGGTCTCGGCTCGGGCGCATTTACCTCATAGCTGATATTGGACGCATCCCAGGCGAAAAAGGCGCGCTCTGCCGGCGACATCGTGGTCGAGGCCGGCGAAGGGGCAATCTTGTCTTCTTCGAGAAAGACGCTGACCAGGTTCTCGAATTTGGCATCTATGTCGAGGCCGCTGTCAGCATCATAGTCGAGCGAGCGCAGGCCCGCGACCGCCGCTTCGCGCGTCCCGAAATAGCGCAGGCTGTTCTGATCCTCCGGGCGAAGGCCGTCATAATAGTCGATGAAGGCCCGGTAGTATGCCCTGTAGTCACCGGTTTCTGCGAGCTTGCCGAACGCCTGGTACTCGCGTGCCGCAAGTTGCGGCGAAAGACGATTGTTCCACTCGTCCTTCGTAAGCGGCGGCAATTTTTCAGGCGTTCTTTTTGCCCGGCCGAGATAGAGCAACGCGTCGGCGGACAGCGAAATGCGCGGTGTCGGGTCGACGAAGCCCGCAGGCGCAACCAGCGCCCCGCTCTCGCCTTTGTCTGCGGCACCGGCCTGGTCGGCCGAACGCCCGGCGAGATTTCCCAAGCCATCACCGGACGCAGCGGCAGCGTTCAACCTGTTCTCGATCTGCATATGCCGTCTCCGTCTGTCGCATGACGACCGCGATGCGGAGCAAATGCGTACTCCGCGTCATCTCATGCCGTCCCGGCCTGGATCACGATGATTTCAGGTCGGGTACCTAAAGAGGGAAGCTTGCGCGGGGCTGGAGCGGGTTAAGATTGTATTAACCCGCTTCCGGGAGGCGCACGAGATCACGATGTTTCAGGTCGGGTCGGCCTAAAAACATGAACGTCATCGATTCCAAAAAATTAGACTAAAGGAACGACGCTACCTGTGGGACGATCGGGAGGTAAGGCGCATCGAACAGGTCTTCCCGGTCGAAGCGGCTACCGGTGCGGTTGACGCGAACGATGCGGCAATGCGTTTCGCTCATCATGATCGGCACCAACAGCGTGCCGCCGGAGACGAGATGATCGGAGAACGTCCGGGGAAGGCTGTTGAACGCAGCGGTAATGAGGATCCGGTCGAAGGTGCCCTCGCCCGGCACTCCTGCACTGCCATCGGCCTGGCGGACGACGACGTTGCGCACGCCCGCCTTCTCGAGGTTTTTCTGCGCCGAGGCGACGAGTGTCTGGTACCGCTCGATCGTCAGTACGCGCTCGGCGATCCGCCCCATCACGGCGGCGGTAAAGCCGCTGCCGGTTCCGACCTCGAGTATACGCTGGCCCGGCTTGAGATTGAGACAATGCAGAAGCCGCACGGCCATGTCGCAGCCCTCCATGAACGAGCCGCAATCGAGCGGAATCAGCCGCTTGGAGTAGACTTCGTCCTGGTATTGCGGCGGAGCGAAGAGCGTCCGCGGCGTCTGCTCCACAGCCTTCAGCAGCTCATGATTGACGATGCCGCCCGAGCGAAGCCGCAGCGCCATCGCTGCAAACCCCTCCTGCTGCGAAATTCGTCCGCTCAAGCGACACTTCCTTCCCGCAATGCCCGCGCGATGCGCTCCTGAGCGGCATGATCGGTCATGTCCAGTTTAAGCGGGGTTACCGAAATCCTGTTGTCTCGAAGAGCCCTGATGTCGGTGCCGGAACGGAAATCGCCGGCACGCTCGCCGAAACGGAGCCAGAAATAGGGAAAGCCGCGTCCGTCCGTGCGCTCGTCGATGCTGAGACCGAATTCGAGCTTGCCCTGCGACGTGACTTCAACGCCCGCAACGGCATCGACGGCGCAGTTCGGGAAGTTCAGGTTGATAAGCGTTCCGTCCGGCAGATCGACTCCCATCAATTTGCGGATGAGCGCCGGTGCGTGCGTCTCTGCTACATCCCAGGGAACGTCGCGGCCAACGGCATATTGAAAGGCCTGGCTGAGTGCGATCGAGCGAATGCCCTGCAGCGTTCCCTCGATGGCGCCGGCCACGGTTCCGGAATAGGTGACATCGTCGGCAAGATTTGCGCCGACATTGACGCCGGAAAGGACGAGGTCGGGCTTGCGATCAAGAATTTTCTTGACCGCCATGATGACACAATCGGTCGGGGTACCCCGGAGCGCAAAGCGCCGTTCGGAAACCGGGCGCAGACGCAGCGGCTCCGAAAGCGTCAGAGAATGGGCAAGCCCGCTCTGGTCCACTTCCGGTGCCACCACCCAAACGTCGTCCGATATCGTCCGGGCGATCCGTTCCAGCACGGAGAGGCCCTCGGCGTGAATGCCATCGTCATTCGTCAGCAGGATGCGCATTGCCGGTCTTCTTCCGCTTCATTCGTGCTAGGCCGATTTCTCGATCCGCCGCAGGCCGCCCATATAGGGCACAAGGACGTCCGGCACCGTGATCGAGCCGTCGTCATTCAGGTAGTTCTCGATGACGGCAATCAGCGCCCGGCCGAGCGCGACGCCGGATCCGTTGAGCGTGTGGACGAACTTCGTCCCCTTCTCTTCTTTCCCGCGGTAACGTGCGTTCATCCGACGGGCCTGGAAATCGCCGCAGACGGAGCAGGAGGAAATTTCGCGATAGGCGTCCTGCCCCGGCAACCAGACCTCGAGATCATAGGTCTTTCGCGCGCCGAACCCCATATCGCCGGTGCAGAGCGTCATGACGCGGTAGTGCAGGCCGAGGCGCTTGAGCACCTCCTCGGCACAAGCGGTCATGCGCTCGTGCTCGTCGATCGAACTTTCGGCGTCGGTGATCGACACCAGTTCGACCTTGTTGAACTGATGCTGGCGCAACATGCCGCGGGTGTCACGACCGGCGGAACCGGCCTCGGAGCGGAAGCACGGGGTCAGCGCAGTGAAGCGCAACGGCAGTTTCTCACCGTCGAGAATCTGCTCCCGCACCATGTTCGTCAGCGGCACTTCCGCAGTCGGGATCAGCCAGCGCCCGTCGGTCGTGCGGAAGAGATCGTCTGAGAATTTCGGCAACTGGCCGGTGCCGTACATCGCATCGTCGCGGACGAGCAAGGGCGGCTGAACCTCGATGTAACCATGCTCTGCGGTGTGCAGATCGAGCATGAACTGGCCGAGTGCCCGCTCGAGCCGGGCGAGCTGGCCCTTCAGGATGGTGAAGCGCGACCCGGCAATCCGGGCCGCTCCCTCGAAGTCCATCAGTCCCAGCGCCTCGCCGATCTCGAAATGCTCGAGAGGCTTGTGATTCCAGCCGGGCTTGGCGCCGACGACCCGCGTCACGACATTGGCGCTTTCGTCCGCGCCGACGGGCACGTCGTCGAGCGGCGTATTGGGGATGCGCGACAGCGCGTCCGAGAGCTCGGCCTCGATCTGACGGCTTTCCACTTCGGCCGCCGGCAAGGCATTCTTGAGGTCGGCGACTTCGGCCTTGAGTCTGTCGGCCAGCTCGCTGTTTTTCTGGGCCATCGCCGCGCCGATCTCCTTCGACGCAGCATTGCGCCGCGACTGCATGTCCTGCAGGGACTGGAGGACTGCGCGGCGACGTTCGTCAAGTGCGATCAGGGACGCCGACAATGGCTCCGCACCCCGTTTCGCCAGGGCGTCGTCGAGCCTGTCTGCATTCTCACGGATCCATTTGATATCGAGCATAGTCGTTCCACGCGTTAGTTGCTGCAGGACATCGGAGCCGTTTACGGCGAAATCCTGCAGCGATTCAGAATGCCACAGCGCCCCTTGCGCGTGCGAAGAGCGAGGGCGCCGTGAACGGCACAAGACGTCCGCGGTCAGCCCTTGGCGGGGTCAGCCGTCTCGGACGAGCTTTCCTGCTCAGAGGCAGCCTCGCGCTCGAGGGCCTCGGCAGCCCTTCGCCTTTCGACGAGTCGCGCCGTGTAGATTGAAATTTCGTAGAGAAGGATGGCTGGCAGCGCAAGGCCGATCTGGGAAACCGGATCCGGCGGCGTCAGAACCGCTGCGACCACGAAGGCGATCACGATCGCGTATTTGCGCTTCTCGGCGAGGCCCTGGGCGGTGACGAAGCCGACACGCGCGAGGAGCGTCGTGATGACCGGCAACTGGAACACCAGACCGAAGGCGAAGACCAGGGACATGATGAGGCTGAGATACTCGGACACCTTCGGCAGGAGCTGGATCGCAACCTGCCCTTCGCCGCCGCCCTGTTCCATGGCGAGGAAGAACCACATGACCATCGGCGTGAAGAAGAAATAGACCAGCGCGCCGCCAAGCAGGAACAGGAGTGGCGAAGCGACCAGGAATGGCAGGAAGGCAGCGCGTTCGTTCTTGTAAAGGCCGGGTGCAACGAACCTGTACACCTGCGAGGCGATGACCGGAAATGCGATCACCAGCGCACCGAACATCGCAACTTTGATCTGCGTGAAGAAGAACTCCTGCGGCGCCGTGTAGATGAGCTCGACGTTGCGGTGGCTGAGCCCGGCCCAGCTCACGGCCCACTTGAACGGCAGAACAAGGAGGTTGAACAGCTGCTTGGCAAAATAGAAGCAGACGAGGAACGCCACGAAGAAAGCGCCCACCGCCCACATCAACCGCGTGCGCAGTTCGATCAGATGCTCGATAAGCGGCTGCGGCCGGTCCTCGATATCGCGGCTCATGCGTCACCTTTCTTGCGCGAAGCCGCGCGCGTCTTCGACTTGCTCGCAGCCGGCGCTTCGCCCGGCGCCTTGCGCGCAGGCGACTTCTTCGTGACGGAAGCGCCCGACTTCTTCGACTGCGCTCTGGACTTGGCGGCAGGTTCCGGTTCGCTCGCCTTCGGCGCATCGGCGGCACGGTCCATCTGTCTCGATGCCGAGCTCACTGCTGCTGCCGCCACCTTATCCGTGGCTACTGCCGCGGTTTCGCCGGCGGCGTCGGTATTGACCGGTTCGACCAGCGGTTCGGGCGTCGTGGGGGCTGGCGGCCTGTCGGGCGTGGTCGCCTTCTGCAGATCGGACTTGATCTCGTTACCGAGCTGCCGCAGCGGATTCATCGCATCCCGCAATGCCGCGGTCGGATTGAGGCTTTGCGCATCGCTGATCGTCTTGCGCACGTCGTCGAGATCGGCTTCGCGCAGCGCCTCGTCGAACTGCCGCCGAAAATCGGACGCCATGCCGCGCATCTTTGACGTCATCCGTCCAAACGCGCGCAGCATCGGCGGCAGGTCCTTCGGACCGACGACGATGATCAAGACGATTGCGATAACAACAAGCTCGGTCCAGCCGATATCAAGCATCCGACGCGCCCTAAAAACCCGTGATACGGGCTACCGGGTGCCTGTCGCACCCAGCCCCGTCAGCTTCCGACCGTCAGCGGACTTCGTCAGATTTGTGGTCGACGGTCTTGCCGTCGATCGATTTGTCGGCCGAAGCAACCTCGTCGTCGCCCATGCCCTTCTTGAAGTTCTTGATGCCCTTGGCAACGTCGCCCATCAACTCGGGGATCTTGCCGCGGCCGAACAGCAGCAGAACCACCGCCAGGACGATCAGCCAATGCCAGATACTAAAGGAACCCATCCACTTACTCCCTCGAGACCCTAAACAAATTAGAGCCCAGCACGTTGTCATTTTTCAGGCGCACCCTCCGGGCACGCCATCCTCTTGGCGGACCCTAAGGTGTTGATGCGTCTTTTTCAAACACCAATATATCGCGCTCGTTAACGGAAAGCGTGACGTCACGCAATCCTTGCGGCAGCAAATCGGCGCGGATGCGGGCGCGAACGGTACGTTCGGACTGCGGTACGGCGAGTTCCAGAAGCTCCACGACGCCCAGGAAGCGCCGGGATACGATGCGTGCCGGAATTTCTCCACCGGTCTCGTCGAGCCGGATGCCGGAAAGGCGCACCGCTACGCTCAGTGGCTGCCCCTCCGTATATTGCCCTGTTGCCACAACCCCCAGCGGCGTTTCGACATGGCCGTCCCGCACGCGCGCATCGAAGACGTTAATTTCCGAGAAGAAGCCGGCAGTGAAGAGATCGCAGGGCTGGCGATAGAGCTCGTCCGCCGTGCCGACCTGCACCAGCCGGCCGTCTTTCAGCAGTGCGATCCGGTCCGCCATACGCATCGCCTCTTCGGCGTCGTGCGTTACGACGATGGCGGTCGCGCGCGTCTCGCGCAGTATGGCCAGCGTGTCGGCGCGGATGGAATCCTTCAGACGGGAATCGAGGCCGGAAAAAGGCTCGTCCATCAAAAGCACCGCCGGCCGCGGCGCAAGCGCACGGGCCAGCGCCACGCGCTGCTGCTCGCCGCCGGAGAGCACATGCGGATACCGCTCGGCATAATGCAGAAGGCCGACCCGCTCCAGCGCGGCATCGGCCTGCAGCAATGCCTTTTTCTTCGGCAATTCGGTCAAGCCGAAACAGACGTTCTCACGGATGGTCATATGCGGGAAAAGGGCGAAGTCCTGGAACATCAGGCCGACGCCGCGTTGCTCCGGCGGAATGAAGATGGAAGGGCCGGATATTTCCTGTCCATTCAGCAACAGACGCCCGCCCGTCTGCTTCTCGATGCCCGCGGCGATGCGCAACAGCGTTGTCTTGCCGGAGCCGGAAGGTCCGAGCAGGCAGAGCACTTCGCCGGCCTCGGCCTTGAGCGTAACACCCTTGATCGTTTCCTTGGAATGATACCGATGGCTGATATTCTCGAATGCCAGGTTCGCTGCGAACGACACACCCGAGCGCCTCGTCATCGTGACGGCGCCGCTACGCGCATCTGAAACCATGCTTGCATTCCTCGACCCGAAGATCCGGCTCTAACCTAAAGCCGATATCCATACTCAGGATTTTTAATCGTCTTCTTCAGCCTTCGGTGTCAAGAGGCCCAGTTCTTCGAGGTCCATCTGCGTGATGGGATCCTCGTTTTCGGCAAACTCGTCGTCGCCGATCGGAACCGGAATATTCAGATTGGAAGGGACACGCCCGGACAGCAGGCCGGCCCCCTTCAACTCCTCGATGCCTGGAAGGTCGCGGATCTCTTCGAGGCCGAAATGATCGAGGAAGTCTCTCGTCGTGCCGAAGGTCACCGGACGTCCGGGTGTGCGTCGGCGGCCGCGGAACCGCACCCATCCCGCCTCCATCAGCACGTCGAGGGTACCCTTCGAAGTCTGGACGCCGCGGATATCCTCGATCTCTGCCCGCGTCACCGGCTGGTGATAGGCGATGATCGCCAGCACCTCCAGCGCCGCGCGCGACAGTTTGCGGACCTCCTGCTCCTCCGTATTGACGACGAAGGACAGATCCGCGGCAGTGCGGAAGGCCCAATGATCGGCGACCTGAACAAGGTTGACGCCGCTGCCGGCATATCGGCTCTTGAGCCGCGCCATAACGGTTGCGACGTCGACGCCGCGCGGCAGGCGGCCGGCAATATAGGTTTCTGAAACCGGTTGGGCGGAGGCAAATACAAGGGCCTCGGCGATCCGCTCGGCTTCCTGCTCGAGCCTCGGATCGAAAGAGAATTCTTCCTCGTAATCCTCGTCACCCGGCACGAATTTCTGGGCTTCAGCCACGTGCCGCCTCCATCTCCGCCAAGGTTGCCGCATCGATCGGATTTGGCCCGCGCCGCAGATAGATCGGCGTGAAAGCGCCCTCCTGACGAATTTCCAAACGCCCCTCGCGCACCATTTCGAGTGAGGCCGCAAAGGAGCTCGCAATCGCCGTCGCGCGCTCCTTCGGGCTCGTCATGTAGCGGATCAGGAAATGGTCGAGCGCGGTCCAGTCGTCAAGGCTGCCGACCATTCTCGCCAGGATCAAACGGGCATCGCCGAGCGACCAGACATGCCGCTTCTCGATCGTCACCTGGGTTATCGCCTGACGCTGCCTGAGCGTCGCATAGGCGGTCAGCAGGTCGTAGAGCGAGGCGTCATAATCGGACTTCCTCTCCGTGACGATGTGTTCGGGCGCGCCGCGCACGAAGATGTCCCGGCCGAGGCGGTTCCTGTTCACGAGTTTCGTCGCGGCGTCGCGCATCGCCTCCAGACGTTTCAGGCGGAATGCAAGCGCCGAGGCCATCTCCTCGCCCGACGGTCCTTCATCCTTTGCCGGCTGGGGGATGAGCAGGCGCGACTTGAGATAGGCAAGCCACGCCGCCATGACGAGATAGTCGGCGGCAAGCTCGATACGGATAGACCGTGCCCGCTCGACGAAGGCGATATATTGTTCCGCCAGCGCCAGCACCGAGATGCGGGAAAGATCGACGCGCTGGCTGCGCGCGAGGTGCAGCAAGAGGTCCAGCGGACCTTCGAAGCCGGCGATGTCGACGACGAGCTCGTCCTCGTGCAATCCGCGACGGGCAGACTCGTCCTGCCACAAAGGCTCCATCGGCGCCTTCGCGGAAGGCATTTCCTGCCTTTCGTCCGATTTGCTCACGACCCTGCCCTTTCAGCAACGGACCCGCGCGCCAGGCTCGAGAGCCTAGGCGAGCGCGAACATTGCGTTGAATTCCGCGCGCAGTTCAGCTTCGACTGCGTCGTCCGGTTCCCGGAAAGCGGCCTCGGCAGCCCTCGCCCGGCGGAGCCTCTCGCCGGAGAGAACCGGAACGACATCTGCCACGGCCTTCATTTCTTCCATAATGCCATGACAATGCAAGACGAGATCAAGACCGGCCGCGATTATTCCGCCGGCACGTGCAGTCATGTCGCCGGCAAGCGCATTCATGGAAACGTCGTCGGACATCAGCAGGCCGTCGAAGCCGATGTGGCCCCGGATGATCTCGCTCACGACCTTCGCAGAGGTCGTCGCCGGGTTGTCCGGGTCGATAGCAGTGAAGACCATGTGCGCCGACATGGCCATCGCTTCGTCTTTCATGGCCGCGAAGGGCAGAAAATCGCTGCTCTTCAACTCATCGATACCGGCGCTGACGACCGGCAGGTTGTGATGCGAGTCGACGAAGGTCCGGCCGTGACCGGGCATGTGCTTCATCACCGGCAACATGCCGCCCGCCTTCAAACCTTCGCTCATCGCGCGACCGATCGCGGTTACCGTCGCCGGGTCATGCCCATAGGCACGATTGCCGATGACGTCATGGCTGCCGGGTACCGGCACATCGAGTACCGGCAGGCAATCGACCGTGATGCCGAGGCGCATCAGGTCGAAGGCATGCAGACGCCCCATGACCCATGCGGCACGCAGGCCCCGTTCCCTGTCCCGCCGATAGATTTCGCCGATCGCCGCGCCGTTTGGATATTGCTGCACGAGCGGCGGGCGTATGCGCTGAACGCGACCGCCCTCCTGATCGATCAATACCGGAGCCCGGGGGTTGCCGATGCTGTCACGCAGGCTCGCCACCAGGTCGCGGATCTGCTCTTCCTCGCCGATATTGCGTCCGAAGAGAATGAAACCCCATGGGCGCTCGCCCGCAAAGAAATCGCGTTCTTCCTGCGTCAGCGTAAGGCCCTTGCAGCCGGATATGAATGCTTTTGATTCGCTCATACGAAAAGCATACTGCATGTTTCCCTAAAGCGTAGCCGACTTGGCCATATAAACGTGCGGCAATCCCGCAACGAAAACGGGCGCGGCATTCCTGCCGCGCCCGTTTCTTGTTTTCTCTTCTCAGGCTTATTTCGTTACCAGGCAGCTTCCGCCGGCGCTTTTATAGCGAGAGCAAAGCGAATTGGCCTCCTCGCGCGAGCCGACGGGGATCCTGACCCGGTAATAGGTGCCCTTGCCAGCAATCTCCGCCTTGCGGATGTCCACCCCGCGACCGCCGATCACGCTCGCGAACTTGGAGGAGAGATTGTTGTAGCTCTTCTGCGCCTCGGCCTCCGAAGGCAGAGAGGCAATCTGGATCACGTAGCTGCCGGCGGGAACCGAAGCCGTCGCCAGCGGCGCGGCTGCCGTTTCGGTTGCAGGCTGGCTTTCTGCGGGGGCCGCGGCGGGAGCAGCGGCCTGCGGCTGAGCGGCCGGGCGTGCCTGCGGCAGCGCGGTCGTCTTTACGCTTCGAACGGGCGTGGCCCCTTCGGAGGCTGCAGCGAGTTGATCCGGCTGCGCGGCAGCCGTTGCTTCGGCTTGTGAACCGGCGGCAACGGCTTCACCGGACGCACGGGCCGGGATCGGCGCCGGACCGCCGGCTGTTGCCGCCGCGCTTTCCTGTTGCGGAGCCGGTTCCTCACGGGGGACAAGCGTACCGTCCGGCTTGACGATCATGGTGCGGACCTTGCGCGGTGCAACGGCGGGAACCGCTTCCTCTTCATCGGCGGCATTCCCGGCATCGGTCCCCGGCAGCAAGCGGGCGACCTCGTCGTCGTCGGCGGGCGAAGCACCCGGCAACGTCTCAACGTCTCCACGTCCCTCGAGCGGCAAAGTCTCCGGCGTCAGCGTCCGCTGCACCACGTCCATCGGCTCCTCCGTCGATGAGACCAGGCTCTGCTGGAGCGGCGCCTTGCCCGAGACGCCGGCAACGCGGTCGTAAACCGCCTTGTCCTGGTTCGGCACAGTCTTGCCGCCCTTCTCCTCGGGCACGACCTTCACCGGCGCCTTGTCCGCCAGGATTATCTTCGGACCATCGCCAGAAAGCACCGCGTTGCTGCCGCCCATCCAGGCGTAGACGGCGGCGCCGCCGACGATGATGATGCCGGCAACGCTGGCAGCCAGCAACATCGAGCGCTGGGACCGCCGGCCATAACCGTCTTCGCGATATTCCTCGGCCTGAGCATGGGGCATCGCCGTCATGCGCTCGGCTTCCTGCGTTGCGCTCCGGCGCTCCGCCATCGATCGCTGGAAGTCTTCCTCCATCGCCTTCTCGAACTCGTCGAAATCATCGGCCGGTGCGAATGCAGGATCCGCTTTTTCCGCCGATGCAGCCACGGGTTCGAGGTTTGCGCCGTTCTTGGCAGCAGGCGCCGGCGCGCTGAAAAGCTGCGCCATCTCGGCGTCGATATCCAGATCGTAATCGGCCGGATAAGCCGCTGCTTTTTCCTCCGCCTCGACCGGAGGGAGTTGTGGAACGTCCAGTTCGCCGATCGGTGCGACACCGCTTTCGGTCTCGCCGATCATCGCCGGGTCGAAAGGCAAGGCCACGTCGGCGGATGGCTTTTCGGGCTCCACCGGCACAGACATGTCCCGAACCGATACGGGGGCCTGATGGACGGATGTCTCCGGCTCGCGTGGCGCGACCATAGCCTGCGAGTACGGCTGCGCAGGCGTTTCCACGAGCGCCGGGTGCGCTGCGGCGGCCTGCGTAGCGACAATCGTCGTCGGCGCATCGGCGACCGGGCTGTCCGCAAGATCGAGGTCGAGCGCTATGTCGGCCAGTTCGAGTTCGAAGTCCTCGATGTCGAAGCTCGGCTCGACTTCCGCTTCCGGCATCCTGTTTTCGGGCACCTGAGGCGCTGCTTCCGCACGCATCTCGGGCGCTCGTTCCGGCGACAGGCTCTGAACGACGACCCCCGGGCTTGTGGCAGCCGCGCCTGTGGCAGCCGGGCTTGCGACAGCCGTCTCGGCGGTCGGCGTGGCAAAAGCCCGCTGCTGCGAGACGCCGCCTGACGACGCGACCGGAGTCGCGCGGCTGAACGTCGGAGTAAAAGGATAGTTGTTCTTCTTCACGGCCGCCGGAGCGGGCCGATCCTGCGTTTCGGCCACGGCCGGGGCAGCGACTTCTGCGGCGGCAGGCACCGGAAAACGTTCGACATCGGTCAGGAGCCGGTCGGCGTCAGTGGAAGCCGACGGTTGCGACTGCATTTCCGGCGGCGCGACGGCAATGGCCGCCAGCTCGTTGCTCTCGACCGCACCGGCGAGATCGCCGGCCATGTCGACATAGACGGGCTCTGCAAGCCCGGCCTGCTCGGCGAGTTTGCCGGCTACGGCCAGCTTGGCGGAAAGCGGCTCCTGCCAGTCGGAGAAGATAGGAACGTCGCTTACGCCGGCAGGCACCACATCCGGCTGGGCGGCGTCGGTCGCATCCGGCGACGCATCGTAGCCAAGCGACAATTCGAGCTCGCGCTCCAGGTCGACGGCGGGTTCGTCATGGGACGCTACGGCGACCGCAGTCAAATCCTCGTTCGACGTCCGCTCCACCGGGGTCTCGATGGAAGGCGACGCTGCAGCGTCGGCGACCCCCTCGGGGGCCGGAGCGACATCGGTGACGACTGCATTCTGAGCGACCTGTTCGTCGAAGACAGGGTGCGCGCCATCGGTCGACACTGGGGCAGACGGATGTTCGACAAGGCCGCTATCGGGCCGAACAGGCGCTGCATGGGGCGTATCGTAGCTATCGAACGCGCGGAGGAGCTCCTCCTCGAGATCGAAGGCCGGCTCGCGCCGCATCGCCTCCTGATGGCGCTGAAGTTCCTGCAGTTGCTGAACGGCTGGCCGAGCATCGTAACCGACAATGCGGGCAAGTTCGCTCAACGGATCATCATCGGCCAATGGTTCGAATTCTGCCGGCCCGCTTCGTGCGAATTGTTTGTCTGCCATACTCTCCACTCACAACTGCCTGCGTTGAATTGCCAGTGCATTGTGGGGAATTGGTGACACGACTTACCGCATCTCATCCGGTGCAGAAGTGCCTGTGATCGACAGGCCTGACTTCAATACCGAGGCGACAGCATGCACCAGCCCGAGTCTGGCAATGCTTAATTCTCTATTCTTATCGTTAACAAAACGTAATTCCGGGTTTTCCTTACCTTTGTTCCAGTGTCCGTGGAAGACCGCGGCAAGATCATACAGGTAAAAAGCGATCCGGTGAGGCTCGTGCGAGAGTGCTGCCGCCTCCACCACGCGGGGATATTCTGCAAGCTTGGCGACGAGCTGCATTTCGGTGGGGTCGACAATCGCGCCGGCCGCGCCCGCGAGGTCGACCGAAGACAGATCAAGATCAGGGAATGCTTCCGCAGCCTGGCGGAAAACGGAACGGCAGCGCGCGTGAGCGTATTGCACGTAGAAGACCGGGTTGTCCTTCGACTGTTCCGTCACCTTTGCGAAGTCGAAGTCGAGCGGCTCGGAGCTCTTGCGGTAAAGCATCATGAACCGCACGGGATCGCGTCCGACTTCGTCGACGACGTCGCGCAGGGTCACGAAATCGCCCGAACGCTTGGACATCTTCACGGGCTCGCCGTTGCGATAGAGCTTCACGAGCTGGCAGAGCAGCACCGTCAGCTTCGCCGATCCGCCGGAGATCGCACGCGCCAGTGCCTCCAGCCGCTTGACGTAGCCGCCATGGTCGGCGCCGAGCACATAGATCATCTCGTGGAAGCCACGATCGAACTTGTCCTTGAAGTAAGCAACATCGGCCGCGAAATAAGTATAGCTGCCATCGGACTTGATCAGCGGGCGATCGATGTCGTCGCCGACCTCGGTCGAGCGGAAGAGCGTCTGCTCCCTGTCTTCCCAGTCTTCCGGCAGCTGCCCCTTCGGGGGCGGCAGCGTGCCCTTGTAGACGTGCCCCTTGAAGGTCAAATCGTTGATGGCCGTGCGGATCCGCGCCGCACCGTTGTCGTGCAGGGCGCGCTCGGAAAAGAACACGTCATGGTTGACGTTGAGCGCCGCCAGATCCTCGCGGATCATCGCCATCATCGCGTCGATGACACGCTCCTTGACGAGCGGCACCCATTTGTCCTCCGGCATGATCCGGAGGCTCGTGCCGTACTCGTCCGCGAGCGCCTCGCCCACCGGCACGAGATAGTCGCCTGGGTAAAGCCCCGCCGGAATTTCGGCGATATCCTCGCCGAGCGCCTGGCGGTAGCGCAGGAATGCCGAGCGGGCGAGCACCTCGATCTGCGAGCCCGCGTCGTTGATGTAGTATTCCTTGGTCACGTCATAGCCCGCAAAGGCCAGCAGGTTGGCGAGCGCGTCACCGACGACCGCGCCGCGGCAATGACCGACATGCATCGGCCCCGTTGGGTTGGCCGAGACATACTCCACGTTGATCTTGCGTCCGGCGCCGGACGTGCTGCGTCCGTAATCGACGCCGGCACGCGTGATGGCTGCCAGAAGCTTCTGCCAATAGGAAACCGACAGGCGGACATTGATGAAACCGGGACCGGCAACCGAAACGCCGGCAACCTCCGGATCATGCCCGAGCTTTTCGACGATCAGTTCCGCAAGCGCGCGCGGGTTCATGCCAAGGGGCTTGGCGAGCACCATGGCGGCATTGGTCGCCACATCGCCGTGACTTGCATCGCGCGGCGGCTCTACATTGATGCGCCCGAAGTCCAGCTCGGATCGCTTTTCACGAATGATCTCAATCGATTCCAGAATTCTGTTAATTCTTGCTTCGAAGTCTGTGAAAAGGTTCATCTAATCCGTCCGCTTTTTCCAGCCACACTGGAGAATGGCGCAAATTCAAAGGAGGCCGGGTCCATCGAGAACCTGCAGCCTCCACGCGGGGGCGTCACTAGCGCAAATCAGGCGTATGGTCAAACAAGCGCCTATGCACGCTTATCGCGAAAGTATCGGTCATACCGGCGAGGTAATCGCCGACGTGGCGCGCCCGGGCCGGCACCGCCATACCGGCGATTTGGTCGATCCAGTAATGCTCCTTCATCAGCGACGGATCGTGCATGAAGGCCCGGTAGAGGTCCGTCACGATCGATGCCGCTCCCTGTCGTACCCGCATGACCTCCGGATGCCGATAGATGCGCGTCATGAGTAGATTCTTGATCTGGCGGTCCGTCTCGCCCATCTCATCCGAGAAGGTTGCCATTACCCTGCCCGCGCATCGCACGTCTTTCGCGCTTTCCGGCCGGACTTCACCGAGCCTTTTCTGCGCCACGGCGATGACGTCCTCCACCATGGCGGTGATCTGCCGCCGCATGATCTCATGCGTGAACCGGCTGCTTTCAAGGCCTGGATAGCGGTCGTGAACCTCGCGCATCAACCGGGCGAGAAACGGTATCTCTTCCAGCATTTCGAAAGTGAGATAGCCGGCACGCAGACCATCGTCGATATCGTGGGTATTATAGGCGATATCGTCGGCAATTGCCGCCACCTGCGCCTCGAGGCTCGCAAAGCTCGCAAGCTCGAGGTCGTGAAGCGCGCAGTAATCGAGAATCGGCTGCGGAACGGGGCCGCGAAGGCCCTGCCCGTCTGCCGTCATCAGCGGGCCGTTGTGTTTGACGAGCCCTTCGAGACTCTCCCAGGTGAGATTGAGGCCGTCGAACTCCGCATAGCGCCGCTCCAGCTTGGTGACGATGCGCAGCGACTGGGCGTTGTGATCGAAGCCGCCATAGGGCTCCAGCACCTCGTGCAAAGCGTCCTCGCCGGTGTGCCCGAACGGCGTATGGCCGAAATCATGGACGAGCGCCACCCCCTCGGCGAGATCCTCGTCCAGTTTCAAGGCCCTGGCGAGGGCGCGAGCGATCTGGGCGACTTCGATCGTATGCGTGAGCCGCGTGCGGTAATGGTCTCCGTCGGCGGCAATGAAGACCTGCGTCTTGTGCTTCAGCCGCCGGAAGGCCGTGGTATGGACGATGCGGTCGCGGTCGCGTTGGAAATCGGAACGTGTGGGGCTCGATGCCTCGGGATACAGTCTGCCGCGGGAAGCCCAGGGGTTCGATGCATAAGCTGCGTGTTCACCGTAACCGAAACCAAGGGCCTGCCTGTCGACTGTCATTTCACACCTGCGCGCGTCATCCCATTGACGGGACATTCAAGTCTTCATACCTATAGAAAGCGCTACAGGAAAGCGACGCTGGCCGGCGACTCCGTCCCCTCGGGGCGGAACAACGGCTTGCGGCAAGCCTGAAGATCGCCTGTCACGGCATGCGATTATAGCGTCAGAGCGAAGACGAATCTCTCCGGTTCTTGACCCCGGCAGGAGGCAAATAAGATGCAGGAAACAGTTACGCTTTCGGATGCGGCGGCCAGACGCATTGCCGCAATTCTCCAGGCGGAGAAGGACAAGAGCGCGATGCGCGTCTCCGTCGAAGGCGGCGGGTGCTCGGGCTTCTCCTACAAGTTCGATTTGGTGGACGCGGCAAATGCCGACGATCTCATCCTCGAAAAGGACGACGCCAAGGTCCTGATCGACAGCCTGTCGCTGGTCTACATGGGCGGCTCGGAGATCGATTTCGTCGACAATCTTCTCGGACAGTCGTTCCAGATCAACAATCCGAACGCGGTCGCAAGCTGCGGGTGCGGAACGAGCTTTTCGATCTGACGCCTCGCGCTACATCGTTATCGATTCCAGGACGTTAGAGCGAGATGCGGGCGGAAAACCGCGCACGCTTTTCCTCATCCAGCACTAAAGATAGGGCGATCCGAGCCAGAGCAATCGGTTTGCCAGCCGGTTTACGAGCGGCTGCGCGCGGAGCCCCGCAAGGGTCACTTCATCCGCTGTCGCGCGTATGGCGCAGACCTTTTCGCCGATTGCGCGTGCGAAGGCTTCGTCGAGTATTTCGAGGTCGAACTCGAAATTGAGGCGCAGGGAGCGAGGATCGAGATTGGTCGATCCGACATAGACCCAGCGGTCGTCGATGACCATCAGCTTGGAATGATTGAAGGCGCCCTTTGCCCGCCAGACGCGGCAGTGACCTTTCAGCACCTGGTCGAACTGTGCCGTCATCGCGCGGTCGACGAGTGTCAAATTGTTGACGGAGGGCACGATGATGTCGACCTCGACACCCTTCCTCGCCGCCGTCACGAGCGCGCTGATCAATTCCTTGTCGGGCAGGAAATAGGGCGACATCAACCGGATATGTTTTCGCGCCATCGAAAAGGCGCCCATAAGCATCTTGTGATTCGTCTCGTTGGTGTTGTCAGGACCTGAGGGAACGGCCCGCATCAGCACCGATCGCACGTCCGGCTCCGCGGGAAGGTCGGCGAGCCGCCAGCCGTCGCCTGTCAGTACCTCCTCGCTCGAGAACTGCCAATCTTCCGCAGCAACCTGAAAGATATCGGCGACAACGGGTCCCGTAACGCGGAAATGCGTATCGAAAGAAGCAGCCTTTCCTGCGATTTCAGCGGAAAAGCCCGCACGGATGTTCATGCCGCCGGCGAAAGCGACCGTACCGTCGACAATCATGATCTTGCGGTGTGTCCTGAGATTGGCATAGGGCAGCCGCAGGCCCATGATGATATTGCCGTTGAAGACGGCGGTCGGCACGCCTCCTTCCTTCAGATAGCCCACAATGGACGGCACGGAATAGCGCGCACCCACGGCGTCGATCAGGACGCGCACGGCGACGCCGCGTTTCACTGCGGCGATCAGGGCATTGGCGAAACGCATGCCGATGGGATCGCGGTCGAAAATATAGCTCTCGATGAGAATGCTGCGACGGGCGGACGAGATCTCGTCGAGCATCGCCGCATAGACCGCGTCGCCGCCCTCGAGCATGGTGATGTGGTTTCCCGCCGACATCGTGAAGCGCGCAACGCGGTCTCCAAGCATCTTCATTGCCGCGAAACGCTGTCCGAAACGGGCCACCACCTGATCATGCGTGACATCGAAGCGCCCGAACGGGTCCCGCTCGGTCGAGCGCAGCAGCGAGCGCTGCAGGCCGATAGACGAGCGGCGCATCCGATTGATGCCGGCGACCGCGTAGATGACCGCACCGATGACCGGTGAGAGCAGCACAACCCCGACCCAGCCGGCAGCCGCACGCACATCGTCCTTCGTCATTGCCGCATGGATGATTGCCGGGACGCCGAGGACGACCGAAAGCAGCGCCAGAAAATGCGGCCAGTAACTCTCTATGAACGCGATCATGCGCGGGACTATAGACGGACGCGGAACGGAATCAATTCGGCTACTTAAGGGTGAACCCTAACGTGGGGAAGAAGCGGAAGATGCGCCGGACCGGCGGCCGCCCGATCCAGAACCCAAATGGCGGATCCCGGATTTGTCAAAAGAATTTCCAGCCGCTAGAACCAATCGACCGAACGGACTCAAATGTCGTGAGAGGCAAGGCTGCCCAATGAAGATTGCCACATGGAACATCAACGGCGTCAAAGCGCGTCTCGACGGCCTCGTCGGCTGGCTTAGGGAGTCGAACCCCGACATCGCCTGTCTGCAGGAGATCAAATCCGTCGACGAGACATTTCCGAGAAGCGAGATCGAGGCGCTCGGCTACCATGTGGAGACGCATGGACAGAAAGGCTTCAATGGCGTTGCCCTGCTCTCCAAGACAAGACCGGACGAGATCAATCGCGGATTGCCGGGAGACCCTGCCGACGAACAGTCGCGTTTCATCGAAGGCGTATTCTCCGTCAATGGCGGAGCGCTTCGGGTCTGCTGCCTCTATCTGCCGAACGGAAATCCGGTAGAGACGGAAAAATACCCCTATAAGCTCGCATGGATGCGTCGTCTGGCCGCCTTCGCGGAACAGAGGCTCATGCTGGAGGAACCGCTCATCCTGGCCGGCGATTACAACGTTATCCCGGAGGCGCATGACTGCTGGGACGTCAAGGTCTGGCGGAACGACGCTCTCTACCTGCCAGAGACACGTGCCGCCTTTCGGCGGCTGCGCAACCTCGGCTTCACAGACGCGGTGCGCGCGACCTCCGACGAGGCGCCGCTCTATTCGTTCTGGGATTATCAGGCCGGCTGCTGGCAGAAGAATTTCGGCATCCGCATCGATCATCTGATGCTGTCGCCCGAGGCGGCCGACAAGCTCGTGTCGACCTCTATCGAAAAGCACGTCCGTGCCTGGGAAAAGCCGTCCGACCATGTGCCCGTAACGGCTGAATTCGCGTTCGAGACGACCTGAGGCGAGTCGACCTTCCCTTCCCTGCGGTCAGCCATCCTCGGGTCGGGCCGCACAGGACCTCAATCGTCGTCGTTCTGCAGATGCATGTTCTGGGACATGGTTATCGCCACCCGGCGATCGTCTTCGGTGGCGAGCGAGAACGCCTGCTCCTGCATCGCCTGGAGCCAGGGCCGGTCCTTGGGAGAACATTGGCCGAGCGCCGCCGTCATGTATGCGAGACCGCGAGCGGTCTGACCTTCCTGGAAAATGACGTTTCCGAAAACGCCCATGGCGCCGGCATGACCATTCTTGCGCGCCCGGTTGAGCCATTTCTTGGCCTGCTGGACATTGACGCTTCCGCCCTCGCCCGAAAGCAACATGCGCGCGAGCTGGAATTGCGCTTCCGCCACGCCGAAGGTGGAGGCCGCCTGGAAATACAACTGCCTGGCCTGCGACAGGTCGGACCTTACCGGGGTGTCGGGAATGCCGCGCCGGTAGTAGCCGGCAAGCGAAATCAATGCATTGACGAAGTAGCCGGTATCTTCCGAGCCGGGCTCGACACCCTGTTGTGCGATTTCGCTGTAGATCTTGAATGCTTCGAGATCGTTCTCAGCGACGCCATCGCCATAGGCATACATATTGGCGAGCGCCCAGCGAGAGCCCGTGTGCCCCTTTTCCGCAGCATATCGATAGGCCTCGACCGCTTCGTCTTTCCGGCCGCTCTTATAGGCGGAAAAACCGAACTTGAAGAGCGCGAAGGGGCCCGACTCCTTGGTCACGCCGGCTCCGGGATCGAAAGCCCGTGCCGGCCCGGCCGCGGTTGCGCCAACCGCCAGCGACATGCCAAGCACCGCAACCCTAAGCGACTTCAATTCACCCGCGCGCATAACAATCAGTTTCTTTCGTTCGAGCCGGCCTCGCCGACCCCATCACCGTCGCGAAGATGCTGCACATGCTGGCTCCTGCGCCCACCGGTGCTCCGGCTGCGCGCCTGAGGCCAATTGCTACGGGATGTCATGACGGCACAAAAACTCACTTCACCTCAACGCGGGCATGGAACTCGACTAGCCTTCGTCCCTATATCGCTGCTCTCATTTTGTGGCGGGAAATGGACATAATCGACCCGGCCCGGATAGTAGCAAACCGTAGCAGGAAATGTGTTGCTGAATCGTCACATTCACAACCGCTTATAAGCGTGGTTACCAGACATAAAAAAGGCCCGGCGGAGACCGGGCCTCGAGCAGTGGATTTTAGGAGATCAGAACCTGACCTTCAGCGATGTCGAGATCGCACCGACGAAGTCATTGTCGAAGTCGTAGGAGACATCGCCGCCGATCGTCTCCCCTTCGAAATCAACCGGACCGGAACTGCCGCTGGTCAGGATACCGACGACGCCGGCAAGACGGATTTCTACATTCTCGGTCGGCGTATAGGAAACGCCTGTGCCGAGCGTCCAGGTATCGGTCTGAGCCCCATAGCCTTGGCTTGTTCCACGATCCCAGGTGAGGCTGACTGCACCGCTCCATTGATCGTTGAACTTGTGGCCGATGCCCCCGGTGACGGTCCAGCCGTCCCGGTAAAGGAGATCGAGGCTGGTGCACGGCGTAGTAGGCGATATCGTCGCAGGGCAGAATGTTACAACCTGCAACTGACTCCAATCGGTCCATTTGATGGAGCCAAACGCCAACCAGCCGGGGGCAATGCCGGATTGAACCTTGAGTTCAAGCGAATCCGGCATCGAGGCCGAACCCCGAACGTCATATTTGGTGCCGGTGATCAACGGAGGACCGACCGGGAAAGGGTTCGGAAACGCAAGCTGACGCAGATCGATGAAGCCTGAAAGATCATCCAGATCTACAGCACTGTTGTACACCAAGCTCGCCCGCATAGCATATTCAGGAATTTCGTATGCAACGCCGGTGCGCCAGCCCCATCCGCTGTCTTCCAGCTCGAGACGACCGACGCCAGAAAAGGTCGAAAGCGGAAACGGCGCGAAGGTGTAATCCTGCACGAGTCGCTCTTTAAAGCCGCCCACTTCCTGATAGAATCCACCGCCAATAACCCGGAAATAGCCAGGTCCCATTTCCCACTTGTAGGAACAGGTGGCCGCATAGTTGTCGCTCTCCACCTTCGTCTCGATGTTGTTGTTGGCACCGGCCCAGTTTTTGCCGGGGTTGGTGTGGGCGCCCCAAGGCTGCGAGTAGTCCGCCATACAGTCAATACTGTCACCCAAAGCAGCCTTAACGCCGATGCGGGGCGCCCAATAGCTCTCAGTGTCGTCCGCGGTGCTTGGACGATAATTCAGGTTTCCGCCACCGAATGTCCCTCCGAGAATGTCCGTATTGGCGGTATCGGTGTCCTCGACGTTCTTCAGCTTACGCTGCGGATTGACGTAGGTCGCCGTCGCTTCGGCCGCATAGTCCGACGGGTCGAACAAGAGATCGATATTATAGCCGCTGCGCTCGAGCCCTCCCGCCTGCGCAGCCGAGGCCACGAGCACTCCGGCCACCGCAGCCAGAATACCCTGCTTCAATCCAATTCGAGCCATCAAGCTCCTCCCCTGCATTCCAATTCTGCGGCCATCCGCCTCGGGGCCGCGCTTGAGGGAAGTATCCTCACGATTGCGTGAAATGGCAAACTGGAAGCCCCGGAGCCGACCGGTCGGGATCAGTCATCGGATTTACGTAAGAATTCCCACTTCTCGCCACAATTCGACCGCCGATAGAATTTGATTTCCAGAATGTCCGCGATTTCGATCAACAAATGGAATTAAATACTACCAAATCGCAGTGTGTGACGCTGGAACAACATCATGGCTTTTTACACGACACCCTTGCGAGGTACCATTGAAACGCCGGCAGCTAAAACCCATGCGTGCATTGTCGATCGCCCCCACCTGCGTTGCCGCCGAGCCAGACCAGGCAGCCGATTCGCCGCATGGGGTGAGAAATTGGAAAATCCGCGGCATTGCCGCCGCGGACCGTGTCTGCCTTCGAGTTTGTCTCGCAGATAAAAAGCTAACCGGCTTCCGTAACGCGGGACAAAGCAACGCCGAGCGAGTCTCTTTGCAGGTCGAGTTCGACCAGCCGCTCGCGCTCGGCCTCGACCAGTTCAGGCTTGGCATTGGCGACAAATTTTTCGTTGGCGAGCTTGCCGAGGATCCGTTGCCGCTCGACGTCGACCTTTGCGATGGCCTTTTCCAGACGCAATTTTTCGGCCGCGAGATCGATGAGACTGCCGAGCGGAAGGCAAGCCGTCGCTTCGCCGACCACGATCTGAGCGCTGCCGCGGGGCGCCACTGACGCGTGCTCGATGTTCTCCACTCTCGCCAGACGCTTGATCGCAGAGGCGTGCCGGTCGAGCCGCTCGCTCGTCAGCGCCTTCGCCCCGACGATGACCAATGGAGCCATCGCCGCCGGAGGGACGTTCATTTCGGCGCGAACCGAACGAATGCCGGAGACGAGATCGATCAGCCAGTTGATTTCGTCTGCAGCCGCGTCATCCGCATAGAAGGCGGCCGGCCATTCGGCATGGCAAAGGAGCGTCGTACGCTCTCGCCCGGGGCCGGTCGTCTTTTCCCAAAGCTCTTCCGTCATAAAGGGCATGAACGGATGCAGCAGCTTGTAGATCTCATCCAGGACATAGGCCGTGCAGGCCTGGGACTCGCGCTTGGCCGCTTCATCATCGCCATTGAAGACAGGCTTCAGGAGTTCGAGATACCAGTCGCAGAACTGGTTCCAGACGAAGCGGTAAAGGGTTCCCGCCGCCTCGTTGAAGCGGTAATCTTCGATCGCCTCGCTCACGTCGCGGATGGTGCGCGACAATTCCGTCAGGATCCAGCGGTTGATCGTCAGCGACGCTGCCTCGGGAATAAAGCCGTCGCTGCTTACTGCCCCGTTCATCTCGGCAAAGCGGGTCGCATTCCACAGCTTGGTTCCGAAGTTGCGGTAGCCTGCTATCCGGGCCGGGTCGAGCTTCACGTCGCGCCCCTGAGCCGCCATGATCGCCAGCGTGAAGCGCAGTGCGTCGGCGCCGTATTCGTCTATGAGCTCCAGCGGGTCGATGACGTTGCCCTTGGACTTCGACATCTTCTGCCCGTTCTTGTCACGAACGAGCGCATGAACATACACCGTGTGGAAAGGCTCGACGGGTGTGCCGTCCGCATCCTTCATGAAATGAAGGCCCATCATCATCATCCGGGCGACCCAGAAGAAGATGATGTCGAAACCGGTTACCAGCACATCGGTCTGATAATATTTGTCGAGCTCCGGCGTCTCCTTCGGCCAACCGAGCGTCGAGAAGGGCCAGAGCGCCGAGGAGAACCAGGTGTCGAGGACATCCTCGTCGCGCGTCAGTATCTCACCCGGCTTGAAGTTTTCGAGCAGGTCTTCGACATAGGCCTTCATCGGTCCTTCATGGGCGATGTAATGCTGAATCGCCGCGTGCAGCGCTTCCTCCTCGTTTCGTTCAACGAAGATCTGCCCATCGGGACCGTACCAGGCGGGGATCTGGTGGCCCCACCAGAGCTGGCGCGAAATGCACCAGGGTTGGATGTTCTCCATCCATTCGAAATAGGTCTTTTCCCAGTTCTTCGGGACGAAATTCGTCCTGCCTTCCTTGACCGCCGCAATCGCCGGCTTCGCCAAGGTCTTGGCGTCGACATACCATTGCTCGGTCAGGCGCGGCTCGATCGGCACGCCGCCGCGGTCGCCATGGGGCACCATGTGCTTGTGGGGCGCGATGTGATCGACGAGCCCGGCCTCTTCGAGCATCTCGACGATAAGCTTGCGCGCTTCGAAGCGATCCTTGCCCTCCAGTTGATCCCAGGCGCCGTGCAGCGCCGCCGGGTGGTCGAGCCCCTCGAGGAAATCCTCGTTGTTCTTGATCGTTATCCGGCCGTCTGCCGTGAGAACGTTGACCTGCCGCAGTCCCCTGCGTTTTCCGACGTCGAAATCGTTGAAGTCGTGCGCAGGCGTCATCTTCACCGCGCCGGTGCCGGTCGTCGGATCCGGGTACTCGTCGGCCACGATCGGAATGCGGCGGCCGACGATCGGCAGAATGACGTGCTTGCCCACGATACCCTTGTAACGGGCGTCATCGGGGTGCACGGCAACGCCGGTGTCGCCGAGCATGGTTTCCGGACGCGTCGTCGCGACGACGAGATAGTCGCGCGCCTCCCATTCCGTCGCATTGCCTTCCTCATCGAAGGCGACGGGATGCTGATAGGTCACGCCCTCTTCGAGCGGGTAGCGCAGATGCCAGAGATGGCCGTTGACCTCGACCGGCTCGACCTCGATGTCGGAGATCGCGGTTTGCAGCTTCGGGTCCCAGTTGACCAGACGGGTGTCGCGATAGATGAGGCCTTCCTTGTAAAGGCTGACGAAGACCTCGATGACCGCCTCGGACAGCCCCTCGTCCATCGTGAAGCGCTCGCGCGACCAGTCGCACGAGGCGCCGAGCCGCTTCAATTGATTGAAAATCAGGCCCCCGGATTCGGCTTTCCACTCCCAGACCTTCTCTATAAAGGCCTCGCGGCCCATATCGCGGCGGTTCGGAAGCTGACGTTCCATGAGCTGGCGCTCGACGACCATCTGGGTCGCGATACCCGCATGGTCCATACCCGGCTGCCAGAGCACATCCTTGCCGCGCATGCGCTCGAAGCGGACCATGATGTCCTGCAGCGTATTGTTGAGCGCATGGCCCATATGGAGCGATCCCGTCACGTTCGGCGGGGGGATCACGATCGTGAAGGTCTCCGCGTCCGGCTTCGCGTTGACACCGGCGCGAAAGGCATCCGCTTCGTCCCAGGCCTTGGCGATCTTCGGTTCTACCGCTGCGGAATCGTAGGTTTTATCAAGCATTCTTTGGCCGATTTCTGGAGATTGATGTCAGCGTTTGTAAACCGGAAGGCCCGGGGCAAGTCAACCTGAACGGGGAAAAAGCCGCAGCCATCATGCATGCGGCTTCCATCTTAGATTACTTCCGGGAAAAGTGTGTAACGCTTTTCTGTCCGGACGTGCGCAGGTTCGAATGCGCTACTGGGGAAAAGAGCTCGGCGAGTTTCCTGAAATCGCCCACGGGCGGCAGACGCAAGTCAGGCACCTCTACCGTTTACGTCAGCGCCGGGGCCCACGTGCCACGCGTTCGATTTCCTCGCGCACCAGTCTTTCGACCAACGTCGGCAAGTTGTCGTCCAGCCATTCCTGCAACATCGGACGCAGCATCGCTTCGGCGATCTCGTCGAAGGAACGCCGGGGTCCGTTCTCGACGGCATGTGCCAATTCGTCGAAAGCGCGCGCAACCTGACGGCTGACAGCCGGGGAAACGATCGTTCCAGGCGTGCCTTCCGGCTCCGTTGCCTCGTCCGAGGCCGCCGACACATCCCCGGCCACGGGAGCCGACCCGGCGTCCGCTGCCGCACTCGCCGGGATGGCCGAAGAGGGAAACGCAGCGATGCGGGACATCATCGCCGGACTATCCGCTGGCGACCGCGCCTCCTCGCCTCTTGCTTGATCTCTCGGAACCGTATGCACCGCCTGGCGCTCCGAAGCGGCCCTCACCCTTGCCGCGACATCGGCAAGCGAAAGCGGCGCAGACGACGGTACCGGCGCGTCGGTACGGTTATCGACCGCCGATGGTGACGTCCTGACCGAGGAGAATTGGTCGTCGGCGGATCCGAACGCATCCGCTTCGATCTCCGGATCCATCGACAGTTCGACATCGTCGCGGGCGCCGTCCTCGAAGCTCTGCTGCGCGGAGGTTCCGGCCGGACCAGGCTCGTTACTCTCGATGATCTTGCGAATGGATGCCAGAATCTCATCCATCGAAGGTTCACGTGCGACGTTGAGCTGCGCCATTTCAATCCCCGTTTGCTGCGGACGAACACGGAAAAGCCGCTCCGTGTGCCGATTCGAACAAACCTTAAGTGAGTTCGCCGACGAAACAAACGCCGCGAATCAGCTCGGTAAATTCTTGCACAGATTTGTTTTTTTCGGCAGGGGCAATGGCACTTGCGCTCGAAAGCCCGTTGAGATTCGGGCCACCCGCCGCCGCTTGTTTGATTTCCCCATTCCTGTGCTTGTCACAGGAATGGGGACGGGGATGTGCGAGGCGGGACGGGACGCTGTCCACGGGCGTGACCGGCGACCTTCCGCGCCGCCTCGATATCTTCACGGTTTATGAAGCGCGCCGAAGGACCGCACCCTCTTCCCCGCATCTCTGTGCTCGTCACAGGGATCCAGCAGCGCCGCGTCTGCGGCGCGGGAAGAGTTCTTTCAGCCCAAGGACTTGGGCTGGCTGGATTCCTGTGACAAGCACAGGAATGAGGGACCGGGATGTGCGGTTCCTACAACTTGCGCTTGGGAATATGCGAGGGAATGTTCAACCTGTGACGCAATGAAACGCGCCGAGGGTCGCACCTCTCTATCCTCATCCCTTATGTGGACGGCTCCCCCTTGCAAGTGTTTTTTGCAGATTTTTTGATCGGATCGCTTGCTTCCATATGTTCGGCCTTTCGGTGTGGCCGCACAGGGCCACTGGCCAAGATGGTTTCC
>NZ_BDIZ01000006.1:0-379466 GCF_036245905.1 Sinorhizobium sp. KGO-5
CCACCGCGCCAGCCATTTATAGCCCACATCGGCACTGATCCCGAACCGCCGGCACAGCTCCCGGCGGTTCGCACCCTCCGCCAGCGCCAGCCGCACAAATTCCTGCCTCTCTCCCATAACCGACACCTCTTTCCACGGCATGGACAACCTCCTCTCGAAGCCGATCCATGCCAGTATGAACGTGTCAGCCATCTCCCCGAACACCTGTCAGTCATGTCTCCGGGCTATACAACGAGCACAGGGATGAGGATGAGGAGAGATTGCAGTCCTCCGGAAAGTTTCTACAGCGCCACGCGTCTTATGAGACGCGCAAAGGTCGCTGTAGCACGTTGAGCTGCTGCATGTTTTTGTCCATTGATCGGCTACGATCAAAGGACACCTACAGTGGCGCACGGTCGGTACGCAAGGAATTCAAGCGCATCGCCATGCGTGCCGAGAAAACCGAACAGGCCTTAGCTCGTCCGCAGGGTTTGGGCCATGGCGCGGATGATCATGACGGCCGAGGCGGCGCCGGGATCCATGTGTCCGAGCGAGCGCTCTCCGACCCGGGCCGCGCGGCCCTTCGTTGCGACCATGGAACGCGTCGCGCTGGCGCCGTTTTCGGCGGCTGCGGTGACATCCGCCCAGAATGCCTCGGCGGACTTGCCGGCTGCGGCCGCCTGCGCCCCCGCGTCGGCGGCGGGAAGCCAGACGTCGAGCATCGTCTTGTCGCCGCGCTGCCCCTTGCCGCGCTCGCCTATGCCGGAGGCAACCGCCTGGATGAGAAGGGAGCAGGCCTCGAGGTCCAGTGTGTCGCGTCCTTCCAGGGCCTGGGCCGCACGTCGGAAGGCGGTGGCGTAAAGCGGTCCCGTCGAGGCTCCGACGGCGTTCAGGAAGGCGCTTGCCGCCGCCGTCATGACACCGCTCAGCCCGGCGCTGCCTGCATCCGTCCTCGCAAGTTCGCCGGTCACGGCAGAAAAGCCGATCGCCATGGTGATCCCGTGATCGGCATCGCCGATTGCGCCGTCAAGCTCGGACAGATGGTCCCTCTCCGCCTCGATGGCACTGGAGATCGCCTCGAACATTTCGATCAAGCGGCGCACCGCGCTTTCCGGCATCATTTTCCTCCCGCGGCCTTTAGGTGGATCCGCAACCACCCGCCAGGGCTTCGCCCAGTTCTAGTTGACCTTCAGAAACGCCGTTTCGCAAGGGTGATGAAGCAGATCGGACAATTCCTGATCAAGATGGAGAATGGTGATCGAAGCGCCGGCCATGTCCAACGAGGTGCAATAATGTCCGATCCAGTTCGCTTCGATCAGTATGTCCTTTGCCGCCAGTCGCTGCTGGACCCGCCGGAACAGGATATAGAGCTCCATCAGGGGCGTCGCTCCGAAGGAATTCACGAGCACGGCGACGCGCTCGCCGGGTGCTGCCTTCATCTCCTTGAAGATGCGGTCCATGATGCTGTCGGTAATCTCGTCCGCCGATCGGATGCGCTCGCGCGTCACGCCCGGTTCGCCGTGGATGCCCATGCCGACCTCCATGTCGTCCGGGCCTATCTCGAAATTGTGCCGTCGCGTCTGCGGCATCGAGCCGGGTTCGAGCGCGACGCCCACCGTATAGGTGCGCAGGTTCGCCTTGCGCGTGACGGCTTCGCAGGCTTCCAGCGACAGGCCGCGATCGCAGGCTGCGCCCGCGACCTTGAAGATGAAGAAGTTGCCGGCGACGCCGCGCCGGCCTTCGCGGTCCTCGACCGGCGAGGAGGCGACGTCATCCGTCGTCAGGACAGTCCTTACCTTGATGCCCTTTTCTTCGGCAATTTCAGCCGCCATCTCGAAATTCATCACATCGCCGGCATAGTTGCCGTAGACGAAGAGCACGCCTTCGCCTCCGGACGCGGCCTCGGCGCATTGCACGATCGGATCGGGCGGCGGCGAGGAAAAGATGTTCCCCATGGCAACCGCATCGGCAAGACCCTTGCCGACATAACCGAGGAAGCACGGCTCGTGCCCCGTGCCCCCGCCGATGACTAGGCCAACTTTTCCGGGCCTGGGGCCGCTGCGCGCGACGAGCGCCCGGTGCGATCCGTTGATCGGCTGCAGATATTCCTGGTGCGCCCTGACGACCCCTTCGAGCATTTCTTCGACGACTTCGTTCGGGTTGTTGAGGAATTTCTTGACGTGGGTGCGATAGGAGCTCGGTGTCTGGACAAGCTTCGGCCGGTGCGAAAGCTTGGCGTCGAGTGCCCTGACGCCGTCGGCCCGCAAGATGCCGTGACCGGTCGCCGCGTCGGTGATGAGCACGTTGACATAGCCGCCGCGTAGCGCCGCGAGCAGGGCCGGCACCTTGTCGAAGCCGCCGGCGACCGCAATGCGCGTGCCTATCTTGCGGAGCAGGTCCAGCGAGATGCCGACCGTACGATCGTCGAGCGGGCCGGCGACCGGACGGCCGCGTTCATCGATGAAACGGCCCGCGACGACGCCGACTGCGCCGGCTGCCAGATAGTCCTGCAGCGAGACCGTTTCGAAGAAACCGCTGGTATGAATGGTGGAATTCGGCCGAAGCGAGGAGATGCCGAAAAGCACCCGGTTTGCCCTTGCTAGAGTCGCGAACTGCTCCTGAACCAGAGGTTCCTCCAGAAGCATATGCAGGAGTTCGGGCGATTTGACCACGGCCGGCGCGGTGATGTTGACGCAGCGGGCTGAAATTGCCCGTGCGACCGCCGAGGCACAAAGCTCCGGCGTATAGGCAAATGAGGCCGTGGTGCCGCCGGTCGCCTGAACCACCGTCATGTCCTGAAGGGAAGCGATCCCGGCGTGCTCGCCGACCGAAAGCACGGTGCGGCCCCAGGCGACGGCGAGCGTATCGCCGGATTTCAGGAGTTTTGGAAGCGCCTGCGCCCCGGCCGCTCCGAGGCGGTCGATCAAAGGACGCGCATTGTCGTCGCTCGGGACCACGAGGCAGTCGGTCAGGCCGAAATGCCGCTTCAATTCCTGGGCGATGGTGAGCGATGCCAGTCGCGCCGGCTCGATCGAAATGTTGACGATGCCTTTTTCGCGGGCGTCGGCGAGGTAGCTGTTTACCGTCGCCCGCGACACACCCATGGCCTCGGCGATCTCGCCCTGCGTCATGCCGTCTTCGTAATAAAGCCAGCAGGCCCAGACATAGGGGTCGTCACCGTAGCGCAAGGGAATCGCGTCCGAAGCATCGATCGTACCGCTTCGATTGGCAGCGCCCTTGCGCGGAGAAGGTGTCTTGATCGTCATGCAGTCCTGTACTTCCCCTGTTTCGGACCGCGAGGATGGAAGCAACGCCGTGCTTTTGCAATGGGGGCTGGGTGCCGCTGCCCCCTTTGCGCGCAATCGCGAAACCGCGGCGTCAGGCGAGCCGGGCGCGAGCCCCGTGCGACAACTCCCTGAGGATGATCGCACAGGAGGTGGCGCCGGCGTCCAAGACGCCGAGCGAGCGTTCGCCGAGGCGGCTCGCCCGCCCGATCTTGGCGACGAGATCGCGCGTCGAATCGCGGCCGGCCTCCGCCGCCGATACGAGTGCGTCGAGCGCTTCGGCGAAGGGCTTGCCGTCGGCAGTCGCCGCATCGAAGGCGTCCACCGCGGGCACCAAGGTGTCGAGCAGCGTCTTGTCGCCCACCTTGGCGGAGCCGATCGACCGGATGCCTTCGAGCCCCGCATGAAGCATGCGGCTATAGGCGGCGGCGTCGATTGCATCGGCACCCTCGATCTTTTCGGCGAATTCGGTGAACATCACGCCGTAGAGCGGCCCCATCGATCCGCCGATCTCCGTCATCAGCACGGTGCCGAGCGTATCGAGCGCCTCTGCAAGAGAGGCGTCTTTGCCCTTCAGGCGTTCTGCGGCAAGGCCAAAGCCCTTGGCCATGTTCACCCCGTGATCGCCATCGCCGATCTTGCCGTCGATCTCGCTCAGATAGGCGCGGTTTTCGATGATCCGGTCGGCAAGCGTGAGGACGATGTCGCCGGCTTTTGCATTTTCAAACGTCTGCATGTCCATTTCCTCAGAGAACGGCGGTGCAGCGGACCTCGACATCGAGGAGCGCCTTGAGTTCGTCGTCGAGCGCCATGACCGTCAGCGTCGCTCCGACCATTTCGAGCGAGGTGAAGTAGTTGCCGACGAAGGTGCGGTAGATCCTGAGGCCTCGTGCGGTGATCTCGCGCTCGATCGTGTCGTTCAGGATGTAGAGTTCGTTGAGCGGTGTCGCGCCGAGGCCGGAGACGAGCACAGCCACTTCCGTGCCCTCTGGCAGGTCGTGATCGTCCAGCACGATCTTGCACATGTCGACCGCGACCTCTTCGGCGGTCTTCAGCGCTTCGACGCGCACGCCGGGCTCACCGTGATGGCCGATGCCGACTTCCATCGTGCCGGGCTCGATCCGGAAGTTCGGATGCCCGACCGCGGGCAAGGTGCAGGGGCCGAGCCCGACCCCGATCGAGCGGCAATTGTCGATCGCCTTCTGAGAAGCCGCACGGACCTCTTCGAGGCTCGCGCCGGCGGCCGCCTTGGCCCCGCCGATCTTCCACATGAAGATTTCTCCGGCGACGCCGCGCCGCTTCTCGCGCTCTTCGGGCGGCGCGGAGCACACGTCGTCATTGGCGACGACCGTCGCGACTTCGATCCCTGCCTTGGCCGCGAGCTTCACCGCCATCTTCACGTTCATGTTGTCGCCGGCATAATTGCCGTAGAGGCAGACGACGCCCTTGCCGCCGTTCGCTTCGCGCATCGCGTCATGAAAGCTCTTGGCCGTCGGTGACGAAAAGAGTTCGCCGACTGCAACCGCGTCCAGCATGTTGCGGCCGGTGTAGCCGATGAAGGCAGGCTCGTGGCCGGAGCCGCCGCCGGTCACGACACCCACCTTGCCGGCAACCGGCGCGCCCCTGGCGACGATGACGCGCGGATTTTCTCCGAGGCGAACGATGTTGGCATGCGCCTTGACGAAACCTTTGACGGTATCCTCGACGACTTCGTCCGGATTGTTGATGAAACGCTGCATGGCAGTCCTCTTTTGTCCGTCGCTGGCGATACGGCTCAGCGCAACACTACGTTGAATCTAACATCGTCTGCCGGAGCAGACCGGGGCCTCCCGGCGCGGTTCGCGCGCCAGGCCGGCTGGAAAATCTTGATCGAGAGCTCCTCCCTGGTGACCAGCGGATCATGCCGTACTGCGAATTTCCTACATAATTCAAACATGGCTCGACAAATGTCAACATTCACGTTAGATTGCCGAAAATTCGAGAGGGATGGAAGGAGTTATTTCCGAGATTTCCATGGCTTCTCAAGGACTTGCTCGTCAGTCCACTGCGGTCGCCCCCGGCGATCGGCTGGACCGGCAGGAAGTCGACGGGGTGTGAAGCGCCCCTGAAATGCGGTGTGGGAGAGGCTGAATGAAAAGCATGTTTGCCGACCGGCAATTCAACTTTCTTGTGGCGACCAACGCTCTCGTGGTCGCGCTCGCTGCGGTGTTCGCAGGAGACACATTTCTCAGCCTCTACAATTTCCAGTCGATGTCCGCTCAGGTACCGGAGCTTGCGCTGCTGGCTCTCGGCGTAATGCTCGCCATGATCGCCGGAGGCGGCGGCATCGATCTGTCCGGCATCGCGCTCGCCAATCTTGCCGGGGTAGGCTCCTATCTGCTGGTGCGCGATTGGGTTTCGGCCGATGAAGCGCCACTCGCTTTTTCGTGGCTGTTCGCGGTGGTGGCGCTGATCATCGGTCTCGCCGGCGGCTTGCTGAACGGTGCCTTGATCGCCTTCGCCGGGCTCACGCCGATCATCGCCACGCTTGGCACGCAGCTATTTTTCACAGGTCTCGCCGTTGCTTTCACCAACGGCTCGGCGATCACCCTCGGCTATATCGAGCCCCTCGACAATTTCGGCAATACCCCGGTACTCGGTGTGCCGATGTGCTTCACGCTCTTCGTCGCCATCGCGGTCCTGATCGGTGTCGTGCTCCGCTTCACGCCGTTCGGTTTCAAGCTCTACCTGATGGGCAGCAATGCCAAGGCCGCCCGTTACGCCGGCATTCCGCAGCGCCGAATGCTTCTTCTGACCTATACCGTCTGCGGAGTGCTTGCTTCCATCGCTGGGATCATCATCGCCGCCCGCACCTCAAGCGTGAAGTGGGACTATGGCAGCTCCTACGTCCTCATCGCCATTCTGATCGTCGTGATGGCGGGTGTACGGCCTGACGGCGGGTACGGACGCACGGTCTGCGTCGTCCTCTCCGCGACGGCGCTTCAGATGCTGTCCAGCCTGTTCAATTTCCTCGATATCTCGAATTTCTTCCGCGACTGCGCCTGGGGACTGCTTCTGATCGTGTTCCTGGCAACGTCGCGCGTCGATCTCCGCGCATATCTTTCGCCGCGACGCTGATCCCGAGGTCCCCAAACGGCGCAATGCCCCCCGCCGTCGATTTCTGGTCGGGCAAACAACAAGTGATGAGGAGACACTCATGTCTGTCTACAAGAAGATTGCCGCCTGCACGGTCGCTTTGGGTGCGCTTTGCGCTGCCCAGCTTGCGGTCGCGCAGGACGCCCCCTCCGTCGTTACCGTCGTCAAGGTGACCGGTGAGAATTGGTTCACGCGCATGGAGGAAGGTGTCGTTGCCTATGGCAAGGACAATCCAGCTGTGTCGACGAGTCAGATCGGACCGGCCAAGGCCGACGCGGCCCAGCAGCTTCGCCTCATCGAAGACCTCGTCGCGAAGAACGTCAACGCAATCGCCGTCGTGCCGATGGACCCTTCCGCTCTCGAAGGCGTCTTCAAGCGGGCGATGAACCGCGGCATCAAGATCATCACGCACGAAGCCGACAGCCTGAAGAACACGCAGGTCGATATCGAGGCCTTCGATAACAAGGTCTTCGGCGCGCGCTTCAACGAGAAGCTGGCCGAATGCATGGGCAAGTCCGGCAAGTGGACGTCGTTCGTCGGGTCGCTCGGCAGCCTCACGCACGTGCAGTGGGCCGACGGCGGTGCGGAGAACGCCAAGAAATATCCGGAAATGGAACTCGTTTCGGAGAAGAACGAATCCTTCAACGACGCCAACAAGGCTTACGAGAAGGCGCGCGAGATCCTGCGCAAGTATCCTGACATCAAGGGCTTCCAGGGTGGCTCGGCGATTGACGTGATCGGGATCGGCCGCGCGGTCGAGGAAGCCGGCCTCGTCGGCAAGGTTTGCGTCGTCGGCCTCGGTCTGCCGAAGGACACGGCCAAGTATCTCGAATCGGGTGCCGTCCAGAGCATCTCCTTCTGGGACCCGAAGGATGCCGGCTACGTCATGAACAAGGTCGCCCAGCTCGTGATCGAGGGCAAGGAAATCACGGACGGCATGGATCTCGGGGTGCCGGGTTACAACAAGGTGTCGGTGAAGAAGGGCCCCGGCGACGGCATCATCGTTGTCGGCGAAGCCTGGGTCGACGTCGATAAGTCCAACTACAGCCAGTATCCGTTCTGATCGCGCATCGAAGGGATACGCGGCTGCAGCCGCATCCGCCGGCAGGGATGGCCCTGCCGGCGAACTGACCGCAACTCCGGACCATGCCAATGCAGTCGACTATCATTGCCGAGAAGAAGATGCCCTCCGCAGAGTCGCGGAGCGATACGCCTTTTCTGGAAGTTCGCGACCTGGAGAAGCGCTTTGGCGGCGTTCGCGCCCTGAAGGGGGTGAGCTTCACGATCGAGCGCGGCCGTACCTACCATCTCATGGGCGAGAACGGATGCGGCAAGAGCACGCTCATCAAGATCATCTCCGGCGCCCAGCCGGCAGATGGAGGTGAGCTTGCGATCAACGGTAAAAAGGTCGAGGGCCTGACGCCGATCGGCGCCCTGGCAGCCGGCATCGAGACGGTTTATCAGGACCTGTCGCTTCTTCCCAATCTGAGTGTCGAGGAGAATGTCGCGCTGACGCAGCAGCTGGTTGCCTCCAACGGCAGCCTCGCGCGGCGTCTCGACCTCAAGGGCCTGCGGGAGACGGCCGTCCGTGCATTGAAGGACGTCGGCCTGCCGACGGAGCCCGCCTTTCTGGCGACACCCGTCGAAGAACTCCCCATCGCAACGCGCCAGCTCATTGCCATTGCCCGCGCGATCGCTTCCGATGCCGGCCTGGTCATCATGGATGAGCCGACGACCGCTTTGACGCGGCGCGAAGTGGACAACCTCATTCGCGTCGTGCACGGCCTGCACGCCAAGGGCGTATCTGTCCTTTTCGTCACGCACAAGCTCGACGAATGCAAGGCGATCGGCGGGCAGGCGATCATCATGCGGGACGGCCTGAAGGTTGCCGAATGCGACGTCGCCACTCAGTCGAAGACCGAACTCGGCTTCTGGATGACGGGCAAGAAACTCGACGACACGCGTTATCGCGTCGATTCGCATGGTGACGAGACGCTGCTCTCGGTGGAGCGGCTCGGGGCCGCCGGCTTCGACGATGTCAGCTTCACGGTCTCCAAGGGCGAGATATTCGGGATTACGGGACTTCTCGATTCCGGGCGAAACGAGCTTGCGCTTTCGCTGGCCGGCGTGGAACCGGCGCGGCGGGGCTCGGTACAGCTCGCAGGCAGACGGGCCGATCTGTCGTCGCCCGCCTCTGCGATCGAGGCCGGCATCGGCTATGTTCCGGAGGACCGCCTGTCTGAAGGGCTTTTCCTTGGGAAATCCATCCGCGAGAATATCGTCATGGCGGTCCTCGATCGACTGCGGGGCGCTTTCGGCCTCCTCGACAGCCGCCGGGCGAAGGCTCTGGCACAGAAAACGGTCGACGATCTGCAGGTTGCGACTCCGGATATCGACAACCCCGTCATGTCCCTTTCAGGGGGCAACCAGCAGAGGGTTCTGATCGGCCGCTGGCTGACGATCGAGCCGAGCCTGCTCATCCTGCATGGCCCAACCGTCGGCGTCGACGTCGGATCGAAGGACACGATATTCCGCATCATTCAGCGCCTTGCACGAGACGGCATGAGCGTCGTCATCATCAGCGATGATCTGCCCGAGCTTCTGCAGAACTGCGACCGCGTGATGGTGATGCGCAAAGGTCGGGTCGCCGATATCTTTCCGGCCGAAGGGCTTGAGGAAGACGCAATCTACAAGTCGATGATGGCCGAAGACGGCCAGGGAGTTCAATAACATGGCCGATGTCGCAGCGACCCCCGTCAGCGGGACCGAGGGAGTGCCCGCCGCAGTCCGGACCATGCGCTGGTTTATCCGCCACCCTCCGGCCGTTACCTTCCTCCTCGTCGTGATCGTCTGCATCGTCGTGGGCACGATCAATCCGGACTTCTGGCAGGTTTCCAACCTGTTCGACATGGCACGCTCCACCGTCGTGCGCGGCCTCTTCGCGCTTGGCGTTCTCGTCGTGCTGGCATCCGGCGGGCTCGACGTCTCGTTCACGGCCATTGCTGCGCTGGTGATGTACGTCATCACCATGCTGGTCACGAATTATGCGCCGGATCTGTCCATCTGGCCGATCCTTGGCATCGCAGCCGCCGGCGGCGCGATCCTCGGCATCTGCAACGGCTTGCTGGTCCACGCATTGAAGGCGCCCTCACTGATCGTGACGATCGGCACGCAATATGCGATCCGCGGGTTTCTGCTGACCTTCATCGGAACGGCACTGTTCATGAACATCCCCGAATCCATGGACGCTTTCGGAAAGCTCGCGCTTTTACGGCACGAGGGGGCGAATGGTGCGGTCTCGACTTTGCCCGCCTATTTCCTCGTACTGGTCGTCGCTGCACTCGCCACCTGGTATATCCTCAAGCGGACCCTTATAGGCCGGGCTATCTATGCGGTTGGCGGAAACGCCAGTATCGCTTCGCGTCTCGGATACAACCTGCGCACTGTCCACGTGTTCGTCTTTGCCTATGCCGGTCTGCTCGCCGGGATCGCGGGTATCATGCACGTGTCGAGCAATCGTCTCGCCAACCCTTTCGATCTGGCGGGGTCGGAGCTGGACGTCATTGCCGCGGTCGTCCTTGGTGGCGCGCGCATCACCGGAGGCTCGGGTACGGTGCTCGGAACACTTCTCGGGGTACTGCTGATCACGCTCGTCAACAATGTGCTGATCCTCGTCGGCATCCCGAGCACGTTTCAACTTGCAATCATCGGGCTCTTCATTGTCGCCGCCGGTGCCATGTTCTCCATCAGACCGAAAAGCTGAGCGCTGACGGATGTGAAGACGTGCTGCGATCCGCAGTGTTACTGAAGGCCATCGGCGAGCCATGCTTCGACGCCGCGGGCCGCAGCACGGCCCATGGCGAGGCACGCGGTGAGGAGATAGCCGCCGGTCGGCGCCTCCCAGTCGAGCATTTCTCCGGCGGCGAAGAGGCCGGGGAGCGCCTTCAGCATGTAGCGGTCATCGATGGCGTTCAGGCGGATGCCGCCGGCCGATGAGATCGCTTCGGCGATCGGCCGTGTTGCGAGCACCGGAACGGGCAAGGCCTTGATCACGGCAGCGAGTTGCTCCGGCGCGGCTCGTGCCGCCTCCGTCGAGAGTTCGCGCAGCAATGCCGCCTTGACAACGTCGAGCCCCGCGCCCTTGCGCAGGCGGTTGGAGAAGCTCGCCTTGCGGTCTTGTCGCGCGAGATCCCGCGCGAGCCTGTCGGCCGAGCGGCCGGGTGTGAGGTCAAGGAGGAGCGCCGCCTTGCCGTCCCGGTCCAGCCGGTCGCGCAGGCTTGCCGCATGGGCGTAGACGAGGCTGCCTTCGATGCCGTGGCGGCTCACCACGAATTCGCCCGGGATCGTCCCCGCATCGGATGTTGCGATAACGCCTTTCAGCGGTTGGCCGGCAAAACGCTCGCGGAAAACCTGCGTCCAGGCGACGTCGAAACCGCAATTGGCAGGGCGGAAATCGCTGATCGGCACGCCTCTCGCCCGCAGCAACGGCACCCAGGCGGCGTCGGAGCCGAGCCGTGGCCAACTTGCGCCGCCAAGCGCCAGGAGAGCCGCGTCGCAACGAACGACCGTCGTCCCTTCCGGCGTATCGAATACGTAGCCGTTCTCCGTGAAACCCGACCAGCGATGGCGGGTGAGAAGCCGGACGCCCTGGGCCTCCAGCCGGCGGAGCCAGCTGCGCAACAGCGGCGAGGCCTTCATAGCCTTCGGAAACACGCGGCCGGAAGAGCCGACGAAGGTCTCCGCGTCAAGTCCGGCTGCCCAGGCGCGCACGTCCTGCGGGGTAAAGGCATCAAGGGCCGGGCGCAGGCTTGCCGAAGCATCGCCGAAGCGCGCTGCGAAGTCCCGGTACGCTTCGGAATGGGTTATGTTCAGGCCGGATTTTCCCGCGAGCAGGAATTTGCGCGCCGCGGTCGGCATAGCCTCGTAGACGGTCACCGCATGGCCCGAGCGGGACAAGACTTCCGCGGCCATCAGACCGGCGGGACCGCCGCCGATAATTGCGATTTCTTTTCTTTCCATCTGTGGACCACCCAGGATCTCCTCAGGCTCTCTTGGCCTGCGGCGGGCCAGGGCGCAAGCAGATTGAGGCGATTTGCGTGCCAAGCGGCTGGCGGGATGGGGAAAGGGTGCGCGGTTTTCGCGAACCAAATGGGGAAGGCGGCGCGGGCCGCCTTCCCCATCCGAGAGCGTCAGAGCGTTGCGCCGACCTTGCGAAGTTCGGCGAGAACCGGTGCCTTCGGCAGCCAGATCTTGTCGTATTCGGCGATGATCCGTCCGGCATCGGCGACGGTGACATCCTTGATCGGAATGCCTGCGCCGGCGAATTTTTCGAGGAGGGCCGGCTCGTTGGCGACGGTCGCGTCGATCTGCTCGTCGAGCGCTGCCTTGGTAAGGCGGGCGATGATCTCCCGGTCGGCCTCGGGAAGGGTCTGCCAGACGCGACCGGAGGCCAGCGCGACGCAGGGCATGAAGATGGCGTTCATCTTCAGCATGGTCTTGGACACCTTGTCGAAGCGCTGGTTCCAGGAGAAGTCGAGGTCCGCCTCCAGACCGTCCACCTGGCCGTTCGACATTGCGTCGAAAACGGCCGGTGTCGGGATCGGCGTCGGCGCTGCGCCGAGCAGCTGGTAGAAATCGCGGTAGGCGGGCGTCGTATTGATGCGCAGCTTCATGCCGTTGATGTCGTCGAGCCCGGCGATCTCCTTGGCCGAGAAGACGACGCGCATGGTGGTGATGCCCCAGGCAAGGCCGACCGTTCCGGTCTCGGCCGGAAGGACGTCGAGGAGCTTCATGGCGACCGGCTCACGCACGAGCTTGGCGACCTTGGCAGTCGAATCGACGACCCAGGGCGCGTTGATCGCGGCAACGGCGGGAATGCGCGAGCCGAGTTCGGCGGTCATGATCCAGCCGAGATCGAGCGCGCCGCTCTGCATCTGCTGCAGCATGGCGGCCTCGTTGCCGAGCTGGCCGGCCGGAAAGACCGAGATCGACAGGCGACCGTTCGTCTCTGCCTTGAGGGCTTCGCCCACCTTGAGTGCGGCATTGTTCCAGGGATGTCCCGGCGGCGTGACGATGCCGAGGCGCAAGGTGCGCGTTTCCTGCGCGCGCACGAGCGACGGCGTGGCGAGCGAGAGGGCTGCGCCGGCGGCAACGCCGCCAAGGAAGGTTCTGCGAGAAAATGTCATGGAAGATCCTCTGGCTGGTTCGTTGTGGTTATCGGGCGAAGAAGGTCGAGAGCGAAGGAATGAGCGACAGGAGCACGAGCATGAGACAGGAGACGAAGAAGAAGGGCAGCGTCACCAGGAACATCTTGCCGGGCTTTGCGCCGGTCACCGCGGCCGCCACGAAAAAGCAGAGCCCGACGGGCGGCGAGAGGAAGCCGAGCACAAGGTTGAGGACCACGACGACGCCGAAATGGATCGGGTCGATGCCGTAGACCTCGGTCGCGATCGGCAGGAGGATGGGCACGGTCATGATGAGTCCGGGGGCGCCGTCGATCACCGTGCCGATGACGAGCAGGATAACGTTGACGAGCAACATGAAGGTGACCGGATCCGAGGCGACGGTCTGGACCCAGCCGGCGACCTGCTGCGGCACCATGCCGTAGACAAGTACCCAGGAGAAGACCGCGGCGGCCGCGACGAGGAAGAGGACCACGGCCGAATAGATCCCGGCGCGCAGCATCATTCGAGGAAGATCGGAGAATTTGAGCTCGCCGATCCAGAAGCGGCCGACGAGCACCGCTGCAACGGCGCCGACGGCTGCGGCCTCCGTCGCGTTGGCGAGGCCGGAGAGGATCGAGCCGACGATGACGAAGGGGATGAGAAGCGTAGGCAGCGCATCCAGGACGATACGGATGCGCTCCTTGAGCTTCATGCGCTCGCCGCGCGGATAGTTGTAGACGAAACCCATCGCCGCGATGACGAGGCAGAAGGCTACAGTCAGCAGAATTCCGGGCACAATTCCTGCGGCCAGCATATCGCTTACCGGAACCTGCGCGAGCACGCTGTAGACGACGAACATGATCGACGGGGGGATGATGGGACCGAGCATGCCCGAATAGGCGGTGAGCCCGGCGGCGAAGGTCTTGTCATAGCCCTTCTTCTCCATCTCCGGCACCATCATCTGCGCCATGACGGCAACCTGCGCCGTGGCCGATCCGAGTATCGAGGCGACGAACATGTTGGCGAGCAGGTTGACATAGGCAAGCCCACCGCGCATCGCGCCGACGAAAGCCATCGTCATGTCGATGATGCGCCGGGTGATGCCGCCGCCGTTCATGATCTCGCCGATCAGCACGAAGAGCGGAATGGAGATCAGCCCGTAATTGTCGACGCCGCCGAAGAGCTGCGTCGGAAAGCTCTGGAAGAGCAGGGGATTTCCGGAGGCGAAGATATAGACGATGCTGCCGAGGCAGAGGCAGACGCCGATCGGAACGCCGACGAGCATGAAGAGGAGGAAGGCGGCGGTGGTGACCATCAGTTCACTCCCTCGGCGCTCGAAAGTTCGCGCCGCTCACGCTGAGGCGACAGACCCAGGTCTTCGACGAGATTGGCGGCGCAATGGACGGTCATGGTCACGGCGAAGAGCGGAATGACGAGGCTGATCGCCCAGATCGGCCAATTCAGCGTCTGGCTGCGCTCGGTATAGAGAAAGTTGAAGCTCTCGGCCGCGAAGGCCTTAGCGTCGAAGCCGGCGCGGATGATGCCGACGGGGTCCATCCACATCCAGCAGAATGTCGCAAGCGCAAGGGCGAACAGGAGGACGAGCAGTGTCGAGGCAGCGCGCATCCAGCGCGCCGCCGCGGGCGGCAGGTAATCCGTCAGCAGCGTCACGGCGAAATCAAGTCTGAGACGCGTCAGCGCCGAGCCTCCGAGGAAGGCGAGCCAGACCATGGCGTATACGGCCGATTCATCGACCCAATAGAGCGGATGTCCGCTGTAGCGGGTGACGACGTTCAGGAGGATGAGCGCGAGAAGCACGCACATCAATCCGGCAACAGCGCGCTTTTCGAAGACGAGCATGGCTTCGGAGAGAGAGACGATGGCGCGCGCATAAAGCGGCGGCGCGACTGACTGGTTCATGACTGTTCCCTGGTTTCCGTATAAAGTAGATTTTATACATTCTTCGAGTCAATATCATTTTTGGCGGTATTCCTGTAGCGAGCGTCCATGGTGTCACATCTCAAACATCGCACCCTCTCCGGGGCATTAATCGAGGAAATCCGGCAGGCGATTCTCTCCGGGCGCTATCCGGCCGGCAGCCAGCTGCGCCAGGATGCGTTGGCCGAAACCTACGGCGTCAGCCGCATTCCGGTGCGCGAGGTCCTGTTTCAGCTCGAAGCCGAAGGGCTGGTCAGGATCGTGCCGCAGAAGGGGGCGATCGTCTCCGAACTGTCGCTCGCCGAGATCAACGACGTTTTCGAGCTGCGGACGCTTCTGGAACCGCGGCTCTTCCGCAAATCGGCGCCGCTTCTCGATGACGACGATTTCGCACGGGTGGAGGAGGTTCAAAACCGATTCCTCAGAGCGACGGCCGCAGGAGAAATCGACTCCTATGGCCAGCTCAATGCCGAGCTGCACCTGGCCCTCTACCGGCGCGCCGAGATGCCCCGGACACAGCAGATCGTCGCGTCTCTGCTGCAGACGAGCGACCGCTACACGCGCGTCCAGCTCTCAAGCGTCGCAGCGATGACCCGAGCGATGGAAGAGCATGCCGAGCTGATCCGCCTCTGCCGTGCGGGCGCTTTCGAGGAGGCGGCCGGCTTCCTGGTCTTCCACCTCAAGGCCGTGCATGAGGACCTGCTGTTCCGGTTGAAGGGACGCGAGTAGAGCCCCGCCAGAGAAGGATGGTCAAGCCTCCGGCGCCCGACCGGTCGACTCGCGCAGGATCAGCTCGACCGGCCAGAGCTCATGAATCTCCGTGGCGGGCCGTCCGGTGAGCAGCTGCAGGGTGAGGTCGGCCGAGCGCGCGCCGGCGGCGCGCAGGGACGACCGGCTCGTCGAAAGGGACGGAACCATGTTGTCGGCCGTGAGATAGGGGAAGACATCGTCATGGGCGATGACGGAGATGTGCTGCCCGACCACAAGGCCGACCGAACGCACGGCGCGATAGACGCCGAGCGCCGTCATCATCGAGCCGGCGACGAAGGCCGTCGGGCGAGGGGACTGCTCGAGGAAGGAACGGGCCGCGCGAAAACCGATCTCGTCGGTGAACTGGCCATGCGTGACGAGGCGCGGATCGAAGGGCAGCCCGCGCTGTTCAAGCGCCTCGCGATAGCCCTTGTCGCGGTGGTGCGTGAAAGTGAGACCGTCGCGGCCGTTGATGAGTGCGATCCGTCTATGGCCTAGGTCTAGGAGGTGCGAGGTGGCGCGGCGGATCGCGCCTTCGTTGTCGATATCGAGCCAGGCGTGCGGCACGTCGGTCTCGGAGCGGCCATGGACCAGAAAGGGAATGCCGAGCTTGTGGAGCAGCAGAATGCGCTCGTCGTTCGGCCTCGGTGAATGGATGATCACGGCGTCGACCCGTCCGCTCGTCGCCAGCCGGCTATAGAGCTGGAGCTCGGCTTTCATATCATGGTCGGCAACCGGGCTCACGAGAATGTCTATATCCTCGCTATCCAGCCGTTCGGCCATGCCGCTCATGAATTCGGAAAACTGGAATTCGTTGCGGCCCATAACGACGCCGATCGCGCCTGCGCGGCCCGTGACGAGGCGCACGGCGTTGATGTTCGGCCGGTAACCGAGGCGCACAGCCTCCTCGGCAACGCGCTTGCGGGTCTTCTCGCTGACTTCCGGATAGCCGCTCAGAGCACGGCTTACCGTCGTTGGAGAGAGCCCCAACTGTTGGGCGAATTCCTTAAGCTTCACTGTTCTTCCCTGCGCCCCTTCTGCGTATTGTCCGGGGATCGCTTCCGAAGCAAGTCACGCAGCAAATCGAAAAGCTGCATTCGCTCGTTTTTGCGCATCGCTTCGATGCGCGGCCCTGCAGACATTCGCGGCCGGACTATACCCGGTTTGCCGGCAGTGACAATCGGTGCCTTTACGTCGCGGACATGATCCAAATCGTTTTAAATTCCTGTGGATGAAGTATTCTTGCAAACCGGTTGAGCGCCGAGCCTGGTTGTGGCGATGCGGCGTTGCGCGTTGGATTAACGTTCTGATTATACGCTAAAAAATCCGAAATAGCCATGGCATTTACTTCCGCTTCGACCTCGGCTTGACAGCAGATTGTCCTTCTGACAGCTTCTGCGCACCCAAACCGTTTTCGAATTGCTGAGGAGCCTGCGGAATCGGGGGGAGTTTTGGAGGGACCAATGAACGTGAAGCCATTTGTAAGGACGCTGATTTCCTGCGCGGCGATCGTAGGCGCGATCGACCTTGCTGCGGCCGCCGAACTGTCTATGGCGGCCAATTCGACCGGCAAGAATCTGAGCTTTCTGCGGGACCAGATCGCCAAGTTCGAGAAGGAAACCGGTCACAAGGTCAACCTGGTGACCATGCCGGCTTCGAGCAGCGAGCAATTCAGCCAGTATCGACTCTGGCTTGCGGCCGGCAACAAGGATGTCGACGTCTACCAGACGGACGTCATCTGGGCTCCGCAGCTCGCCGAGCAGTTCGTCGACCTGACGGAGGCGACGAAGGATGTGGTCGGCGAGCACTTCCCCTCGATCATCCAGTCGCAGACGGTCAACGGCAAGCTCGTCGCTCTGCCCTTCTATACCGACGCGCCGGCGCTTTATTACCGCAAGGACCTGCTCGACAAATACGGCAAGACGCCACCCAAGACCTGGGACGAACTGGCGGCGACGGCGAAGGAGATTCAGGACAAGGAGCGTGCCGCCGGTAGTGCCGATATCTGGGGCTTCGTCTTTCAGGGCAATGCCTATGAGGGGCTCACCTGCAACGCGCTCGAGTGGATCAAGTCGTCCGGCGGCGGTCAGATCGTCGAGCCCGACGGCACGATCTCCGTCAACAACGAAAAGGCGGCGGCGGCCGTCGAGAAAGTCAAGGAATGGATCGGCACGATCGCGCCGAAGGGCGTGCTTGCCTATCAGGAAGAGGAATCACGCGGCGTCTGGCAGACCGGCAACGCAGTCTTCATGCGTAACTGGCCCTATGCCTACGCGCTCGGCAACGGCGACGACAGCGCCGTAAAGGGCAAATTCGAGGTGGCCCCGCTTCCGGCCGCCACGGACGGCGATCAGCCGTCTTCGACACTCGGCGGATGGAACCTCGCGGTCTCGAAATATTCCGACGAGCAGGAGGCGGCGATCGCCTTCGTCAAGTTCCTGGGCTCGGCCGAAACCCAGAAGGTGCGCGCCATCGAGCTTTCGAACCTGCCGACGATCGCGGCGCTTTACGACGATCCGGAAGTCGCGGCCGCCCAGCCGTTCATGCCGCATTGGAAGCCGATCTTCCAGAGCGCCGTGCCGCGCCCCTCGGCCGTGGCAAAGGTGAAGTACAACGAAGTGTCATCCAAATTCTGGAGCGCCGTGCACAACACGCTTTCGGGTAACGGAACGGCGGCGGAGAATCTCGAGCTTCTCGAAGTCGAACTGACGGAACTCAAGGGCGACGCCTGGTAAATCGCGAGACCCGGACGGCAGCTCTGCCGTCCGGGTCAAGATCAAACGGCACGGGCGGGACCCGCGCCAACCGGTAGGCTCACGTCATGACTGATCTCTCCCTCGCGGATCGGCCGGCTGCGCTTGCGCATGGCGGCAGGATAGGCTCGGACCTGCAGGCGCAACGGGTCCGTTCGGCCTGGCTCTTTCTCGCGCCGACCTTCCTCGTCCTGGCGCTCGTCGCCGGCTGGCCGCTCATCAGAACCATCTATTTCAGCTTCACCAACGCGTCGCTTACCAATCTGTCGGGCGCCGAATTCGTCGGCTTCGCCAATTATCTCTCATGGGTCACCCTGAAGAGCGGGCGGACGATTTACAGGGGCCTGCTTGCGGACCCCGCCTGGTGGAATGCGGTCTGGAACACGCTCAAATTCACGGTTCTTTCGGTCAGTATCGAAACGGCGCTGGGCCTTGTCGTCGCTTTGGTGCTAAACGCCCGGTTTCCCGGTCGCGGGCTTGTCCGTGCCGCGATCCTGATCCCATGGGCGATCCCCACCATCGTCTCCGCGAAAATGTGGGCCTGGATGCTCAACGACCAGTTCGGCATCCTCAACGACATGCTGCTCGGCCTCGGTCTGATCGGCGAGAAGATCGCCTGGACCGCCAGCCCCGACACAGCCATGATCGCCGTACTGATCGTGGACGTGTGGAAGACGACGCCCTTCATGGCGCTCCTGATCCTCGCCGGCCTGCAAATGGTGCCGGGCGATATTTATGAGGCGGCCAGAATCGACGGAGTCCATCCGGTACGTATCTTCTGGAGGGTCACCCTGCCGTTGATCCGGCCGGCGCTGATGGTCGCGGTCATCTTCCGCATGCTCGACGCGTTGCGCATTTTCGACCTCATCTATGTGCTGACGCCCAACAACGCGCAGACCAAGACCATGTCGGTCATGGCGCGCGAAAACCTTTTCGATTTCGACAAGTTCGCCTATGGGGCGGCCGCCTCGACCATGCTGTTCCTGATCATCGCGACGATCACGATCCTCTACATGTGGCTCGGCCGCCTGAATTTGAGCGGAGGAGAACGCTGATGGTCGTCGCGATCGCAAAGCGGGCCGCGTTCTACGCGCTGGTTGCCGTCATCATCCTCGTCGCAGTCTTTCCCTTCTATTACGCGATCCTGACGAGCCTGAAGTCCGGCACGGCGCTGTTTCGTATCGACTACTGGCCGACGGATATTTCGCTCGCCAATTATGCCGACATCTTTTCGCACGGAACCTTCGTGCGCAATCTCGGCAACTCGCTCCTCGTCGCCACGCTGGTGGTTGCCATTTCGCTGCTTCTTGCCGTGACCGCAGCCTATGCGCTTGCCCGGGTACGCTTCCGCGGCCGCGGGCTGCTTCTCCTGACGATCCTGTCGGTCTCGATGTTCCCGCAGATCGCCGTTCTTGCAGGTCTCTTCGAGCTCATTCGCTTCGTGGGGATCTTCAACACGCCGCTCGCGCTCATCTTTTCCTACATGATCTTCACGCTGCCGTTTACGGTCTGGGTCCTGACCACCTTCATGCGAGACCTGCCGATCGAGATCGAAGAGGCGGCGATCGTCGACGGCGCCTCGCCGTGGGTGGTGATCACCCGCGTCTTCATGCCGCTGATGTGGCCGGCGCTGGTGACGACCGGGTTGCTGGCCTTCATTGCGGCATGGAACGAGTTCCTCTTCGCGCTGACATTCACGTCGTCGAACACGCAGCGCACCGTGCCGGTCGCGATCGCCCTGCTTTCGGGCGGCAGCCAGTTCGAGATTCCCTGGGGCAACATCATGGCGGCATCCGTGATCGTCACCGTGCCTCTCGTGGTCCTCGTGCTGATCTTCCAGCGGCGGATCATTTCCGGCCTGACGGCCGGTGGCGTCAAAGGATAGGAGAACAAGATGGCAGAGCTTCAATTGCGCGATATCCGCAAATCCTTCGGCGCCTTCGATGTGATCAAGGGCGTCAGCATGGAAATCAGGTCGGGCGAGTTCATGGTCTTCGTCGGCCCCTCCGGATGCGGCAAGTCGACCCTCCTGAGACTGATCGCCGGGCTGGAGGAAATCACCTCCGGAACCCTTGCCTTCGACGGCCAGGTCGTCAATCGGCTGACGCCTTCGCGCCGCGGCATCGCCATGGTCTTTCAGTCCTATGCGCTCTATCCGCATATGACGGTCTACGAAAACATGGCTTTCGGCATGCAGCTCGCAGGCAAGGACAAGCAGCAGTGCCGCAAGCGGGTCGAGGCGGCGGCGGAAATGCTTCAGCTCACGCCCTATCTCGAACGCCTGCCGCGCCAGCTTTCGGGCGGGCAGCGCCAGCGCGTCGCGATCGGCCGTGCGATCGTTCGCGATCCCAAGGTCTTTCTGTTCGACGAGCCGCTTTCGAACCTCGACGCGGCGTTGCGTGTGGCCACCCGGCTCGAAATCGCCAAGCTTCACCGCAGCATGCACAAGACGACGATGATCTATGTGACACATGATCAGGTCGAGGCGATGACGCTCGCCGACAGGATATGTGTCCTGAGGGACGGTCTCGTCGAACAGATCGGCACGCCGCTGGAGCTTTACGAGACGCCGAATTCGGTGTTCGTCGCCGGCTTCATCGGTTCGCCGAAGATGAATTTTCTTTCCGGCGCCTTCGCAGAGCCATACAAGGCGGACACGATAGGAATCCGCGCGGAACACCTGGAGATCGAGGAACAGGGAGGTGAGTGGAGTGGGACCGTCATCCATTCGGAGATGCTCGGTTCCGACAGCTATATTTATCTCGACATCGGGACCGGCGAGCCGGTGATCGTCCGCGAAAGCGGCATCGCCAAGCATCAGCCCGGGCAGACGATCAGGATCTCGCCGGCCGCCGGCCAGGTTCACCGCTTCGATGCGGGCGGCCGGGCGCTCGGACGGTTGGAAATGCGGGGTGCGGCCTAGAACGCAGCCACGCGATTTCGCTCGGAAAGTCTCGAAACCAAGGCTGATCCGAAGGATTTCGGATCATTCCAAAGCCTCAAACGTTAGGGCAGAAAAGGGCGGGGACCTGTGTGGTTTTCCCGGCCCGGCTCCGCGCCCACACTTCAAGTCACGGACGGTCGGCATCCGGCAGCGGGTGCCCCAAATCACGAGGAGAATGACCTTGTCTATCAATGCCATCGTGTGGGGTGAAAACATCCACGAGCAGACGAATGCGGTGGTTCGGGAGATTTACCCGGACGGCATGCACAACACGATCGCAGCCGCACTCAATTCCGACCCGGGGATCGATGCGACGACGGCGACGCTGCAGGAGCCAGAACACGGACTCAGCGAGGCGCGGCTCGCCGCCGCCGACGTGCTCCTGTGGTGGGGCCACAAGGATCATGGCGCCGTCGACGACGCCATCGTGGAGCGCGTCGCCAAACGCGTTTGGGAAGGCATGGGTCTGATCGTTCTCCATTCCGGCCACTTCTCCAAGGTGTTCAAGCGGCTGATGGGCACGCCCTGCGCGCTCAAGTGGCGCGAGGCTGGAGAGCGCGAACGCGTCTGGGTCGTCAATCCGCGCCACCCGATCGCCGAAGGGCTCGGCGAGAACTTCGTCATCGAGAACGAGGAGATGTATGGCGAGCAATTCTCAGTGCCGGAGCCGCTGGAAACGGTGTTCATCTCCTGGTTTGCCGGCGGCGAGGTCTTCCGATCGGGCCTCACCTGGCGGCGCGGCGCGGGCAATATCTTTTATTTCCGCCCCGGGCACGAGACTTACCCGACCTATCACGACGCGACCGTACACAAGGTACTGCGGAACGCGGCGAAATGGGCGTACAACCCGCAGGGCACCTATAAGGCCATCCATGATGCGCCGAACGTCCCGGTGGAGAAGGCGCTGGAGCCGATCGTCGAGCGCGGCCCGAGACTGCACCGGGCCGGCGAAGCCGGCTATCGATGAAGGGGGCCCCCATGCGTTTGCTAATTCTCGGAACCGGCGGCATGGCCAACAGCCATGCGAAAGCCTTTGCTGAGATCGAAGGCGTCGAAATGGTCGGCGCCGTCGACGTGGACCCGTCCCGTGCCAAGGCCTTTGCCGTCACGCACGGTATCGAAAACACCTTCACCTCTCTCGACGAGGCGATCGCCTGGGGAGAGTTCGACGCGGCCACCAACGTGACGCCCGACAAGGCGCATCACCCGACGACCCTGGCGCTCATTGCCGCCGGCAAGCATGTGCTGTGCGAAAAACCGTTGGCAGAAAACTATGAGAAGGCCGCCGAGATGGCTGCCGCAGCCGAGCGGGCCGGCCTCGTGACCATGGTCAATCTGACCTATCGCAACGTCGCTCCGCTGCAGAAGGCGCGTGAACTCGTGATTGCCGGCGAAATCGGCCGGGTGCGGCATCTGGAGGCTTCCTATCTCCAGAGCTGGCTGGTGTCGCGGGCCTGGGGCGATTGGGCAAGCGAGTCGAAATGGCTATGGCGGCTGTCGACGAAACACGGATCCAATGGCGTGCTTGGCGATGTCGGCATCCACATTCTCGACTTCGCCGGCTACGGTGCCAACAGCTCGGTCGAGCGGGTATTCGCGCGCCTGAAAGCCTTCGACAAGGCGCCGGACAACCGTATCGGCGAGTACGACCTCGACGCCAATGACAGCTTCGCCATGACGGCGGAGTTCGAAAACGGTGCGATGGCCGTGATTCATGCCAGCCGCTGGGCGACAGGCCATCTCAACGAACTGAGGCTCAGGCTGCACGGCGACAGGGGAGCCTTGGAAGTAATCCATACGCCTGATGGTTCGAGCCTGCGCGGCTGCATGGGGCCCGATGTCGAAAAGGCCGTTTGGCGCACCGTCGATGCCGGCACCGTGCCCACCAACTACCAGCGTTTCGTCGAGGCTGTGAAGGCCGGCCGAACCGTCGAGCCGGGTTTCCGCCATGCCGCGGACCTGCAGCGAGTGCTCGATCTCGCCATCGAGACGGAGCGCTCACGCCGCGAACTCGGCGTACCGGACATCGACGCGGTGGTGCAGGAACGCGCTGTGGGGTGATAAGCGGCAGGACCGCTGGACCCCGCGCGCCGCGTTCAACCGATGCGGCGCGCTTTAAATCCACTTGAATCGTTCATGACCCTGATCGATCCGACGCTGGAGTCATCGTCATCTAGGCGTGTGAATGGTGACGATAGTCCCAGACCGCCCAGGCTGCGATTGCGGCGACGAGCACGCCGAGAATGACATGGGTCCACATCGCGTTCACATTTCCCATAAAGCCGAGCAGCCAGGGAGAAACGATCAACCACAGGCCGATTATCATATTGGCCCATTCCTCCCATTCGGCGAAGGCCGAAAGGGTTGCGACCGCAAGGGCGCCGAGCACGATACCGGCGATCCAGGCGTTCCACGTCGGCGCGGCTTCAGCCGCAAAGCCGATGACCCAGGGAGAGAGGAACAGGCACGCTGCCAAGACCAGATTTGCCCAATCCTGGCTTCTTCTTCCTGCCATCAGAGTGTTGGGCATGACAACCTCCACATATGAAGTTTGGCAAAGCGTCACCACTCGCGTGCAGCTTACGTTGCAACTCCGTTCGCCTCCGATCGCACGGTTTTGTAACGCTTTGAATTGCTGCCGTAATTTTACTCGCAAACCGCGGGTGTTTCAAGGAATCCATCAAGACGCGGAGTTTTGACGCCCGCTAGGGCTTCCATAGAGCATGACCAGCTCATGGAAACTGCAGTGACCGCCTGCTGCGCCTTCGTGCGTCCTTTCGGATGTTGTAGAAAATCAAAACGGCGGCGCAACGTCCGTCGCGTTGCCCCTTGGTCCAACTTCTCTCGCCAGATGCTTCGGCCGATAATCATGCGGGCTCCAGAGTGCGCGGATCCCGCATGGCTTCGAACGTACAAGTTTAATCAAGGAGTGAAGCATGGGCCTTCCAGATGCTGAAAAGCGCAAAAATGCGCAAGAATCGATCTCTATAGATCGTCGGAGCCTCCTGCTGGGCGGTACGATCCTTGCAGCTGCTGCTGCGGCAAACGGGGCCGTGGCCGTGGGCAGCGCGAAGGCTCAGGAGCAACCGGTGGCGAACACCGGCAAGCCGCCGAACGTCCTCGTCATCTTCGGCGACGACATCGGCATTCCGCAAATCAGCGCCTACACCATGGGCCTAATGGGTTATCGCACGCCGAACATCGATCGTATCGCCGCCGAGGGCGCGATCTTCACCGATGCTTACGGGCAGCAGAGCTGTACCGCAGGGCGCGCCTCCTTCATTCTCGGCCAGGAACCGTTCCGCACGGGGCTGCTGACGATCGGGATGCCCGGCGACCCGCACGGCATTCAAGACTGGATGCCGACCATCGCCGACGTCATGAAGTCCAAGGGATACGCAACCGGCCAGTTCGGCAAGAATCACCTGGGGGACCGCGACGAGCACCTGCCGACGAACCACGGCTTCGACGAGTTCTTCGGCAACCTCTACCACCTGAATGCCGAAGAGGAGCCGGAAGGCTACTTCTACCCGAAGGACGAGGAGTTCCGGAAGAATTTCGGGCCACGCGGAGTCATCAAATCGAGCGCGGACGGTAAGATCGAAGACACCGGAGCGCTCAACACCAAGCGCATGGAGACCGTCGACGAGGAGTTCCTCGCGGCCGCGAAGGATTTCATCGATCGCCAGGCAAAGGCCGACAAGCCGTTCTTCTGCTGGTTCAACTCGACGCGCATGCACGTGTTCACCCATCTGAAGCCGGAATCCTTGGGCAAGACGGGCAAGGGCATCCACGCAGACGGCATGGTGGAGCATGACGGCCATGTCGGCCAGCTTCTGCAGCAGCTCGACGACCTCGGCATAACCGAAAACACGATTGTGCTCTACACCACCGACAACGGCGCCGAGCTCGCTTTGTGGCCGGATGGCGCGATGACCATGTTCCATGGGGAAAAGGGCACAACCTGGGAAGGTGGTTTCCGCATTCCCATGATGGTGCGTTGGCCGGGCGTGGTGAAACCGGGCACGCAGATCAACGATCCCGTGACCCTGATGGACTGGATGCCGACCTTCGCGGCCGCCGCCGGTATCCGCGACGTCAAGGAGCAGATGAAGACGGGCTTCCAGTCTGGCGACAAGAACTTCAAGGTCCATCTCGACGGCTACGACCTCACCGCGCTCCTGGAGGGCGAGTCCAAGGAACCGCCCCGCGAAGCGGTCTACTATTTCGACCAGGGCGGCAACCTGAATGCGATCCGGTGGAACGATTGGAAACTCAGCTTCGCAATCAACAGTGAAGGCAACATCGCCACGGCCACCCGCGAGACGCCGAGCTGGGCCAATATTACCAATCTGAGAATGGATCCCTATGAGCGAGGTGCAAAAGAAGGGGGAGGGGCCATGGATTTCATCGCCCGAAACATGTGGCTCCTGGTGCCGATCCAGGGCAAGATCAAGGAGTTCTTCCAGGACTTCGACCAGTATCCCTACCAGCCGGGCAGCACTCTGAATGCCAGCGGGATCAGCTATACGTGGCTGAAACAGCAGGCCGCGCTCAATCGGCTCGGAGAGTTGGAAAGCCTGGCGCCGCGTTGATGCACGTCTTCTGAGCCCGCGGCTATCTCCAGTAAGGTGGGCAATGCAGACGAGTAACGAGGATCGCATATTCCAGCCATATTGCGATCTTCGGGAAAGGCGGGGGGAAGCCTCCGCCTTTCCTTTTCGGACTTCCTGGCAATGTTCTAACCTTTTGGTCCACGCACTTCCGGACGGAAAACCGTGACACACTTTTCCTGGAGGTGCTCTATTGCTCTTCGGGCGAGGTCGCCACAGCGAGGACTCCGGGGACCGTACGAAGCCCGTTTATCGTTCGAACTGAAACAAAACATCGTTGATGATCTGGTTGTCCGCCATTCCCATGATGTCATAGCCGCGGCTACCGTCCGAATAGAAGGTGCGCGCCTCGTAGCGGACGTCTGCAACGGGTGCGTCATGCGCGGTGAAGGCCGGAAGTTTGTGTTCCGACACCCCATAGACGAAATCGCGATGGCCTTCGGCCGGAACTGTCAGGGTCAGTGCTCCCGTTTCGGCATCCCGATCGACCGAAGCCGGCCGAGACCGGCGCGTCAGTTCCCTGGCCAGTGCATCCAGTGCCGGGAGCACGGAGGCGTGCAGGAATTCCTCCACCGTCCGCTTATCCGGCGTGCTCAAGGTCATCACCAGGCGCCGCTGCCAAGGCACACCGGACGCGGGATAGGCTCTTGGACCGACTGAGCCGGGTGATTGTGTGCGGGGCGAGATCGGCCCGCATCCCGACGAATAGCGACCAAACCAGAATGAGCATCACGAAGCTGAACGGCAGTGCTGTGGAGATCGTGGCGGATTGGAGTGCCGTCAGCCCGCCGGTGGAGAGCAGAACGGCCGCCACGATACCGCTGAGCGAACACCAGAAAATCCGCTGAAGAGCAGGTGTCGCCGTTTCTCGCCGGACGCAATCGTGTCGATCACCAGCGAGCCGGAGTCGCTGGAGGTCACGAAGAATATGCTGACGAGCAGAACCGCGAGCGTCGAGGTTACCGCGGGCCACGGCAGATATTCGAAGAACTGGAAAAAGGCGACCGAAAGGTCCGCCTTCACGTCACGCGTCAGTTCGCCGTTGGCCATCGTCGTGTCCACGTAGATCGCCGTGTTTCCGAAGACCGTCATCCAGAGGAAAGTGAACATGGCGGGTACGAAGAGGACGGCGGTGACGAACTCTCTCACGGTACGCCCGCGGGAAATGCGCGCGATGAACATGCCGACGAAGGGTGACCAGGAAATCCACCAGGCCCAATAGAACAGGGTCCAGCTGTCGATCCACGGGCGCGGCTCGTAGGCATAGATGTTGAAGGTTCGCAAAACCAGGCTATCGAGGTAGAGACCGATGTTCTGGACGAAGTCGTGCATGAGCGTGCCCGTCGGTCCGACCACGACCGTCACCGGCGGCGATTTCGACAAGCTCGCAGTGCTGGTCGGGCTGGACCCGGCCAAGACAAGGTCGAGCGAAGGGGTGATGGAGACCTATGCCGACATACAGGAGGGTGTGAAGGAGAAGGTCGTCGTCGAGGATGTGGAGGGCCGCAAGGTCCTCGAGATCGGCGACGAGCTGTGGCCGTTTCCCTTCCCGATCTCGAAGGGGGACGACGGCAAATGGGCTTTCGACACCTTTGTCGGACTGGAGGAGATCGCCAACCGGCGGGTCGGTGACAACGAACTGGCGACGTTAGCCACCATGCGCGCCTATGTCGGAGCGCAGGAGGAGTATGCCCTCGGCGACCACGATGGCGACGGCGTCCTGGAATACGCGCAGAAACTGATCAGCGACGAGGGTACGCAGAACGGGCTCTATTGGCCTGCAGAGAAGTTCGAAGGGGAGGAGAGCCCTGCAGCCGCGGCTCTTGCAGAGGGCGATGCCTTGGAACGGGCGAAGGCCGGCCAGGGCTATCAAGGTTATCGCTACCGAATCCTGACCAGTCAGGGCGACAACATCGCGGGCGGCAAGTTCGACTATGTCATCAACGGCAACATGATCGCCGGCTTCGCCCTGGTGGCCTGGCCGGTGAGATACGGCGTCTCGGGGGTGAAGACTTTCGTGGTCAACCGCAATGGCATCGTCTACGAAGCGGATCTCGGGGAAGAAACCGAGAAGACTGCCGCCGACATCCGCACATTCAACCCGGGCGACGCTTGGGCGATCGCCGAAGACTGAGGGCGCGAACCCCGGTGCGCCGGGCTTGCCGGAACGGCGCCGCAGCAGCCGTGTGATGCGAAGGGGTGCGATGCGTCGGCAACAGCAAGGAATTTTATGCCGCCTGCAGCCCTTCCATCGAAAGGCGAATGCGGACAATATCGCGGGCTTGGTCCAAGATGCCCTGCATGAATTGGGCTGCTAGCCGTCGGCGGAAGATCCAGGAACCGGTTTCAGTGAGAATGCCAATGACGTCGTCTTTGCACACCGCGGCCGAGGTTCAACCCGCGGCGGAAATGGTCTGGATTTCCGGTGCGACCTTCATGATGGGGTCGAACGACCATTATCCCGAGGAAGCGCCCGTGCACCCGGTGACGGTCGACGGGTTCTGGATGGACGAGACGCCGGTCACGAACCTTCAGTTCCTGGAGTTCGTCAATGCGACCGGACATGTGACCTTCGCAGAAAAGCGGCCGCGCGCAGAAGACTATCCCGGCGCCCCGGCGTCCAATCTGAGAGCAGGCTCGCTCGTCTTCACGCCGCCGAAACGCGCGCTGAGGGGAAACGACATATCGCAATGGTGGATATTCACCCTCGGCGCCAACTGGCGGCACCCGCTCGGGCGCAAGAGCAGCATCGGAGCGATTCTGGACCACCCGGTCGTCCATGTCTCCTATGAGGATGCAAAGGCCTATGCCGCATGGGCCGGCAAGGAGTTGCCCACCGAGGCCGAATGGGAACTCGCGGCGCGCGGCGGTCTCGATCAGGCCGAGTTTGCCTGGGGGGACGAATTCGCCCCGGGCGGAAATCACATGGCCAATACCTGGCAGGGCAGCTTCCCGGTGGAGAATTCGCTGGAGGACGGCTTCGCGCGGACGTCGCCGGTGAGGTTCTACCCGGCGAACGGCTGCGGGCTCTACGACATGATCGGCAATGTCTGGGAGTGGACCACGGACTACTGGTCCATGCGCCACCCGGAGGCGGCTGCGAAGCCGTGCTGCATTCCGAGGAATCCGCGCAATGGGGATGTGGAGGCCAGCATCGATCCCGCGGCAAGAGTGAAGGTTCCGCGCTGCGTCCTCAAGGGGGGATCGCATCTCTGCGCGCCCAACTATTGCCGGCGGTATCGTCCCGCAGCCCGGCACGCTCAGGAGACGGACACGACGACCAACCATGTCGGTTTTCGTTGTGTCAGGCGCGTGCGCTGAGATGGGTGACCGGGCATCCGTGCTGGCGGGGATCCGTGCTGGCGGGGATGCGCAGTTTGAATGGGATCGTTACACGGGTTTCAATCTTGCCGTGTATGAGTCTAGGTTGCAGGTCGAATGTGAGGGGCGGCGCGACGGCGCCCGGAGGTTGTGAGGCGTTGTTTTGTTGAGTGTAGGTTCGTGCGGAGGGCGGCTCCGCGTTGCGAAAGCCGGGGGCGCGGCTCTGTCGGGGTTTGTCGCGCTCGCCCTTCTGGCCGGCTGCGGAGGTCACCCGAAAGGCGTGATGACTCCGGTGGCTCTGGCGCAGCCATCTACGACGTCTCAGGTCGACATGCTGGTCGCCACGACCCGCGAGCCCTCGGGAGACCCCGCGACCCTGTTTTCGGGTGAGCGCAGCCCGACGCTTTCGATGACCGACGTGGCGGTCTCGATCCCGCCGGACTCGCGCCGCAAGCCGGGCACGGTGCAGTGGCCGCGCAAGCTGCCGCCCAGTCCGGAGACGGATTTCGCCGTGACACGGGTGCGCAAACTGGCTTCGGATGACGAGGCGCGCAGCTGGTTCCAGATGCACAATCAGGGCGGCCACGTGCTTCTCTTCGTTCACGGCTTCAACAATCGTTACGAAGATGCGGTCTTCCGGCTGGCGCAGATCGTGCACGATTCCGGTGCGCATGCGACGCCGATCCTGTTTACCTGGCCGTCACGGGCGCGCGTGTTCGACTATAATTACGACAAGGAGAGCACCAACTACTCACGCACGGCGCTCGAAGATACGCTGCGCACGCTTGCGAATTCTCCGCATGTCAAGGACGTCACCATCCTCGCCCATTCCATGGGAACCTGGCTGACGATGGAAGCGCTGCGCCAGATGGGAATTCGTGACGGAAAGATCGCGCCGAAGATCGAGAACGTGATCCTCGCTTCGCCCGATATCGACCTCGACGTCTTCGCCAAGCAATGGGTCGACATGGGAAAGGTGCGGCCGAAGTTCACGGTTTTCGTTTCACAGGACGACCGCGCGCTGGCGGTCTCGCGGCTGATCTCCGGCGACGTGTCGCGGCTCGGCGCGATCGATCCAACTGCCGAGCCCTATCGTACCCAACTGGAACATGCCGGGATCACCGCAATCGACCTGACCAAGGTCGAGACGGAGGACGGTCTGCATCACGGCAAGTTCGCCGAAAGTCCGGAAATCGTGCAGTTGATCGGGCAGCGGATCATCAAGGGCCAGACGCTGACCGATTCCGAAATCACGCTGGGCGACGGAATCACCGCCGTCGTCGCCGGCACCGCCAAGAATGTCGGGAACGTTGCGGCCGCCACGATTTCCGCGCCCGTCAATATCATCGAACAGAGCGGGACGCGCCGCAAGAAGGTCAACCTGGAGGAGACGCTGACAAGCGCCGAGACAAGCGAAAACCCGACCCAGTGACTTAGAATGTCTCCCGGCCAATTATGGCATGATTTTTGTGCGGACTGCCTGGTTTCAGAGAGTTGTGGCGTTTTAGTATTTCACTGAATCGCTTAAGGATTGAAAGACTTTGTCGAGCCGCGGCCGATCGTGACGGCGGGCAATATCGGAGGATGTGATGACTCGTTTCATAGCGACTCTGGCTTCCATCGGAGCCTGCCTGCTTGCCGGCGCTGCCACGGCGGCGGACATCTATTCTCCGGTGGCACCGGAAACCCAGCAGGTCACCACGGAGAGCGGCTGGACGTTTTCCTTCGCGCCCTACTTCTGGGCGGCGGGGCTTTCGGGGGATATCGAGCAGTTCGGCTTGCCTGCGGTCGACGTCGACGCGAGTTTCAGTGATGTCTTCGACCACCTGGATTTCGCTGCGATGGCGATCGCCGAAGCGCGCAACGGACCCTACAGCATCTTCGGGGACGCGATGTACATCAAGCTTTCCGGCCAGGGCGGCACGCCGAGGGGCATTCTCGCCGACGATGTCGAGCTTTCGACGGAGACCTTCGCCGGCACACTCGGCGCTGGCTACGCGATCTATGAGGACAGCGCTGCACGGCTCGATATCGTCGGCGGCTTGCGTGTTTGGTCCGTCAAGAGCGAGCTCTCCTTCCAAGGGGGCGTTCTCGACGGTGTGTCGAGGACCGACGATGCGACCTGGGTGGACGGGATCGCCGGCTTTCGCGGGACCTATTCGTTTACGCCCGAGATCTACATGACTGGGTGGGGCCTAGTCGGCGCCGGTGGCGCGGATCTCGACTGGGATGTCGCCGCGGCTATCGGTTACCGCTTCAGCGATACCGTTTCGGCGCTTGCCGGTTACCGCGCGCTGGGTGTCGACTACAGCAATGACGGATTCGTCTTCGACGTCGTAGAGCAGGGGCCGATCCTCGGGCTCGTGGTGCGCTTTTAGAGCACATCCAGGAAAAGTGTGTAACGGTTTTCTGTCCGGAAGTGCGTTGGATCAAATGCTCTAGAGCGTTCCGGCGCTTTGCTGGAACACTGAAACCGGGCCAGTCAGCCCTTTCCGGTCCTCAGACCTTCGAGCAGCGCCCGAAAGCCTTCAACGGCCTTTTTCGACGTTTCCTGCGGGTCGTCTGAATTGGCGATCCATAGCGCTGCATGGCTGCTCGCTCCGTTGATAAGACGGGCTGCAGCTTCCGTGTCGACGTCGATGACCGCCCCCTCGGCCTTGAGGCGAGCCAGGCTTCCCGCCAGCGCCGCTATGCAGCCTTCGTTCATAGGCCATTGCGATATATCGCCAAGCACCGCCGGTCCATCACGGAACATGATGCGCTGAATTTCCGGTTCGAGAGCCATGCGGATATAGGCGACGCACTCGTCCACGAACCCCTGCCAGCGCGTCGGTGCTTCCGAAGAGACCTTGTTCAGGCGCGCCGTCATCTCGGCGTCGATCTCCCGGATCACCGCCTGCAGCAGCCCCTTTTTGTCACCGAAATGATGGTAGAGCGCACCGCGGGTCAAACCGGCCTCGGCGGTGAAATCGTCCATCGACGAGTCCGCATAGCCGATGGTGCCGAAGGAATGCCTGGCGGCCGCGATCAGTTTCGCGCGGGTCTCGGCGATCATTTCCTTTCGCGGTCTGTTCATGTCGTCTCCCGTTTCGCATACGTCTCGTATTTTATTTGACATACGGCGCGTATGCAACTAACTAGATGACATACGCGGCGTATGTCATCTAGCACCATCTTCCAAGGAGCGTCTCATGTCCAATCCCTATGGGAAAATTTTCAGGGCGCCGGGAGCCAAGGGCTTTTCGGCAGCAGGCTTCTTCGCACGACTGCCGATTGCGATGGCACCGATCGGTATCGTCGCAATGCTGTCGCAGACCCACGGCGAATACTGGCTGGCAGGCGCGGTTTCGGCTACCTTCGCCCTCACCAATGCGCTCGTCGCGCCCCAGATATCGCGCCTGGTCGACCGCCTAGGCCAGACCGCCGTAGTCGTCCCGACGACGATCGTGTCAGTCGCCGCATTCCTGGCGCTGATCATCGCAGCCAACCGGGACTGGCCCGCATGGACTTTGTTCGCATCTGCCTTCTTCGCCGCCATGATGCCCAGCATACCCGCCTTGGTCCGCGCCCGCTGGACCGAGATCTTCCGCAATCAACCCGAGCTGAACACAGCCTTCGCCTTCGAATCGTCGGCAGACGAGCTTGTCTATATCTCCGGCGCCTCGCTGTCGGTCGGCCTCGCCGTCGCTCTGTTCCCGGAAGCCGGCATGCTGACGAGCACGCTATTCCTCGCGCTCGGGACGGCGGCTTTCATCCTGCAGCGCTCGACCGAGCCGAAGGTGCGCCGATTGGAGGCCGGCGTCTCGCAGGCCTCGGCAATCCGTCAGCGTCCCGTGCAGATCATCACGCTTGCCCTGATTTTCGTCGGTTCGATTTTCGCCACGGCGGAAGTCAGTGCCGTCGCGATCACCAAGGAACTCGGAGAGCCGCAGGCTGCCAGTCTCGTCATCGGCGTCTATGCGGTCGGTTCCTTCCTGGTGGGCCTGGCGCTCGGTGCCCTGAACCCCGCCATGCCCCTGCACAGGCAGCTCCTGATCGCCGTGAGCGTCATCGCCATAACGTCGGTGCCTCTTCTCTTCGCGGACACCGTGCCGCTCCTCGCCTTGGCGGTCTTCGCCAGCGGCATCGCGATTTCGCCCACCTTCATCACGGCATTCGGGCTGATCGAGCGGCGCGTACCCGAGTCGATGCTGACGGAGGGCGTTACCTGGGTGATGACCGGCATCGGCATAGGCATGGCCTTGGGCGCGTTCGTCTCCGGCTGGGTCGTCGACAATTTCGGCGCGCAGAACGGTTTCTGGGTGTCAGTGGCCGCCGGGGTGGCGACCGTGGTGACGATAGCGGCCGGCCAGCGCAGCCTTGCGGGCGGCGGAGCGCTCCCGGCAGCGGTTCCGCAGCCGGCAGAGTAGAGCACCGCCTTCTGGCCGGAACAAAGAGGCGGGCCGCCGGTTCATCCGTCGGCCTGTCACGATCGGCTTGTCACGATTTCGGGAGAGACGGATGGCACGAGTATCACTCATAGCCGCCAGCGGATTATGCGCGGGCCTCGCCGCCCTTGCGGCGCTGGCGGTCGCGGCCGAGCGCCGGAACAGGAGCCCGTGGCGGCCGATCAACGCGACGAGCCACTGGATACACGGCCCGCGCTCGGGGTCGGTATTGCGTCCCGATCTCGCCCACACCGGCACCGGCTTTACAACGCACATGCTCGCCTCGTTCTGGTGGGCGCTCCCGTTCTCGGCAATGATCGGGCGCAGCGCGCGGCCTTCGCCCTCTCGGGTCGTCGCCGCAGCGGCAGGCACTACCGCTCTTGCAGCCCTCGTCGATTACGGTCTGGTCCCCAAGCGCCTCACGCCCGGCTGGGAGCTCGCTTTGCCGAAATCGGACCTGATGATGGCCTATGTCGCCATGGGTTTCGGCCTTGTCCTGGGAACATACCTGCATGCCGCAGTTGCCGGCACGGTCCTGCCTTTCGACGACCAGGAACAACGCCCGTCCTGACAGGTTAGGGCCGCATATCCGCAAGACGCTGGCGCTAAACACGCCACGGCACAGTGAGGAGGTCTCGAATGAGCAGCCGACCACCACCCGTCCCGTCGGACAACCGCAGCCACAAGGGAGCCGGAGAGTCTGGAAACGTATCCGCCGGGGCGAAGAAGCCCGACTTCGCAGAAAATCCGGAGAAGAAGGGGCAGCAGGGCAACACCAAGGTCAATACGACCCATCAGGGCTATCAGCAGGACAGATGAGGCAGAGCGCATGTCCACCTCCAAGAAGACACCGGCAAGCATCCGCCAGGGCGGTCCCGGCGCCTCCCACGAAAATGCGAAAGCTCCGCTCGAAATAGAGAAGCCGCCGGCCGATTCCGAGCGCCGGACGCGCAGCAAGGTTTCCGGAGGCGGAGGCGAGCACGACCGCCACCACAGCCACGATTCGCGCCGCAAGGGCGGACACTGATCCGGCAACACCCGGCTGCGCGTAATCCTATGACCGCAGGATGAACAAATCCGTCGCATGGACGTTCTGCTTGACCCGCAACGGGTGGAGGAGTTCGCCATGCGACGCGGTCTGCGCCATCACCCTACGATCGACCTGATCGTGTTCATCGCCGCCCTCGGCCTGGTTTCCGCCATCATGATCGCGTCCCTGTTCTTCGGTTAGCCCGCGCACGCGGACGCGCAGGCCGTTCCGCTTCGCGAATCACCCGATGCATCGCGCCGCCTCGAAGCGGAGCCTGGGCCGGTTGCGGCGCCACCGGAGCGGGCGTAATGCGTCGCAGACCGAAAGACCAATAATCATCAACGATTTCCGCATCATGGGGAGTGATGCCGATCAGCCTGTGCGTGTCGTGGCGGCGCCAATGCGCAACTCTTATTTGCCTATAAGGAATGTTTCGTCGCCAACTTTCAAGGTTCGAGCCGGCCGAGTTCCCGCCTGCTGCTGGCGCTGGGTGCCGCCTTGGGGCGGCACGGCAGCCGACACGCTTTTAGGCATCCAGACCCACCAGCTTGGTAACGGCCAGGGCCATGCGATGCTCCTTCCCACAGGAACCGCATCCTGCGTGGCGATATCTTCAACCGCGATCGCGCAATGAACATCGGCGGTGCCTTCCAGGCGGCGGCGCTGCGGAGGAGGCATCTTCCGCAGCGCTCGGCGGCGCCCCTGGGGAGGGGGAGAGAGCGAGGGACGCCGCCCGGGTCGGCTTCGACGGAGGGACGAGAGCCCATCCGCTCTTCTGAACGTGTCGCCTCGAGGAAGCGACGGCGCCTAACAGGCTGCGGTGCGGGTGCTTCCGAGAAATGGAGCTTTCCGCAAATTCTTCGGCGTAACTTGGGCGCGGGAAGATACCGGCCGCGCTGGCGGCCGGCATGAGCGCTCAGGCGTTGAGCGACTTTGCAAAGGGCAGGACGCGGATCCGCTTGCCGAGCGCCTTGAAGGCCGCGTTGGCAACCGCAGGCCCGATCGGCGGAACGCCGGGTTCGCCGATCCCCGACGGCGGGTTGGCAGAGGCGAGGATATGGACCTCGACCTTCGGCATCGCGTCGATCCTGAGCGGTGTGTACATATCGTAATTGCCCTGATCGACCTGGCCTTCCGTGAGCGTGATTTCCTCGCCCAGGATGGCGCTCAGCCCGAAGCCGATCCCGCCCTCGACCTGAGCACGGACCTGATCCGGATTGATCGCCAGGCCGCAGTCGACGGCCGCAACGACGCGCTCGACCTTGATGCCCTCGCCTTCGATGGAAACTTCGGCAATCTGAGCCACCACCGAACCGAAGCTCTCGGCGACCGCGACCCCGCGGAAGCGGCCTTCGGGCAGAGGCTTCTGCCATTCGGCTTTTTCCGCCGCCAGCTTGAGAACGGTCGCGTGGCGCGAGCCGGGCTCGAGCATCGACAGGCGGAACTCCAGGGGATCCTGCCCGGCAGCCTCGGCGACCTCGTCCAGGAAGGCTTCGGCTGCGAATGCCGTGTGCGTCGAACCGACGGAGCGCCACCAGAGGACCGGAACGCGAACGTCGGTGGTCGTAAGCCCGACGGTCTGGTTCTGGATGGCATAGGGCAGGTTGTTTGCTCCTTCGACGGATGTCGGGTCGACCCCGTTCTGGACCATCCCGTCCCAGGCTGTTTTCGCCACGATCGACTGACCGACGATGTGATCGCTCCAGGCAACGAGTTTCCCGCTTGCGTCGATGCCGGCCTTCAGGCGATGCACATAGGCCGGCCGATACCGCCCGGCGCGCGTATCGTCTTCCCGGGTCCATTGCACTTTGACCGGTGCACGAAAACCGAGAGCCTTCGCCACATGGACGGCTTCGGCCACGACGTCGCCGTCGAATACCGCACGCCGGCCGAAGCTGCCGCCGGTCTTCATGACGTTGAGCCGGACCTTTTCGACCGGTACGCCGGCAATTTCGCTGGCGAGTTTCTGGTAGACGTCGGGGAGCTGATGCCCGCCCCATACCTCGATCGTGCCGTCTTCGTTCCTGCGTGCGACCGCATTCAGGGGTTCCAGGGCGGCATGCGCGAGATAGGGGAACTCGAACGTCGCTTCGATGACCTTTGCGGCCGACGCGAATGCGGCGTCGGCATCCCCGTCCTTGCGCGCGAATGCGGCCGGTGTCTTGCCGGCGAGGTCGCGATAGGTGGACATGAGCTCGGGCGTGCCCCGTTTTTCGGCGTCCGTTTCGTCCCACTCGACGGTGACCGCTTCCCGGCCCTTGATCGCGGCCCACATATGTTCGCCGACCACCGCCACGCCGCGCGGCGTTTCCACCACGTCGACCACACCCTTGATGGCGCGGGCGGCCGTAGCGTCGAAGGACTTGACCTTGGCGCCGAAGAGGGGCGGGTGGATCATCACCGCCGTCAGCATGCCCGGCAGCTTCACGTCGATCGTGTATTGCTCGGTTCCGTTTGCCTTCCGGGCGCTGTCGAAGCGCTTCAGCTTGGCGTTGCCGATGAGCTTCCAGTCGCCCGGTTCCTTGAGCTTTACGTCGGTCGGCACCGGCATCGTGGCCGCTTTTGCCGCAAATGCGCCGAAACCACCGCTCTTGCCGGAGGGATGGGCAAGGGTGCCGTTCTCGACGGTTATCTCGGCCGCGTCGACGCCCCACTCGGCCGCGGCTGCAGCAACCAGCATCGCCCGGGCGGCGGCACCTGCCTTGCGATAGCGTTCCCAGGAGGTGGACATGGAGGTCGAACCGCCCGTGCCCTGCATGGTCCCGCCAAAGGCGATATTGCCATAGGCCGGTATGTTTCCGGCCGCACCCTTGACATCGATCGTGGACCAGTCGGCGTCGAGTTCTTCCGCCACCAGCGTGGCGACGCCGTTATAGGAACCCTGACCCATCTCGAACTGTGACGAGAGCACGGTGACCTTTCCGTCCGCTCCGATCATCAGGTAGGGAGAAAATGCGTGTGAGCCGCTCTCCGTTTCCGCCTCGCCCGCAAATGCCGGGGAGGCGGCGAGAACCCTGTATCCGACGGCAATGCCGGTCCCGGCTGCGAGCGCGCCGAGCAGGAATTGTCGCCGCGACGTTTCCATCCGGGCGGCAGGACGGGCGATCGATTGCATCAGTTTCGGTATCATGTCAGGCCTCCAGACGCTTCGCGGCTTCGTGAATGCCCGCGCGGATACGATGGTAGGTGGCGCACCGACAGAGATTGCCGGACATGGCGGCGTCGATGTCGGCATCCGTCGGCTTGGGATTGTTGGCCAGAAGGTCCGTAGCGGACATGATCTGGCCGGACTGACAGTAGCCGCATTGCGGAACGTCGAGATCGGCCCAGACCGCCTGCACCGTCTCGGCAACCTTTCCGTTCAGTCCCTCGATCGTCGTCACCTCGGCTCCTTCGATGTCGCCGATGAAGGTTTGACAGGACCGAGTGGGCGAGCCGTCGACATAGACCGTGCAGGCGCCGCATTGCGCCATGCCGCAGCCGAATTTCGTGCCCGTCAACCCGACAAGGTCCCGGATTGCCCACAGAAGCGGCATATCCGCCTCGGCCTCGATCTTGTGTTCGACGCCGTTGATCTTAACAGTCACCATGGTGTTCTCCTCGCGTTTCGGCGCGTGAAGCGGATGCCGCTGCCACATGCCGGACTGCCGCTGGCGCGGATGTGGAAAGGTCTTCCGCCCACATTCCGCTCAAGCTCTTGGAATTACTCACGCTCACGAGTCAGGCAACTTGACCTAAGACCATGAACGAGACCTGGAGCTTAGAAGACCATTCGCCGGGCTGGTAGATTCAATCCTGCCGAATTATTGCCCATTCCTGCCAGGTTGACGAGATCGTGATCATCGCACCGGGTGGGGCAGCAATCATCCCGCGGAGTTCCGCCTGGTCGAATCGCTGGAATTCAGAATCGCCTTGATGTCGCGCAGCGGCGGATGGCCGAATGCCCGGCGATACTCCCGGTTGAACTGGGTCGGGCTCTCGTAGCCGACCTGCAGCGCCGCCGTCGCCGCATCGAGCGACTGGGAGAGCATCAGTTCCCGTGCGTGATGCAGTCGCAGATGCTTCTGGAACTGCAGCGGGCTCATTGCGGTCATGGCTCGGAAGTGGTGGTGCAGCGTGGAGACGCCCATATTGGCGATCTCGGCCAGTTCTTCCACGCGAAGCGGTTTGGTGTAGTTTTCCTTCAGCCATAGGACCGCCTTCGCGACGCGGTTGCTGTTCGTGCCCGCGAGCGCGAAGCGCCGGAGCCGCGCGCCCTGCTCGCCGGTGAGAAGCCGATAGAGGATCTCGTTTTGGATATGGCCGGCCAGGAACGGAATGTCGGCCGGTGAGCCTGCAAGCACAATCAGCCGGAACAGGGCGTCGAAGAGCTCGCGCGTCGCGGTGCCGACAGCCACACCAAGGTCGCGCTCGGGAATGTCGGTCGGGTGTATGTCGTGATCGGCAATGATGCGCCGCACTTTTTCCATGTCCAGACGCAAGGCCGCTGCGACATAGGGCTCCCCTTCGCTTGCCGCGCAGATCTGCGCAGTTACGGGAAGGCCGATGGCGGTGAGGAAGAAGCAGCCTTCATCGTAGACGAGCGTCTCGTTGCCGACGCGGACATTCTTGCTTCCCTTGATGATGAAAGAGAGGCTTGGCTCGTAAACGCTCGAAAAGGGGCCCGCCGGCTCGACGATCCGATAGAGCGAGAGGCCCGGAACGGGATGCGCGAAGGAAAGCCCGTCCCAGGGCAGTTTCGACAGCCTGTCGAGAATCTGCGCGCGAAGGGCTGCGGTCTCTTCGCGCAGGTCCCTTTGCGGGAACATGATCGTGCTCATTCCTGCTCCTGCCTCTGGCCCTGTCTCCGATCATGGGGATCGAAACCCGGTGAGATTATCACATTATTCCGATTTCGACAGAATTGGGCAAGAGTGGCCGATCTCCACTTACTCTGCCGCAAGGGGCGCCGGGTAGCGCTCCTGTTCGTCCGAATCGTCCTGCGCGTCGGCAGGCTCCGGGTCCGTTTTGCGCGATTTCGGCTCCTTGCCGAAGAAGAGCGCATAACCGGCCGGCAGCACCAGGATCGTCAGAACGGTGGCAACCAGTATCCCGCCCATCATCGCATAAGCGAGCGGTCCCCAAAAGACGCCGCGGGAGATCGGGATCAATGCCAGCACCGCGGTGAGCGCCGTCAGCATGATCGGTCGGAAGCGGCGCACCGCCGCGCCGATGATCGCCTCGGAACGTTCCATCCCGGCCGCGATGTCCTGGTCGATCTGGTCCACCAGAATGATCGAGTTGCGGATGATGATGCCGAGCAGCGCGATGACCCCCAGGATGGCGACGAAGCCGAAGGGTGCTCCGCTGATGAGCAGGGCCGCCGCCGCACCGATGATTCCGAGCGGACCGGTTGCGAGCACCAGCATCGCCTTGCCGAAATGCTGAAGTTGAACCATCAGGAGGATGACGATCACCACCAGCATGATCGGCGCCTTGGCGGCGATCGAGGCCTGGCTCTCGGCGCTGTCTTCGGCGCCGCCCTGGATCTCCACCTTGTAGCCGGGCGCCAGACCCTCCCTCAGTCCCTTGAGCTCGTCGAAGAGCTGCATCGCCACGTCGTTCGGCTGCACGCCGTCAGGCAGCGTTCCGCGCACGGTGATCGTGGGCAGCCGGTCGCGCCGCCACTCGATACCCTGTTCCATGACGGGAACGACCTTGGCGATCTGCGAGACCGGGACGAAGCCGCCGAAATCGGTGGGCACATAGACCGACTGGACGGCAGAGAGCAGGTGGCGATTGCCGCCGGGTTCCCGCGCCACGATGGAGACCGTTTCCTCGCCGTCGCGGAAGCTGTCGAGCGGGACGCCGGACATTGCCGCCTGCAACATCTGGCGGATGCGCTGCGAGGTGATGCCGAGGGCGCGGGCGCGGTCCTGGTCGATCACCAGCTTCATCGACGGCACAGGTTCGAGCCAGTCGTCATGAATGGCGCCAAGCAGCGGGTTTTCCTGAAATTTCGCCTTCACCTGGTCGGCGATGCGACGGACTTCCTCGCGGTCGGGGCCCATCACCCGCATCTGCACGGGCCATCCGGTCGGCGGTCCCAGGAACAACCGGTCGACCTTGGTGCGGATGGAGGGGAAATCCTCGGCCAGTATCGTGCGCAGCTTGACGATCAGCCGCTCGCGGGCCACCTCGTCCTTTGCCATGACGAGGAGCTGCGCGAAGTTCGGATTGCGAAGCTGCTGGTCGAGCGGCAGGAAGAAGCGGGGCGCGCCTTCGCCGATATAGGTGGCGATGAAGCGCTTGTCCTCATCGTCCATCATCCGCTCCTCGAGCGCCTTCGCCTGCTTTTCGACCTCCTTGATGCTCGTTCCCTCCGGCAGCCAGAGATCGACCAGAATTTCCGGGCGCGAGGACTGCGGGAAGAAATTCTTCGGAATGAACTGAAATGCCCAAAGGCTCGTCACGAAGATGGCAAGCGTCGTCAGGAGCACGACGACGCGATGGCGCACTGCCCAGCCGACGGTCGCCCTCAGGCGGCGATAGAAGCGCGTATCGAAGACGTCGTGATGGGTGCCGGCGTGGTGGCGCTGCTTCAGGATCATATAGCCGAGCCAGGGCGTGAAATAGACAGCCACGAACCAGGAGACCACCAGGGCGATGCCGACGACGTAGAAGAGCGAGCGGACATATTCGCCGGCGGTCGATTCCGCGAAGCCGACGGGGATAAAGCCGGCGGTGGTGATCAGAGTGCCGGTCAGCATGGGAAAAGCGGTCGAGGAATAGGCGAAGCTTGCCGCGTCGATCTTTTCCAGCCCCTCTTCGAGTTTTCGCTCCATCATTTCGACCACGATCATCGCGTCGTCGACAAGCAGGCCGAGAGCGATGATCAGCGCCCCGAGCGAGATGCGCTGAAGGTCGATGCCCAGCTCGTACATGATCGCAAAGGTGGCCGCGAGTACGAGCGGAATGGCAATCGCGATCACGAGACCGGAGCGCCAGCCGATCGACAGGAAGGAGACGATGAGGACGATGATCAGCGCTTCGATGAGCGCGTGGCTGAACTCGGTTATCGCTTCGGTGACGACTTCCGGCTGATTGGAGACTTGATCGACCGACACGCCGTAGGGCAGGGCGGACTCAAAGCGATGGTAGGTCGCTTCCACTGCCTTGCCTACGTCCGTGACGTTGAAGCCCTTTGCCATGACGACGCCGATCTGGACGCTGTCGTGGCCGTTGAATCGGAATTTCCGTGCATAGGGATCTTCCAGCCCGGAGGTCACGGTCGCGATGTCGCCGAGCCGGATGGTCCGGTTTCCCGCCCTCAGCCGCAGTTCACGGATGTCCTCGACCTTGGTGACGTCTCCTTCGACGGAGATGCGCACCGAGCGCGTACCGGTGTCGACAGAGCCGGCATGATCGACATTGTTCTGACCGGCGATCGCATTGCGCAGGTCGTTGAACGTCAGGCCGCGCTCTGCGAGAACCTTGGAGGAGAGGTCTATATAGATTTTCTCGGGCTGGTCTCCGAGGATCACGACCTTCTCGACGCCTGGTGTCGTCAGCAGCATGTCGCGCCCTTCGATCGCGAAGCGCTTCAGTTCGGGATAGCTGAAGCCGTCGCCGCTGATCGAATGCAGGGTGATAAAGGTGTCGCCGAACTCATCGTTGAAATAGGGGCCGAGCACGCCCTCGGGCAGCTCGTTGCCGATGTCGCCCACCTTCTTGCGCACCTGGTAGAAGGCGTCGGCGACCTCGTCTGCGTCGGTGTCGCCCTCGATCTGGACCGTGATGATGGCGCTGCCGGCGCGCGTATAGGAACGGACGAAATCGAGATGCGGCGTTTCCTGCAGCTTGCGCTCGATCTTGTTGACGACCTGATCTTCCATTTCCTGGATGGAAGCTCCCGGCCATACGGCTTGCACCACCATGACGCGGAACGTGAATTCCGGATCCTCGCGTTGCCCCATGCGCAGGAGCCCAAGCCCGCCGGTGATGATGATCAGCGCCAGTAGGAAGCGCGCGATGCTCGGATGCCCGATCGCCCAGCGCGAAAGATTGAACGGTTTCTTGTCCTCGGTGGAGGCGTGCATGGCCGTCGTCCCGTTCTACTGGTGGAGGTTGAAGCACTTCCAGGAAAAATGGAAACCGGTTTTCCGTGTTAAGTGCATAGTTTCAAAGTGTCAGAGCGCTTCTTTGCTGCGAGCTCTAACGGAGAATTTCGGGCGTTTCGGCCCGGGCGGACTGCTGCTCGGCCGATTGCTGTTCGCCCGCCTGAAGTCTCACCTTCAGATCCTCGGCCATGAACTGTGTGCCTGCGGCAACGACGAGGTCGCCGGCGCCGAGGCCTTCGGCGACCCGCACACCGTTATCGGCGAAATCGGCGAGCTTGATCGGGCGCGCATGGACGGTCGAGAAGTCACGGTCAACGATCCAGACGATATTCTGGCCGTCCTTCTTCGACAGCGCGCTCAGGGGGATGGAAACGAACGGCGCCGAGCTTTCCGCAGCCGCCTCGACCGTCGCCGTCATGCCGAGAAGCACGCGCTTGTCGTTCGGCAGGCTGACGCGTACGGAAAAGGTGCGCGAGCGCGGATCGGCACTGCCGGAGACTTCGCGCACATGTCCGTCGAGCACAAGCATGTCGTTCGACCAGAAGCGCACCCCGACCGGTTTGCCGGGCTTGAATTCGGCAATATCCGTTTCCGGCACTGCGATTTCGACTTCCTTCTCGCCGTCGACCGCGACGGTCACGACGGGCGTTCCGGTGCCGACGACCTGGCCGATATCGGCGTTGACGATCGTGACGATGCCGTTCTGGTCGGCCTTGAGGTCCGTATAGTTTACCTGGTTCTTCGCCTGGCTCAGCGACGAAGCCGCGGCGTCTCGCGTCGAGACCGCCTGATCGTAAAGAAGGGTCGCCTGATCGAGTTGAGCCTGGGAGGAAAACGATTTGCTGAAGAGCTGTTCGGCCCGGAGTTTCGCAAGCGCTGTCGTCCGGACCTGCTTTTCGGTGGCAAGCAGGTCTGCCTCTGCGCTCGTGACCGCAAGCTGATAGTCGGTGGCGTCGATACGGGCGAGAATGTCACCCGGCTTGACCCGGTCGCCGATATTGACGAGCCGTTCGGTGATCTTGCCGCCGACGCGGAAACCGAGATTCATCTCCGTGCGCGCTCTGACCGAGCCGGAATAGTGAAGCTCCCGCGGCTCGCCGGCCGGAGCAATCTCCACGACCTTGACCGGGCGTATGGTCTCCTTCGTCTCGACTTTCTCCTCCGAGCAGCCGGAGAGAACGGCAGCGAGCAGAATCACGGTGAGGAGACGGGCGGCGAACGGTCGGTTGAGGGCGCTTCCTGAAAACATCGCTCTTACTCTCCTTGGCCGCTCTGCGGCGGCGCGGCGTTTTTGTGCATGGCTTCGCCCCGAAACCGCTCACATGTTGGAGCGGCAAGCTTATTTTTTCAGCGCCCGGATCGCGAACTCGATGAGCTCCTCGGGTGTCGCGCGGTTTTCCTTGGCGAGACACTGGGCGACGATCTGCGGATGGCAAAGGGTGACGAGACTGGCGCCGAAGCATCTGGCGGCGATAGCGGGGTCCTGTTCGGCGAACTCTCCGGCTTCGATCCCCTCGCGGATAATAGCTGCGAGGAGCTCGTCCAGACGGCCGATATGTTTCTCGATCACGTGCCAGTCGCGCTCGATCGCCACGACGACCATTTCATGGACTTTCTGTTCGTCGAGCATTGTCTCGACCGTGAGCTTGTGCTGCCCCAGCCCGTAGCGCCTCAGCCGCTCGGAAGCGCTGAGCGGCAGACGCGCGATTTCCAGCGCCTGCTGGTAGCTTGCCCCGAGCATGCGCGAGCAAAGCGCCTGATGGATTTCCGTCTTCGACGCGAAGAAACGGTAGATGTTGGCCGGCGACATATCGAGCTCGCGCGCGATATCGGCGACGTTTGTCTTGGCATAGCCGTAATGGCGGAACAGCCGCTCCGCCGCTTCAAGAATACGCGTCACGTTTTCCTGGCGGGCTGCGTCGGCGGCGTTGTCTGCGAGATCGCTCATCCTGTCTCCTGCTGATGAGTGACGAATTTTGAATTTCGTCATTCCTAATCCGAAAATCGTTACCTGTCAACCACCGACTCCTTTTGCTGGCGCTCAACAGTGATATGCTCATTGACTCATTATACCAGTTCGGCTATTCGGATCGTCGAGATAGCTGAGGAGTTGCGAATGACATCGATTGCCCTGTTCGGCGCCGGCGGGAAGATGGGCTGCCGCCTGGCCAAGAACCTCAAAGGCTCGCGTTTCGACGTGCGCCATGTCGAAGTGAGCGAGGCGGGCAAGGCGCGGCTGGCCGACGAGCTCGGGCTTCAGGCCGTCGCTGCCGATGAGGCGCTGGACGGTGCCGAGGTGGTCATTCTGGCGGTGCCCGATACGGCGATCGGCAAGGTTGCTTCCGCGATTGTGGATAGACTGAAGCCCGGAACGATGGTCATAGTCCTCGATGCGGCCGCACCCTATGCCGGTCATCTGCCGGAGCGCGGCGATCTTACCTATTTCGTTACCCATCCCTGCCACCCGCCGATCTTCAACGACGAGACGGACCCGGCGGCCAAGCGCGACTTCTTCGGCGGAGTCGCGGCCAAGCAGCACATCGTCTCCGCACTGATGCAGGGGCCGGAAGAGGCCTATGCGCTCGGCGAGGAGATCGCAAAGGTCATCTGGGCGCCGGTAATGCGCTCGCACCGGGTGACGGTCGAACAGATTGCGCTGCTGGAGCCGGGCCTCTCCGAAACGGTCTGCGCCTCGCTGCTGGTCGTGATGCGCGAGGCGATGGAGGAGTGCGTCAAGCGTGGCGTCCCGAAAGAGGCCGCGCGCGACTTCCTGCTCGGCCACATGAACGTGCTCGGCGCCGTGATCTTCGAAGAGACGCCCGGCGTCTTCTCCGACGCCTGCAACAAGGCCATCGAATTCGGCAAGCCGATGCTCATGCGCGAGGACTGGAAACGCGTCTTCGAGCCGCAGGAGATCGCCGACAGCATCCGCCGCATTACCTGATCGCGCGAACGGAATACCGGAGCCTGTGAGGACAGCTCCGACGTTTTTTCAACCTGGGAGGAAAAGCAGATGAAACTGACACGCAGAATGACCATCGCCGCTTTCGCGGCGGTATTGGCGGCGAGCTCCGCCATTCCGGCCTATGCGGCCGATCTCATCGCCATCATCACGCCGTCGCACGACAACCCCTTCTTCAAGGCTGAAGCAGTGGGTGCCGAGGCCAAGGCGAAGGAACTCGGCTACGAAACGCTGGTCCTCGTGCATGACGACGATGCGAACAAGCAATCGCAGCTGATCGACACCGCGATCGGCCGCGGCGCCAAGGCGATCATTCTCGACAATGCCGGCTCTGAAGCCTCCATTGCGGCCGTCCAGAAGGCGAAGGATGCGGGCGTGCCGTCCTTCCTGATCGATCGTGAGATCAATGCGACGGGGGTCGCCGTCTCGCAGATCGTCTCCAACAACTATCAGGGCGCGCAACTCGGTGCCGAGGAATTCGTGAAGCTGATGGGCGAGTCCGGCAATTATGTCGAGTTGCTCGGGCGCGAAGCCGATCTCAACGCCGGCATCCGTTCGAAGGGCTACCACGACGTCATCGACGAATATCCGGAGATGAAGATGGTGGCGCAGCAGTCGGCGAACTGGAGCCAGACCGAGGGCTACAGCAAGATGGAGACGATCCTTCAGGCCAATCCCGACATCAAGGGCGTTATCTCCGGCAACGACACGATGGCCATGGGCGCGATCGCCGCGTTGCAGGCGGCCGGCCGCAAGGACGTGATCGTCGTCGGCTTCGACGGCTCGAACGACGTTCGCGACTCGATCAAGTCCGGCGGCATTAAGGCCACCGTCCTGCAGCCGGCCTACGCCCAGGCGCAGATGGCGGTGCAGCAGGCTCACGAATACATCACCACCGGCAAGGCGCCGGCGGAAGAAAAACAGCTCATGGACTGCGTGCTGATTAATAGCGAAAACGCCGACCAGCTCGAGACCTTCGCGCTGGCGGATTGATCCGTTCCAATGAGTTGCAGCGGGAGCGGGCGAAAACCGTCCGCACCCGCTAAGCCTTCGAATCCGCGCACCGTGCTTACCGAAAACCGGCTTCGCTTTTCGGGGCGATGCGCTGGGCACGCGGCCGATACGCTGCGCGCCTGTCCTGTCATGGAGTGAATTTCGATGCCGAAGTTTAAGGTCGCGGCCGCACTTGTGGTTGCGGGCGTGATGGCACTCTCGGGCTGCAAGATCATCAAGACGCCGACTGCCGAAGAGGCCGCCGAGGCTGCCTCCGGCGGCTTCAATCCCAATCGCATGGTCGCCGAGATCTGGGACGCCGAAGTGCTCCCCTATCTCAACAGAAAGGCCGGTCCGTTCGTCGAAGTGACAGCTCTTGCCGAGAGCGATCCGCAGGCGGCGGGTGCCAAATACGGCCACAAGGAAAAGCAGGGAAGTGCCCCCTGGACTTTTGCGGCGCGTCTCTCCGGCACCATCGTCAAGGCCGAAACGAAGTCGCGTTCGGCCTATGTGGAAGTCGATGCGAACGGAGACGGCAAGGCGGACGCGCGCGTGCAGATCGGCCCGGCGATCCGCGGCACGGCGATCCGCGACAGCCTCGACTTCGTCAACTTCAACGAATTCAAGAACCAGATCGAGTGGGCGCAGTTCGGCAAGGCCTTCAACACGCACGTCAACGGACTGGTGCTGGAAAAGCTGTCCCGCGACGAACTTGTCGGCAAGAAACTCGACGCTGTCGGCGCCTATCCGCTGCCCGCCAAGGGCCAATTGCCGCTGTTCGTTCCGGCTCAGCTGACGGTGGGCGGATGATCATGCACCCAGCTGACGACGACAATTGCGTCCTGCGCCTCGAAGACGTGACGAAGGTCTATTCGGGCATCGTTGCGGTGCGCCATGCGAACCTTTCGCTCCGGCGCGGCGCCGTGAACGTGCTCGTCGGCGAAAACGGTGCCGGCAAGTCGACCCTGATGCGGATCATCGCCGGCGTCGAGAAGCCCTCGCTCGGCCGCATCCTGCTCGACGGCCAGGAGGTGGAATTCCATTCGCCAGCCGACGCGCAGCGCCATGGCATCGGCATGGTCTTCCAGGAACTCAACCTGTTCGGCAACCTCTCGGTTGCCGAGAACATCTTCGCGACCCGTGAGCTGACCCGGGGCATTCGCGGCATCGATCATCGCGCGCAGGTCGAGAGGGCAACCGGGTTCCTCGACAGGCTCGATGCCGGGATCGATGCCGAGACGCTCGTCGAAGACCTGCCGATCGGGCAGCAGCAGCTGGTGGAGATCGCCAAGGCGATCTCGCTCGATACCCGCATCCTTATTCTCGACGAGCCGACGTCGGCCCTTTCGGCGGCGGAGGTTGATGTCCTTTTCAAGGTCATCCGCGAGCTGAAGGCGCAAGGGGTGGCGATCGTCTACATTTCTCACCGGCTCGAAGAGCTGATGCGGATCGGCGACTACATCACCGTGCTCAGGGATGGACAGATCACCGGCCACGCCATGGTCAAGGACATCGATACCAGATGGATCGTCCGGTCGATGATCGGCTCGGACGCGAAGGATTTCGCCAAATCGGTCGACCACCGCCTCGGGGAGGAGGCGTTCCGCGCCGAGGAGATCTGCCTGCCGCGCCGGACCGGCGGGCTCGCGGTCGACCATGTCTCGATCTCGGTACGTGCGGGCGAGGTGTTGGGTATCTACGGGCTGATGGGGGCCGGCCGCAGCGAATTTTTCGAATGCGTCATGGGTCAGCACCCGCATTCCTCGGGGCGGATCTTCGTCGGCGGGACGGAGGTCGACGCCAGCGACACGTCGGGCAGGATCAGCGCAGGATTGGCGCTCATTCCGGAAGATCGCCAGCGCGAGGGTCTCGTCCAGGCGCTTTCCATCGCCAGCAATCTGACGCTTGCGAGCCTCGACCGCTTCGTGCGCTTCGGCTTCCATATTGTCGGCGCGCGGGAGCAGGCCTCGATCGCGGCGGCCATCCGCGATCTTTCCATCAAGGCACCCAACCCGGACTTCGAGGTGACCTCGATGTCCGGCGGCAACCAGCAGAAGGTCGTCATCGGCAAGGCCCTGATGACCAAACCGAAGGTGCTGCTGATGGACGAACCCAGCCGCGGCATAGATGTCGGCGCCAAAGCGGACGTCTTCCGCACCATGCGCCGGCTTGCCGGCGAGGGGCTCGCCATCCTCTTTTCCACCTCCGACCTCGAAGAGGTCATGGCGCTCTCCGACCGCATCGCCGTCATGAGCAACGGACGGCTGGTCACGGTCATCGACCGCGCGGACGCGACGGAAGAGATGATCGTGAAGGCTTCGGCCGAGGGTCATAAAACGACAAGGGAACACGCCTGATGACGACGGCAACGGCAACCACCAACGCAACCGACGCGACGAGCGGCTCGGTGCTGCTCACATTGATGAAGCTCAGGACGTTCATCGCCCTCTTTGCGGTTATCGCCTTCTTCTCGATCTTCGCGCCGAACTTTCTTTCGACCGCCAATCTGATCCTGATGTCGAAGCATGTGGCGCTCAACGCCTTCCTGGCCATGGGCATGACCTTCGTCATCATCACCGGCGGCATCGATCTTTCCGTCGGTTCGATCGTCGGGCTCTGCGGCATGGTGGCCGGCGGGCTCATCCTCAACGGCATCGATCTGCAGTTCGGCTACACGGTCTATTTCAACGTCGTCGAGGTCTGCCTCATCACGCTCGCCGTCGGGATCGTCATCGGCGCGGTCAACGGGCTCCTGATCACCAAGCTCAACGTCGCACCCTTCATCGCCACGCTCGGCACGCTTTATGTCGCGCGTGGCTTTGCCCTGCTTTCATCGGGCGGCCAGACATTCCCCAACCTCGTCGGCAAGCCGGAACTCGCGACGACGGGCTTTGCCTTCCTCGGCTCCGGCCGGCTTCTCGGTCTGCCGGTTTCGATCTGGATCCTCATCGTCGTGGCGCTCGCGGCCGCGTACGTGGCCAGGTACACGCCGATCGGCCGGCATATCTTCGCCGTCGGCGGCAACGAGCGTGCCGCCCGCATGTCCGGCATCCGGGTCGACCGGGTGAAGATGTTCGTCTATATGTTCTCCGGCTTCTGCGCGGCGATCGTCGGACTGGTCATATCGTCGGAACTCATGGCCTCACACCCGGCGACGGGCAATTCCTTCGAGCTCAATGCCATTGCCGCAGCGGTTCTCGGAGGCACGTCGATGTCCGGCGGCCGCGGGACGATTGGCGGCACCATCATCGGCGCCTTCGTTATCGGCATTCTTTCCGACGGTCTCGTGATGATGGGCATCTCGTCCTTCTGGCAGATGGTCATCAAGGGGATCGTGATCATCGTCGCCGTCGTGGTGGATCAGGCGCAACGCCGGCTGCAGCAACAGGTCACGCTGATGCAGCTTGCGAAAAAGGGGTGACGGGGCATGACAGACCTCAAAGGCGCGCTGATCGGCTGCGGGTTCTTCGCAGTCAACCAGATGCACGGCTGGCGTGACGCCGAAGGGGCACGCATCGTTGCCATCTGCGATCGCGACCCCGAGAGGCTGAAGGCGGTCGGCGACGCGTTCGACATTCAGCGGCGCTACACCTCCGCCGAGGACCTTTTTGCCGATGGCGGCTTCGATTTCGTCGACATCGCGACGACCGTGGGAAGCCACCGGGCGCTGGTGGAAATGGCCGCACGACACGGGGTCGCGACGATCTGTCAAAAGCCGATCGCGCCCACCATGGAGGACGCCAAGGCAATGGTCTCGGCTTGCGCGAAATCAGGCGTGGCGTTCATGGTTCACGAGAATTTCCGCTGGCAGTCGGCGATACGGGCGGTAAAGGCGGCGATCGACAGCGGCGCGATCGGCGAGGTGTTCTGGGGGCGGATAAGCTTCCGATCGGGTTACGACGTCTTCTCCGGCCAGCCCTATCTCGCCACGGGCAAGCGCTTCATTATCGAGGATCTCGGCATTCATGCGCTCGACGTCGCGCGCTACATCTTCGGAGATGCGACGGCGGTGACCGCGCGCACGTGCCGAGTCAATCCGGCGATTGCCGGCGAGGACGTCGCGACGATGCTCCTGGACCATGACGGGGGGATCACATCGATCGTCGACTGCAGCTACGCGACCAGGCTGCCGATCGAGCCCTTTCCCGAGACCCTCGTGGAGGTGGACGGGAGCAAGGGCACCTTGCGGCTAACGCAGGGCTATCACCTTGCCGTTCACGCGAAGGGGGCTACGAAGCTGACGAATGTGGAACCGCCCGTCCTTTCCTGGGCGTCGCCACCCTGGCACAACATTCAGGAGAGCGTCGCGCTGATCCAGCAGCATTGGATCGAAGCCTTGCGGGAAGGACGCGAGCCGGATACGTCCGGCCGCGACAATCTCGAGACCTTCGCCCTGGTCGAGGCCTCCTATCTGAGCGCGGCGGAAGGGCGGACCGTATCACTCGCGGAGGTTCTCGGATGACGGTCTCCCGTGCCTTTCTCCTCTTCGGCACCGACGAGAAGGAGCCGGAGGCGCGCAGGATCGAGGCGGGCCGCTTGAGCGCCGATTTCGTTAGCGGCAATCTGCGCACGATCCGCTTTGCCGGCAAGGAGGTACTCAGGGCCATCTCCTTTCTCGTCCGAGACCGGGATTGGGGTACCTGCGAGGCGGAAATCGGCGGCCTCACATTTGAGGAGGGCCGGGCAGGGACAGTCGTTCGGTACTCCGCCAGGTTCCGGTCGCCGGACGGGGCTCTTCTCGATTGCAGCGCGACCATCGACCTGAAGCCCGACCGCCTCGTCTTCGGCGCGCGCTTCACGCCGGATCGCGATTTCGAAACGGCGCGCGCCGGCTTCGCCGTCCTGCATCCGATCGTCGGTCTGGCCGGGCGGCCGGTCGAGGTGGAGCATGGAGACGGCACGGTCGAGCGGTCGGTCTTCCCGGACCTCATCGAGCCCTGGCAGCCGTTCATGGACATCGCGGCAATTACTCACGAAGTGTCGCCCGACATCAAGGCCGAGTGCCGCTTCGCCGGCGACGAGTTCGAGATGGAGGACCAGCGAAACTGGACCGACGGCTCCTACAAGACCTACGTGCGTCCGCTGGAACTGCCCTGGCCCTATCTGCTGAAGGCGGGGGAGACGGTGCACCAGAGCGTGACGCTGTCCATCCTCGCGGCTGAGGACACCGTCGAGCAGGAAGAGAGCAGGCAAGATAAAATTCGCCTTTCGCTCAGGCGCGATGCGGGAAGATTGCCCGAGATCGGCATCGGCCTGCGGCCGGACGCTGCAGCCGAAGAGCTGGACAATGCGGGGCTTGTGAAGCGCGTCGGCGCACGGCATCTCGTCTGCCATTTCGATCCGGATGCCGGTCACGGTCTGGCTGTCCTTCGGCACTTCCGAAGCGTGGCCGACGCGTCGGGCTGCGCGGTGACGCTCGAATGTTTCGTTCCATGCAAGCGACCCCTCGATGCGGAACTCGGCGAGATCGCGCAGCTTGTGCGCCAGAGCGGCCTCGACCTCGCAAGCCTGTCCGTCTCTCCCTCGGTCGACCGGCAGTCGACGCCGCCCGGGAGCGTCTGGCCGGAATGCCCGCCGCTCGAAGACATCTATGCGGCCGCTCGGAAGGCATTTCCGGGCGTGCCGCTCGGCGGCGGCATGTTCAGCTATTTCACCGAGCTCAACCGTAAGCGGGTGCCCGCCGAAGGACTTTCCTACGTCACCCACTGCACCAGCCCGATCGTCCATGCGGCCGACGACACGAGTGTGATGCAGACCTTCGAGGCGTTGCGGGATGTAACCCGGTCCGTCCGCGCGATCTATGGCGCGAAGCCCTATCGCATAGGTCCCTCCACGATTGCCATGCGCCAGAACCCCTATGGCAGCGCGACGAAGGACAATCCGTTCGGCAAGCGGATCGCCATGGCGGCGCGGGACCCCCGACATAACGCGCTCTTCGGCGCTGCCTGGACGCTTGCCTATGCCGCGACGGTTGCCGATGCGGAGCCCGAGCTATTGACGCTTTCGACGCTTACGGGACCATTCGGGCTGATCGCCGGCGCCGGTGAGCCCGTCGAAGCCGGTCGGACGAGGCCGCTGTCTCATGTCCTGACCTGGCTCGCGCAGCTGTCGGACAGCATGCGGATCGCGGTCGAAACATCCGCGCCCGAATGCGTTGCTGGCCTTGGTGCGGTGTTGAATGGAACGACCACCTTGTTGCTTGCCAATCTTACACCCGATCTGCAACGGGTGATGCTTCCCGAGGCCGGCGCGCTTAGCCTTACGCTTCTCGACGAGAGCTGGTTGCGCAATGGCGCGGAGGAACCGAAGGCGAAAGCGCACCAAAGCGACAGCCTCGACCTGTCCGCTTATGCGGCTGCCCGCATCGATATGCAGTGATTCACGTGGGTCGGATGAAGGCTTGAGCGCGAAAGCGCGAGAGCGACGACTACTGGTGACTCCTTCCACGCGCCCTCCTGTGGTATCCTCTCGGCTTGCGCTTCCTCCTGGGGGGTAAGAAAATGGAAGCTCTTGCAGCCCTGGCGCGAAACTGCATCGTCACGCTATTGTGCGGTTGCGCGCTCTTCGCACCTTCGCTTGCTGCCGAGGAGGCCGATGACGTCGCGACCGGGACGCGGCTTGCCGAATTATTGCGAGCCGCCCGAAACGTCCTTTCGAATTACCAGTCGCTCATCAATGACCCGGCAATCGGAGACAAGAAACTCGACGGCGAGCGGTTCACGGCCGAAGCGATCGCCCTTTATGGCGAGCGCACCGGCCATCCGTTGATCTCGGATGATCTCGGCGATCGCGACCGCAAGCTTCTCCAGGCGCAGGTCGAGGCGATGCGGGAAGTCGTGAATGAAGAGCAGGACGACATAAACCGCCCCGGGATCGGGTTCAAGGGTTTCGTCCCGGCCATTTTCGCGCGTCTGATGAACGAGAAATTTGCCGTCAAGGCGGGCAATGAGGCGCTGGTCCGAGTGACGGCGCCGGAGGTTCTGGTGCGCAACCGCAAGTCGCTTCCCGATGCCTGGGAGGCCCGGGTCATCAACGAGGTCTTCTCGGATCCGCAGAGGCCGAAGGGTGAACTCTATACGGAAGTGACGCAGGTGAACGGCCGCCCGGCGTTCCGGATGCTGCTGCCGGAATATTACACGGAGTCCTGTCTTTCCTGTCACGGTTCGCCGAAGGGTGAAATCGACGTCACCGGCTATCCGAAGGAAGGCGGCAAGGCCGGCGATCTGGGCGGTGCCATCAGCATCGTCTTGTTCAAATGAGCGCGCTTGGGCATGAGCTCGGGTCGACACAGGCCGCCCGGCCCGCGAAAAGGCTCGACAGCCGGATCACCGATCTGCCGATCTCTGCCCGCGTGGCCGCGCTCACCGCGGCCGGCCTGATCAGCCTTGTCCTTTCATCCCTGTTTCTCACGCAGGCGCTTTATCGCAGTGCCGAGCGCATGGCCGAAACCAGGGAGCTCTTCGATCGGGCGGCATCGGCCGCATCGGCCCATGTGGCATTCGGCGATCTCAGATATTGGCTGACCGATCTCTCCGTCAGTCTGCTGATGAACTCCCAGCGCAACGCCGACGAGGCCCGCGAACGGTTGCAGGAACAGTTGGCGGGCCTTGCAAAGCACGCGCCCGAGGCGGTGGAGGCAATTCGTACGGAAGTCGACGCCTATGTCGAAACGGCTCTGCAGGCAGCCGACAGTTACACCCAGGACAACCGCATCGTCGGCAACGCCTTGCTGGCAAAGGCGCGCACCCACAGCGGCAAGGTCGATGCGGATCTCAACAGGCTCGTGGAACAGGTAAAGGCCGAGGCGGAAGCTGCCCGCAACGAGGTCGTCGTGCAAACCGAGAAAACAGCCACAACCGCGGCCATCCTGGTGGGCGGCGTGGTGTTGATCGGTTCGCTGCTGACGCTCCTCGTCCTGCGCTCTATCGTCGGCCCGCTGCGGCGCCTCAATCGCGTCATCGGTGACCTGACGGAGGGACGTTACGACGTCGATATCCCCGAAGAGGGCGGCGACGAACTGGGAGCGATGGCAAGGACGCTTTCGCTCTTCCGGGAAAGCGCCATCGAAAAGAAAAAACTCGAAGACGAAGCGGAGCGGCAGCGGCGGACGATCGCAGCCGCGCTCGAGGTGATTTCGGATGGCTTCGTCCTCTATGACTCCGAAGACAGGATACTGGTCGCCAACAGCAAATATTGCGAAATCTTCCCGAGCCACAAGCCGAACACACTCCGCGGCAGGAGCTTCCGCGAAATCGTGGAGCAGAACCTCGAGATCGGCCAGGTGGATCTCGAAGGCAAGTCGCCGCAGGAGTGGGTCGACGAGCGCGTAAGGCTGCATCGGGACCCTGCCGGCCTCGTCGACGAGAAGCGGTTCGGCGACAAGTGGGTCCGCATCAGCAAACGCAAGATTCCGGACGGCGGAACGGTCGCCGTCTACACCGACATCACCGAGCTCAAGCAGCGGCAGGTCGAACTCGAGCGCGCGAAGAGCCACGCCGAGTCGGCAAACGAGGCCAAGAGCCAGTTCCTCGCCTCCATGAGCCACGAGTTGCGCACGCCCCTCAATGCGATCATCGGCTACAGCGAGATGCTGATAGAGGAGGCACGCGATCACGAGGATGAGGAGCTCGTTCCGGACCTCGACAAGATAGCGTCCGCGGGTCGCCATCTTCTTTCGCTCATCAACGACATTCTCGACCTGTCGAAGATCGAGGCGAACAAGATGGAGGTTTTCCTCGAGACCTTCAGCGTTGCCGACCTGCTCCGTGACGTTGCGGCGACGGTCGCGCCGTTGATGGCCAGAAACGGAAACGAGTTCACGCACGACTTCGAAGCCGATCTCGGCGAGATGCATTCCGACCAGACCAAGCTGCGCCAGAACCTTTTCAACCTGCTCAGCAATGCGGCCAAGTTCACGAATGGCGGGCGAGTGACCCTGAGGGTCCGGCGGGAGCAAAGATCGGACCGCGACTGGCTTGTGTTCCAGGTCTCCGACACCGGCATCGGCATGTCACCGGAGCAGCAGGAACGGCTTTTCAATGCCTTCACCCAGGCCGATGCCTCCACCACCCGAAACTACGGCGGCACGGGCCTGGGCTTGAGCATCACGCGCAGCTTCTGCCGCATGATCGGCGGCGTCGTTACCGTCGAAAGCGAATTCGGCAAGGGTTCCATGTTCACCATGGAGGTGCCGGCGCAGTGCGAGAGAGAGGCCGACGGACCTTCGGCCGCACCCGTACCACAGGTCGGGTCGGGCCGCACCGCACTCATCATCGACGACGAGCCCGCTGCCCGCAGTCTTATCGCAAAGGCACTGGCGGAAGCGGGCCTTGCCTCCATCGAGGCATCGAACGGACAGGAAGGATTGGCTGCCGCACGCAAGCATCGGCCAGACGCGATCATCCTCGATATCATCATGCCGCATCAGGACGGCTGGTCGGTCCTGCGCGCTCTGAAGAACGATCCCGAATTATGCACGATCCCGGTGATCCTGGCGACGATCCTGGCGGACCGCGAGCTGGGTCTTTCGCTCGGCGCGGTCGAATATCTGACGAAGCCGATCGATACCGACAAGCTGGTCCGGACGATCGAGACATTCGGGAGCGGCAAGCACGACGTTCTGGTCGTCGACGACGACCAGGCCTCCCGCGAGTTTCTCAGGCGCATTCTGGTCAAGAGAAAGTGGACCGTACACGAAGCGGGCGACGGCATCCGCGGACTGGAAATGATGAAGCGGATTCTGCCGCGTCTCGTCCTGCTCGACCTTCTGATGCCGGAAATGGATGGGTTCCAGACGCTCAGCGAAATGCAGAGGATTCCGGAGCTGCAGAACATTCCGGTGGTGGTGGTCACGTCGAAGGACCTCTCCGCAAACGAGCTGAAATGGTTGCGCGACCGCGCCGTCGCTGTCGTGAACAAAGGCGCAAACAGCCGCTCCCAGCTGGTCGCCGCCCTCGAACGTCAGATCGGAACGGGCGCTTCGGTCGGCAAAGCCCTCGCGGACGGCTGAACATATGCAGGAGGAGAGCCGCAAATGACGAGAATCCTTCTGGTGGAAGACAATGAAATGAACCGCGACATGCTTTCCCGGCGGTTGTCTCGCCGGGGCTTCGACGTGCTGATTGCTGAAAACGGAAAGGCCGGCGTCGAACTTGCCGCATCCGAAAAGCCGGACCTGATCCTCATGGATATGAGCCTGCCGGTGATGGATGGCTGGGAAGCGACACGACGGATCAAGGCCAATCCGCTGACATCCGGAATACCGGTCATCGCCCTGACGGCGCATGCAATGGCGAGCGACCGGGAGATGGCGCTTGAAGCCGGATGCGACGATTACGACAGCAAGCCGGTCGACTTGCCCCAACTCGTTCGCAAGATCGAGCGGCTGCTCGCGGTATAGGTGGGAAAATGACCACCGGCAACGACTTCCAGCACCAGGCGATCGCCGCTCACGTGGCCCAGCGATTGGCCGGCCCGGCGCGGGCAATCCTGGGCTTCCAGGAACTGCTGATCGAGCAGGCGCGGGATCTCGGTTTGATCCACATTAACAGCGATCTCGACCGGATCGGTGCTGCAGCAAGGCAACTGAACGGCTTTATAGATCGCCTTCTCGAGGGCACGGCCTGCGCTCTGGAGGAAGGAGAAGCGGAGGCGGAGGCACGGCTCCGCCACGACCTGCGCACGCCGCTCAACGCCATCATAGGCTATTCCGAAATGATCCTCGAAGAGGCAGGCGATGCGCCGGAGCATGCGCTGAAGGAAGACCTCCATGTGATACTGTCGGCGGCGGCAGAGCTCCTGAGGCAGGTCGACGCTATCGCCAGCCTTTCGCGCGGGGAAACGGTCGAGATGCTTCAACCGGGGGAACGCGCCGAAATCGACGCGGCAGGGCTCGAGCGACTTCTGTTCAAGGCGCAAGAGATTGCATGGCCGGAGCAGGGGGGCAGGATCCTCGTCGTCGACGACGTGGCCAGCAATCGTGATCTCCTGTCCCGGCGGCTGCGGCGCGAAGGTCACCGCGTGGTCACCGCCGAATCCGGACTGTCCGCGCTGGCGAAATTGGCCGAGGTCGAGTTCGACCTCATCCTGCTCGACATTCTGATGCCGGACATGAACGGCATCGAGATGCTGTCGCGATTGAAGTCCGAGGAGCGATGGAAGCACGTACCGGTCATCATGATCTCGGGCTTGAGTGATGTCACGGCGGTAGCCCGCTGCATCGAGGCCGGCGCCGACGATTATCTGACGAAGCCTTTCAATCCGATACTTCTGCGCGCGCGGATCAACTCCACGCTCGAGAAGAAGCGCTGGCTCGACCGGGAGCATCGCTACCTCCAGGAGATAAAAGCGGAAAAGCTGCGGGCGGATTCCCTCATTCGCGCGATCCTGCCCGACCAGATCGTTGCGCGGCTGCAGGATGGCGAAGAGATCATCGCCGACCGCTTCGAAGAGGTCTCCATTCTATTTGCCGACATCGTCGGCTTTTCGCCCATTGCAGCAAGATCGACTGCTTCCGATCTGGTCAGGCGCCTGGACGGAATGTTCAGGAGGTTCGATCTGCTTACGGAGCAGCACCGTGTCGAGAAGATCAAGACCATAGGAGACGCCTATATGGCCGCCTGCGGGATTCCGGAGCCTGCGCCGGATCATGCCGACCGGGTCGTGGCCCTCGGAAAGTCCATGCTTCGATCCTTGCAGGACACGGAAGCCGGGCCCGACCGTTTTCGGGTTCGGATCGGAATCCATACGGGGCCCGTCGTCGCCGGACTGATCGGGCGGCTCCGGTTCGTCTACGATGTTTGGGGAGAGACGGTGAACATAGCGAGCCGGCTCGAATCCCAGGGGGTGGCCGATTGCATACAGATCTCCGAGGCGACGAAGCGCGCGCTGCGCAGTCAATGGACGCTCGAGCGCCGTTGCGCCCTGGAGCTGCGAGGCATAGGCGCAGTCGAGAGCTACCTCGTTCGATGACGGCTCCGGTTTCCGGGGAGGTTCTTTCCGGCATCCCGGCTCTTCGCCCTGCGGGCAGCCTTTATTCCGCCCGTTTCTTCATTCTCTGTTAAGGAATACATTCCTCTGAGGAGATGGTGCTCATGGCCCTCGGCGCATCCCAACGTTTGCATGACGGTGTTGCGGCCGTGGAAACCATGACGCGTTTTGCACTTGCGGTGCTGGCGCTTGCCTCGGGCGTCTATACCTATCTCGGCGTCCGCAGCATTCTCGACGGCTCCCCGACGTCGGTCTTCTTCGCGGCGATCATCTACTCGGCCTCGGTTTCCGTCGGCATCTACGCCTTCTGGTCCTATATGGCCCGCTTCTATCCGCATGTGACCAACCATACGGGCCGAGCCGCCATGCTGGGCGTGATGGCTCTGGGTGCGGCGATGATCATCGCCATGTCGAGCTGGCTCAATGCGGCGGCGCTGGCAGGTTCCGCCGCGCTCGAACAGCATCTTGCGGAAACGGTGGAGGATTATACCGCCGACCTGGACCAGGCGCATCAGAACGCGCTTGCGGCCCAGAGCCTGCTGCCCGATATCCAGCGCGCATCCGAACGCTTCGCCCAGCTTGCCGCTTCGGAGCGGCAATCGGGAGCGCTCACCGGCACGACGGGGTCCGGAAGCGTGGTGCAGCTTCTGTCGCAAATGTCGGCGCAGATGAAGGATCTTGAAAACGGTATCAACGCCTCCCGCGAACAGGTGACGATACTCTTCAACCAGGGACAGAAGCGGCTCGAGACGATGCGGACGCTGGTTTCCGCGCCGGGTGCGGTCGCACCGCGTGCCGATCAGTTCTCCTCGGAAGTGGTGGCGCTCACAGGCGTCATAACGTCGCTCGGACAGACTTCGATCGCGCCTTCGATCCGCCGTGCCGCAGACGACCTGTCGCTCGGCTTCATCGCACCCGTGGCCGACGGCGGCGATGCCGATCTCGTCAATCGTCAGGACCGGGTGATGGAGACTGTACGAGCCTCGGTGGCAGCGCAATCCAAGGTTCTCTCCGAAGCGGCTGACGAAATATTGGCGCGTGCGCCGGTGGCGGAGCGGCGTTTCGTTCCGCTTTCATCCGCTGAGGCGGTGCTGCGCTATGCGACCGATTTCATTCCCGCCTGGGCGGGCGCCATTTCCATCGACCTGCTGCCGGGGGTGCTGGTCTTCATTCTGGCCGCGGTTCACAGCGCCATCCGCAAGCAGGAGGAGAAACTGCCCTTTGCCGAGCGCATCACGGCGGCCGAGCTCCTGCAGGCCTTGGAAGTGCAGCGCGCCGTGACGGCGAATGGCGGGCAACTCGGCGATATAGTCGCTCAGGCGGAAGCGGAGGAGCCGAACAACATCACCAGCCTCGACCCGAGGACGCGTGCAAAGGATCGGTCGCATGAGGATCGATGAAGCGATCAAGGCGCTGGTCCGGATCGACGACGGTGTGCTGATGCGCGGCGCCTTCTTCGCGATGCTGGCGGCCGCGGGGGTCTTCCTGCTGATCGACTTGCGCGAAATCTCCGCAAGGAATGCCGGACTGCCCGGTTTCGATCCGATGCTCGAGGATCGGCCGGTCCTGCCTCCGGCATTGACCGAGGCTGCGCCCAACGGCCCGCCAGTCCAACCGGGAAGCTCCGACGAAGTGCTGCGCCAGCCGATGAGGTTCGATCTCCGATCCGGCGGTGTCCTGCTCGCCGAGGGCACGATCGACCTCGGCGCCGGTTCGCGCTTCGCCGAGGAGATCGAAGCGCGCGGCGAATATGTAAGGACCGTGGCCCTCAACTCGCCCGGTGGTTCGGTGGACGATGCGCTCGCGATGTCGAACCTGATCCGCGAGAAGAAGCTCGATACCAAGGTGGCATCGAAGGCGCTCTGCGCGTCATCCTGCCCGATCGTTTTTGCCGGGGGTGTCGCGCGTGTGGCGGAAAAGGACGCACTGATCGGCGTGCATCAGGTTTTCAGCGGCGGCGGGGAACGGCCGACACCGGCCCAAGCCATGTCTTTCGCACAATCCACCACGGCCAGAGTCGCCCGCCATCTCGATACGATGGGAGTAGGCCCCGGCCTCTGGATCAACGCTCTCGAAACACCGCCGGACCGGCTCTATTACCTGACTGAAAAGGAGATGGTTGATTTTCACCTGACCACGGAGCCGGTCGCGACAGCCAAGACGAAGGGTTAGGTGCAGCGGTTTCGGGCGGAGATGTGTAATATTTAGAGGCGTTTCACTTCTTCATTGAAACACTGAAAGCCTCACGTCTCGTACATCTCAGTCACCCTCATCGGGTATGTTGAGCAGATGACCGCAGGCCTTGCAGTGGACGGCGTCGGTGTCGTGCCTCTGCAAGCCGCATTGAGGGCAGGGGAAACTGACCTTGTAGGGCCTGACAACGGCCTGGGCGAGCCTTACGAACAGCGATATGCCGACGATCATCGTGATGACCGAGGTGAGCTTGCCGAGCGTGCCCGGCAGGGTGATGTCCCCGAAGCCCGTCGTGGTGATCGTAGCCACCGTGAAATAGAGTGCATCGACGAAACCTTCGCCGCCTTCCCGGTGATAGAAGAACGTCGTGTAAACGAAGCCGGTGACGACGAAGAGGAACACGAGAAAGTTCAGGCAGGCACGGAAGACATCCTGCAGATGCGACCATCCGGCGCGGCGAAGACCTTCGAGCAGGAGCGGACTCTTGCCGATCGCCCAGATGCGCATCACCCTGAGGAAGGCGAAGTTGAACAGCAGGTCGGGGAAGAGAAGCGTGCCGAGAATGACCACATCGATCCAGGTCATCGGCCGCCGGAGGAAACGCTCGATCGAAGGCGCGGCCAACGCTCTCGCGATGAGCTCGCAACCGATCCATGCGGCGATGATGTAGTCGATGATGAGATAGGACGGACCCGCTCTCAGATAGGGGCCGAGGATGAAAAAGGCGAGGATGCTGAGGTCGATGATGGCAAGCAGCGCCTGCCAGCGCAACGCCCACGGGTCCCGCCCGCGTTCCAATCTCTGAAGCGCCAGCCTTGTCGAATTTAACTTCGAATGCGCCCGCAGCTGGTCAGTCATATCCATGGAGCTGAAATAGGGGACGCCGAATCCCGGGTCAAGGAGCATGCCTTGGCTGTTCAGGAACGTGGCGAGCTCAAAGTTGCAGCCGTGCCGTTCAGGAAGCAATCCCAATTCAGCATGGGCGCGAGTGTCAGACGCCCGCAAGCTTCCTCAGGTCGTCGACTGCGCCGGGCGCGGCGGCAAGGACGATCGAGCCGCGCGTCAAACTCTCTCCCTCAGTGGGGAAGGGCAGGTGCCAGCCGCCCGCTTCCTGGACGAGACAGTAGCCGGCGAGACAATCCCAAGCGTGCATATAGGGCTCGTAATAGCCCACTAGGCGGCCGGCGGCGACATAGGCAAGCATGAGTGCGCCGGAACCGTTGCGCATGAAGGTGCCGCCGGCCTCCAGCAGGTTTTCCACCATCTGTCCGACGAAGGCCGGCTTGACATAGTTGTTGGCGCCGAGCCCGGTCACGTGGTTGCGGATGGTGCGCGAACCATCGAGCGTGAGCGCCTTGCCGTTGAGACGCGCGCCGAGGCCGAGTGCCGCCGCGTAGAGTTCACCGTGGCATGGTGCGGCGATGACCCCCACCACCGGTATGCCGGCATGAACGAGGGCGATGGAGACGCACCAGTTGGGCATGCCGTTGACGAAAGGGCTCGTGCCATCGATCGGATCGACCGCCCATGTGAAGCCTGAGCGGCCGGGAACGAGACCATATTCCTCGCCGAGCACGCCGTCGTCCGGGTACGCTTCCGCGATCCGATCGCGGATGAGATTTTCGACTTCGCGATCGGCAATGGAAACCAGGTCCTGCGGGTCGCGCTTCGTTTCGATGATCAGCGTTTCGCGGCGCGCGAAAAAATCGAGCGCCATTGCGCCCGCCTCGCGCCCGATGGTTTCGGCCAATGCCAGGCGGGCTTCGAGCCCGGGGACGACGTGAGATGTCATTAGGGAATCCTTGGTTGCAAATTGCCGGGGCTAACCGTTGATGAGGGCAATGCCGCGCTCCTTGAAGGCGATTGCCACATTCGTTTGGGGCGCAAGTGCCCGCTCCACCGCCGGGTCGACCACGAAGAGCGTCCCGGCTGCCGTCTTGACCTCGTACTCCACGTGATCGCCGAGATAGGCCGTATGGGTGATCTCGCCTGAAAAACTGCCGGCTGCGGACGGCTTCAGCGTGATCGCGTTCGGGCGCACCGCAAGCTTCGCCGGTCCGGGGCGCATTCCGCGGCCCCTCACGCGATGCGTCAGCCGTTCCACACGGATCGTGGCCTCGTGACCGTCGACGTCGATCACGTCGCAGGCAACGACATTGGCTTCGCCCATGAAGTCGGCGATGAAGGCGGAGGCCGGCGTTTCGTAGAGTTCGCGCGGGGGACCCTCCTGGGCTATGCTCCCGTCCTTCATCACGATGATGCGGTCGGAGACGGCAAGGGCTTCGTCCTGATCGTGCGTGACATAGACCGCGGTGAAACCGAGCCGCTGCTGCAGTTCACGGATTTCGGTCCGGACGCGGCGCCTCAGCCTTGCATCGAGATTTGACAGCGGCTCGTCGAGGAGAAGAACCTGGGGCTCCAGCACCAGTGCACGGGCGACCGCGACGCGCTGCTGCTGCCCGCCGGAGAGCTCGGCCGGCAGGCGCTGGCCCATGCCGGGCAGGCCGACCAGGGCCAGTCCTTCCTCGGCTCTTTCGCGCGCTTCCTTGCGCTTCATGCCTGACGACTCCAGGCCGTAGGCCACGTTGTCGAGGGCGTTCATGTGTGGGAAGAGAGCATAGGACTGGAAGACCATCGAGACGTCGCGCTCATTTGCGGGCAGCATCGTCACGTCCTTGCCGCCGATCAGGATGCGGCCGGATGTCGGATGTTCGAGGCCGGCCAGCATCCGAAGCGTCGTCGTCTTGCCGCAGCCGGAGGGTCCGAGCAAGGTGACGAGCGTGCCTGGTTCGATGGTCAGCGACAGGTCGGGAATGGCGGTGAAGGCACCGAACTTCTTGCATATGTTCCGGAAGACGACGGAACCGGGAGCCACGACGGTCATGCGGTTTTCTCCTGGGGAAGGGGAGCGGGCGCGCGGGCAACGGCCTGGACGCGGTTTTCGCGCCGAAGCCTGCGTTCGCCGACGACAAGCTGGAAGCCGGCGATGACCGATATCATCACCACGATCAGCATGGAGGAATAGGCGATCGCCACGCCGTATTCGCCGTTTTCGACCAGCCCGACGATATAGGCCGTCGCCATGTTGTACTCGGCGCTGACCAGGAAGATGACGGCGCTGATCGAAGTGATCGCGCGCACGAAGGAATAGACGAGGGCGGCCGTGATCGCCGGCCGCAAAAGCGGCAGAATGATCTTGCGGATGGTGCGGAAGCTATCGGCCCGGAGCGTCAGAGATGCCTCGTCGAGGCTTCGGTCGAGCTGGCTCATCGCCGCCACCCCGCCGCGCACGCCGACGGGCATGTTGCGGAAGACGAAACAGGCAACGAGGATCAGAGCGCTGCCGGTCATTTCGAGCGGCGGCAGGTTGAAGGCCATGATGTAGCTGATGCCGATGACCGTCCCCGGAATGGCGAAGCTCATCATCAGGGCGAACTCGAAGAGTTCGCGGCCGGCGAACCTCTGGCGCACGATCAGATAGGCGGTCAGGAGCCCGACGGCTGCCGTGAGCGGTGCCGATATCAGGGCAATCTCCATCGTCGTCCAGAAGGAGTTCCAGGCAACGCCCGTCCAGGCGATGCCGCCGTCGCGGAACTCGACGGAGAATGCCTTTACGTAGTGGGTGAGCGTCAGCGAGTTGTCCAGCCCCCAGGTCTTCACGAAGCCGCCGACGAGGATCATGCCGTAAACGACGAGCGTGAAGAGCGCCCAGGGGATGACCAGGGCATGGACCGCGATTGAAACCGTGCGCGGCAGGGCGGCGTGGCTGCCGCTGTCGCCCTTTCCGGTAACCGTCGCGAAGCTCTTTCCCGAAAGCCAGAAGCGCTGCGCCAAAAAGGCCGTCAGCGTGAAACACAGGAGAATGATGGCGAGCACGGCGGCGCGGGAGGGATCGTTCTGCGAGCCGACGACGGCGAAGAAAATTTCCGTCGAAAGAACGCCATGGCTGCCGCCCAGCACCAGCGGATTTCCGAAATCGGCCATGCTTTCGATGAAGCCGATGAGGAATGCATTGGCAAGCCCCGGCTTCATCAGCGGCAGCGAGATGCGCCAGAAAGTGCGCCAGCGGTCCGCCCTCAGCGTCTGCGACGCCTCCTCCATTGACGGGCTGACGCCTTCGACGACTCCGATCAGCACAAGGAAGGAGATGGGCGTAAAGGACAGGACCTGCGCAATCCAGATGCCGGTGAGGCCATAGAGCCAGCGGCCGGGCTCGACGCCGATCAGCGTGGACAGGGCTTCGGTGATGACGCCGGAACGACCGAAGAGCAGGGTGAGCGCGAGGCCGACCACGAAGGGCGGCGTGATGATCGGCAGCACCGTCAACAGCCGGAGGCTCCGTTTGTAACGGAAGCCGGTACGGGTCGCGACGAGGGCGAAGGCAAGGCCGAGGATGGTCGAGCCGCCCGCGGTCATCACCGCCAGCCAGAAAGTCCGCCAGGCGATCCCGCAGCGCCCGCCGCCGACGACACAGTCGAGACTCCAGATCGACGGATCCATTATATTGCGGGTGAAGCCTTCCGGATTGAAGGAGCCGTCGAAATCCTGGAAGGCGCCGACCAGCATGCTCCCGACAGGATAGAAGACGAAGACGGCGACGAGAAAGACAAGCATCGAGATGGCCGAGACGACGAAGGCGTCGCCCTTCATCACGCCGCGTTCGGCCAGCCCGAAGGCGAAAAGGAGGACGAAGACGAGCGCCGCGAGCACCGCTCCCGCGCCCATTGAGGGCTGGCCGTCCGCAAGCGCGCCGAACAGCGCTTCGCTAATCGTCCAGTTCCAGCCGGAAAAGCCGATGGCGAGGCCCTGAAGGGCCAGAACGGCGATGCCGCCTGCGCCCGTCCAGGCAAGGAAGCTTCCTCGCCGCGCGGGATCGTGGATGAGGCGAGCAGCGGCGGCGACCATCATGGCCAGCGCCGGAAGTATCAGCCACCATTTACCGAAGGAAGCGATCTGAAGGAGACCCGGCGCTGCGGCCGGTTCTTCCGGAAAGGCGGAAAGCCAGCCGAAGCCGAAGAAACCGCCGTCGATCCTGTACCAGGGAAGGAGGACGAAGGCGGCAAGCCCGAGAGCCAGCGCGATATCCAGTCTGCGGTTGTGGGTTTTCATGGATGGGCTGTCCGTGCCGCCGTGTCACGATGAGTTGTTCCGAATACAAGCGAGATCGCTGCCGCTAGAAAAGAACGCGATGCGAGCGGAACAGCTCATCTGGCCGAGATTGCCGGAGTCGAGCCGACGGTTTCCCGACGGCTCGACTCCGTTTGAAAGGCGCGTTGCGCGATCAGTTCGCGGCTGCGCCGATCTCCCGGTCCCAGCGCTCCAGGAGCTCTTTGCGTTTGGCCGGATCGCCGTAGGTCTTGAAGTCGTAATCGATCAGCTTGATGTCCTCGAACTTCGGCGCCTCTTCCGGCACCTTGGCCGTCTTGTTGGAAGGAAGCTGGAACGATTTCGCCTCCTTCATACTGGACTGCACGTCGGCGGAGAGCGCCCAGTCATACCACTTTTTGGCGCTCTCGAGGTTCTTTGCACCCTTGATGATCGACATCGAGCCGATTTCGTAGCCGGTGCCTTCGCAGGGCGCCACGGACTTCACAGGGAAGCCTTCCACCGTCTGCGCCACCGCATCGTGCATGAACACGATGCCGATTGCGGTTTCCCCCCGCGCCGCGGCCTTCACCGGTGCGGACCCGGACTTCGTGTATTGCGACACGTTTGCGTTCAGCTTCTTCAGATAGTCGAAAGCCTCGTCCTCGCCCATGATCTGAACGAGCGTTGCGAGCGCGGTATAGGCGGTGCCGGAAGAATTGGGGTTGGCAATCTGGACTTCACCCTTGAAGGACGGATCGAGCAGGTCCGCCCAGCACTTCGGCTCCTTCAGGTTCTTCTGCTTGAAGATCTCTGTGTTGTAGCCCCAGCCGAGCGCGCCGGCATAGACGCCGACCGTGCGGTAGCCGGCACTCTCGGCCTGCTTGACGGCCCATTCGTGCAATTCGCCAAGCATCGGCGACTTGTATTCGAGCGTCAGTCCTTCGGAGGCGGCCTGCAGATGCGGGTCGCCGGTGCCCGCCCACCAGATGTCCGTCTTGGGGTTGCGCGCCTCGGCCCGGATCTTCGCGTAGGTTTCGCCGGAAGACAGGCGAACCATGTTGACGGAGATGCCGGTCTTCTTTTCGAAGGCGCCCTTCATCTGCTCGCAGATCACCACGTCGGCCGAACAGATCAGATTGAGATTTCCGTCGGCCTGCGCGGAAAAGGCAAAGAACGTCGCACCCGCGGCGAGCGCTGCCGCGGCCAGTTTAACCAAACCCATCGGTTTCCTCCCAGATTGTGCCGGCGCCTCCGTGCCGGACGCCTTTTGCAAGCGCGTGCAAATGCTGCACGAGGATACAGGGAGTGTCAATAAATTTGTTCGATATTGCGCAATATGACGGCGTTGCACGCAATTGCAAAATAGTGCAATTCTGCGTGCAGGAGCGAGGAGAGGTCGTGAATGCCGCCGAAGCCGTTTGTCAGCGCCCAGGAAGTCGCAGAGCGGGCGGGCGTCTCACGCTCAGCCGTCTCCCGTACCTTTACACCCGGCGCCAGCGTCTCGCCCGAAACCCGGCGAAGGGTTGTGGAGGCGGCGGAAGCGCTCGGCTACCACGTCAACCATCTCGCGCGCGGACTGATGCGCAACGAGAGTGGCATCGTCTGCCTTATCGTATCCGAGATGAGCACGCCCTACCGCGCCAACCTGATCCGGGCGATGACGCAGCAATTGCAGAACGCCGGCAAGGTCGCCATGCTGATCAACACGGACCGCTCGGACGGCAGTGTGGATCTCGCGTTGCGGCAGGCAATCCGGTACCGTGCAGATGCATCGATCATCCTGTCCGGAATGCCCGACCGGTCGATTACCCAGCTCTGCCTCAAGAACGGCCAGCGCCTCGTCCTCATCAACCGCGACGACGACCAGCAGGGCCCTCTTCGTATCAATCTCGATGACGCGGAGGCGGCGGGGCGGGTCGTCACCGCTTTCGTGCGCGCCGGTTGCCGGCGTCTTGCCTTCGCGAATTCGCAAGCCGGCACCCCGAGCCTGATGGCGCGCGAACACGGCTTCGTGGCGGCGGCAAAAGCAGCGGGCCTCCCGGTTCTGGTCGAGCGTCACGGGCCGACAAATTACGAAAGCGGCCGCGTTCTGGCGCAGCGGCTGCTGACACTCGGCGAGCGTCCCGATGCGGTCTTCTGTGCCACGGATCTCCTTGCATGCGGCTTCATGGATGCCGCGCGCCACCAGTTCCGTGTCTCTATCCCCGATCAGCTCTGTGTCGCGGGTTTCGACGACATTGAACAGGCCGCCTGGTCCTCCTATGACCTGACCACTTTCGCGCAACCCGTGGACAGGATAGCCCAGGAGGCGGTTGCTTGGCTCGTCAACGAGAGGCAGGAGCCGGTCGACCAATCGGTTCGCTTCCGGCCTGACCTCATTTGGCGCTCATCCGTCCGGGGAGGGTAACTCCGGTTCGACTCGGAGCAGATGGTATTCACGAGCCGATTTAATGCGAATACCCCCAATTTGTTACTGGTTATAGTAATACGTTTGTGTAATATCCCACTTGCACCGACACATCTTCTTGCATCGCTATGGCTTGTAATGGGCTGTGCTGGAGACCGTATTGCCGTGTCCGTGCTCTCTTATTGAGCTGGTGGGAAATGAATGGGGCCCTGGCCGATAGCGGTCAGGGCCTTCCGCTCGGGTAAGCCCTGATTCCGCCAGGACGTCGAGCTTCGAACCCATCCGGATTGCCGGCGTGCTGTGCCCCAGCCCCCGGCGAGGCCAGTCGCTGAAGCGCCAGGCCTCTGACCGTCTTCCCCCGTCCGAGACGGCTGACGAAGGACTAGCACGCATAATGCTTCGGCTCCACTGACCCATCAGGGCTATCGCCGGTGAATATCGGGGATATCCGGAGCACTTCCAGGAAAAGTGCGCAGCGGTTTTCCGTCCGGAAGTATCGGCTTCAAGGAGCTAGACGGAAGCTTCCAGAAATGCGCGCGAAAAGCCCGGTTCCGTTACTTCGATCGTCCCTTCGGGGATCTTCAGCAGCCGTTCGACAGCCATCCCGTAGGTGCGCATCCAGCCATCCAGCGTCCGCGCCGCGCCGTCCAGGTCGCCGGCTTCGGTCTGCTGCAGGGCCTGATGCATCGTTTTGGCGACGCCAAGCCGCAAATACAACAGCATCGGCGCGAGGGCTTCAGGATCGGGTGCGTCGAGGCTCCCCTCCTTGTGACCGCGCCTCAGAAGTTCGGTTAGAAAGGGGAGTGTCACAGCGCTGACCGCTACGTCGATGCGATGATAGAGAACGATGTTCTCCGGCTTGAAAAGTGCGTTGAATGTATTCTTCAATTGCGGCGCCATGTCCACTTTCAGGCGCCGCGAGCCCGCGAAAAGGGCATTCAGCTGGCCGACGGCGTCGAGGGAGGGATCCTCGAATACCGTTTGCAGTTCCTTCAGGCTTTGGCGTGCCATGCGCGCGGCGACCGCCTCCAGCAGTGCCTCCTTCGAAACGAAGTAGTGATAGAACGCCCCTTTGGAAACATTCGCTTCCCGGATCACGTCGTTAACGGTTGTGTTTTCGTATCCCTGCTCGAAGAACAGGCGTTCAGCGCAACCGATGATCTCATTCGTTCTGACGTCAGGCGATTTCTTGATTCGTGGCATAGACTTGTCCTGAACCGGAGAAGAACGTTCTACACGTGTTGGCAGGATGCGCGAAGTCCTGTGTGCGATTATAGACCGACGGTCGGTCTAATGCTATCCTGACAGTCTATGCGAGTGAGTTTCAGGAGTGGTTCGTGCGGCTTATGCGGCAGATGAGGCGCTACGCGGCGGGTATTTCGATAGCCGCCGCAGTCGGTGCGGTTGCCTTCTGGTATGCGACCCGAGCGGTGCCCGTTTCGGTCGTGACGCCGAAGCGCGGTGATGCGGCGGAGATCGTTTATGCCAGCGGCGTCGTGGAGCCGCGCGTTTGGGCAAAGGTCACTTCGACAGTGCGCGAGCGGATCGTCGAGCAGTGCAACTGCGAAGGCGACCGAGTGGAAAAGGGTGCCGTGCTCGCGCGCCTGGACGATACGGAGGCGCGGGCGATTCTGAGCGAGCTGCAGGCTCGCCTGTCGCTTGCGCAGGAAGAATACCGCCGCAAGCTCGCCTTGGCCGAACGAAACACGATAAGCGAGCAGACTGTAGACCGGGCCCGCACCGACGTCGCTCAATTGGAGGCATTGATCGCGGGGCAGGAGGCGCGGCTTGCGGCCTATGTGCTGCGCGCGCCCAGCGACGGGCGGGTGCTTCGGCAGGATGGAGAGATCGGCGAGGTCGCCGAGCCTGGGACCGTTCTCTTCTGGGTCGGAGAGCCGCGCCCGCTCATCGTGGAGGCGGAGGTGAACGAGGAGGACATTCCGCGGGTCGAAGTGGGCCAGAATGCCTACCTTCGGTCGGATGCGTTTCCAGAGCGCGCGCTCGAGGCGGTTGTCGACAGCATCACGCCGAAGGGCGATCCCGTCACGAAAACTTACCGTGTTCGCCTTCGGCTGCCGGAGGACACGCCGCTCAGAATCGGCATGTCCACAGACGTAAACATCGTGGTTCGCGTGTCGCGCAACGCCTTGGTCATCCCCGCGGCAGCGGTCAGCGGGACTAGAGTCGCGGTGGTTGAAGGCGGGACGGCGAAACTGCGCGAAATCAAGACCGGCATCCGCGGCACGAACGGCGTAGAGATCCTTTCCGGCCTGGAGGAAACCGCACACATAATCTCGCCCTTGCCCCCCGACTTAACCGAGGGGACTCGGGTGGATGTGGTTGAAACAACGACGAATTGAACGCCATGCGCCTGATCCTCGATATCGCCTTGACGCACGTCGCCGGCCGCGGCCGCCAGACCCTCGTCGCGGTCGTCGGTGTCGCCGTTGGCGTCGGCTTCTCGATCGCCATGGCGGCGCTGATGCAGGGCGGGCAGGACGATTTCGTTCGCCAGCTCGTCGACACGATGCCGCATGTCGATGTGACCGATGAGCAGCGTTCGGCGCGGCGGCAGCCGGCGGAAGACCTCTTCGAAGCCGTCGCCATATCCGGGCTGAGGCCGCGGGACGACCGGCGCGGCATCATCAATCCGACCAAGGCGGTCTCCTGGCTGGAAGAATGGATGCCCGGCAGGCTTGCCGCGGTTCTGAACGTTCAGGGCGTGATCCGCTACTCGGGCCGCGAAGTCGGCGCCGTGGTGATCGGGATCGAGCCGGAGAAGGAGGTGAAGGTCTCGCCCATCGTAGAGGATTTCGAGTCCGGCAGCTTCGGCGCGCTTGCGGCCGGCGGCAACAACGTCGTGATAGGCGATACCATGGCCTCGAGGCTGGGTGCCGGGCTCGGCTATACAATTACCGCCGTGTCTTCGGAAGGCCTTGCCCGCAACTTCAAGATCGTCGGCCTGTTTCATACCGGCACCACGGCGCGTGACGAAGGCGAAGCTTATGTGCTGCTGAAGAACGCCCAGATCCTGTCCAACAGGCCGAATGCAATCAACGAGATCCGGATCAAGCTCGACGACCCGAACGCCGCGCCCACCGTGGCGCGTCGCGTGGAGGCCGAACTCGGCTACAAGGCGGTCGCGTGGCAGGAGGCGAACGAGTCCATTCTCGAAGCGCTCGTCGTACGCAACGTCATCATGTACACGGTCGTCGCCGCGATCATGCTGGTAGCGGGTTTCGGCATCTTCAACATCGTTTCCACCATCACGCACGAGAAGGCGCGCGACATCGCCATCATGAAGTCGCTGGGCTTTTCGCAAGCCGACATGCGCCGTCTGTTCGTGATCGAGGGGCTGGCGATCGGCATAGCGGGTTCCCTTCTCGGCTGGGCGCTCGGTTTTGCGATCACCTACGCCCTTTCACGGGTACGGTTCGAAATTGCCGCGACCGGCCAGGAAATGACCAGGCTACCGATCGCGTGGAGCATTCTTCACTATGCCGTAGCGACAGCCTTCGCCCTGTCCTCGGCAGCGGTCGCCGGTTATCTGCCTGCCCGCCGGGCAGCACGCGTCAATCCGGTGGACATCATAAGGGGTGCGACATGAGCCCGCTGATCGAGGCTCGCGGCCTCACGCGTATATTGCATGAGACGGTTCCGGTAACGCTGGTGAAGGACATCGACCTCATCATCGACGAGGGCGAGTTCGTGGCCGTTACCGGCCCCTCGGGATCGGGAAAGTCGTCGCTGCTCTATCTGCTGGGGCTGCTCGACCAGCCGACGCAAGGCATGCTCCGCGTCCGCGGACGCGATACGGAGCCCATGAGTGAGAAGGAGCGGGCGGAGACCCGCCTCGCCACAATGGGGTTCGTCTTCCAGTTCCATTTCCTCCTGCCGGAATTTACCGCGCGTGAGAACGTCGAAATCCCGATGCGCAAGCTTGCCCGCCTCGGCCGCGCCGCGATGCGGGCCCGGGCGACCGAATTGCTGTCCTCGCTCGGCCTCGCCGATCATCTCGACAAGCGGCCGGATCAGCTCTCGGGCGGCCAGCGCCAGCGCGTGGCGGTCGCACGGGCGCTTGCCAACGATCCGCCGCTGATCCTGGCCGACGAGCCGACCGGAAGCCTCGACAGCAGGAGTTCGGAGCAGGTATTCGCAATTCTCGACGGACTTGTCCGCGAGCGCGGCAAGACGGTCGTCGCGGTGACGCACGATCTGGGCATGGCTGCCCGCATGGATCGTCGCATCCACCTCGTGGATGGCGAGGTCAGCAAGGAAGAATAGATGCGCGAGTTTCGCCGAACGGCGCGGAGCCGGCCGGCGGATGCTCAGCGCTGCTCGTCCATTTCGGCGAGCTTGCGCACCCGGCGCCGGAAATCCTCGTCGGTGGAGAATTCGGCGGCGAGGTAGGCTGCAACGAGATCCCTTGCCAACCATGCGCCGACGATCTGGGCGCCGATGCACATGACGTTGACGTCGTCATGCTCCACCGACTGATGGGCGGAATGCACGTCATGGCAGACCGCGGCGCGGATGCCCTTCACCTTGTTGGCCGCGATCGAGGCGCCGACGCCGGTGCCGCAGACCATTAGCCCGCGATCCGCCTTGCCCGCGATGATCGAGGAAGTGACCGTCTTTGCGATGTCGGGGAAGTCTACCGGGTTCGCATCGTACGAGCCTGCGTCATGCACCTCGTGGCCGAGCGAGGTGACGTGGTCGATGATCGTGGCCTTGAGGTGAAAGCCAGCATGGTCGGAACCGATGATGATACGCATATTGGTGTCTCCTGGAGAAAAGATTACTGGGCGATCAGGCGGGGCAGCCACAGCGTGAAGTCCTTCGCTAAAGTGAGGATGACAAGCGTGGAAACCAGCGGAACGTAAAAGGGCACAAGCGCTCGCAGGAGCTGCCGGATGGACACCTTGGCGATGTCCGACACGAGGAACAGCGACAAACCCATCGGCGGCGTCAGCAGTCCGAGCATCAGGTTGAAGATCGTCACGATGCCGAGTTGAACCGGGTCGACACCGGCCATCACGAGCGGCGGCGCGATGATGGGAACGAGAAGCAGCGTTGCGGTTGTCGAGTCGAGGAACATGCCGGCGACGAAGAAGATCAGATTTGCGATGATCAGCAGCATCAGCGGGTCCTTCGACCAGCCGAGCAGCGTCGCCGCAAAGGTCTGAGGCACCTGCTCGACCGCCAGAATCCAGCCGAAAAGCGCGGCCGAGGCGACGATGATGAGGATCGCGCTGGAGCTGCGGGCCGTCAGAACCGCCGAATGCCACAGATGCGCCAGCGTCAGTTCACGGTACAGGACGCCGCTGATGAAGATGACATAGACGGCCGTTATCGCGGCCGCCTCGGTCGGTGTGAAGGCGCCGGCCGTCATGCCGCCGACCATGAGCGCCGGAGCAAGAATGGCCGGTAGCGCCGGCACCAGCGTGCCGACCAGCTCGCCTGCCGTCGGCCAGCGCTCCGCGCGCGCATGGCCATGTCGGATGGCGACCATCAGCACCGTGAGCATCAGCAGGGCGGTACACAGAACGGCGGGCATGATGCCGGCTACGAGGAGCTGGACGATCGAGACGCTCGTGACCGAGCCGTAGACGATGAGCGGGATGGAAGGCGGGAAAATCGGCCCGAGCGTCGCGGAAGCGGCAGTTACCGCGCCGGCGAAGGATGGATCGAAGCCGCGCTTCTTCATGGCGTCGATCTCGATGCGCCCCAGGCCTCCGATGTCAGCCAGCGCCGCCCCGGACATCCCGGAAAAGATCAGGCTTCCGAAGACGTTGACTTGCGCCAGGCCACCCGGCATCCGCCCGACGAGCGTATAGGCGAAGCGGAAGATGCGATCGGTAATGCCGGAGAGGTTCATGAGGTTGCCGACGAAGATGAAGAGAGGCACGGCCACCAGCGGAAACGAATCCAGCGCGTAGGTGATCCGCTGGGCAAGCAGCCCGAACGGCAAGCCCTCAACAAGTACGTAGAGAATTGACGGCAGCAGGATGGCGTAGACCACCGGGAAGCCAAGCATGAACAGACCGAGGAAGGCCGCAACGACCAGAAAACCCATGAACCAACCTTTCAGACTGCGACGTTCTTATCCGCCTGCGGCGGCTTGCGCAGATGCAGAAGATGGACGAGCGCCGCACCCGCGAAACCGAAGAGCGTGGCGCCCAGAAATATCCAGAACGGGATGCCGAGGGTCGGCGTGGCGTTGGTCAGGTTCCGGGTGATGTTCATGGCCGTGACCCAGCCGATGAACCCCGTTACGCCGATCGCGCAGGCCGAGATCGCGACATTCACGATCGCGCGCGCCCTCCTCGACATTGCCGCCTTGAACTCGCCCATGACGATATTTTCGCCATGCCCGACCACGAGTGGATAGGCGAGGAACACCAGGCAGATGAGCAGGAAGCGGGTCAGTTCCTCCGCACCGATGAAAGGCAGGCCGAAGACGCTGCGCATGACGACTTGAGCCGTCGGAACGATGACCAGCCCCGCCATCACGGCAACCACGGCAATCGTCAGGACACGTTCGGGCAGACGCATCTTCTCCCCTCCCATTCTGGCTAAAAAAATACAGGCGCTGCTGGGACAAGGGACAGTGGCTTGCCCCTGCAGCTGTTCGGTTTACTTCACCGCTTCGATCTGCTCGATGAGCGGTGCGAAATTCGGGAAGTCCTGCCGGATCTGGGCGCTGACCTTTTCACGGAATGCCGCGACGTCGAGCCCTTCGGCCTCGGTGATGACGGTCATGCCGCGGCCCTTGAGTTCCTTCACCAGATCGGCCTCGGATTCGGTCGCCATCTTCAGCGATTTCTGAGCCTCCTCGTCGAGGACCTTCGTCAGAGCCGTCCGCTGCTCTTCGCTCAATCCCTGCCAGACTTCCTCATTGATGAAGACGGCGAGCACGGCGCGCATGTGACCCGTCATCGACAGATGCGATTGCACCTCGTTGAGATTGTTGGAGGCGATCATGGTCAGCGGATTTTCCTGGCCGACGACCACGCCCGTCATCAGCGCTGTCGGGAGTTCGGCAACCTCGACGGGGGTGGGAATGGCGCCGAAGCCCTTGACCATGGAAACCCATAGCTCGAGGGGGACCGCTCGGAAACGCTTGCCGGCAAGGTCCGCCGGCGTCTTTACCGGGAAGTTGGAGGAGATGTGGCGGTCGCCGCGATAGATGCGCCCGATGATCCGCACGCCCTGTGCGATGAGCTTTTCGTTGATCGCCTGGAGGGCGGGCGACGACTGCGGGTCCGTCGCAGCGAGCGCATGGGCGCCGTCGCGGTAGATGAAAGGCGCGTTGAAGACGGCGACCTCAGGCACCAGTCGTGCGAGGGAAGCGAAATCATGATGGCCCATGGAGATCGAACCCATGCGCACACCGTCCACCATTTCCGCAACCCCGCCGAGCTGGCTGGCGGGATAGACTGTGACGGTGATTTCGCCGCCGGTCGCGGCCGCAATGCCCTCCGCTGCCTGTGCCGCATAGACCGTTTGGATGTCCCCCTCTGCGCCCACATGCGCATAGCGCAATTCGGTTGCGGAAGCGGCTCCGGCAAACAATGCGGCTCCCAGCACGGCGCCGGCCATCCGGCCATGTTTCAGAAAGTTCAGCATGCTCTCCTCCTCCCTGGATAAAACTAGCTGTCTGCTTCTTTTTCCTCTTCTTGCGGCGCGCCCTTCCTGGTGAAGGCAGCTATGTAGCTTTTGCGCCGAAGCTCGTCGCCGATGGCGAAATGTTCGCGCAGCATCCTGTCGGCCTTGTCCGGATCGCGCGCAAGAATGGACAGAAAGACCTCCCGATGGGCCTCCACGAGATAGTCGGTGATGCCGTGCGCGTCGCTCGTCTCGGCGCGCCGCTGGACATGGCTGCGCTTCAGAAGGTCGGATATCGAGCGGTAAACCGTGACGAGCGCGGGACTGCGGCTGGCCTCGACGATCGCCATGTGAAAGGCGAAGTCCGCAGCACCCCCGTCTTCCGCGTCGTGAAGCGTGTCCATCAGCCGTGTCAGCAGGCCGCCGATGCGTGAGAGGTCGCTATCCGTCGCGCGGATGCAGGCAAGACGGATAGCCTGGCATTCGATCGCGACACGAGCCTGCATGATGTCGTCGAGCATGTCGGGCTGCTGGGCGAGGCAGAACGTCAGGAAATCGCCGAAGACGCCCACGTCGGCCTTGCGCACGAAGGCGCCCTTGCCATGGCGGATATCGAGGAAGCCCAGATTGGCGAGCGACCGCAAAGCCTCCCTCAGCACCGGCCGCGATACGCCCAGAGCGAGGCAAAGCTCCCTCTCGCCCAGCAGCCTGTCGCCCACCTTGAGCGCACCGGACAACAGCTGCTCCCGGAAGAAGGAGAGCACCTTTTCCGTTCCCGCAAGTTCGTCGGCGCCTTCGGATAGCACAGGGTTCATGGAAATGGTCCCAACTGGTATTACCAGTAAGCACCACATGCGCATGCCGGTCAAGCCGCGCTGCTTGAATTCGCGGAAAATTGTTGAGAATGGTCGGTCCGCCCGCCCGGCCAGGCCCGCGGATCACAAGAATCTCAGATGCGGCGAGGGACTCCGCTGCAGCAGCAACGCGTGCAGCCGGCTTGGGCTGCCGCTTGAACTGCTCAATCCGGGGAGCAGACCGCAGTGGCGAGGATTTCCAGGCGGATACCGGGTGAAAGGAGCTCCGTGACGACCGTCGCCCGCACGGGAAAGGGAGGCGCGAAGGCTCGCCGGTGACCGGGTCTTCCGAGATGTGCACCGACCAGAAAGACCGCCAGGCCGTGGCCTACCGAGCGACAGAAACGACGACGTTGCCGACCGGTTTCCCGCTCTCGACCGCCTCGTGGGCTGCGGCGATGTCGTCCAGCGCGAATGTTTCGGCGATATGATGTCTGAGAAGCCCGGATGCCAGCTGCCCTTTAAGCGCGCCGACGGTCTGCTCGCGCACTTCCGGCGACATCTCATAGACGATGAAGAACCGCGCCGCAGCGCCGGCGAGAATCATCGGAAAGAACTCGAATGAGATTTCCGGTTTGCTGGAGCCGTAGATTACGCAAAGCCCGTCCCGCGCTATAATGCCTGGCAGCATCTCGAGATTCGTGGCGGCGTCCACCTCTATGACACGGTCGACGCCGCGCCCGTTGGTGATGCCCCCTATCCGGTCGACGACATCTTCCGTTCTGTAGTTGATCGTGTGGTCGGCTCCCAGCCGCGTGCAGATTTCAGCCTTTTCCGACGAACTGACGGTCGTGACGATGCGAGCCGCGCCATAAAGCCTGGCGAACTGAATGGCGTAAGCGCCGACTGCGCCCGCACCTCCGGTGACCAGCACGGTTTTTCCAAATACGGCTCCGTCCGTGGTCACGGCGCGAAGTGCCGTCAGCGCTGGAATGCCGAGGCAGGCGCCCTCCTCGAAAGATACGTTATCGGGCAGGTGAACCGCATGATCCTGCGGAAGGACGACATATTCGGCAGCCGTACCGTTCGAACGCCGCCAGGCGGCATTCCAGGTCCATACCCGCTCGCCGATGCGCTCGCCTGCGACACCCGTTCCCACGGCATCGATAATGCCCGCGCCATCACTGTGCGGGATCATTCTCCCGGCAATGAGGGGCCGTCCCGCCCTGGCCTTCACATCGGACGGATTGACGCCGGACGCATGTATGCGGACGCGGACCTCTCCGGGGCCGGGGATAGGCTCGGGAAGGCTGCCAACCTCCAGGACATCGCGGGCGGCGCCATTCTTCTCGTACCATGCAGCTCTCATTGTCGTTGCCTGTCCGTCAGACGTCGAGGACGACGAAACGGTCGCGACCGTTACGCTTTGCCGCGTAGAGAGCCCTGTCGCAGCTGTTCAGCAGCTCCGCTCGTTGCTGCCCATTGGACGGGGCGAGGGCGCCGCCGATGCTGATGCGTGCGAGGACCATCTCGCCGTCGACCCGGAAGGGTTCGCGAAAAGCCGCGACCAGCCGCTGCGAAACCGCTGCGAGCGCTGGTGCATTAAGCGGATTTGGAATGAAAACGGCGAATTCGTCGCCGCCCATGCGGATCGGGATGTCGCCTGCTCTGATGACCGAGCGAATCCGGTTGGCGGCCTCGTACAGAACCGCGTCGCCGGCGGGATGGCCAAGCTCGTCGTTGATCGCCTTGAATCCATCCATGTCGAGGTAAAGAGCCCCGAAGGTCTGACCCGCCGCAATCGCGTGGTGGAGAGCCCCGTCGACGATCGACGAGAGGGCCGAGCGGTTGAACAGGCCCGTCAACGGATCGGTGATGGCCGCATTCTGTAATTGGTTATGGGCGAGGCCCATGACGAGATTCGCCTTCTGCAGGCTCAAAAGCGCACTGGCGACCGCCGCAAATCGGCGCAGGTTCTGCGCCTGCTCGTCGGAAAGATCCCTGGGCCGGCCATCGAGGATGCAGAAGCTGCCGACGGGCAGGTTCTCGAGATAGACGGGCGCGCCGGCGTAAAACCGGAAGTGCGGGCTTCCGACCACATACGGTCTCGTTTTCAGTTCACGGTCTTCCGCCAGATCCGGGATAATGAGGAGTTCGTCCGCGAAGACGACCCGCGTGCATATGGACATCTCGCGCGAGCATTCGCCGATCCTCAAGCCCGCCTGACCGGCGATCCGCTGCCAGTCTTCGTCGATGATGTTTATGGCGGCGTAGGAAACGTCGAAGATGCCCTTGGCAAGCTCGGCCAGGGTTGCGAGTTCGGGCGTGGGAGCGCTGCCGATTGAATTGAGCGAACGGACTGCGAGCAACCTTTGACGCTCGTTCGTGGGGATTCTTACGGCTTGTCCCATTTCTGTCTCCGTCGTTCGTGAAAGATGGCGATCCGGGCGACCCGTCCATTGTTAGGGGAAGCCCGGCGGCGTTCCGACCTATCGCAAAAAAACGTCGGCGCGCTATCCTTAAACCTTAGAGTAATGCGGGCACTCTCCGTCACTCGCCGAAGTTTTACGCAGTTCACCATGGAAACATGCAAATTTGAGGGTTGCTCAGCAAAGAATACCATTCAATCGTGACGGGATGCGGCGAGGCGGACTTGAGTTCGGGCACGGCGTCGCGAGAAGAGTTGCAGCAGCGTATCAGCCGAACGGGCTGACCCCAGTGAGTATTTTGACATGATCCTCAATCATCGGCTCACACGTATTACCGTCGGCATCCTCCTCCTGGCGCTTGCAATTGCCGTCCTGCTGCCCGGGTTGACTGGCTACAGCAGCCTGGATGGGACGGTAAACGCACGCCTTGCCGTGATAAATGCGCCGATCGACGGCGAAATCGAGAAACCGGCGCCTCGAATCGGAACGCCGGTGGCAGAGGGTGAAACGCTCGCGACGATCCGTAAGCAGCGTGTCAACAGAGCGATCCTGGCGTCGCTGCGCACCGATCATCGAACCGCCGTCGAGCGCGTCGCGGCGCTGCGGCGGGAGCGGGATGAACTCGCGCGATTGCGGGACGATCTTGCCGGGCGGCTCGACATCTTCAGGAACGCGACCATCGCCAGCCTGGAGCGCGAGGTTCAGATCCTCCAGAAGAGGGTCGAAGTGTCGCGCGCGCAGGACGTCGTAGCGAGGGTCGACCTCGTCCGGCGGCAGGACCTCGAGGCCAAGGGGATATTCACCCGCAAGATGGTGGAGGCGGCGGAAGCCGCCGGTGCGGCCGCCGGCGGCGAACTCGAGATCAGCAATCTGACCGTGGAATTGCTGCAGCAACGCCTCAAAGCCGTGCGTCAGGGCATATTCATCGTCGGCGATGGTCAGAACGACGTGCCTTATTCCAGGCAGCGCCAGGACGAGGTGATCGTCCGCATCCACGATCTCAATACGCGGATCGCGGAGAACGAGGCACGGGCAAAACAGACGGACCAGCAGATAGCCGAGGAGGAGAGGCGGGTTCTCAGTCTCGAAGCCGCGACGATCCCGTCGCCCCTCGATGGCGTGGTGTGGAGCCGCAACGTGGTCAGCGGTTCCAATGTCATTTTGAACAACGAGATGATGCGCATCCTCGACTGCCGCGAGCTGTTCGTCGATATTCTGGTTCCTGAAGTCGATTATGACGAGATCTATCCCGGCCGCGAGGCGGAGGTCCGGCTCTTCGGTCGCGGAGATGTCTTCAAAGGCCGCGTGCAAGCGGTCAGGGGATCGTCCGCGGTCGTGGAAAAGGACACGCTGGCCGCCAACGAGCCGGAGACAGAGGAGCGAAATGCCCGCATCCGCGTCACGCTCGCTCCGTCGGCACTCAACACCGATTTCGCGAATTTCTGTCAGGTCGGGCGAACGGCCCAGGTTCGTTTCTCCAAGCGCAGCCTTCACCTGGCGCAGTGGGTTCAAAGCTTGTGGTTCAGTCTCTTCTAGCGCTGGCGCCGACCTTACTCGTCATCGCCTTTTTTCTCCTCGGGCCTTTCAACTGGCCGCGCCACAGGAGCTGGTCGCGCGCGGTCACCTGCGCGGTCGTCGCTGCCTTCGCGCTGCGTTACCTGATCTGGCGCTTCACCGAAACCGTTCTCCCCTATCCGAACGACGGCGCCAATTTCTATTGGGTCTGGTTCGTTTTCATCGTGGAGTTCCTCGCCTTTTCGGAGGTTGTGCTCTTCCTCATCCTGATGAGCCGCTACGTCGACCGCAGCGCCGAGGGGGATCGGCTGGAGCGGCAGTTTTTTGAGCGGGATGAACGGGAACTTCCCACGGTCGACGTCTTCATACCGACCTATAACGAGCCGCTCGACGTTCTGGAACGGACGATCGTCGGGGCGCTTGCGCTCGATCATCCCAAGGACAAGCTGAAGGTTTATGTGCTCGATGACGGCCGGCGCGACTGGCTCAGGACGTTCTGCGAGGGGCGCGGGGCGATCCATGTCACGCGCAGCGACAACGCGCATGCCAAGGCCGGCAACATGAACAACGGATTGCGCGTCAGCGCAGGCGATTTCATCGCCGTCTTCGATGCCGATTTCGTGCCCTATCGCAGTTTCCTCCGGCGCACCTTGCCTTTCTTCATGGACGACACCATCGGCATCGTGCAAACACCGCAGCACTTCTTCAACGTCGATCCGATCCAGTCCAATCTCGGACTGGAGAACCTATGGCCCGATGAGCAACGCTTGTTTTTCGACGAGATCGCCCCCAGCCGCGACGGCTGGGACGTCAGCTTCTGCTGTGGCTCCTGTTCGATCGCAAGGCGCAAGGCCGTAGACGCCATCGGCGGATTTCCCACCGAGTCGATCACCGAGGACCTGCTGACGACGCTGTCGATGCTCAACAGGGGTTTCAAGACGCGCTATCTCAACGAGCGCCTTTCGATGGGTCTGGCGGCCGAGAATCTCACCGGCTATTTCGTCCAGCGCGAGCGCTGGTGCCAAGGCGGTATCCAGACGCTCTACCTGCACAACGGCCCCTTGCGCGGGCCGGGTCTCTCGCTCTTTCAGCGCGTCATGTTCCTGCCCATGTCGTGGCTGGTGCAATATCTGGTCCGCTTCATCGTGCTTCTCATTCCCATAATCTATCTGTGGTTCGGCGCCCTGCCGCTCTATTTCACGGATGTGGCCGACTATGTCTCGAACCAGGTGCCCCTGCTCGCGGCCTATTTCCTGCTGATGTTCTGGCTCACGCCGACGCGCTACCTTCCGGTGGTTTCCACCGCCGTCGGTACCTTCTCGACCTTCCGCATGCTGCCGACCGTCCTTTCGAGTCTGGTCAGGCCCTTCGGCAAGCCATTCAAGGTGACCCCGAAGGGCAGCAGCAACGAGGAGAACGTCTTCGACGCCTATACTTTCACCTGGATCGCCGGCTTCATCGTGGTTACCGCGCTGGGCCTCCTGATCAACATCGTTCCGGAGACGGCGCGGGTAGAGGGTTCGTTCTCGGCGATTGCCGCGCTTTGGTCGGGCATCAACATCGTGGTGCTGATCATCGCCTCGCTTATCTGCTTCGAGAAGCCGCGGCGCCTGCTGCAGGCGTTCAAGCTCGACGAGCCGGTGGATGTGGATGGCGTCGAAGGCCGCCTCGTGAGCCTCTCGCTGGACAAGGCGGTGGTGGCGGTTTCGACGGAAACGCGGTTCAAATCGACCAAGGTCAGGTTGAACATCGAAGGCTTCGCGCCGCTCGAAGCGGATCTGAAGCAGGTAACGCAGCGGCGCGGGGACATCACCCGCACCGGCGACAAGCAGCGTTACTACCTTCATCTTCACTACGACCTGCGTGGATTCGAGCGGGACAAGATGATCATCAAGCTCTACACCGGGCGCTATTCCCGGGACGTTCCCGATATCGACAAGATCGCCGTTTCGGTGAATTTGCTGTTGCGCGCTTTCGGTCGCACGCGAACCGCCTGATCAGCGGTTCTGCAGCCGGGCGGGATGCCTCCGCTCTACCTGCCCTTCGGGGCATAGAGCGTGCGGGAGCGCTCGAGGTGTCTGATCATCGCCTGCTCGGCTTCGTCCGGATTTCCGCGACGGATACAATCGATGATTTCCTCGTGTTCCGTGAGGGTCACGTTCTCCCGGCCGGTCCAGATCAGCATTTCCGTATGATACTCTTTGAGCCAGCCGAGCATCGCCTCGCTGACGGCGGTATATATCGGATTGCCGGAAATCTGGGCAATGCGGGTGTGGAACGCCATGTCCGCGGCGATGAAGGCATCGGGATCCTCGAGTGCCGCCTGCTGCCGCTTCAAGGTTTCCTCCAGCGCCGCGATATCGCCGGCTTCGGCCCTGCTTGCCGCCTCCCGCGCCATGCCGCGTTCGAAGAAGATGCGCGCGCTCTTCAGGTGTTCCAGCGAATCCGAGGAGGCCGCGAGCATGATCTTGGCCGCGGCATCCACCTGCCGAAGCAGCGACCGCGCCGTCGGCTGCAGCACCTTGGCCCGCTCGCCATGCGAAATCTCGATCAGCCCCATATTGGCAAGCGCCTGCATCGCCTCGCGAATGGCCGGGCGTCCCACCTGGAAGCGCTCCATCAGCATCCGCTCGGAGGGCATCTCATCTCCCGGTTGCAGCTCGCCGGTTTCGATCAACGCCTTCAGCCGCGCAAACACCTCGTCGGAAAGTTTCCTGCGGATGATGGGCTCGGATTGCATGACCATGTGAACTCCAGCAGCTTGCGGATCATTCTCTATAGGCAGGTTTCTTCCGGCAGGCGAGATTTCTCTTGCCTAACTCAGATACTCATTATACCAGTTGCGCGAGAGAAGCTACTGAATCGAATGCAAAGAGCGCTGCCGTGATACGCATCACCTACCGCATCGAGACCCCGGGCGATGTCGAAGTCCTGGCGAGAAAGATCGCAAGCGACCAGTCGACCGGAACGTTCGTGCCGGTGCCGGGCGAAAGCGAAGAGCTGAAGGCGCGGGCGGCCGCGCGCGTAGTGGCTATCCGCCACCTCGAACCCGCCGATCGAGCCTCATGGCCGGACGAGGCCGGAGGTGCCACGCGCTTCAACCGGGCCGATGCGGAGATTGCCTTCCCGCTCGATGCGGTAGGAACGGATCTTTCCGCCTTGATGACCATTGCGATCGGCGGCGTCTATTCCATCAAGGGAATGACCGGCATCCGCATCGTGGATATGAAGCTGCCGCCGGAGTTCGCGGCGGCGCATCCGGGGCCGCAGTTCGGTGTTGCCGGCAGCCGGCGCCTGACCGGTGTCGAAGGCCGTCCGATCATCGGGACGATCGTCAAGCCGGCGCTGGGTTTGCGGCCCGAGGAAACGGCGATGCTCGTCGGCGACCTGCTTTCCTCCGGGGTGGATTTCATCAAGGACGACGAGAAGCTGATGAGCCCGGCCTATTCCCCGCTGAGTGCGCGGATTGCAGCCATCATGCCGAGAATCCTCGACCACGAGCAGAAGACCGGCAAGAAGGTGATGTATGCCTTCGGCATATCCCATGCCGATCCGGATGAGATGATGCGAAACCACGATCTGGTGGTCGCGGCCGGCGGCAATGCGGCGGTCGTCAACATCAATTCCGTCGGAATGGGCGGCGTCGCTTACCTGCGCAAGCGCTCCGGCCTCGTTCTCCACGCCCATCGCAACGGCTGGGACATTCTCACGCGTCATGGCGGCTTGGGAATGGAGTTTTCTGTCTGGCAGCAATTCTGGCGCCTCCTCGGGGTCGACCAGTTCCAGATCAACGGCATCCGCGTCAAATACTGGGAACCTGACGAGAGCTTCGTGAAGTCCTTCGAGGCCGTGAGCACGCCGCTCTTTTCCAAGGAGGATTGTCCGCTGCCGGTCGTGGCGTCGGGTCAATGGGGCGGACAGGCGCCCGAGACCTATGCACGAACCGGGCATACGACCGATCTGCTCTATCTCTGCGGCGGCGGCATCGTCAGCCATCCGGGCGGACCCGGCGCCGGCGTCAGGGCCGTATGCCAGGCCTGGGAGGCGGCAGTCGCCGGGATCCCGTTGGCCGATTATGCCAGAGATCACCCCGAACTGGCGCAATCGCTCGAAAAATTCGCCGACGGCAAGGGCGCCTGACTTCCGTTCGACCGGAGACCCCAATGCACATTCCCTTGCTCAGCTACTACGGCGACGATCTGACCGGCTCGACCGACGTGATGGAGGCACTCTCCTCGCACGGGGTCGAAACCGCGTTGTTTCTCAAGGTGCCTGAGCCTTCGCTCTTCGAGCGCTTCGGCCATTGCCGTGCCTTTGGGCTCGCGGGCACCAGCCGCAGCCAGACACCGGGCTGGATGGCGGAAAACCTTCCTCCGGCCTTTCTGTGGCTGAAGGCGCTGAAGGCGGAGATCGCCCACTATAAGGTTTGCTCGACCTTCGATTCGAGCCCCGGTGTCGGCAACATAGGCAAGGCGATCGAGATCGGGCGGGATGTCTTCGGCGCCGCGCCGGTACCGCTGGTCATCGGCGCGCCGCAGATCCGCCGTTACACCGCCTTCGGCAATCTGTTCGCCGCCTTTCGCGGCGAAACCTACCGCATAGACCGGCATCCGGTGATGAGCAGGCATCCGGTAACCCCGATGAACGAGGCGGATATCCGCCTTCACCTTTCGCGTCAGACATCGCTCAGCGCGGCACTTGTAGACCTCGTGCAACTCGCATCGCCGGACGTGGACGCGTTCGCCGACAGGGTTTTCGCGGATCACCAACTCGTCCTTCTCGATGTCGCGGATGAGGGGAGCCAGGCCGTCGTCGGGCGCCAGCTCTGGCGGACGCGAGCGGCGGAAGGGCAATTCGTCTGCGGTTCGTCCGGCATCGAATATGCGCTCGTTCGCGAATGGCGTCGCCTTGGCCTGCTCGGCGAAGCGCCGGCATTCGCGCCGCCCGGACCGGTCGACCGGATCGCGGTGGTTTCGGGCAGCGTCTCTCCGACCACGGAGCGGCAAATCCGTCATGCGATGGAGAACGGTTTCGAGGGGATAGGGCTCGATGCAGTCGCACTCGCGGCGACGGATGCCGGCTCGGCATTCGAGGATGCCGTTGCGCGGGGGCTTGCCTGTCTGGAGAAGGGCCGGAGTATCATTCTCTATACCGCACTCGGCCCCTCTGCCGATCGGGGCGAAGCCATTCCTCTGGAGGATGGCTCGCGTCACCGGATCGGCGAACGGCTCGGATCGCTGCTGAGAGAACTGGTGACGCGGGCCGGGCTCCGCCGCGCTGTGATCGCCGGGGGCGATACGTCGAGCCACGCCCTTGGCCAGCTTTCTGTCGACGCGCTTACATTGCGGCTGCCGCTTCCGCAGTCGCCGGGATCGCCTCTCTGCACCGCGCATAGCGCCGATCCGAGGGTGGACGGCATGGAGGTCGCTCTGAAGGGCGGCCAGGTCGGGTTCGACGACTATTTTTCGATGATCCGGGATGGACGGGGCTAAGGCTCTTCCGAGGAAAAGTGCGTCGTTCCGAAAGCGCTCTCATAGCAGCTTGTCGAGCGTTATCGGCAGATCGCGAATGCGTTTTCCCGTCGCGTGAAAGATGGCATTCGCAATTGCCGCCGCCGCGCCCGTTATGCCGATTTCGCCGACCCCGTGTGCGCCAAGCGGCGCATGTTCGTCGGGAATGTCGTTGTAGATGACCTCGATATGCGGCACGTCGAGATGCACCGGGACATGATATTCGGCGAGTGACGGATTCATGATCCGCCCGCGGCGCGTGTCGAGCAAGGTTTCCTCCGCGAGAGCCATGCCGATCCCCATGACGATCCCGCCGCGAAGCTGGCTGACGGCCGTTTTCGGATTGAGGATCCGGCCGCAATCGAAGGAGCCGAGCCAGCGCGAGATCCGCACTTCGCCTGATTCCCCGTTGACGCGAGCTTCGCAGAATTGCGCGCCGTAGGAGGCCATGGAGTACTTCATTACCTCGAACGGCATTCCCGAAGTCTCTTCCACTTCAATGAAATCACGGCCGGCGCGCTTCAGGATCGAGGCATAGGTCTCGCCCTTGCTTCCCTCGCCGGACAGGAAAAGCCCGCCGTCGCGTGCCTCGATCTCTACGTTTGCACCTGCCAACGGCGAGCCGTTACCGGCGAGCTTGATGAGTTCGCGATGGATCTTTTCGACGGCCACCTGCACCGCCGCGGCGATGCTGCCGGTCTGGCTCGAGCCGCCGGCGATGATCGGCGAGTCCGGCAGGGCGGAGTCGCCATAGCGGAATGAAACCATCTCCAGCGGCAGGCCGAGACGGTCGGCTGCGTGCTGAATCTGCACCGTAGCGGTTCCCATGCCCATTTCGTTCGCCGCCGCTTGCACGAGTGCGCTGCCGTCGGCGGAAATGCGAAGGCGAACTGCGGCGGGAAAGCGGAAGACCGGGTAATAGGCCGTCGCCACGCCTTGTCCGATCAGCCATTTTCCATCGCGCTGCGAACACGGTTCGGCCGGCCGCCGGCTCCAGCCGAACTTTTCCGCGCCGCGCCGATAGGCCTCGACGAGATGACGGCTCGAAAATTCCGTGCCTTTCGTGGGATCCTTTTCGGGCTCGTTCAAACGGCGAAGTTCGACCGGATCGATCTTAATCGCGTAGGCGAGTTCGTCTATGGCCGATTCCAGAGCGAAAGTGCCAATCGATTCCCCCGGCGCGCGCATCCATGTGTTGGCGACGGTATCGAGATCGACGACCTTCTGACCGACGGTCATTGTCCGCGAGGCGTAGAGATGCCGCGGAGTCAATGAAAATTGTTCGGGATACTTGGCGTGGGTCGTCGTCGCCGTCACCCCGGTGTGAATGATCGCCGCGAATTTTCCATCCTCATCGGCGCCGAGCGCGACGCGCTGTTCCGAAGGCGTGCGGCCGCCGATGAGGCGGAAAACGTCTTCGCGAGCGAGCGCCATTTTGACGGGGCGATTGGCGACTTTGGCCGCCGCCGCACAGAGCGCGGTGTGATTCCACAAGGCGGCCTTGCCGCCGAAGCCCCCGCCGACGAATGGTGCGATGACGCGCACGTCGTCCCCCTTAAGGCCGAACATGCCTGCGAGTGCGTGCTTGCAGCCGTTTACGAATTGGGTCGAGTCGAAAACCGTCAGCCTGCCGTCTTCGTCCCAGGCGGCGATCGTCGCATGCGGCTCTATGGCGTTGTGGTTGTAGTGCGGTGTCCGGTAGAGATGGTCGACCTTGACTGCCGCCGCCGCGAAAGCCTTCTCCGGGTTGCCGATCTCGAGTTCCGGATCTTCGCCCATGACGGCGGATGGCACGGTCGCTTCCGCCTTGAGGTCCTCGAACGAAACCCGCGCTGCTTTCTCATCATAGTCGACGCGCACGAGCGAAGCCGCATGCTCCGCCTGTTCGAGCGTTTCGGCAACGGCAACCGCGACGGGCTGCCCATTCCAACTGATCTCGTCGTCCTGCAGAACGGCGAGATCACTGGCCGCGAACCCCTTGTCCATGTGCCTTACGTCCATGAGTGGCGGCCGTTTCATCTTCGGGGCGTTTTCGGCAGTGACGATCGTTATGACGCCTGGACTCCTCTCGGCATCGGAGGCGTCGATTCCGACAATTCGCCCCTTGGCGATCGTGCTGCAGACCGGAACGGCATAAGCCAGATTTTCGATCTCGAATTCCGCGGCGAAGCGCGCTTCACCCTTCACCTTCCGTTGCCCGTCAACGCGGCTGACGGGCGTGCCGAGGTAACCGTGTTTGTGGATGAGCGGGTCCGGCGCCTTGTCGGGCATGAACTGGACGACGGTTTCCATAAGCTTCTGCAGGACGCTCATCTTACCCTCCGGCCAATTCGCCCAACACGCCGACGATCGTGCGCTTCGCCAATTCGACCTTGAAGGCGTTATGGGCGAGGCCTCTTGCCGGCGCGAGTTCGGCTTCCGCCGCCTGTCTGAAGCTCTCGGCACCAGCGTTCGCTCCCGCCAGGACGCGCTCGGCTTCGGTAGCCCGCCACGGCTTGTGCGCCACGCCCCCGAGCGCCAGGCGGACGTTCCTGACCTTGCCGCTGTCGATCTCCAGAGCTGCGGCCACGCTGACCAGGGCAAAAGCATAGCTCGCGCGGTCCCGGACCTTCCGGTAGAGCGAGCGCCTGGCGAAGCCGAGCGGCGGGATCTCGATGCCGGTGATAAGTTCGCCGGGCTGCAGGTCGGTCTCGATATGGGGGGTATGCTCCGGCAAACGGTGGAAGTCCTCGAAGGCAATCGTGCGCGCGCCGCTGGGCCCGACGACGTTCACCTTCGCATCGAGAGCCGCCAGGGCGACGCACATATCGGACGGATGCGTGGCGATGCAGCTGTCCGAGGCTCCGAGGATCGCGTGCATCCGATTGAAGCCCCCGATCGCATCGCATCCCGCTCCCGGGGCACGCTTGTTGCAGCGCGCCGCGTGGTCGTAGAAATAGAGGCAACGCGTTCGCTGCATGAGGTTGCCCGCAACGGTCGCCATGTTGCGGATCTGGCCCGATGCTCCGAACACGATCGCCTGGGCCAGAAACGGATAGCGGTCCCGCACGACCGGATGACCGGCGACCGCCGTGTTCCGCACCGTCGCACCGATAGCAAGGCTGCCATCCGGCCGCTCCTCGATCCGGTCCAGAGGCAGCCCGGTCACATCCACCAGCGCGTCCGGCTGTTCGATGTTCTCGCGCATCAGGTCCACAAGGTTGGTGCCGCCGCCGAGCAACTTCGCATTCGGGGTCTTGGAGAGGAGCTGCACGGCGGTTTCCAGATCAGTCGCTCTCGCATAGGCGAAGCTCTTCATTTCGCCACCTCGCGGTCAAATGCGCCGTGGATCGCCTCGCAGATGCCGACATAAGCCCCGCAACGACAGAGGTTTCCGCTCATGCGTTCCTTGATCTCGGCGTCCGAGAATTCGATCGTAGCCGCGGCCATGTCCCCGGTCACGGCGCTCGGCAAGCCGCTTTGAAATTCTTGGAACATTCCGATCGCCGAACAGATCTGCCCGGGGGTGCAATAACCGCATTGGAAACCGTCATGCTCTATGAATGCGGCCTGAAGCGGGTGAAGCTCGCCATTGGCAATGCCTTCGATCGTGGTGATCTCCCGGCCTTCAAGCTGAAGCGCCAGCGACAGGCAGGACAGGACGCGCTGACCGTCCACCAAAACCGTGCAGGCGCCGCAGGCGCCCTGGTTGCATCCCTTCTTGGGGCCGGTAACGCTCAAATGCTCGCGCAGAACGTCCAGCAGAGAGGTGCGTGGGTCGATCGACAGGGAATGGTCGACGCCGTTGATCTTCAGCAGGATCAGCGCTGAGCCGGCAGGCGGGATGGGTGCCGCCTTAGGCGTTCGGTGGGGCGATGGCATGAGCACACCCTCTCGATTTGCATCAGCCGCGGCATCTCGCGCCGGAGCGGGGCAGGTCAGTCGCGCGAGGCGGCAGGGGTTGCCAGAACCCGGCAATCGGATGAATGTTCCGAAGATTGTTCGCATGCGGCACGACCGCGGCGGCCGGGCAGGGACAGCGATTGGCGAGATGATCTATTTCACGGGCGACACGCATTACGGCGATCCGCGTGTGCTTCGCATCGACCGCCGCCCGTTTTCCAATATGGCCGAACATGATGCCGCCCTGATCGCCAATTGGAACGAAACCGTCTCGCCGCAGGACGACGTCTGGCACCTTGGCGACTTCGCGGCAAAGAGAACCGGGCTTGCCGAAGATCTGCTGTCCCGTCTGAACGGCCGCAAGCACCTCATCGTAGGCAACAACGACCCGATCGACACGACCGGGGCGAGCGGCTGGCACAGCGTGCAGCATTACGCGGAGCTGATGGTCGATGGGCGGCTGCTCGTCCTTTGCCATTATCCGTTCCGGACATGGAACCAGATGGGAAAGAAGTCGATCAATCTGCACGGGCACTCCCATGGCAGGCTGAAGCCGATCCCGCGGCAGTTCGATGTGGGCGTGGATGCGAGAGGCCTGCGTCCGGTCCGGCTGGTTGATATTTTCCCCCAGGCCGGGCGGTAAACTCCCGCTTGGCGCTTCGGGGAACGTGCGAGCCTTTCGAATGTTCTCCAATATCGGTGGCAGGCTTGCGTCCCGAATGCGAGGTGCTTCAATGCAAGGAGACCTATTCGGAAACCCGCCCGGCAATCTGCCCGAGGGCTTCCGCTACCAGGCGGATATCGTTCCGCAGAAGCTCCAGGAGGTACTTTTGGAGGCGCTGCCGGGGCTTCCCTTCAAGCCTTTCGACTTTCACGGCTACGAGGGCAGGAGGCGTGTGGTTTCATTCGGCTGGAAGTACGACTTCGACACCGAGGCGGTCCGGAAGATCGATGCCATTCCCCCGCTGCTTCTGCCGCTCAGGCAACTGGCGGCCGACTTTTCCGGACTGCCGGCGGAGGGACTCCAGCAGGCACTGGTCACCGAATATGATGTCGGGGCCCCGATCGGCTGGCACAGGGACAAGGCGGTGTTCGGCGATGTCGTCGGGATATCGCTGCTGGCTTCCTGCACATTCAGGTTGCGCCGAAAGCGGATCGGCAAATGGGAGCGGGCTTCCGTCATTCTCGAGCCGGGCTCGGCATATCTCCTCTCCGGCAGTGCGAGATCCGAATGGGAGCATTCCATCCCGCCGGTAGAGCGCCTGCGCTATTCGATCACCTTCCGGGAGCTGCGCTCAGGGATTACCGCCGGCGGCCGTGCGTGACTCTGTCGATATCAGCCGATCAACGTGCCCCAGGACGGGTCCCATTCGACGTCCTCCACGAGCTCGACATAGATCGGGGCCGACGCTTCGCTGTGGCTTGCCGCCAATCTGAAGGCCGACTCGGCCTCCATTTCTTCTCCGGGAAAGATGACGTCATCCTCGGAGGGGTCGGTGACCTTTCGCACATATCCCCGCACGGCGTCGCCGGAGTGGTAGAGTTTCACGACCATGGCGCCCGGCACGGGTCTTTCCGGAAGCCGCTGATAGACGGACATCGGGACCTCCCTCGGTCGCGGCAAGCTAATTCCGGCCATCGTTCGGCCTTGCCTTGTCGCCCTTCTTCTTCACCGTCGTCGCTGTCTTGGCATCCGGCTCCTGTCCGTAATACGTGCCACCCAAATGACCCCCGGCGCTCGTCTTCTCGGCCTGTTTTCGTGCGTCCTTCTGGGCTTGCTCGACATTGGTCTTGCTCATCTTGGGAACTCCTCTGATTGCTGCTGTGTAACCACAGGCGCGCGCTTCTGTTCCGGGGCAGCGTTTACGTCGGGCACACATCAAAGCCGCTTGGAACACATCGGCAATTGCGGCGTTTCCCCAAATCGGCGGAGATTCCCGATGCGAGCTTTGAGGGTGGCGATCGGCATCGCGGCGGTCATCTTTGTGGCTGTTGCTGGTTTCCTTTTATTTGCGTGGCGTTCGGAGTTACCCGAAGACACCGCGGCGGCGGAGGCGCGCTTTGCTCCGGAGCTAGTTGCCAAGGGCGCGGAACTGGCGGCGCTCGGCAATTGCATCGCCTGCCACACCGTGCCTGGGAGACCGGCATTTGCCGGCGGCCTTGCATTGCCCACCCCCTTCGGCACGATCTACTCCACCAACATCACCCCTGATCGCGAAACGGGCATCGGCGGCTGGAGCGAGGCGGCCTTCGAGCGCGCCATGAGGGAAGGTGTCGACCGGGAGGGAAGTCACCTCTATCCGGCGTTCCCCTATGAGCACTTCACGCGTGTTTCGGCAGACGACAATCGCGCCCTCTACGCATTCCTCATGACGCGTGTTGCAGTGAAAGCCGAGGCGCCGGAAAACGACCTTCCGCTTCCCCTGCAGTTCCGGCCCCTGCTTGCCGGCTGGAAGCTGCTTTTCCTCGACGGTGGCGAGCGGGAGCCGGATCCCGGCCAGAGCGAGGCCTGGAACCGCGGGCGTTATCTTGTCGAGGGCCTCGGCCACTGTGGCGCCTGCCATACGCCCCGCAACCCATTTGGCGCCGAAGACCGTGACCGGCATTTCGGCGGCGGCGAAGCGGAAGGCTGGCAGGCCTATGCGATCAACACGGAGTCGAAGGCGCCGATCCCCTGGGACGAGCAAAGCCTCGCCTTCTATCTTCGCAACGGCTGGCACGAATTCCATGGCGTTTCGCGCGGGCCCATGGCCGAGGTGACGGGCAATCTGGCCTTTCTGCCGGACAGCGATATCGCGGCGATCGCCACCTATGTAATGTCGATCATGGGCGCCCCGACGCCGGAACGCGAGCAAAGGGCGGCACAGTTGCGCGAGGCTTTTGGAGGGCAACGCCCGGAGCAGGCGGCGGACAGCCAGCGTTCACCGGCCAGTGGGGCAGGCGGCCAGCCCGGCGAGGCAATTTATCTTGCCGCCTGTGCAAGCTGTCACGAGAGCGAGCGGCGTCAGCCCTTCGGAGGGCTGAATTTCCAACTCAGCACCGCTGTCAATGCGCCGAACCCGCAAAACATCGTCAACGTGGTGCTGTTCGGCCTACCGCCGGCCGATGGCGAAGCGAGCGCGGTGATGCCGGCTTTCCGCCATCTGCTCAGCGATCAGCAGGTGGCCGATCTCCTTGCCTACATGCGCGAGCGGTTCTCGCAGGAGCCACCCTGGGCCGGGCTCATCGAGCAGACGGCCAGAACCCGTTCCGGGACCTCCAAGGTGGCAATCCGGCCCTCTGACGCCATTGAAAGGGCGCCGCACCATGTCGGCGCCGAGGAGGATTGAAGATGGTATCGCTGACAGTCAACGGCAGCCCGCATCAGATCGAGGCAGATCCGGCGACGCCGCTGCTTTACGTCCTGCGTGACGAACTGGCGCTCAACGGGGCCAAATACGGCTGCGGACTTGGGCAGTGCGGCTCCTGCACCGTGGTCGTCGATGGCGAGGCGGTGCTTTCCTGCATGGTGCCTATAATGCTGCTGGAAGGGCGGGAGATCACCACCATCGAGGGCTTGGGAACGATCGACGCGCCGGGGCCGCTGCAGGAGGCGTTCATCGAGCTGCAGGCGGCGCAATGCGGCTATTGCATCGCGGGCATGATGATGAGCGCGCATGCGCTTTTGCGCCGCAACGCGCAGCCGAGCGAAGAGGACATCCGCGAGGCGCTTGCGACCAATCTTTGTCGTTGCGGCACCCATATGCGGATTCTCGCGGCGATCCGGCGCGCCGGCGAACTGATGCGGGCCGCCTCGTTGCCTGCCACTGATCAGGGGAGGGCCGGCTAATGGGCATGCTTCAGGAAGACATCACCCGCCGCAGCGTCATCGCAGGTGCCGGCGGGCTTGTCGTCGGTTTCTCGCTCGGCCGTGCGTTTGCCCAGGAGCTTCCGCCGGCAATGCCGCCGGCTGCGCCGGTGTCCCTGCCGGGCAGCCTTGATGACGAGCGTTTCCTCGATTCATGGATACGCATCGATCCCGACAATTCGGTCACGGTCTTCACCGGCAAGGCGGAACTCGGGCAGGGCATTCGAACGGCCCTGTTGCAGGTTGCCGCCGAGGAGCTCGAAGTCGACCCCGCGGAGATCCGGCTGATAACGGCCGACACCGGCCGAACCCCGAATGAAGGGTTCACGGCCGGCAGCCAGTCGATGCAAAACAGCGGTACCGCCATCAGGAACGCTGCAGCGCAGGTGCGGGTCCTGCTACTGGCCGAAGCTGCCAGGCGCTTCGGCATGGCGGCGACGGAACTCAGGGCGGAAAACAAGGCGGTGCTGGCAAAAGACGGACGGCGGGCGACCTACGGCGAGCTCGTTTCCGGACAGATTCTGCACGTGGAAGCTCAACCGCAATCGGCATTGAAGCCGCCGGGTACTTTCCGAGTGATCGGCAAAACACTGCCGCGCGTCGACATCCCGGGCAAGGTGACGGGCGAGGCGGCCTATGTTCATGATCTTCGCCTGGAGGGCATGCTGCATGCGCGCGTCGTGCGCCCGCCGAGCCCGGCTGCCAGACTATCGGAGGTGGATGCGAGCGCCGCCGAGGCGCTGCCGGGCGTCGTCTCGGTCGTGCGCGACGGCAATTTCCTGGCGGTGGTGGCCTCGAAAGAGTTCCAGGCGGTGAGCGCCATGCGGGCGCTGGCGGCGGCCGCGCGGTGGCAGGAAAGCGAGACGCTCCCCGACCAGACCGACCTGCCGGCGGAATTGCAAAGACTCGAGAGCGAGGTGGGGACGGTCGCCGAGGCCGGCATGCTTTCGTCTGATGGCAAGGTCTTCGAGGCGACGTTTAGCCGGCCCTATCAGATCCACGGCTCGATCGGCCCGTCCTGCGCCGTCGCGCGGATGAACGCGGACGGGGCGTTGGAGGTCTGGTCGCACACGCAGGGTGTCTTTCCCGATCGGGCGGCGATCGCCGAGATGCTGGCCATGCCGGAAGACAAGGTCCACGTCGTCCATATGGAAGGATCGGGCTGTTACGGCCACAATGGCGCCGATGACGCGGCTGCGGATGCGGCCCTCATCGCCAGCAAACTGCCGGGCAAGCCGATCCGGGTCCAGTGGATGCGGGAGCAGGAGCACAGCTGGGAGCCCTATGGTCCTGCAATGCTCATGAAGATCAGTGCAGCACTGGACGACCAGGGCAGGATCGCCAGCTGGGCCTATGACCTTTGGAGCAACACCCACTCCACCCGTCCGGGCGGAGCCGGTGCGCTCCTGGCGGCGCGCCACAAGGCCGAAGCCTTCCAGCCGAAGCCCGCCAAGCTCAATATCAGCCCGTCCGGCAACGGCGACCGAAATGCCAATCCGCTCTATGTGATCCCGAACAAGCGCGTGCTCTGGCATTTCCTGGCCGAAATGCCGCTCCGCGTATCGGCGCTTCGCGCGCTTGGGGCCTATGCCAACGTCTTCGCGATCGAAAGCACGATCGATGAGCTGGCGCTGATCGCCGAAGCGGATCCGGTCCAATTCCGGCTACGCCACATGGAGGACCCGCGAGCCCGTGCCGTGATCGAGCTGGCGGCGCAGCGCTTCGGCTGGGACAAGGCGCAAATACCCCGCAACCGCGGACGCGGCTTCGGTTTCGCCCGCTACAAGAACCTTGCCGCCTATCTGGCGGTGGCGATGGAGGTGGATGTCGAACCCGAAACGGGCCGTGTTCATGTGGTCCGCGCCGTTTCGGCCATCGACAGCGGCGAGATCGTCAATCCGGACGGCATCCGCAATCAGACCGAAGGCGGAATTTTGCAGGCGATCAGCTGGACGCTCTACGAGGCCGTCGCCTTTGACCGGACCAGGATCACCAGCACCGATTGGTCCAGCTATCCGATCCTGCGTTTCGCCAGTGTACCGGAAAGCGTGGAGGTCCACATCGTCGAGCGTCCCGGGGAACCTTTCCTCGGCACCGGGGAGGCGGCCCAGGGCCCGGCCGCCGCAGCCGTCGCCAACGCGATCAGGGATGCGACCGGCAAGCGCCTTTACGATCTGCCCTTTACCAGGGATCGAATTCGAAGCGCCGTCGGGCGCGCGTGATCCAACGGCAGGTCCTCATCCTCACGACAGCCGGTATTGCTGGAAGACCTGCAGGAAGAGTTCGCGCTCCGTCGTGATGTCGAGCTTTTCATAGATGTGCGCCCGGTGGTTCTTGACTGTGCCCGGGGCGATCCCGAGCCTAGACGCGATGGTCGCGTTAGGGTGTCCCTGCAGAATGAGGGCGACGAGTTCGCGCTCCCGTGCCGTCAGATCCGGCCACAGGATCAGCGAGGCCTGGACGGTACTCACCGGTGCTTCCCCCATGGCTTCGGGCGTGCTGGTTCGCCTCAGATCGGGGTCCCGCGTGCGGGTATCGGTTGCGTGCAGTGCTTCGAAAACCGGAAAACGGCTGCGCAGAGCCGCGACCTCGCCATCGCTGAACATCGATGTGGAGCGGTCGAGAAAAATACCTAGGCACCAGTCGTCTCCGTCTTCCAGCAGGATGCCGACCTCGTCGCAGATTTCGGATTGCGCCAGGAACTCCGCTATGTAGCGGCCGCGCTTGGGGGCGTCGTCCGCCAGGCTCTTGAGAGGCACGATCCCTGCGCGCCTGTTCAGGCGCCAATAGGCATAGAAGGGATCGAATACATAATAGGTATCGAGGTAACGAGCCACCATCTCGTCGGAGTAACCGCGGTGCTTGACGAATTCGGGCTTGCGGGTGGCGGAATAACGGGTGACCGTGATCAGATTCTGCGGCACCACGGCTCCGATCATGTCGATCAGCCGGTCGACATGCCTGTCGGTACCGGTGGCGCCGATCGCTTGCGCCAAGATCTTCCAGAACCCATCGCCGCTCATAAGTTCGTCTAGCACTGTTCCCCCCGCCGGTCATTGTGCCTTTTGGCACATTTCCCGGCCGAAAATTCCCACCTAGGTTTCCTCCATCAGCAAAGCCATGGAGGTAAGACCTTGGAAAACCCAATCGTGATCGGCATCGACGCGGGCGGCACGATGACCGACACCATCCTTGTCGATCAAAACGGGCACTTCAAGATCGGCAAGGCCGCGACCACGCCGAAAAACGAGGCCGAAGGCTTCATTTCGTCCGCTGTCGATGCGGCGGACGCCTGGGGTATCTCCCTCGACAGTCTTTTTTCCGGTCTCGACGTGGTGCTCTATTCCGGTACCGGCATGCTCAACACCTTGCTCTCCCGCACCGGTCGTAAACTTGGCCTGATCACCACCAAAGGCATGGAGGACATGGTGTTGATGGGCCGCGGCCTGCAGGCCTGGGCGGATTATTCCTATGCCGACCGGCTCCATGCGGTCACCCACGCCCACCCCGATCCGCTGGTGCCGCGCCGCCGCACCCATGGCGTTACCGAACGCATCGACCATTTCGGCGATATCGTGCTGCCGCTCTACGAGCACGAGGTAACGGCCGCGGCCCGTGCGCTGATCCGCGACAAGGTCGACGCGATCTGCATCATGACGATCTTCAGCCACGTCAATCCGGTGCATGAGAAGCGCATCGCCGAGATCTGCCGCGAGGAGGTTGCCGCCGCCGGCGTCGAGATCAATGTCTATACCAGCCACGAGGTGCGCCCGGTGATCCGGGAACAGTCGCGGCTGAACTCGGTGCTGATCGAAGCCTATGCGACGTCGCGCGGCCGCCAGCAGCTCAAGGGAATCGAGGAGGCCTCGCACAAATACGGCTTCAAATACGGCGTGCAGACGCTGCTCTCTTTCGGAGGCTTGACGTCGATCAACCATCCGCGCCTCCACGAGACGATGATTTCCGGGCCGATCGGCGGCATTCTCGGGGCAGCCTATGTCGGCAAGCTCATAGGCAATGACTCGCTGATCTGCTCGGACATGGGGGGAACCTCCTTCGACATGGGCGTCATCTCGCGCGGCCAGACCCGCATCGAGAACGAGCCGCTGATGGACCGCTTCAAGCTCAATGTGCCGACACTCCATCTCGACACGATAGGGGCGGGTGCCGGCATGATCCTCAAGGTCGACCCGCTGACCAGGAAGGTGTCGCTCGGACCTGAAAGCGCCGGCGCAGATCCCGGTCCGATCTGCTTCGCGAAGGGCGGCACGGAGCCGACCATCGCAGATTGCGATGCGATCCTCGGCCGGTTGAACCCGTATTACTTCCTCGGGGGCAAGGTGGTGCTCGAGGTCGAGAAGGCACGCGCCGCCTTCAAGGAAAAATGCGCGGACGTGCTCGGGGTCGGTGTAGAGGAAGCGGCTGAAGGCATGATCGAGATGCTGGAGCAGGACGCCAATAACGCGCTGCGACGCGTTATCTCGGGCCAGGGCATCCATCCTTCCGAGTTCACGCTTCTTTCCTACGGCGGCTCGGGCCCGCTGCATCTTGCCGGCTGCTCGAGGGGCATCGGCTTCAAGGACATCATCACGTTCCAGTTCGCCGCCGCTTTCTCCGCCTTCGGCTGTACGACGGCCGATTATATGCGCCGGCATTCGGTGTCGACCCAGATCGATATCGGCGCCCGCGCCTCGGACGACAGGCTCGCTGCAGCCGGCGCGCAGGTCACCCGGGTGTGGCAAGACCTCGAAAAGGCCGCCGTCGACGAGATGCTGACCGACGGCCATGCGCGGGAAAAGATCAGGACCGTCCCCTTCTTCATGGCCCGTTACACCGGCCAGCTGGAGGACGTCGAAGTCATTGCGCCGCTTGCGTCCATCAACGGCCCCGACGACATGCGCGCGGTGCTGGCGCAGTTCGAGGAGGTCTATGCCAAGGCCAATCACCGCGTTTCGAAATACGGCGAGGCGGGCTTCTCCCTGATGGAACTCGGCGTCATCGCCACTGCCGAAAAGATCAAGCCGGTGCTTGTCAGGCGGCCTCTCGGGAGCGCCGATCCGCAATCCGCCCACAAGGGCGTGCGCGAAGCCTATATCGGCGGCCGCTGGCACAGGGCAGATCTCTACGAGATGGATCTGCTTGAGCCCGGCCACGAGGTGATCGGCCCCGCAATCATCGAGCACCCGGCAACGACGCTGGTGGTGCATCCGAACGATCGCGTCTTTATCGATGAATGGACGCTGCTTCATTACAACCATGCCTGAGCTGAAGGATGACAGACATGCTGGACAAAACGGCAAATCCCCTGCAGCGGCGGCTGCTCGAATCCGAACGGCTGATGGAGGAGACCGGCTGCTATGACGGCATCACCGAACTTCGGCTGCGCAGGCAGGATCCGCTGAAATTCGAGACCCTGCACACGAAGCTGCGCGCCTATTGCGTCTCGGCCAGGGAAATGGCCCGTCGCATCTCCGCCTCGCCGGGAGTGCGGGAAGTCGGCGAAATGGTAGTGGCGATCTACACGCCGGAAGGCGACGCGATCGCGCTTTCGAACGGCATCATGGTGCATGTGCACACGATGAGCCGCTTCATCAAGTGGATGATCAGAAACGGCTACGAGCAGAATCCATGCATCCGCGACGGCGACATCTTCGCCAATAACGACGCCTTCATCGGCACGGTGCAGGTGCCCGACGTCATGGACGTGGTGCCGATCTTCCACGAGGGCACGCTGGTCGGCTGGGCGGGCGCCGTCTGCCATGAACTCGAGGCGGGTGGCATCACGCCCGGCGGCGATGTGTGTCTTGCGCAGGAACGCTTCACCGAGGGGCTTTTCGTCTGTGCCGAAAAGATCGGCGAGAATGACGAGATCCGCCGGGATTACGTAATCCGTTGCGAGCGCAATCTACGCATGCCTATCTACTGGGTGCTGGACGAAAAAGCCAAGGTCGCCGCCTGCATCGACATGCGCGAGAGCGTAAAGCAGCTCATCGACGAGGTCGGCCTCGAATATTGGCAGCGGCTTTCCAAGGAATTCATCGAAGAGGGCAGAAGAGCACAGCTTGCCCGCACACGGCAGTTGACCGTGCCCGGCATCTATCGCGGCCACACCTTCTACGGTCACGTGACCGAGGGCAAGCCGGGTTTTCAGCCGCTCGCCGACCCGAACTGGCTCTACAATATCCCGATCGAGATGGAGATCACCAGCGAGGGCAAGATCAGGCTCGACTTCGACGGCACGCAGCCCTGGGGCTATCACTCGATGAACTGCACCCCGGCCGGCATGGACGGCGGCATGTTCGTGACGCTCACCCAGCACATGAACTTCGAGGGGCTCGTCAATGACGGCGCCTGGATGGCGACCGAGATCAATATTCCTCACGGCACCTGGACCAACCCGGACAACGAGATGGCGGCGACAGCCACTTCCTGGGCCTTGCTGCTCCCGGCTTACGGCGTGTTCCAGCGGCTGCTCTCACGCGGTTTCATCGCCCGGGGCTTTGTCGAGGAAGCTTTTGTCGGTCAGGTGAATTCCCCGATGATCGAGATGGGAGGCACCAGCCAATACGGCACGGGCTTCGGCATGGCCCATTTCGAATGCGCAGCCGCGGGCTCCGGAGCGCTGGCGATCAAAGACGGGCTCGACACCGCCTATGTCGGCTGGAACCCCGAATCCGACATGGGCAATATCGAGATCTGGGAACAGAACATGCCGATGGTCTATATCGGTCGCTCGATCGTGCCGAATTCCGGCGGTGCTGGAAAGTACCGCGGCGGCTGCGCCTTCATCTCGACCTGGCTCATCAACAAGACCGATCACCTGCGCCTCGTGACGTCGGAGCATTCCTCGCGCGTGTTCGACAATGGCGGCCTGTGCGGCGGCTATCCGGCACCGACCTGCGAGAAACATCACGCGGTCAGGAACTCCGATATTCACGAGCGCGCCGAACGCCGGGAGCCGCTCGCGCATGCGCCGGGCACCGACCCGCTGGTGTCGGATTTCGAGCGCACCTACAAAGGCGAGCAGGTCTGGGAGGAGGGTCCCTACATCACCCGGCCCCACAAGGCCGGCGACATTTTCAGCCATGCCTATAATGGCGGCGGCGGCTTCGGCGACGTGTTGGAACGCGACCCGATCAAGACGGCATGGGACGTGGAAAACGGCTTCCTGACGCGCGAAGCCGCCGAGAAGGTATTCGGCATCATCCTCAAGGAGGATGCCGAAGGTTATCCGCAGGCCGACATCGACGCGACCGTCGCCCGCCGCGCGGAACTGCGCAAGAAGCGGCTGAAGCAAGCCATTCCGGTATCGGAATGGATCGCCAGGGAGCAACGGCGAGTGGAGGCTTCGGACTTCGCGCCGGAAGTCGCCAAAATGTACCGGAGCGCGATGAAGCTCTCGCCGCGCTTTTCCAGAGATTTCAAGGAATTCTGGGGCCTTGCCTCCGATTTCGTTATCGCCGGGGAGAATTGAGCCATGACCGAATATTCGAAGGAAGTCATCAATGACCTCGTCAACGGCACGCTCCCCTGGGCGCAGACGCGGCGGATCATGAGCGGCTATAAGGACGACGACCGCTTCTTCAAATATCTGGCCGTGCTGCAGGACCGCGTTGTCTGGAGCGATCCGATCCTGCTCCCGGTCGGCGACCGGCTCTTCATCTGCGACAGCGCCGAGGGCCGGGTCACCCGCTGCGAATGCGGCCACTCCTTCGGGGACTATCGCAGGAACTGGAAGCTGAACGCGGTGATCAACGTGCGCGACACCGAGGAGAGCTTGCGGGAAATCTACCCGAACAGCGATATCCCGGATCCGAAATGGATGGAGATCCGCGAGTTCTTCTGCCCCGAATGTGCGCATCTGCACGAAGTCGAAGCGGCGGCCCCCGGCTATCCGATCGTCCATGATTTCGAGCCGGACTTGGAAGGCTTCTATCGCGACTGGCTCGGCAAGCCTTTGAAGGATCTGTCATGACGGGCAGGCTCAAAGGCCGTAGCGCGGTCATCACCGGCGGGTTGACGGGGCAGGGGCTGGCCATTGCGGAGGCGCTCGCTGCCGAGGGCGCCAACGTCGCCGTCGGCTCCTTCGTCCGCGAGGCGGCCGAGCGGCAGAGCGATGCCGCGGCCTATCCCGATCCGCAGGAGATCGTCGAGGTCCAGAAGCGGCTTGCCGTTGGCGGCATGGCTGTTTACGCCGGCCACCTGGACGTTCGCGACAGCGAGGCGATCGAGCTATTCGTGTCGGCGGCGGAAGCCGCATGCGGCCCGGCCGACATTCTCGTCAATGCCGCAGGGACGACCGCCGAGCAGCCGGTGTCGGGCCATTCCGACGAATTATGGTTGAAGATCATCGACACCAATCTGAACGGCGCATTCCGAATGACGCGCCGGCTGCTGCCCGGGATGATCGGGCGCAAATGGGGCCGCATCATCAATATAGGCTCGACGGCTGCCACGGTCGGCTGGAAGGACAACCCGGCCTATTGCGCCTCGAAGGCGGGGCTCCTCGGCCTCACCCGCTGCGTAGCCCTCGAAGGGGCGCCGCATGGCGTGACCTGCGTGATGATCAGCCCGACCTGGGTTGAAACGGAACTGATGCGCCGCAACGTTCAGCAGGTCGTCGAAAGGGAGGGCAGGGGGCGGACGATGGAGGAGGCGATGTCGGATATCGCCGCCCAGAACCCGCAGAACCGCATCATTCAGCCCGACGAGATAGCGGCCCTGGCCGCCTTCCTCTGCGGCGAGGGCGCCAGGGGCATCACCATGGAGAACATACAGATCACGGGCGGCGCACTTTGGTGAGCCGCCTTTCTGGTCTTTTGACGTGAGTTTCGCAGTGCATACAGAACCTAAGAAGAGGGAACATGACAATGCTGAAACAGATCACTGCAATGACCGCCGGGCTGCTCATGACGATCGGCGTCGCCGCTGCCGCTGAGCCGGAGAGCTGCAAGACCGTCCGTTTCTCCGATGTCGGCTGGACCGACATCACGTCGACGACGGCTGTCGCCTCGACCATTCTCGAAGCGCTCGGCTACGCGCCGCAGAGCAAGCTCCTATCTATCCCCGTCACCTATGCGAGCATGAAGAACAAGGACATCGACGTCTATCTCGGGGATTGGCAGCCGAGCATGGAAGCCGACCGCAAGCCGTTCCTCGAGGACAAGTCGATCGAGGTGATCGGTCCGAACCTCACCGGCGCGAAATATACGTTCGCCGTACCGAAATACGTCGCCGATGCAGGCGTCAAGGACATTTCCGACCTCCAGAAGTTCTCCGCCAGATTCGGCCGCAAGATCTACGGGATCGAGCCCGGCAACAACGGCAACCGCATGATCCTTGACATGATCGAAAAGGGCGACTTCGGGCTGACCGGCTGGGAGCTCGTGGAGTCATCCGAGCAGGGCATGCTCGCCGAGGTCGAAAGAGCGACAAAGGACGACCAGTGGATCGTCTTTCTCGGATGGGCTCCGCATCCGATGAACTCGCGCTACCAGATCGATTACCTTTCGGGCGCGGACGCCTATTTCGGGCCGAACTACGGCGGTGCCGATATCTATACCAACATCCGGGCGGGTTATGCGCAGGAATGCCCGAATGTCGCGAGATTCGTGACGAACCTGCGCTTCACCCTGGAGATGGAAAACGAGATCATGAACGGGATATTGAACGACGGCAAAGACCCGAAGGAAGCCGCTGCCGATTGGCTGAAGGCTCATCCCGAGGCAGTCGCTCCGTGGCTTGAAGGGGTGACGACGTTTAACGGCGCACCGGCAAAGGAAGCGGTTGAAAGCGCGTTGAAAAGCTAGGCTCCAGTGAGGAACTCACGACCTGTTCGTCGCGGGCGGTGCGTCCGGACCAGGCGACAAGAGAGGACCCGATCACTTTGCCGGCGGCCACGGTCGAAAACACATTTTCCAATCGGCGGGAGAACCGCGAGGGCTCCGGTTCAGATCTGGTCAACCCGCCTTCGACATTACCAGTCAAATATCGGCCGCGTGATCATGAGCCAGAAGATTGCGACGACGGCGCCGAAGGCCGGGAAGCCGAAGGCAAACCATAGGCGGAAAAGTTGATGATAGCGCTTCGGCAGCGGCTCGCCGGACTTGCGTGCCGTTTCGGCGAGCCGGCGCATTTCCATCTGCATCCACACCACCGGCAGCCAGAATGCACCTGTGATCACGTAGAGGAGAAGCGAGAGCAGGATCCATCCTTCCGTGAGCGAATAGCCGACGTTCCAGGCAAGGGCGATCCCCGTGACGGGCTGCAACACCACGGCGGTGGCGGTGAAAAGAAAATCGGCGACGACGACCATGCGGGCCACGGCCGCGACCGTTTCTGTGCGGCCGGTCCGATGCGCCAGAAGCATGAAGAACGCGATCCCGGCGCCTGTGCCGAGGAGGACGGAGGCGCCGATGATGTGCAGGAACTTGAGAACGAAGTACAGCATCAACGCTCCTCCAGGATCGCAAGGGCAGCGAGATGCAGTACCAGGATGGGCCAGATCTTCAGAAGCGGTCCAAGCGGCTCGTTCCACAATTCCGGGAGCAGGACCGTTCCGGCGATGGCATAGAAAAGCGAGAGGCCGACCGCGCCGTAAAGGCCGATGCGGCTGGTGCGGCGAAACGCAATTGCCATGCCGATCAGGATATCGGCGAGGGCTCCGGCGATGACGCTCGGCCCGGCAAGAACGCCGGCGCCTCCTCGTTCCATCAGATCGACGCCGATCTCATACCCCGATGTGAGCGAGATGACGCCCGTCGTGATCCAGAAGAGCGAGAGGACGACGAAGATGACGGGCTTGAGCAGATAGAGCTTGGCGAACCAGCGCTCCTGGACGGAGACCGGCGTTCTCGCCAGCGCGTCTGCGAGCGCCACCGGTTCTATCTCGGTCGTCTCGGCCCACGCCCGGACGTCGCCGACGGCGCCGCGCACGATCTCCTTCTGCGCGGTGCTGCGGGTCGGCGGTCGCCAGCCCAGTGCCCCGGCGATATCGCTGAGCTTGTAGGTGAGGTTCGCGAGCGGTGTTGGCATGTTCACGACGCGAGCCGCGGGCCATCCGAACCAGCGCCTGTAGGCGCCTACCACGTCTTTGAACGACAGGGCCTCGGGTCCCGCGACCTCGAGGATAAGCCGCGAAGGAGCATTCCGGTCGACGAATATCTCGACCGTGCGCACTACGTCTTCGAGGCGCACGACCTGAAGCAAGCCGGTATTCGGCATGACCGGTAGCCAGGGCAGAGCGGCGAGGCCCCTGAAAAGAGCGCTGGCGCCGTAGGCTCCAGGGCCGAGCACGACGGAGGGGCGCAGGATGATCCAGTCGAGATCGCATGCCATCAGCGCTTCGTCGCCCTGAAGCTTGGTGCGCGAAAAGGGCGACGGCTGGGCCCTGTCGACCCCCATTGCCGAAAAGTGGATGACGCGGCGCACCCCCGCCTGCTCGCAGGCTTTGAAGAGGGAGGCGGGACCGCGGGCATGGACTGCCGTCGTATCGTCCCCCGGACCGTCCTGGAGCGTTCCCGCGCAGTTTACCACGGCGTCGATACCTGAGAGATGCGGCAGCCAGTCCTCAGGGCCGACGGACCGAAGGTCGAGTTCAAGAGCCCTGCCGGCCGTGCGGGGGCTTGGTGCCGAGCCGGGCCGGACCACGCGGACGATCTCGCTTCCGCGGCCATGGAGCCCCGCGCACACGGCGGAGCCGATCAGGCCGGAGGCGCCGACCACAAGCACTCTCGTCATTCGTCCTCACAATCTTCCCGGGCGAGCCGCTATTCGCACTCGCCTACGTCCGAGGCCAAACAATTGCGGCAAGGAAGATGTTCCTTTTGACTTGACCTGCGCTTTTTATGCGGCACTCTCCCGGTGGAAGAGTCTTAAGACCCTCTCCGCGAGGGCTCTCGACAATGGCCAGCTCTGCTCTATTTGGATCGAGGCGGTGCTGGATGCGAAAAGGTGGCTGTAGCACTTTGATTTACTGCATGTTTTTGTCTTGGAATCATCGGGATTCAAGGGAAGACGCAGTGGAGAGGAAGACGAGTGGTTCGCTTGACATCGGGAGTGTCTGCGAGCGTCTCGGGTGTGGTTGAGTACAAGGGAGGAGAATATTATGCGGTTGATTTCCATTTCCACGACCATTGCCTTCGGTTTCGCTTTTCAGGCGCAGGCCGCCACGGAACTGCAGTGGTGGCACGCAATGACGGGTGCCAACAACGAAATGATCGAGGAACTCACCAAGGAGTTCAACGAGAGCCAGAGCACCTACAAGGTGGTGCCTGTGTTCAAGGGCACCTATCCCGAGACGCTGAATGCCGGGATCGCGGCTTTCCGGTCGAAGCAGCCGCCGGCGATCATTCAGGTGTTCGATGCCGGCAGCGGCACGATGATGGCCGCCGAGGGTGCGATCGTGCCGGCAGCGGAGATCCTCCAGAAGGGCGGCTTTACCTTCGACAAGTCGCAATATCTGCCCGGGATCGTCGCCTATTATTCGAAGCCGGACGGAACGATGCTGTCCTTTCCGTACAACTCCTCCTCGCCAATCCTTTATTACAACAAGGACGCTTTTCAGAAGGCGGGCCTGAACGTCGACAACCCGCCGAAGACCTGGCCGGAAGTCTTCGAAGCGGCGAAGAAGATCAAGACGAGCGGTGCGGCGCCTTGCGGAATGACGTCGACCTGGTTGACGTGGATCCAGACGGAGAACTTCGCGGCCTGGAACAACGTGCCCTACGGAACCAATGAAAACGGCCTCGGCGGCACCGACGTGAAGCTGCAGATCAATGCGCCGCTTTACGTGGAGCATTTCCAGGCCATTGCGGATCTCGCCAAGGAGGGCGCCTTCCGCTATGGCGGGCGCACCTCGGAGGCAAAGCAACTCTTCACCTCAGGTGAATGTGCCATCCTGACCGAGTCTTCGGGCGGTCTCGGCGACATCGCCAAGAGCGGCGTGAACTACGGTATCGGTCAACTCCCCTATTACGAGGGTCACGGGCCGCAGAACACGATCCCCGGCGGAGCGAGCCTCTGGGTATTCGCCGGCAAGTCCGACGAGGAATACAAGGGCGTAGCGGAGTTCTTCAACTTCCTTTCTCAGACCGAGATTCAAGCCAAGCTGCACCAGGTCTCGGGTTATATGCCGGTCACGATGGCCGCCTACGAGGAAACCAAGAAGTCGGGCTTCTACGAGAAGAACCCCGGGCGCGAAACGCCGCTCCTGCAGATGATGGGCAAGGCGCCGACCGAAAACTCGAAGGGCGTCCGGCTGGTCAACCTGCCCCAGGTTCGGGACATCCTCAATGAGGAGTTCGAAGCGATGCTGTCCGGGCAACAGGATGCCAAGACGGCGCTCGACAAGGCGGTCGAACGCGGCGACGCCGCAATCGCAGCAGCAATCAGCAATTGATCGAAGCAGGTTGCCCGGCGCCGTCGTTCGACGGCGTCGTGCTTTCTGCGGTCATGCCACCCTGACGTGATCTCGGGCCGATCCCGCCCAAGATCATCGTGATCCAGGAGATTGCTCGTGCAGCGTGTCGTCTTTCCGAACAAAATCCTCCCTTACCTGCTCGTCGCTCCGCAGATCGTGTTGACGATCGTCTTCTTCTTCTGGCCGGCAAGCCAGGCGCTCTACCAATCGGTGATCCGTGAAGACCCGTTCGGCCTGAAAAGCGGCTTCGTCGGTTTCGCAAACTTCAGCGCCGTGCTTTCGGAGGCGAATTATCTCAACTCGCTGAAGGTCACGGTGATCTTCAGCATTCTCACCGCGCTACTGGCGATGGGCGTCGCCCTGCTTCTCGCCACGGCCGCCGACCGCGTCGTGCGCGGCAAGACCTTCTATCGCACCCTGCTGATCTGGCCCTATGCCGTGGCACCGGCCGTCGCGGGCATGCTGTGGCTGTTCATGTTCAATCCGGCGATGGGCACCTTCGCCTACATGCTGAGGCGCAACGGCATTCATTGGGATCCGTTGCTGAACGGCAATCACGCCATGATCCTGATCGTCGTTGCCGCGGCCTGGAAACAGATCAGCTACAATTTTCTCTTCTTCGTCGCCGGGCTCCAGGCCATACCCAAGTCGCTCATCGAAGCGGCGGCGATCGACGGAGCGCGCGGCACTCGGCGTTTCTGGACGATCATCTTCCCGCTGCTGGCGCCGACGACCTTTTTCCTGCTGGTGGTCAACACCGTCTACGCCTTCTTCGATACGTTCGGCATCATCCACTCGGTGACGGGCGGCGGGCCGGCGAGGGCGACGGAAACGCTGGTCTACAAGGTCTATAACGACGGCTTCGTCAATCTGAACCTCGGCTCGTCCGCGGCCCAGTCCGTGATCCTCATGGCGATCGTCATAGGCCTTACCGCCTTTCAGTTCCGGTTCGTCGAAAGGCGTGTCCACTATGGTTGAAATCGCCAATGATTGAAAAACGCCCCATATCCAACCTGATCGGGCACCTGATGCTGATCATCGGCATCATCATCGTGGTCTTCCCGATCTATTACACCTTCGTCGCCTCGAGCATGAGCTCGGTCGAGATCATCCGGCCGCCGATGCCGCTCGTTCCCGGCACGCGGCTTGCCGAGAATTATGGCGAAGCGCTTTCCGGTGGCGTCGAGCGCGTGGTCGGCGTCAGCCTGGAACGCTTGCTGTTCAACACATTCGTGGTGGCGATCGCGATCGCCGTGGGCAAGATCGTCATTTCCTTCCTCTCGGCCTTCGCCATCGTATTCTTCCGATTCCCGCTGCGCATGGCCTTCTTCTGGATGATCTTCATCACGCTGATGCTCCCGGTGGAAGTGCGGATCCTGCCGACCTACAAGGTGATCGTCGATCTCGGACTGATCGACACCTATGCGGGGCTGACGCTTCCCCTGATGGCCTCAGCGACGGCCACCTTTCTTTTCCGGCAGTTCTTTCTCACCATACCGGGCGAGCTCGTTGAAGCGGCCCGAATCGACAATGCCGGGCCGTTCCGCTTCATGCGGGATATTCTGCTGCCGCTTTCAAAGACGAATATCGCGGCACTTTTCGTGATCCTCTTCATCTACGGCTGGACGCAATATCTCTGGCCGCTGCTGGTCACGAATGACAGCCGGATGAACACGATCATCATCGCCCTGAGAAAGATGGTCGATTTCACGGATGCGTCGACCCCGTGGAACTACGTCATGGTGACCGCCATCCTCGCGATCATCCCGCCTGTCGCTGTGGTCGTCCTGATGCAGCGCTGGTTCGTCAAGGGCCTCGTCGAAACGGAGAAGTAATGGCAACGATCACTCTCAAGGATGTCCACAAGACCTATCACGGCGACATCGCCGCGATCCGCGGCGTTTCGCTTGCGATTGCCGACGGCGAATTCATCGTGCTCGTCGGCCCTTCCGGCTGCGGAAAATCGACACTGCTGAGGATGATCGCGGGGCTCGAGAGCATCACGTCAGGCGAGATCTCCATCGGCGACCGCGTCGTCAACGGGCTGGAGCCATCCGAGCGCGACATTGCGATGGTCTTTCAGAACTACGCGCTCTATCCGCATATGACGGTGCGTCAGAATCTCAGCTATGGCCTGAAGAACCGCAACACGCCGAAGGAAGAAATCGAACGCCGGATAGCCAAGGCGGCGAAGTCCCTGGAGATAGAGCCCTTCCTGGATCGAAAGCCCCGTCAGCTTTCAGGCGGGCAGCGCCAGCGCGTGGCCATGGGGCGCGCCATCGTCCGGGAGCCTGCGGCCTTCCTGTTCGACGAGCCGCTCTCGAACCTCGACGCCAAACTCAGGGTCCAGATGCGTGTCGAAATCAAGCGCCTTCAACGGGCGCTAGGCACGACCAGCGTCTACGTCACCCACGATCAGCTTGAAGCGATGACGCTCGCCGACCGCTTGGTGGTCTTGAACGGGGGCAGGATCGAGCAGGTCGGTACGCCGATCGAGCTGTACGAGAAGCCGGCGACGGCTTTCGTCGCAACTTTCATCGGCTCGCCGTCGATGAACCTTCTCGATGTCGATACCGGCAATGCCGCCTGGTCCGCTCCGGCGGCGCTCGTCGGGAAGCCGGGGCTTGCGACGATTGGGATCCGACCTGAGGACATTACCCTCGCCGGTGCCACGGACGGCGGCGACCGCTTCAGAGCCCGCGTGCGCGTCGGCGCCGTGGAACTCGTCGGCGCCGAAAGCTATGTGCACGGCACGCTGGCGAACGGCGAGCCGCTCGTCTTCAGGGTTGCCGGCCGTTCCCGCATAGCGATTGACGAGGAGGTCGAAGTCGCCGCGGCGCCGGAAAGCCTGCATTGGTTCGACGCCGCCGGGCGGCGTTCATAGCGCGAAAGGGGTAAGGGCGTCCCGCTCGCCAGGTTTTTTGCAATCCCTTGTCGGCACGGCCTTTCCTCCGACGTCCTTGTGGGTAGCCATGTCGACGATGGCGAAAAATCAGGAGACCCGAGATGATGAAATTATATGGATTAGGTCCGACGCGCTCGCTTCGCGCGCTTTGGGCGCTTCAGGAACTGGATGCGGAGTTCGAGTTCGTGCGCGTCAACATACTGGCCGGCGAGAACCTTCGCCCGGATTTCCTGCGCCTCAACCCGGCGGGCAAGCTTCCGGTGCTGGTCGACGGCGACTTCGTCCTCACGGAATCCGCCGCGATCGTCATGTATCTGGCGGAAAAGTATGGTGACAAAGGGCTAATGCCAGCGGACCTGAAGGAAAGGGCGCAGGCATATCGATGGTCTCTGTTCGCGGTTACCGAACTCGAACAGCCGCTATGGCGGATAGCCAAGCACACATTTCTTTATCCCGAAGACAAGCGCCTGCCTGAAGATATCGCTCTAGCCAGAGAGGAATTCGCGGCCATGGCAGCAGTGCTTGACCGGCACATGGACGGGCGCGCGTTCATCGTCGGCGACAACATAACCGTGGCCGACTGCGTCACAGCCTATGTCCTGGACTGGGGCAACGAAAACGGGCTGATCGACAGCTTTCCAAATCTAAAAGCATATCTGGAACGGATGTATGCGCGTCCCAGGGCGCCGCAGCGCATTGCGGAGGCCGTTGCGAGCCTCCAGAACTAGAACGGGATCAGGAATGATCCAGAGCGCTGATCCCCTCTGCCCTGCCGGCCATCGGCAGGGCAGAGGGGGCGTACTTGGTCGGCTCTGCCGCCCCGCGCCGTTGTGCCCTTAATCCGGCACGACCACGAGCTTGCCGACGAAGTTCTTCGCCATGAAGTCCGTCTGTGCCCGATGGAATTCCGATAGCGGATAGACGCCGCCGACGAGCGGCCGGATCTTTCTCTCCTCGATATAACGGACGAGGCGGCGGAAATCGGCGCGGCTGCCCTGGCTCGATCCGTGCAGCTCCAACTGCTTCAGATACATCGTCCTGAGATCGAGCTGCACGACCGGCCCGGCGATTGCGCCGGCGGTGGTGTAGCGGCCTTCCGGGCGCAGGATCTTCAGGAGGTCGTTGAAGAGGGGACCGCCGACGAGATCTGCGACCACATCGATCGGCCGGCCGCCGCTTGCCGCCTCCACCGCTTCGGCGAGGTCGCCTTGACCGCGGGTGACGACGGCCTGCGCGCCGATGTCGAGCATCGCCGCTTCCTTGCCCGGTCCGGCAACTGCGATCGGAACGGCGCCACGGGCGCGGGCGAGCTGGACGATCGCGGAGCCGACGCCACCCGAGGCGCCGGTCACGAGCACGGTTTCGCCGGTGGCAAGCCGCGCCCGTTCCAGCATTCGCTCGCCGGTGAGATAGGCGCAGCAGAAGGTGGCGAGCTCGACGTCGGTCAGGTCGGTCGCGACCACATGGGCGTTTTCGGCCGGAAGCGCCATATATTCGGCATAGCCGCCATCGCGGCCATGACCCATGTAATCGATGTCGGCAAGACTGTCGTCGTCGCGGTTGTAGATCGAGAAATCGACCATGACGCGTTCGCCGATGCGCGCCCGGTCGACGCCTTCGCCGACGGCAACGATATGGCCGACCGTGTCCGTACCCTGAATGCGCGGGAAGGTCAGGGTGTTGCCGTGGCGGCGCCAGGTCGAGACGGCGGACGGATCGTCCTCCGTCCCATAGGCGCCTTCGCGCACCCAGACGTCGGTATTGTTCATGCCGCAGGCAGTGACCTTGATCAGCACCTCGCCCGCAGCCGGAGCCGGGACGGGTACGTCCCGGCTGTAGACCAGCTTCTCCAAGCCGCCGTGCCCCGTCAGGAGCACCGCGGTCATGGTCTTCGGAACAGAATGCATCATACGCATTTTCCTCAGCGGCCGAGTACGGACTGGATGGCTTCGGCTGCCGCCTTGACGACGATGTCGGCTTCGTCTCGCGTCAGGCAGAGCGGCGGCGCGAAGCCGAGAATGTCGCCCTGCGGCATGGCGCGGCCGATGACGCCGCGTTCGAGGAGCGCTGCTGCGACCTGCGGTCCGACCTTGCGGCCCGGATCGAAGAAGGCGCGATCATCGCGGTCCTCGACGAACTCGATCGCCGCCATCAGGCCGTCGCCGCGCACTTCACCGACATGGCGATGATCGCCCACGGCCTTTTCCAGTTCGGCTCGGAAATAGGCACCCGTCGAACCGGCATTCTCGACGATGCCGAGTTCGTCGATCAGTTCCAGGTTCGCGATGCCGGCGGCAGCGCAGATCGGATGGGCCGAATAGGTCCAGCCATGGCCGATGGCGCCGAGCTCGTCCGAGCCCTTCACCAGCACCTGCCAGAGCTTGTCGGACACGATCGTGCCGGAAAGCGGCGCATAGGCGGAGGTCAGCCCCTTGGCGATGGTGATCAGGTCCGGCTTGATGCCGTAATGGTCGGAACCGAACATCGTGCCGAGACGGCCGAAGCCGGTGACCACCTCGTCGGCGACAAGCAGGATATCGTATTTCTGAAGGACGGCCTGGATCTTCTCCCAATAGCCCTTCGGCGGCGGCACGATGCCACCGGTGCCGAGGATCGGCTCGCCGATGAAGGCGGCAACGGTGTCGGGACCTTCGGCGAGGATCATCTCTTCCAGCTTGTCGGCGCAGTACTGCGAGAATTGCTCTTCGTCCATCGAGCGATCGGGACGGCGGAAGTAGTAGGGCGCTTCCGTGTGCAGGATCGGCGCCCGCGGCAGGTCGAAGGCGTTGTGGAAGAGATGAAGGCCGGTCAGCGAACCGGTCATCACGCCCGAGCCGTGATAGCCGCGCCAACGCGAAATGATCTTCTTCTTCTCCGGGCGGCCGAGAATGTTGTTGTAGTACCAGATCAGCTTGATGTTGGTTTCGTTGGCGTCGGAGCCCGAAAGTCCGAAATAGACGCGGCTCATGCCTTCCGGCGCCCGGTCGATGATCATCTTGGAGAGCCGGATCGACGCTTCGGTGCCGTGGCCCACATAGGAATGGTAGTAGGCAAGGTTCTTAGCCTGTTCGGCAATTGCGTCGGCGATCTTCTGGCGGCCGTAGCCGACATTGACGCAATAGAGGCCGGCAAAGGCATCGAGGCTGCGCTTGCCGGATATATCGGTGATGTAGACGCCTTCGCCGCCGCCGATCACGCGGGTCGGGGTTTCGCCGCGCGCATGCATCCCCATATGGGTCGAGGGATGGAAGAAGTGGTCGCGGTCCCAGGCGGTGAGTTCGTTGCTTCTTTCGAGCATGGTCTTTCCTTTCATGAAATCCGGAGCATTTCGGCCGAACCGCGAAAACGCCCTATCCTGTTGTTTTTACCCAATTCCGAACGCAAAATCGCTACGCAGTTTTGCTGAAACGGCCCAGGTCAGGCAGCGGTGTCGATGCAGAGATATTTGAGCTCGGTGAAGGCCTCCATGCCATGGCGGGAGCCTTCCCGGCCGAGGCCCGATTGTTTCCAGCCGCCGAAGGGGATCGGGCCGCCGGTGATCTTCACCCGATTGATTGCCACCATACCGTATTCGAGGGCGCGGGCGAGCCGCATCTGGCGGGCGCCATTTTCGGTCACGACATAGGCGACGAGCCCGTATTCCGTGTCGTTCGCCCGCGCGACCACTTCGTCTTCGCTGTCGAAGGCGGTTACGGCCGCCACGGGGCCGAAGGTCTCATCGCGCATGATGAGCGCGTCGTCGGGCACATCCGTCAGAAGAGTGGGCTGGAAAAAGAGCGGCCCGGCGGCGTGGCGCTTGCCGCCGACGGCAAGCCTGGCGCCCAGCTTCACTGCGTCCGCGACCTGTTCCTCGACTTTGGCGACGGCGCGTTCGTGCATCAGCGGACCGATATCCGTGTTTGGCTCCATCCCGGAGCCGACTTTCAGGCCGGCAATTCGTGCGGCAAAAGCTTCCTGGAATGCCTTGAGAACAGGCCGCTCGACGTAAATCCGATTGGCGGCAAGGCAATCTTGTCCAGACGTCGCGAACTTCGCGGCGATCGCAATATCGGCGGCTTTTTCGATATTCGCGTCCGCAAAGACGATCAGGGGGGCATGCCCGCCGAGCTCCATTACCAGCCGCTTCATCGTCGGCGCACATTGGGAGGCGATCAGGCGGCCGATCTCGGTAGAGCCGGTGAAGCTCATGGCGCGTACCCGTGCGTCTTCGCACATTCGTCCGACGATCGTTGCGGCTTTGCCGGTGACGACATTGAAGACGCCTGCGGGAAGACCGGCGCGCTCGCCGAGCTCGGCCAGGGCAAGCGCCGAAAGAGGGGTTTCGGAGGAAGGATGCGCCACCACGGTGCAGCCTGCGGCAAGGGCGGCGGCCGCCTTCCGGGTGATCATCGCGGAAGGGAAGTTCCAGGGCGTGACGATGCCGACGACGCCGAGCGCTTCGCGGCGCACGATCATTTCGGCCCCGGCAAGATGGCTCGTGACGCTTTCGGCATTGAGGCGTTTGCCTTCCTCGGCATACCACTCGATGAAGGATGCCGCGTAATCGATCTCGCCGCGCGACTCGGCAAGCGGCTTGCCCTGTTCAAGGGTCATCAACAATGCGAGGTCCTCGCGGGCTTCGAGCACCAGGTCGTGCCATTTGCGCAGGATGGCGGCGCGCCCCTGCGGCAGCATGTTGCGCCAGGACCTGAATGCCTTTTCCGCCGCGTCGATCGCCTCGGAGGTTTGGGCAGCGTCGAGCGAGGCGACGAAGGCGAGGGCGGCGCTGCTGGCCGGGTCGCTCACCTCCAGGCATGTGCCGTCCCGGCCGGCAACCCAGCGGCCGCCGACATAGGCCAGCTCCCGCAGCAATTGCCGGTCGTTCAGGTTTTTCAACGCGTCGTGAAAGGCTGTGCGCGCAAAGACGGCGGTCATATTGGTTCTCCTCGACTGTTGCGGGAAGAGTGCCATGCTTGTTGAGATAGATTGTCCAATCGGCGGTGGCGGAGGAGAGAGTTTGACCAAAGTGCGGGCAATGGGGAGAGAGATTGTCTATGTGGCGTGGCGGTGGGGTGGCTACACCCGCTGCCGACTATTCCTGCCCTGCCGGCGCGTGCGGTAGCAGCGAGCCGAACGGCAGCACCGTTTCTTCCTTTACCGTCTTCGTGACGATGTAGGTGAAATAGCGGTCGATGCCGAGTTCGCGTTCGAGCAGGCCGTCGACCAGCCGCTGATAGGCATCGATGTCCGCGGTCATGACCTTGAGGATATAGTCGACCCCGCCGCCGACCGACCAGCAGGCGACGATCTCGGGGATCGCGGCGATGGCGCGCTCGAACCGGTCGAAATCGGCCTGGCGGTGATTGCCGAGCGTCACCTCCATCATGACGCTGGCGACCGGCGCCACCCGGCGCAGCGCAACGCGGGCGTGATAGCCGGTGACGATGCCGGCTTTCTCCAACTTTCTGAGCCGCATCCAGCAGGGCGTCGGCGACAGGCCGGCCTTCTCGGCCAGCGCCAGCTTGGTGATACGCCCGTCGGCCTGGATCGCTTCGAGGATCCGCAGATCGATCGCATCGAGCTTCATAAAGAGGTCCTTCCGTCGGTGTTGGTCACGTCAAAGCCGGGAAATGACATTGGGTGCTCACTTTTACATTGTCAATTGAGCTGATTTTGATCACTGTTCAAATCATGACAAATTGGACGCCCGACACGACACTTCTGCGCCGCCCCGCCTATCTCTCTCTGGCGGACCAGTTCGCCCGCGCCATCCAGGAGGGGAGGCTCCAGAACGGCACGCGGCTGCCGACGCATCGCAAGCTCGCCGACGATCTGAAGCTCTCGGTGCAGACGGTGAGTCGCGCCTATGACGAGCTCATCCGGCGCGGCTTGATCTCCGGCGAGGTCGGACGCGGCAGCTTCGTACAGACGCGGCCGCGCGAGCCGGAGCCGCCCTATCTGCCGGAACGCCTTGGCGAATTGATCGATCTTTCGATCTTGAAGCCCGTATGCGAGCAGTACCATCTGGAAAAGATGCGGCAGGGTTTTGCCTGGCTTGCCGAGAACCTGCCGCCGAGTTCCGCGCTTTCCTTCCGCCCGAACATGGTGTTCCCGCGTCACCGCAATGTCGCGGCCGAATGGCTCTTGCGCTGCGGGCTCGATGTTTCGCCGCTCAACATCAACCTGACGAACGGCGCCACCTCGGCCATGACGGTGGCGCTGATGAGTGTGGCACCGCCCGGTTCGACGGTCGCGACGGAGGCCGTCAGCCATCATACGCTCGTGCCGCTTTCGACCTATCTCGGCATCCACCTTCAGGGTCTCGCGATAGACCGCGACGGCATGATCCCGGATGCGCTGGACGAAGCCTGCCGCAAGGGCGTGATCCGCGCGGTCTTTCTGCAGCCCTCGGTCATCAACCCGACCGCGACCCTGATGAGCGCCGAGCGGCGGGCAGCGCTGGCGGAGGTGGCGCGCCGGCATGACATCGCCATCATAGAGAACGACATTCTCGGACCCTTGGTGGAAGAACGCCTGCCCCCGGTCGCCGCACTGGCGCCGGAGCGCACGCTCTATGTGACGAGCTTCACCAAGATCACCGTGCCGGGCCTCAGGATCGGCTATCTGGTGGCGCCTGACCGCTACGTGGCCGCCGTCGCCAACCGGCATCTGGTTTCGAACTGGATGGCGACCCCCGCGATTGCAGAGATCGCAACGCAATGGGTGAGCGACGGAACGGCGATCGAGCTGGTGAACTGGCAGCGCCGGGCGCTCGCCGCTCGCCATGCGATCGCCAAGGAAGTTCTGGCAAGCCTTGCCCATCACACCCATCCGCAGAGCCTGCATGTCTGGCTGCCGCTGCCCGAGGGACACCAGGAAGATGCTTTCGTTTCCCAGGCGCGCTTGCGCGGGGTGGCGATCGCGCCGGGCGCGTCCTTCCGAACGGCAGACAGCGGCTGGCGTCCGGCGGTCAGGATATCGCTCGGCTCGACGACCGAGCTGGAGCTGAAGTCCGGGCTCGGCATCGTCGCCTCTCTGGCGCTCGGTGAGCCCGAGGCGCTGCTCCTCGTCATTTGAGGCGAATGCTCAGCTTTTGAGCATGTTTCAAATAATTGTCATGATATTATTATTCAGATTGACATGATTTTGGAACCGGATCATCGTTAGGACATTAACGCATGGCGCCCAGAAGTATGCAGCGGTCTGGAGCGACGTCATGCGCTTCAGTCTCAAAGGGAGAGGCGTGAATGTCCCAGCCGATCATTCGCATCGACAACATCGTCAAGCGATACGGTTCCCTTACCGTGCTCGACGGCCTGTCGATGGAGGTGATGCCGGGCGAGAAGCTGGCTCTCATCGGGCCGTCCGGTTCGGGTAAGACGACCATCCTCCGCATTCTGATGACGCTCGAGACCATCAGCGACGGCTTCATCCAGGTCGACGGCGAGCATCTCTATCACATGAAGAAGGCGGGCAACCTCGTCCCTGCCGACGAGCGGCATCTTCACAAGATGCGCGAGAAGATCGGCATGGTCTTCCAGCACTTCAACCTGTTTCCTCATAAATGCGTTCTCGACAACGTTACGTTGGCGCCGATGCTGACCAAGGGCATGGCGCGCGCTGCGGCGGAAAAGCGCGCGATGGAACTGCTCGACATGGTGGGCTTGGCCGATAAGGCCAAGAGCATGCCGGCACAGCTTTCCGGCGGGCAGAAGCAGCGTGTGGCGATCGCCCGGGCGCTGGCGCTCTCACCCAAGATCATGCTTTTCGACGAGGTCACCTCCGCGCTCGATCCCGAGCTCGTGGAGGAAGTCCTGAACGTCATGCGCAAGCTCGCATCCGAGACGGACATGACCATGCTGCTCGTCACCCACGAGATGGGCTTTGCCCATGATTTCGCAGACCGGGTGCTTTTCTTCGACCGCGGCAAGATCGTGGAGGAGGGAAAACCCGAGGACATTTTCCGGCATCCCAAGCAGGAGCGCACACAGACTTTCCTGCGCAAGATCATAGCGGCAGGGCACCGCGTCTAAGCCTTACGGCCGACATTGCCTCAAGGAAAACATCGAGAGAACAGAGGAGTTGGGAACGATGAAACTGAGAGATATCATGGTAATGGCGGCAGGCGCCACCGCGTTGATGGCAGTTGCTGCGGCGACGCCAGCCGCCGCGGACGAGAACAAGCTCGAGGAGCTGAAAGAGCAGGGCTTCGCGCGCATCGCCATCGCCAACGAGCCGCCCTTTACCGCCGTCGGAGCCGACGGCAAGGTCTCCGGTGCAGCACCGGATGTCGCCCGCGAGATCTTCAAGCGGCTCGGCGTTGCCGACGTCGTGGCCTCCATTTCCGAATACGGCGCGATGATCCCGGGCCTGCAGGCCGGGCGCCATGACGCAATCACCGCCGGTCTCTTCATGAAGCCGGAACGCTGCGCCGCCGTCGCCTATTCGCAGCCGATCCTCTGCGACGCCGAGGCCTTCGCGCTGAAGAAAGGCAACCCGCTCGGACTTAAGAGCTACAAGGACATCGCCGACAATCCGGACGCCAAGATCGGCGCACCGGGGGGCGGTACCGAGGAGAAGCTGGCGCTCGAAGCCGGCGTGCCGCGCGACCGCGTCATCGTGGTGCCGGATGGCCAGAGCGGATTGAAGATGTTGCAGGACGGCCGCATCGACGTCTACTCGCTGCCGGTCCTTTCGATAAACGATCTCGTCTCCAAGGCGAACGACCCGAACGTCGAGGTGCTGGCCCCCGTCGAGGGTGCGCCGGTCTATTGCGACGGCGCCGCCTTCAGAAAGGGCGACGAGGCGCTGCGCGACGCCTTCGATGTCGAGCTCGCCAAGCTGAAGGAGTCGGGCGAATTCGCGAAGATCATCGAACCCTATGGCTTCTCGGCCAAGGCTGCGATGTCGACCACCCGCGAAAAGCTCTGCGCCGCGAAATAAGCCCCGGGCTGGGGCTTCCCGCCGCCTTCCGTTCGCACAACGCGGAGGGAGGCGGTGTGGGCGGCGACGACCAAGCCGAAACTCTGACTGGAACAACGAAACGATGATCGACTGGTCCGGCTATATCGGATTGATCCTGCAGGGCGCCTGGGTGACCGTGCAACTGACCCTCATGGGTTCGGCGCTCGCCGTCGCGGTTGCCTTCGCTGCCGGCCTCGGGCGCCTCAGCCGGTTCATGGCCGTGCGCGCGCTTGCCACGACCTATATCGAATTCTTCCGCGGCACTTCCATTTTCGTGCAGCTCTTCTGGGTCTATTTCGTATTGCCGTTCGCCGGCATAACGCTGACGCCGCTGCAGGCGGGCGTCCTCGCGCTCGGCCTCAATGTCGGCGCCTATGGAGCGGAGGTCGTGCGGGGCGCGGTAAAGGCGATCGGCCGCGAGCAGCGCGAGGCCTGCATCGCCCTCAACCTCACGCGGTTCCAGGCGATGCGCCACATCGTCCTGCCCCAGGCGCTGCCTCTGATGCTGCCCACCTTCGGCAACAACGCCATCGAGCTCCTGAAGGGAACGGCGGTCGTCTCGCTGATCTCGCTCAGCGACATGACGTTTCAGGCCCAGGTGGTCCGCGCCCAGACCGGCAGCACGCTGATCCCGTTCGCGACCATCCTGCTGCTTTATTTCGTCATGGCCTGGCTGATCTCGCTCGGCATGCGGTGGCTCGAGAGGCGCGTTTCCCGCGGCCTCGACGGTGTGAGGGTCTGACCATGGAATGGGACTGGGAATTCGTCCGCCAGATCATGCCGACCCTCATCGAGGGGCTGAAGATCACGATCCTCGCGACGGCGCTCGGCTCGGTGGTCGCAGCGGTGATCGGTCTTGTCTTCGCCATCCTGCGGATGACCGCACCGGCTCCGATAGCGCGTGTCACGAGCTTTGCCGTCGAGTTCATCCGCGGAACGCCGCTGCTCGTGCAACTCTACTTCATCTTCTATGTGCTTCCGGACATCGGAATCCGCCTGCCTGCGCTGGTCGCCGGCGTCATCGGTCTCGGCATCCACTACGGCACCTATGCCGCCGAGGTCTATCGTGCCGGCATCGAGAACGTGCCGCGCGGACAATGGGAGGCGGCCAAGGCGGCGAACCTCACGACCCGGCAGACCTGGATACACGTGATCCTGCCGCAGGCGATCCCGCCGATGATACCGGCGCTCGCCAATTACCTGATTGCCATGTTCAAGGAGACACCCCTGCTTTCGGCAATCACGGTGCTCGAACTGATGAACCAGGCAAAGAGCATCGCCAACAGCAATTATCGCTATATCGAGCCGATGACGCTGGTCGGGGTGTTCTTCCTGATCATGAGCCTGATCTCGGTCTTCTTCCTGCGCTGGCTCGAAGAGCGCTATTCTCGGGTGGAGGAGCGCTGATGAGAACCCCTGTCGCCCTCTCGCTTGCGGCGCGCAGGCCGCGTCTGGACGATCGGCCGCTCGACAAGCGGATCGGCCTCGTCATCCTCGCCACGGACCATACGACGGAAGTCGATTTCCAGCGCATGGTCGCGTCGGACCGGATCGGGGTCTATGTCACCCGTATCCCCTATGCCAATCCGGTGACGCCGGAGAATCTGCGGGCGATGCAGCCGTCGCTCACCGAAGCGGCAGCCTTGATCCTGCCGGACGAGACCCTGGACGTCGTCATGTATTCCTGCACCTCGGCTTCCGTGGTCATCGGCGACAGGGAGGTGGCTGCGGCGATCAAGGCCGCAAAGCCGGAGGCGGCCGTCGTGACGCCGACGGCCGCTTCGGTCCAAGGCTTGCGTGCATTGGGTGCAAACAGGATTTCGGTGCTCACCCCTTACACGATCGAGACCAGCCGGCCCATGGCCGACTATTTCGCCGAGCGCGGCTTCGCAATCGACAAGTTTACCTGCCTGGGTCTCACCGACGACCGTGAGATGGCGCGGATCAGCCCGAAGGAGATCGTGGCCTTCGCAAAGGATGCGGCAGCGCCGGAATCGGACGCGCTCTTCATTTCCTGTACTGCCGTTCGCGCGGCAGGCGTCATCGCCGAAATCGAGCAGGCGATCGGCAAGCCGGTCGTCAGCAGCAATTACGCCACCGCCTGGGCTTGCCTCCGCCTTTGCGGCGATCGGGAAGCACGCCCGCAACTCGGACGGCTGATGGAGCTGCCACTCGAGGGGGAAAGGCCGTGAGCGCTTCTCTTCCCGTGACGATCGACGATATCGAGGCGGCGGCACGGCGCATTTCCGGCCGTGTTCTTACGACGCCGCTGGCAATGTCGGGCTCGTTGAGCGAGCTCTGCGGCGTGCCGGTCGGCTTGAAGCTCGAGCACCACCAGACGACCGGAAGCTTCAAGCTGCGCGGCGCGACCAATGCGGTGCTTTCGCTTTCTGCCGGCGACCGGGCGCTCGGCGTAATCGCGGCCTCGACCGGCAATCATGGCCGGGCACTTGCCCATGCGGCAAAGGCGGAAGGCTCGCTCGCCACGATCTGCATGTCGCACCTGGTGCCCGTGAACAAGGTCTCCGAAATCAGACGCCTCGGCGCCAATGTGCGGATTGTCGGCAATTCCCAGGACGAGGCGCAGGAAGAAGTCGAACGGCTCGTTGCGGAAAACGGTCTCGTAATGGTGCCGCCCTTCGACCATCCGGCGATCGTCGCAGGGCAGGGGACGCTCGGACTCGAGATCGTGGCACAGATGCCCGACGTTGCCATGGTGCTTGTACCCGTCTCGGGTGGCGGGCTGGCGGCCGGGGTGGCGGCAGCCGTCAAGGCGCGAAGACCGGCGACGCGTGTCGTAGGCCTTACGATGGAGCGCGGCGCGGCGATGAAGGCGAGCTTCGCCGCCGGCACACCCGTGCTCGTCGACGAACAGCCGAGCCTTGCGGATTCGCTCGGCGGCGGCATCGGCCTCGACAATCGCGTCACGTTCCGCATGTGCCGGGACCTCCTCGACGACATCATCCTTCTGACGGAAGCCGAAATCGCCGCCGGCATGCGCCACGCCTATGCCGAGGAGCGCGAGATCGTCGAAGGGGCGGGCGCCGTCGGCATTGCGGCGCTTCTCGCCGGCAAGATCAAGGACGTCGACGGTCCCATCGCGGTCATTCTCTCGGGGCGCAACGTCGACATGGACCTGCATCTGCGCGTGATGAACGGCGAAACGGATCCATTCCGCGAGGAGACGGCATGACACGGATGAAAATACTGACCGAGGCGGAACTGCGGCGCATCGTGCCGCTCGATCGCGAAGCGGTTGCCTGCGTTGAGGATGCGTTCCGCGCTCTCGCCACCAAGGCGGTGGCGATGCCGCCCATCCTGAGGCTCGATATTCCGGAGCATCGCGGCGAGGTGGACGTCAAGACGGCCTATGTGCCGGGGCTCGACGGTTTTGCGATCAAGATCAGCCCGGGCTTCTTCGACAATCCGAAGATCGGCCTGCCGAGCACCAACGGCCTGATGGTGCTTCTGTCCAGCAAAACCGGGCTGGTGCAGGCACTGCTGCTCGACAACGGCTATCTGACCGACGTGCGTACGGCGGCGGCAGGGGCGGTCGCGGCGAAACATCTGTCGCGGGAAGATTCCTCGGTGGCCGCGGTCTTCGGCGCCGGCATGCAGGCAAGGCTTCAGCTCGAAGCGCTCGCGCTCGTGCGCCCGATCCGGGAAGCACGCATCTGGGCCCGCGATGCGGCCAAGGCTGAAACCGCGGCCGCTGCTTTTGCCGGGAAGCTCGGCTTTCCGATCAAAGCCGAAACCGATCCGAGAGCGGCCATCGCAGGTGCCGACATCATCGTCACCACGACGCCGTCGGAGACGCCGGTCCTCAAGGCCGAATGGCTCGAGCCGGGGCAGCACGTCACGGCCATGGGTTCGGACGCCGAACACAAGAACGAACTGGACGCGCATGCGATCGCCCGCGCGACTTACGTCGCCGACAGCCTCAAACAGACACGCAGGCTCGGCGAGCTGCATCACGCGATTGCCGCTCATCTCGTGTCGGCGGAGGCCGAGTTCCCTGAACTTGGCCAGGTGATCGCCGGCCTGAAACCCGGACGCACGCGCGCCGACGAGATCACCATTGCCGACCTGACCGGCACCGGCATCCAGGACACGGCCATCGCCACGCTCGCCTTCGCGCGGGCCAACGCGGCGGACGCAGGCACCACATTGGAAAGTTGAGACCGGCACCCTGCAAGAACGGGGCCGGAAGAACGAGGGAAGAGACATGACCCAACCCAACCTCAAATTCTCCCTTGGAGAATATGAAGCGCGGCTTGCGAAGACCCGAAAGGCGATGGAGGCGAAAGGCGTCGACCTCCTGATCGTGAGCGATCCTTCCAACATGGCCTGGCTCACCGGCTATGACGGCTGGTCCTTCTACGTGCATCAGGCGGTCATCGTGCCGCCTACGGGCGAACCGATCTGGTTCGGCCGCGGCCAGGATGCGAATGGCGCGAAGCTGACTGCCTATCTCGATCACAAGAATGTCGTCGGCTATCCCGACCATTACGTGCAGTCGACCGAACGCCACCCGATGGACTATCTCTCGGGCATTCTCGCCGATCGCGGCTTTGGTTCGCTCAGCATCGGTGTCGAAATGGACAACTACTGGTTCTCGGCGGCCGCCTTCGCCTCGCTGCAGAAACACCTGCCCAATGCGCGTTTCAGCGACGCCACGGCGCTGGTGAACTGGCAGCGTGCGGTCAAGAGCGAGACCGAGATCAAATACATGCGCAACGCGGCGCGGATCGTCGAAGCCATGCATCAGCGCATCTTCGACAAGATCGAAGTGGGTATGCGCAAGTGCGACCTGGTGGCGGAAATCTACGATGCGGGTACGCGCGGCGTCGACGGCATCGGCGGCGACTATCCGGCGATCGTGCCGCTTCTTCCTTCCGGCGTCGAGGCATCAGCGCCGCATCTCACCTGGGACGACCGGCCGATGAAGCGGGGCGAGGGCACCTTCTTCGAAATCGCCGGCTGCTACAACCGCTATCATGTGCCGCTGTCGCGCACGGTGTTCCTGGGTAAGCCGACCCAGGCCTTTCTGGACGCCGAGAAGGCGACGATCGAGGGCATGGAGGCAGGGCTCGCCGTGGCCAAGCCGGGCAACACCTGCGAGGACATCGCGAACGCCTTCTTCGCCGTGCTGAAGAAATACGGAATCGTCAAGGACAACCGCACGGGCTACCCGATCGGTCTTTCCTATCCGCCGGATTGGGGCGAGCGCACGATGAGCCTGCGTCCGGGCGACAAGACGGAACTGAAGCCGGGGATGACATTCCACTTCATGACGGGGCTCTGGCTCGAGGATATGGGGTTCGAAACCACCGAGAGCATTCTCATCACCGAGAGCGGTGTCGAGTGCCTCGCCTCCGTGCCGCGCAAGCTGATGGTCAAGGACTGAGAGCATGAGGGAGCACCACTTGCGGCCGTCGCCGATCAGCGCGACGGTCGATTTCGAGGCCAATGGCGTCCAGCACGGCTTCCTGCGCCTTCCCTATAGTCGCGATGATTCCGCGTGGGGTTCGGTAATGATTCCGATTACCGTGGTCAAGAACGGGCAGGGCCCGACTGCCCTCCTCACGGGCGGCAATCACGGCGACGAATACGAGGGGCCGATCGCGCTCTTCGATCTCGCCCGCAAGCTGGATGCGGCCGACGTCGAAGGAAGGGTGATCATCGTTCCGGCGATGAATTACCCGGCCTTCCAGGCGCAGACGCGGACGTCGCCGATCGACAGGGGCAACATGAACCGCAGCTTCCCGGGGAGGCCGGATGGAACGGTCACCGAGAAAATCGCGGATTACTTCCAGCGTGTCCTGCTGCCGCTCGCCGACATCGTGCTCGATTTCCATTCGGGCGGGAAGACGCTCGACTTCCTGCCTTTCTGTGCGGCGCACATCCTGCCCGACAAGGCCCAGGAAGCGAAAGCTTTCGACTTCGTCCGGGCATTCGGGGCGCCCTATTCCATGAAGATGCTGGAGATCGACGCGGTCGGAATGTACGATACCGCGGCCGAGGAGATGGGCAAGATCTTCATCACGACGGAGCTCGGCGGTGGCGGTTCGGCGACTGCCCGGACCGCTTCAGTCGCAAAACGCGGCGTAGCGAATGTGCTGAGGCATGCCGGGATACTCAAGGGCGAGATCGAGGCGGAACCCACCAAATGGCTGGACATGCCCAGCGACGATTGTTTTGCTTTCGCGGAGGATGGCGGTCTCGTCGAGTTCCTCATCGACCTTGGCGCCGCAGTCGACCGCGGCGCAGTGATCGCGTGCATCTATCCGATCGGACGCACCGGTGTCGCACCGATCGAGGTTCGAGCCAAGATGGATGGCGTTCTGGTGGCCCGACATAACCCCGGGCTGATCAAGTCGGGCGACTGCTGCGCAGTCCTGGGTGTCGAGGTATAGATCTAGTCCAGCCCGGAGTCGTAGGACTTCTTGCAAGGGACCCGCCTCCGGACTTGCTCCGGACGGCGGGTCTTTGCCTGTCTGCGAAGCGCAAATGCGGCCTGCACGATAATTGGGCATGACGTGGCGGGTGGCCCAATATTTGGCCATGCCGGCAGGGTGCATGAAACGCGCGCCGGCTAATCTTTTGAATTCTCTCCCGCCTTCCGCGGATTTCGGTTTGGCACGCTGCTTGCATCCAATGTTTTGAGCCCGAGCAAGCCACCGGTGGCGCCCAATGTCGCGCGCCATGAGCAAGGTTGCCGGAGAGGATCGACGCGCCCCTTTGGGTGAGTGCGATGCCTGCTCGCGGCTATTCCCATGATCAACGACGCGTATCGCGCGAGCTATCGCGCAGGGAGATATCATGTCCGCTCTTCACCAGACGCAGTCGACCTATAAGGGCGCATCAGGACGCGCCTTGTGGGTCTCAACGGGTGCATTTACGGTCTGTTTCGCCATATGGACCATTTTTTCGATCATCGGCGTGCGCATAAAGGATGAACTCGGCCTGAGCGAAGCCGAGTTCGGGCTCCTGATCGGCATGCCGATCCTGACCGGCTCGCTCGTCCGCATCGTGCTGGGCATCTGGACCAGCCGCTATGGCGGCCGCCTCGTCTACACGATCACCATGCTGGCGGCCGCACTCGCCACCTTCCTGCTCGCTTATGCCGCGACCTATCCGCAGATGCTCCTTGCAGGGCTCGGCGTCGGACTGGCGGGAGGCTCCTTCGCCGTTGGGGTCGCCTATGTCTCGCCTTTCTTCCCGCCGGAAAAACAGGGCACGGCTCTCGGGATATTCGGTGCCGGCAACGTCGGAGCCGCTGTCACGAAATTTCTGGCGCCATTCGTTCTCGTCGCCTTCGGCTGGCAGGCCGTCGCGCAGGTCTGGGCGGCCGCGCTCCTTCTCACGGCGGTTGTCTTCTGGCTCTCGACGGAAGACGATCCTCAGTTCCGTGCCCGCCGCGATGTTGGTGCACCCAGGAAGAGCTTCCTTAGCGAATTCGAGCCACTCAAGAACGTTCAGGTCTGGCGCTTCTCGCTCTACTACTTCTTTTCCTTCGGTGGTTTCGTGGCGCTCGCGCTCTGGCTGCCGCGCTATCTCGTCGGCGTCTACGGATTCGACATCGAGGCCGCCGGCATGATCGCCGCCGCCTATTCCATTCCCGGCAGCATCTTCCGCGCCTATGGCGGCGCTTTGTCGGACAAGCTCGGGGCCCGCAAGATCATGTATGCGATGTTCGCCGTGTCTGCCGTCGCGACGGCCATTCTGTCGATACCCGCAGGTGGGGCCGGCGGTGCGATGCCGATCCTGGTGACCCCGGTGGTCTTCGTCGTCGTGACCTTCGTGCTCGGCTTCGTGATGAGCCTCGGCAAGGCGGCGGTCTACAAGCACATACCCGTCTATTATCCCTCCCATGTGGGCGCCGTCGGCGGCATCGTCGGCATGATGGGCGGGCTCGGTGGCTTCGTCCTGCCGATCGCCTTCGGCTTCCTTAAGGATGTGACCGGTCTTTGGTCCAGCTGCTTCATGCTGCTCTTCGTCATCGTAGCCGTCTCCATGGTGTGGATGAATGTCTCGATCCGGCAGATCAAGCGCGAGGCCGACCGAGGTCTTCCGGCCGGCGCACTTGCGCGATAGCGTTCGGATCGTCGCTCCGCGGGGCCGTCGTGGTCCGGGGATCCATGCGTCGCGATATCCACTTCCCCTGCAGGGATAGCCAATTCCCTGCCGACTGCCCGGCATTCTGCCGGGCATTTTTGTTGGAAGGCGGAACTTGTCGTGAGGCGGCCAGCGGTCACCGTTGACACGAACGCAAGCACGAGTAATGTGTAGCGATTGGTATGACCACTTGGCCACTTGGCCGCAGGTCGCCTCAACGGGGATCATGATGTTCTCTGCCGTGGAATCGCGTCGCCTCTATCGCCAGGTGGCGGATCAGATGCGAGCCCTGATCGAACGGGGCGAACTGGCGCACGGGTCGCGGCTTCCGGCGGAGCGCGAGCTGGCGCAGATGTTCGGCGTTTCGCGACCAACCATCCGAGAAGCGCTGATAGTGCTCGAAGTGGAAGGCTTCATCGACATCCGCATGGGTTCGGGCATCTATGTGACGGCGCGTCCGGCGCCGGCGGCCGATGCGCCGCCCGAGGATTTCGAAGGCCCTTTCGAACTGCTGCGGGCCAGGGCCGTGGTCGAATGCGCCATCGCCGAGGAAGCGGCGCGGCTGGCACGCCCGGAGCATATTTCCGTTCTCGACGACAATCTTGCCCGGATGGCCGCCACACTCGAGGATCGCCGCCTCGCGCTTGCGATCGATCGCGAGTTTCACGTCATCGTTTCGAGCATCATCGCCAATGCGACTCTGAACCGCTTCGTCGGCAGCATCCACGACATGCGCATGACGCCCTATTTCGAAAAGCTGGCGAGCTATTTCGAAAACACCGAGACCTGGCGGGCTGCGATGGAGGAGCATCGCGTCATCCGCGACGCGATCGCGCTCGGGGATCCCGCCGCCGCGCGCGCAGCCATGCGGGCGCATCTCGACCAGTCTCAGCTTCGCCTGTCCGCGAGCTTCGATGAGGAGCCGTCAGACAGCACGATACCCGCCGCGTGGAGGCGCGTCGGGCGGTAATCCACACAGCGACGATTTCACCTTGGGAGGAAAAAGATGACGATCAGACTGTTGACGCTACTCGGTGCCACCGCGACCATCCTGGCATCGGCCCTATCGGCTCATGCCCAAACGGCGCTCAAATGGGCCCATGTGTACGAAACGTCGGAGCCGTTCCATACCGAGTCCGTCTGGGCGGCGGAAGAGATCGCCAAACGCACCGAGGGGCGTTACAAGATCGACGTGTTCCCGGCGTCGCAGCTCGGCAAGGAAGCGGATATCAATCAGGGCCTGAAGCTCGGCACCGTCGATATCATCATTTCGGGCTCGAGCTTCGCCGCGCGCGATTATGCGCCGATCGGCGTCACCTATTTTCCCTATATCTTCCGCGACCCCGCCCATATGATCGCTTATACCAAGAGCGACGTATTCAAGCGTCTGGCCGCGGGATATGAAGAGGCCTCGGGCAACCACATCACCGCCGTCACCTATTACGGTACGCGCCACACCACATCGAACAGGCCGATTGCCAAATGCGCCGACATGCAGGGCCTGAAGATGCGTGTGCCGGACGTTCCGGCCTATCTCGCCATGCCGCGGGCCTGCGGTGCCAACACCACCCCGATCGCCTTTGCCGAGGTCTATCTCGCGCTCCAGAACGGCACAGTGGAGGCTCAGGAAAATCCGCTGACGACGATCGAGGCGAAGAAGTTCTTCGAAGTGCAGAAACATATCGTTCTGACGGGCCACATCGTCGATCATCTGAACACGGTCGTTTCGAAGAACCTCTGGTCGCAGCTCTCCGATGCCGACAAGCAGATTTTCACCGAGGTGATGCAGGAGGCGGCCGTGCGTGCCACCAAGATCATCGAAGAGCGCGAAAAGGAGCTCGTGGCCACCTTCAAGGAGCGTGGCATCGAAGTGACCGAGGTCGACAGGGCCGACTTCGAGAAGACCGTCAATGAAAAGGTGAAGCTCGAAGACTTCGGCTACAACAAGGAAGACTGGGAGGCCATCCGCGCCATCAAGTGAACCACTCTCGCCGGCTCGCCCTCAATGGCGGGCCGGCGTTTCGTTTTTCCAGACGCCGGATGATGCCATGTCCCAGGAAGTCCATTTGCAAACGACGCCCGAAGAAATCGCCCATGCCTTCGACGAGGCTCCGCCAGCCGCGGATCTCTCCAACTATGCCTTCGAGGATTGGGTGACGCTCGCCGTCTTCTGGCTGATGGCCGGATGCGTGTTCCTGCAGTTCTTCACGCGTTACGTGCTCAACGACTCCTATGCCTGGACGGAGGAGATCGCCACGAACTGCCTGATCGGCGTCGTGTTTCTGGGCTCCGTGATGTGCGTGCGGCTGTCGCGCCACATCCAGGTCGACGTGCTCTACCATTATCTGCCGCCGACCGTCGCCCGTACCCTGGCGATCTTCGTGGATCTGGTGCGTATCGTCTTCTTCGCCTATGCCTGCTGGCTGATGTGGCGCTACGTGGCGATCGTCGCCCACGAACGTATGGTCACCGTCGACCTGCCGCGCAACATCGTCTTCTATAGCGTGATGGCCGGTTTCGTGCTGATGCTGATCCGCTCCATCCAGGTCTTCGTGGCCAATCAGCGCCGCGGCTATTCGGTTCTCGAAAAGCCCGAAGAATTCCACAAGGTCGAGGACTGATCCCCATGCTCCTGCTCGTCGGTTCCTTTCTCGTCCTCATGCTGGTCGGCGTTCCCGTCGCCATCTCCATGGCTGCAGCGTCGGTCCTCTATCTGGTTTCCTACAATGTCGCGCCCGACATCATCGCGGCGCAGCGGATGATTGCGGGCGTCGAAAGCTTTCCGTTGCTTGCGGTGCCCTTTTTCATCCTGGCCGGCAACCTCATGAACTCCGCCGGCGTCACCGGCCGCATCTATTCCTTCGCGGTCGCCCTTGTCGGCTGGATGAAGGGCGGGCTGGCACAGGTCAACATCGTCGGCTCGGTGATCTTCTCGGGCATGTCGGGCACCGCGCTTGCGGACGCCGCCGGTATCGGGACGATCGAGATCAAGGCGATGAAGGATCACGGCTATCCGGTCGATGCGGCGGTCGGTGTTACCGCCGCTTCGGCGACGCTTGGCCCGATCTTCCCGCCGTCGCTGCCCTTCGTCATCTACGGCATGATGGCGAACGTCTCCATCGGGGCGCTGTTCATGGCCGGTGTCGTGCCGGGCGTGGTGATGACGGTGCTGATGATGCTGACGGTGGCGATCTTCGCCTATAAACGCGGCTGGGGCTCGGATACGCCTTTCGAAATGAAGCGGCTGCTTGCGGCTTCGCTCGAGGTCGTGGTCGTGCTTGCCGTTCCGCTTCTCATCTATCTTCTGATGGCGGCCGGACTGTCGATGAACCTTGCGGTCGGCATCGCACTCGTGGTGCTGCTGGCCCTCGACTGGTATTTCGACTTTTCCGCCGTCATGGCGCTGATGACGCCCATCATTCTGATCGGCGGCATGACCATGGGGTGGTTCACGCCGACGGAAGCAGCCGTCGCCGCCGTGATCTGGTCGCTGTTCCTGGGTCTGGTACGCTATCGCACGATGACGATGTCGACGCTCGCCCGTGCGACCTTCGACACGATCGAGACGACGGCATCGGTGCTCTTCATCGTCACGGCGGCGTCGATCTTCGCATGGCTCCTGACGGTCAGTCAGGCCGCGCAGATGCTCTCCGGCGCGATCCTGACGATCACCGACAACAAATGGGTTTTCCTCATCCTGGTGAACCTTCTGATGCTCTTCGTCGGCTGTTTTCTCGATACGATCGCGGCAATCACCATATTGGTGCCCATCCTTCTGCCATTGACCGCCCAGTTCGGAATCGATCCCGTGCATTTCGGCCTGATCATGACGCTCAACCTGATGATCGGCCTGCTTCACCCGCCGCTCGGCATGGTGCTTTTCGTACTGTCGCGGGTGGCGAAGCTCTCGGTCGAGCGGACGACGATGGCGATCCTGCCATGGCTTGTGCCGCTGTTCATCGCTCTCATTCTGATCACCTTCGTTCCGGCTGTGGTATTGTGGCTGCCGCAGTCAGTGGGACTGATCCGCTGATGTCGGGAGCACCCATGCGCACACGCCTTGCCCGGCTTTACGGCCCACGCGATCTTCGGCTGGAAGTCGCCGACGTTCCTGCGCCGGGGGATGGCGAGGTGCTGTTGAAGATGGCCGCAGGCGGCATTTGCGGCTCGGACCTTCACTATTACCAGGACGGGGGATTCGGGCCCGTCCGGGTTCGTGAACCGATCATACCCGGCCACGAGGCCTCGGGCCGCGTCGCGGCGCTCGGGGCCGGCGTCTCCGGCCTTGCTATCGATGATCTGGTGGCGGTCAATCCGAGTCAGCCTTGCGGGACCTGCCGCTTTTGCGGCGAAGGGCTCCCGGTCCACTGCCTCGATATGCGCTTCCTGGGCAGTGCAATGCGTCTCCCCCACACGCAGGGCATGTTCCGCGATTGGCTGGTGGTTCCGGCCGTCCAATGTCATCCCGCGGGCTCGCTGGTCAGCCCCGGCGAGGCAGCCTGCGCCGAGCCGCTGGCGGTCTGTCTTCACGCGGTCGCCCAGGCCGGCGAAATCAGCGGGAAGAAGGTACTCGTCACCGGAGCGGGGCCGATCGGCGCGCTCGTGGTGGCGGCGGCGCGCCATGCGGGAGCCGATGAGATCGTCGTGACGGATCTGGCCGATGCGGCACTCGACAGGGCGAGAGCCATGGGCGCGACCCGCACCGTCAATGTGCGTCGCGATCCGGCTGGGCTGGCCGCCTACGAGGCCGACAAGGGCCAGTTCCACGTGGCCTTCGAATGCTCGGCCGCCGAACCGGCACTGCGCAGCGCGGTCGCGGCAGTTCGGCCGCGCGGCACGATCGTGCAGGTCGGCGTGACGGGCGAAATCAACCTGCCGCTCCATTCGCTGGTCGGCAAGGAGTTGCGGCTCGTCGGATCGCAGCGGTTCGACCGAGAATTCGCCATTGCCATCGCGCTCATCTCTAATCGCCGGATCGACGTGCGGCCGATCATTTCCCATGAGTTTCCAGTCGACGAGGCGGTTCGGGCCTTCGAGCAAGCCGGCGATCGATCCGCTGCATGCAAGGTGCAGCTGACATTTCTTTCCTGAGGAGTTCACATGCGACATACATGGCGTTGGTTCGGGCCGGTGGACCGGGTGAGCGTTCAAGATGCAGCGCAAGCCGGTGCGCACGGGATCGTCAGCGCGCTGCACCATATTCCGACCGGCGACGTCTGGCCCGTTGAAGAGATCGGGAAGCGGCAGGAGGAGGTCCGCGCAGGCGGGTTGGAGTGGGAGGTTGTGGAAAGCGTGCCCGTTTCCGAGTCCATCAAGACTCAGACCGGTCCCTGGCGCGAGCACATCGCCAATTGGCAGGAAACGCTGCGCCGTCTTTCATCCGCCGGCATCCACACGGTTTGCTACAATTTCATGCCGGTCCTCGACTGGACCCGCACCGATCTGCGCTGGACCGCGCGCCACGGCGCCAAGGCGATGCGCTTCGACCGCATCGACTTTGCGGCCTTCGACCTCCATCTCCTTGAGCGGCCGGGCGCTTACGAGGACTATGACGCGCCGACGGTGGAGGCGGCCGAGCGGCGGTTTCGTGAAATGACCGAGGAGCGGCGGCTCGCGCTCTCCCGCAATATCGGCGCGGGGCTTCCCGGCTCCGCCGACGGTTACAGTCTGCCGCAGCTTCGAGAGCATCTGCGCACCTATGACGGCGTCAGTCGCGAAAAACTGCAGCGTCACCTGGTAGAGTTCCTCGCGGAAGTGACGCCGGTGGCGGAACGGGCGGGCATCAACATCTGTGCCCATCCCGACGATCCGCCCTGGGCGCTGCTCGGCCTGCCCCGCATTCTCTCGAACGCCGAAGATTACGCCTTCATGCTGCGGGAAGTCGACAGCCCGGCCAATGGCGTCACCCTCTGCACGGGTTCTCTCGGCGCCCTTGCCGCCAACGATCTGCCGGCCATGGCCCGCCAGTTCGCGTCCCGAATTCATTTCGTCCACCTGCGCAACGTCCATCGCGAGGAGGAACGGACACCCTGTTCCTTCTACGAGGACGAGCATCTGCAGGGCGACACGGACATGGTGGCGGTCATTGCCGAACTGCTCAAGGAAGAGCAGCGGCGGCGCGCCGCCGGACGGTCGGACCACCAGATTCCGATGCGGCCGGATCACGGGCAGGAGATTCTCGACGACCTCTCCCGTGGGGCCCAGCCCGGCTATCCGGCGATCGGCCGACTGAAAGGGCTCGCAGAATTGCGCGGCATAGAGCGGGCTCTCTCGCACGCGACGTATGGTCTGCCTGCCGCGAGAAGTTGATCCTTGCGCCGTAGCGTCCGGAAACCGGTCCATCGTGACAAGATGGATCGGCCGCGGCTGCGTGCCCGCAATCGAGTTCAACCCTTAGCCATCTTTCCGCCGGAATCACGCAAATTAACTCTCTGCAGTCGTGCGCCATTGACCGCGACACGTTCCGCGATAATTTTTCTGGGAATGGCAGGGTTGCATCGAAGATAGCGAACTGTAGCCTCAGGGGCTTGCTCGGGCGACACGGAACGGAAGGAAAGGCGAGGATGCCGGACGGCGATACGACACTGCCTGCTTCATCTTCCGTCGAGTCCGACTTTTTCGCCGGTTCCGACGAACTTGTCTCGCTTTATGACGCGAGTTTTCAGCTCGTCGAATGCACGCCGCGGCACAGACAGACCTATGCCGTCGATTCTCTCGTCGAGGCGTCCCTTTGGCACATCTATCCGGAACTGCTGGCGCCCGGACCGAAGTCCGCCGTCGAATTCGTCGTCGCAAGCGGATTGCCGCGAACCGTCGAGATTGCCCATGCATCGACCGGGAGCCGACGCACGCTCGTCATTTTCCGCAGTGCGCGCGGCATCGGGGTCGTCGAAGCTGAAAGCAGTTCCACCTACCGCGAAGCGTTCAGTCAGGGCGAGAGCGATCGTGCTCTTCTCCTGCATCAGGCGACCCATGACGTTCTCACTGGGTTGCCTAACCGGCGGCAGTTCAGCGATCAGCTGCGGGGCGCATTGCCTGTGCCTAACGGCGTCCGATTGGCGCTCATGCAGATCGACCTCGACGATTTCAAGCCGATCAACGACACATTGGGACACGGGGCAGGCGACGCCGTTCTCAAGATGGCGGCGGACCGGATCAGGAGCGTCCTGAGGGATCGGGAATTCGCCTACCGTCTGGCCGGGGACGAGTTCGCGGTCATTCAGTGGAGGGCCGATCAGCCGAGCGAAGCAGAACGTCTGGCAGACGCACTGATCAACGCGTTCAAGGAACCGTTCACGGTCGAGGGCATCAACGTCTTCGTCGGAGCAAGCGTCGGAATTGCCGTCGCGCCGGCGGACGGCAACGAGGTCGAGCAACTGATGAAAGCTGCCGATATCGCGCTTTATGCTGCGAAGAAGGACGGTCGGGGCCGGTCAAGCACGTTCAGCCGCTCGATGCTCATGGTGCTGGAACAAAGGGAAATGTTGCGCCGAAGCCTGCGCACCGCCCTTCAGGAGGGGCAGTTCTTCCTTGAATATCAGCCCTTGGTGAAGCCCTCCTCGGCGGTGGTCGGCTTCGAAGCCCTTTTGCGCTGGCGTCACCCACTGGTCGGCATCATCCCTCCGAGTGTCTTCATTCCGATGGCGGAAGCCGACGGTTTGATGAGCGACATCGGGCGATGGCTGCTGGAGCGGGCGTGCCGGGCTGCCATGGACTGGCCGTCCCACTTCACGATCGCCGTCAATCTCTCTCCCGCCGAATTCCTTCACGAGGGGCTTACGGACCGCGTGGCCCAGACGCTCGACCTGGTCGGCATGCGCGCAGACCGTCTCGAGCTCGAAATCACCGAGTCGGTGCTTCTGGAGCGTACGACCAACAACCTCGATACGCTCAATACTTTGAATGTATTAGGCGTGCAGATTTCGCTTGATGATTTCGGCACCTTCTATTCGTCGCTGAGCTACCTGAAGAATTTCCCCTTCGACACGATCAAGATCGACCAATATTTCATCAGGGACCTGGAAAGGGACGAGAAGAGCCAGACGATCGTGCGCTCCATCATCGCGCTCGCCCACGGCCTCGGCATGGATGTTACCGCCGAAGGAGTGGAGACCGCGGAGCAAGCAGCCTGGCTCAGGAATGAAGGCTGCGATCGCCTGCAGGGATATTTTCTGGGCATGCCGATGCGCGCGGAAGCGATAGCCGACTTTATCCGCAAAACGCCGGCCATCCCTGCGGCAGGTTTTCAACGAAGATGAGGGGGTCAATGCCGGGAATTATTTCGGGCAGTCATTGAATTTCGCGTCGCTTTTTTTGCATAACGGAGGAAGCCGCATGCACGGAGCCGAGAACCAGCCCACGGAAGCCGCTTTCGAGCCCTTGCTCCAGTTCGAGATGGAGATGGGCGCCTTTCTTTCCGATTGGAACCATTGCGATCAGCTGTCGACCTTCATGGCGCGAATGATAAGTCACAATCGCACTGATCCCGTTCGCCACTCGAATTTCTTCTCGTCCGCCTTGAACGAACTTCTCGAGGTCTCGTTTCGCAGCGGCTCCCCCGACGGCCGGATCGGCTGTGCGGTTTATCGATGGGGGCCGACTGAGCGGGTGGAGCTTACGTTCCCGTGCCCGCCCGGGCAGAGGCAGTTTTATCGCGAGGCGGTGTCGAAGACCCGCGACGGCGACGCCCATGCGCGCTACCTTGATTCCATCTCCACCGATCTCGCACCGAGTCGCGAGGCCGTTCTTCTGGACTTGTCGATCAATTTCGATGCCGACGTCCGGCTCGACGAAAGCGATCCGCCATCGATCACGCTTGTCGTGGATCTGCCTCTTGAAGGAGTGGTGAGGTGAGTACGACAGCGTTTGCAGTTCCCTTCAAGGTGGAATTCGACCCGAACAGTCAGGAATTCGCTCTTTCCGGGGTGATACGGCCGCGCTCGGCCGACGAGATTGCCGCAAGCATATCGATGCTCAAAGGCGCAATCGAAGAGGTGCGGGGCGTTCTCTACATCAACGTCAAGCGCCTGGTACAGATGAACAACACGGCCTATCACGCCTTCGCGCGCGTCCTTCTCGATGCCTGCCGCACGCGGTCGGACATTCGCTTCGTCGTCGTGACCTCGAGCGTCGTGGGCTGGACCGAGCGCATGTTCGCCCATTTGAACAGGATCGAGCCGCAAGTGACCGTCGAGGTCTACGACTCGAAGTTCTATCCCGGGCAGAGCTTCGTGGAAAATACGAGCTTCATCCCGATCCTGCGTACACAGACGAAAATGACCTGGCGCCACGAGCGCACGATCCTCCCGCGTCACGGCCTGCGCCCGGGTATGACGATGGCGGACATATGTTGCGGCATCGGCGACTTCGCCATGCTGGCCCGAAAGGAGTTCCAGCCGGCACGCATCGTCGCACTCGACCATTCGAAGGCGAGCCTCGCTTATGCGCGCGATGTGGCGTCCGGTTTCGGCGTCACGGATATCGAATATACCTATGGCGATGCCTCCGAGATGCTGCTGGAGGATAACCAGTTCGATTTCGTCACCTGCCGCCATTCGCTGCAGATCTTCAATCAGCCGGACGTGCTCCTGAAGGAACTCTTCCGCATTTGCAAGCCGGGCGGGCGCGTCTATATAACCAACGAGAAAAATTCGCACTGTCTCGGCGAGCCGCGCGCACAGAGCATTCAATGGACCTACAACGAGGTCGCTAGGCTGTTCAGCCATTTCGAGATGGATGTGGAGCTCGGACCGAAGAGCAAGCGCTATCTTGTCGATGCCGGCTTTGACGATATCATCGTCGAATCGTTCATGGTCACCAATCTCGACGGAGAACCTCAAGACTTCGCCGATATCATCGCCGCCTGGGAGAACGTCTATGCCGGTGAAATGGCCGTAAAGCGCGGCGACCCGCCCGAGTTCATCGAACGATTCCGGCAGGGTTTCCGGGATCATATTTTTGCGGCTCTCCATCCCAAGGGTTATGCCGGCTGGCCGATCTGGGCGGCCTCCGGGCGCAAGCCGCTATGAGCCTGCCCGGGGAAAACACCGCGCGTTTGGGCCTGCGCTCCTTCCGCGCCAAGTTCGTGCTGGTCGTCGGAAGCGCGGTGCTCTTCGATCTGCTCGTCACCGGCGGTCTTGCGCTCTGGAACGTGCAGAGACTTTCCCGCGACGCGGCGGCGGAAGTCGGCCGCGGCCTCGAGGAGGCCAACCAGGACTATATCCGCTCCTATGCGGCAACCACGGCCGCCCGGGTCAACCTGCTGCTCAACCAGGTCCACTCCGATGTGGGCACATTGGCGGGCGTTCTCCAGGAGCAGATCGATCGGCCGGTGAGAAAATCGGAAATCGGCGAGGCGATGGCGCGCGGTGCGCCGGGAACCGTGACGGTCGCGTACGATCAGAAAGGGGGATGGGCTCAGAACCTGCCGGGCCCTCCCTCGGTCGTCAGCGTCTGGGGCTATCTTCTTGATCAGAACCACGTTCCGCTTCCCGACGTGCAGACGGACATCGAGAACAGCGCGGTGCTGGACCTTGTCGCGCCGAGCCTGCTCGCAAACGGTCAGTCGAAACTGCAGATGTATTATATCGGCCCGAAAGAGCGGCCGATATTCAGGACGGCGCCCTATACCGACCAGGCGCAGACCTTCGACAAGCTCTACCCGGGACACAATTCGGCGGAGTTCTGGTCTTTCTTCTTTCCCGGGCTTTACGAATCCTGGGAACAATGGGCGCATGATCCGAAGTCACGTCCCATGAATGGCGACATCACTCAGACGGCGCCCTATACCGACGCGATTACCGGCAAGCTCATCGTGAGTTTCTTCCAGCCGCTGTGGTCGCGCGACCGCAGTCGTGTGCTGGGCGCTGCCGGCACGGATATCACGCTCGACCAGCTGGCCGAGATCGTCGAGAACGTTAAGGTTGCCGAGACCGGTTTCGGCTTTCTGACGATGTCGGACGGCAACGTCGTTGCCATCAATCCGGTTGGAGAAAAGATCATCGGCCTTCGGGCGTCGAACGCGGCCGCCAGCGGAGGTGTGACGGGTGTCGATCGCTCTCTCCGTCGTAGCGCCCAGCCGGAAATTGCACGATTGCCCTTGGGCGAGGATGGGCTGCTCAAGCATATTTTCCTTGAGGAGAACGGCGAGAGGGTACCCTATCTGGTCGTCCTGAAACAGTTGCAGCCGACCAACCTTTGGGCATCGGGCCCGGTCCGCCGTGAAGCGATGCTGCTTGGCATCGCCGTGCCCGAGCGGGAAATCTACGCTTCGCTGTTTGCCGCCCAAGCCGGGATATCGGAGGCGACCAACAGGATCTTGATTTATCAGGTCCTGGCGCTCCTCGTATCCCTGTTTTTCGTCATTGCCGCAGTATTCGCCATATCCAAGCGGATCACCGGCGGCATCAGCGCCCTTGCCAATGCCGCCAAGCGCATCGAGGCCAAGGACTATTCGGTGCGGGTCGACATTCCGACGCGTGACGAGGTCGGCGACGCCGGCGCCGCCTTCAATCGTATGGCGGAAGAGATCAGCTTCCACACCGAGAACCTCGAACAGCTGGTCGAGGATCGGACGAAAGAGATCGAGGAGGCGAACCTCCAGATATCAGCGCTGAACCAGCAGTTGCGCAGCGAGAACCTGCGTCTCGGCGCGGAACTCGCCGTTGCCCGCCATATCCAGATGATGGTCCTGCCGAAGGCCGGCGAACTCGAAGAAATTGCCGAACTGGAGATCGCCGCCTATATGCGGCCCGCCGACGAGGTCGGCGGCGACTATTACGACGTGCTGAAGGACGGAAAGCGGCTGAAGATCGGCATCGGCGACGTGACGGGGCATGGTCTCGAGAGTGGCGTGCTGATGCTGATGGTCCAATCCGTGGCCCGCGCCTTGCAGGAGATGGGCGAGATGGAGCCGGCGCAATTCCTCAATCGCGTGAACCGGGCGATCTACAAGAATCTCGTCAGGACCAGGACCAACAAGCATCTCTCCCTGGCATTTCTCGACTATGACGGCGCAAGGCTGACGCTCTCCGGTCAGCACGAGGAGCTGATCGTCATCAGAGATCTGGAAAGGGTGGAGCGGATCGACACTCTCGATCTCGGTCTGCCCATCGGTTTGGAGCCGGATATTTCCGCCTTTGTCGCAACGCGCGAAATCTCCTTCGGTCGCGGCGACATGATCATCCTCCATACCGATGGCGTGACGGAGGCGGAGAGCGGAACCGGCGAACTCTTCGGCATCGAAAGGCTCTGCGAAAGCGCGCGATGCCGCTATGGCAGCAGCGCCGAGGACGTCAAGTCCGGTATCATCGAGGATTTGATGGCACATATCGGTACCCAGAAAATTCATGACGATATCACTCTGGTGGTGATGAGGCACAGGTGAGCGTATGACGAGCTTATATGGACTGGAGGACCTTGCCGTCGGGACGGGCGAGAATTCGACGAAACTTCGTCTCTTCGACGGCCCGCTCGATCTCGGCTGGAAGCATTGCGCGATGACGTCCGATTTCGTCGCCGAGTTCGCGGCTCTGCGCTACAAGACATCCCGCGGCCTCTACAAGGAAGTCCGGCACAATGTCGGCTATCTGACCAATGAGCTGATAGAGAACGCCGTGAAATTCCGTGCAGGCGGCGAAATCGTCGTAGAGGCGGCGATCGCCTCCAACACGTTCCGAACCAAGATTTCCAATCTTGTCGACGAGGGCACGGCCGACAAGTTCCGCCATCTGCTTTCTGAAATAACGATAGGAGATCCGTCCGACCTTCTGATTGAGCGGATAGAGGCGAACGCAACAGGATCCGGCTCCGGTTCCGGCCTTGGACTTTTGACGCTCATGAGCGATTATGGTGCACGCTTCGCCTGGATATTCGGATCCGGCGAAGCGGATGGCAAGATCCCGCTGGAAACCTATGCTTCTATCGCCATCCCCGACCTCTCGAATTGACGGACAACGAAAACATGGAAATCAAGGAAGACGAATATCGCGTTTGGTCGGAAGACAAGGACATCTATTTCGACGGGACGATGCGCTTGCCGAGCACCGAAGCCTACGCCCCGATTTTCTCCCTCGTAATGGATATGCTCGAAGCCGAGCCGGAGCGCATGACCGTGGATCTCACGGGGCTGCAGTTCCTCAATTCCTCCGGAATCAACCTGCTCGCGAAGCTCACCATCGAAGCGCGCAAGCGGCCGAACATCCAGTTTACCGTTCGCGGAAGCTCCGAGTTCCCCTGGCAGACGAAGTCCCTGCCGAACCTCAAGAAACTCCACCCCGGCGTCGATCTGAGGCTAAGCTGAAGGGCGCTCCTAAGTTCGAAGGCGTGCTGAAGGCATCACGGATACTGCACGCCGTTCGTTGCCGTGTAGATGGAATAGAGCGACCGGGTGGCCGTAATGAAGAGGCGGTTCTTCTTGGGGCCGCCAAAGGTGAGGTTCGACACCGTCTGCGGCACGAGGATCTTGCCGAGCAGGGTGCCGTCGGCGTCGAAGCAATGCACTCCGTCGGCAGCACTGCACCAAAGATTTCCCGCCACGTCGAAACGGAAGCCGTCCGGATTGCCGTTGTCGATGGAACAGAAATAGCGGCCGTTTGCGAGAACGCCGCCAGCGGCGACGTCGAATACGCGAATATGGCGAGGAACCTCATGCTTTGCAGATCCCGAGTCGGCAATAAAGAGCCGCGCCTCGTCCGGTGAGAAGGCGAGCCCGTTCGGCTGGATGAAATCGCTGACGACGGCCTTGATAGCGCCGGATAGAGGGTCGATGCGGTAGACGTTGCGTGTCGGCTGTTCCGGTTCCGCTTTGTGGCCCTCATAGTCCGATATGATGCCGTAGGTTGGATCGGTAAACCAGATTGAGCCGTCGGAGTGCACCACGGCATCGTTCGGTGAATTGAGCCGCTTTCCTTCATAACTGTCGGCGAGCACGGTGATGCGGCCGTCATGTTCCGTGCGTGTCAAGCGCCGGCCGCCGTGCTCGCAGGAGATCAGGCGGCCCTGGCGGTCGCGCGTGTTGCCGTTCACGTAGTTCGAGGGGGAGCGGAAGACGGAAGCGCCGCCGTGCGGCGTCCACCGCATCATGCGTTGGTTCGGAATATCGCTCCAGATCAGGCAGTCGAGGTCGGAAAACCAGACCGGCCCTTCCGCCCAGCGGCAGCCGCGATAAAGTTCTTCGAGCGCTGCGCTGCGAACGATCAGCGAACGGAAACGTTCGTCGCGAATGTCGTAGAGCGGATTGTCGGCCAATGCTGTTCCTCCATTTCCCGAGAGCCCTGGCGTGCGTGCGGGCAAATATCTCCGGCTGTAGGGTTTCACTTATAGTTCGACACCGGCCGAAGGGAACAGGCGACACCCCATCGCCTGCATGGATTTCCTCCAGCAGGGCATGAAGGCGCGATTTCGCCAGCTCGCTGCGTGACGCATTCCGCCAAGCCACGGAACAACTCCTGAGCCCAACGGGTTGTTTGGCGGAAGGGACGCATTTCGCATAACGGGAGAATGCCTGATGAAAGATCTGATCGTCAAAGGTGCCATTGTTCTGGGTCTCGGGCTCGGCTGCTTTGCTGCTCCAGCAGCAGCGCAGAGCACGACCAAGAACAGCACCGTTACCGGCGCAGCCGGCGGAGCTGCTGCAGGTGCAGTCATAGGAGGCCCTGTCGGGGCAGCCGTTGGTGGTGTCGCAGGAGCAGTCGCGGGTGCGGCGCTCGACCCGCCGCCGCCGAAGGTAATCGAGTATGTCGAGGCGCAGCCGCTTCCGGCAGAGCCGGTCGTCGTTCAACAGGAGATCGTAGTCGGAAAGCCGCTGCCCGAGACGGTGGTGGTCACGCCGATCCCGGACGACACGCGCTATGCCTATGCGGTTGTCAACGAGAAGCGCGTCATCGTCGAGCCGAAGAGCCGCACGGTGGTGCAGGTCGTTCAGTAATCATGGGTCTTAAACGCGTTCGAGCGGAAGAAAGCCTTTCTCTCCTGCTGTGAACCTCAAGCTTGCCCGGCGAGTATCCGAAGCCCGCCGGGCATTCCTATGATGCAGGGTTTTGCGTCAACACGCCCCAGGCGGCCATTGCGCCATCGGCGACGTTTTTCAGCGCTTCATAGCTGCCGCCATCGCGGGCGAGGATCGACATTCCATGTTGTACCGTCGCATAAAAGGTCGCGACGGCGCCGGCATCCACCCCGTCGGGCAACTCGCCTCCTGCAATTGCAGCCTCAAGTCGGTCGCGTAGCTTATCAATGTTTTCCGTGCGGTGACGGGTCAACGCTTCGCAGACCGCTTCGGGAATCGCTGCCTGGTGAAGTCCTCCGAGCGCTATAAGGCAGCCGTGCGGGGTATCCGGCTGAGAATAGGCTTCGGCTGTCGCGAGAAGGAATCTCTTGACCGCTTCCCTTGCGGTCGGCGCTGTCTCCAGCGGCTCCCAGATTTCGGTGCCGACCGTTTGCGCGTAGAGCTCCATTGCCTCCAGATAGAGCGCTTCCTTGCAGCCGAATGCGGCATAAAGGCTGGGCGCATTGATGCCCATGGCGGCGGTCAGGGCTGTCAGCGACGCGCCCTCGTATCCTTTCTCCCAAAACACCTGCATGGCGCGCACGAGCGCATCGGCACGATCGAAGCTGCGGGGCCGGCCTTTGTCGGACATAGGATCAACTCTTTTCTGTAACGATCGATAAATATATCGCTTGACAGGCATTGGCAAGCTCGGGCAACATTTGTGTATCGATCATTACAAAAATGGAGTTTTCCGATGACATCGATCAGTTTGGGCGGAAAGACCGCTTTCGTCACCGGCGGCAGCAGGGGTATCGGCGCGGCTATCGCCAAGAGGCTTGCTCTGGAGGGGGCAGCGGTGGCGCTGACTTATGTGAATGCGGCCGACCAGGCTCAGGCGGTCGTGTCCGAGATCGAGCAGGCGGGCGGTCGCGCCCTAGCAATCCGCGCCGACAACCGCGACGCCGAAGCCATCGAGCAGGCTGTTCGCCAGACTGTGGAAACCTTGGGCGGGCTGGACATACTGGTCAACAGTGCGGGCATCTGGCACTCGGCTCCTCTGGAGGAGACGACTGTCGCCGATTTCGACGAAGTGATGGCCGTCAACTTCCGTGCGCCCTTCGTGGCCATTCGTTCCGCGTCAAGGCATCTCGGTGACGGCGGCAGGATAATCACGATCGGCAGCAACCTGGCCGAACTGGTTCCCTGGCCGGGGATCAGCCTCTATTCGGCCAGCAAGGCTGCTCTGGCCGGCCTGACGAAAGGCCTGGCCCGTGACCTCGGACCGCGCGGGATCACCGTCAACATCGTTCATCCAGGCTCGACCAACACCGATATGAACCCGGCCGATGGCGACCATGCCGAAGCGCAACGGGAACGTATCGCCACCGGCAGCTACGGTGAGCCGCAAGACATTGCCGGACTCGTCGCCTGGCTGGCGGGGCCGCAAGGCAAGTTTGTCACCGGTGCATCGCTGACCATAGACGGCGGCGCCAACGCTTGATGCCGAAAGCCACGGCGATCATGACGGTGTCGATAGTCCACGACGCCCGAACATGTGCCACGTGTGCGCTGCTCATCCCTCATCCTTGAACCGACTTGAGCCAGTCGCCGATCGTCGCCCCGCGGTCCCGCTCCGGCGGGGCAACGGGCGTGGCGAGGCGCTCGGCGGCCGCAGCCTTGCGGATTTCGCGCGGGCTCGCTCCGAATTCGTGGCTGAAGGCACGTGTGAAATTGGCGGCGAGGTCGAATCCGGCCGCTTCGGCGATCTCCGCGATGGGCCGGTTGTTCGTCGGATCGCTGAGCTCCGCGTGCGCCTGCAGGAGCCGACGTCTGCGGATATAGTTCAGCACGCCGCCGCTCGGCTCGAACAGCTGATAGAGACGGGTTCTGGAAATGCCCAGCTCCCGGCATATGGCTTCGGGCGTCAGGTCGGCCGAGTGCAGGTTCAGGTGGATATATCGATGCGCCCGCTCCATCACTCCCATTTTTGCCTGGGAGCCTCCCGCATCCGGTCTCACCGCCGCCACGCAGGCGACGACCATATCGCGTATCGTGCGAACGATGCGCGGCACTTCTTCCACGGTGATGTTGCCGAGGTTTTCTTCCATGCCGTTGATATAGGTCGCGAGCAGGTCGGCGAGGCTGCCGGACAAGACCGAATTGTTTGCGCCCTCGAGCTTGCCCGCATCGTCCGCGAGCAGTTCATAGGGCATGAAGAGAAGGATAGATGCGGCATCCGTCATGCGCCCGCGATAGGGATAGCCGAGCGACCGGAAGAAGAACTCCCCCGGCCCCGTCTCGGTGACGCGGCGGTCGGCTTCTGTCCAGGACCGGCCGCTGCGAAAGAGGCCGACGTTCCAATGGTCGATCGGGCTCGAGCGCAACATAGTCTGGGAGCGCTCGTAACTATGTGCCGGCGTCACCTGTTGAACGATCAGTAAGTCGCCGAGATGCCATCCGGTCAGCTCGGCCGCAAAGCCGTCCTCTCCGGACACTCCGTCGGGCAAGCGCACGTCCACGAGCGGCGCCATATGCGCCCGCCAGGATCTAAATTGCTCTTGCGGCGGCAGATCATGTGTCGAAAATCGCGAAGGTACGAGCGCCGGCGACCTTTCGGCTGAACGGTCCTTTCGGGCTGCCGGATCGCGCGGCCAACGGCGCCGCTCCATATGGGCAGGCCAGGCCGGAACTTCGACGGGGTCATCTCCTGATCCGGAGTCCTTCGTCATGCAACCCTCCAGCGAAATGGATTGCCCGTTCGGGTGAGCCCGAAAGAGCGATTTACCCGAGCGGCGAATCTGTCCCACCCTGACGCAACTCGCCTCAGGGTGGAATCGAATCGTCGAGGTGCACCTGCCAGTTTCCAGTTTATACCCCGTTATATGTAGAAATGCACGGCGGGATAACAATCGGGATTGGGTGATAACGACAATCCCCATCTGCTGCTTGTATTAAATACCTACAGTTGTTCCAAGCATTGCCCGAAAGTAATTAAGGTAGTTTCGAACGGTAAAGTTTCGATCACCAATTTATTGTGCCTGCTGTGGATGAATTTTAGAAGTTAGCAGATAGTGTGAGGATTATTCCGTGAACTATTTCACAAAAGACTTCAGGGGATCCATCTTCGGTCCGAATGACGATATAGATTCATTGCGGCGCCGAAGCCTTCAAAAGAGAATACTTGTTACCGGCGGTGCCGGCTTCCTTGGATCGCATCTTTGCGAACTGCTTCTCGGCGCCGGGCACGAGGTCGTCTGCCTCGACAATTTCTCGACGGGCCTGAGGCGCAATATCGCGCCGCTCAAGCGTTTCGATACCTTCCGCGTAATCGCCCACGACGTCGTGGAGCCGATCGACCTCGAGGTCGACGAGATCTACAACCTCGCCTGCCCGGCATCGCCGCCGCATTACCAGGCAGATCCGATCCAGACGACGAAAACCTGCGTGATCGGCTCGCTCAACCTCCTCGATCTGGCCGCGCGTCGTGGCGCACGCATCTTCCAGGCGTCCACATCGGAAATCTACGGCGACCCGCACGTCCACCCGCAGGTGGAAAGCTATTGGGGCAACGTCAATCCCTTCGGCCCGCGCTCCTGCTATGACGAGGGCAAGCGTTGCGCAGAGACCCTGTTCTTCGACTTTCACAAGTCCCATGGGGTCGAAATCAAGATCGTCCGTATCTTCAACACCTACGGCCCGCGGATGCGCCCGGATGACGGGCGTGTCGTTTCCAACTTTATCGTCCAGGCCCTGAAGGGTGAGGACATCACGATCTACGGCGACGGCTCGCAGACCCGTTCCTTCTGTTTCGTCGACGACCTGATCGACGGCTTCGTCCGCCTGATGGCATCGCCGCCGTCTCTTACCGGACCGGTCAATCTCGGCAATCCGGCAGAGTTCACGATCGGCGAACTCGCCGAAGAGGTGGTGCGGTTGACCGGGTCGCGCTCGAAGATCGTCCGGCGGCCCCTGCCTGTCGACGATCCCCGCCAGCGCCGCCCGGACATCTCGCTCGCGAAGGAAGAGCTCGGTTGGCGTCCGAAGGTCGATCTGGCCGAGGGCCTTGCGCACACGATCCGCTATTTCGACGACCTTCTCTCCCAGTCGATACGGGAAAGCGCGGAGTTGGTCTGATGGTTGCGCCAAATATCCTCGTCACTGGTGGCGCCGGCTATATCGGCAGTCACACCGCGAAGCTTCTGCGCCTCGAGGGCATCGAGCCCGTCGTCTACGACAATCTGACGACCGGAAACCGTTCCGCCGTGCGCTGGGGACCATTCATTCAGGGAGATATCCTGGACGGGCGGCACCTGATCGAGGTCATCGAGGCCTATCAGCCGGACGCCGTCATCCACTTCGCCGCATCCGCCTATGTCGGCGAGTCCGTCGCGGATCCTGCGAAATACTACAACAACAACGTCGGGGGCACGCTGTCGCTCCTCGATGCATGCCGCCAGACGGGTGTCGACAAGGTGATCTTCTCATCGAGCTGCGCCACCTATGGCGTACCGGCGTTGCTGCCGATCGACGAAGCGACGCCGCAGGCACCGATCAACCCCTATGGCAAGACGAAACTGATGGCCGAGCACATGCTCGCCGACTATGCGGCCGCCTTTGCGCTGAATTATGTCTCGTTGCGCTATTTCAACGCATGCGGCGCTGATCCTGAGGGTGATCTCGGCGAATGGCACGACCCCGAAACGCACCTCATTCCGCGGGCTCTGATGGCCGCGGCAGGCCGCATTCCGCATCTGGAGATTTTCGGCGAGGACTACGACACCCCGGACGGAACCTGCGTGCGTGACTATATTCACGTTGCCGATCTTGCGAGCGCCCATGTGCTGGCATACCGGCATCTCGCCAAAGGCGGCGGGAACCTCGCGCTCAACCTCGGTACCGGCCGCGGCTTCTCGATAAAGGAAGTCCTGCGGACGATCGGCGAAATTACCGGGCATAACGTCCCGGTCGTATTTCGCCGGCGGCGTGCCGGAGATCCGCCGGCGCTTTATGCGGATGCCGGGCTTGCCTGCCGGACGCTCGGCTTCCTGCCGCGATATTCCGATCTCCAGACGATCGTGCGAACCGCCGCCCCGTTCTTCGGGCTGGAGGTGCGGTCATGACCGCCCTTTCCGCCAATGAGCCGACGCGCATTTCCGAAGACGGTGAGCCGCGGCTTGTGCCTGTGCTCACGCGCGGACGCCGGATGGAATTTCTGCTCGGCGCGGGGCTCTGGGCCGCGGCGCTCGTCCATTTCTGGTCCTGGTGGCTGGAGCCGCGCCATCACGTTGACGCTTTGGGCAGTGCCATCGTGACTTCGGTCCTTGCCTGGGTCACCCTGCTGCCGGCCTATTTCATTGCGGTCTTTTATGGCGCGTTGAAACCGAACGGGCCGTTGCGGCTCCCGGCCGGCAGTCGCATTGCCATGGTCGCCACCAAGGCACCGTCGGAACCCTTTTCCGTCGTCGCCGAGACATTGGAGGCGATGCTTGCGCAGGACGTGCCGCACGACACCTGGCTTGCAGACGAGGATCCTTCCGAAGCGACGCTCGACTGGTGCCGCAGCCATGGCGTCCTCGTCTCCACCCGCAAAGGCCGGGCAGACTATCACCGAGCCACATGGCCACGGCGCACCCGCTGCAAGGAAGGCAATCTCGCCTTCTTCTACGATCACTACGGTTATGCCCGGTACGATTTCGTGGCCCAGCTCGATGCCGACCACGTCCCCGCACCCGGGTACCTCTTCGAAATGCTGCGCCCATTTGCCGACCCGGAAGTGGGTTACGTCTCGGCGCCGAGCATCTGCGACCGCAATGCTTCAGAAAGTTGGTCGGCGCGCGGCCGCCTCCATGCGGAGGCGAGCATGCACGGTGCTCTCCAGGCCGGATACAATGGCGGGCTCGCGCCGCTCTGCATCGGCTCTCACTACGCGGTGCGCACGGCTGCCCTCAAGGAGATCGGCGGTCTCGGCCCGGAGCTTGCCGAAGACCATTCGACGACATTGATGATGAATGCGGCAGGCTGGCGCGGCATTCACGCGCTCGATGCGATCGCCCATGGCGACGGACCGCGCACCTTTGCCGACCTGGTGACCCAGGAGTTCCAGTGGTCGCGCAGTCTCGTAATGCTCCTGCTGCAGTATTCGCCGCGTCTCGTCGGCCGGCTGCCGCTGCGACTGAAGTTCCAGTTCCTCTTCTCGCAGCTCTGGTATCCGCTCTTCGCGTGCTTCATGGCGCTGATGTTTGCTATGCCGATCGTTGCCCTTGCGCGCGGCGAAACCTTTGTCGCCGTGACCTATCCGGAGTTTCTGGCCTATTTCGCGCCGCTCTCGATCATACTCGTCCTGCTGGCCTATCGCTGGCGGGCAACCGGCGCCTTCCGACCTTACGACGCGAACATCCTGAGCTGGGAGTGCATGCTCTTCCTGTTTGCGCGCTGGCCCTGGGCGCTTGCCGGTACGCTGGCCGCTCTGCGCGATTGGCTGACCGGGTCCTTCGTGGATTTCCGTGTCACGCCGAAGGGATCATCCGAGGTCGATCCGCTGCCCCTGCGCGTGCTCGCGCCCTACTTTTTCCTGGCAGTTTCGGCCGCCCTGCCGGTCCTGTTCGTCGAAGATGCGGCGAAGGCCAAGGGGTTCTACCTCTTCGCGATCCTCAATGCGGCAATTTACTGCCTGCTTCTGCTGGTCATCGTCCTGCGGCACTCGAGAGAAAACGCCGTTGGCACCGCCTCCTGTTTCTATCGTCCCGCAATAGCGGCCGGGCTCCTGGCGGTCGTCGCACTGCCCGGCATTGCGACTGCCGAACACGGGAAGGACGGGCTCGAGGCGCTTGCATGGGGCAGTGGGCACCTGCGCATCTTCGAAGAGCGTTATGCGGTGGCCGGAGCCGGGCAGGGCGGTTCGGCATTGCGCAAGATCGTCTTCCGGCCACGCTGGATTTCCGCCCCCGCGGAACAGCGGGACGGCAACTCTAAGAGGGGATAAGAACATGAAAGTGAAAGTCCCATTCTTCGGGAGAGAGGGCCGCGGCACCCGACATGCGCTGCCCGGCCGGCGCTTCGCCCTTGGCATGTTGGCCGTCCTTGCCCTCTGCCAATCACCGGCGTCCGCAGAAGTTGCCGTTCCCGAAAAGGCCCGCACCATGACGGGCGTCGAGCTCTACATGATCTTCCAGGACAAGACCTGGAAATGGGAGAGCGGCGCCGGCCGGATGGACCGTGAAGGTCGCGCCTTTCGGGCCTGGGCGCAATCGGCCACGGGGGAGAGCTGGGCCGAAGGCCGCTGGAGTGTGAATGACCGCGGCCAACTCTGCCTGACGGCCGTGTGGCACAGCCAGGGTGCCGCCGCCCGAGACAAGACCTGCTTCAGCCACCGTACGCTCGACGGAACCATCTACCAGAAGAGGGAGCCGTCCGGCGACTGGTACGTCTTCAGACATGCCAAGACGCAGGCAGGCGACGAGTTCAACCGTCTGGTCAGGGAGGATCTGGTCGCCGCCAAGCTCGCAGCCTTCAAGGAGCGTATCGAGGGCCAAGTGAAACAAACAAAGATTAGCGTTGGCCGGCAAACCGGGATGAACGCGGTTGGAGGTGTTCGATGAACAGGAAATCCAAGGCCATTACCTTTGCATCTCTCGGTCTGTTGCTGTCGGGTACCGTGCTCGCGGCCAACATGCCGCGGGGCATCCCCGAACCGAACTCGCCGACGATGGCGACACCATCGGACAAGCGGCCCGTCCTGACGGAGAACTCGATCGATTTCGGCGCTTACGATCCCCATGGCGACTTCAGCGCGCCGGGCAGCTCGAAGATCGAGCATCTCTTCCTGCCCTGGGAAGACGTCGATCTGTCGACACTGACGCTTGCCGACGACTATGCCCAAGCCCGCGGCCGTTCGCTCATGATCACCATCGAACCCTGGTCGTGGTCGCCCGAGTGGCGCGTGACCGAAGGGGAGCTCCTGCGTTCGATCCTGAGCGGCGAACGCGACGAGAACATGGCCCAGGTCTGCTCCGCCGCCGCTGCCCTCAAGAGCCCCGTGATCATCCGCTGGGGCCAGGAAATGGACGAAACCGACAACCAGTTCTCCTGGTCCCATTGGCGGGGCGAGGACTTCAAAAAAGCCTATCGCCGCGTGGTAAACGTCTGCCGCAGCCACCTCAAGAACGCAAAGTTCATGTGGTCTCCCAAAGGCAACGAGGGGCTGGAAGCCTTCTATCCAGGCGACGACGTCGTCGATATCGTCGGGCTCTCGGTGTTTGGTTACCAGCCTTACGACCAGGGCACGACCGGCCGTGATCAGACATTTGCGGAGCGACTGGCGCCCGGATACGGCCGGGTGATGAACTATGGCAAGCCGATCATGGTCGCCGAACTCGGCTACGAGGGCGGTGGTTCATACGTAGCAAGCTGGGCGGCAACGGTCGCCGAGCGCCACGCCGAATTCCCGCAGCTGACAGCCGTAGTCTATTTCAACGATCGCGAGATCTATGACTGGCCGCAGGGCTACGACCGGCCCGATTGGCGGGTCGTCCGCGATACCATTAGCGGGCAGGTGCCCGATGGAGGCATGTGATGAAATCGACATCCCGAGGAATACCTTTGGCAATCGCGCTGGCCGCCAGCATAGCCGGTGCTTCGTTCGCCGAGGCCGCCACTGCGCGCCCGGAGAGGAAGGCAACTCCGCTGACGCACGCGGAACTGCTCCAACTCTACGGCCAGAAATCCTGGATATGGAAAGAGGGAGCGGGCTATTTCTCGGTGCAGGCGCGCCGGTTCACCGCCTGGTCCAAGGAGAACGGCAAACCGTCCTATGGGGTCGGCCGCTGGTTCATCACCGGTCCGGGGAAACTCTGCTTCCGCGCAGAATGGCACGCCAGGGATGGCTCGGCGCCGGCGACGACCTGCTTCAGCCACGCCAAGCGGGGTGGCGTGATCTATCAACGGCGAGAGCCGGACGGCACCTGGTACGTCTTCAAGAACGCACGGGTGAGGCCAGATGACGAATTCGCCAAGCTTCGACGCGGTAATTACGTGGGCGCGAGCCTGAGCCGCATCGAGGCGAGACTCGGCCGGGTCGAGTAACCCCGGCCGGGAAGGGGTTGCGCGGCTGGCCGATGTCAGCAGTTCAAACCGGCTCCGCAGATGAGCCCGGCGTCGAAAGGCCCGCAACCCCGCCCCACGCTTTTTCGGAAAACGCTCAGCGAAGGAAACAGCGCGAGGTGCTGCCGAAGCCGCTGGGCGTGCAGACATAGGGAGCCCGCCCGAGATAGGCCGAGCGCACGAGTTTGGGCGTTTTTTTCGTGACCGCTTGCTTGCCAGGTGCGGGCTTTCTTTCAGGCAAAGGATAGCCGACTTCCCTGGCGATCGAAGCGGTCGTTTCCTGGCTGACCGTCGAGGAGCAGCCCCAGGTGGTCACGGCAAGGATGACGGCAAGGGTGCTGCGGGCGACGGTTTTGCGGGCTTCGAACAGTCCGGCCAATGCTTTCGACTTTACCTTCACAATCGGAACTCCCCGTTTTTTGCTTGTGAGGGAAGGTTAGCCGAAAGCCTTTAATTCACGGTCGAGGAAAAGCCGACAATTCGCCGGGATTGCGCATCAGGCCCTTAACCATTCGGGCACTCACGCCGGCGTGGAAGCTGCCGCGCCGCGTCCTCAATTTTCGAGCTTGTTGCTGAAATGCGCGTTGCCGAGGCCCGTCCCGATCGTCAGGATTCCCCAGCTCGAAGCATTCTGCACGAAGGGTATCTGCGACAGACCTTGCACGACTGCGTCGTTGTGCATGATCACGAAAGTCTCGTGATCGCCGATTTGCGGAATGGCGTCCTTGAGCGCGGCAGGCAGGTTGAAATGCTCGCTTTCCCAGTTGCCGCCCGGCAGGTTCTGGCCGCCGCGAAGGATCGATCCATCTTCGTTGATCACGCCAGGACAGGCCACGCCGATGACCGGCGCCGGCGCGAGGTCCGCCTTATCCGCCTTGGCTATAAGCTTCTCGATCATGCCGATGAGCTCCTCGATGGTGGTGCTCCTGTTGGGCTTGTCATCCGCATGTCGCCAGATGTCCGATTTCCAGACCTTTGCCTTGGAGAGGTCGGTTTCATCCTTCAGGTGCAGCTCGACTATGCCTACGCGGATATTGGTGCCGCCGATGTCGATGGCGAGGATCGCCTTGTGGCCCTTCAGCATCCAGGCGGGCATGAGATGCGCGGCGCCGATGAGCCCGGCATCATCCGGATGGTGAACGATGGGGGAGAGTTCGATCTTGATGCCTTCAGCCTTCAGCAGCACCATTGCGCGGGCAATGGCCAATTCGCCCGCTGCGCTTCCCCGGAAGCCTCCGCCGATGACGACGCGCTGCGTATTTTTCCAGCTCTTTTGTTGCAGGAATCGTTCGAGAACGCTGGCGAGCTCGCCGGCGAATTCGTCGACCGCACCCATGATCAGGGCGGCCGCCTCCTTGTCGTCGCCGCGCAGAAGGGCATCGACCCGCTTTTTGGACAGATCCTGGGTTAGGGCCTGGCCCAGCGGGTCGTCGCCGCCCTTGCGCACGCGTTTGCGCCAGGCGTCGAGCTTCTCCTGGAAGGCAAATTTGTTGGCCCTGTCGCCAAGGAAGCCGTCGCCGTCACGCAGCTCCAGATTATAATCGTCGACCGTCACCGACGGCAGATTGCTGGCGCCATGAATGAGCGGGACGCCATTTCGTTTTTCGTTCGCGGATTTGCCCACGCAACCTCCCGAGTGACGCCTGGCCTGGCCTTGCCGGATAGCTGAGTACCTTACAACGTGGCGGGCGGTGCGATGTTCCCGTCCGAGACTTTCGAGACGCGCGTGACGATCTGCGGGGGCGCGCTTCGCTTCGGCAACATTGTTGACGCAGGCATCCATGATTGCGACAACGCATTCATGCAGACACCGATCAATATAGACCCGGACTATCTCACCAGCCGGCTGAATGCTCTGCTCGACATTGCGAGCCCAACCGGTTTCACCGATGAGGCGGTGCGCTACACGGCGCGTGAGCTCGAGCGGCTGGGCCTGGAAGTCAAGCTGACCCGCCGGGGTGCGATCCGCGCTCTTCGGCCCGGGGCCGCCGAGCGCCCGGCCCGCGGGATCGTCTCGCACCTGGACACCCTCGGCGCGCAGGTGAAGGCGCTGAAGGAAAACGGCCGCCTCGAACTGGTATCGATCGGGCACTGGTCTGCACGGTTCGCGGAGGGGGCCCGCGCCTCGATCTTTTCCGGCAAGGGCACCTATCGCGGTTCAATTCTCCCGCTGAAAGCCTCGGGTCACACTTTCAACGAGGAGGTCGACACGCAACCCACGGGCTGGCGCCATATCGAGCTGCGCGTCGATGCGCTCGCACGCGACCGGAACGACCTGGTGCAGCTCGGAATAGACGTCGGCGACATCGTCGCCATCGATCCGCAGCCGGAATTCCTCGAGAACGGGTTCATCGTTTCGCGGCATCTCGACGACAAGGCGGGGGTCGCCATCATGCTTGCGGCGCTCGAGGCCATGCAGCGCGAGAAGGTGGAAACGCCGGTCGATACCTATTGGCTCTTCACCATCGGCGAGGAAGTGGGTGTGGGCGCGTCAGCGGCAATCGTCCCGGAAATCGCCTCGCTGGTGGCGATAGACAACGGCACGACCGCGCCTGGCCAGAATTCGGACGAGTTCGGCGTGACGCTCGCGATGGCGGACCAGACGGGACCTTTCGACTATCACCTTTCAAAAAAGCTTTACGAGCTTTGCGGCGAGCATGGCATCCGCGTCCAGAAGGACGTCTTCCGCTACTACCGTTCCGATGCCGCTTCCGCGGTCGAGGCGGGGCACGACGTCCGCACGGCGCTTCTCACTTTCGGCGTCGACGCGTCGCACGGCTACGAGCGTATCCACCTCCATGCACTGATGTCCGTTGCAAAGCTCGCGGTGTATTACGCGGCAAGCGAGGTCCAGATCGAGCGCGACGCCGAGGAGGTCTCTGGCCTTCGGGGCTTTACCCGGCAGAAGGTACGACAGGCCGAGCAGGACCTGAAAGCGGACGAGCCTGACGTATCCTGAGGCGTCTCGCTTTTCTGACTCGCTACGCATGCGACGAGACCGGCCCCGATCGTTTAGCGCTGCCACCTGAAGGGTTGAATGGCGCTGTGGGACCCGGAAACGAAGCTGGTTCTTTAGGCTGCGATTCGACATAATCCCCCGTGTTTCTCGGAATTTGTGGGTTGCCTGTCTTCCGCTGCGGATTTCCTCCCCTCGAGAAGATCCGTCGCGCAATACAGAAGAGGGTTATTCGTCATCGAAGGAGCGCATGATGAGGGTGCCGCGGGCCTTCTTGCGGCGGGGTTTCAATCTCCGCAAGTGGTATACCACGCTCAAGGGCAGGATGGCCGCCGAGACGGGTTGGGCGGCCGCGCTCTTCGATGGGGCACCGGCAATTGCGACCAGCCGGCAAACATGGATCAATACATTTCGCGCGCGCTCGGACAGTGTTATCGCCATCGCTCGCATTCTTCTGGCCGTTGGAAGCCTCTGGATCACCTGGATCGATGCTACCATTCGGCCAGGTCGCTCGGACCTCGTCTTCTGGTTCCTCGTCATCTATCTGGTCTATGCAATCGCGGCGGCCCATTTTGTCTGGAAAGCCCAGGTCCATCGGGTCCGCGGGACCTTCATCAGGCATCTCATCGACGTCTCCAGCTTGGTGATCCTGGCGTTCCTTGCGGACCGCGTATCCGGTCCGGTCTTCATGCTGATACCATTTGTCCAGCTGGCAGCGACCCTTCACTGGCTTTGGCGCGGTGCCCTATGGACCGGATCCGTTGGCGTCGCGATCCTGATATACCTTGCGCTCTCTAATACGGTCTGGCCGTTCAGTTCGGACGTCGACGCGGCCGTCGCGCTGTCGTTCATTCTTTTCCTGGTCACGGCAACCATTCTTCTCACGTGGCTCGGCACCCATCAGGAGGCGGTGCGCTCGGAGTTGTTACGTCTGGTCGAGCGGACACCCTCCGCGTCCGACGGGCGCGAATGGCCGGCGGAGGCGGCGTTGGAATATGCGGTGCAGGTGGCGCGTGTTCCTCGTGCACTGCTAATCTGGAGCGATGGTGACGAGCCCTGGACCAATCTGGCGACATGGGAGAGCGGGACATGCGTGGTCAGGCACTTATCGCCGGCGGCCTATCTGCCCTGGACGCCGGAGGCGCTGGAGCATGCAAGTCTTCTGATCATCGACGCGAAGCGCTCCCGAGCTCTTGTTCATCGTGGCGGGGGGCGCTTCGACCGGTGGCGTGGCGACGGCCTGCCGGTGTCCCCGGCTCTCGTTGCGGAATTCTCTATCGCCTGCGCAATATCGGTGCAGTTTCAGGCGAGTGATGTCGAGGCGCGTCTTTTCTTCCTCGATCCGCCGGCCCCGACAATCGACGATGTGGCCTTGGCCGAGATTGTCGCCGAACGATTGAAAACACTTTTCGAGCAAACGATTTTGCTACGCCGCCTTAGCGATGCAGCCGCCCTTGAAGAGCGCGTCAAGATCGGACGAGATATCCACGATGGTGTCCTGCAAGCGCTCGCAGGCACCGCGCTGCAGCTTCAGACATTGCGCTCGTCGAGAGAATATCATGAGATCGACGAGCGTTTAATGGCTATTCAGGCTATGCTTTCTGAAGAGCAGACTGATCTACGTGCTCTCATCCGCAGGCTCGATCCGGGGTCCGGCCGCCACGCCAGCGACTCTCGATTGGCGCTTCGGCTGGCGGCCTTGGCCCGGCGTCTGCGGCAGCAATGGTCGATAGAATTTCGCTTTGTGCTATATCCCGAGGATCTTCGCTTGCCGGTGGCGATGGTCGACGAACTGGTGCATATGATAGCAGAAGCGACCGCCAATGCCGCGCGTCATGGCCATGCGCGAACTCTCGAGGCTCGGATCCGACGCGATGACGGAACGGTGACCTTGACCGTGGATGACGACGGGACCGGTTTCGGATTCGACCGGCGGCTGGAGCATGCGGAACTGGAGACCAGCAAGTGCGGTCCGCGAAGCCTGCGCGAACGCGTGTCGATGTCGGGTGGGAATCTTTCGATCGAGAAGGTTGATCAGTGGACACGGATAACGATCAAGATCCCGGCTCACCCGTGAGTGCGCGTATCCTCGTCGTCGACGATCACCGGATAGTCCTCGATGGTTTGCGCCGTTTGCTCGGCGCCGAGTCCGGCTGGGAGGTGGTTGCAACCTGCAGGACAGCTGCAGATGCAATCGAAGCGCTCGCGAATAAGCCCGTCGACCTCGCGGTCGTTGATCTACGGATGCCTGAAATGGGCGGATCGGATCTTGTCCGCCGTCTTCGCAGCGACCAACCGAGACTGGCGTGCGTCATTTTGACGGCGGATATCAGTGATGAAGAAGTTGCCGAGGCGATGGAAGACGGGGTGAGTGGAATTGTCCTAAAGGAACAGGCGCCGAGCGCCCTCATCGAGTGCATCCGGGCGGTGCTTGCGGGCCGCACCTATTTCACGGATCGCAGTTTAAGTGCCGCGATCGACCGAATCCGGGAGCGCGACACCGAGCGCCGCTCGGTCATGCAGAAGTTAACGCCCCGCGAGCTAGAGATATCCTGCCTGGCCGCCGCAGGTTTGCGCAGCCGGGAAATAGCCGCAAGGCTTGGAATCGCTTCCGGCACGGTCAAGCTCCACCTTCACAGCGTCTACAGCAAGCTCAACATCACCACCCGCGTGGAGCTTGCCAACATTTCCCAGCGACTGCGTCTTGATACGCGTTGACAGCATTCCGTCAGCGCGTCCCCGGAAGATCAGTTGCTTCCGACGATTTGTCCCGCACTCTCGGGCATTGCCGCCAAGCGTGTGAGGATCTCGTTCGCTGCGAATCTGGCGCCGTCGCGACTGAAATGAGCGTCAGGGGCGTACATGAGAATAGGTTCGGGGCGAGTGCGTATGGCCTCTTGGAGATCGATGACCTCGATGCCCTCTGCTGCCGCAGCACCGAGAACCTCCATCCGCAGCGCATCGAAAGGCTCATCCGAGGAGAAAGGCCCGATGAAACGGTCAATTCTGGGAACGTAGACCAGTGTAAAGGAGCCGCCCCAGCTCTCGGTGAGTGCTTTCGCGCGTTGCAATATACGCCTGAACTCGGGGTTGCTCTGCGTAATTTTTGGATAGACGAGTCCCAGTCTCGTTAGGGTCTGTTGCAGCGCGACAAAATTTCGGAACAAGGCTGTTCTCGTCAGGAGGTCGACACTTGTGACCGGCGCATTCTTACGCTCCACCAAAATCTTTCGGGCCTGGTCCATCGTCTCCTTCGCGGTTGCCTGCAAACCATAGTTCGCGTCGGGCGAAAGCGCGGCGCGAAGCCACGGAATTGTCAGTTCGCGCTCCAAATTCTCCCAATCATTGCCTTCGAAGAAGACCATGACGACGCGACGGGGCCGCAGAGTCTCACCAAAGCGGCCGAGCGTCGCCAGTTCCGTCAGCGGACCGTTTCCTCTTATGCCGATGCTTGCCGTGCTAAGGCCGCGCCCGCGCAGCCTAGACGCAAGGTCCTCGCCCGGAGGCAGGCAGAAGCCCTCGACGAATGAATCTCCGAGAAGCATCACGTCGAGCCGCTTGTCGTATACATGGTCCGGATTATTGAAACCGAACCTGTCCGCGGTATAGCTGACGACGCCCTTGTTCGAAGTGCAGAGCACCACTTGTGTCGACGGGAAACCCGACAGAAGCGCCTCGGAAAGTTCGTCAGTGCCTGCAAGCCGATTCAAGCCACGAAGCGTGAATCCCGGAACCACGTTCTTGTTGCGCGTGAGCGTCTCAGCCTGGGCTTCGCTGAGTTGGCCGAACATTCCCAGCCGAACGGACACGACCGAGACCGTGTGCATCGCCTCAAAAAGAAACAGAGCCGCCAACAGGCTCGCACCACAGATACCGACGAGCAGGGAAAACTGTGGCTTTGCAAACAGGCCTACGACGATGAAGGCTACTGCTAGCACGCCCGGGATCAGCACGTAACGGAGGAAATGCGGATTTTCAGCTGCGAACAGTTCGTAGTGCAGCAGAGCGTAGATGGGACTTAACAACAGGTACAGGCCGGGAATCGCGCATACCAAAAGCCCCAGATGCCGCTTTGTCACGATGGCCTATCCTCTCGCGAAGCCGTTCAACGAAAAATGCTTGTGAGACCCCTGGCTCAGGTGACCCACTCCTTTGATGGTCTGGCTGATATGATTTTCAATCTCTCATGATTTATTTCACAGAAATGCTTTTTAAAATGAATACGGAAAAACGTGCGCGGCGGAATATAGGCCATTTTGCTGCTCCTGTCTCATCAAAATGCTGAATACTTCAAGTTCGAGCGCGGGCCCGGCGAGCTTCTGCCCCGCCCTTACCTGAATTTGGCACTAATGGCCGTCTATATCCAATGGTATATTGACCGGATCGACCGCCGCTTGTTCTATACACATCTCTTATCTTATTGATTACAAGAATGACGCGAACGAAAGCCGCGCCCCGACGGTATTAAAAAGCGATTAGCACTGGCCGCGCAGGAAGTGCCCAATGAACAAGTCTCACGAGTCCTTTTCCGAGCACATCGTGGAGGGGCCGTCAAACCGGAGCTTCGGCTATACCGTCGGCGGCATCCTCCTCGCTATCGTGCTCGTAAGGTGGCTGGTCACCGGGTCACTATCGTCCATCTCCGTAGGACTTGCCGCGATCGGTACGGTCCTCGTCCTGCTGGCGCTTGCTTTCCCCAACTCGCTTTCGGTGCCAAACCGGCTTTGGATGCGGCTCGGTCTACTGATGTTCAAGGTCGTCAATCCTGCTGTGATGATGCTGATCTACGGCACGGCCTTCGTGCCTATAGGATTGTTCCTGAGATGGCGCGGCTACGATCCGCTCGCAGCCTCCTTGGACAAGTGTGCCGACACATATTGGACGACGCGGGAACAAAACGAACCTGACCCGGCGACGATGCGAAATCAGTTCTGATCGTCCGGGTTCACGAGGGGAGGAAATGGGATGGAACTGGTACGCGAACTCTGGACCTATATGGGAATCCGCAAGAAGTTCTGGCTGCTGCCGATTTTCATCGTCCTCGGCGTCTTTGGCGCATTGGTCGTGCTGACGCAGGGTACCGCGGTGGCGCCGTTCATTTACACCCTGTTCTGAGTCGGCCGATCCCATGCGTATTCTGGGTATCTCGGCGTTTTACCACGACAGCGCGGCAGCGATAATAGAGGACGGACGCATCGTTGCCGCGGCGCAGGAGGAGCGGTTCACCCGCAAGAAGCACGATGCCGACTTTCCTACCAATGCAGTGGCCTATTGTCTGTCTGCCGCCGAGTGCGAAATGGCGGAGGTCGACCATGTCGTCTTCTACGACAAGCCGATCCTGAAGTTCGAACGGCTGCTGGAGACTTACCTCGCCACAAGTCCGCGCGGCTTCCGCTCCTTCAAGATGGCGATGCCGCTTTGGATCAAGGAAAAGCTTTTTCAAAAGAAGCTGTTGCGCAGGTATCTAGGCAAGCTTGCCGGGGTGAAGCAATGGCCCGGCTCGCTCCTGTTCACGGAACATCATCTGGCGCACGCGGCCAGTGCTTTCTTTCCGTCGCCCTTTGCGAGCGCCGCGGTCTTGACGATGGACGGTGTCGGAGAATGGTGCACTACGTCACTGGGTCATGGCCGCGGCAAGGACCTCCACATACTTAAGGAAATTCGCTTCCCACATTCGCTGGGGCTGCTTTATTCCGCATTTACTTACTATACGGGTTTCAAGGTCAACTCCGGCGAATATAAAGTGATGGGCCTTGCCCCCTATGGACGTCCGTTATTCGTACAGAAAATACTGGATCACCTGATCGATCTGAAGGAAGACGGTTCGTTCCGTCTGGACCAGCGCTATTTCGACTACTGCGCCGGTCTCACCATGACGTCTCCTGCCTTTCATGAACTGTTTGGCGCAGCACCTCGAAGACCGGAATCGCCCCTGACCCAGCGCGAGATGGATCTCGCCGCTTCAGTGCAGGCGGTCACGGAAGAAGTCGTCCTGAAGCTCGCCCGTTTTGCCCGTCAGGAAACTGGCGAGCGTCACCTTTGTCTCGCCGGTGGCGTTGCGCTGAATTGCGTCGCAAACGGCAAGCTTCTTAAGGAGCGTATTTTCGACGACATCTGGATCCAGCCCGCGGCGGGTGATGCGGGCGGGGCGGTCGGCTCGGCGTTGGCGGCCTGGCACGGCTATCTCGGTAACCGGCGATCCCCAGACGGTCGAGACCGAATGGCAGGGGCCTATCTCGGCCCGGCGTTCGACCAAAGGGAAATTGAAAAGCGGCTGACCGCCAGTGGCGCGGTCTACACAGTCTTGAGCGACGAAGACGTGATCGCGCGTACCGTTGACGCGATCGTCGACGAGAAGGCGGTAGGATGGATGCAGGGGCGCATGGAATTCGGACCGCGCGCCCTGGGTGGACGGTCGATACTGGGCGATCCGCGCTCGCCGACCATGCAGAAGACGCTCAACCTGAAGGTCAAATATCGGGAGAGCTTCCGCCCCTTCGCCCCTTCCGTCAGACGTGAGGACGTGGCGGAGTGGTTCGATGTCGACGTAGACAGCCCCTATATGCTGCTTGTAGGCGACGTACTCGATCGCCACAGACTGCCTCTCGGTGCCGGTGAGGCGGCATTGTTCGGCATAGCCCGCCTGAACGTTCCGCGGTCGGGTATCCCAGCCGTCACGCATGTGGATTATTCCGCCCGGGTGCAGACCGTCCATCGCGACACTAATCCACGCTATTGGGAGCTTTTAAGCGCGTTCAAGCAGCGAACCGGCTGTCCCGTATTGGTCAACACCAGCTTCAACGTCCGCGGCGAGCCGATCGTATGCACCCCGGAGGATGCTTTCCGCTGCTTCATGGGGACCGAGATCGAATGCCTCGTGGTGGGCAATTGCTTCTTGCGGAAAGAAGATCAGCCCTCGAACTTGCGGCAGGACTACAAAGATCGGTTCGAGCTCGACTAAGGCCTCCGGAGAGCCAATACCCGCCGCGGCTTGTTCGATCTCCTCATCCCGGTGCTCGAGTGTCTAGCCCGGGGATCCAGCCAGACCAAGTCCATAGCTGAAAGAACGCTTTCCGCGCCGCAGACACGGTACTGCCCTCATCTCTGTGACAAGCTGACAAGCATAGAGATGCGGAAGGGGATCATCGAAGCAATAAAACAGTTGCGCTGATTCGCGTCAGATGGAGCTGTCGGACGTTTGCAACTGAGTCCAGACCCTTCCGGCAGCCTCAGCGGGACGCCAGCGGAGGCGGTTTCCGGTGGGGGCAGGCGTAGCAACCTGTGGCTTTGCAACATCTGGCGTGCGTGCGTTTCTTTCAGACAGGGTGCGGATTTCTAGCCTTGGAATTGCCCTGTCGACGGGCGCGATGAGCTCGCGAGCTATGCCGCAACGAATTGTCAGACGACGGAACAATGTGGTAGCGGCGTAAATCTCCTCGGCGAAAAGCACAGCCTCGCGAACGCGTGTTTTGTCCCCAACGTCGACATAAAGCACGCCGGGGATCGTCATCGGCAGCGTCACTACGATCGGGTCCAGCACCAAATCGACGGCCTGAGGAGCAACACCGTTGAGAATGAAAACCACGAGGCCGGACTGGCTTGCCCAATAGCCGGTGAAGATTAGTTCAGCAGGCAGATAACCGCCGGTCTGGACAATCTCGATAACGCGTCGCGCTTGCATGTTTCTGCCCACGTCAATGAAATGAGGGCCGAGGCCAATATCAGTAATAGCAAGGCGCCGGGTGGCGCGTGATCACTTCAAATTTTGATGAATGCCTGATGTCTATGCTTCAAGTACGGCACAGAGACTAGCGTCATCATACCGCTTGCACCATATGCCCTTGGATATATGTCCCGGCCCGGACAAAGACCGATTGATTATATCGCGCGCCGTCAGTGGCTCCCATTTAGGGCAGGCATGCGACCGCCAGCCGCGCGCGCCAGGTCCCTCTATCTTGCGAGCTATCCTGCGTCGATGCAATTACCATACTTTGTAAGAACTCGAGAGGCTCCGAGGGAAGTGGATCGCGTGGAGGTTTCCTAGGTGCCGGCGCTCGGCGCGACGAGAGGGCCGCTGTATATCGCAATTGCCGAAGGTCATCGCCGGGCTCCTCGCTCAGTCGCCAACGGCGCAAAACGTCATCGTTTGAAGGCGACTCTCCCGTGCGAAGGCTGCGTGGAATTGCCGGCGGTCGACGAAGCGGGTGGTGCCCGGTCGACGGGAACGTAACGATGCCGGTGGCGGCCTCTGTGGCCGCTGTATATGGGTTGCGCGATCGCTGCCCCCGTTGCGGCCCAGGGCATTTGTTCGATGGCTTCCTAAAGTTTAGGCGAGAATGGGAAGTCTATGGTCTGGACTCTTCCTTCGCCGATTGCATCGTGCGTGGGATGTTTGCAGCGGCCGTCGAAGGAATGTGTGGACAGCGCGTCCGGCCATGCCCGATCCTTGTCGCTTTCGACGATTAGGCGCGGCAAAGATCGCCATCGACGCGGGATTCAAGGGTCACGTGGCTGCGAGTCGTACGGGGTATCGCGGCAATCGACAGCTGCTGTCGATTGCCAAATCATTTTGCATCTGTGACCGGCACAAACCTGTCGCAAATCAACAGTTGAAATTCGACGTGGAACGCCCATTTTGCAACGGTCTTTCCCCCGACCGCAAAGGGCGGAAGCAGACGAGATGTTTCGCCTCGCACCATACTCCGTTACACGGCTGCCGGCTTGTCTTCCGCGAGAGTGTAAGCCACGACCGCATTTGCATGGCCGTGGCCAATTCCGTGTTCGCTCTTCAGCATAGCGACGAGTTCCATGTGCTTCGCTGGATGGTGCATCCGCACGAGCGCTTGCCAATCACTGATCGGACGGCCGTATGCCTTCTCGATCGATGGAAAATAGGAAGCCGGTCCTTTGATCTTGTCGGCGGTCATAGCGTGTCAGCCCCTTTTCGTGCCGCATCGATCGCAGCTACGTCGATTTTCCTCATCGACATCATCGCGTCGAATGCGCGTTTTGCCTGTTCGCCACCAGCCGTAAGCGCGTCCATTAGAGTGCGAGGTGTGATCTGCCAGGATACGCCCCACTTATCCTTGCACCAGCCGCATTCGCTCTCCTGACCGCCATTGCCGACGATGGCGTTCCAATAGCGATCTGTTTCTTCCTGATCCTCGGTGCTGATCTGGAACGAGAAAGCTTCGCTGTGCTTGAATGTGGGGCCGCCGTTCAATCCGACGCAGGCGACACCTGCCACCGTGAACTCGACGACCAACACGGCTCCCTCTTCTCCGTCGGGGTATTTGCCGGGGGCGCGGATGATGGCTCCGATCTTGCTGTCTGGGAAGGTGTCCGCATAGAAGCGGGCGGCTTCCTCGGCGTCCTTGTCGTACCATAGGCAAATGGTGTTCTTAGACATCGCGTCGTCCTCCTGGTCGTTGTGCTTCAGATCGAAAACCCGACCTGATGATACGAAGACGCACCAGCCGCCGCCGATCCGACATCATCGTCAAAAAATCGCTACGCTCTTTTGACCGACCTCGTTTTGGCGGGCCGAACGCCTCGGGCCGAGGGGTCGGTCGGGGCCATCCCTTCCATGTCCCGCGCGGTGAAGGTCAAATTCAATCATGATAAATTATTGCAACGTGAAGATTTATCGTTATAAATACATCCTCGCGAACTGAAGCCAAATCGAAAGGATCTTCCCCATGAAGAGGCTGTTTCGGAGCGCCATCGCCTTGGCCGCTCTTGCTTTTGCAGGGGCTGCCGCCGCGCCGGCCGCAGCGCAGACTCCGCCCGACGTTCTCGTCGTCGGCCAGATTGCCGAGCCGCAGTCTCTGGACCCGCATACGGTGACCGCAACCAACGATTTCCGCATCCTGGTCAACGTCTATGACGGCCTCGTCCGTTTCAAGGACGGTACATTGGAGGTTGAGCCGGCGCTTGCGGAAAGCTGGGAAATCTCGGATGACGGCAAGACTTATACGTTCAAGCTAAGAAAGGGCGTTAAGTTCCACGACGGTTCCGATTTCGACGCCGAGGCGGTGAAGTTCAACTTCGACCGCATGCTGAATAAGGACCATCCATTCTACGACACCGGGCCATTCCCGCTTTCCTTCAACTTCGCCTCCGTCGAAGCGGTCAATGTGCTGGATGAGCATACGGTCGAGTTCAGGCTCAGCGAAGCCTTTGCGCCGTTCCTTTCCAATCTCGCCTATCCCACGGGTCTGATCGTTTCCCCCGCCGCCGTGGAAAAACATGGCAAGGAATATGGCCGCACCCCGTCGGGGACCGGCCCGTTCAAGTTCGTAGAGTGGCTGTCGAACCAGCGCGTCGTCGTAGAGCGCAATCCGGATTACTGGGATGGCGCCGCGAAGCTTCAGGCCGTCGTCTTCCGTCCCATCACCGACGCCAACACCCGTGTCGCCGAGATGATGGCCGGCGGTATCGACGTGATGGTGGAGGTGCCGCCGGACAATCTCGCTACCTTTGAGCAGGATGCCAATTTCGCCGTGGCCGAGCAGGCGGGGCCGCATGTCTGGTTCGCCATCCTGAACACAAAGGAGGGGCCTTTTGCGGATAAGCGCGTGCGCCAGGCGGCCAATTATGCGGTGAACAAGCAAACGCTGGTGGACGACGTGCTGCAGGGAACGGCGACGGTCGCAGCCGGCCCGATACCGCCGGCCTTCAACTGGGTGGAAAGCTCGGTGGAGCCCTATGCCCATGATCCCGAAAAGGCCAAGGCACTGCTCGCGGAAGCCGGCGTCGAAAATCCGCAGGTGACGTTCTACGTTACCGAAGGCGGCTCGGGCATGCTCGATCCGATCACCATGGGTGCAGCGATCCAGGCGGATCTCCAGGCTGTGGGCTTCAAGGTCAAGATCGAGACCTACGAGTGGAACACCTTCCTTGGCCGCGTAAATCCCGGCCTCGAGGGCAAGGCGGACATGGCCGAGATGGCCTGGATGACAAACGATCCGGATACCGTTCCCTATCTGACGTTGCGCACTGATGCCATGCCCGACAAGGGAGGCTTCAACTCCGGCTACTATTCCAATCCGCAGCTGGACGAGCTTCTGGAAAAGGCGCGCAGGTCCGCCGACCAGGCCGAACGCGGCAAGCTCTATGGCGAGGTCCAGTCGATCGTGCATGACGATGCGCCGTGGCTGTTCGTCGCCAACTGGAAGCAGAACGCGGTGACGACCGCTGCGGTCAAGGGGTTCAAGCTTCAGCCCTCCTTCCTTCTCGATCTCCATGACGTGACGAAAGAGTAGATCGCGCACCCGGAACGGCCACCGGCATATTCGTTCTGCCGGTGGCGACCAACACAGACCTCCCGGGAGGGTTATCCATGCAGGCCTTTGTCCTGAAGCGGCTTGTTGCCGTGGTGCCCGTCCTGTTCGGGCTTTCCATCATCGTCTTTCTCGTCATGGCTCTGATCCCTGGCGACACGGCGACGGCCATTCTCGGCTCCTATGCGACGCCGGAAAACGTCGAGCGCATCAATCGTGACCTCGGGCTCGACAAACCGCTGGTGCAGCAATACGCGATCTGGATCGGCAACGTGCTGCAGGGCGACTTCGGCCGGTCCTTCGCTCTGAACCGCCCCGTGCTCGACGAGGTGCTGGAACGGTTTCAGGCCACGCTGGTGCTGGCCGGCGTATCGCTGGTCCTGTGCTCGGTGATCGGGCTTTTCGCGGCTGTGATTTCAGCCGTACGCCAGTTCGGCTGGGCCGACCGCATCATCACCTTCTTCGTACTGGCCGGCATCTCCACGCCTTCCTTCTGGCTCGGGCTGCTGCTCATCTATCTCTTCGCCGTTCATTGGCGCATCCTGCCGGCCTCCGGCATGTACGCCGTCTACGGCGGGGGTGACCTCAAGGATCTTCTGCTCCATCTGATCTTGCCGGCGGCCACGCTCGCCGTCGTTGCCGCCGGCGTCATAGCGAGGCTGACGCGTGGAGCGATGCTGGAGGTCCTGAGGCAGGACTATGTGCGCACGGCCCGCGCCAAGGGGCTGCCCGAGCGGCGTGTGATCTACGCCCATGCCTTCCGCGCGGCGCTGGTCAGCGTCGTTCCCGCGATCGGCATCCAGGCGGGCTTCGTGCTGGGCGGCGCCGTCTATGTCGAGACGGTGTTCCAGTGGCCCGGCATCGGCGCGATGCTCGTGAAGGCGATTTCGACGCGCGATATCCTCCTGGTGCAGGGCGGCGTGCTGATCGTTGCGGCGAGCTACGTGCTGTTCAACCTTCTCGCCGACATCGTCCAGTCCATGCTCGATCCGAGGATTCGTACATGAGCGCGCTGGTAGCATCGCCGGCTCCGCCGAGCGGGTCGGCACGGATCACCTCCTGGCACCTGTTGCTCAACAACCGGCTCGCAGCGGCGGGGCTCGTGCTGCTCGGACTGATCCTGTTGCTGATCGTTCTGGTCCCGGTCCTCCCGCTGCCCGACCCGGATGCGACGGCACCCGCCGACCGGTTGAAGCCTGTGCTGACCGCCGGGCATCTTCTCGGCACGGATCAGCTCGGCCGGGACATTCTGAGCCGCCTGCTTTGGGGCACGCGGGTCTCGATCGCAGTCGGTTTCGCCGCGACCCTCATTGCCGCCGGGATTGGATCGGCCATCGGCATCGTTGCCGGTTACGCCGGCGGGCGCACCGACAATGCGATGATGCGCGGCATCGACATGCTGATGGCTTTTCCATACATCCTGCTGGCGCTCGCGATCGTCGCCGCCCTCGGGCCCGGACTGATGAACGCGCTTTATGCGATCGCTCTCGTAAATATCCCGTTCTTCGCCCGGAATGTGCGCGGCGTGACGCTCGGCTACGCCCATCGCGAATTCGTCGACGCGGCGCGGCTCTCCGGCAAGGGACATCTGTCGATCATTCTCACCGAGGTTCTGCCCAACGTTATGCCCGTCATCGTCATCACCATGTCGACAACGGCAGGCTGGATGATCCTCGAGACGGCCGGGCTCAGCTTCCTCGGCCTCGGCGCGCAGCCGCCGCAGGCCGATCTCGGCTCCATGCTGGGAGAGGGCCGAGCGCAGCTCTTCACGGCTCCGCATGTCTCGATCGTGCCGGGCGTGATGATTTTCCTGATCGTCATCAGCCTGAACGTTTTAGGTGATGGGATCCGCGACGTGTTGGACCCGCGGCTTCGCTCCGGCGCTCTTGCGCGGCCGGGGCCGGTGACCGAAGTTGCCCCCGGCCGCGCCGCGCCGGCAAACACGGCGGAAGGTGCTTCCCTCGCGATCCAGAAGCTCGAAACCGGTTTTCGGCGGGGAAAGGAGATAATCCCCGCAGTTCGAGACGTCTCGCTGCATGTGAAGCCCGGTGAATGCCTGGGGCTTATCGGCGAGAGCGGCTCGGGCAAGAGCGTCACCGCCTTGTCCGTCATGGGGCTCGTGGCTTCGCCGCCGGGTGTGATCCGCAACGGTGCGATCTATCTCGGAGACGACGATGTGCTTTCCATGCCTGAAACCAGGCTGATCGCGAACCGCGGCAGCCGGGTCGCCTACGTGTTCCAGGACCCGCTCACGACGCTGCATCCGATGTATCCTGTCGGGCGGCAGGTGGAGGAGGCGATCGCAGCGCATCAGCCGGTCAGGGCGGCCGAGCGGCGGGAAAAAGCCGTCGCGCTCCTGGAAAAGGTGGGAATCCCGGACGCTCGCGAGCGGTCGGTGCATTATCCTCACCAGCTTTCCGGCGGTCAGCGTCAGCGAGTCGGCATCGCCATGGCGCTCGCCAACGATCCGGAGATCATCATTGCGGACGAGCCGACGACCGCGCTTGACGTGACCGTTCAGGCCCGCATTCTGGAGCTCCTGCGCGATCTTCAGCGCGAGCGGGGCATGGCACTGCTGTTCATCACCCACGACTTCGGCATCGTTTCGGAATTCTGCGACCGCGTTGCCGTGATGAAGGATGGCGAAATCGTCGAAACCGGTAACACCCGGGAGGTACTCGACAATCCGCAGCATGCCTATACGAAGCGGCTGATCGCCTGCGTGCCCGAGCTCGGAACGGGCGAGCGTTTCCTGGATCGTGTCGGCGAACTTTTTGCCGGCAGCAAGGAGGTGGCGCAATGACGGGTGCTGCCATTCAGGTTCGGGACCTTTCCAAGACCTTCGGCGGAGGCCGCAGCCTTTTCGGCAAGGCGAAGCATGAGACAAGGGCGGTGAAGGCGGTGTCGCTGGATGTCGCGCGGGGCGAGACTCTCGCCGTCGTCGGCGAAAGCGGGTCCGGCAAGAGCACGCTTGCGCGCATGCTCGTCGGCCTCGAGGAGCCGACATCCGGCAGCATGCTGATCGCAGACAGGGATGCGGCGGCGCTGCGGCGATCCGGCCCGAGGGCATTCGGCAAGACGATCCAATATGTCTTCCAGGATCCGGTCGCTTCGCTGAACCCGCGCAAGACGATTCAGGAGATCCTGGAGACGCCGCTGAAGCTTTTGTGCGGCTACGAAGCCCCCCGCCGTCGCGCCCGGATGCAGGAACTGCTTCACGCGGTGCAGATGCCGGAGGATACGCTCTCGCGCTACCCGCACGAGTTTTCCGGCGGACAGGCACAGCGGATCGCGATCGCCCGGGCGCTGGCGACGGAGGCCGAGATCATCGTGCTCGACGAGCCGGTGAGCGCGCTCGACGTGTCCATCCAGGCGCAGGTCCTGCTTCTGCTGCGCGATCTGAAGCAGCGCTTCGGTCTCTCCTATCTGTTCATCAGCCACGATCTGGCGGTGGTCGAGGCGATCTCCGATCGGGTGGCGGTGATGTATTTCGGGGAGGTGGTCGAGACCGCACCGGCCGCCCGCCTTTTTACCGACCCTGAGCACGCCTATACACGACAGCTTGTCGCCAGCGCGCCCCGCATCAGGAAAGAGTGACGGTTCATGCCAGTGGTCATCGAAAAGAAAAAGGAAACCGGTGGAGACGGCCAGCGTCTCTTCGTCCCGGCCGAGCGCACGAAACGCAGACCTGAGGCGATCGCCGATCGGATCAAGGATTACATCCGCCTGGAAGGATTGGGGCCGGGCGACCGGCTTCCGCAGGAGCGCGACCTGATCGACACCTTCAAGGCGGCGAAGGGGACCGTACGCGAGGCGATGAAAGCGCTGGAGACGCAGGGCCTCGTCTTCACGCGCAGCGGTCCGGGAGGCGGGGCATTCGTCGCCAAGCCGTCGGCGCGGCACGCCATGGAGCTTCTGTCGACATATTTCTTTTTCGATCAGCCGAGCATTTCCGACATCTATGCCATGCGCAAGATGCTGGAGCCGGAGGTGGCGGCGCTCGTTGCCGGCAGGGTGACGCGGGAGGAACTCATCGCCCTCGAAAATACGATCCGCATTTACGATCATCCACCCGCAGATCTGGACGAGCAGTATCGTCAGCGCGTCGCCGAGCTCGATTTTCATTCGATGCTGGCGCAACTCTGCCCGAATCCGCTTCTCGGCTTCGTCTGCGGCCTCATGCACAATCTGCTGCGCGAACTCCCGGCCGCACGGGCGATCTATGCCGACCCGACGTCGCTTTCGCGCGAATCGGGCTTGTCCTTCCAGTACCGGCTCATGGCCGCCCTTAAGGACGGGCGGTCGGAGGATGCGCGCACGATCGCCGCCGAGCATATGGCTTTCGCCGAAAGCTACATGCTCGAACGTGCAGCCGCGACCAAGTGACGCCCATGGCGGAACTGTCGGCTCGGTGGGGCATTGGGTTTTCATAGCGACGTCAGGGCCGCGGATCGATCCGCGGCCCTGACGTCGCGTCTTGTACCAACAATGGAGGTTTCGACCCGGTTCATGTGTGGAATTTGTGGAGAAGTCAGGTTCGATGGCGGTTCGCCGTCGGTTACGGCAGTCTCGATCATGGCGGACGTCCTTGCCCCTCGCGGGCCGGATGCGTCGGGCGTGGTGGTGCGCGGGAATGTCGGGCTGGGACATCGGCGATTGCGTATCCTCGACCTCTCCGACAAGTCGCAGCAGCCCATGGTCGATCCTGACCTCGGCCTTTCGCTCGTCTTCAACGGCTGCATCTACAATTTTCGCGAACTGAGGTCGGCGCTTGAAGAGAAGGGTTACAGATTCTTCTCGTCCGGCGATACCGAGGTCATCCTGAAGGCGTGGCATGCATGGGGCGAGGAATGCGTCTCGCGCTTCCATGGCATGTTCGCCTTCGTCATTCACGAGCGTGACAGCGGACGTGTCGTCATGGCGCGCGACCGTTTCGGAATCAAGCCGCTCTATATCGCCGAAGCCCAAGGCGCCTTGCGCTTCGCTTCCGCCTTGCCCGCGCTCGTCAAGGCGGGTGGCGTCGACACCTCGATCGACGTGGCTGCGCTCCACAATTACATGACCTTCCACGCGGTCGTGCCGCCGCCGCTCACGATCCTGAACGGCGTGCGTAAGCTGCCGCCTGCGACCCTTCGCGTCTATCAGCGCGACGGGAGCTTCAAGGACCGGCGCTACTGGGATCCGCCCTATCGTCGCCAGGCAGGCGACGCAGCCATGAGGCGCGAGGAGTGGCAGGAGCAGCTTTTGGACGCGCTGCGCATTGCCGTGAAGCGCCGCATGATCGCCGACGTGCCGGTCGGCGTGCTTCTTTCCGGCGGCGTCGATTCCAGCCTGATCGTCGGGCTGCTTGCGGAAGCGGGCCAGCGCGGCCTCATGAGCTTTTCCGTCGGCTTCGAGGAGGCGAACGGCGAAAAGGGCGACGAATTCGTCTATTCGGACCTGATCGCCGGCCACTTCGGTACGGATCATCGCAAGATATTCGTCCCGTCCGCCGATCTGATGGGGGCCTTGCCCGGGACCATCGCCGCAATGTCCGAGCCGATGGTCTCCTATGACAATGTCGGCTTCTATCTGCTCTCGAAGGAAGTTTCGAAGCACGTCAAGGTCGTACAGTCTGGACAGGGTGCGGACGAGGTCTTCGGCGGTTACCACTGGTACCCGCCGCTGATGAACTCCAACGACGTCGTTGCGGATTACGGCAAGGCTTTCCGCGACCGTTCCCACGCGATCTTGGCCACCCAGTTGTCGGATTCCTGGATTGCCGACCAAGACGTGAGCGGTGACTTGCTGAACGAGCATCTCCTGCGCGAGGGCGCCGATACGCCCGTCGATCAGGCGCTTCGCCTCGACAGCAACGTCATGCTCGTCGACGATCCCGTGAAGCGCGTCGACAATATGACCATGGCCTGGGGCCTGGAAGCGCGCGTGCCTTTCCTCGACCACGAGCTGGTGGAACTTGCCGCCCGCATGCCGCCGGAGGAAAAGCTGCGCGACGGCGGCAAGGGCATTCTGAAGGATGTGGCGCGCCGGATCATTCCGAGCGAGGTCATCGACCGCAAGAAGGGCTATTTCCCCGTGCCGCAGCTCAAATATATCGCCGGTCCGTATCTCGACCTGATCCGCGACACCTTGCGCTCTCAGAAGGCCCGTGAGCGGGGCATCTTCAAAGAAGCTTATCTCGACCGCCTGTTCGAAGCGCCGTCGGATCACATCACGCCGCTACGCGGCTCCGAGCTGTGGCAGGTCGGACTGCTTGAAATGTGGCTTGAAGCGCAGGGGGTGTAGCATGAAGAAGACGCGCGAGATCGCATTGCCGCGTCAACGCAGCAAGGGCACCAAGGCAGTCACGCACCGTTTGAACCGGCTGCGGACGCACACCCAGCCGGTGCGCGATGCCGAGGGGTCGAGGGCCTCCGGAGGGGCGAAGCGGGATGTCGTGCTCGACTGCGGTTGGGGCAGGCTCCTGTTCGCGCAGACGTTTTCCGACGACGAGAAGCTCTTGTCCGAGTTGCGCGAGGAAGCTCCGTCGAGCCGGGATATTGCCTTTTACGTACGGGACCCGCACGTGCTTCTGTCACGGGCGCCTCAGGAAATATTCCTCGACCCGTCGCACACGTACCGGCTCGACCTGTGGACCTACCGTGCAAACACCCGCCGCACGCGAGGCATCACGATCCGCAGGCTCGCGTCGGAAGCTGACGGAGACGGCATCAACCGGGTCTATGCCGCCTGCGGCATGGTCCAGATCCGATCCGATTTCTTCTCTTCCGAGCGGGACGACCGGTCGCTGACCTATTTCGTGGCGCAGGACGACGCCACGGGCGAAATCGTCGGCACGGTGACCGGGATCGACCACCAGAGACTGTTCGACGATCCGGACCGCGGCGCTTCGCTGTGGTGCCTCGCGGTGCATCCGCAGGCGCGCCAGCCGGGCATCGGCGAACATCTGGTCCGCAAGCTTGCCGAGCATTTCCAGGCACGCGGCCTTTCCTATGTCGACCTGTCGGTCATGCACGACAATACACTAGCGATCGGGCTCTATGAGAAGCTGAATTTCCGCCGCATGCCGCTTTTCGCCATCAAGCGGAAGAACGCGATCAACGAGAAGTTTTTCGCGATTCCGCATCAATCCTACGATGCGCTCAATCCTTATGCGCGGCTCATCGTCGACGAGGCGACGCGGCGCGGGATCCATGTCGAGATCACCGACGCGGAAGGCGGGTTCTTCCGCCTGTCCCATGGCGGCCGCTCGATTCATTGCCGCGAGAGCCTATCGGAACTGACTTCCGGCGTCGCGATGTCGATCTGTGACGACAAGGCAATTACGCGCCGCATGGTCTCCACGGCAGGCCTTGTCGTGCCGGACCAGATGGAAGTGGGGGAGGACCGCGAGGCAGTTCGCGCCTTTCTCGAAAAACACGGCAAGCTGGTGGTCAAGCCGGCGCGCGGCGAGCAGGGCCGGGGCATCTCGGTCGGCATCACGACGATGGAAGCGCTGGAGGAGGCAATCGCATCGGCCCGTCAGGTCTGCGACCGGGTACTGCTCGAAGCCTTTTTCGAGGGAGAAGACCTCCGTCTCGTGATCATTGACTATACGCTTGTTGCCGCCGCGGTTCGCTTGCCGCCGCGCGTCATCGGCGACGGCCGCAGCAAGATCGCGTCCCTCATCGAGAAACAGTCGCGCCGCCGCGAGGCCGCTACGGGTGGCGAAAGCCGGATTCCGCTCGACGCGGAGACGGATCGCTGCCTTGCGGAACAGGGTCTCGATCTCGAAACGATACTGGACGAGGGGCGGGAGATTACGGTTCGCAAGGCCGCCAACCTCCATGCGGGTGGGTCGATCCATGACGTGACGGAGATCGTGCATCCCGATCTTGTCGAGGCCGCCTGCAACGCGGCGCGGGCAATCAACATCCCGGTGGTCGGCATCGACCTGATGGTCCGCGATCCGGCGGAACCGGACTACGTGTTCATCGAGGCCAACGAGCGTCCCGGCCTGGCAAATCACGAGCCGCAGCCGACGGCGGCGAGCTTCATCGAGCTGCTTTTCCCCGGCAGCCGCACGGCGATGTAGCAGCCCGTCACTCCTGCGGTATCTCGCTGTCCATCAGCGCGTCGAGCGGCCCGGTCAAGGCCGTTCTCGGCGGCACGAGCTGCGGCTGGATCATGTGTATTTGCAAGGACGCTCTCGGTTCTTCGATCACTTCGAAGGCCCTGGCGATCATTCCCTCGATATTCTGCCGGATCATGATGACGGGGAAGGGGAGGAAGGAGGCGAACGGGTCGTAGTCGTAGCATCCGACGACCAGATCCGTGAAATTCTCGAGCGGATGCTCGGCCATGAAACGCAGCAATCCCTCGAAATTTATCGATGAGTTGACGAAGAAGCCGCGTGGCAGTTTTCCATGCTGTTCGTAGAAAGCTTCGAAGGCCTTTCGCGCGTTGTCGGCGGCATAACCGGTCGGCCATATGCATTCGTCCGGGTCGGCGCCCAGCAACTCCTCCTTCACGGCGCGGAAGCCGCGGATGCGCTCGCGCGTGGCGTGATCGTCGCGGCCTCCGAACAGGTAAAGATCGTCGGGCTCGAGCGGCCGCTCGGCGGGGAAATGGCGGATGATCGCCTCGGTCAGGAGGCGGCCGCCTTCGAAATTGTCGCTGATGACCGACGGCACTTTCGTACCGGGAAGATCGATATTGATGTGCTTCAGGCCGGCCGCTTCGCAGACCTCGTGCACGCCATCGGGGTCCGTCGCGCCGCAGATGAACAATTCGTCGATGGAATAGGAGATCAGCGTTTCGGCCGTCCTGCGCTCCTCCTCGGGGTCGCGGCTGGCACTGACGACGATCGGGCATTGACCTTTGCTGCGCACATGCGCCTCGAAGGTCTGGGCGAGCGAAGAAAAGTAGCGGTTGTCGTGCACGGGCAGGAGCAGGCCGACGAGGCCGGAGCGGGAGCTGCGCAAGCCCCGCGCTTGCCTGTTGGCAGTATACTGATGCGTTTCAGCGAGGTTCCGAATGAGCTCCGCGGTGCTTTCCTTGATCCGTCGTTTGCGCCACGTGCCGTTCAGCACCGCGCTGACGGTGGAGGGCGAGCTCCCGGACAGCACCGAAAGATCATAGATAGTCGCCTTCTTCCTGCCGCCGTTCGTCATCTGACCTCCTCCAAACTCCGGAAAACCGATGCGCGCGTTTTCTGGAATTGCTCTAGTGCCGATTTCGGCTTGACGTAAGATTAACTCTGCACGATAGTCATTGCACCATCGATTGTGCAAAAAAGAAATATCGATTGCGCAAATCGTAGGTGCCGTCTGAGGAGGCGGCCGTCGGCGGCGGGACATTCCCTCCCGTCCAAGAGAATCGAGCTGGAGGCCGGCGCATAACGCGCCCGGGAGCGTTCCCTTGGGGGAACATGTGGAGGAGAGACATGATCAGGAAAATTCTTGCCGCCGCCCTGGCGGCGTCGCTTTCGCTTGCGGGTGCCTATACAGCCGCTGCGCAGGAAACGGGCAAGGTCGGTGTCGTCGTCAAGATCGGCGGCATACCGTGGTTCAACGCCATGGAGGCCGGTATCAAGGAACGCGGCGAAGAGCTCGGCGTCGACGCCTTCATGGTCGGGCCGACCAGTGCCGATCCGGCACTGCAGGTTCGCGCGATCGAAGATCTGATTGCCCAGAACGTCAAAGTCATCGGCGTCGTACCCAACGACGCCAAGGTGTTGGAGCCGGTCCTCACCAAGGCCAGGGAAAAGGGCATTATCGTCATCACGCATGAATCCCCCAGCCAGAAGGGCGCGGATTGGGACTTCGAACTCGCGTCCGCCACCGGCTTCGGTGAGGCGCATGCAAAGCTGCTTGCGGAGAAGATGGGCGGCAAGGGCGAATATGCCGTCTTCGTCGGCTCGCTGACGGTGCCGCTGCACAATGCCTGGGCCGACGCGGCAATTGAATACATCAAGAAGAACCATCCCGAGATGACGCTTGTCGGCGATCGCTACGGCGTCGCAGAGGATGTGGACAAGAGCCGTTCGACGGCTCTCGACCTGATCTCCGCTCATCCGAATCTCAAAGGCTTCCTCGCTTTCGGAAGTCAGGGGCCGATCGGCGCCGGCCGCGCCATCGAGGAGCGCCGCAAGGTCGGCGAGATCTTCGTTCTCGGGCCCTTCTCGCCCGGCCAGGGCCAGAAGCTCATCAAGTCCGATGCGATCTCCGGCGGCTTCATGTGGAATCCCAAGCAGGCAGGCGAAGTCTTCGTGACGCTCGCCGACAAGCTCATGAAGGGCGAGGAAATCAAGGACGGCGAGGAAATCGAAGGTCTCGGCGTGATCCATCCCGACTTCGAAAACCGCAACATCATCGTCGACCAGCTCGTACCGATCAACAAGGAGACGGTCGCCGACCTCGCCGCAATGGGCCTCTGAACGGATAGAAGCGGGGCGGGAGCCAAGCGCATCCCGCCCCGCCAAAGGGTTCTCCCGGCTGCTGGGCCGGCTCCGGCCGGCCTGGCAGATCCTCTGGAAACACCATCGATGGGCCTCGATAGCATGCACCAGTCGGCAAGCGCGGCGAGCACGGACAAGCCGCTTCTGTCTCTTCGCAACATCAACATGACTTTCGGCGGCGTCAAGGCACTTAAGAATGTCAGCTTCGACGTGCGCCCGGGCGAGGTCCATTGCCTCGCCGGAGAGAACGGCTGCGGCAAGAGCACACTCATCAAGGTGATCACGGGCGTCTACCGCCCGGCCGAAGGGGCGGTTATCGAATATGAAGGCGAAACCTATTCGCATATGTCGCCGGTCACCGCACAGGATCGCGGCATTCAGGTCATCTGGCAGGACCTTGCGCTTTTCCCGGAAATGAGCGTCGCGGAAAACATCGCCTTCCACGAGGTGCTCGGCGGGCGGCCGCGGCTGGTGGATTACGGCCGCATGCGCAGGATCGCGGTCGATGCGCTGGCCCGGCTGGGCATCACCCTCGACGTGGACCTGCCGCTCAAGGAATATGCGATCGCCCAGCGTCAGATTGTGGCGATTGCCCGGGCGCTGGTCGGGGAGGCGAAACTGGTCTTCATGGACGAGCCGACGGCATCGCTGACGCAATCGGAAACGGACCATCTGCTCGAAATCGTCCGCAGCCTGTCCGCCTCCGGCGTTGCGGTCGTCTTCGTCAGCCACCGGCTTGCCGAGGTTTTGGAGATTTCAAGCCGGATCACGGTCTTGCGCGACGGCGCGCTGGTCGGGGTCTATCCCGCAGCCGGCATGACGCAGTCGAAAATCACCGAACTCATGACCGGCAAGACCTTCGATCAGCACGTCCGCGCGCGCCCGAAGGAGGACCAGCCGGCCGTTCTGGAGGTTCGCGGCCTCACCAGGCCGGGCGACTTCGAAGACATTTCGCTGACCGTTCGCCGCGGCGAAACGGTCGGCATAACCGGTCTGCTCGGGGCAGGGAGGACCGAGCTGGCGCTCGCCCTCTTCGGCATGCTCAAGCCCGCATCCGGGACGATCAGTATCGATGGCCGGGAGGTCCGCTTCGGCTCGAACCGCGAGGCGATCAGGGCCGGCGTCGCTTATCTGTCGGAGGACCGGTTGTCACTCGGGCTCATCCAGCCGCAGGCGATCGCCGACAATCTGGTTATCGCCTCGCTGCACAAGATTCTCTCAGGGGGGCTTCTTTCCGACGATCGCAAGCGAAGTCTCGTCTCCCGCTGGATCGCCGATCTCGGCGTCAAGATCGGCCACCAAGCCGACGCGATATCGACGCTTTCCGGCGGCAACCAACAGCGCGTGGCGATCGCCAAATGGCTTGCCACCGATCCCAAACTGCTGATCCTCGATTCGCCCACAGTCGGCGTCGACGTCGGGGCACGGGCCGGGATCTTCGACATCGTCGCCAAGCTCGCCGAGAGCGGGCTTGCGATTATCCTGATCTCGGACGAGGTGCCGGAAGTCTATTTCAACGCCGACCGTGTCCTGCACATGGCCCAGGGCCGCATCGTCGGAACCTATGATCCGCGCCAGTCGCGGCTGGAAGACATCGAGGCGGCCGTCTATGCGTAGCTTGATCCGCACTCACGCGACGGAATTTTCGCTGCTGGCGGTGATCGTCGTCATCAGTGCCGTGCTCTCCTTCGCGACGGCGAATTTCTTCTCGCTCGGCAACGCCTTCGATCTCCTGAACATCAGCGCCGTCAACATCATCTTCGCCGTCGGCCTTCTGGTGGTGCTGATCGCCGGCGGCATCGACATCTCCTTCGCCGTGGCCGCTTCCGTCGTCCAATACGGCACGGCGATCGCGCTCGGCTGGATCGGCGGCGGCGGCTGGATCTCCGGGCTTCTCATCGCCGGTTCGCTGGGCGTACTGCTCGGCTGCTTCAACGCCTTTCTGATCCACCGCTTCCGGATCATTTCGATCGTCGCCACGATCTCTACCTTCAATATCTATTTCGGATTGCTGATGTTCTTCACCCGCGGCGTGTCGATCTACGACCTGCCTGACTGGCTGACGGACCGCGTGATCCTCTTCGAGCGTGAAATGCCCGACGGCACCTGGATCGAGATCACGCTTCCGGTTCTCGTCATGGTCGTCTGCGTCATTGCGACATGGACGCTGATCACGCGGACGACGACGGGCCGCCAGCTTTACGCCTTCGGCGACAATCCGGAAGGCGCCCGGCGCTTCGGCATCAATATCGGTGCTATGCAATTCATTGCCTTCGGCTGGCTTGGCCTCATGGCCGGCATAGGCGGCCTCATCCAGGCGCACTATGCTCAGGAAGTCGTCCCGAACGCGCTTTATGGCCGCGAACTCGACGTGCTCGCCGCGGTCGTGCTCGGCGGCGCGCGCCTCGGCGGCGGCAAGGGCACCGTGCTCGGCTGCGTGCTCGGTGTGCTTCTGATCTCGATCACTCAGAACGGACTGAACCTGATGGGCGTGTCGCCCTTCGCCTTCAAGATGATTATCGGCGCGATCATTCTGATCGCCATCACGCTTTCCAACACGCGGATAGAGCGCCTGCTGACTTTTGTCGGTCAGAAGGGAACGGGCCGATGACCACAGTCTTCGAAAGGATCAAGGCCGCCATAGGGCCGGAAATGGCCGGTCCGGGGCTCGCCTTCGTCGCGGTCGTCCTCGTCTTCGGGATCGCCTCGCCGCAATTCCTGAGCGCCGCGACCTTCGGCTCCGTCGCCTTCCAGCTGCCGGAACTCGGGCTGCTGACGCTTGCCATGCTGCTGCCGATCCTGACCGGCGGCCTCAATCTCGCAATTACTTTCACCGCCAATCTTGCCGGACTGACCCTTGCCTGGGTTCTCAAGGCGAACGGAGGGGCCGACGCGGGCTTCGGAATCTTCCTCGTCGGCTCCCTTCTCGCCGTGATGGTCGGTGCGGCAAGCGGAGTCATCATGGGCTTGGTGATCGCGTTCACACGCGCCCATCCGATCCTCGTCTCCCTGTCGATGATGATCTTCCTGCGCGGGCTTGGCGAGTTTCTGACGCGCGGGGGCGACATCTCCGGATTTCCGCCCTTTGTCGGCGTGATCGGCCACGGCTCCGTCGCCAGCATTCCCGTCCCGCTGATCGTTTTCGTCGTCTGCGTGCTCGCCTGGCATCTGCTTCTCGGGCGCACAAAGCTCGGCTTCAACACCTATATGATCGGCTCGAATCTCGAGGCGACGCGCTATTCAGGCATCAACACGCGCAAGGCGATCGTGCTTGTCTACACGCTTTCCGGGGTCATGTGCGCGATCGCCGGCGTCATCATGTTGGCGCGCTTCAATTCGGTGCGCATCGGCCATGGCGAGTCCTATCTGCTGATCACGGTGCTCGCGTGCTTCCTCGGCGGCGTCAATCCGTTCGGGGGCTTCGGCCGGGTGATCCCCGTCTTCGTCGCGCTGGTGGTGCTGCAGCTTCTTTCGTCCGGGCTCAATCTCATCGGAGCCAACCAGCATCTCGCGACCGCCGTCTGGGGCATCCTTCTCGTCGGCGTGATGATTCTGCGTTGGGTCGTTTCCAAAATCAGGATTTCAATTATCAGAAGAGGATCATGACGATGCAGGGTTTTGGCGTACATACGAGCATGTGGACAATGAACTGGGACCGTCCCGGTGCCGAACGGGCGGTAGCCGCCGCGGTCAAATACAAGGTCGATTTCATCGAGATACCAATGCTCAATCCGCCTGCCGTCGACACCGGGCACACCCGCGCCCTGCTCGAGAAGAACCGGCTGCGCGCGGTCTGCTCGCTCGGCCTGCCGGAGCCGGCGTGGGCCTCGGTGCGGCCCGAGGCGGCGATCGACCATCTGAAGATCGCAATCGACAAGACCGCCGATCTCGGCGGCGAGGCGCTGTCGGGCGTCATCTATGGCGGCATCGGCGAGCGCACCGGCGTGCCGCCGACTGTCCAGGAGTATGACAACATCGCGCGCGTGCTGCAGGCCGCGGCCAAGCACGCCAAGTCGCGCGGCATCGAGCTTGGCGTCGAGGCCGTCAATCGCTACGAGAACCACCTGATCAATACCGGCTGGCAGGCGGTCAAGATGATCGAGCGGGTCGGAGCCGACAACGTCTTCGTGCACCTCGATACCTATCACATGAACATCGAGGAAAAGGGCGTCGGCAAAGGCATCCTCGATGCCCGCGAGTACCTGAAATACATCCATCTTTCCGAAAGCGACCGCGGCACGCCGGGCTACGGCACCTGCGGCTGGGACGAGATTTTCTCGACGCTTGCGGCGATCGGCTTCAAGGGTGGTCTTGCCATGGAAAGCTTCATCAATATGCCGCCGGAAGTGGCTTATGGCCTTGCCGTCTGGCGTCCGGTCGCAAAGGACGAGGAGGAAGTGATGGGCAACGGTCTGCCGTTCCTGCGCAACAAGGCCACGCAATACGGCCTGATCTGAACGAGGTTGGCGCGAGCACGGCCGGGGAGAAGAGACGGTGGATGCGATGAACGATCGAGACAGCGGCGCGGCTCCGGTCGCGGTTCTCGACATCGGCAAGACCAACGTCAAGCTGAGCGCGGTCGGGGCCGACGGGACGGTGGCGGAGACGATCAGCGTTCCCAATCCCGTCCTCCCCGGGCCTCCCTGGCGCCACCATGACCTCACGAGGCTGGGCGAATGGGTTTTCGCGACGCTGGCGGCTCTGTCGCGGCGCCATGAACTTGCCGCCGTCGTCGCGGCCGGGCACGGCTCGGGCGGCGTTCTGACCGGTCCCGACCCCGGGGCCGGCGATGGTGCGGCACTGCCTATGGTCGATTACGAGCAGCCGTTGCCGCCGGATATCCGCGACGGCTATATCCCGCTTGCCGGTACGTTTCTCGACCGCGGCAGCGCGACCATGCATGGCGCGACCCATCAGGCCCGCCAGCTCTATTGGATGGAGGAGCGCGAACCGGAAGCTTTCGGGAAAGCGCGCTGGTATCTCGGCCTGCCGCAATATTGGGCCTGGCGGCTTTCCGGCATCGCCGCGTCTGAAGCGAGCTTTCTCGGGGCACAGTCGCATCTCTGGAATGTCGCCGAAAGGCGCTTTTCACCGATCGTCGATGCCCGCGGCTGGGAGCGGCTGATGCCGCCCTTTGCCAATGCCTGGCAGACGCTTGGGCCGATCCGGCCCGAACTCGTCCGCAGGTTCGGACTCCCGGCAGAAATGCGCGTCCTCACGGGCGGCCACGACAGCAGCCTCAATCATTATCGCTATCACGCCGCGGGACTTCGAGATTTCACGGTGATCTCGACGGGTACCTGGATCGTCGGCTTTTCACGAACGACACCGATCGGGCGCCTCGACGAGCACCGGGGCATGACGCTTAACAGCGACGTTTTCGGAAACCGCCTCGGCGGGATTCTGACAATGGGCGGGCGGGAATTCTCCCAAATCGCCGGTTCCAATCCGCCGACGGACGACGCCCCCATCGAGGTCCTCGGGCGTCTGGTTGCGCAGCGGACCATCGCGGTGCCCTCCTTCGGCGACGACGATGGTCTTTTCCCCGGCAGCGCCGGAAGCGGGCGCATCCTTGGACCTGTGGCCGAGACGGCAATGGAGCGCAAGGCCCTGGCGCTCCTCTATTGTGCGCTGCTGACGGTGGAGTGCATCGAGGCGCTTTCCACGGATCGCCTCATCGTGCTCGACGGCAGCTTCCTGCGCGATCCTCTTTATGCGGGCGTGGTTGCGGCATTGCTTCCCGAGCGCCAGGTGCGCTTCAATCTCGACGCCTATGGTGTTGCCGCCGGTGCGGCGCTGCTTGCCGGTCACGAGACGCGTAAGGGGCCGGCGCCGCTTGCCCTCAGCGAGCCCGTCGATCTTGCGCGGCTCAATCCCGAACTTTCCCGCTATGCCGCCGATTGGCGCGCGATCGCCCGCGCAATGCCGGGCAACAGAGATAAATTCCGGAACACGAAAGGAAATCTTCATGGCTGAGACGGACAAGCTGGCACTCCGGCGGGAAATGGTGGATATCTGCCGGCGGATGAATTCGAGCGGCATCAACCAGGGCACGGCCGGCAATCTTTCCGTCCGCACCGATGACGGCTTTCTCATCACGCCGTCCTCCATGCCCTATGACACGATGCAGCCGGACGACCTGGTGGAAATGGGCTTCGACGGCACCTATGTGGGCCACCGCCCGTCATCGGAGTGGCGCTTTCACCGCGACATTCTGCGCGCGCGCACCGATATCGACGTGGTCCTGCATTGCCACTCGATCTACGCGACGACACTCGCCTGCCATCACAAGACCATTCCGAGCTTTCACTACATGACGGGGATTGCCGGCGGGACCACGATCCGCTGCGCCGAATATGCGACCTTCGGAACGCAGGCGCTCTCCGACAACGCGCTTATTGCCCTCAATGACCGTTTGGCCTGCCTGCTCGGGCAGCACGGTCAGATATCGCTCGGCAAAACGCTGGAACAGGCATTGTGGCTTGCAATCGAGGTGGAGACGCTATCGCGGATCTATGTTCAGGCCCTGACGCTCGGGGAGCCGCCCGTACTGCCGGACGACGAAATGGAGCGGGTGATCGCCCAGATGCGGCGTATGAGCTATGGCCAGGCGCCGGACCCGGAGGGAGTGAACGACGTGGCGCGCCCGCGCGTGTCGTGAAGCCGGGCAGGGGGTGGCCACTCTTCGTGGGTGATCTCCCTCGCCCTTCCACCGCGGATCGCCTTCGCCGCCCAATTGCGTTCGAATAGCACCTCGGCAAAGCGGGTAGTCAGCCTTGGTACTCGAACTGTTCGTCGGTATTCGGCCGCCCTCCGGGAGTGAGGTCCAAGAGGGTCCACATCGGCTCGACAGTGCCCAAATGTCGTGGATCCTGCCCCGGCTCGGCCGGCAGGAACAACAGTTCAGAGGCCCAGCTCAGCCTGATCAGCCCGTCCGCGCCTTTGTGAAACACGGTAAGGATCGGCAATTGCTGCCCCTCCGCGTCCTCGCCGTGGTAGTCGCGTTTGAAGCTATTGTTCGCGGCAGAAAGGAGCTTCAGCCTGCGCCAGCCCCGATGAGCCGCAAAGGCTGCAACCTGCTCTATAGGCGCCTTTGCAACAGCCGCGATGTTTACGCCCATACCCTCTACGTGCAGCACCGCTCCCTCCCAGTTGTCGAGTAGGGCAGTACAAGACGGGCACGGCCCGTCTTCGATCGGCAGCTCTGCCATCGGCCCGCTGCTCGGTTTGGGCCGCTTATCGCTGCGATGGCGAGGGAACATATAATGGTAGAGGAGCAAGACATCGGTACCGGGCCGAAACAGCTCGGAGAGTCGCACCTTCGCCGATGTCCCCTTTCCGTCCATGTGGTCGAATTCATAGTCCTCGGGAACGACCCCGCCAGGAGGGAGTGCTCGGATCTCTGCGGCCACGGATTCCATTTCGCGCCTGAGTGCTGCTTCGCGCTGCAGTAGCTTGTCGCGAGCGGTGCGATAACTTGAACTTTCGTTCGGAAACGTTATGCCCATGGGACCACTCCATTGAAGCGATGAGCCGGAGTGTAACACAGCCAGGGAGTCCCGCTCAGCCGGCTGGTCGGTCGCCGAAAGGCCGTCGGCCGCGAGACTGCCGTCAGGACCGTTCAACACCTCTGGCGCACAATTTGCTCAGCTCGTCCTTCTAAGGTCGCGTAGGGATCCAGGAACAGCTCCGCTTGTTTCGCGCAGGCTCTAAAATGACGATAACCACTCCTCGGTGTTCATAACCTTTACTTGAACTGAGAAGCGCTTGCTGAGAAGTTCCAGCGATGCATCGTGCGTTTGATCGGTCGCGCTACATACCGCATCCTTCAGCAGGATAATATTATAGCCGAGATCGATAGCCCCAAGCGTCGCGGCCAGCACGCAGATGTCCGTCTCGCCTCCTGTTACGACCAGTGTGCCTATATCCTGATGAAGCAAGGCGCCATGCAGGCGACCATCCGTCCAGGGCGAATAGGTCCTTTTGTCAAAAATGCGCGCTGGCGGCACCAATCTTTTCAGGTCCGGAACCAGATCCACCAGAACCGGATCAAGTTGGGTGGTCGTCATCATCGGCCATTTCTCGTAGTACGCCCTCCACATGCCTGGCAGTTCCTCAGGAGCGGACGGCGGCACGAAACGCGTGAATATCGTGCGCTCCGGAAACCGGCCTGCAACCTCAACAACCTGGTCGAATACCTTCGGCATCCAGGTAACTTGCCAAGGAGTATCCTCGGCGAACATGCGCTGCATATCTATGCACAGATGCGTCCATTTTTCCGGATTCATTTCCTACGCATCGTCCTTCTTCCGAGAGCGAGCCTGAGAGCGAACATGACGGTAAGAAACTCCAAGAGGGGACTGGAGTTCCAGCTCTTACGGACTGGCCAGGCGCAGTAATGTCCATGAATTGCCCTGCGGCTGCGTTGGCAATCGATGGAAACTGTTAGACTCGAGGAGTTGCCCGGCAGGATCCCGATCCGCAACCGCTAATGGACAGGTGGCTAGATGAGACCGTCACCCACTGGTAACGCCTCAACAACGAATAGTTCAATTCGGACCTCGAGGGGCCGGGCGATCAGAAGGGAAATCCGTCGTCTAAGTGTGTTTTTCGCGACGTGCTTACAGTTTCCGTAGCTACCTCCGATATTTCGCTACATCAAAAGCGAAATATCGGAGGCTCAGGGGTTGGCCAAGCTGCCTCAATGTTGACCTTTGGCCAAGCTTGCGAAAACAGCCGCCGATCAAGAGGGCCAAGCGGAATTCAGAATGATCGAGCAGAAGTTTACTCGCTTGAAATTTGGGTCTCTCAGCGCCAGCACGTCAGACTTGACGTTTCCAAAGGTTGTCTCAGGCTTCTTCTTGATGCCTTCTGCGAAGTGATCGATAATGTTTTCCTTGAAATTCGCTTCACGCGGATGGCAGGCGCAAACGTCATGCCGATGTTCGTGCGAGAACACATGATAGTTGATGCCGAGGACGTCCATCTCCACGCCCGCTGTGACCAGCGCGATCGTCGGACGCATGTGTTCGGGAATGCCGGGTGTGGTGTGGAGCGCGATAGCGGTCCAAACTTCCTCGATATCCCGCTCGGAAACGCCGTAGCTCTTCATGAAATCCCGGGCGGCATTTGCGCCGTCGACCTCAAAGCGTAAATCGGGACTGGAGTAGCGTTCTGTCAGGCCCATATCGTGGAACATGGCGCCCAGATAGAGAAGTTCGGGGTCATATTCGAGACGCAGGCGCTTGCCGGTCAGTGCGCCCCAAAAGAAGACACGGCGGCTATGATTGTAAAGGAGATTGTCCTGCGTATCACGGACCAGTTGGGTCGCGGCGCGAGCGATTTCACTGTCGGGAACGCGGATACCGGCGATGACCTCGGTCATTTCTTAGTCCTCATAGGTGGAGCTCCGCCGTGGCGTGAATAGACACGCAGAAGAGCTCTGGTTGCATTTGGTAAGATCGCGCCCTAAGGGGTTTACGGCTGCAGCGCGATCCTAGGCAGTTGTACGCGCTCGTGGGTCGACGTCGCAACGCGCCGTATTCGCTGGATCAGGACAAGCATACGTCGATTCTCGCCAGAACGATCGCGGAACCATGGCTGTTACGAAGGTTGCTATCGCTATTCACGAGGGTGTCCAGGCTCTCGACGTCGCTGGACCGATCGACGTGTTCGTTGAGGCCAACACCTATATTGCGCCAGAAAATCGCTATGAAACGGTTGTAGTGGCGGCTCATAGAAATCCTTTGCGAGCGTCGAACAACATGTTGATGATAGCGGACCTGGCGTTCGAGGACGTGTCAGGCGATTTGGACATTCTGCTCGTCGCTGGCGGTCCAGCCTTGCCGGACGGAGAGCCCAGTCAACCCTTGGTCGAATGGCTGGCGTTAGCTCCGTCTCTCGCAAGCACCTACGGATCGATCTGTACGGGGGCATTTGCTTTGGGACACGCGGGATTGCTCGACGGGCGGCGCGTCACCACGCATTGGCAAAATGCCGGCGCGCTCGCGGCTATGTTTCCTGCCGCACAGGTTGAATTGGATGCCATCTATGTGCGTGACGGGCGCCTTGTCACATCTGCCGGCGTGACGGCGGGAATTGATCTGGCGCTGGCCCTGGTCCAGGAAAGTCACGGAGCAGAGATTGCACTGGTCGTCGCCAAGCGACTGGTCGTAGTTGCTCAACGGCAAGGGGGGCAATCCCAGTTTAGCCCCTATCTCACCGCACCGAATGATCCCGCATCGCCGATAGCAAGAGTTCAAGATCATGTCATGGAGAATATCCGGGAGCGCCACACGCTTGAATCTCTCGCCGCTCAAGTGGGGATGAGCACCCGCAACTTTGCCCGGCATTTTGTGCAGGCGACCGGCATGACACCCCATGAATTCGTGGAACGCGCACGCATTGACTCAGCCCGCAACCTTCTCGAGGGGAGCGATCGCCAGCTGAAGGCCATCGCCTATGACTGCGGTTTCGGCACCGCCGACAGGATGCGGATCGTGTTCCGCGAGCGCCTCGGCGTGACCCCGGCTCAGTATCGTTCCAGCTTCCGGCGCGCTGAAGTCAGTTAGGGTCGTTCTAAATGCGATTGCGGCCTGTTTTAAGCAGGTGCCTTGGGCTTTAGGAGGTCGGAGAGGCCGACCCGGTGGAGCATCTCAGCGCGAAGTCGGTCCAGCACGGTGAACCCCACATCGGCACCGTCTTCGGCGGGGTCGACGTGCACCCTGAACGGACGCTTGCCGGATGCGGTGCCCACAACCCGAACGATGGCATCGGCAACCAGTGACACATCAGCGTCCGGCGGCACGATCGCTGCGAAAGCCTTCTTGATCTCTTCGCCGAGACCGGCATTCGGGCCAGCCTCATACTCGGCCTGGCGGGCGTGGTCCGACGGTGCGCCGGAATGGGCGAAGTGATTGGTGCCGCTCGTGAAGGCACCGGGCACAATGATCGACGTCTCGATGCCCCAACGCGACAACTCACGTGCGTACTGCACAGCGATGGCATCCATGGCCGCCTTGGCGGCGAAGTAGGGGGCGAGATAAGGCGGCGTGCCTCCTGCCGAGCTTGAACTTGAGATCCAGATGAGAAGCCCGTGCCTTTGCCGGCGCATGTGCGGCAGCACCGCCCGGTTGACGCGTTGGGTGCTCAGTACATTGATATCGTAAAGCTCGGCGAACTGCTCTGGCGTGAATGCTTCGGCAGGTCCGAACACCATGTGGCCGGCATTGTGTACCAAAACGTCAATGCCTCCGACTTCGCCAATGATCTGATTGACGGCCCTGTCTACCGAAACCTGCGACTGGACGTCGAGCCCCAGGGTGCGCAGGTCAACGTCATTGTCCCTAGCGAAGCCGGCTATAGCTTTAACATTGGCCGCGTTGCGGCCGACGATGTCTCGCATCGACGCGTATACCCGGTGGCCGGCGCCAGCGAGGGCCTCGGCGGTCAGGCGCCCGAAGCCGCTCGAGGCCCCGGTGATCAGAATGACTTTCTTCGACATGGTGCGTTCCTCACTTGATGTGCGTTTGTTGGTGCCTTGGGATCCGTATCCCTGGACCCCAGCGTGCCTAGTCGCGGGCGGATCGCGCCGGCACGCCTTGGAGGCTGAGGACGTCAGATGATGCCGCCATTGGAGCGCAGCACTTGGCCGTTCACCCAGGCGCCGTCCGGTCCCGCGAGGAAGGCGACGGTGCCCGCTATGTCCTGCGGAGTGCCGAGCCGTTCGAGCGGGGCGAGCTTCGCAAAGCGGTCCATGACCTCCTCCGACTTGCCCTCTAGAAACAGGTCAGTAGCAGTCGGTCCGGGCGCGACGGCGTTGACTGTGATGTAGCGGCCCCGCAGTTCCTTCGACAGCACGTGTGTCATAGCCTCGACGCCGGCCTTCGCAGCGGCGTAGATGCCGTAGCTCGGGTGCAGCAAGGCGACCTGGCTCGTTGACATATTGATGATGCGACCACCTACGCGCAGGCGTTGCGCCGCCTCGCGCAGGGTGTTGAACGTGCCTTTCAGGTTTACAGCGATGACCTGGTGAAAAACGGCATCATCGGTGTCCGCAATAGTGGTGAGAGGCATGATGCCGGCATTGTTGACCAAGACATCGATACCGCCGAAGGCTTCTTCCGCCGTATCGAACAGGCGCCTGACGGCCGCCGGGTCGCTCACATCGGCTTGCGCCGTTAGCGCCTTGCCGCCAGCCGCCTCGATTTTCCCGGCCACTTCTTCAGCGGCAGCGGCATTGCCGGCGTAGTTGATAACGACCGTGAAGCCGTCATGCGCCAGACGCGCAGCAATTGCCGCGCCGATACCGCGCGACGCGCCGGTGACGATCGCTACTTTGTTCGTTTCCATTTGCTTCTTCCTTCGTGTGGTCCGCCGAAGCGGGTAGGTACTAAGGAAAATATGACACTTCTCGCAACTCGGATAATGATGCATAGTTCGGCAACACTATCCGGATGGACCGAATAATACCCATGGACCGTTTCGATGCTATGCGAGTCTTTGCCCGTGTCGCCGAAAGGCGCAGCTTTACGCTGGCGGCGGAGGACCTTGGATTGCCCCGTTCGACCATTACCGATGCTGTCAAGCAGTTGGAGGGGCGTCTGGGCGTGCGCCTTCTGCAGCGGACCACGCGCGTGGTCCGGACCACCTTGGACGGAGAAGCTTACTATCACCGCTGCGTCAGACTCATCGCCGATCTGGAAGACGCCGAGGCCGGCTTCAGCGGCGCCAGTCCGTCGGGTCTGTTGCGTGTCGATGTTCACGGTACGCAGGCGCGCCATTTCCTGCTGCCTGGCCTCCAGGCTTTTCTTGATCGTTATCCCGATATCCGATTGCACATCAGCGAAACCCACCAGCCGGTGGACATCGTGCGCGAAGGGTATGATTGCATTGTGCGCGCGGGCCATCTCGCAGACTCCTCGCTGATCCGCCGCAAATTGGCCGAGCTGAGGCGCGGCACCTTCGCGAGCCCTGAGTACCTCGCTCGCTTCGGCACGCCCCACGTTCCCGAGGACTTATTTATTGGTCACCGAATGGTGGGGCTCCTCTCTCCCGACACGCCATCGGTTGCGCCCTTTGCATTCATCGTCGCGGGCAAGACGCGCGAGCTGACGCTGCCAACTGTCATCACCGTGACCGGCCCGGAGACGAACGTCGCATCGGCCTGTGCCGGCCTGGGACTCATTCAAGTTCCGCGCTATCGGGTCGCTTCCGAGCTTGCGAGCGGCGCACTCAAAGAAGTGCTAACGGACTTTCCGCCGTCGCCACTGCCAGTGCACGTCCTCTATTCGCACACGCGTCAGCTTTCGCCCCGCTTGCGCGTGTTCATCGATTGGATCACTGAACGATACCGGCTCCGCGAGAGTTGATCTGAACCGGGGAAGGCCACCGGTCTCCCACTGGTTTCTGTCACAGGTGCCCTGCAACGGAGCCTGGCGAGCAACACACCCTCCATTCAATATATCATCTCGGCAATTGAGCGGCCAAAGCATCGACGGCAAGGCGATGTTTGAGCGAGAGGTGCGGCATCCCCTCCAACCGGGATTATCCTTGTCTTCGCAAAAGCCGGGGCCGACGGGCCCACACCGGCGATAGATGACTATCAGGTGCCGCGCCAGATTCTCCACCGTCGCCCTCGCCCCCGGTCTGGAGGCCCCGAATACTTGAAGCTCCGGCGGGCGGCTGAGGCGACGCCAAGGCTGGTTCCAGTTACCTCCGGAACTGCCGCAGCGGCTCAGTCGGGCTATGCAGTAACAAATGGATGGCGTGCCGGCTAACCGAGGATGGCGCGCGCGGGCTGGAGAACCCTTTGCCGCCACATCCGGAACGACAAGGCCGTGGCTCTGTCGCAACAGCCGCATTGGTGAGTGTCCGCCGACGGGCCGACACTCAGACCAAGAGGGAAGCATCATGTCTAAGACCTCCTTCAACATCAATCCGTCGGCCTTTCTGACCACGGCGCTGGGTACAGTCTTCTTGAGCTGCGCGGCGCAGGTGGTCGAGGCAACCCGCCGTCGCCGGCAAACCCGTCGTGCACGCGGGTGCGCGCTGCAGGAAATGCCGGATCACATCCTCAAGGACATCGGCGTGACGCGTTTCGAAATTGAATACCGCGTCGAGTCCGGACAAGCCTGTAAATGGCGCAAGAGAGAGTGAAGCGGCCGCGAGTTTCCCTTTCCAGCGCTTGCTGATCGAACGTTGAACGGACAACAGAAAATAAGCTCGGGATCGTGATCTACGGCCTGTTGAGATTCTGGATACCCGCCGCGTGATGAGGACGAGGAGAGATTGCAGTCCTGCGAAAAGTCCCCTACAGCGCCGCGCGTCTTATAAGGCGCGCAAAGGTCGCGGTAGCACTTTGAGCTGCATGTTTTTGTCCATTGATCGGCTACGATCAATGGACACATGCAGTGACGCACGGCCTTAGTTACATTTCATGTTCATGGAACACCGACATGCTCTAAGCCGTTGGTCCACCGCACTTTCCGGACGGAAAACGGTTACACACTTTTCCTGGAAGTGCTCTAGCTGCGGAGGATGGCCTCCGCCGCTTTTTCCGCAATCATGATGACCGGCGAGTTCGTGTTTCCGGAGACGATGGTGGGCATGATCGAGGCGTCGACGACGCGCAGGCCATCAAGACCATGAACCTTGAGGGAAGGGTCCACCACCGCCATCGGATCGCTGCCCATCCTGCAGGTGCCGACCGGGTGGAAGATCGTCGTCGCAATATCGCCGGCGCGTCGGATGAGCTCATCCTCGCTTTGGAACTCCGCGCCGGGCAGTATTTCCGCCGGCTTGAATCTTGCGATGGCCTTCGTCGCCATGAGATTGCGAGCGTGGCGAATCGCCCGTGCCGCAAGCAGCCGGTCTCCGGCAGTGGACAGATAGTTCGGCCGGATGTCCGGCGCGGCGGATGATTCCGTTGTCGTGACATGCACGCTCCCCCGGCTTTCCGGCCTCAGATTGCAGACCGAGACCGTGACGGCCGGGTATCTGTGGAGCGGCTCTCCCAATCGGTCGGTGCTCAGCGGCTGGACATGGTATTCGAGGTCGGGGGTTGCGACGGAGGGGCTGCTTTTCGCGAATATGCCGAGTTGGCTCGGTGCCATCGACAGCGGACCGGAACGCCTCAGCATGTATTCGAAGCCCATTCCCATGCGGGAAAAAATGCTGTGATAGAGCTGGTTCAGCGTCTTCGCGCCTTCGATCCGGAATACGGTGCGGATCTGAAGATGATCCTGCAGGTTCTCGCCAACCCCGGGGAGGTCGTGGACGACCTGCGCGCCGGCTGCCGAGACGACGTCCGGTCGGCCCACCCCGGAGAGTTCGAGGATTTTCGGCGAGTTGATCGCGCCCGCAGAGAGGATGACCTCGCGCGTGGCGCGCGCCACGTGGATGCGGCCGTCCGACCGGAAGCGCACGCCCTTCGTCCGGCGCCCGTCGAAGATCAGACGCTCGGTCTCGGCGCCCGTCAGCACCCGAAGGTTCGGCCGCTTCATCGCGGGGCGCAGGAACGCCTTGGTCGTGTTCCAGCGCAGGCCGCCGCGCTGGTTCACCTCGAAATAGCCGGATCCCTCGTTGTCGCCGGTGTTGAAATCCTCAGTCTTCGGAATGCCGAGCTCTTCGGCCGCATCGCGAAAGGCATCAAGGATCGGCCAGGACAGACGCTGCCGTTCGACTCGCCATTCCCCGCCGGCGCCATGCAACGGCGACTTGCCGCGGAAGTTGTCCTCGGACTTCAGGAAATAGGGCAGAACATCGTCCCAGCCCCAGCCGGTATTGCCTGCCTGGCGCCAGCCGTCGTAGTCGGCCGCCTGCCCACGCATATAGATCATGCCGTTGATGGAAGAGCAGCCGCCGAGCAGCTTGCCGCGAGGATAGGGGAGGCTGCGGCCGTTGAGACCGGGTTCCGCGGCCGTCCTCATCATCCAGTCGGTGCGCGGATTGCCCATGCAGTAGAGATAGCCGATCGGCACATGCACCCAGTGATAACGGTCGCTGCCGCCGGCTTCGAGCAGCAGGACCCGGTTTTTCGGGTCCGCGGAAAGCCGGTTGGCAAGGACGCAGCCCGCGGAGCCGGCGCCGATGACGATGAAATCGTAACTGCCCGCATCGGCGATCGTCTCGTTCATATCCGCGTTCACGCCGCAACTCCCGCCGTGATGGCCTGCATTGCCGAAAGCCGTCGCCAGATCGGCGTCATGGCGTCCGCGATGTCCCTGTAAAGCGCGTATCGCCGGGCATAATGGGCCTCCAGCGCCCTGTTCGGACGATAGTGCCGCTCGGCTCTCACCATCGCGGCCGCACCCTCGGCGAAGTCGGAGAAAATGCCGACGCCGGTGCCGGCGGCGATTGCCGCCCCCAGTGCGCCCGTCTCACGCGAGCGGGCCACGGAGACCGGGACGCCGAGGACGTCGGCGAATATCTGCGGCCATATGAGACTGCGCGAACCGCCGCCGGAAAGGACCGCCTCGTCGAAGGCCGCACCTGCTTTGCGCATCGTCTCTATGTGCTGGCGGTGACCGAAAGCCACGCCTTCGAGTACCGCGCGCACGAGGTGGCCTTTCGTGTGCCAGCCGGCGATGCCGTAGAACCCGGCGCGCGCGCTGCCGTCCTGCTGGGCGCCGTAGAGATAGGGGTGGTAGATGGGGTCGTCGGAGGCCGGATCGCTCGAGGAGGCGAGCTCGCAGCAGAGGTCGAAGGGCGAGCGCCCATCGGAGCGCACCTCGGAAAAGAACTCCCGCACCAGCCATTCGAGGTTTGCGGCGGAGGTCGCGCTGGACTCGATCGCCAGGTAGCGGTCGCGGTCGAAGGTGGAGGACATGAACACCGGTCCCTGGAGCTCCGGGCTTTCGATGATCACCTGATTGATGCTCCAGGTCCCGGCGATGATGGAAGCTGCCCCGGTGCGGGTGACCCCGGAGCCGATCGCCGAGGCGACCACGTCGAAGAGCCCGCCGACCACCGGCGTTCCGGCGGCAAGTCCCGTCTCGGCCGCGGCCGCTTCGGTGATGCGACCGGCGACGTCGGCGCTTTCCACCAATGGCGGCAGGAGGTCAATCGTTTCTGAGAGCCCGTAAGCTGCCATGAGTTCCGGGTCGTAGTGCCGGCCGGCGACGTTGAGCAATCCGCAGCCGGTCATGTCCGAGACGTCGCTGACGCGCGTGCCCGTCAGCCGGTTGACGATGAAATCCTTGCAGAGAAAGACCGTGCCGATGCTGGCGAAGACCTCCGGCCGATGTCGTTTCAGCCAGGCGAGAAGAGTGGGGGTCTGCGAAGGCCAGGGCCGTTGCTGGCCGATCGGGTAGGTCCGGTCGCCGACACCTTGCGATGTCCACTCTTCGACAAGCGCCGCCGCCCGGGTGTCGAGCGACTGTATGCCGAGAAGCGGACGCCCCTCATGGTCGAGCGCGTAGAGCCCGTTGCCATGGCCGGCGCAGCCGATGGCGGCGATTTCGCCGGCGTCGATCCCGGCCTCATCGACACATGTGCGGATGACCCGGCGGGCATTCTCCCACAGCTCGTCCAGGCTGCGCTCGACATGGCCTGGGAACGGCATCCGGCTGTGCCCTTCCGCAGCGGCCGAAGCGATTTCCTTGCCCTGCCGGTCGAAGATCACCGCCTTGATGACGGTGTTGCCGGCGTCGAGGCCCAAAAGATAGTCTCCCATGCTGAACCCCTCCCAAGGTCCGATATCAGATCAACCTTGACGATACAGCGCGAAGGCCTCTTCGCCGCTCGCATTGTCGTGAACGATCGCCATCAGTCCGCGCACCACGGCATTCGGATTGGAGTGCTGATAGACATTGCGCCCGTAGACCATGCCCATCGCGCCCTGCTTCATCAAGGCCGCCGACTTGTCGAAGACGGCTCTCAGATCCTCCTTGCCGCCGCCCCGAACGAGAACCGGGCAACGCGCCGCTTCCACCACCCGGTGGAATTCGTCCGCATCGGTGGTCGGGTCCGCCTTGACGATATCGGCGCCCATCTCCCGGGCAAGCCGTGTCAGCGTGACGATCTTGTCGGCATCGCCGTCCACCATGTAGCCGCCATGCTCGGTAACCGGCTGCATGACGAGCGGCTCTATCATCAGTGGCATCCCGTATTTGTCGCAATCCGCCCGGACGCGGGCGATGTTCTGCACGCATTGGCGGAAAAGGCTCGGTTCGTCCGGCAGCATGAACAGGTTGACGACGACGCAGGCCGCATCCATGGCCAGCGCCCCGATCAGCGGCTCGGCCTCGTTTTGCAGCACCGCCCACATGTCGCGGTGGCGGACGCGGTTATAGGGATTGCCCATGTCGATGCGCATGACGAGCGCCGGCTTGTCCTTTCCGGGCAGATCCTGCAGCAGATCGGCCTGGCCGTAGTTCATCTGGATCGCGTCGGGCGCCGCCGCGGTGAGTGTCTTCACCACGGACTCCATGTTCTCGAGTCCGCTCAGGAAGGATGGCTCGTTGCAGACGCCGTGATCGATCGCCACGTCGAGGCAGCGTCCGCCGTCGAAAAGGCGGTTCATCCGCACCTTGCTGTTGATGCTCATGCTTTTCTCCTTCGTCGTAGGTTGCGCGGCAGCCTGGGTCGGAGCCACCGCAAAAGATTGCGGTATCAACCCGCCGCGACGGCCTTCGCCAATGGGGGCGGCATTCGGGCTGCAAGGGCTTTCTCGTCGACCCCGTGCCGGTCTCGCAGGAGCGCCAGGCACCGGTTCCGCTCACTCAGGCGGCGCGCCTCGGACCACGCCTTCTCCTCCGTCAGCAGTTCGAGCGCAGCGTCGAGAATGGCGAGCGAGAGCGTGCCCGAAATGGCGAGCGTCGTGCGGCGCAAGAGCAGATCGTCCAGATGCTCGACCGCCTCGTTGCGGATCAGGAACAGAAGTTCCCGCATCGTATGAGCGGCGCCCGGGATCACGGCATCGCTTCCCTGGCCTATGAAAGCCGCCAGCGCCTCGGCCTCCGTTCCGTAGCGGGAGAACAATTCGGCGACGTGCGGCGGTGGCAGGCTGCAACGAGCGGCCAAGGCGGCAATCCAGCTTTCGCGATCGGCCGGAAATCCCCGCCCTCCGCCGATGGCGCGGTCGGCCGTCGAGACGCGGCGTGAAAGGCCGAGGCGTTCCAGCGCCGTATCGGCTGCAAGTTCGCCGAAGGAGCGAAAGGTCGTCCACTTGCCGCCGATCATGCACAGTACCGGCGTGCCGGCGCTCTCGATCGTGGTGCAGAAATGGTCGCGCGGGATGCGGCCGGTGAAAATGTCGCTGCTGGCGGGCAGCGGTCGCACGCCGGAGAACTGGAAGACGATTTCCTCCTGCCCGATCTCGATACCAGGCAAGACGAAGGCCAGCGACTGCAGGATGTAATCGCGCTCCTCTTCCTCGCACTTGACCGTCCCGGGATCGTCGACCCGGATGTCGGTCGAACCGACCAGCACCTTGCCGAAATAGGGAAAGAGGATGCAGATGCGGCCGTCCTCGTTCTCGTAATAGATCATGTGATCGCCGAGTGCGTCGCGCAGATGCATATTGTCGATGATGAGATGCGATCCCTTCGTGCCGCCCATCAGCGGGGTGGAGGGGTGATCCGGCGGCAAGAGCGCGCCATTGGTGATGTCGATCCAACCGCCGGTCGCGTTGACGATCAGACTGGGCTCGATCTCGACGCCGACCCCATCGATGCCGTCGGCGATGATGTATTTGCCGGCCTCGTTTCGGCGAAGGTCGGCATAGTTCAGCGCCGCCGCCTCGCTCGAGGCGGACAGCCCGTCCCGCAACAGCTCCATGCCGATCCGCTCGGGGTGGCTCACCCAGGCATCGTAATAGGTGGCGGAACTGCGTATCTTCGGGTTGAGCGCCGGCCATTTTGCCAGCGTCGCGCGACGGCCGCGGAACCGGTGACGCGGCATCAGCGCCCGCTTGCGCGTCAGCAGGTCGTAGATCGAAAGTCCGGCCTTGATGGCGATGGCCCCGCGGCGGCTCGGCCGGCGGCTCAAGCCGAGAAAGCGAACGATGCCATTGGCAAGCCCGGAGAAAATGTCGAAGACGGGAACCGTCGTCGCAAGTGGCGCCACGAGGTGCGGCGCGTTCCTGAGAAGCCGGTCGCGCTCCACGAGCGACTCTTTCACCAGCGTGAACTCGCCGTTTTCGAGGTAGCGCAGGCCGCCATGCACCATGCGCGACAGCGCAGCACTCGCGCCCGAGCAGTAATCGTGCTTCTCGACGAGCAGGACGCGTAGCCCCTGCAGCGCGAGCTCGCGAAAGACGCTGAGCCCGTTGATGCCGCCGCCGAGGACGCAGACGTCCACCTTCGGGCTCCGGCGGAGCCCGTCCAAAATCTCTGTCCTTGTCATGGGGCGGTCCGTTACCTGTCCATATTCGCCAGATCAGCCGCTATTGCCGCCTCGACCGTCGAGAGGTCCTCCGCGCTGAGCCGGATCGTGCCGGCTCTTGCATTGTCGAGCGCCTGGGCGGGATTGCGCGCGCCGCAAAGCGCGAAGGTGATGCCGGGTTGCGCCAGGGTCCAGGCGATGACGATCTGGGCGATCGATGCCTCGTGCTCTTGCGCGATCGGCCTTATCGCTTCGGCGAAGCGCGTGACCTTCTCCCGGTTTGCGACGGAGAAACGCGGATTGTCCCTGCGCTGGTCGTCACCGGAAAAGACGCGTTCCGGCCCGATCGAGCCGGAGAGAAGGCCCAGAGCGAGAGACGAATAGCTGAGCGTCGCCACGCCGTTTGCCGTCGTGACAGGCAGGAGTTGCGCTTCGATCTCCCGGTCGAGCATGCTGAACCGTTCCTGGATCGCATCGAGACCGCCGATCTTCACATAGATTTCGAGTTCTTCCAGGTTGACATTGCTGGCGCCGATCGCCCGGATCTTGCCGGCGGTGCGCAGGTCCTCGAGCGCCCGCATGGTTTCCTCGATCGGCGTCGTCGGGTCTTGCCAGTGGGTGATGTAGAGGTCGATATAGTCCGTGCCGAGCCGGCTGAGGCTTTGTTCCACCTCGTGGAAGATCGATTCCCGACCGAGATGGCGATGGACGGGCCTGCCGTCCTGGTCGAAGAAGTGATTGCCCTGCCGTGTGTGCCAGACGAGGCCGCATTTCGTTGCGATCACCGCCTTGTCGCGGCGCCCGGAAAGCGCCTTGCCGACGATCTCTTCCGCCCGCCCGAGCCCGTAGGCGGGTGCCGTGTCGATCAGCGTGACGCCTGCATCCAGGGAGGCATGGATGGCGGCGACCGATTCCCGTTCGTCCGTGCCGCCCCACATCCAGCCGCCGATTGCCCAGGTGCCGAGGCCGACCGCTGAGGCTGCGACCCCGGAGCGGCCGATCTCCCGCATGATTTGTTGTCCATTCATGAACGCTCTCCGCCTTCCTTGGCCAGTTCGAGAATGCGCGCTCCCGTCGCCTGATCCGTGACGAGCGTGTCCAGATGATTGCCGCGCATGACGCTTAAGATCGGCCCCGCTTTGCTGGGCCCGCTTGCGACACCGATCTTCGTCGGGATCGAAGCGAATTCGGAGAGCGTCAGCGAAACCAGACGCCGATTGAGCCCGTAGCCGCAGACGCGCCCGCAATCGTCGAGCAGATGCGCCAGCAGTTCGCAGGAGGCGCCGGATTGCTCGATCGCCTCGCGATCGGTGCTGGAGGAGGGGTGCAGGTCGTAATAGCTGGAGTCGTCCGAAAGGATAGAGCCGATGCCGACCACGGCAATCTTCGCGTCGCGCGCCCGCCTGAAGACGTCGGCGACCGAGCGCATGCCGAGCAGCATTTTCCGTTCCGCTTCGCTGTCGGCGAAGAGCGGCGCGTGTATCTGGAAGGAATGCCCGCCGAGCCGGTCCGCCATCAGGGTGGCGACGTGGTTGACGTCGGTATAGTGCTTGCCTTGAACGCAGCCGGTCGCGGGAATGACCTCGATATCGAAGCGGCGCGACGGCTGCAGGCCGGCAACCACGGCGCTCACCCCCTTGCCGCCGGTGATGCAGATCGTGTCCCCGTCGGCGATCTGTTCGAGCATGAGCCGTGCCGCGGCTTCGCCGACCGATTGCAGGGCGATCTGGGGATTGTCCGAGACCGTCGGCACGACGACCGCGCGGCGGATGCCTCCGAGCGCCAGCAGTTGTTCTTCGATTTCCACCAATGGCTCGACCGGCGACTTGATCTTGATCTCGACGAGGCCAAGCTGGCGCCCACGCTTGATGAGGCGGTTGACGGTCGCATGCGAGATGCCGAGCTGATCGGCGATCTGCGCTTGTGTCAAACCCTCCAGGAAGTGCAGCACCAGGGCTTGATGCATCTGCCTGGCGATGACGATTTCTTCGCGCGGGGCGGATTGTGATTTCGGTTTGGCGTTCGCCATGTCAGAGAGCCTTCCGCTTGTGCAGCAAGTGATCGATCGAAACGGCGGCGAGCAGTATGCAGCCCTTGATCATATCCTGCCAGTACACCGAAACGTCGAGCAGGATCAGCGAGCTTGTGACGACGGAGAGCAGGGCGATGCCGAGGATGGCACCGAGGATCGTGCCCGAGCCGCCATTCAGCGAGGCGCCGCCGATCACCGCCGCGGCGATGATGTTGAGCTCCATGCCCACACCGAAGGTCGGCGTCGCCGCGCCGAAGCGTGACATGTAGATCGTCCCCGCCACGCCGGAGAGCGTCGCGCAAAGCACCGTCACCCAGAATTTGACCTCCTTTGTCTTGATGCCGGAATAGAGCGCGGCCTTCTCATTGCTGCCTGTGTAGAAGACCTTGCGGAAGGCGGTCGCCCGGCGCAGCAGGAAATCGAAGGCGGCGACGACCGCGAGGAAGATCAGGATCACATAGGGAACCCCGAAGAAGGTACCCTGACCGACCGCCTTGAATGCCGGCGGCAAGGTGAAGAGCGAAAGCGGCGTGCCCTTGGTGATGACGAGGCAGAGACCGCGAACGATCACCATGGCCGCAAGCGATGTGATGAAGTGGTTGAGCCCGACCACGGTGACGAAGAAGCCCATGATGCAGCCGATGGCGGCACTGGCGGCAATTCCGACGAGCGATGCCGTCCAGGGATCGACGCCGATCAGGAAGAGCGAGCCGGAGAGCACCATCGAGAAGCAGACGACGGAGCCGACCGAAAGATCGATGCCGCCGACGATCAGCAGGATCGTCATGCCGACGACGACGATGCCCTCGACCGAGAAGGACATGAGCATCGCCCGGAAATTGCCAAGCGTGAGGAAATGCGGCGAGGCGAAGCTCATGATCACCGAGAGCGAAAGGATAATCGCAATCAGTCCGGCCTCGCGCATCGTGCCGATCCGCTTCCATGCCGGCCTGCGCGTTTTTCCCGCGACCGCCAATGTATCGACTGCCATAGTCCTGTCTCCCGCTTCTTCAGGCAACATGCCCGGATGCCTTCAAGTTGGTTTCGCTTGCCGACCCGATGCCGGACGCAAACCGCATGATCGCCTCCTCGGTCATTTCGTCGCCCGATACCTCGCCTGCGATCCGTCCTTCGCGCACCACCAGGACGCGGTCGCAGAGTCCGATCAGCTCCGGCAGTTCGGACGAGATGACCAGAATGCCGATGCCGGCATGGGCAAGCTCGCGCAGCAGGCGGTGGATTTCCGATTTGGCGCCGACATCGATGCCGCGCGTCGGCTCGTCCATCAGGATCACCTTTGGATCGACGGCCAGCTGCTTGGCGATCGCCACCTTCTGCTGGTTGCCGCCCGATAGCGAGGAGACCGGCATGTCGACGCCGCCCATCCGGACGCCAAGCCTGCGGGTCAGGTCCTCGGCGAGCACTCTTTCCTTGCGGGAGTCGAGCAGGCCAAGTGAGGTCAATGCCTTCAGATCGAGTGCGGCAATGTTCTGGGCGATCGAGAGATCGAGGAAAACGCCCGATCCTTTCCGGTCCTCCGAAAGATAGACGACGCCGGCTTTCGCCGCGTCGGAATAGCGCCGCAGACGAAGCACCTGGTCATGCAGCCGGATTTCGCCTTGCGTCACCGGTCGCAGTGCGCAGATGCCCTCGGCAATTTCCGTTCGTCCGGAGCCGATCAGGCCACCGACGCCGAGAATTTCGCCGTGGCGGAGCACGAAGCTGACGTTGCGGAAGCGTGCGTCATCGCCGAGATCGCGGACTGAAAGAATCGGTTCGCCCAGGCGTTCGGAGGGATGCGGCTTGTCCGGATAAAGCTGGCTGATCTCGCGGCCGACCATCAGTCGGACGACATCGTCAGGAGTGACGTCCGCTATCTTTTCCGTCGCGACATAGCGCCCGTCGCGGAAGACGGTCACCCGATCGCAGAGATTGAACACCTCTGCCATGCGGTGGCTGATATAGATGATCGAGATGCCGCGCGCCTTGAGATCGCGGATGATGCCGAAGAGCACCTGTGCTTCGGTCTCTGTCAGCGCCGCCGTCGGCTCGTCAAAGATAAGCACGCGGCAATCGAGCGTCAGCGCCTTGGCGATCTCGACGAGCTGCTGACTGGAGATCGGCAGGTCGCCGACCTTCTGACCGACGTCGATCGGGGCCAGACGATTCATTACGGCCTGCGCGTCGCGCTCCAGCTGGGCGTAGTTCATCAGAGCCGAGCGTCGGCGGTTCGTCGCCGCCATGAACATGTTTTCGGCGATTGTCGCGTCGGGGCAAAGCGCGATCTCCTGATGCACCAGGCCGATGCCGAGCGACTGTGCGACTGCGGGCGAGGCAATCTTCACGGGTGCGCCTTCGATGAGGATTTCTCCTTCCGACGGGTGCAGCACGCCGGCAATGACGTTCATCAGTGTCGACTTGCCGGCGCCGTTCTCGCCGCAAAGCGCGTGAACTTCGCCTCGTTCGAGCCGAAAGTCTACGCCTGTCAACGCCTTCACGGCGCCGAAATGCTTGCTGACATTGCGGATCTCCAGCACGGTCTCTGACGTCATCGCGATTTTCCCCTCCCGCCTCGTAGGCCGCCCGGAGCAAGGATCCGGGCGGCCGCCCATGCGATCCTATTCCTCGATGCCCTTGGTACCGCGGCGTTTCAGGTACTTGTCCCAGTAGAAATCGTCGGCGTTATCGGCCGTGACGATCGAGAGCCCGTTGTCGACGACCGGGATGCTCATCGGATTGAAGCCGGATCGCTTGGCGTCGTTCATCGGGTCGATGAGCTCCGGGTGCTTGGCGAGCCAGAGCAGCAGGAAGCCCATATAGCCCTGCATGCCCTGATTGGGGTTGATCGAGCCGAAGACCTCGCCCGCCTTGATCATGTCGAGAATATTGGCGTTTACGTCGGCGCACATGACGAGGACTTTGCCGCCCGTTTCCTTGTTCGCCTGCGCCGCGCCGATCGCCGAATTTGCCTCGGGCATGAACACGGCGCCGAGATTGGGGTTGGCCTGGATGAGGCTCGTGAGTCCCTGATAGGCTTTGTTAGGGTCCTGGTTGGAAGCGGCCCGCCCGACGAGCTTCATGTCGGGCCATTTCTCCTCCATGCGGGCGATGAAGGCTGCGATGCGCTTGTCGTGATTGTCCTGGCCGGGATTTTCGAGCACCGCATATTCACCCTTGCCCCCGAGCTTTTCGGCGATCTTGTCGGCGGCGTAGATGCCTTCGCGTGTGTTGTCGGAGGTGATGTAGGAAACGCGCTTCGACAGGGGAGAATCCGCGGCGAAGGTCACGACCGCCGTGCCTTGGTCGGTCGCCCGGTTGATAGGCTCGATAAACGGATCCGAATTCATCGGGTGAACCAGAATGCCGGCCGGGTTCTGCGCCAAGGCTTGGTCGAAGCTGGCGATCTGCTTGTTGACGTCATATTCCGGCGTTCCGGTGTATTCCGTCTCGCAGCCGAACTGCTGGCCGGCCTGCTTGAACATCTCGTAGACCGGGAACCAGTATTCGACGCCCGACACCATCACGTTCATGACGTATTTTTCGCCCGGCTTGCAGCGGAACGGGTTGTCCGTCGCGGCGGCGGCCGTGCCGGCAAGAAGCGTGGTTGCGAGGACCGCCATCGCGGTCGTGCTGAGAAAATTGCGCAAGAGTCCTCCTCGAGGCCGAAGCCCCTCCCAAAAAGCGCGTCGGCGCGCCAAAGGCGGCCGCTGTGTTCGTGAAGTCCGTTCTTCCTCCTCGAAGTCCGGTAGAGGCAGGTAACTCTAGGAAAGGATGCGTGTCAATATATTTCGTTATGTGAAATATATTTCACGTTGGATACGCGCGCGGCGAAACGCGTAAAGCCAGCCCAAGGGTTTGGGCTGGCATGATTTCTGTGATAGGCAGAGGAATAAGGATTGAGAACGAGGGACCTGCGTCCTTCGTGCCGGAAATTACCCTCGCGGCCTGCCGGCGACAGAGCGCATATTGTCGAGGAGGACCGCAATCAGCAGGATGAGACCACGCACCACATACTGGTAGAAGGCCTGGATGTTGAGCAGGTTCATGACATTCTCGGCAATACCCATGATCAGAACGCCGACGACGACCCCGGTCATGGTCGCCCGGCCGCCGGCAAGCGAGACACCGCCGAGAACGCAGGCGGAAATCACCGAGAGTTCGAGCCCGGTGGCCGCATTCGGCTGCCCCGAAGTGATGCGCGAGGCGAGCAGGACCCCTGCTACCGCACATACCAGTCCCTGCAGGGCGAAGATCCAGATGCGCATCCGCGCGACGTCGACGCCGGCCAGCCGCGAGGCTTCCGGGTTGCCGCCGATCGCAAGGGTGTTCTTGCCGAAGACGGTACGGTTGAGCAGGAAACCGAACACGATGAAAAAGAGGGCCATCACCCAGATCGGCGTGGGTACCGTCAGGAACTTCGACAGAGAGAGCTGGTAGAATGCCGGATCGTTGATCCCGACGGCACGGCCGTCCGATGCAATCAAGGCAAAGCCGCGTACGATCTGCATCGTCGCCAGCGTCGTTATGAGCGCATTGATGCGGAAACGGGCGATCACGATGCCGTTCGCGAGACCAACGATCCCACCGCAGGCAAGAGCGGCCAGAAGGCCGAGCACGATCGAGCCCGTCGCGTTCGACGCCATTACGGCAACCATTCCCGAGAAGGCTACGGTAGAGCCGACCGAAAGATCGAAGTCGCGCGATGCCAGGCAGAACATCATGGTGCAGGCGACGACGCCGATGGTCACCACCGATTGCAGCAAACCGAGCATGTTGCGCTCGGTGAGGAAGTTCGGAACCGTCAGAGACACCACCACGAAGGCGGCGGCAAAGATCACCAGCAGGCCCTGTTCGCCGAGAAGAAGTTTTTTCAAGGAAGTCGTCATGGTCAGCTTACCTGTTCGGGAAGAGTGGCCGTCGTGGCTGAGGCATCCGGAAGTGCTGCTGCAAGTATCCGGCGTTCGTCGAAATCGCTCCGGTCGATTTCGGCCGCGATCCGACCCTCGCACATCACGACAATGCGGTCCGCAATCCCCATGATTTCGGGCAGTTCGCTCGAAATGACGACGATCGCCATGCCTTGAGCCGCAAGCTCGTAAAGAATTTCGTATATTTCCGATTTCGCGCCGACATCGATGCCGCGGGTCGGCTCGTCGATCAGAAGCACCTTGACGCCCTCTTCCGACAGCCAGCGGCCAAGGATCACCTTCTGCTGGTTTCCGCCGGACAGGTTGACGATGTCCTGGTGGCGCGAGGGCGTGCGCACCCGCAGCTTCGCGATGAAACGCTCGGCAAGGTCCGCCTCCTTACGCTTGTCCACAATTCCGAAGGGCGAGAAATGACGGCGGGAGGAGATCGCCATGTTCTCCTCGATCGAGCGCCCGTGCACGATGCCCTCGGACTTCCTGTCTTCCGGGCACAGAACGACGCCGGCACGGATCGACAGCCGCGGGCTGTTCGCCGGTACGGCGGCGCCGTCCACCAGGACCTTGCCCTGCCGCCGGCGATCGGCGCCATAGACCAGAAGGGCCATTTCGCTGCGGCCCGCGCCGATCAGGCCGAAGAAGCCGAGAATCTCGCCGGCGCGGACGGCAAAGCTGATCGGTTGGGGCAGGGTGGCGCCGGAAACGTCTTCGACCGAAAGCCTCGCAGCTCCGAGCGTCCGGGCGCGCCAACCCCAGATGTTCGAAATTTCGCGCCCGACCATCTCGGCGATGATCTGCTCGCGGCCGACTTTCGAGATGTCCGGATGATGGGCTGCGAGCCGGCCATCTCTCAGCACGGTCAGGCTGTCGCACAGGCGGAAGATCTCGTCCAGCCGATGCGAGACATAGAGGATGACCGTGCCGTTCGACCGCAATCTTTCGATCAGGGCGAAGAGGATTTCGCTTTCTCGCGAGGAGAGCGAAGAGGTGGGCTCGTCCAAGGCAATCACGCGAGCGTCGGTCATCACCGCTTTGGCTATCTCGACCATCTGCCGCTCGCCGATCGACAGGGATGCAACCTTCGCCTCGGGATCGACGTCAATACCGTTTTCTTTAAGCCTGTCGGAGACGACGCGAACCAATTGTCGACGGTCGATGACGCCGGCATTGCCGGGGAAGCGGCCGAGCCAAAGGTTTTCGGCGACCGTCAGCTCCGGTACGAGCTGCAGTTCCTGATGGATGACGATGACGCCCGCGTTGAAGGCATCGCGTACGGAACGATAGGGCTGCGGCTCGCCGTCGATGCGGATCTCGCCGGTGTCGGCCGCCTGGTCTCCGGAGAGCACCCGTATCAAGGTGGACTTCCCGGCTCCGTTTTCTCCCATCAGCCCGTGAACCGCGCCCTTGCGTACAGAGAAGGAGACCTCCGACAGCGCCTGAACGGCGGGATAGCCTTTTGAAATCGATTGGAATTCCAGAAAGTCCTGCATTGCAGCGCTCCGGGAAGGACGCCCGGCGTTTGGCGACACCGGGCTCGTTTCAGTCGGGGCAGGGCTCACTCGATGCCGAGTTCCTTGCGGACGGCCTCATAGTTGTCGCGCAGCGCGAGCTGGCCGGCGGTCAGGATCAGCTTTTCCGGTTCTTTGCCGTTGGCGATCCACTCGTACATGTTGAGGGCCGTCTCGTAGCCGTGGCGTTTTGGCGAGATGATGACGGTGCCGTAGAAGCCCGTCGCGGAAGGCTTCTTGAACTCGTTGATCGCGGACTCCGCACCGCCGATGCCGATGCCGATCATGCTGTCTGCGGGGATGCCGACCGTCTCTGTGGCACGCACTGCACCAAGCACGGCTTCGTCGTTAAGGCCGACGGCGATCCACTTTTTGATGCCCGCATTCTTGTTGAGAACGACTGTCGCGGCATTGAGAGCGGCTTCGGTGTCGGTCTTTGCCTGCGGCGCGTCGAAGATATTGGCTTCGGGGAAGCCGTTCGCCTTCAGAACGGAGAGCGCGCCTTCCACCCGGTCCACGGCGGTCGGGAGCTGGTCGTAGGAAACGCGGATCGCGCCGACTTCCTTCATGTCCCAGCCGCGCTTCTTGATCTCCGCGACGATCGCCTCGCCCACGGTCTCGCCGATCTTGGTGGCGGAGATGCCCATATGCGGAACGTCCTCGATCGGGCTGCCGTCGGCGTTGACCAGCCGATCGTCGACCGTCATCAACTTGAGGTCGTTGGCTGCCGACTTGGCGACGATGCCGGGGCCGAGCTTCACATCCGGCGTGCAGACGATGAAGCCCTGCGCGCCTTGGGCGCCGAGATTGTCGATGGCCGACTGGACCTTTTCGCCATCCTGGGCGCCGATCTTGACGAGCGTGAAGCCCTTTTCCTTGGCCGCTTCGTCGGCGAATTTCCATTCGTCCTGGAACCACGGCTCCTCCGGCTGCTTCACGATGAAGCCGATCTTCACGTCGGCGGCGAAGGCGGATGTTGCAGCAAGAATCGCGACGGTGCCGGCCAAAGCGACGGCTTTGATAAAGCGCATGATTTCTCTCCCTGTTCGAACTGCTCCCAGCAGCCGCATTTGTGTATGATGGAAAGATCATACTTGTCAATTGGACGTGTATGATGAATGATAATCGCGTGTCTGATAATGCGTGCTGCACGAAGGGTCGTCACTTCGGCTCAATTGCGATAAGCATCGCGCTTCAAGTCCCAAGAAAATAGCGGCCCGCGCATGGAGATTTCGGTGCAAGGACAACAGGATCAATCGATGGAACCGAGCAGCGCGCCTTCCCGCCGGCCCCGTGTCCAGAAGGATGTGACGCGGGCGATCGCCGCCGAGATCTGCGGCGACGACTATCCGGCAGGCAGTTTCCTGCCGCGGGAGAACGACCTGTGCGAGCGCTACGGCGTCAGCCGCACGGTGATTCGGGAATCGCTGAAGATTCTCGAATCGAAGGGCCTTGTGCGCGGGCGTTCGCGCGTAGGCACCGTCGTCTGCAGCAAGGACGAGTGGAACATTCTCGACCAACAGGTCCTGGAGTGGATCGGCGACCGGATTTTTCAGTTCGATCTTCTGAACTGTATTCTGGAAGCGCGCCGTGCGATCGAGCCGGTTGCGGCGGAGCTGGCTGCTGCGCGCGCGACGGTGCAGGATATCGCCGCGATCGAGCGCGCCTGGCAGCAGATGAAGGACGCCGAAGGCGACATCGTGAAGTTTACTGCGGCGGACGTCGCCTTCCACGAATCGCTCCTGAAGGCGAGCCACAATCAGGTGTTTCAGCAGCTGGCGAGCATCATTCAGGCCGGCCTCAAATTCTCTCTGCAAGCCTCGAACGAGGCGGCGGACACTTGCGGCGACGCCGTGGAAATCCACAGGCAGTTGGTCGAAGCGCTGCGGATGCGCGACACGGCGGCAGCGCGCGACTGTTCGTACCAGTTGCTGGACCTTGCCGCACGTGATCTTGCCGTCGCCGTCGAGCGGCGTTCGCCGCAAGGCTGACCACCAACATAGACGCCGTTCGGATCGCCATATCCCTATTCAGATTGGACGCACTTCATGAAAATCACGAAGCTGACCACCTATATCGTTCCGCCGCGCTGGCTGTTTCTCAAGATCGAAACCGATGAGGGTGTCGTGGGGTGGGGGGAGCCCGTGGTCGAGGGGCGCGCCCTGACGGTCGAAGCTGCCGTTCACGAGCTTTCGGACTATCTCGTGGGCAAGGACCCCTTCCTGATCGAGGACCATTGGAACGTCCTTTATCGCGGCGGGTTCTACCGCGGCGGCGCCATCCATATGAGTGCGCTTGCCGGCATCGACCAGGCGCTTTGGGACATCAAGGGCAAGGCGCTCGGTCAGCCCGTCCACTCTCTGCTCGGCGGCCAGTGCCGCGACAGGATCAAGGTCTATTCCTGGATCGGCGGCGACCGCCCGAGCGATGTCGCGAACAATGCGCGTGAGGTGGTCGCCCGCGGTTTCAAGGCGATCAAGCTCAACGGCTGCGAGGAGATGCAGATCGTCGACACCAACGAGAAGATCGACAAGGCAGTAGAGACGATAGGGCTGATTCGGGATGCGATCGGCCCTCATATCGGCATTGGCGTCGATTTCCATGGGCGGGTCCACCGTCCGATGGCGAAGGTACTCGCCAAGGAGCTGGAGCAGTTCAAACTGATGTTCATCGAGGAGCCCGTGCTTTCCGAGAACCGCGAAGCCCTGAGGGAAATCGCCAATCATTGCTCGACGCCGATCGCACTCGGTGAAAGGCTCTATTCGCGCTGGGACTTCAAATCGGTTCTCTCGGACGGGTTCGTCGACATCATCCAGCCGGATCTTTCTCATGCCGGCGGGATCACCGAATGCCGCAAGATCGCCGCCATGGCCGAGGCCTACGACGTGGCTCTGGCGCCGCACTGCCCTCTCGGGCCGATTGCGCTTGCCGCCTGCCTGCAGGTCGATGCCGTCAGCTATAACGCCTTCATCCAGGAGCAGAGCCTGGGCATCCACTACAACGAGGCGAACGACATCCTCGACTACATCTCCAACAAGGAGGTCTTCGCTTACGAAGACGGCTTCGTTTCCATTCCGCAGGGGCCCGGTCTCGGCATCGAGGTGGACGAGGCCTACGTGATCGAACGCGCGAAGGAGGGGCATCGCTGGCGCAATCCGATCTGGCGCCATTCGGACGGCAGTGTTGCCGAGTGGTGAAGACTATACGCGGATCGAAGGGAGGCAGGGATGAGTGACCGGCTTAAAGGCAAGCGGATCATGGTGACCGGTGCGGCGCAGGGCATCGGCCTTGCGATTGCCGAAGTGTTCCTGTCGGAGGGTGCGGCACTCTTCCTCGTCGACCGAGACGGTCCCCTGCTTGAAATGGAGGCGAAGCGGCTGCAGCGGGAGGGGCAGGTGCTCGCCTACGCCGAAGCCGACATTACGGACGCCGATGCGATCGAGGCGGTGGTGTCGGCAGCCGCTTCATCGATCGGTCCCATCAATGCGCTTGTCAACAATGCCGGGGTCAACGTCTTCTCGGAGCCGCTGGAGATGAGCGATGCCGACTGGCAGCGCTGTTTCGACATCAACCTCCGTGGTGCCTGGAACTGCTGCAAGACGGTGCTGCCTGGCCTGATCGAAGAGGGCGGTGGGGCGATCCTCAACATCGCTTCCACCCATGCCTTCACCATTATTCCGCATACCTTTCCCTACCCCGTCGCAAAGCACGCGCTGCTCGGCATGACGAAGGCGCTCGGCATCGAATATGCCCCAAAGGGCGTTCGCGTGAATGCGCTGGCGCCGGGCTATGTGTTGACCCAGAAGGCTTACGACTACTGGAACAGTTTCCCGGACCCGGCGGCAGCCGAGGCGGCAACCATGAAGCTCCATCCGGGCGGCCGCATCGCGACGGCAGAAGAGATCGCCCGTGCCGCCGTCTTCATGATCTCCGACGAGTGCCCTTTCATGAACGCCACGTGCCTCACGGTGGATGGCGGCCTCAGCGTCCTGCATCATCCGGCGTGAAATCCTTCGCGCCACCGGGAGCTGCAATTCGAATTAGCCTGAACAGTTGTCGACATGGCCAAATTCACTTCAGTGAACCATGAACCGTGAGCTGAACGGCAGGCTTGCGGCTCCAACCGCTTTTGGGGATGAGGTCTTGCCCAGGACTGCGTCGACGGACGGTATTTCGTGCTGGATGTGTGCGCAGAGCGTTTCGCATATTCCGGGCGGGATAAAGGACGAAAGCACCACGGTCTTGAGCTCGATGAATTGAAGCAGCGACTGAACAGCCTTAACGAGGTTTTCCGCGCACGCGCTCTGCCAAGTCTCGAAGGTCGGTCCCATTGTCGGCCAGTTTGGGCTTTGTCTCCAAAGTTTCTCCCGGATCGCAGGATCCGCTGGCAGGGCCCGTTCGAGGGCGAGCACGCCAACATCATAGCTGATCGGCGAATTGCCGTTATAGATCTGATGGTTGAGCACGAGGCGGCTGTGCAGGCGGGCACCGAGATAAAAAAACAGGAAGTCCTGCAACTGCCGCGCGGCGCCGAACAGACTTTCGCCACCGGCCGCAGCGGTAATGTCGTTCTGCACGAAGACGGGAAGCTTGAGTTCCGCTTCCAGGTCGCGGTGAAGCACCGCCTGGTCCGGGCCGGTGTGGAGTGGAGGCGTTGGAAGCGCCAGTCCGATGCCCGCAATGCGTCCCCGCCGACTTTCAGAAAGACTCGCCACGGCATTGCGAATTTCGAGCGCCAAATCTTCCGTCGCGTCGAAGGCGCCGGCTATCCTATGTGGCATGACATGCTGGTGCTGTATGTTGCCGATAAAATCGACGACGACGATATGGGTGTTGCGGTATCCCACACTGACCCCGACGGAATAGGCGCCTTCCGAATTCAGCATGAGAGGCGTCGTCGGCGGCCCGACCCGTCCCTTCTGAGCCTCGCCACGCACGACAAGGCCTTCCTGTTCGAGAGAGCGCACGATTACCGAAATCGTCTGCGCCGACAAACCGGTCTTCTCGCCGATCTCGAGGCGCGTTGTCGCCTCGTTCTGCAGGAGAAGCGAGAGGACCAGGCGTTCGTTGTGGCTGCGCACGCTCAAAGAGTTGAGCCCGCTGGCGCGGTCTGCGATGCGAAGCGGATTGGGAGGCGCAAATCGCATATCAGGCAAGGTGGGGATCCTCCCCGGAAAGCGCTGTGGTCACGCGAGCGGAAGCGGTTTCATGCATCGGGCCACCCGATCGCCAGCACTTCCTGCGCCAGCGCCTCGCCGAGTCTTCGATGGGCCTCCTCGTCGATATGGAAGCCATCGGCCGGCGCGCACTGGCAGACCGTTCCGGCATCGAAGAAATGCACCTCGAGCGAATCCGCCATGATTTCGAACTCGAGCGCCAGTTTGCGGGATTTTTCCTGCGCGCCGGAGAAGATCGACTCCCATTCCTTGAGATCCTGCAGCATGGGCGGCGGGGCGACGATCATGATCTCCGGATCGTGGCCGGTGGGACCGGGAGAAAGCTCCCGGATGTCATAGACGAGGCAGCCCACGCCCATGGCGACCTCCGAAGGCGGCATGTTGAAGCGCCTTTTCAGGTCGTTGGTGCCGAGCATGATGATAATAAGGTCAAGCGGTGCGTGGCTTTGCAGGCACGGGCGCAGATAGGTCCGCCCGTTCTTCATCGATCCTTCAATCGGGTCGTCATGTACCGTCGTGCGCCCGCTTAAGCCCTCCTCTATGACCTCCCAGTTCTGGCCGAGGACACCGTGAAGCACCCCGGCCCACCGCTGTTCGCGGCGATAGCGTTCGAGCGGGCCGCGGCCCGGAATCTGGCCGTGGGTGTTCGAGTCCCCGAAGCATAGAACGGTCCGCGTCACTGTCTCCTCCACCATGCGCATAGTCGCTTTCTCTGGACCAGATTTCGCATCCGGGTCGGCGCTTTGCAAGGACGAGTGATTATTCATTCAAGATGAATAACTATTGACAGCAGATAATGCCAGTGATTTTGTGTCGGCCGGAGGAGAGTTTCAGGTCGGTACAGGCTGCAGACGAGCGTCGGACTTCGGTCACGAGCTGCCGATGTCGCGTGCCCTCCGGCCGGTCTTCCCATCATCGGACACCTGCTTTTGGAGGAGAAGCATGAACAGCATCATCAGGAAAATCGGCATATCGGTTCTATTGTCCGGCGTCGTTTTTGCGAACGGCGCACTGGCCCAGGAGGTCCACCTGCTCGACGGCGTGACGACGCCTGCGGAAAACAATCCGGCGGTGGAAGCCGGCAAGTACAAGAAGGACGCGCCCTGGATCATCGGCATGAGCAGTTTCGGCGTCAATGCCAATACCTGGACTGTGCAGGTGGCGCACGAAGCCCAGGCCGCTGCCGACCGTGACAAGCGCATTTCTAAATTCGTCCTGCTCGATGCCGGCTTCGACCAGAAGAAGCAGGTCGCCGACATCGAGGACCTGATTGCCCAGAAAGTCGACGCGATCATCGTGCAGCCGGTCACCTCGACCTCGGCCAATGTCAGCATCGAGAAGGCCGTGCAGGCTGGCATCCCCGTCGTGCTTCATACCGGCCGCATCGAATCCGATGCCTATACGACGGAGATCCAGGGCGGCGCCGAGCATTTTGGCAAAGTCATGGGTGACTTCCTCGTCAAGGAGCTGGGCGGAAAAGGCAATATCTGGGTGCTGCGGGGACTGGCGGGCCATCCAGAGGACACCAACCGCTATAATGGCCTCGTTCAGTCTCTAGAGGGCACGGAGATCAAGATCACCGCCGAGGAACACGGCGACTGGCAGTATGACAAGGCCAAGAAGGTCTGCGAGACGCTCTACCTCAACGACCCGAATGTTGCCGGCATATGGTCTTCGGGCGCAGACATGACGCGTGCCTGCGTCGACGTTTTCAAACAGTTCGGTGCGGCCATTCCGCCGATTTCCGGCGAGGGCAATAACGGCTTCTTCGGCCAGTGGATCGCCGACAATTTCAAATCGGTCTCTTCCGAATACAGCCCTGCCCAGGGCGCTGCGGGCATCCGCGCTGCCACCGCCCTGCTGGAAGGCAAGGAGCTCAAGAAGCACTATGACTACAACCCGCCGGGTTGGGACCTCGAAAAGGTCAAGAAATACTATCGCGACGATCTGTCCGCCAATGTCTGGTGGCCGTCGGAACTCTCCGAAGAACAGCTGAAGCAGTTCTACGCCAAGCAGTAAACGCAAGCCGAGGCAGGCGGATTGTCTGCCTCGGTCGCGGTTGCGGGGGGATCCAATGTCGCACCTCATTGAAATGTCGCGGATATCGAAGGCGTTCGGCGGGAGCGTCGCGCTCAGGGACGTGTCTTTGGCGCTGGCCCCCGGAACCGTGCATGCCCTGATGGGCGAGAACGGCGCCGGCAAGTCGACGCTGATGAAGATTCTTGCCGGCGTATACCAACCCGATGGCGGCGATATTCGACGAAACGGCCGCATGGTCAGCTTCGCCAATCCGCGCGCCGCGCTGGAAGCCGGCATCTCAACGGTGTTCCAGGAATTATCGCTGCTGCCCAACATGACGATCGCGGAAAACATGTTCCTCGGCCGTGAACCTGCCGGCCGCTTCGGCGGGATCGACCGGCGACGCATGCGCCAGGAGACGAAGGTCGCGCTCGCCCGTCTCGGCCTCGATCTCGACCCGGATACCCTGGTTTCCGAACTCTCCATCGCGCAGCGGCAGTTCGTCGAGATCGCCCATGGCATCGACGCGGACGCAGGCGTCTTCATTCTCGACGAGCCTACGGCGGCGCTTAACGCCGCCGACGTCGAAGTCCTCAACTGGCACATCCGGGCGCTGCGCGATAAAGGCAAGGCCATCGTCTACATCTCGCACCGGATGGACGAGATCTTCGCGATCTGTGACGTCGTGACGGTGTTGAAGGACGGGCAACTGGTCGGCACGCAGCCGCTGTCAGACATGACGCAGGGCTCGCTGATCGAGATGATGGTCGGCCGCGAACTGGAGGATCTTTTTCCCGAGCGCGACGGAGCGGCGGGTGAGGTGGCGCTATCGATTTGCGGCCTCCGCCTGGAGCCGGATGCCAAGCCGTTTTCGCTTTCCGTTCGCAAGGGCGAGATCGTCGGCCTTGCCGGCCTCGAAGGGCAGGGGCAGCAGAAGATCCTGCGGGCGCTTGTCGGGCAATTCGCGCCGGTCGAGGGCACGCTTACGCGACGTGGCAAAGACAAACGGTTGCCGCTGCCGAAGGAAAGCGGCGTGCGGCGCTGGCAGGCGCTGGGAGGCGCCTTCGTGCCGGAGGACCGTAAGGATGAAGGGCTCTTTCTCGGCCTGGGAGCAGGCCAGAACATCGCCATGGCGTTGCATGCCGGCCGGCCTGCTATAAAGGCCGCAAAGCGCTACGGCGAGGTGATTGCCGCGACGATGAGCAAGCTCAATGTCAAGGCAGCCGGTCCGGCCGCTTCCGTCGGCTCGCTCTCCGGCGGCAACCAGCAGAAAGTGTTGCTCGGACGTTATCTCGCCACCGATGCCGACCTGCTCCTCATCGAGGAGCCGACGCGTGGCGTCGATGTCGGCGCCAAGTCTGAAATCTACAAGATCCTGCGTGATTTCGCGAAAGCGGGCGGCGCGGTGCTCGTGCTTTCGCGCGAGACGCTCGAGCTAATTGGCCTCTGCGATCGCCTTTATGTGATCCACGGCAATACCGTCGTGTCGGAAATGCGGGCCGCCGAAGCGACCGAGCACAGCATTCTCGACGCGGCCCTCAGCGCATGACGGAACGCCCGATGACCCTTCTTCCCCCCTCCCTTCTCGGAAAATTTCCTAGCCGCCGCGCCAATAGGCAAGGCCTGTGGCTGTTCGCGCTCATCATCGCCGTGGCGATGGCCCTCTGGCTCGCCACGACGACCGACCAGTTCGGCCAGTGGAGCAACCTCGCGAACCTTGTCGCCCAAGGCATGCCACTCCTCATCACGGCAGTCGGGCAGATGTTCGTCGTGCTCATCGGCGGGCTGGACCTGTCCATGGGTTCGGTCGTCAGCTTCACCACGGCGATCGTCGCGCTCGACCTGCCGGGCTATGTCACTATTCCCGGCGTCTTTGTCCTTGCCGGACTTATCGGCGCGACGAATGGTTACTGCGTCACGCGGCTGAACGTGCATCCCATCGTGGCGACGCTCTCCATGCAATATGTCGTGCTCGGAATCACGCGCGTTCTCCGGCCGGTCTCGGGCGGTTCCGTGCCGGAGGGCGTGCGCTGGATGGTGGAGGGGGCAATCGCCGGCATTCCGCTGCCGTTCTTTTGGGGCATCGTCACAATTCTGCTTGCCTGGAAGCTGCTCTACGGTTCGCGCTACGGACTGCATCTCTTCGCGATCGGCGGTGGGGTCGCCTCCGGTTCGGCTGATGCGGCGCGCAATTTCGGCATCCCCGCCAATCGCAACATACTGCTGGCCTACGTGGTCTGCTCGCTCTTTGCAGCACTTGCCGGCATTTTTCTGGCCGGGCGTATCGTCTCGGGTGATCCGAATGTAGGCCTACTCATGGAGCTCGATGCCATCACGGCGGTCGCGATTGGAGGCACGCAGCTTTCCGGCGGCGTAGGCAGCCTGCATGGCACCGTCATCGGCGTCGCCGTGCTCGCTCTTCTCTCCAACGGCATGAACCTGCTCAACGTCACACCCTTCGTCCAGACGGCGATCAAGGGGATCCTGCTCATGGCCGTCGTGGCGCTGCAGTCGCGCAAGAAGATCGGACTTTGAACCATGTCGGCTCTCGTCAACTCGACCCTTGTCCGCCGGATCATCAAGGTCCCGCCGTCCTATTACCTGCTTGTGGTTCTGCTGGTGATACTGTTCGTCTCGCGCCCGCAGATGCTCAATGCGAACGTGCTCGGCGTCTTTGTGCGTCAGGTCGTGCCGCTTGGCATCCTTGTCCTCGGGCAGCTTCTGGTAATGCGCGTGAAATCGATCGATCTCTCCGGCGGCGGCGTTATCCTGCTTATCAATTACTGCATTTCCTCCGGCATGTTCGCCGGCGCCTCGTTCGCCTTTTTCGTTCTGCTCGCCATCGGCCTGGGACTTGCCATCGGCTTCTTCAACGGCCTGATGGTCGCCAAGCGCCGCGTTTCGGCTGTCATCGTCACACTGGCACTCAGCATCGTTCTCGTCGGCCTTGTGCAATATCTCTCGAGTGGTAAGCCTCCGGGCGACGTCCCGACGTTCTTCGGCGAAATGTTCAATACTCGTTTTGCCGGTCTGCCGAGTCCCGTCCTCTTTTGGATCGTGCTCACCGCGCTCATGGCGCTGCTCCTCTCGCAGTCTGTCTTCGGCCGCTTTGTCACCGCCGTCGGCGAGAGCATGCCGGCGGCCCATTTTTCGGGTGTGCCGGTAGAGCGCACGGTGATCCTCGCCCATACAGTCTCGGGCCTGATGGCCGCGATCGCCGCGCTTGTCCAGACGGCGTCCATCGCCGTCGGCAGCGTGCGGGTCGGTCTCGATCTGCCGATCCTTTCGGTCGCCGCCACCATTCTCGGCGGCGTGGTCTTCGGGCGTGGAGAAGGCGGCATCTGGGGGCCGTTCTTTGGGGTGCTCTGTTTCGCCTTCCTCTTCGTTGTCATGACGATGTTCGGCGTCGGCGAGGCGGGCAAGCTCGTAGCCCAGGGCCTGATCATTCTACTCGCAGCCGTCTTCTACGGCCTGCGCGCCGACAAATAGCAATCAAACGTTCAAGGAGATCGATATGGCGGACAAGCGCTCAATCTTGTGTTTTGGGGACTCGCTGACTTGGGGTTGGATTCCGGTGAAGGAATCCGCGCCGACGCTGCGCTATCCTTACGAACAGCGGTGGACCGGTGCTATGGCCGCAAAGCTCGGCGAAAATTACCACGTCATCGAGGAAGGGCTCAGCGCCCGCACCACCAGCCTCGACGATCCAAACGATCCGCGGCTGAACGGCAGCGCCTACCTGCCGACGGCGCTTGCCAGCCATCTGCCGCTCGATCTCGTCATCATCATGCTGGGCACGAACGACACAAAGTCCTATTTCCACCGCACGCCCTACGAGATCGCCAACGGCATGGGCAAGCTCGTCAGCCAGGTGCTGACGTCTGCCGGCGGCATTGGCACGCCCTATCCGGCGCCGCGGGTTCTGGTCGTCGCCCCGCCGCCGCTCTCGCCGATGCCGGATCCATGGTTCGAGGGCATGTTCGGCGGCGGCTATGAAAAGTCGAAGGAGCTCTCAAAGCTCTACAAGGCGCTCGCCGACTTCATGAAAGTCGAGTTCCTGGCGGCCGGAGACTACGTCTCGACCGATGGCGTGGACGGCATTCACTTTTCCGCCGAGACGAACATTGCGCTTGGACACGCGATCGCGGCCAAGGTCGAGTCGCTGTACTGAGCGGGGCCGCTCCGGCGCCTCCCGCCGGCGCGGCATTTGTTCTATGTCGAATAATGACGGCGCCAGTTCGGATAATCAGGGCTGGAAAACAGATCGGTCCTGATTGGGCCGCGTAGCTGCGACCATACCCTGCTTCCTACATTCGAATGGAATTTCAATTGCCGCGCGCGCGGCGCCATGATCGTATTCTGCTAATGAACTGCTTAACATCTAGCGGTGATATGATGAGAATTTATGAGTTAATCCTCGCCGACGGGCAGGAATGGGCCCTCCCGAAGGTTCTCGAGGATAATCATGTACTGTCGGACCTTCGCGGACAGTGCCAACACCATTGGGTGCCTATCCGCATGGACCTCCTCACGGAGGGTGATGAGGGTACCTCGCGCGGATATTCTGATTTTCCCTGGTATGGGTCGCATGTCCTCATTCTTCGCTCCGACGCTGCAAACGGCCTGCGCGACATCATGAGTCCATACGGCGAGTTCTTGCCCCTGAAGGGCGCCGATGGATTGGAGCTGTTCAACGCAACGACTGTTCTGGACGCACTGGATGAAGGTCGTTCGGAAATCATACGCTTCGACGACGGCGACATACTGAACATCGAGCGTTATGTGTTTCACCAGGAGGTTATCGGGAATTCCCTCATCTTCAAACTGCCATACCGGGCATCCAACCTATATATGCAGGCTGGTTTCATTGAACAAATCAACGCCATGGAACTTTGCGGGATTGGGTTCGAACTGGTGTGGAGCGACGAGGCCGATCCAGTGCGCAAGGTCATTTTTCCGCCTCGCCACCGGCCGCACAGAAAAAGGCAATGGTGGTGGTCGCGCTGATGCCCAAGAGCAAAATCGCAGCTGTGGTTGTGGGACCGCCGCCGTATGAATGGCGTCCACAGCCGGGTTCAAAGAACCTTTTGGCCCGTGGAAAATGCCATCGCGCGAGAGATCGTTGAAGGCCTCGGATACGTGAAGGGGTAGACTGGCCCTTCGTCGCTTCAAGCTACGCCGCTACGCAGATGGCCGTCGAAAAAACAGTCATCCTTCGTCTGCAATGGCAGAGGCGCCTGGCGGGAACTCCATCTTCAGGATTTGTCTCAGTGTCGCCGCATCCGCCAGAAATGCCGCCGGATCGTCTCCCGCCACGAATTCAAGCATGGCAAAACGCCGGCCGGTCCAGCGCGACGACGGCATGGCGGCCAGGACGGATCGCCAGTAGTCGGCGGCGGATGCCAGCGGGAAGCGGTTGCGGTCGCCATCCCAGGCGAAGACATGGATATGCGAAATGTGCTCACCGATGCGAGCGATCTCCGAGAGGGCCTCATCGAGCGGGAGCCCGGGCCGCGGCTGCCAGTAGAGATAGACATTCGGGTGCGCGACCGCCTCGATCAGGCTGAGCGCCGACCCGGTCTCGTCCGTCAGGGTCTGTGGGTGATATTCCAGCGAGACCGTGACGCCATGCCGGGCAGCTTCCGCGGCCATTTCTCGGATCGCATCCGCCGTGGCGCGCCGTTCACGGGCGCTGTAATCCCTCGAATCGCGCTGACGCGTGCCCGGCCAGATGCGGATGTTGGAGGCACCAAGCGCGACCGCCGTTGTCAGTGCGTGCTCGAGAGCGGAAAAGTCGTCTGACGGCGGCGCGACATAGGAGCCGTAGGAGGTCTTGAGACCCGCGCTTTCGCACAGGCGCCGGACCGTGCGGGCGGTGGCCGTGTCGCCCGGAGGAACATGGGCGTCTGCCGCCCATTCGACGGCGGCGAGCCGCGCCTTCGCAGCGAGCGCGACGATTTCGCCGGCGGGCAGCTTGCGGAAGGTGACCGTGCAGAGAGCCGGTTCGAAAGCGTTCATGCCATGCGCCCCAGATCCCGCTTGTGGACCTCGAACAGGAGCGGACTGCCTTCGAGGAACCGCGCCACTTCATCGACCGCCATTTCCCCGAGGCGCGTGCGTTCCAAACCGATGGCGCCGGCAATATGCGGCGTCAGAAATACGTTCGGGAGATCGTAAAGCGGTGAGTTTTCGTCCGGAATTTCGGGGTCGGTAACGTCGATCACGGCATTGATCGCGCCCGACTGCAGCTTTTCGATGAGTGCCGCCTCATCCACCAACGCGCCGCGCGCCGTGTTGATCAGCGTCGCGCCGTCCTTCATGCGGGCGAGTTGGCGGTTGTCGATCATGTGCCGGGTTTCGGGCAGCAGCGGCGCGTGCAGCGACACGATATCGGACCGGGCCATCAACGTATCGAGATCGACCTTCTCTGCCTTAAGAGCCATGGCTTCAGCGTCGCTGACCAGCGGATCATAGAGCAGCAATCGATAGTCAAGGAGATACAGCAATTCGATTACGCGGCGTCCGATCCGCGACGCCCCGACGATCCCCACGGTACGGCGATGATTTCCGATCGCTTCGCCCTGAAGAATCTGGGTGCGCTCGCGCCCGCGGTCGGTCGCATAGACATCGCGGAAGCGGAACACCTGCTTGCCCGCGAAAATTATCGCTGCGAGGGTAAACTCGGCGACCGGCACGGCATTGGCCTCCGCCGCGTGGCTGACCTTGACCCCAGCATCGAACACGCTCTCGCCGACGAGCCCCTTGATCGTGCCGGCGGCATGGACGATGAGGCGAAGGCGCGGCGCCCGGGCGAGGACGGCCGCATCGATGAACGGCGCGCCCCAGCCGGTCACCAGGACCTCTGCCTCCGCCAGCAATCGCTGCGACCGCTCATCGGCGAACTCCGTCACCGGGCGCTGATCCGGTATTCGGGCGAAGGCGCCGAGCCGCGCGAAAAGCTCCGGCGTCAGAACATAACGCGTCCTTTCCGGCTGCATCGCAAAGACGACGGTCGGGAGGGTCATGGCATCGATCCGGGCGCTTGCATGGCGCTGACGGTCAAGCCTTCCGCCCTGAGCGCGTCGAGCGCCTCCATATCGGGCATCGCCGGCGGGTTGGACCAGTCTTCGGCGACGGCGGAAGTGTTGCGGGCTGCGAGCACGGCGCAGGCGAATATCGTTTCCCCGCTGGGGATTTTGGCCCGCAACTGCGGCACCAGTGTCTTTGCGGCAATCAGATTGGTGTTGGGCGGCGCCTTCTGGACCAGGCCTTCGCGCGGCACGGTCGAGCCGAGATCGCGGATCCCGCTGAAATCTTCCGCGCCGATTGCGTGGGCCGTCGCTTCCGCGGCGGTGAGCGTGTCGGCCTCAAAATCCCGTCGGGGAATGGCGAAGCCGCCTTCAGCAGTCTGCAAGGGCCGGGGCGTCGTGATCCGGTGCACGCGCACGTGCCAGGGCGAAGCGGGAACAAGCCAGGTTTCGACATCGACGTCCGGCCAGGGGGACCATTTTGAAAACAGCACATCGTCCGCAAGCCGCACCACCTCATTGGCCTCGCGCACCCGGTAATGAATGCCGTCGTCGCTAAATGCCAGCATCGAATCGAAGGCGCCGCCGGCAAATGCCCGTTCGTCGCTCTCGACGCTGAAGGCGTATCGCGTCGAATAGGCGAATTTCGCGTATTTCTCCGAGCCGAAGCGCACCTGGCGGTTTTCCTGGCCGGAGGAAAGCGCCACCACGTCCCCTCCGACCGGCATCATGACCATGCCCGGATGGCGAAGGGCAACCGGTTCGGCCAGTGGCCGCAGCGGTTCTTCCGCGCTCGTCCAGAAGGGATGGTCTTCGCCGACGCCAAGCGGCAGGAAGGCCTTGAAGGCCCAATAGGGCGAACCGGCCGAATTGTAGTTTTCCGACATCAGGAGGTTCGGATAGCCGTAACCGATGGAGAGAACGCCGTCCCGATCCGCTATCGGCTTGTCTGCCCACCATCTGAGATGGCGGAGGCAGAGCCCCTTGATCTCGCCCCAGGGCAGCGCCTCGAGGTCGGCAAAGGCCAGTGCTGCCCAGAAGCCGGCGCAGGCGAAGCGATAGGTGAGACTACGGCCGAAGGGGAGGGTCGCTCCGTCTTCGGCGAACCAGTGGCGGAAATCCCGGGCGAAGGCGACCGCCCGCTCGCGATATCGTTTCGCATGGTCGTCTTCGACGAGGCGCGCATAGATCAGCCCGTAGAAGTGCATGGCAAAGGCGATGTAGTGGTCGACGCGCCGCACATTGCCGTCGCGATACCAGCCGTCCCCGATATAGAAGCCGTCCAGTTCGGCGAGATAGGCCTTTGTCAGGCTGCGATCGTGCTCGATGCCGAGGCGATCGAGAGCGATGTCGACGAAAACGCGAAAGAACTTCCAGTTGTTGTCGGCGTAGTCGAACTTGCGGGCATGGAGGAGATAAGAGACAAGATTGTCTCTTGCACGCCCGCTCAAGGGATCCCACAGTTTCTCCGGCGCCAGCGCCAGGGCGAAGCCGAGGGCGGCAAGCTCGACCATGCGCTGGTCCCGGCCGTTCACTTGTCCCCAATATTCCGGATGTTCAGGGTCGGTGCCGTTGGCGATCCCTTCCGCATAACGGTCCCAATGCGCGAAACTTCCGCCGCCTGCGGCAAAGGGAGCAAGACCCCAGAGAGGCCGCGCAAAGCCTTCCAGATCGGCAGCGGCCCGGTCGAAATGAGCCGCGGCGGCGTCGAGACGGACCCGCGCATTTCCTCTGGAGAAACAGGGGACCAGCGGATCGAAGAGATCGAGCAGCGCGCGCTGCATGTCGCCGCGTGTCTCGAGCGGATTTCCGGCAAGCGGGTTGGCGCTGGCGGGATCATAGGTCATGGGGTGTCTTTCGTGGCAATTGTGCCGCCGGGCACCGGGACGACGGCGTGAGTGACATGCCGGGCGGGCACGTCCGGATGACGGAAGCGAAACTGCATCATAGCGACCGCTTCGCGGCCGAGCGCTGCGCGGTCGACGCGCATCGTCGATAGGCGCGGATTGGCCATGTCGGCGCAGGGCAGATCGTCGAAACCGATGATCGCGAAATCGTCCGGTACGCGCCGGCCGAGTTCGGTCACCGCCTCGAGAACGCCGACGGCGATGAAGTCGTTCATGCAGAAAGCCGCGGTGAAACCCTCGTCCTCGGCAAGAGCGGCGAGCGTTGCCGCGTGGGCTTCGGCGCTGGAGTTGTTCGCGAACGGCAGGCGGATGATACGCGCATCGCCGCCATCCACGGAGGCGACGGCCGCTTCGAAGCCGCGCACGCGCTCGCGGATCGTATGTCGATGCGATCCGGTCAGGTGGAGGATACGCCGGTGGCCGGCGTCCAGGAGCATCCGTGTCGCCGCGAAGGCGCCGAAGAAGTTCGGTGGCGAGACACCGTCGAAGCGCAATTGCGGATCGACGCCGTTGACGAGGACGATGGGGGTCCGGCTTTCCACGAGCCATTCCGCAAGAGCCTCGCAGGGATCTATGCCGACCAGGAAAAGCCCTTGCGCACCGACCGATTGCATATGTCCGCCAACGGCTTGCGGCGTCGCCTTCGCCTCGTTCACGAGGCGGATGTCGAAGGACATGCCCTGCTCGGCCGCCTCGGAGCGCAGGCCATCGACAATGCCCTGGTAAAATGCGCTCAGATTGCCGGTAACGCCGTTGCTTGCGATCAGCGCCAGCGTGCGAGGGCCTGCCGCGGCACCGGCTTTGAGAGGGTAGCCGAGGTCGTTGGCGACCTTGAGGATCTGCACCCGGACATCCTCGCTGATGCCGGGCTCATTCGCGAGGACGCGTGAGACGGTGGAGACGGAAACGCCTGCTTGTGCGGCAATGTCGGCTTGACGGAGTCTTCGGGAGGGTCTTTCGATCATGGTGCAAACATTGCGCAATCAACGCAAATTTGCAAGATCGAAAAGAAATATTGCGCATGGACGATTTTTGCATAAGCTCTTGCGTTGATAGAAACCTGCAGGCGCCGGAGGAGAGCGCCGGGCAGGGCAGCACAGGGGAGGACTGGCATGCTACTCAACAGACGCGGTTTCATGGTCGGCGCGGCTGGCGCGGCGACGGGTATCGCCCTCGGTTCCCGTTCCGGCTTTGCCGCCGAAAGCGTGCAGTTGCGCGCGATGTGGTGGGGATCGAACGACCGCTCGAAACGGACATTAGCGGTCGCCAAGCTTTTCGAGGAGAAGAACCCGGATATCAGGATCGTCGGCGAGAGCTTGAGCGGAGACGGGTACTGGACGAAGCTCGCCACGCAGATGGCCGGCCGCGCCATTGCCGATATCTTCCAGCTCGAGCCCAGCACGATTTCCGATTATTCCAAGCGCGGCGCCTGCATGGCGCTCGACCCCTTCATCCCTTCGGCGCTCGAAGTCGACGCCTTCGGCAAGGACGTGCTGAAGCTGACCACGGTGGACGGAAAGCTCTGGGGTATCGGCCTCGGCCTCAATTCCTTCGCGCTGTTCTACGACGCCGATGCCTTCGCTAAAGCCGGCATCACGCCGCCCGGGATCGACACCACCTGGGCGGAATATGCGGACATCGCCGTCGAGATGACCAAGGCGGCCGGCAAGAAGAATGTCCGGGGCGGGCCCTATGGAGCCCGCTATGCCTATGTTTTCGACGCCTGGCTCCGCCAGCGTGGCAGCAGCCTCTACACCGATACCGGCCTTGGATTCGGCGTCGAGGAGGCGAAGGAGTGGTATGCCTATTGGGAGGAACTGCGCAAGCGCGGCGGCACCGTCGGCGCCGATATACAGACGCTCGACCAGAACACGATCGACACCAATTGCCTGGCGCTCGGCTACTCGGCCATGGGCATGGCCTATTCCAACCAGATGGTCGGCTACCAGCTCATCATGAAAAGCAAGCTCGGCATCGGCATGCTGCCACGTGCCGAAAAGGGCGGCCCGTCCGGCCATTACTATCGCCCGGCGCTGATCTGGAGCATCGGCGCGTCGACGGAAAACGGGGAAGCGGCAGCCAAATTCATCAACTTCTTCGTCAATGATGTCGAGGCCGGCAAGATCCTCGGCGTCGAGCGCGGGGTACCCATGTCGCCGACGGTTCGCGAAGCCATCCTGCCTTCGCTCAACCCGACGGAGACGGAAACGGTGAAATACATCAATGCCCTCAAGGATCAGGTGGGCGGATATCCTTCGCCGGCGCCGCTCGGATCGACCGAATTCGACCAGCGCGTGCTGCGCCCGATTGCCGACGAGCTCGCCTTCGAGCGGATATCGATCGAAGACGCGGCGACACGGCTGGTGGAGGAGGGCAAGGCCACGGTCCGAGCCGGCTGATCCAGTCAGCGAGAATCCAATCTGCAGAAGCCGTTCCATTTGCATGTGATGTGCACATGGCAGGGTCAGCGATCCGATCGGCAGACGTGTGATTGAGACCCCGGAAGCTGCCGATGCAGCCGCGCGGCTTATGGCCGCTCGGCTTTCGCCTGTTCTGGCAAGGCCGATCGATTGGTGCGCCGGGCACATCGATCATTCGCTCGAGAGTTTACAGCAGCCGCGAAGACGGGTGATTGCGACGTAGAGTGCGACCCTCTAATAATCCGCAGGAGGCAGCATAGAGCGACGTCGCCATCATCGAGGGGCTGGAGCCAGGAGCGCGAAGGTCGAGCCCACGGCCCAAGATCGGAGCGCTCGAGCCATGATAGAGGGCCGAAGACAAGCTGTGTCGCCATGTTGGTGCCCTCGCAGCTCTCTGCAAAGGGTGGGACCCGCGTGACCTCAGCTGAAGGTCTTGAGCTTCGCCTCTTCAATCGCTGCTATGAAAGCGTCTCGTGCCGGCGCGGCAGGGGCGGCACCAAGCATCGCGTCTGTGCAGGCGTTCAAAGCAGCAGCGTATGTGCTTCCGTCCATTTTCGGCCAGTTTTCGCTAAGCAGGCGAGCTGCACACGTGGGCGACCACACGATCTGGACACCATCGAGATTGGGAATTTCAACGATTACGCATTCATCCCATGTCGCGGCCATGTTGATATTCCTGTTCTTTTGGGGGGCCTAACCGAGTTCCCTCTCAATCGTTCCAGCGCGTCTATCATTGCCTTCGAGGTGCGAAGAGCTAAGAGGCGCACGTCATTTCTGTTGCGCGGCTTGGCTGATTTGAAGCGCAAGTTCGACCGTTTTCGCCTCGCCTGACAGAGACATTCACTAGCCGCTGGAGTATAATCGCCTTTGGCCTGGGACATGGCACCCCGAGCGTGGCAGTACACGAAAACTGGGTGGTCACATGGACGATCCGACCATGCACAGACGTCTGACGGCCATCCTTGCCGCAGACGTAGTGACCTACAGCCGCCTCATGGCCCGGGATGAGGCAGGTACTCATGCGGCATGGAAATCGCACCGAAAGGACCTAATCGACCCCAAGATCGCCGAGTATGAGGGGCGTATCGTCAAGCTCACCGGCGATGGATTCCTGGCGGAGTTTCCAAGCGTCGTGAATGCAGTCACCTGCGCTGCCACGGTCCAGCGGTGTATGCTAGAGCGCAATGCGGATGTGCCGCGGCCAAGCCGGATCGAGCTTCGCATGGGCATCAATCTTGGCGACGTGATCGTTGAAAGCGACGACATTTTCGGGGACGGTGTCAACGTGGCTGTGCGCCTCGAAAAAATTGCGGCGCCGGGCGGTATCGCCGTATCTGCGGCCGTGCGAGATAACGTCGGCAACAGGCTGGATCTTCGATTTGAGGACATGGGCGAGCAGGCGCTCAAGAACATCGACCGGCCAGTGCGCGCCTACAGCATTTCTCTGGATTTCCCGGCGGCTCAAAAAACGGTCGGCTCGGATCCAGGCAGCCAAGACTCTTGGGAGATCGAGAAGCCGTCCATCGCGGTGCTGCCCTTCAACAATATAAGCGGCGACCCTGAGCAAGAATATTTCAGCGACGGGATCACGGAGGACATCATCACCGACCTGTCGAAAATCTCCGGCCTGTTCGTTGTCGCCCGCAATACGGCATATACCTACAAGAATAAGCCGGTGAAGGTGCAGCAGGTGAGCCAGGATCTCAGGGTCGGCTATATCCTGGAAGGAAGCGTGCGGAGGGTCGGCTCTCGTGTGCGCGTCACCGCGCAACTCGTCGAGGGGAAGGGCGGTGGTCATCTCTGGGCCGATCGCTACGACTGGGATCTCACCGAAATCTTCGCCCTTCAAGACGAGATCACCCATACCATTGTAGACCACTTGAAGGTCAAGCTGCTTCCAGAGGAAAAGAAGGACATCGGTCGAGTGCCCACCGGGAACTTCGAGGCCTATGCGTATTACCTTAGAGGGCGGCAATTTCTGCACTGGCACTCAAAGTCGCATTACGTTCTGGCGAAGCGAATGTTCGCCATGGCGGTCGCACTCGACCCGCTTTATGCACGGGCCTACGCCGGAATTGCTGATTGCGACTCCTTCCTCTTCCTACACTACAACGCTGACGTGTCGATCGACGGCATTTTGGCCACCAGCGCAAAGGCGCTGGATCTTGAGAGCGGTCTCGCAGAAGCGCACGCTTCACTCGGCCTCGCCCTGTCGCTTCGCGAGCGACATTCGGAAGCGATGGCGGAGTTCGATCAGGCCATCGCCCTCGATCCCGATCTGTTTGAGGCCCATTATTTCTATGCCCGCGCTTGTTTCACCCAGGGTAAACTGGACGAAGCGGCCAGGCTTTTCCAGCGCGCCGCAGACATCAAACCTGACGATTATCAGGCCTTACTTGTGCTCATTAACGTTCTCCGCTCGCTCGGGCGCGAGCAGGAAATGAATACCGCGGCGCGGGAAGGCGTCGCGCGCGCCGAACGTGAGCTCATGATGCGGCCGGAAAATCCAAGACCCGCCTATTTGGGGGCTGTGGGGCTTGCGGCGCTTGGTGAGCTTGATCGCGCTAAGGAATGGGCGGGACGAGCTTTGGCGATCGATCCCGACGATCGCCTGGCCAAATATAATGTGGCTTGCTTTTACTCGCTCCAGGGCGAACCTGATCGGGCGATCGACTTGCTAGTCGAGCTTCTCCCGGGGGCCACCCACGAAACAAAGAGGTGGGTGAAATACGACTCGGATCTCGACCCGATCCGTAGTCATCCGCGTTTCCCCGAGGTACTTGAGCTCCTCGGGTGACAGATATTCCGGCGATGATTTTAGGCGAAGAGCAGGTCGAATGAGATCTTGGGGGATGGTTTGAGACGTCCAAGCCGCGCAAGGGTTCGCGGGCGCATCGGGAACATCCACGAAACGCTCTGGCCAACCCTCGTCGAAAGACGATTCACCTTTCCGGACCTCCGGGACCCATATGCCGGACATGAATTCGTTGCCGGCAAACTGCGAACGGCCGGCAACGTCCGCATCCCGCCAGATGCACCAACGATACCCGGAGTCCCAAGGGCCTGCCGCCCCGCAAACCTCGCCACCTCGCTATAACGGCAAGCTCCCTTCGCCGAGATGGCTTTTGACAACCTAGCTGATCTCGCGAAGGCGTTCGCGGCAGCGCTTCCCAGCAGAAACTGGCGTGGCTCTGCAGACGACAACAAACAAGAGATTCGTCCGACTTTCGGCGAATTGATGAAGACGGCGAGCGATGCGTTCCGTGTCTTCGTCAGAGATGGGATTCGCCACATTGGGCCCGGGCTGTGAATACAAGCGCACGCACCCGCTTATTGCCATGGTGGGCGGGTGGGCGCTACGCTCGGACTCGCCGACGAGCAGATCGACGCCATGCGGGCGGCGGCGTTCGACTGCTAAAACTCCCGAAGGACAGGATACGATGAACACGACGGTGCAGTCTCTGCAGCGGCGCTTGGTTGCGCTCGGCTCTCCTGACGAACGTGCAACCGCTTCGCGGCCTGAGCGTAGAAGCGTTCATCGCGGAGTTGCCGGCATTCGAATGGTCGTGATGCAACGTTCCTCTTTGAGGAACGTTTCCGTACCAGGGGCGCGGCAAAGGAGGATTACGATGCGTCCTGCCGAACGCGTCAAGATCATAGAGTGGATCGCGGCGTTTGCCCAGTCGCTCTTGTCGGAGTGCTGATGGTCACGACGTTACTCTGACGCCGCGTTCACACTATGCCAGAGAATTTCTGATGCTCGCGAACATAGGCTAGCGCGGCAGCCTCCAAGCTCTTGCACTTCCTCTCGGATTTGAGCAGAGCGTGGTCGTCTTTCTGGGATGAGCATCGAAGCACGTCCCGACGCAGACAAGCGTCCTCGTAGACAGCGCAGAGCTTAAGAAACGCGACATCTCGGGTCATCCAAACGTTGTCACGCAACTCCGGCGCCGCTAAAAGCAACCGGGTCATTCCTGTTTTCTGCGCATCCATTGTCACTCCCGCGAACCTAAAAAAGCAGTGATCATCAACGCGGCAGCAGAGAAGTAGTTCCACGCCTATTAAAAACAACTTTTAGTAACAGGCGCTTAGTCACAAAACTTCGGACTCCGCGGGAGCGGAATCCCTTCCCCCACTCCCATAATTGAAGGTGACATATGGCTCAGGAAACTCTTCCCGTCGCCCTCGAACTCGTGTTCGCGGATGAGGGCGGCTATTCGAATCGCAGCACGGACCGCGGCGGTTCGACTAAATATGGCGTGACGCATAGAACGCCGGCGGCGCACCGCGGGCTGAAGTCGGTGACGGCCGACCAGGTGAAGGGGATTAGCCGCAAGAAGGCCGTCGACATCTACCAGCGTTCGTTCTGGCTACAGTGCCGCGGGGATCTCCTTCCGCCCGGGCTGGATTAGCCATCTTCGATTTCGCCGTGAACTCCGGACCGGCGCGCGGTGAAGTCACTGCAGAAGGTCGTCGGCGCCCGCGAGGACGGCCATATCGGCGAGCAGACGCTTGCGGCCATGAGGAAATTCGAGGGCGGCGTCAGCACGCTCATCCGTGCCTGCGATGAGCGCATGCGCTTCCTCCGGTCGCTCAGCAATCCAAACACCGGCTTCCCCGTCAACGGCCGTGGCGGGACCATTCGTGTCACCGGCAAGGATACGAAACGGCTGTGGAAGGATCAGCCCGGCGTGATCGGCAACTCAGTACCGCCACCTCGGCGCGCGCTTGGCATTGTGAAGCAACTCCGAAGCCTCCGCGAAATCGCCAAAAAGGCTGGTCAAGCGCTTCTCCTCCTCTTGAGGCAAGCGTTGCCGCCGGCAAAAAGCGTGTATGTTCCATACCTTAGTAGTAGTTTGCTTAGAAATCTTATCGGCTTCAACGCGTTCTACCATCTTGCTCCTCCCAAAGCCAAGGAGGTTAGCCTATGCTACTTAAGTCTAATAAAGCAAGAAATAACTAAGTAATACTTATTGCCTGATCGTGCTGGCTGCGATTAGTAGCTGACGCGAGAAAGATCTGCAGTGAAGTTGATGCCAGGTGCTTGCGGCGACGTCCCTTTCGCCAAGATGCTGTCTTCGGAAACGCCGCCATCGGGATTTTATGGTGACGTTATCGACTCCGAAAACCGACGTGATGCCGTTGTGCGTCTTTGGGCGGCTTGTAGTTACAGCGGTCGTCAGCCGGTCACCTTCGGTCGAGTGTGATCCGAGATATATGACCTGGCGTTCACCCTACCGTCGGTAGCGTGACGCTGGATGTCCCCGCCAATCTAACGTCGTCAGTTCAGTCCCCGGCCCATCACCAAGGGCAATCAGTACCGCTGGTCAATATTAGCCATTAATGGGGCGAGACGGAGAGGGCTAAGGGGAGCGGCGCCGCGTGCGGACCCTTTCGGGTTGATCGCCAAAGACCGAGGTCTGCCGCTTTCTCCGGCAACGGCAAACCTCTGACCGCCTGGGAGTGATGGGTGCTGGCGGCTGGGGATCAGGAAACCACAATCAGTTTCCTGCAGCCATTCACCAATCGGCCTTAGTCCGCCCACCCATTAGTCTTGTTCGCTACGCTCCCAGCCATGGCCGTCCGCTTGTGAACGCCGCCGTCCGTGTTCGCAGCGGGAAACTCCTGTATGCGCCGTTCGAGGAAATGGCTACGCCCTAAATTGCGATCCATGCAAAAACGAATAGCGCAATGACGATAAGCAGAATTAGGATGCCAGTAAGATTGATCGAGCTCATTACCTACTTCCTCGGCAGGTCAACACGCCACCAGGAGCGAAGTTCCCAACATTGCCGAACTGTGAGCGGCCCATTTCCTTCATGTTCGTAGAGCGATTAAGGCAGTCTCAGCCTTTCGAATTAATCCGGACGTCTTTCTGGACGGGAAACGCCGCTTGGCAAATACTGTATGTGCTCGCAGCGCGCTGGAGCACGAAAGGTAACAAGCTAGGTTTTCAGCAACAATTTAGAGCAGACCCCGCCACGAGCCACGGGATGGTGGTGGCGGGGTCGCTTGCGGCGAAGGTCAATGCCGCGGCTGTGCCTCATGCGGCAACTTCCATTCCAACCGATGCTCGGAGCAGAACCAGTGCGGCTCCGCCCGACCGATGGCGAAGCCGAAGCTGCCCCATCTGGTGCAGCCCGGATGCTCGCAGTAGTGGACATACGCCCCGGGTTCGTAGTGAGGCTTCGCGCCTAGTTCGTCACTCAATGGACGATCTCCTGTGGTCGCCGCCCCAATTTTGGGGAGTTCGAGCATCGGTTGATTGTTCTTCTTTTGTTCTTGCATTATCTCATCGCCATGGTCGAGACAATTGGCGAAGCATTCAGCCTTGGTTGGCAACTTAAAGCGCGATGTGCATTCGGCAACCGCGAGGGCACGAAGTCTGTTCGCCAGTGCACGTGGATCTATGATCTCGATATGCTGACGCTGGTTGCGACGCGCGGACGGGACTTTCCGCTGGCAATCCTCGCCAGTCGCCTTCGCTGCCCTCGGTGCGGATCAAGGAGGGTGGCGGTCGTGTTCATGCCACCGATCGAGGGTGATAGACGGCGAGGGGTCGCATGATACTTCGGCGTGCTAGCCCTTTTGTGCAGCCATTGCCAGTCGTTTTGGCCTCTGCCACAGCGGCCGAGAGTTCATGAGCATCCCGTCGACCGCCTGAAAGAGACTGATCAGCCTCGCAGGGAGTTCTTCTGCTTCTTCGGTGCAGCGGGACAGCTTTCGTTTGCGTGACTCGGCCCGAAAGACGGCATCGATCACGTTGAGGTCATAAGGACTGATTGGATTGACGTGGAAAGTTATATCGGCGTGCATGGCGCATTCTCCACCATCGGGACGAAAGCGCAATGATCTCCCCGCCGTCGGGGCCCGTTGAAATGGCCGATGATGGAGATAGTATACGCCCCATCTGGAGAAACGCGAGCCTCGGTACGCTGTCGGACGGAACGGTTGGTGGGAACGGCCGCGAAAGAGGACGAGGCGGTGTTTGGTCCCGACCCCAGAACGTCCAAATGCAAATCCGAGTGACAGAGTCCCGAGATATTTCCCGAACTGACCTTCTGCTCGTTCACCACTGCTGGCCGGCACGCATCCCTACTCCGCATCGCCCACAAGAGGACGTGTCGAAAGAAGTAGCGCGACGGACTTGCTGCTCATCTCATCGCTTATTTGGCGGTTCTGGACGGGACACGATGAAGGCACCGCAGGTGAACATGATCCCCGCAACCACGAGCAAAGCGACTGCCGGTGGTTCGAACGCAACCCACCATGCCAAACTCATCAGCAAAATTGCAGATAACTTGGCGCGACGTGATATTGCTCCTTCTTCCTGCCAGTCACGTAATGGCGGCCCGAACAACGGGTGGTCCATCAGCCATTTCGCGAGGCGCGGCGAGGAACGCGAAAACAACCACACCGCCAGGAGGAGGAAAGGCGTCGTCGGCAGCAACGGGAGAAAGATTCCGGCAATGCCGAGCCCGACCATCGCCCAGGCGAGGCTGAGAAGTGTAAGGCGCACGGAAAGGTTCATCTGCCTTTTCTCCCAGTCAGCTGCCAAATGCCAGCGACGCGCGTTCCCGCCGACACGAAATAGACCTCCGGATGGGAGAGACAAGGTGCTTCCACCACATACAGGAGTGGCGGGGAAAAGGCGCCTCGCTGCTCTAGGCCCCGCCAAGCGTCGCCGTGTCCTTGATTGCGGTATCTTCACCGAGTTCTGATTCGTCTTCGATTAAGGCGAGATAACCGTGACTGCCTAACCAGTCTCGAACGATGAGACGAAGGGCTTCTTCCCGGTTCACCGCGTATTCAGCCATAAAGAGCTGAATTCCGCGTTCTGACTCTTCTTCGAGGTAAGTCATTGAGCTGCCCCTGTGTTGCCGGTATCGATCAAATCGAAAATTCAATCACATGACAAGGCTCCCGTTGTGGAGCCTTTTTCTTCCAAGCCCTCGTCATTCCATGCAAATATCTCTGGGCACTCTGCCGGGATTTCTCGACCGGAGAGATGGCGAACGTTGGAGGTTGCCAACCTTTCGGCATGTCGTAGCGATCTCCACCAGATCCGCGACCTTTCGCTCTCGCCCAGCCGAGGCAGTTCACGCGGGACGGGGCGTGCTTGGAATTCCGTCACAGCCGCGTTTCGATTGTTTCGGTTGCCTTGGATATCAATCGACGTGGCTGCAGCAGGACTTCTTGAAGGACGCCCGGTAACCAGCGCCTTCAATCGCAGCGATGAATACATCGGATCCGATCCCGGATTCGATCGAGGCGGTTTTCGCCTCGAGATTGACGGCCACCTTGGCCTGCGGGTCGGCGGCTTTGACGGCCTTCTCGACCGTGGCGGCGCAATGTCCGCAGGTCATGTCTTCTACGATGAGGTGAAGCATCGAAAGTCTCCTTTGATCTGACTTGAGTGAATGTGGAGATTCCAACGATGGCAAGGTCAAGGGTGCCCTACAATTCTGTCTGTGCACCCCTGATGATGGTGGCCAGAACCAGAACCGGCGAGCCAAGGAAAGGAAACTCGATGCAATGCGGCCGATTGCAGGTAACGCTGTGCCCCAAAGCGGCCGTTAAACAGGTCCACAGCCGGTCGCGAGCCGCTGCTCCAAAAGCGTCAAGGCGGCTTTCCGGTGAACTCGACGGAGCTGAGATTGGACACTCCAGCGTCGATTTCCAGCCACAAACTGGACAGTACCATTTGGTGCAACGCGCGCGCTGACGGCGAGAAATCACTTGTGAACATTGAACCAGGCGCGGCAGCTGCTCGTCACTTCTGCGTGGATGTATTGGCGAATTTCGAGCTGCCAGCGCCTTGGCGAAGGCGCGGCTTGCAAGTAATAGGGTCACGATGGTCGCGCTTATTCACTCTTTGTGCCCAGTTCGGCACGCCTGCGAGCGGATTGAGGATCGACGGCTGCAGGACATGTGCAGCAACTGGGAACGGAGCAAATGACTACAAGCGTTTTGGCAGCAAGTGGCGGCGTCAAGCAAGTCATCTGCATCAATTGGGGCACAAAATATGGGGCTCCCTTTATTAACAGGCTGTACGCGATGGTTGCTCGCAACATCACGCCGCCTTTTACCTTCACCTGTTTTACCGATAATCGCGCAGGTCTGAACCCCGCAATACTTTGCGAAGACTTGCCTCCACTCGACGTGGAGAGTATGCCGACGAACACGAGAGGCATATGGCCCAAGGCGCGGCTCTGGGGGCCGACCTTGGGAAATCTGAAGGGCCCGGTGCTTTTTCTCGATCTGGATCTCGTGATCGTGTCATCGCTGGATGCATTCTTCGAGATAGGGGAGGCGGATGACATAATACTGTCGAGAAACCAAACCACACCCTTCGAGCGTCTCGGGCAAACTTCCCTCTTCCGCTTTCCCGTTGGGAAACTCGTGCCGCTGCAGGACAAGTTCCGATCCGACCCACAGGGCGTGGCCGACGAGTACCGGTACGAGCAGCGCTTCGTAAGCCGCAACGCCCCCGGTGGGATAACGTTTTTTCCACGAAAATGGGTTCTCCATTTTCGCCAGGACTGCCGCTGGCCATTTCCGCTCAACTATTTCTTTGCGCCACGCCTGCCACATGATGCACGTGTCGTGATTTTTCCGCGCGGTCTGCACCCGCAGCACGCGATAGATGGCCGATACGGAACAAAGGGTCCCCGCAGGACGGCGTTCAAACACATAGCGGGAGTCCTCGATGCGAAGCAAAGGAAGAACAAAGGATCGCTACAGTACTTGCGACACTATATCCGTCCGACGCCTTGGGTGGCGGAGCACTGGCGCGAATAATCGTGCGGCCCCACTTAGGAACTCACGGGCGGTTGAGCTGGGAACGAATTACCGAGGCGATGCGGCGCGTTTCATCCAGTGGTTCGTAGCTGTAGGGTTCAATCTTCCCCTCGAACGGCCGGGTCAGCTGCAGAGTTTCATGCAGGTCCCGGTGATAGCGCTCGAACTTGTCCAGCCGCGGACCCGCGACGGGGGTTAAGTCGAGTGTAAAGACCGGCTTGCCCGTCGCCAGGGCCTCGCAAGGCATCGTGATCGAGTCCTTTGCGATGACGAACGCGTCGGCGGCCGCCATATAGTCGAGGTAGGGGTTCTCGCTTCGCCTGTCCCAGACCGCGATGCTTTCGCTGTTGAGTGTCGACAGGGCCTGCTGCGTGTGGTCTTCAGATCTACGTGAGACCGACACAACGATGCGCCAGCCCTGTTTCTCCAATTGTTCGATAGCGCCCTTGATGTTTTGGTGGGTCCTGTCGTCGTAAACATACGCGCCATTTGAGCCGCCTACGAAGACGGCAACTATTGGGCGCCCGTCTGGCGACAATCGTCTGCGCGCAGCATCCCTAAGAGGCGCGAGCCGTGCCCAGGTAATCTGATGCGGTACTCCGACCATCGAATGATAGTTCGGTCGCCGGTCCAATTCCTCGACCCAATCGTGACGAGAGACGAAAACGAGATCATATCCATCGATGCGCGGGCGTTGGAGATGGACGGTGAGAGGCTTGCCGCCATAGGCCGCTTTGATGTCGAGGACCGCCGGTTCAGAGCGAAAACCGCAGGAGATCACGAGCTCGGGACGCGGTTCCCTTTTGCGAAACAGTCTGGGTTCGAATAGTTTTCTCAGGCCGCGAGTCCGACTGATCAGCTTTACCACCGGTTCCTGATGGAACTCCTTTCCAACGCCGAGGCACTGCGTAAGCGTTCCCGCCTTGCTTTCCGCCACAGCCCACACACAGTTCGTGCTGGGCGTTTTCACCATTCTATCGTCGTTGTCTTGCAAAGGTGAGCTCCGATGTGACGCTTGTTTTCTTTCGCCCGCGCCTCGCGCGGCTTCAAATCACCGGCCAAGATCGATCCCGTTCTCTTCGACGAATTCGAGCATGCTGCGGTCTTCGACAACGTTCGCTTCGATATACTTGATCGTGGCCGAGACCTTGTTCCGGTATTTCTCTGCAGATCCGTCGAAGGACCAGCCTCTTTCCGTCTTTTCCTTCAGCTCCTCCATCGATTTCGCATAATAGTGATTGAGCTGAATGAACGCGGCGGAGTAAAAATCGGCAGCCTTCCGCCCTCGTCGCGATGCCACTTTCCCCGAATCATTCGCCGTGCTGTCGCCGTGGGACCTTGTTTCGAAGTGATGCACGCCCACTTTCGTGACTTCGACCGGATCGACGATGCATTTGAAGTTGCTTGCGTCGAGGCTCTGTCGCATGGGGTCGGAGACGCGCATTTTATAGTTGAGGCATACAGGCCCTGCCGGTCGCGAAACATGACCGCTATGGCCGAACATGTGCCAAGGCAACGAGATGTTGGGAAAGTCACCTGCTCCTCGCAAGGCTTCCTCCAGTGTTCGCCCGTTTTTCGGCAGGAGAAACTCATCGACGTCGATGAACGCCATACGCTCGAAACGGCTGCCAAAATTCAGGATCGCATGGGCGAAAGCGATCGTCTGCCCGTTCAGGAACTCACCGCTTCTTTCGTCCCGCATACGCATCTTCCAGGGCACGACGGTCAGTTCCTCGCGGGCCAACACCCCGTGGAGGAGATCGAACGTCCCATCGGTCGAGCCGTCATCGTAGAGGCAGAAATGGCGAACGCCGACGCCTCGGTGAAAACGCACCCATTCCTCGATGTAGCTGGCTTCGTTCTTCACGCAGGCGACGATCGCGATCCCTTGCCGGCCGCCGTCGCCCGGCGGAGGAGTGATCGCAAGTTCTCTCGTAAGATGTCGCTCAGCCTTTATTTTGAACATTTACATCCCTTGGTTTTAAAAACATCGAGCCGGTGGCTTCTACTTCGAATACATCGCCTTTATAGAGGGTGGGAGCCGAACTTGGTATCCAGGCTTGGCAACATCGAGAGGCCGCGGGCTCAAAGCACGCCAGGGTTGGGACGAGCAGGCATGGACTTTCCCGCTTCGGGAGCGACGGAGAATTTGGCGACGCCTGAGCAATGGCGGGCCCTGTTTTCCAGGTTTTCACACGTTGTCCTCGTTGCCAACAGTGACGAGGTAAGCGTGAAGGAACTCCAGGAGGAATACCCTGAGACGGCCCTCTTCGTGTTCTTCAACAAGATTTACAAAATCCTCGATGAACAATTTTCCGGCAACTCCCTCCTGATATCGCGCGCTCAGCCACGAGGCGCCAACATCGTATATCGAAACGAGGTCGCCGACGTCGTCAAGCTGCTCGCGTCCCAGAAGTTCCTGGGCATCATGAACATCCGCCTGGCGGAGATCGAGAGGCTGAACACAAGCGCGGATTACCTGGGCACGCCCACCGGCCACCTGGATCTGGTCGGCTTCTGCGCAGACTTTTACCCGAAGGACAAGGTCGCCACGAGCGGCTTCGCCATGGCCCTGTGGCTCGTGAACCAGTCGCTTCCGGCTGAAATTGTTCTTGCAGGGTTCTCGGCGAAGCGAAGCGACAAGTGGCGGGTTGTGAACGTCCACGACTGGACTTTCGAGCAGGTCTTCCTGCGCCTCTTCGCGCGTGTCGGCAAGCTGACGATGCATGGCTCCAGGCCGGCCAACAGTTACATGACGCTTGCCTCCCGCTTCCCGGAGCTGCCCGCAGCCGAAATCTCCGCGACGATCGCAGAAGTCCTGTCGCTGCGTCTGAGCCAGACCGATGCGCAAGTGGACAAATTGATTTCCCTGACAAACGCATTTCGGTCCATTGACGAATTCCTGCGTCGGCTGAAGCCGAAGTTTCTAAAGAAAACCAAAGCATAGCAGCATCGAAAGTTCTAATATCGATTTCTGGCGAGGATGTATGGGGTCGTGGATCTCCGATGCGCGCAAGCGCATATACCGAAATCTGAAGTACCGTATACTGCGCCCGGATCCGCCGGCTGCCCCGTTTCGGTTCGACAGCCCCGTCGTGGTTGTCGGATCCGCGCCCGTCTCCCACAGGCCGGCGGGATTGGACGACAGTTTCAGGATCATTACCGTGAACGGCTCGCAATCGGTCATCGGCAAGTGGGGCGTCGATGCGCCTGACATCACGATGATGATGTTCAACCAGGTCGAAGGAACCACCCCCAACGCGATCGAGGTGAGGCGCGTCCTGAAAGGGCAGCGTACAGGGACGCTCTACGTATTTCTGTGGCGCAAGGACGATCGCGCGCGCCTGGAGGAAGGTTTGCGAGCGTTCGATTACAAATACGATCGGCTGGAAATCATTGATCGATACGAGCGGATGGCCTTGCTGGATCGTGTGGCTGACTTGCGCTCCCTCGAGATGGACGCCGATTCAAAATGCTCAAACGGTATGAACGCGGTCCTTTTTGCCCTCTACAACGGAGCACCCGCCGTCATCATCACGGGAATAAATCCGAACTCAAGCGGTCACGTCTACAATTCAACGGGTTTGACGCGTCTTCATGTTCAGATGGATAAAGTCCTTGTTTCGAAGCTCATTAGCGAGGGCCGCCCGATCTTCACGGCGGATCCGCCGGTTTCGGAAGAATTAGGCATTCCGTTGTGGAGCGGTTCAAGCCGCTAGTACTGTGCATATTTGTCCTTATGTCGTCGTTTTGCTCGCTCAACGCCTGCGTTAGAGAAATCAATGATTTCAAATCGTCCCTTTTCACGTTCCTGCATCAAGATCGCCGTTCGGCTTCTCCTGGGTCGTTCCAGGGCGCATGTTCAGGACTGGTTTCCCGGACTCAAGCTCGAACTTGCAAGCGCTGATCGAGAGGGCACGATCCAGTATCGCGGCGAGTTGGTAGGACGTCTCACGAGCCCCTCGCGCGCCTTGGAAGAAAGGCCGACCAACGTGCTTATCGTCGGCTCCGGCCCCTCGGTCGCCCGATGCGATCTGACCCGCGCAGACGGGTCTTCGTGCCTTCTCTTGAACGGCGCGTTGCACCTTTTCCCCAGCGTGATAGCAAAGCCTCTGGCGATAGCAATCGAAGACGAACGGTTCGTATGGAGACACTTCGATCTCGTGAAGCGGATTCCTGCCGGATGCGTCTGTCTGCTGTCCGTGAGCGTCATAAGGGCGATCTGCGAGCTGGATGGCACATGGCTGCGGGACAGGCCGGTCGTATTGATCGATAACGTGCGAAAGCCGTACGGGGTAGCACGTCGGGACACCGAGGAATTGCGCAAGCTGCCGTATGTGCGGCTGAGCGAGGACGGCGACGTCGGCTTTTCCGAAGACCCCTTGGCCGGCATTTTCCAGGCAGGCTCGGTCGCGGTTTCAGCCGCACAGTTTGCCGTCGCCTGGAGGCCCCGCTCAATCGGTTTTGTGGGGATAGATCTCAGCAATGCCGATGAACCGAGGTACTACGAAACAACCGACAAGGCCTATTCGGGAATCGTCGCGGCCCAAAAGCGGATCGTCGATCATTTGGTCATGGCACGCAGCATAGCCGCCGAAAGCGGCATCGAGGTCGTAAACCACTCGCCGGTCTCGGCCCTTGTCGGAATGGGGTTCGGCTACGACTCAACTTTCGCCCGGTAATGCTTCAACGCCAGTGATGCTCCATCGCCAAGTGGTTCTCTGACGAAAGTGCATCGCCGGCGCATCGGCAAGGGACGAGGCGAAGTGACGGGCAACCGCCCCCGATGAAAATGGCTTATTGGGTGTCGAGCGATTAAGCCGAGCGCTGCGTTACATGAAGAACACGATCACGTGCAGCGAACCATTCCTCGGCGTAGTCATCGTTCTTGTACTCATCGAAGTAAGGCCCGCCATCGGTGAAATGGACAAGCTTTGCATCCGGCGAATATTCATACTCGTTTACGAGCCAGTTCCAGCTCGCGGGCAGTTCGCCGATCAGGTCGTCGGAATCCAGCCACTTGAACTGATGCAGCTCCAGCCCGGTAGCAGTATTGACGTAATCCAAATCGAGCTTTCGGCACTTGGCATTGTTGAACAGGATCACGCTCGACCAGTTCTTCTTTTCGTACTTCGTTTGGACCTGGCCCAGGAACTTCGTTTCGACTTTCGGAACGTAGTCGTGCTTTACGCACATCGCTGCGTAGCGATCGTCTCTCAGTTCCCACAACTGGGCGATATCAGTCCGCATTAGCATGTCGCAATCAGCGAAAAGAGACCAACCCTCATAGCGGCTTAGATAAGGCACGAGGAATCTGGAAAAGGAAAACTCTGTAGATTGGAGAGGATTCCGCTCGCGCGTAAAAATCCTGTCGACGTTGTTCAAGGATATCGGTGTGAACGTGACCGGGATGGAGCTCTTTTCCAAAATACTTTGGCAAAGAACATGATAGGCGACGACTTCCTTGCTGTCGAAGCCGATGTAAATATGAGCACTTTCCGTCATTAAACCTCCGATAACAGGTAGGCTTCAAGCGTGCTTGGCAGCCGCGAAACGACTCAAACTCACCTATTTGCGTATAAGCAGCTTTCAGGTGTAGCCAAAAAAGGCGGCGCCGTGAAGCCTCGTGTAACGGATAACGTTCTCTCGCCGGCAGCGACCGCTTTCCGGCGCACCGTCTCGTCGTGATGAAGCGAAACGATGTGTTTGGTTGTTCGCGGTCCTCGATCGGGCCTCTGGCAATTCCCTCGAACTTCGCCTAGTAGCTTGTCCCTGGTCCGCGATATTGCCACCAGTACAGGCAGGGACGATGGGGAGAGGAATGCGCAGCCTCCTGGTTCGAAGACCGGATTTCTTATATGTTCTGATTGCCGGTTATTGCCTGCTCAGCATCATCTTGAAAATCCTGCGCCCGGACTCGCTCGAGATCGACGAGTCCGAGCAAGCTCTGCTCTCACAATATCTGCTGCTCGGATACGGAGCGCAGCCACCCTTCTACAACTGGCTTCAATATGGAGTGGTGGCCCTATTTGGTATCTCCGTCGCGTCGCTGACCATCGTAAAGAACGGTTTTCTGTTCCTCTTCCTTCTATTCTATGGGCTCACGGCCGGTGTCCTCTCCAACAGTCGGCTCGCTCCGGCGGTCGCGGTGCTGGGCGTCCTGACACTGCCACCGGTTTTCCTTCTGTCACAGCGCGACTTGTCGCACACCGTCGCCGCGCTTTTTGCGGTGTCGCTTTTTCTCTACGGCTTTTTCCGCGCCTTAAAGACCCCCCCGAACCTTGGCCATTACCTACTTGTCGGCGTTGCCGTGGGGCTCGGGGCGCTTTCGAAATATAATTTCGTTATCCTCCCCGCGGCGGCACTGCTCGCCATCCTGCCCGAGGCAAAGCTGCGCAAATATCTGTTCGACTGGCGCGTGCTTGCTTCAGTTGCGGTTTGCGCGGTGATCGTGGCACCCCATGCCTATTGGGTCGTCAATAATCTTGGACATGCCACGGGTGTCACTGTCGCTGAAATGAAGGAGGGGGCGGACAGCGCGCTGCTGCCGCACGCGATCCAAGGGCTTGTTTCGCTCGCAGTTGCAAGCCTCAAGGGCGTCGCGCTGACCCTTGCCGTCTTCGGATTGGTCTTCTACGCGGATCTCGGGAAGATCCTTCGCGCCGAGAGCCTGTGGACGAGGGTCGTCGGCAGGATGATTCTCGCCTGCTTCCTCATCATAGCGATTATCGTCGTTGCAATGGATGCGACCCACATCCGTGCGAAGTGGTTGGCGCTTTTTACTGCGCTTCTCCCACTTTATCTAACGCTGAAAATCGATGCCGCCCGTCTGGACCCTGCCCGTCGTCTGCCTGCACTTCTTTCGATCGCGGGCGTCCTCTCCGTCGGCGTAATCGTGATGCTTTGGGCAAGGGTTTTCGTCGGCCCGATGATCGGCGACTATTCCTTCGCACATACACCCTTCAACGGCTTCGCCCAGGTTGTGCGCGCTGAGCCCGGCCCGCCGCCGGTCGCCATCGTGGTCGACGACAGTATCGTGGCGGGTAACCTCCGGATTCAGTTTCCCGACACCCGGATCATCCTGGCGGGACTCTCTCAGGAGGCGGAAAGACGTCTTCCGGCAGGCCGAATTTTGGCGGCCTGGTCGGCCGAAGGCAGGGGGCGAGAAGAGATTCCGCCTCGCATCTCGGCTCTACTGCAGCTCATGCCCGCAACAATTGCCGGCTCGAAGCCGACGATCGTCTCGGTTCCTTACAACGCCGGACGCCCGGGCGACGTATACACGTTTGCCTATGTTTGGGCGGACGTCCGCTGACGCCGATCCGGGCCGATCGGGGCGCCCGGCTTGACGGCGAGGTCGCCTTTATCGCGAATGAAAGGCAGGCCGATATGCTCGGAGAGTTCCAACTCGGTCGTGAAGACGTTTCCTCGATCTCTCAACTGCGTCAGAACGAAGGTGTCTTCGGCAATCTGCCTCCGAATTCTCGCCTTGTCGTCGTAGGAATGACCCATCTTGGTGACTGAGAACCCCGCCAGTGTCACGGACGGCACTCCCATGAAAAGAGCGTAGCACAGGGCGGCAACTCCGTTCGTCACCTTGCCGACTTCGCCAATATCGGGGGGAAGTCCGCCGCTCACGGCCTCGACGATCGCTTCGCGCTCAGCTTTGGTGGCGCGCATCAGGCTCTTGTAGCGAACTTGCGGCATTGCCAGAAGTTTCAGGTACATCACCCAGATAGACTTTGTATGAAGCCATAGAAGCCCCCTCGTCCTAACATAGGGATGCTCTTCCCACGACTTCTTCCGCTTTCGAAATGTCAAATCGGCGGGTGGGAGCCCCAGTGCATTGGCCGTCTTACCAGCGTTATTGACGTCGACGCGTGCGCAATATCCGATCAGGTCCGGCGGAATCGTGGGGGAGGGCGCCGAACCGAGAATCAGCCACGGCTTATCAATTATGCCAAGTCGCGAGAGCCAGCGGCGGTGCTTTTCTCGCAATTTTTCAAGCGCTTCGGGTTCAATCGTCATCGCGAATTCCATTGACCAGGTAGGTAGGCGAGATTCACTTAAGGGACTGACATCTTATGTCTCGCACAAGCCAACCTACGTGTCCATTCGCCGCCGGTTCTTCGTCTAGAAGGGGGTAAGCCGGTATTGCAATTCTTTCAATACTCCGTCGCCCCGCTTCAGAAAGCGTGGAAATACCCGTGCATCGCACAATTTAGCCATCTTGATTTGATTTCGAAGACTTCAACGGTAAGCGACGCCTTTAGCACCGGTCGTCGATAATTACGGGCAGTCAAGACATGAACGTGGTTGTAAGTGACCCAATACTGGCGTCGATCAGTCGTACGATCGCCACTGCCGCCGACGGGATCAATGCCCTGGCGGCCTGTCTGGCGGATGATGCGGCCTTGCGCCGTAGTTTTGTCGACGCCGTCGAACTCGTCGCCTCCCAGCGGGGGCGGGTCGTTGTCGCGGGTGTTGGCAAGAGCGGGCACATCGGACGCAAGATCGCCGCGACGCTTGCTTCTACCGGAACATCCGCCTATTTCGTGCATCCGACGGAAGCAAGTCACGGCGATCTCGGCATGATCACCGCGCAGGATCTGCTTATCCTGCTTTCATGGTCCGGTGAGACCGTCGAACTCGGGAACGTCCTCACTTACGCCAAGCGCTTCAACGTTCCGGTCATTTCCGTCACTTCGAATGCCGGCAGCACAATCTCTCGCAACTCCACGATCCCGCTCGTTCTGCCGAAAGTGCCGGAGGCATGCCCTCATGGTCTAGCCCCGACCACGTCTGCAATGCTGCAGCTGGCGGTGGGGGATGCTCTCGCAATAGCCTTGCTCGAGCGCAGGGGGTTTTCGGCCGAGGACTTCAAGACCTTTCATCCGGGCGGCAAGCTCGGCTCGCAGTTGCTGCTCGCCCATGAGCTGGCTCATTCGGGCGAGGCTGTGCCACTTTTGCCGATCGGCAGTCCGATGAGCGAAGCGGTCATCCAGATGTCCTCGAAGGGTTTCGGGGTCGTCGGCGTCGTTGGTAGCGACGGTCAGCTTGTCGGTGTCATTACCGACGGCGATTTGCGGCGCCATATGTCACAAGATCTTTTGCGCCTCACGGTCGAGACCGTGATGTCGCATATGCCTCGCGTGATTACGACTGGAATGCTGGCAAGTGCGGCTATGGAAATGATGCAATCGCAAAAGATCACGGTGCTGTTTCTGGTCGATGATTTTGGCCGGCCGTCGGGCATCTTGCACGTCCACGATCTTCTGCGTGCCGGCGTTGCCTAAAGTCAAATGGTGCGCCCGGAGAAGGTTGACGAGCCGACCTCCGAGGGAGCAAACCGTACGATCTAACGTGGACTTGAAACGCCGCATTGGCGTTGGCAGTCCATCACGAAAATGGGAACGCGCTTGGCAGTAATCCACCGAGACTTCGAGTATCGCCCGGACCTGGACGGTTTGCGAGCTGTGGCGATCCTGCCTGTGCTCCTCTTTCACGCAGGCTTCAATTCGTTCTCCGGCGGATTCGTCGGGGTCGACGTCTTTTTTGTATTGTCCGGCTATTTCATGGCCAGGATCATCCTGGCCGACCTCGAGCGGGGCAGCTTCAGCTTTTGGGCGTTCTACGTTCGGAGGATGAGACGCATTTTCCCGGCATTGTTCTCGATGATTGCCGTTTCGGCCGTTGCGGCATGGTTTTTGCTGATGCCGCAGGAGTTTCGGTATTTCGGCGATAGCGTACAAGCTGCTGCCGTATTCACTTCGAACATCCTGTTCCGCAGCGAGAGCGGCTATTTCGATCTCTCGTCAGAAATGAAGCCATTGCTTCATACCTGGTCCCTGTCTGTGGAAGAGCAGTTTTACCTGATTTTTCCCATCGCCGTTTTCCTTGCCTTCAAATTCGCACGTAAGCACATTCCCGCAATCGTTTTGACGTTGGCGCTCTTGTCCTTCGGGGCAAGCACTTGGGGCATCGTGCACTCGCCCGAAAAAGCATTCTACTTGCTGCATTTTCGCGTTTGGGAGTTGCTGATCGGGGTCCTTGTTGCCATTGCTCCTGCGTCAAATTATGGGGCTCGCGGCTCGCAGGCATTGGCGGCACTCGGGCTACTGGCCGTTTCCCTGGCGGTTTTCGGCTATTCTCCCGATACGCCCTTTCCCGGTATTTATGCCGCAGTGCCCTGCCTCGGTACGGCCCTGGTGATCTACGCACACTGTCGAGGCGGAGCGATAGGGGGCTTTCTGGGTAATCCCGTTTCGGTCTTCATCGGACGCATCTCATACTCCCTCTACCTCTGGCATTGGCCCGTAATCGTGTTCTTGCGCTACGGCCTTGGCCATGAACTGACAACCGGATGGGCGCTGACCGCCGTGGCGATGTCCTTCGCGCTCGCATACATTTCATGGAGGTTCGTAGAGCAGCCCGCGCGGTATGGCGTGCTGGCATCCTCGCGCGTCGCAATTGTCGGCGTGAGTAGCGCTGCTATTTCTTCTGCGGTCGCCTTCGGTTTCATCGTCAATGATTTGGAAGGCATTCCCCAAAGATTGCCCGAAAACGCCCGAACGCTCTACCAGGCCACCTATGATGAGAGCCCATTCTCCTCCAAGCGGTGTTTCACCGATTCAAATGGGGAAGGTCTGACACCGGTTCAGATAAGGAGAGGTGAGATCTGCCGGGTCGGAGTCGAGACTGCGGGCGAGCCGCGGTTCCTCGTGTGGGGAGATTCTCATGCCGCTGCGATCGCTCCTGCTATTGACATTGCCGCTCGCCAAATGGGTTTATCGGGCATGTTCGTCGGGCGTGGATCGTGCCCGCCCTTGCCAGATACGGATTTCGGTCCTCCGGGGGCGGTCAAGAGGTGCATCGATCACAATTCCGCAGTGATGTCGCTGATCGAGAAGAGAAAGTTCGCCTTCGTTTTCATGGTGGGCTATTGGCCCAAGTACGTCCACCGAGACGAGCTTCCGGGTCAGGGGATTTTCTTTGACCCTCGCGTCGTGCCCTCCCGGACCGATTGGTCTGTTCCGGTCAGGAAGGGACTTGATGCGACTTTGACCAGGCTCGCTCGGCAGGGATCGAAGGCTGTTCTGGTGATGGATGTGCCGGAGATGGGATTCGACGTTCCGGAGGCCCTCGCACGAGCGGCTGCGTCTGGACGCTCGCTCGATATAGCTCCTTCTCTTGAATACACGAACCGGCGGCAAGCCTTGTCCCGGCGAGTTTTGGCGGATGCGGCCAGATCGAGCGGAGCTTTGGTCGTCGATCCGATGCGCGCAATCTGCGACGCCTCCAGATGTCATGCCATACGAGAGGGCACCGTTCTCTACAAGGACGGAGATCACCTGTCGGCGAAAGGTGCGGAAAGTCTCTCGGCAGTCTTTGGTCCGGTGTTGAGCAGAATGCGGGAGAGTGTCCAGGTTTCGAATCGCTAAGCCGGCAGCGGCCGGTACTCGTCCGCACATGAGACAGTTCTCCGTCACCCAGGAAACTTTGAATATTGCCCCGCGTTCATTCTTATATTTCGTATACTGTAAATCCGAATTGCCACTGACAATCGCCGCTGTTAATCTCTGGTCTAGGTGCGATCACCGGGGGGCGGAAGTTTGCATTTCGAAGATGACGGCTTGCGGGTCGCGACCCTTGAGTTTCTGGTGAAAGTCCTTGCAACCAAAAGGCTCAGGGACGATCCCGATGCCGACCTGAAGCAGGACGTACTCAACGCACTTGAACGTATACCTCTGCAATTCGTCTCCAGTGAAGTGGAACGGGCCGAGATCAGGGCAAAGATGCATGCCGAGGCAAATGCAATTCTGAACTGGGCGGTGGAGGGGCGGACGACCACGATCTCGCCGATTGCGGGTAGGCCGCTATCTGCGTCGCATTACCGTCAATGGCGATAGTTCGGAACGCGCGCCGCTGTCATTGGCCGCTCGCCGCAGCAGCGTCTGATCGAACGGGGACCGACTATAGCGGCTGTTCAGCCATAGCGCGTTTCAGGAAATGAACGTATTTCTCCGGGGCCGGTGATCCCGGATGTCCCTGCGATACGCCACTGCTCAGCACCGCGGCCGCCGCGGCATCGAGGTCCGTGTGCGGATGCACAAGCGTTATCAGAGGAGAGTAGCGCTCTAGCCACTGGTTTTTGTGTGTTTGAACGTCGAAGAGGAGAGAAGGAACGTTACAGAGGATACTGAAGATCCCCATATGATATCGCCCGCCGATGTGCAGGCGGCATTTTGAGATCGTCTCGGCAGCATATTCTATACTGGCCGTCTCAGCAAAAATGCCGCCACGGCCAATGATCTCGGCCTCATATCGTGAGAAGCGTTCAACTGCGTGCGTAAGAACGACGGGCCGAAGCTTCAGCGCCTCGCAGACCTTCAGTGCAGCCTTTAGGATTTCAACATCTTCTTCGGCATTGTTTCTGGCGCCGGTGGTTATCAGGCAACCGTCGCGTTCGGCCACAGGTGCTGGCGATATTCGGAGGAATGCGGCATCCACCAGAAATTCGATCCCGTAATGCTCCGCCGAGATTTCGTCGCGTGCGGCTACATGGCCGAGTTCGCGAAAGAGCCCTGTGAGATAGTCCGATCGTTCGCCTTCGTAGATAGGTATCGTTCCGTTCAATACAGCAAATGGCTTCCTCAGTTTCCTGGCGGTAAGAATAGGAGTGAAGAAAGTTGCAAGCCCTTCTGCCGTTGTCCGGTGGTCCAACGATCCCTCCGGCTGAAGGATCACAAAATCGGCGGCCGCTATATGGTCAACAGCGTCTTCGCCATATGCGGCAGAAAGCCGGGTTTCAATGTCCGAGAGTCCATATCCTTCAGCGGATGCGGACTTCGGGAACTCCTTTCTGAAGGCTGAGAAATTGAAACCGATGGATGTGATCTCGGCGCCCGGGAACGCATCTAGAATCTGTTGCTTGAGCCCTTGGCTTGTCAGCCGGCATCCGATATTGACCCTGAAGTCTGTGTCGTTGAACAGAGCGATCTTGATTTTCGAACCAGACACTTCTTGGTGTCGGCAGGAGCTTGCGAGCTCGTCAACGAAGCTCTCGTAATGCCGCCAAAAGCCGGATGGGTCGCCTGTCGATATCTGCTCCCGGCAAATCGTGCGAGCGTCCGAGTACCTTTTGTCTGCCACGAGGAATCCCACAGCGCGCCTGGCTCTGGAAACGTCTGCCCCGCGTCCTGTAGCTGCCAGCACCAAGTGCCTTGCAGCTCTGTCAGGATTTGAATTCCTCAGTTTTTTGGCGAACCGCCAATGAATGGCGGACTTTATCCCCTCGAACAATTTTCGTGCTTCCGATCAGGTTCAGGATAATGGCCCCTGTATAAGTGCACAAATTTCAGTCTGACATCAAGAAATTGCGACAGAGACTCGTCATTCCACGAAGATGTCCCGGCTTCGCGGTCGCGCGCCGCGCGGAGAGCGTTGCCGATCGGGCGTCCGCACGGTCATTGGCAAACTACGACGTTCACCGGGGCGCTCAGGCTCTCCGGCATGACCGCGCCGATGGTCCTTGACGGGGCGATGAATGGAGTGGCTTTCCGGGCCTAGGTCGAGCAGGTTCTCGTGCCTACGCTCACGCCGGGCGACATCGTCTTCATGGACAACCTGCCGGCCCACAAGGCAGATGGCATCCGACAAGCCATAGAAACTGCCGGCTGCACGCTGCTCTATCTCCCGCCCTACAGCCCTGACTTCAACCCGATCGAAAACGCCTTTTCAAAGCTCAAGGCGCTTCTGCGGGCAAGGGCCGAACGCTCCGTCGACGCCCTGTGGAACACCGTTGGCGACATCGGCAAACTCTTCGAACCGCAAGAGTGTGCGAACTACTTCGCAGCAGCAGGATACGACCCGGATTAAAATGGACGTGCTCTAGTTTCAATTGAAGCTACGCAGACGCGCTTCAAAAACAATTGGCCAGAATAGCAAAGTCCGCTGGCGATGCGGCCGGCGTTGAGCAAAAATTAAAACGCGCCAACGATATCGCCGCAAACAGCGGAGCCAAGGTCGAGAAATCCCTAGGTGCGCAAAGGGCTGCTGCGCAGAACCTGTCATTTCAGCTAAATGGCATCGCTACGCAGCTAGGCTCCGGCACGTCTCCGTTTAGGATTCCGGCCCACGCCGCCCGCTTGGTTCAAAATTTGGACAACCTGTCCGCCCTGCTGTGGGTGGTCTTCGATTGCCATTGTGTAGCCCGCAAGTCTTTTAGATGATGAAAAAATCAGCGGACGTTAGCGAAAGTCCTGCAGTCAACGTTGCGAACTGGATCGCCTTCCCACTCCCACTCCCATCCGCGTCGTAGAACAGCTTTCCCGTATTGGTCTCGTAGATGACGCGGTCGTATCTGTCTGTTGCCACTCCGGTTGCGTTCGCCGCAAAGAACGAGTTAGCAAGAGCCCCGGTGCTCGTTAGTTTCGTGAAGACTGCATTATCGAGCTGAATGGCATCGTCGGCGACATTAAAATCGGAGATCAGATCGATGTTCGTAGCGCTGAGGGCTGACGTGAAGACGAAGACGTCCTGGCCGCTTCCTCCAACTAGAATGTCGGCGTCGACACCACCATTTATCTTGTCATTGCCGCTCTCGCCCTTTATCGCGTCCTTACCTGCGCCGCCAGCGATATAATCATTGCCGCTGCCGCCGGTGAGCCTGTTTCTTGCTGCGTCGCCAAAAAGTCTGTCGTTGAAGCGTGAGCCAATGATGTTCTCGATCGATGTGTAAGTGTCGCCGGCAGCATCATTGGTATTCGACGCCGCATTCGAGAGACTTGCGGTCACCCCGACTGCGGCGTCAGAGTAGGACGCGGAATCCGTGCCGGTGCCTCCGTTTAGCTTATCTGCACGAGAACCGCCGATCAGGATATCATTGCCTGCCTCCCCGCGAATATCATCGGAACCTCCATCGCCCACGAGGGTATTTGCCGCCGCATTGCCTATTAGAACATTCTTGAGGGAGTTGCCCGTGGCGTTGATACTGGCCGTTCCAATGAGTGTCAGGTTCTCGATCGAGCCAGCCGCTGTGGAATGGTTAACAAGGCTCCAGGATATGCTCGACTTGACCGTATCGGTGCCCGAACCCTGGTCCGAGTGCTCGTCTACGACATCGTGCAGATTGTCGACGAAATAGGTGTCATTGCCACCCCCTCCGATCATGTGATCCCCCCCAGTCCCGCCGTTCAGAGTATCGTTTCCTGCCTTCGGTTCGAGCGGGTCCAATCCGTCACCGATCAATGTATCATTGCCTTTATATCCATAAATAACATCGTCGCCGCCAAGTCCGCTGAGCTCGTTTCCGCTGTTATTGCCCTCTACGAGGTCATTGAAGGATGTACCAACCTGAGCCGTCAAAATATAGAAGTTCTCAAATGTGATTTTCGGCGCGCCCTTGAAACTCATCTCCACGGTAACCCAGTCCGTAAGTAAGTTCTCGATAAAAATTAACTTCCCAGTTTTCTTTTGATATTCAATAGTGAAATGCTTAGTTTCCCAACTTACTAGGGTTATATCGAATGATATCTTGTCGGCAGTTTCTATGTAATTTTTCTTATCAAATTTTCTCTTTTCGGCGACGCCTGCAACGCTGCGTGTCCCATGTATACCCAGACCAATCCAGTCTTCAGCCGGGTTAAAGTCTAGAACCACGTCCTCTTCTGACTCCCCATTTTGCTGCCAAAACGGAGCGAAGGTTTCTATGAACCCATCGGAACCTGCTCCTCCCGACAGCTTGCCATGTGAGCTGTAATCCATCTGGTTGTAGGATGCGTAGATCCAATCGTTTCCATTTCCGCCGAACGCCTGATGAGACAACTCTGGGGTAGCGCTACCACCATCAGCAATGATGATGTCGTCACCATCTCCACCGTACAATTTGTTCCCAACTGCGCCGCTGTCGAGATAGTCATTGCCGGCGCCGCCGTAGACGGTCGTCGAGCCAAATGTTCCAATGAAGGTGTCGTTCAAGTTACCAAAATAGACGATCTTCATGGCTGAAGTGCCTTCGAGGTATACCTGTTCAAAAGACGAGGTGGTTACCTTATCGATGACCATGCTTGACCCGGTCGACAAGGGCCTGAAGTCCATTATCGACGATCCGGCCCTGTCGCTATGTAGAGTGAGCATGAGGGTGTCAACGCCATCCCCTCCATCGAGCGTTCGATAAGCTCCGTTGTACAGAAGCGGAACCAAGGCGACGTCGTTGCCAGTACCCATGGACACGACGTCACGATCCTCCTCGTAGTAATATAACGATTGAAATGCGAAAAAATCATCTCCGGAGCCGGCGCTAACAATGTCAGTACCTTCGCGGTCGTAGATGGCGTCGTTGCCTGCTCCAGCGAAGATGGTTGAATCAATCATGTCGTCATAAATCGTGTCGTTACCGGCGCCGGCATCGACCCAGCGGCCGTTGTAAATGACGTCATCTCCGCCGTACCCATAAACCTTGGCGTAGTACTCCTCGAATGGCTCGACATAGACATCGGATGATTGATACGAGTTGCCCCACAATTCATCGTTGCCACTCGTGCCGTGCAGGATTTTATCAACCATTGATGTGCAGCTCCCCCGGATGTCGAGATGCACGCTAGAGGCGAGTTTATGCAGAATCAAGTGATTAGTTCGGCTTTTCCCGGATTACTCGTTAAGCTTGGACCGAAACGATAGTACTGAACTGCAGCCGGGCTGCTCGCATAGTGAGTATGATGGTCGAGACAATTGGGGAAGCTTTCAGCGCGTGACCCTGCTTTGCACGGATGAGTTGGCCGTCAATGTCGGCCGTACGCAGATAGTCGACTGCGAAGACGAATACAGGATCGAGATTGTTGGAGCAGACTGCGCCCAGCTCGACCGTGTGCAGGCGCATCAGATGGTTGATGCAACTGCCTGATGAGACGGCGGGAGCGAACGGCCATGCGGTATCCGCGCCGCTGCGGCGACCATTGGCGGCTGCGATGGACACGCGCGCTGGAGGTATTTCAGGTGGCTTTTTTTCTAGCAGCAGCAAGGGTGCTGCTGCTACTACGGCGAGCACGTTCTTCTCACCTACCGCCCATTCGACGCCGCGCGGCCGTACGCGGCAACCCTGGAGCACCTGCATCGCCGCGCTGATGGCGGCACGATCCGTTGGTCCAATCTCGCAATGGCATGCAAACGCTGCAACAACAGCCGCGGCGAGCGCGATTGGCTGAGTTACGCGTCTTGGCGACGCGACGAGTTCTAAACGAACACATCTTGACGGTTCCCAATGGCTGGCGCGTTGACCACCTGCGCCCATACCAGCAGCGCGCCGGCCGGTAATTTACCTCCAGTAACTCCGCCCGTTGACGACTGCCGATCGGCCCATAACGTAGCCGATTGCGAAGGCGAGGGCGCCGACTGTGAGCGCCAACCCAGTTGCGGCGTATGGGTGATCCGGACCGGCGCTTGATGTACAGCAGGTTCAGAAGGTCGACGAGGTCGTTGGCTTGCTGCATTCCAGCGCAACTTGCTCGACCTCATTCACTTCCGCCGGCAGGCCGGTGAGTCGAACACCGTCCAATTGCCATCTGCTTCCTGACTAATCATAGCGGTTCTCTGTCATAGCTGGCTGCTTCAGTGCCGTTAGGTAAACGGTTATGATGACGGTCGATTTAGTAAAAAAACAAGATTAAATCAACGATGTATGGCGGGATAAGGGGGCTTCCGACCCTATTCGCCCGCTGAAAGTCTGTGTAGTTGCAGAAGGGAGGCGGCTGAAGGCTGAGCCGTTGGGCTCTGCCATCCAGGGTGCCGCGCATGACTGGTCAAGGCGGTCACAAGGCACTATAGAGACCCGGGGACGGCGCCAGGACACGGGCACGCCATGCGTGATTGCGGGGACGGACTATTTGAGCGTTAAGGATCGAAAAGAGCGCGAGGTCGATACTGAAACGATCGCTGGGGTCCTAAGGCGCGTCATTGCCGAAAACGGCCGCGACCATATCCGCGGATATGCCTTTGCCATTGCCTGCCTGATGGCTGTCGCTGCAACGACGGCTTTCACCGCTTGGATCAGTGAAACGGTGATCAACGAAGCTTTCGCCAACAAGCGCGGCGAGGTCGTTCTACTCGTCTGCTTCTCGATATTTGCTGCCTTTGTGCTGAGAGGCCTGGCGACCTATGGGCAAGCCGTGGCTCTATCGACAATCGGCAACAATATTGTCGCACGCTATAAGCGCCGGCTCTATACGCATCTGATGGCGTTGAGCATTGGCTTTTTCCAGGAAAAGCGCTCGGCCCACCTCACCGCCAAGATCAACCAGAACATCTCCGGCATCCGCGACGTGCTCAACATGACAGTCACCTCTGTCGCCCGCGATGTCCTGACTTTGGTCGGCCTTGTCGGCGTCATGATCAGCAAGGACTGGCTGCTCTCGCTCATCACCTTCATTGGGGCCCCTCCGTTGCTCCTCGGGCTTCGCTACATTTCCAGGCGGCTGCGTCTGGCGACGCGCGAAGCGGTCGAGGCCAACAGCCGCGTACTAGGCGCGATGCAGGAAACCATTCAGGGCATTTCCATCGTCAAAGCCTTCACGATGGAGGACGAGTTGGGCCGCAAGGTCGAGGGGATCATCAAGGGCGCGGAGAACCGCGCCAACCGCATCGCGCGCTTGAGCGAACGGACGGCGCCGTTGACGGAGACCTTTGCAGGCCTGGCAATTTCGGGCGTGCTTGCCTATGCGGCTTTCCGCACCATCTACAGCAACGTGGCCCCGGGTGCCTTGTTCGCTTTTGTAACGGCGCTTCTCTTGGCATACGACCCGGTGCGGCGCCTGGCTCGCCTGCAGGTGTCGCTGGAGCGCGCTGGCGTCAACGCCCGCATGCTTTACGAAATTCTGGACACGGTTCCGCATCAACGTGACCTACCCGGGGCTACTCAACTGGCCTTCAGCGAAGCGACCGTCGAGTTTCGAGACGTGCGGTTCTCCTACGGCAATGGCGAGGAGGTCCTCAAGGGAGTTAGTTTCCTGGCGGAAGGTGGCAAGACGACCGCGCTCGTTGGCCCGTCCGGAGCCGGCAAATCGACGATCATCAGTCTCATTCCACGCTTCTACGATCCACAATCGGGCGTGATCCTGATCGACGGGCAAGACATAGCCGCCGTCACCAAGCAGTCTCTGCGCAACGGGCTCGCCTACGTCTCACAACAAGCTTACCTCTTTGAAGGTTCTATCCGCGACAACATCCGCTACGGCCGGCCTGAAGCGACGGATGCGGAAGTAGAGGAAGCGGCCCGGCTTGCCTATGCGCATGATTTCATACTCGCGCAGCCACAGGGCTACGATACACCTGTGGGGGAACAAGGTATGACGCTATCCGGCGGCCAGCGTCAGCGTCTTTCGATCGCCCGGGCGCTCGTCCGCAACGCGCCCATTCTGCTTCTGGACGAGGCTACCTCGGCTCTTGATTCGGAGTCGGAAGCAGCTGTCCAGAAGGCACTCGATCGGGCGATGAGCGGCCGCACCGTCATTGTGATCGCTCACCGGCTTTCCACCGTCGTCAATGCCGACAAGATCGTCGTGATGAAGGAGGGGCTGGTCGTCGAAGAGGGGACGCACGAGGAACTCGCGCACCGTCCGGACGGCCTGTATGCTCGCCTCCACAACATCCAAGGTGGCTTTTTGGAATTGACTGTCGGAGCCGATGCCACTTAGCTGATATTGATGTCTCACCCGCGATCGGACGAGGCGCTGACGTTAGGTCAACAATCTCCTTGGTCAGATCGCTTCCTCATTGCGCATCCTTCTTAGAAATTACCTCGACCACCCAGCGTCGAACTTGAAGCGGGTGGGGCCGACGCATGGGAGGGAAAGGGACTGCTAATTCGAACTTCAGCGGGAAACCCTCGAGCGCTTAACGCCGGGCTTGCTGCAGCCGTGGCCATGCATAGGATGCAGATACGGAGGCATCGGCTCCAGTTTGCTGCAGTCTCGGCTTTCGATGACGGGCGGGTTCGACTATTTTCCGGCTAAGGAGTGGCCAGGCAGTGATTATATCCCATCGCCACAAGTTCATTTTCATCCACGTGCCGAAAACCGCCGGCAGCACGGTTTCTGCCTATCTCGCTCGCGAATTCGGACCATGGGACGTACAACTTGGATCCTGGAAGGATGCACTCGGAAATGGAGCCAAAGCCAATCGGCTGGCGCTAATTGCCATGTTCCGCCACCTGTCTCCACTTAAGATCGCCCAAACCCTCGTCCGCAACCACAGTGTCGATTCATTGGCCGGTGTCGCTCTCAGCCGGCGTTTTGCAGGCAGGCTCGCAGATCATTCAAGCGCAAGCGAAATCGAGGCCTTCGACCCCTCTGCCTGGAATCGATATTTCAAGTTCTGCTTCGTGCGAAACCCGTTCGAGAGGGCCGTTTCTCTTTACAATTGGCACTACAGGAAGGCCGATACCCGGCCGAGCTTCTCGCAAATGCTCTGCTTGATCGAAGCAGGTGCAGCCGAGAAGGAGCGTATTAACTGGAAGTCGTGGCAGCTCTACACCAAGAACGACGAAGTCGTTGTCGACTTCGTCGGTCGGCAGGAGCGCCTCTCGGAGGATCTACGCACTGTATGCGACCAAATCGGGCTGCCTTTTGATGAACGATTTTTGACCAGAGCGAAGGCGAACCCAAGGAGGCCGGATATTCGCAGTTATTATAAACCGGGCGATCGGGAACGCGTCGAACGGCTGTTCGGCGCCGAGATCGAATATTTCAAGTATCGTTTTCCCGACTAGCGCATTCGCCTTTCGCCGAATAGTGGAAAGGGCTCTCGCCCGTCAATCTCCCGCTGTTCGAATTAAAACCGCTGCGCACTTTTCCTCGAATTGCTCTAACCGTCGGCACCCTGCGGTTCGATTCTGTTGGCAAGAGGTTCAGGCGCGTTGGCTACCGGAGGAACTGCGCGAAAACCCCTCTTCGGACCATCGGCCACGTGACGGGCCCCTGGTCCTCCGTTTGCCGGCGGTTTGGTGGGCGCGTCGGCTGTGGCCTGTTCGACCTTTCAGGGCTCTTCCACCGCCGCCCCGAGCCCAGTTCTCCGGACCCGGCCGACGAGCTCCCCCGCATGCTGGCTTTGCCGGACGCGCGCAGCGTCAGTGCCGAGCATGGCGTACGGGCGCAAGGTCGCGGCTGAGGTCGAAGCGGTCGAGCCGGAGCAGAAGGAGCAATCGGCATGACTATCCAGCGCCGCATCGTCGATCTCGAGGCATCGGCCAAGCTTTGGAGCGAAAGCCTGTCCGCATCGCAGATTGCGAGCATATTAGTGTCACGGAACGTCGTCATCGCACGGCCTATCGCAACCGTATCAGGTTCCCACCGCGCCAGAAGCGAAGCTGGCGCTTTCGAGGCGCGAGCCGACACGTCGGCCGCCCGAGCGGGCTCTGGAGCCAAAGCCCGAACCGGAAATCCCGCCACGGCCTACGACGCCGAGCGGCTCACACACGCGAAACTTCTCCACGAACTGACGGCCGGCGAATGCTGCTGGCCTCTGAACACCAGCGGCCCGATTTGCAGGCTGTTCAGATCGCCGGCCTCGACTGGGGAATATTCGAATATTCGCCGGGCCTTAGGGGAGAGTTCACCACTCCCCGCCTAGACTGCATCTTGCCAGTTTCAGGACGGGATAATCAATGATCCTCACTGTCGAACTCGAAAATGCCGAGGACCCGGAGGTCGCTGTTTGCTTCGACTTCGAAGGGCTGGATCTGCTGATCAGCAAGCTTGAAGCATTGCGGAAGTCCGGCGATCACTCGCATCTTCTGACTCCCTCGTGGGCCGGCGACTCGCTCACTGAGGAAAAGCAAGGAGACGAGAGGTATGAACTCGTCCACCACTTGCGCCTGGTGCGGCTACCGTAGCTGATTGATGGCGAGGGCCCAGAATGTTCGTCTCGAGGTTGACTACAATCAAGTTGCTGTTTTCTCAAGTGGACTGGCGAACCCGTTAACGATTGGGAGGAGAGGCACTTAGGGCAGGGTTTTTCCTGGCGTCCCGAATCTGTCTCATTCCGCACGTTGAAAAGTGGCCCACACCTCATTGAGGTCGTCACAACCGAGCACGCCGACGCTCTCAGCCCTGGCGTGATTCGAGCGGTGGAAGTGCCTTTTGAAGTGCCTCGCAATGGGCGAATAGAGATAGCTAGCATCTCCGAATCGGCTGAGTTCAGGCTCTCCGCCGGGAAAGTACCTTTTAAGAAGCGAAATGTTCGGGTGCACAGATGGAGTAGCCTTCGCTCGACTGGTGTTCGCCCGTTCAGCGATACCGAGATTTTCTATCCTTGTCGCCGATAAGGAAACCTCACGTGATGGACCGTTGCTTAAAGAGGCTAAGCCAGCACGATGACCGGCTGACCGCCGCTGATAGTGGCAAGGCACAGATCCGGAGCTCCGGTCCATGTGACATCGTTGTCCAGGTGGTGAACTCTTCCGGCACCCACTCCATGAGCGAAGGCGTTGGCGCACGATGCTGAGAGCATGGCCGCCGCGGTCAAAGTCTAGTCCCCCTCTGCTGTGCAACGAAAGCAGCTGTGAAGCAGTTGTGGAATCTCTTCAACGGAGGGCTGGTGCTCGGCTCAATTGGGGAAGCCAGCCATGAAGTCGAGCCGTTCTAAGCCGAGGCTCCTACAAGCGGCTGCTATTATTAGCGAGGCATCTGGATCGGCATCCGTGCGCAGCCCCAGAGGATCCTTGAGCTCTCCGTGGAGTTCGAGGATCTGAACAACGTGCCGCGCTGCGCTTCGGTTGCAATTTTGAAAATCGCAGAAGTTCACAAGCAGCGTCCTTTCGACTTCTTTGTCTCTGAGATTCAGCAGATACTCCGGCGCGAGATGTATGGCGGCCGCTTTGCTTCCGGCAAAATCGATATCGCCGCCGGCCAAGATGTATTTGCGAACGACGGGTCGATAGTAATCGATCAAGCCCAGGTAGGGACACATGCCTTTGAGGGCCAACTCGCCATGGACGTCTTTGTGTTCGCTGCAGAGGTACGGCTCAATCAGTGTCGCATCGCGGTGCGCGCCGCAAGGTCCGACCACGAACAACACGGCTCCAACGTCGTCATCACCAGACCGCAATATTTGGCGCGCAAATTCGACCTCCTGTTCAGAAACAGGACCGTCGTCGACACCTTGCGCGCGATCTCGAATGCTGTTGATGTTCATGTGTTGCTGCGGCTCATTTGAACTCCGATCCACGATTTGGAGACAAGCTGGCGCCATTAGAAGGTATCAAGCAGATAGACCCGAACTGGGAAAGCGCGACCACCCTCTGACCGTCGTCTATTCGGTAGGGTGGTCGCCTTCAAGCTTTAATGCCCAGAAGGTAGCGGGCAGGAAATATCTCCCTCCTGGCAATTTAGATACGCCTTAAGTGCCTTCGTTCTGTCTGTCGTCAATTCGGTTCTGCAGGCAGCGACGAGCATAGGGTAGGCGCTACCGTCCGCACTGGCTGATGTCTGAAATGCACACTCGTTGTCGCGGAAGGAAATCCATGCCCTTTGGGCGGAGACAAGCAGCTTTTTCGTGCCGGCGTCGTCGCCAATCCGTGCCTCGATCTCCTTGAACGTCGAATTCAGTTCGTTGTCAGCCGTAGCGAACGCCTCGTCGCCTTCGGCTGCGACAGCCACAGCTCCCAACGAACCGATAAGCATCACGGCTGGGATCAATAGGATACGCATTGCAAGCTCCTCTCGTTCGACAGTTGTAGCAGCCACCGATGGTGACCGGAATAAGACGTTCGCGCAGGAGTTTAGTCAAATCAAGTCGCCAAATCTGTCCCCCTCTCGCCGGAGAGCGGATGACCGAAGTTCAACGACGGAGGCAGGGCAACTGGTAAGCCGCATGGTGCATAACCACGAACACCGGTTCGATTCCCGGGCCTGCAACCAAAGCGTCGCCGCGACCACCCTCTGACTGCCGTCTATGCTATAGGGTGATCGCCTTCGTTCCGCCCAGGGGCGGTCGGATGTCTTTCTCAACGATCCTGGGTTTGCTCGGCGGGCAGGTACACCTTGGATCCGACCCGCTCCCCATTATTCAGTGAACCTCCTATCAGCAGGTAGGCTGATATTCCGAGGACCACGAGTAGCAGAATGCTTACCGGAAGTGCCGCCGAGGCGTGGTGTTCCGGTTCTGGATAATGCCGTCCGCTCATTCGAACGTACTCCACTCTCTAGACACAGAGAGAACGTGCCAACGATGCAGAAAACCCTGCGCCGATGGTGGAACCTGGGTAACAAAGGTTGAGAAGTTTCAACACACTAGCATCATACCATGCTGGTGAGCAAATTGCCTGAGACTACAGGTGGTACGGCGCAATCTGCCGCCACAACGTTCCCGATATGTTCAGAGCTATACAGGCGCACGCAGCGCGGCTTAGTCCGCGTTATGCTGCTCCTCCCATAGCAGTTCCATGATCTCGTTCGGCGTTTCGTGAACCTGCAGCGTCACGCAGGCCCCGTGGTTGGCCGCGAAGGCAATGAGAGTGGTACGTCGCTGCCCTTCAACCCGCTGGAAGTGGACGACATTGTCCATGTTGACGAAGATCGGGCCGTTATTGTCGCGCAATTCAAGCCACATCCGTTATGTCCTCTTTGAGCGTACAGCAATCGCTAAAGTATAGCACAGGGGTGCGCCCGAATGTCGGCGTACCCGGTAACTCGCGTAGCTCGCTCTACGCAGGTGCCACTGAATGACCGACGTTTTGTGCGACGGCCGGCTTATTCAGGGCTCACCGGGCAGCTATTGCTCAGTATGCACCTTGAACTTCGGAGCGTCTCCGCCGGTCCCTTCTGCAAGGAACTCGAGCAACACCGAAATTAAGAACTCCGCGGCCTCTTTGTTCACCAAAAGGTCGATGGTGCCCAAGTCGGTCTCAAGGTTGAGGCGCCCAATCAACGGCTCTGACGAAATTGTCTGGAATTCACTGTCTAACAAGCGGTTCTCTTCCAGCTCTGACATTGTCCCCTCCTGCTTAGAACGACACGATGCGCAGGAGTTCTGTTGATTGGCAACCAAAACAAGGCCCGCGCCGCCTCTCACAGAAGCGCACCGTTGCGGGCTACTTATCGGGAAGCCAATTGAGCCGGGCTCGCTGTCCATTAAGCTGGTAGACCGCAACTCGCCAGCCCAATTCCCGAGCCGGACGGCGGCGTGGAAGGACACGCAGGCGATCACCGCCAGCTTGATTGAACGCGAAGCGTCGATGCAGATGCGTTCGGCCGCTGGCAGCCGGTGTCAAGCCCGGCACGTCCTGACATTCCCCAGCCCCGCCGCCGTAACAGGGAGCGGGGCTTCATCATTTCAGGAGATGAGCATGTACCTCTTCATCGAGTGTCGTCCCTCCGAAGCTGAAGCCCTGATGGATGCTGTTCAACTAGACGCGCAGGCTCCGGTTTGTAGATTTCAAATCCGCGTGCCGTAGATCCCGTGCTCACTTTGCGAATGAACTCCAGGTACTGTTTGGAAACATTAGGATAGAGTTCGGCAATAGTCATGACATCGCTGTCGGATGCCGGCTCCAGCGATGACAATTCGTTTTCTCGGTCAAGATCGAGCAACTGGCTGAGTTCGTTGATCATGAGATTTGAGTTTCCTCCACGCTTAAGAGGGAATGGAGCAAAGCGCTGCGACGTTGTCGAGGGAGGTAGTGCGCGTCAGCTATTGTCGCGTCTTAGAACCTTTGAGGAGGCTCCACAAAAGCCCCGAGCTTTTTACGCGGGACGACTATCGCACTCTGCGATTGTTTGCCCCTCATCGATCAGCTTCCGAAGCTGCTCCCACTCAATTAGGCTGCCCGTTATCGCGTCGTTGAACGCGACCTCAAAAACGCCTTTGTCCGAGAAACCTGCATCCAGAATTGCTACCTCATCTGCAAGCAATTCATAGACGGCGAATTCCCGTTTGACGTCCGTTGTCTTCCTCCAGCGATAATTCTTGAGCGTTTTCATGATCGTTTCCGGCTTAGCAAGACCAGCGGTTTTTAATTCGTTAATGAATACAACGCAACCTTAGGTCACACCTTCTTGTAAGTGCTTGTTTTTAAGAGTTCCTTGCAGAACTGCTCGGATGGATACCATTTTGATCACGCCGAAGACGTTCAAGGTTTGCATGGGTGGTTTCCTGAACTGTCTGCTTCCGCCCTCGCGGGGTAGGCCCGAGACCGCTGAGAGGCGGCGCTCGCACATACAGTCACTACGCGATTGCTCACGGATGGGGCTGGCAATCCGGCTTGCTGAAAGTGCCAATTGGACAAAGTGATGCCTCGCCGTCAGCACTCCAGCGCGGGCATCACGCTGCGCTCGCATACCCGTATGAAGACATTGAAGGCCGCTCGATGGCGGCCTTCCTCTAGTGTGGCGATTGCAGAACCGCGAACGTTCCACCTCGCGAGGAGCCGGGACTGCCCCAACTCTAATAGCGCCACCTAGGTTCGGGCTTGACGTTGTGAAGCAACTCGGAAGCCGTGCCGCCTGGCGCTCACCTCCTCTGGCGACGAGCGGCACAGAGCTGATAGCGCGCCAATATGGGCGTGGCCTGCACTGAACGGCGCTTTGCTGCGCGACTTCACTTTCGCCATGCGGCAGGACATCCCGGTCAAAATCATGTTCGCCGACTACGTCGCCGGCGATAAGGCAAACAAAGTAAGTGGCCACGCAGGATCAGGTCGCGCCAAGACGATAGCAGGATAGGCCGGCTAACGCAGGAGCTTTTTGAACAGGCTCTCCATCGGACTGTCTGCCTCATTGCCGGGCAGTGCAGTTCCGTTTGCCGGTTGTTCGGCGGGTGCGTCGGCCGTGGCCGGTTCCTCGTTCGAGGGTATTTCCACAGCCGCCTCGTCCGGTTTGGGCGCGCCGTCGCCGCCAATTATCTCCTCGATCGAGAGCTGCTGTTCTTCCTGTTTGAACGCCTTGTCTTTGAGCACCTTTCCAACGGCGCCGCCGAGCAGGTCCTTCACCGAGCCTCCCGAGCCGCCTCCTTTAATGAGGTCGCCGATCGGCAGCTTGTCGATCGGCAGTCCGAAACCTTTAAGCTTTGCCAATGCGGCATCGGGGTTCTTCAGCAGGTCCGAAAGGTCCGGATAGATGCGCGGTGCGGCGAAGCTGCCTTCGACCACCACGGGGACGCCGATGCCGTCGGTGGAGATCTCGGCGCCCTGACCCTGGAGAGAAGCGACGAGCCGGGGCTCGAGCCGGAAGTTCAGAGTGCGTTCGGCAAGATCGGCCGCACCGTTTCCTGTCATGCGGACCAGCGGGCCGACAAGCTTGATGTCTTCGGTGCGGGCAACGCCGCCTTCGATGGCAAAGGATGCCGCAAGCTCGGTGAATGTCGTCGCTTTGCTGCCGTCCTGCTTGAAGCCTGACGACATCAGGCTCACAAGATTGTTGTAGACGTCGGCGATGTCGATGCCGCGAATGGCGCCATCGGAAAAGGCCACATCCGCTGTGCCCTGCAGCGACTTCGCGAGCGTCCTGGTCGTGCCGCCCGCACCCGTTACGTCGAACCGGGCTTTCAATGCGCCTTCGAGATATCTGAAGCCCGCCATGTCCGTCAAAAGCGGTGCGGCCGAGGCTCCGGAAATGGAGGCCTGCAGGGCGATCGAGGGTTCGGCCCGGGAGCCGTCGGCCTTGAGGCTCGCGACAATATGGCCGCCATAGAACGGGCTTTCGGGCAGCGTCAGGCTCGCGACGCCGTCGGAGACGACGAGACTGGTGGCAACCGGTCCGGCAAAGACCTTGCCGTAGCCGAGCTTTTTGGCATTGAGCTGGACGGTTGCATCGACCGACCGGAGCGAAGAGAGATCCAGCGGAACGTCGGCAGGTTCGGCCCCTTTCGCCGCTTTTGCCTGCGGAGCGGGGGATTGCGCCCCGGCCAGGCGCGCAAGGTCCAGCTCGTCGAAGTTCAGCGCCGTCGTGATCTTCAGCGGGGCCGCAAATTCGACGGAGCCGCTGCCCGCGCCTTCGACGCCGTTCACGGATATGGTCGCCTTTTGAAAGGAAACCCTCGTCGTGCCCGCATCGACATGCCCGTTGAACGCGAGCGGACCGATGCTCTCCGCACCGCTCTGCCCGAGGCCGGCGAGGAAGGCAGAAAGGTCGGCTGTGGAAAAATCGAGTTTTCCCGCATAGGTCCCCGGCAGAGCAGCTTTGCCGTCGAGCGACAGGCTTGCGTCGGGCATTTTCACCTGAAGCTTAAGCGGGATCCCCTCGGCGGCAAGATTGCCGGCGAGAAGTGTATCGGCGGCGGGAAGTTGCATGTCGACATCGACCGGTTTGTTGCGCCATTCCAGGCGGCCGGCCACGCGCAGCGGCTTCGCGAGGCTTTCGATCCGGGCCGTGATCTTCTTCGCTTTCACCTCGCGCATCGTCTCATCGGCAATGCCCGGCAGGGTATAGGCCGCATCCCGCAGTCCGATCGTTCCCGTGAGATCGGCCGTCTTTCTGATGTCTTGCGCATCAAGGCCGCGAAAGGCAAAGCCGGCGTCGATCGTCAGGGCTCCGGAAAACGGGACGGTTTGGCCGGCGAGGGCTGAGAGCCTGGCTATGTCGAGACCCTTGCTTGCGAGGCGGCCCTGGAAGACCGGGTCGTCGGCCCTGACGTCGGTCGCGACATTGGCGGCAAGGTTGCCGGCATCGATCCCCAAATGCCCGAGCTCGGCAACCAGCTTCCCGTCCTTGAGTGCGGCCGAAAGGGAAATGTCCGACGCCGAAATTTCGCCGAGGGTCAAAGCGGCGGCGTTGAGGCTCATATCGGCATCGAAGCCGGCCAGGAACTGCAAATTCGCCGGCTTGGCCGTGTCCGCGGCCGGCGCTTCCGACTGCGACGTTCCCGGCGTGGCGTCCATGAACGGCGTCAGGTCGAGCCGGTCGGCTTCGAGATCGACGAGAAAGCGCGCACGCTCCCCGGGAACGAAGAGCGCGTTCAGGCCGAAGGCCTGTTCGCCGGCTTCCACTTCGCCGCCTCTTATCTGATAGCTGCCATTGGCGTTCAGGGTGACCTGTCCTCTTGCCTCAAAGTTGGTCAGGCCTGGCGCGGGAGCCGGGTCCGCTTCCATGGTAAGGGTGACATCGGCGGGCTGGCGCTCGAGCAGCGACCGCAGGGTCGAGATGGTGAAGCTCGTCTCGTAACTCTGCTCTCCCATGCGGGCGGATGCGGAAAGAGAGAACTCGTCATCGATGTCGGGGGCCGTGAGCGTGAGCTCGACATCGGAAACGACCTCCTCGGGGTTGGCTGCGCTTCGCCGTACGAACGTGCCGGAGGTGATGGAGACCGACTCGATTGCGCTTCGTTCAAGAAAGGCGACGAGGGCGGGAAGCGGGTCGCCGGAACCGGTCTCATCGTCGCCGCCGGCAGCCGGCGTCGCCTCGCCCGGCGCCTTCTCGTCGAGGACGACGACGGGACGGTCGAGCGCGATCTGCTTGATGTGCAGCCGGTTCGACCAGAGCGAGGAAAGCGCCACCGAACCGGCGACCTCCGCAAATTCGGCGGTGATCCCTTCCGCTTCGGCCGAGAGGGTCACGTCCTCCGCGACGACCGCAAGATAGGGAAATGCCGAAAGTTTCACAGGACCGTTGAACGCGATCGAACTGCCGGTCGCAGCCGACAATTGCCGACCGAGCTCGGCCCGCATCCAGTCGCTGGAAATCAGGCTCGGCAGAATGGCGATTGCAGTGACGGCGAGCGCGGCAACGCCCAGAAGACAAAGAATGAAGCGCCGCATCACTTTCTCCTGGTTGCGAAAGCTGTTGATTCGCTATCGTTTTCCAGAAAGCGCGATTTCGCAAATGTCTTCGCGACGCCGGCGTCAGATATTTTCCGGCGTATAGATGTCGAAAGGCAGGAAAGTCTGGCCGGGGACGCTCGAAGCACCCCGGTCGATCGCGCCGACCATCAGGTCTATCGTTTCCCGGGCCAAAGCAGGAACGGGCGTCGAGACCGCCATCAGCACCGTTTCGTCGGCAAGGGCCGCGCGCGATTCCGGCGTTAACTCGTTGACGACGGCGAGCAGCTTGCCCCCGAGCTTCTCCTCGCGGATCGCCGAGATCGCCCCCTCCATGCCGCCGCCGCAGACGTAAAAGCCCAGGAGATCCGGATGGCGCTGCAGGAGATCGAGCGTCGCCTCGTGGGTGATCTCAGGCGTGTCGAGGTTCACCATCGTGTCGAGGACCTGGAAATCGGGTGCGTTCTCGCGAAAATAGGAGCGAAAGCCGATCTCGCGGAGTTCGTGCCCATGGAAACGGTGGCTGCCGACGAAGGCCGCAACCTTTCCCGGCCGCTTGGCCGCCTTGGCGATTATCCAGGCAGCCGTCCGGCCGACTTTCTGATTGTTCAAACCGATATAGCCTTCGCGCACGCCGGCGGCGAAATCCGACAGCAGGGCGAAGACGGGGATGCCGCGCTCCTTGAGTTCCTCGATTGCCGCAGTCACGGCCGGGTAGTCGGGCGACACCAGCGCGATCGCCTGATTGCGCGCGGCGATCGTCTTCAGCTTTTCGACGATCGCGCCGGGCGTGGAGCTTGCGACGAAACCCACCTGCGCGTTGGCGCGGACATGGGTCACCGAGAGCGCCGCGTTTTCGATCTCTTTTGCCAGGGCCTTGTAGAACGACTGCTCCGGCTTTTGCAGGAGAAAGCCGAGCCGGTATTGCGGCAGATCCTCGAAGACTCTTTGGCGCAGCAGGCCGACGGCGTGATAGCCGATCGCTTTTGCCGCATCATAGACGCGGCGCGCCGTTTCCTCGCGCACCGGATGGCGGCCGTTCAGCACCCGGTCGACCGTTGCGACGCTCACGCCGGAGGCGCGGGCGAGATCCGCGATCGTCGGCCTCTTCGTCATGTCTCCTCCCTGAAACTATTCCCTCATCCTTGAGGCTGCCGTGCTGATAGGATTTGAGAGAATATATCATGACTGCATTGAGAACCGTCAGAAGTCAACCTATCCTCGGTTCATCGAATGGAGGCGCCGATCGGGAGTGGTGCCGGTTCAAAAGGCTGCAGCCGCATTGCGCTTCCTGTGCGCGGCGCTGCAGGGGAGGCGGGAATGACGACAGTTGCGACGAAGCGCGATTACAGCCTGCTCGGCCGCGATGCCGAGGCGGCGGTTGCAAGCGGCCTTGCCGCGGCCGAATGGTATCACACCGACATTCCGCGCAAGCAGATGAAGGAGCTGATGAAGCGGGAGGACGGTCCCGCCATCCGCGACACCGCGATCTGGCTCGGCAGCATGGTTCTTCTCGGCGGCCTCGGCGTCTATTTCTGGGGCAGCTGGTGGGCGCTGCCGTTTTTCCTCGCCTATGGCGTCCTTTACGGCTCCGCTTCCGACAGCCGCTGGCATGAATGCGGCCACGGCACGGCCTTCAAGACGATGTGGATGAACGACGCCGTCTACCAGATCGCCTGTTTCATGATCATGCGCAATCCGGTCACCTGGCGCTGGAGCCATACCCGTCATCATACCGATACCGTCATCGTCGGCCGCGACCCGGAGATCGCCGTCATGCGGCCGCCGGATCTCGTCCGCCTGGTCCTCAATTTCTTCGGCATCATCGACGTCTGGCATGCCATGATCGACATGGTCAGAAACGCCTTCGGCGTGATCAGCGCCGCCGAGAAGACCTTCATTCCGGAAACGGAGCAGCCGAAGGCGATCCGCGTCGCCCGGATCTGGCTTGCCATCTATCTGGCGACCATCGGCCTTTCGCTCTATCTCGGCTCGATCCTGCCCTTGATGCTCGTCGGCCTGCCGCGGCTTTACGGCGCCTGGCATCACGTGCTGACCGGGCTTCTGCAGCATGGCGGCCTTGCCGACAACGTGACCGACCACCGGCTGAACAGCCGCACGGTCTACATGAATCCGGTCAGCCGCTTCGTCTACTGGAACATGAACTATCATGTGGAGCATCACATGTTCCCGATGGTGCCCTATCACGCACTGCCGAAGCTGCACGCCATGATCAGGCACGACCTGCCGGCGGCCAATCCCTCGATCCTGCACGGCTACCGTGAAATGATCCCCGCATTCCTGCGGCAGCTGCGCAACGAGGATTACTTCCTGAAGCGCGAACTGCCGCCGACGGCAAAGCCCTATCGCGAAGAATTCCACAGCGACCGGCTCGTTCCTGCCGCGGAGTGAGGCGGCACGGGCGATCGCAGCAAACCATCGAATGGAGGAAAGAGATGAGTTCGAACTGGGTCGAGGTCTGTGCGGCCGAAGAGATCGACGAGGAAGACGTCGTCCGTTTCGATCACGAGGGACGCACCTTTGCCGTCTATCGCAGTCCGGATGACGAGTATTTTGCGACCGACGGGCTTTGCACGCACGAGCAGATCCATCTCGCCGACGGCCTGGTGATGGGCGACATCATCGAATGTCCGAAGCATAACGGCCGCTTCAACTACAAGACCGGCCAGGCCAGGGGCGCGCCAGTCTGCGTCAACCTCAGGACCTATCCCGTCAAGGTGGAGGCGGGGAGCGTGTTCATCGGGCTTTCCTAGGTCTGCTCACGTTTTGGAGCGCCTCCGCAGTCAGTTCTTCCTCCGGTCGCCATTGTCGGGCTTGTCCCGAGGCTCCACACGCAAGGCATTCCAGCCGGAAGGCGGGGCTGGGGTGGGGCGTGCAGAGGGACTGCGCGTGACCTCGGCTGGTTTTGAGTTTCGGCGGCTCGTGAATGAATCCTCGGATCAAGCCTGACGATGACGACTTGGGTGAAGCCCGAGCATGGCACCGGCAAAGACCGAGAGGGTCCCGTACTCAAAGAAATCGGTCGCAAATGGAAGGAGGAGAGGGCATGACGCGTATCGTTATCATCGGCGCCGGCGAATGTGGTGCGCGGGCAGCCTTTGCCCTCAGGGAAAAGGGCTTCGACGGCGAGATCACGCTGATCGGCGCCGAACCGCATCTTCCTTACGAGCGGCCGCCGCTTTCCAAGGACGGTCTCGCGGAAGCTGCCCTGCCGAAATTCATCGCGGGTGCTGCGCGCTACGAGGAAGCGCGGATTGCGGTCCTGACCGGCGTATCGGCGCAGAGCATCGACCGCGTGCGGAAAGCCGTCACGCTCTCGGACGGACGATCCCTCACCTACGACCGCCTGCTTCTGGCCACCGGCGCCCGGCCGCGACGCTTCCCGGGCGTGCCGGAAAATGCCGGGCGCATCCGCATGCTGAGGACGCATGCCGATGCGCTTGCGATCCGCGCCGTCCTGACGCCCGGTGCAAGGCTCGCCATCATCGGCGGCGGCTTCATCGGCCTGGAGCTTGCCGCGACCGCGCGAAGGCTCGGCGCCGAGGTTGTGCTTGTCGAAGGCCTGCCGCGCGTTCTCTCCCGCGGCGTGCCGGAGGAGATCGCCGCCGTCGTCGCCGAGCGGCACAGGCAAGAAGGCGTGGAGATCATCTGCGGCGCGCAGATTGCGGCAATCGAGGAAGCCGCTGACGGCGCACGCCTGCTGCTTGCCGACGGGATCGGCCTTAAGGCCGAGCTTGTTGTCGTCGGCATCGGCGCGCTGCCCAACACCGAACTTGCGGAGGCCGCCGGGCTCGCGATCGAAGACGGCGTCGCCGTCGACGAGAGTCTCTGCACCTCTGACCCCGACATCTACGCGGCCGGCGACTGCTGCTCCTTCCCTCTGCCGCATTATGGCGGCCGGCGGGTGCGGCTGGAGGCCTGGCGCAATGCCCAGGACCAGGGCGCGCTCGCTGCCGCCAACCTGATCGGCGCGACAGAGACCATGGCCAGCATTCCCTGGTTCTGGTCGGATCAGTACGAGTTCACCCTGCAGATCGCGGGGCTTGCCGACGGTGCGGAAACGACCGTCCGGCGCGACATGGAGGAGGGGGCCTTCATCCTCTTTCATCTGAATGGTGAGGGACGGCTGATCGCCGCAAGCGGCATCGGCCCCGGCAATGCCGTCGCCCGCGATATTCGCCTTGCCGAAATGCTGATCGCCGCCGGGGCAAAGCCGGATCCGCTGGCGCTTGCCTCACCCGAAACCAGGCTCAAGAAGCTGCTGGCGGCCTGAGAGCCGCCGCGCCCCTGCCGCCGAATTCAGGAGAACCCGATGAGACACCGCCGCCCGACCGTTGCCGATCTCCTGTCGATGAAAGGAAAGCGTCAGCTCACCATGCTCCGGGTCGTGACCCTGGAGGAGGCGGAAGCCGCGGAGAAGGCCAGGATCGACCTCGTCTCCGTCCCGCCGGCGCTGCTCGGCCCCGAATTTCGCGAGGCGGCCCCTTCCGTCTTCGCCTTTCCCGGCCTCGAATATGGGGACCATGTGACCGCCGAGGACTATCTCCGCGCCGCCTTTCAGGCGCTGAAGGCGGGCGGCGATGCGGTCTACTGCGCCGCGAGCCTTTCGACGGTCAGGCGCATGCGCGAGGAGGGCATTCCCGTCTGCGGCCATGTCGGGCTGATCCCTTCCAAGGCCACCTGGACCGGCGGCTTTCGCGCTGTCGGCAAGACGGCGGGAAGCGCGCTCGAGATCTGGCGCCAGACGAAGGCGCTGGAAGAGGCGGGCGCCTTTGCCGCCGAGATCGAGGTGGTGCCCGGTGAAGTCGCCGCCGCGATCAGCGCACGCACCTCCATGCTGATGCTGTCGATGGGGGCGGGGACGGGCTGCGACGCGCAATATCTCTTTGCCGAGGACGTGCTCGGCGCTCATCGCGGCCACTATCCGCGCCACGCCAAGACCTACCGCAACTTCGCCGCCGAATACGAACGCCTGCAGCAGGAGCGCATCGCCGCCTTCTCCGAATTCGCTTTTGACGTCCGCTCCAGCGCCTATCCGGAAAAAAACCATCTTGTCGGTATTGAGGAGAAGGAGCTTGGCGCTTTCCTGAGCGAACTCGAAGGCGAGCGCTGAGCAGGACGAGCTCACCTCCCAGTGGGGCCGCCTGGCCGCCTCGACCGAAAGGTTCGGGGCGGCCTTTTTTTGTCTAGTGAGGGAGAGCGCCAAAGATTTGCCAGCAAGTGCGGTTTGTGGAATATGGCGGCGAGATGCAGGCGCCGCCCCTTACGCCTAACCTTTACCCGCAGGCCGCGGAGAAGGGACTGGAAGCATGCCGAGAGTACTTCTTGCCATCGGACAGGGGGAAGTGCCGGCAGGAGGAAGAGGGCAGCGGGCACTCCATCAACGGCAGTTCACATTGGGTCGGACGTGAAGCCAATCCAACAGCCTCTCCGAGTGACGGCGGCGCTCATCGTACGCGATATCTGCGCGCTTCGGCTCGAAGCAAGGGGGCTATCTCCGGACAATCTGTGATCCGGTCGTCCATGCTGAAATGGGGACTCGGGGGATAGGTTTTGAGCAGCGGGTATTGTGGTAATTGTTGCTCACTTTGTCTTGACTTTTGCAGGCATATAGGGCGGTACAGAGCTCGTAGCCTGACAGACGGAGACTGGGGACAGCCGAGACCTTTACAGTCAGAAGTGGTGATAAGAGTGCGCAACTTACCGCAGCCCCAGAGGCATGCCAAACTTTGCCGGAAAGCATCTAGTCACGTCCCCCACGTGACAAAGCTACGGTATGCAATGACCAAGTTGGGGATCGATGCGGGGCGGCCATGGGCCAATCAGAGAGAGAGTCTTTCAGGATGTCGCACTAGTACCCGAACCGAAAATCAATTTGCCCCTGCCTTTTGTAATCGAATTGTCAGAGGGTTGCAGGACGTGATTTGTGATAGTAGGCGAGCTCACTAACAAATTCCTCTACGCAAAAAATATTAAGGAGACGATAATGATTTCTGGCGCCACAATACTTGTGACGGGGGGTACTGGTTCGTTTGGAAATGCTTTTGTTCCCATGACACTTGAAAAGTATGGCCCTGCGAAGATCATCATATACTCGCGAGACGAGATGAAGCAGTGGGAAATGGCAAAGAAATACGCGGACGACTCGCGAGTTCGTTTCTTCATTGGCGATGTTAGGGATCGTGAGCGCCTGTACCGTGCTCTCGACGGGGTAGATTACGTCGTTCATGCGGCCGCGACCAAGATTGTGCCGACCGCGGAGTACAATCCGTTCGAATGTGTGAAGACGAACGTAAACGGCGCGATGAACTTGATCGACGCCTGCATCGACAAGAAGGTAAAGCGAGTTGTTGCCCTGTCCACTGACAAGGCGAGCAGTCCAATTAACCTCTATGGCGCGACGAAGCTCGCGTCAGACAAGCTGTTTGTTGCCGGAAACTCCTATGCGGGCGGCCACGACACACGATTCGCAGTTGTCCGCTACGGCAATGTCATGGGGTCACGTGGGTCAGTGATCCCATTCTTTCTGTCCATCAAAGACAAGGGCCTGTTGCCGATTACTGATGAACGTATGACGCGCTTCATGATTTCGCTCGAACAGGGCGTCGAGCTAGTCTGGCATGCCTTTGATGACATGGAGGGAGGAGAAATTTACGTTAAAAAGATCCCTTCAATGAAGGTTACCGATCTCGCTCGGACGATCGCGCCGGAAGCCAAGCTTGAAATCGTCGGCATCAGGCCAGGTGAGAAGCTTCACGAGCAGATGATTGGCGAGGAGGACTCTTTCCATACCTATGAGTATGAGGAGCATTTCAAGATTCTTCCGGCCATTCACAACTGGACGTCGTCCGAAGCACGCATTAAAGACGGCAAGAAGGTACCCGCCGGCTTCAGCTACACAAGCGACAACAACAATGTTTGGATGACGCCGGAGGCACTACGAGCTTGGATCGTGGCCAATGCCGAAAAGATCGGGAGTGTCTAATCGATGATCCCGTATGGGCGCCAAGATATCACCCAGGCTGACATTGATGCAGTCGCAGACGTGTTACGGTCCGATTATTTAACCCAAGGGCCAATGGTGCCGCGATTCGAGGAGGCGCTTACCGGGCACACTGGCGTTAAGTTTGCCATTGCGGCCAACAGTGCCACCTCAGCACTTCACATCGCCTGCATGGCGGTGGGGTTAGGGCCCGGCGACTGGTTGTGGACCTCACCACTGACCTTCGTCGCGTCTGCCAATTGCGCGCTCTACTGCGGAGCCGGGATAGACTTCGTCGACGTAGATCCGCGAACGTACAATCTCTCTCCAGCGGAACTCGAGCGCAAATTGGTGAAGGCCGAACGCGAGGGTGTGCTTCCAAAGGTGGTCGTTCCCGTGCATCTCACCGGTCAGCCTTGCGAAATGGAGGAGATCCACGAGCTCGGGAAGCGATACGGCTTCAAGGTCATTGAGGATGCTTCTCATGCTATCGGCGGTAAATACCAGGGTGAACCGATCGGCAATTGCCGCTTCAGCGACGTTACGGTCTTCAGCTTTCATCCGGTGAAGATCGTCACGACAGCGGAAGGGGGAGCTGCCCTGACGAATAACAGAGAGCTTGCCGACAGGATGGCGCTGTTTCGCAGTCACGGGATTACACGGGATCCCGCGGCAATGACACACGAGCCGGATGGACCTTGGTACTACCAGCAGTTGGACCTCGGATACAATTATCGTATGACCGATATGCAGGCCGCCTTAGGATTGAGTCAAATGGCTCGTCTGAACGAGTATGTCGCAAGACGTCACGTTCTGGCGAGGCGATACGACGAAATGTTGGCGCCTCTACCGGTCGTCAGACCCTGGCAGCATCCGGACAGCTATTCCGGATTGCATCTCTATGTCATCCGTCTGGAATTGGCGAACGTATCGAAGTCCCGGCGTGCGGTCTTCGAGGGGCTGCGCGCACGGGGTGTCGGTGTGAACCTACACTACATTCCTATCCACACACAGCCGTATTACTCCCGATTCGGCTTTCGGAACGGCGACTTTCCGGAGTCGGAGCGATACTACGAGGAAGCGATCACATTGCCCATGTACCCCCTTATGAGTGAGGCGCAGCAGGACGAGGTTGTGGCGGCGCTGACGGCGGAGTTGAAGCCATGAATTTGGGTGTAATTCCGGCACGAGGAGGAAGCAAACGAATACCTCGCAAGAACGTCAAACCGTTCGCGGGGCGGCCGATGATCGCTTGGTCGATTGGCGCGGCCATCGAAAGCGGGTGCTTCGATCGCCTTGTTGTATCTACCGATGATGAGGAAATCGCGGAGATTTCCCGCCAGTGGGGGGCCGAAGTCCCATTCCTCAGGCCTACCGAGTTGGCCGACGATTACGCCACGACCACCGATGTTATGCGGCATGCGATAAATTGGTTCACACGAAGCGATAGAGTGCCCGAACGGGTGTGCTGTATCTATGCGACGGCTCCCTTCCTGCGACCCGATAAACTAACGGAGGGATTAGGTCTACTTGAGAACCGCGGGGCCGACTTCGCTTTTTCCATTACAAGCTATGCATTCCCGATACAGCGCGCAATTAGACTGACACCGGAGCGGCGGGTTGAAATGCTCATGCCGGAACAGTTCAGCACTCGTTCTCAGGATCTCGAAGACGTTTATCACGACGCCGGCCAGTTCTACTGGGGCCGTGGCGACGCTTGGCTTTCAGGTAAGCCTGTCTTTTCATCTTGTGCGACCGCCGTGATTTTGCCGCGTTATAGCGTACAGGATATTGATACCCCCGACGACTGGTTGCGTGCCGAACTCATGTTCAAGGCCTTCCATGAACTTGATGCCCCTATCTCAAAAGCCTGACGTATTTTTTCGAGTCGATGCGTCGATCGATATCGGCACCGGCCATGTGATGCGTTGCCTTACCCTCGCGGAAATGCTTTCCGCCGATGGGTTGTCGTGTCGATTTATCTGCCGTGCTCATAGAGGTAACCTAATGGGCCTCATTCGTCACAAGGGGTTTGCCGTAATAGAACTCCCACTGAAGGAACACGGTGACAGTGCGGGAGGTCTTGCGCATTCCCACTGGCTCGGTGTTGATTTGCAGACGGACGCGCTCGAGACGTTGGCGGCGATCGGCGACACTCCCGCAGGCTGGCTTATCGTGGACCACTACGCGCTCGATCTTCGCTGGGAACGGATTGTGCGTCCCTCCTGTCACCATCTGATGGTGATTGATGATCTGGCAGATCGCAAGCATGATTGCGATCTCCTGCTTGATCAGGGTCTCGGCAGAACCGAGAACGACTATCGATTACTAATCCCCGACAAATGCCAGTTGTTCGTTGGCGCCAAACACGCACTTCTTCGGCCCGAGTTTTCACTGAAGCGGACCTACAGCCTTGCGCGGCGTCGACGAGCGGTGCCGCAGAAGGTGTTGATCGCACTCGGGGGGGTGGACAAGGACAATGTTACCGAACGGGTACTGCGGGCACTCGAACGAAGCGCGCTCCCGCAGGAGGCCCAGATCACAGTTGTCATGGGACCGCACGCTCCGTGGGTGAATGCCGTTTGCGAGCAAGCTGCTCGAATGCCGCGGAAAACACTAGTCGTAGCGAATGTCGATGATATGGCAAATTTGATGTCGGATGCCGATCTTGCCATAGGAGCGGCGGGCACCACATCCTGGGAGAGATGTGCAGTCGGTGTGCCCACAATTTTGGTGATTCTCGCGGAGAACCAACACGATGTTGCAATCAAGTTGGCGGCCGAGGGCGCCGCACGGATCGTTGAGCTCGGCGCTGATTTCGAAGTGACGCTGAGCGGCCTTGTCGAACATCTGCTTTCCGACAAAGTCGCTCTCGATGCGATGTCGGAGCGAGCTGCAGCCGTGTGTGACGGTAAGGGAGGGCTAGCGGTGGCGCGCCAGATCGCTGTCCGCTTGCATCGCCAAACCCACGAGATTTTATGAAATGACAAACGGTGCGTACGGTGTCGCGCCCGATTATTGGTGGCGATGTCAAGGCAATGGACGTGGCGATATATCTCGTCAGTGCGCGAAAAGATGCATACTTGGCATGAGATCTCCGATTGGGCGTGATTTGCCTAAACGACATAGATGAGGAAAACCATAAAGCGGTTTATGCCCCCTATCATCTCCGGAAGCGAGGCGGGTGTCGGCTCTGGAATTGAATTTTTTACGCTGGACTACGCACTTTTTGATCTGAAGCTTCATAAGGTTTCTTGCGAGCTCTCAGATTCTAACTCAGGTGTCGACAAGCGCCACAACAGATTCGGATAGTCGCAGAAGAAGTTTTTTGCCAGGATATCACTGCCCATACAAATGTTTACGACATACATCGACTTCGCGTACTAGTGAGTGAGTGAGTGCGTGGGCAGCCAAGTGCGGTGACGTGCTTCCTGGTATTCCGCACCTATGGAGGGTGAATTGAACAGAGTTATCAAGATCGATGGCAGGCAGATTGGGCCAAGTTTTCCACCGTATGTGATTGCGGAGATGTCCGCCAACCATAACGGTCGTATCGAGACTGCACTGTCGCTCATCGAGCAAGCGAAGAAGGCAGGTGCAGATGCCGTAAAGCTGCAAACCTACCGACCAGACACGATAACCTTGGACAGTGATGCGGAAGGCTTTCGGATCGAGGGTGGTCTTTGGGGCGGGAAGACGCTTTACCAGCTCTACAGCGAAGCTTATATGCCATGGGAATGGCATGCACCACTCTTCGAGCACGCCCGAAACGTCGGCATAACGATCTTCAGTTCCCCCTTCGATACGACGGCGATTGACTTACTCGAGGACCTGAATACTCCGGCCTACAAGATTGCCTCGTTCGAAGCTGTGGATCTCCCACTTATCCGTTATGCCGCAAGTACCGGCAAGCCGATGATCATCTCCACTGGCATGGCGGACGATGAGGAAATCGCCGAGGCGATAGCAGCTGCTCGCGAGGGTGGATGTACGGACCTGGCCATTCTTCACTGTGTGAGCGGCTACCCGGCACCCGCCAGCGACTATAACTTACGCACGATCCCTGATATGATTGAGCGCTTTGAGTTGACCACCGGCCTTTCGGATCACACGCTAAATAATACAACTGCCATCGCAAGCGTTGCTTTGGGCGGCTCTCTTATCGAAAAGCACTTTACTCTCGATCGAAGCGGTGGCGGTCCCGATGACAGCTTTTCCCTTGAGCCTCTGGAGTTTGCAGCTCTTTGCCGCGAAGCCAAGGCTGCCTGGGAAGCTCTCGGAAGTGTAGACTACGGCCACAAATCCAGCGAAATAGGCAATGTGAAGTTTCGCCGATCGCTTTACTTTGTAAAGGCCCTAAAGGCGGGTGACATCATAACGCCGGATGCAGTTAGAAGTGTGAGGCCGGGCTTCGGACTCGCGCCTAAATATCTGGATCAGGTTCTCGGCAAGTCAGTGCAGAGAGACGTCCAAATCAACACACCAGTGACGAAGGACGAGATTGAATTATAAGTTGTTGGGCCGCGGAGCCGCAGAGCCAATCAGCTGGGTGGCAGAAGGCGGGCGGCCTGCTGGACCAAAGTTTGCCGCGGCCAGGTCACGCTAGTCGAGACCTTGAGGAAGCGTGCAACTTCGGAAGCCCCCGCGCCTGGCGCGGAAAGCCTCCGCCAGTATCTGCGCGCAATCTTCCAACACCCCAACACTGCCGACGCCGCTCCGATCCCGTCAGCAAAACCTGTATGGCCCATGAATCGTCGAATTGCCCAATGCGCACTTAAGTCACTCTTAAGAGCGCAGACTCACGGGAGACCGGGAGAGCGGAACTTCCGCGCCCGAGGGACGCACTTTGTCTCACCGGCATATCGCTTTGCTGCGAGCTTGCCAGAAGATTGTTTGAGACCTCTCTGAAGGTATGTTCTGTCGTGACCAGTAATGGGGCAGTCGATTGTGACTACGCCCGGTCCCGAATATTGTAGTACCCCATAACACCGATCCCCCATGCAAAGAGCAGTCCGAGGGTCACAAGGAGTACATTGACCAATCGACTCGGGTACTGCGCCAACTGCGAAAGCGTAGGTTCAATGAAGAGCGCGAGGTAGCGCTGTCGGTTGTTCGCGTCGATTCGGGCCTTTTCGAGAGAGCCCAAGGCCGCAGTATAGGCGCGCTCGGCGAATTCCCGCTCCGTTTCCAGTTCCTCGAACTCAGCGATTCGACCGGCGACGTCCTGAGAGTTGGGGTCGCCTGCAGAGGACGGGTTCTTTTCGCCTGCACCCAACCGCTGCCGTTCCACCGCGAGTTGCTGTTCCAGGCTTTCGATACGAGTCTTCAGCACGCGGATCCGGGGTGTGTCCTCGCTCATCTGGCTTTTCGCGGTGGCGAGATCGGCGTTCAACTGGGTCAGTTGTTGCTCCAGCGAGCCGATGAGCTGAATGGCGAGTTTGGCGCCCTCTTCCGGGCTGATTTCCTGCGATTTGTCGCGATACTCGCGCAGTCCTGCGCGCGCCTTTGCGAGTCGTGCCTCGCCCGCCAGCACCTCGTCCTGCGCGGCGCGCAGAACGTCATTGCGTGCGGAAAGTGAGAGGCTGTTCACGAGATTGTCGCTCTGGCCGACGATGAACTCCGCAATCTCTTTCGCTTGCTCCGGCTCGAATGCCCTGACAGTTACCTGCATGATGCCAGAGGCGTGGTCGAAGGTGACCTTCACCATATCCCGCCAATATTCGAGCTTGTCCTCGATGGGCAAATCGGAGCCGATTCCGTAGAAATAGTCTAACCCACGGGTTGCGTAGACGTCCTCCAACTTGAACCGTCGGTCCGCATCGGCGGCCATGCGCTCGCTCAGGATATAGTCCATGAGAATATAGCTGTCCGAAACGGTGCTGCCGCCCGAAGCCTGGGTAAACATGCCGAGGATATCGCTCGAAACGCCGCCTTCGATGCTGCGCACGGCAAAGGAGGCGGTACTGTGATACTGGTCGGCGGCGATAAAGGCCATGTAGAGAGAGGCGAGTGTCGCAGGCACGGCCACGAGCCCCAGGAAGGATGCGCCGATGATGGCGTGGCGCCAGCGCAGCTTCCTCAGCCATTTCGGCTGCCAGCCGGCCTTCTTGGGTGGTTCGACTCTGCGGCCCGGCAGGGGGATGACCGGTGCGCTTTCTTTGCCGAGAAGCCCCTCGAGGACGGCGATGCCCTTGCTTTTCGCCGTGGCCTTGGCGGTGTTTTGCCTATCGGCGGCCTGCGCGGGGTCAGGCTTGTTCACTGCCGCGTCCTTGCTTGCCGCCATTTAGCTTTCCTTCATATTCTTGTCGTGCGCGCGGATCGCGTCTTCGACATTCTCATAATAGGTCATCTTGCCTTTTTCCAGCACGACGCCACAATCGCAATAGTCGCGGATCGTGCCGGTGCTGTGCGAAACCATGACCACGTCCGAATCCTGCAGTCTGGTCTCGAAGACAGCCTGGCACTTTTTCTTAAAATTTGCGTCACCAACTGCGGTGATTTCATCGACGAGATAATAGTCGAAGTTGACGCCCATGCTCAAGCCGAAGGCGAGGCGTGCCTTCATGCCTGAGGAATAGGTGCCGACCGGGGCCTTGAAGAAAGGGCCGAGCTCGGCGAAATCCTCGACATATCCGATCAGTTGCTCGGTATCCACGCCGTAGATGCGGGCGACGAAGCGCACATTCTGTTCACCCGTCATCGAGCTCTGGAAGCTGCCCGAAAAGCCGAGCGGCCAGGAGATCTTGCCGCGGCGGATGATTCGGCCCTTGTCGAGCTTGATCGCGCCGGCGATCAGGCGCAGCAGAGTCGATTTTCCGGCGCCGTTGCGGCCGAGCAAGCCAACGCTCTTGCCGCGGTTCAGCGTCAGCGATGCGTCCTCGATGATCGGCTTCTTGATGCCCTTGGTGCGGGCATATTTGGTCGCCTGCTCGAACCGGATCATTCGTTTCTCAGCGTCTTTCTGGAAAGGGTAAAGACCAGCATTCCGGCAAACAATGTCAGAATTGCGATTCCATACAGGTAGTCCATGTCGAGGCCAATCGCCCTATACTCCGGATAAAATCCCTTGCGAAAGCCCATGATGATGTGGACGAGCGGATTGATGAGCACGAGATCGCGATAGGGCGCGGGGATCGAGTCGGGCAGGAAGAAGACGCCTGATATCAGGAAGAGCGGCCGGTTCACGATGCCGAAGATCTGCTCGTAGAGCGGATATTTAAGGAAGAGCACGCAATTGACCATGGCCACGCCGAGGCCGAAGAGGCAGGCGAGCCCCACCGCCTCCAGGATGGAGGGCCAGTGCATATCCGTGTCGACCCGCATGGTGGCGACAATCGTGCCGAGCACGATGAAGGCGACCAGCGATGTCGTGCCCATCTGCAGGACGAAGCGGGCGACGATGGTGTCGATCGGCGCGACATTCGGGTAGCTAAGCAGCGCTTTGTTGGCCTTGACCGCGGCGTTCAGGTAGCCCGCCATGGCTTGGTAAAACTGGAAGGCGATATAGCCGGTGGCGAAGAAGAGCGCGAAGCTGGTGCCAAGCGCCGGCGAGCGGGCAATCGCCTGAAAGATCATAGTCATCAGCATGATGTGGGCTGCCGGATCGAGCAGCGCCCAGACATAGCCGCCCGGTTTCGAGCCGAAACGCGCCGACATTTCGCGTACAAGAAGCGCGCCGACCACCCGTATATGCGTGGAAAAAACGCCCATCTCAATGCTCCCACTTCCATTCACTGATCTGGACGGCAAAGGTCGTCACCCCGTCCGGCGAGGAACCGTTGAAAATATTAGCGAAGTCGTCCCTCTGTCGTCGCGTTACCGCCATCAGCACCTTGAACTCAAGAAAGTAGACCAATCTCTACATGGCCGCAACTGACGCCAGTCTCGATCGAATCTGCCGCAGCACCAAAAAGCCTTGCGCGTTGAGCATCCCGCTTCAGTCACTCGACCTGCTGTGGCCATTGGCGATTCAGCAGCAGCGCAGCAGCATCGCAAGACAACGCGATGCTGAGTCTACATTCGTAACCTTCGATAGGTATCGTGCGCCCGCTCAAATATTGATCGGAACTGAAACAGAATTCTCTCCGTCGCTATGTAACGGCCTCTGCACTCTCAGACGCGGTTGGGCAGGGGAACTGTTCGGAGGTTTTCTTATCCTCGTGAGCATTGATAAATTGCTCCCTCGCGGTCCAGACGTCTCTGCGAACTGCATAAACCTCATGGTTGTCGTCTATCGGGAACACAACGTTTTTCCGCAACAATCCCCTAATATCGTCAGATCGCTCGATAAACTGTGGATGTCCCCGACGCATCAGCCAGAGCAGCGCCAAGCATTCGGAATCCGATAGGGTTTCCAGCGATAGGAGCCCTTCGCTCTCACTGGCGGTGTGCTGTCGGTGCCCGTCGTTCTCCTGCACCATCCGTGCCTGCGACTCCACGATTGTCTCCATTCTTCGGTGATGGTCTGCAGTCGCTTAAACGTCGTGCCCTGTTTATCGCATTTCAGCCTAAACTGACGCATGGTTGTGGCCCTTCAGTGAAGGGAATGGATGCCGGCAGCAAGCCAATCGTCCATGACACTGCCGAGATCGAGTGCAACCCCGCCTTCTTCCTTCGCGGTCCCGATGAATATCTTACCTACAATGCCACCAGCAACGAGGACAAGAGTGCCCGGCGATGTCTTCCTTCGGACCTCTTCATCGATGGCTTGGTAGACGAGTGGCAACGGCTTTTCTGAAACGTGGTATTTGCCATTGCGCGATGTGCGGAAATGGGTAGGGATTGTCACATGGCTAATGTTGGTAAGACCATTCATCCAGTTCGGGAGGTGTTCGAGGTTTGCACTGCTTACTAGAACGCAATTCTCTGACGCTGACATCATCTCCCGAACCGGGTCGTGCGATCGAAACAGAGGGATGTTCATTTTTTCGTCGCCGAAAAGTGCCGTCTGCTGTCTGCCGGAGAAATAATGGAGCACCTGCAGCAATCCTCGTCCCTGAACGTTCGCTTTGAAGCTAACGCTCTTCTCGTGGACGTCGCGGACGAAACGATGGATCGACGGGATGCCGAGCGCGTCAGCTTGATCAACCGCTGTACGAATGCGCTCGGTGATAGCTGACCTTAGTGACTGATCAAGCTCAATGCCCCACCAATGACGCTCTCTATTAAGCTGGTCCTCGAGCGAGAAATATTCATGCCGCTCGGCGAAAGCGTACCCCTCGCCGTCGCTCAGACGGATCATCGAGAATGGTTTCTTCTGCTGTAGAGACTCAATCACGAGCCGCTGAAAATGATTTCTCTCCTCGGCGTTGGACCTAACGTCCATGAAACGCATGGACGTGCGAACATGGACATAGACCGGCTTTATAACGGCCTTGAATTCTGCGGTGATCGGCGGCGGCGCAGCATGTTCGAAGGCCATCTCAGTATGAAGGTGAGTCGATCCGCTGTGCTTGGTTCCAAAGACGTTATCCAGGTCGGTTATCTTGAGACGATGGAACGGCGTTTCCGCTTCCCAGAATTCCTCTCTGGTTTTCTCGTATTTGCTGACCTCTCCCGACTCGATTAGGTGGCGGAGCAAAGCGATCCGGCGTGTAGTGGACAGGGATTCTCGGCGAACACGCAATCCCTTTTCAAAGAGAAGATCAAGCAGATCGAGGCGGTCTTCCCGAAGACAGGCATTGAAAACCAATCCTTCCAGGCTGGACCGGACAAAGCGATGGTTCGGGACATCAAAAACCGCGTCGATCATTCCTTCGAGCGGGTATGGAAGGGCTACGCCTGTTACCTCAAACCGCTTGAATGCGAGCCAAAGGTAAACAGGGAGGTTATCTTCAACATGATCGACATGGTCAAAAAGCGTGAACACGACAGGATGACGAACGAAATAAAGTTGGTCGATGCATTTGATCACTTCCTCCTCCGTTAGGAGGCCAATCTGCAGCGTGCGCTGCAACCACGCGGCAGGGCTCTGGACCTCGGCTATGGAGTATTTTAACCAATCCAACTTTTGGGCGTCGGGACGTGGCGTTAATTTGGGCTTCTCAAAGTGAGCATCAGCCGTCCGCAACTCCCGCATGGCCTGGGAGTTCTTCAGCGGCGATTTATAGGCTACGTACTTTACTGTCTCCAGGACCATCCTTGGAGCCACCTGGGCGGCGACACGGACGATGGATTGCCCAAATTCCGGGAGCTTTACTGTTGGGCGCCGAACCGGCTTTGGCGCATCGACCTTCTTGATCACCCCGACTCGGGGACGTCTTCGTCGTTCGAGAATATGACGGATACTCGTCAACAGCTTGCCCTTGTCCTTGTCGGACGCGGACTGCGGCGGTGCGTATAGATCAGCGTATCGCGAGTACCAAAGCTGATCGAAGCTGAACTTCTTCCAGAAGGGAGTCCCCAGTGTTTCCATCGGAGCCGGTCCTGCGATGCGATTTTGGACGAATCCGTAATAATCTGCAGGGACAGGATCGAAATCGAAATTCTGGAAGACCGGAAGACCTCTATGTAGCAGCTCAATGACAACTGACGAGTTTGCCACTACAGCAACATGAGAGAAGTCGGGTGCTGTTTCGAGCACTGGAAGATCGTTAGGCCACTCGACGGGCGCCTGATTCGGATGCGGCTTTACGTAGATCGATGAGACCTCTGAATTCTCCTTAAGACGTTCAAAGACACGACGAAGTCCATCCATTTCAACGCGCCCGGTGGTATACAGAACAACACTCTGCCGTGTGGTTTCTTGGACCAAGTCTTTCGGGTGGATGAATGGCCCAGAGAGACGCGAAATGACAAATACGTCTCCAGCGATGGGCGCAATTCCCGCATATATCCTGCGAGAAACTTCGTTTCTGAGAATGCTGTATTCAAAATCGAGTGGCGGGAAGCCGTCTGAGACTTCCGCGTGCTGGATGTAAAGCCTGGGGATGCCGAAGGCTTTCATCGCCAATGAGAAAGCGACGGGATTGGGAGAGTGGTCATTGGCGACAATGGCAAGGAGAGGATGCTTACTATCTGTTCGAGAAAGCGAGAAATAGTATCGGGCAAAGTGAACTGCGAATTGGCCGATCTGGTACACAAGCTCTGGACTGATCGTCTCTCTACTGTCAATGTAGTCGACCATCTTAGGCATCAGTCGCTCAAGAAACCGGTCTAAATCCTGCTCACTGTGCTCTCTCTTCGAAAGCTTCAGATCAACTGCATTGAAGTGGGTGAACTTTTTTCCGAGTGTGCCGACAATGTCTAGGAAAAAAGCAAACTCGCGAAGGTTGTTCTTCGTTCTGCCGAGAAATAACATGTCTACGTCCGGCAGGGCATACGTGGCTTTCTTCGATGTAATGATCGTGTTCGCCCAGTCTGACAGCGCAGCCTTTCGGCGTTCCTCCAATGAGTTCGAAGGACTGAATCGAGAGCGAAATTCATCAGTGAGTTTGTGGCCAATGATCGCGTCGTAATCGCAATTGTGATCTATTACGCGGGCAACCCTCTCAAGGCCGTCTAGGAAGTGGACAGCCACCGGATCGGTGTCGAAAACCGGCGCATTTGGAGAGGTGTCGTTGACAGCCATGGTAACAGACTTTCTTATCGTGAGTTAACCGGAAGCGAGCGGCGTTTAGCACGCGAAGAAATGTATGTCAGCCACAAACCGGTATAATCGGCTTAATATGCTATAGGGGATACCCTCGGAGATTGTATGACTGCAACCGAAAACGAGCAAAAGAAGCTGTCGTTGATTGAAGCGCATGCATACTGGGAGCATCCAGACGATGGAATGAACTCGCCGTTGGAGTATCTATTGGACAGCGAGACCAATCGTCGCCGCAACGAATCGCTTCTCTCTGTTTTCGAGAAGCACGTTGATCACACGGACTCCATACTGGAGATTGGATGCAATGCGGGTCGGAACCTGCAGGCCCTTTACCGCGCTGGGTATCACAAATTGTCGGCTATCGAGATCAGCCAGGATGCCATCGGCGTGATGCGAAAGTACCTGCCGGAGCTGTACTCTCGTACCGAAATCACGGTCGGGCCGATCGAGGATATCATCAAGACTATTCCGAAGACGCGTCATGATGTGATCTTAACGATGGCGGTTCTTGTTCATCTACCCCCAGAGAGCGAGTGGGTGTTAAAGGAAATAGCAAAGCGGGCGAAGAAGAAGATTATCATTTTTGAGCCCGAGTCTAAGACAGCAGACTCTCCGCGTCACTTTCCGAGGAAATACAAACAATTTTTCCAACAATGCAGGCGACCACAGATAGAGCAGTGGTGGCCGGTCCCAGGTCTGCCTAAGTCCTACATTTGCAGGGTTTTTGGCCCTCGAAATCTCCCCTAGGGTAAAGCCGTTGCAGGTGAAGATGGCCTAGTCGATGAACTTGATGATGTGGCCGGTGCGTTCGGCCACTTTCACCGAAGCGGTATTTTCTCTCTTGACTTCAGCAATCTTCGGCCCGAATAACTCGAAGGCTCTATTTAGCATCTTCTCCGCTATGCCTTTTCTTCGGTGAGAAGGAGATACGGCATAGCTGATTTCGTCTTGATCTAACCTGACGGTGCCAACGGGAATTTTGTCGATTTCCGCAATGTACAGTCCCGGTTCAGATAGAGCCAGGCGACGAGTCAGCCAAGCCAAGTGGTTATCCATTAACAGCACTGATGTATCCCGCGACATGGCACGAGTTTCCGGGTCGTTGCGCCAGTCAAAGAGCATTTTTGCGTCCTCGATCGTGGCTCTACGGAAAGTCAGCTTGTCCCCGTCGTGAATCAATCTCCCCTCCATTTGTGATGTCACGCCACACCTACCTTCCTTGCCGAAACTTTAACCGAATGGCCTGCCGCATTATTCTGAACGCAACGTCTTCCTTGACATGGTAAACACAGCCATGCCGCAAACCAGTGTCAGCGCAGAGGTTGTGCAGAGATAGTTCAAATCCAAACCAATCGCCCGATACTCTGGGTAGAACCCAGATCGAAACAGCATGACGATATGGCAGATCGGGTTGTAAAGTAGTGCGTCTTGATAGGGCGGGGGCATATTGTCGGGGAGGAAGAACACGCCGGACAATAGGAATAGCGGACGCGTTATGATTCCATAAAGCTGTTCGTAAAGGGCGTATTTCACGAACATCACGCTGTTCAGCATTCCTATCCCTATCGCCAGCATTCCTGCACTGATCTCCGCCTCGAGAATACGCTCCCAATTCAATTGAGGAACGTTCTTGAGAGCTAGGAAGATACTCGCAAATACAATGCCGGCAACTATCGCCGTTGTGGCCGTTTGAAGAATGAACCTGGCCGTGATCGGATCAATAGGTGCGACATTTGGATAGCTGAACAGAGATTTGTTGGCCTTCACGGCGGAGCTTAGATAGCTAACTTTCGCTTGGTAAAGCTGGTAGCCCAAATATCCTGTGGCGAAGAACAGGACGAAACTCGTTCCGAGTGCTGGCACCCTTGCCATTGCGCCGAAGATCGTCGTCATCATTGAGATGTAGCCGATCGGCTCCAGAAGTGCCCAGACGTACCCTCCCGGCTTTCTGCCGAATCGTGTCGACATTTCACGCACAATCATGGCTGCGACGACACGCAAATAGGTTCTGCCTAACACCAGAGTTCCACCTCCACGGAAGAAAGCTTCACGAGTGGTTTACCGTTAACCATCCGTCTGATGCAAGCTTCTGAAAACAACTCGGCCAAACCAGTGGATGGGCAAGCTGGGGTTCGAGTTGGAGATCCTCGCCGACTACCGCTTTGATGAGATCAAGAAGGGCGAGCGGATCTTCGCCGACGAAACCACCTTACCGACGCTGGCGTCCGGCTCCGGATCGACGAAGACGGCCTGGCTTGGGCGTATGCCGGGCATGATCGACCATGCGGAGGCAGTGGGCCGCCGATGGTAGCCTATCGCTTCGAAGATAGCCCAGCCGCGAACGCGTCGCGCGGCATCTGAAGGGCTATCGCGCATTCTGCAGGTGGATGGTTATGTCGCCTACAACAAGCTAGTCCGCTCCGATGGCGGCAATGACGGCGTCACATTGGCTGCTGCTGGTCGCACAGTCGGCGGAAGTTCTACGAGCTGCATGCTGCGGAAAGCTCGAAGGTCGCCACGGCGACTGTCGAACGGATGACCACGCTATAGCAGATCGAAGAAACCGTGCGCGGCCAAGATCCCGATGTCCGCGTGGCAGCGCGCCAGCAGGCCTCTGCGGCGGTGGTCGCCGAGCTCTTCGCTCTGTGGCAGCAGACCCTGCCGCGGATCTCCGGCAAATCGAAGCTGACCGAGGCGATCCGTTACGCCATCTCGCGTCGGGCGATCTTCGAGCGCGTCCTGACCGACGGCCGCATCGAGCTCGACTCCAACATCGTCGAGCGCGCCATCAGGCCACAGGCGATCACGAGAAAGAACTCACTCTTCGCCGGCAGCGACGGCGGTGGAAGGAGCTGGGCGACCATCGCGACACTGCTGCAGACGACAAAGATGAATAACGTCGATCCGCTTGCCTGGCTCACCCAGACCCTCGAGCGCATCGCCAATGCCCGGCCGAGCAGCGAAATCGACGCCGTGGAACTACGCCGCCTGAGCGGCAGCGGCTTGTCGCTTACGGTGAGCACGGTGTGGATGGCATAGAGGACGGCAGCCACGAGGTCGCGTAGGACTGGGCGGCGGCCATCTTGGCGGCCTTCTCATGCAGTTCCGCATATGCGGACTTTGAGGTCCGGTCGATGGCCACGAAGAGGTAGAGCTTACCTTCGGCCGTGCGCACTTCGACGATGTCGATGTGGAAATAGCCGATCGGGTAGCGCTTGAATTTCGGAATTTTCTTCTTGCCTGGCTTGTCGCCCTCGACCTCGGGCAGGCGGAAAATGCCGTGATGTTGCAGCAGCAATGCAGCGAGGAGCGCGTCAGGTGCGGGATTGTCGGCTGGAGGGCGTAGAGGCAATCATCCAGCAGCAGCTGCTGCGTGTGCTTGCGAAAAGCAACGATGATTGCCTCTTCCTCGAGCGAGAACATCGTAGATCTCGGTTCCCGCGGGCCGGTCGCAAATTGGCAACCGACGTCCGCTTCTTCCATTTGGAGACGGTCTTCTGGTTGATGCCGTAGCGCTTTGCCGATCCCTCAGGCTCCCTTGACTATTCTGTTTTCTCGACGCGTCGCCTCTGTCATTGTGGCGCTGCCCTGAACAAGCTGCCCCTAGTGCATCCTTCCATCCCGGGAAAACAATGCACCATCAAACCTGCGATCAATCAGCAAGATCGCCTCTGCTGCGGCATTTTGTCCCGACATTCCACTCTTACGTTGCGCGAGATGGCTATTGCAATCGCTAAGCGAGTAATGAGATAGGAGCCCGTTATTTCAAATAAGCGGGTAAATCAATTCCAATGTGGATATCGACAGAGGGGTGGCACGAGGCGTAGATGACGTCGCGATTCTTGACGGGGAAGGTCTGACCGACGATGAGGCTGTCCGGTTTCGTCATGTCGAACCGGTAGACGACCGGTAGCGCCCAACGCGGTCGGCCTTCATGCCCTTGCTCAGCAGCTTGTGAAAACGCTCCTGCCTGAGCAGGCTCATGACGATATCGGGCTCCTCGTAGCGGAACACGAAGTATCCCTTGGCATCCACCGTCCGATCCGAGCCGCCGCCGGCGAGCGCAACGGCCTCCAGCAGGTTGAGATCGTTGGCGCCGAACTCGACGCGCTGATTTGCCCGCACCTGGCCGAGCACGGTGAAGGTGCGCGGACCGAAGGACGGCCGACGGCACCGGACATCGTGACGATGCGCGACGACGTCGACGTCGACGTCACGATCACGTCCGGCTCGACGGCCTTCTGCTTCAATGCATCGAGGATCGCCTGGCGCGCCTGCTCGAGCGTCAGGCCGGCAAAACGGACCGATCCGACATAAGGAATTGCCGCCTTGTCATCGGGCTGGACGACGAGATCGATGCTCGTCTGCTTCGATTCAGTTGTGGAAAACAGCCCGTCGCTGCCCGCCTCGAAGATCGTGACCTTCAACTGGTCGCCAATGCCGATGACCACCTGACCGACGCCGCCGCCAATGCCGAAGCGGCGGCTGAGGGTTGTGGAAACATATTCGGAAACGAGTCGCGCCGACTGGCCATCGACATCTACAATATCAAATACCGTCGCGTTCCTCCTGCCGATCTCCGAGCCGGACTGGCCGGCATCCGAAACGATATCGGTTGTCAGAGGGCCCTCGCCCGGCACGGCCTGGCATCCCGCAAGCGCGGTACAAAGCAGAAGGCCAGTCACTCGTTTCACTACGACACTCCAGTTTCGACAACGCAGCTTGGTGCGAAGAAGCATTCAACTTCCCCGTGACCGTCGCACGGAAGTGCTCACATTAGGATAGGATGCATGGCCCCGGCCGCCCCACCCCTGCGACATTTTGTCCGGATGTGCCACTCCTACGCTGGGCGGGATTTTTATTGCAATCATCAGGCGAGTGGTGACATAGGAGCGAGCTACCAAGCAAAGCATGGAGTTTAATTTCAATGTGGATCTCACTTACGACTACCAAACAGACGCGAACGCTCGTGAATCTTAACTCCGTTCTCCATTTGAATGAACACCCGACAGGGACGCAGATCATTTTTGCTGCGAATTCAGAAAAAATGGCCATCTACGTCCAAGAGCCTATCGAGTCCATCGAAAAGATGCTGAAGGCGCGCAGGCCACGGTATTGATGCGGGCGTTTCTTCATTGAATTTCGCTTCTGCGTAGTGTTATGTGCCGACTATCCAAGAGCCACTGGGGGCGAGAATGTTGCCATACGAAGGGCTGTCAGCGCGGCAGTTTTGGAAAACCGGCGTTCAGCCATTCGCCTCAGACACTATCCAAGAGATTTACAGCCCGAAGTGGCCCATAGACCGCCTTCGCATTGCCACCGCAGGGAGTTGCTTCGCACAAGAGATCGCCAAGGCGATGCGAGCGAGGAAGTATAACGTTCTTGACGTCGAGCCGAGGCCACCGGGTATCCCCGACAAGCTCGCCAATGAGTACGGGTACGGGCTTTATTCGGCTCGGCATGGCAACATCTACACCGCCCGACATCTTCTCCAACTCACGCAGGAGGCCTTGGGCCTCCTCGAAATCTCACCGCGTCTTTACGTGCTGGAGAAAAAGGGCCGCTACTTCGATGCCTTCCGGCCGACAGTCGAGCCAAAGGGCCTTCCTTCGGCGGAAGAAGTTGTTGAGCAGAGGTACGACCACCTGAGCCGCTTCCGATCGCTCCTCTCCCAATGTGACCTATTCATCTTCACACTGGGGCTGACGGAAGCATGGTTCCATAAGCATGCCGATATCGTCTACCAGATCGCTCCCTCCCGCACCTCCGGCACTTACGATCCGGATCAGAACGAGTTCAGGAATCTGCGTTTCAGCGAGATCGTGAGCGATATGCTTGCGTTCCGTGAATTGGCGAAGAGCGTTAATCCCGGCATGCGCTTCTTGCTAACCGTTTCTCCTGTACCCCTTGTCGCCACAGCCGTCCCGCAGCATGTGCTGGTTTCCACGGTCCGCTCCAAATCGGTACTTCGCGCCGTGGCCGGGGAATTATCCGAGAGCTTCGACGATATCGATTACTTCCCCTCTTTCGAGCTCCTAAGCACGCCCTTCCTAGGGACTGGTTTCTTCGAGGAAAACAAGCGGTCTGTGAAGCGCACGGGCGTTGAGGCGGTGATGAGGTCATTCTTCGCTGCTCACGAAGGAACTGAACAGAAAACGACGACAGGCACGGCCACAGCTACGAAAACCGTGGAAGACGTTGTGTGTGAAGATGCACTTCTAGAGGCGTTCGCTCCCCGATGATTAGAATTGCTTGCCTAGGAAATTCTCATAACGCTGCCTTCAAACTAGGCTGGGACGAGATAAAGGCTTCCTACCCAAATGTGACTATCGACTTTTTCTCTGGCGCGGCTACCGCCATGAAACATCTTGAAGTTCGAGAAGGCTGCATTTTCCCGACCAAGGAGCCCGTCAGGGAGATGTTCGTCGCCTATGCTGGTCGGGATTACATCTCGCCTGACTATGATATGTACCTCCTCGTCGGCATGGGGTTCGGTCTCGTTCCACTAATGAGCCTATATTGCATGCACAGACCTCCTCGTCTCTATTCTCGCGGGAGCGGGGTGCATTTGATCTCCGAGGAACTCTTGGCTGCCTCCAGAGCCGCCCTCATCGAGGGTTCTCCGGCCGTTAGAGCCTTGGACCTCGTTAGAAAAATAGTTGACCGTGCGCCGGTATTCATGGTGCCAAATCCACTTCCCAGCGTCGAGATCCTGAGCAGCCCAGATGCATCCCACTGGGGGAACGGTGAAGTCCTCGAGGATTGCCGTGCCTACCTTGACCAGGCTATTTCACGGCTGGCCTCTGTCCATTACATCCCTCAAATCGCGATGACGAGGGAAGGCGACTATTTCACGAAGCCGCACTACACCAAGGACGCGCGGCTCCTGAAAGCAAGGTGGACGAGACCCACCAACGAAGGCGACCTATACCACATGAACGCTGCTTATGGTGCCGATTTTCTCTCGGCGATATTCAGCCGTGCGGGCGTTTTGGCGTTAAAGCTGACGGATGCGCAAACGACGTGAGGCGCCAGTTCTGCTCTCAACGAACAGGTCGCGGTTGGTCAGCCCGATCGTAAAGTTTCCGTCCACTCCCGCGGTGCGGTTGGGTGCACTTGCCGTCTACGACGGCTGCGCTGATGGCACCCATCAAGGAAAGCATTCACTTGCACAACGACGATAAAGCTGCCGTAGCTCTTACCTTATGGTCGCTGATCCGTACAACGACGCGATCCCCAAATTGCTTCGATTAGGCCTTCTGCGCCAACCAGCCAACCAGCCAACCAACGCTACGTTGATGATCTTAGGATTGGCTGAATCGTGTGAACCTGGACCCGGCATCTTGAATGACTTCAGGCAATTCGCTTTGTCCAAGCGGAGCTCCGCGGTGGACCCCTGCTCAATGCTCATTGACCCCGGTGATCGGGGGAGTTGCAAACCGTCACGAAACGACGCACCGAGCGGTCCAGTGTGTGCGGTCCTTTGCTTATAGGCCCTCACCCGATTGGACTATGTGACAAAGACAAAGATTTCTGTTATTAAAACAACTATTAAGTGCGTGAAACGAATGCCAATATTTTACTTATATTACTAATTATATTAGCCGGGACACCCGGCTCGCGGAGGAAAACATGGCAACCATTACTTATCATTTCCCAGGCGGAATCTATCCTAATCAATATAATCCTCCACTCGCAGGCATTGCTGTGAACCCTTCCTTTGCCGAGCTCGTCGATATGAGCGCAGCTAGCCGCTCGACCACCAGCAGCTCGGAGGTGCTTTATAGGCTCGATAACGGTCTAAAAATAAAGCTGGTCGGCACTGGGATCAGCTTCAGTTCGACCGGGGATGCTATAGGCGGGACAATTACCTCCATCGAGGTCCTCCTGAATAACGGAACAACTCTGATTCAGTCGATCAACGGACTCACTTTGTCGCTCGAAGCTTTTGCAGACGCTGCAGCGGCATTCGACCGGTTCGACCTTGAGAACTGGCTTCTGAGTGGCACTGATACCATCAATGGGTCGGCCGGAGACGATGAGATTTCAGGCCGCCTTGGCAATGATATTCTGAGTGGCAATGGTGGCAACGACTTAATCACCGGAGGCGAAGGCGACGACACCTACGACGGCGGAGCTGGATTTGATGTTCTCAACTTCCAGGACGCTTACGATGCTCCATCGGCGACAAGGGGCATCAACCTGAACGCCGAAACTGGCGCGGTTATAGACCAGTTCGGTTTCTCCGAAACCTTCCAAAATTTCGAAGAATATCGAGGCAGCCAATTTTCGGATACGATGATCGGATCCTCGATCGATGAATCTTTTATCGGCTTTGGGGGGCGCGACACGATCGATGGGGGCGGGGGCATAGACACCATTCGGTACGACCGGGACTTTCAGCAGGGCGCCACCAAGGGCATCAGCATCAATCTCACCATGAGAGTTGCGACGGACAGCTTTGGGTCTCAAGATACTTTGTCCAACATCGAGAATGTCCGCGCCACGAATTTCAAGGACATGCTTGTAGGAAGTTCAGGCGCCAACTTGCTCCGAGCATTTGCCGGCGCTGACACTCTCAACGGGGGGCGCGGTGCTGACAATATGCGCGGCGGTCTTGGAGATGACTTATACTACGTTGATAATAGCGGCGACATCGTTGATGAGAAATCAGACAGTGGCGCCGGTCTGGATACAGTCCGATCGTATATTTCCTTCAGCCTTACCAATAGCAGCGCCGTGGTAGGAGCCGTCGAGCGGCTTGCACTGATAGGCAACGACGCAATAAATGGCACTGGAAATGCCCTTAATAATAAGCTGACAGGAAATAACGCGGCGAACACAATTGACGGCGCCGATGGCAACGACTTCATCGATGGCGGCCTCGGCAATGACACTCTAATCGGTTCTGCCGGGCTAGACACATTCTTTTTCAACACTGCGCTCGATGCAGCCTTAAACGTCGACGCCGTTAGCGACTTCAGCGTGACCGATGACACGATTAGGCTCGAGAATGGGGTTTTCACCGCAATTTTGGCCACAGGAGTTCTGTCGACGGCGCAATTCACCAGCAACACGACGGGTTTCGCAGAGGACCTCGACGACCGCATAATTTACCAGAGCGACACAGGAAAATTGTTCTATGACAGCAACGGCAATGCCGCCGGTGGTTCGGTGCATTTTGCGACGCTAAGCGCAAACCTAGCCCTCACTTCTGCGGATTTCTTCGTCGTATAACTCGGGTTGTCTCGGCCCTGCAAAAGCGCCCTTTCCACTCAGGAGGGGGCAATATAGCGTTTGGGGGTAAGCGTCCGGTGGTGGGGTTGGTTGTAACCACCCGATTGGCACCGCCTGCCGGATAGCACCTTGATGGCCTAAGACACGTCATTAGCGACTTAGCGACGTGTCTTAGGCGAGGTATGGGATGCGTGTCGAAATTCTTGGTCAGGAACGGCGGCGGCGTTGGGGTGACGCGCAGAAGCTCGACATTGTCATGTCGATTGGGCTCGACGGTGCGACGGTCACTGAGGTTGCCCATCCGCACGATGTGAGCCGGCAGCAGATTTACGCCTGGCGGCATGAGCTGAAGAAGAAGAGTTTGCTGCCGTCCACGGCCGATACGGTCTTCCTTCCCGTAGACACGTCCGCCATTCACGGCGCCCCGCTTGTGCGTGAGGAGGTTGCGCGCGTGGCTGCAATGATCGAGTTGCGGTTGAACGATGGGCGCAGTCTTCGCTTCGACAGTGGCGTCGATGCCGCCGTTCTGACTCGGCCCATCCGGGCGGTTGAAGCAGCATGATTGGACCCGGAACCGGTGTTCGAGTGTATCTCGCTTGCGGAGCCACGGACATGCGCAAAGGGGTGGATGGTTTGGCTGCGCTTGCGCAGGATGTGCTGCGCCAGAAGCCGACGGGAGGTGCAGTCTTCGCGTTTCGAGGACGACGGGGCGATCGTTTGAAACTCCTCTATTATGATGGCCAGAGGTTCTGCCTGTACTATAAAATTTTGCAGAGGGGGCGTTTTCCATGGCCTTCAGCAGCCGATGGAACGGCCCGGCTGACTTCTGCGCAACTGGCCATGCTTTGGGAAGGATTGATTGGCGACGGCCCAACTGGGGCGCTCCGCCGGCGCGTGTCAGTTGATTTATCTCGCTGAATCTGGTTGTTTTTATAGATACTCGTCCTGACCTATGGCAGTCAGGATCATGTCGAACGCGGGCCAAAATCTTCCCGACGATCCGACCTTCCTGAAGGCGATGATCGCCGCCTTGCAGGCGGAAAATGCGAAAATGTCGGCGACGTTGCAGGCGCATGACCAGGTGATCCAGACCTTGCGGCTGCGCATTGCCAAGCTGAAGAAACAGGTCTTCGGCAAGTCCTCGGAGAAGATCGAACGGGAAATCCAGCAGCTGGAACTGGCGCTGGAGGATCGTTTAATCGCCGCATCGGAAAGCAGCACCAAGCCGCTCGATGAGGTCGATGAGGCAGTGCCTGCCGCGCCTGTGGCAAGCACACTCGAAAATGTCAATGCCGGATGAAATTTCCCCAAAAGTGCCGAAGTAAAATTCCCCAATTACGCCGCCCCGGACGACGTGGAGAATTGGGTATTTTTCGGCGGCCTGCCGCGTGGGCGTGACGGCGGGGCGAAGGACGGTGGTGCTATCAATGCTTTTGAACGGACGTGTTCCGGCATCAATTCGGCATGCTGGCGCAACCCGGAAGATTTAGTCACTATCCTGAGCAATCCCGCACTCAGCTTGGAGCGTATTGGCCTGGAGGCGGGACCAATGTCCCAATGGCTTTTCGACGGACTGGCGAAGGCCGGCCTCCCCGTGTTCTGCATCGAGACGCGTCATACGAAGGGCATCCTAAAAGCTTCGCAAACGAACAAAAGTGACCGCAACGACGCTCGGGGCATTGCGCACATGATGCGGGTCGGTCTTTTCAAGAATGTGCACGTGAAGACGCTCACAAGCCAGAAGCGTCGTGCCCTGCTGACGGCTCGCTCGCTGCTGCAGGAAAAGGCGATCGCGCTCGAGAACGATAAGCGTGGGCTCCTGCGCAACTTCGGGCTTAAGGTCGGCGTGGTGTCCGCAGGGACGTTCGAGGAGAAGGTACGCGAGCTCGTTGAGGCGGACGCCGATCTGCTGGAGATCATGGAGCCTTTGCTCGCTGGACGGCGCAAACTGCGCGAGGAATTCGCCAAACTGGACAAGAAGGTTGTCCAGGAGGCGAAGCGTGATCAAGTTTGCAAGCGCCTGATGACAGTGCCCGGGGTTGGGCCAGTTGTCTCGTTAGCCTATGTCGCGACGATCGACATTCCCAGCCGGTTCCACAATTCGCGGTCGGTGGGAGCCGCTCTAGGCCTCACGCCGGTGCTCAACCAGTCCGGCGAAAGCAAAAAGGATCGGCCATATCTCCCTATGCGGAGACGCGATGATGCGATCGCTTTTATATGAGGCGGCGCAGACGATGCTGACACGTTTGGTGAAATGGTGCTGGCTAAAAGCATGGGCAATGAACATTGCCAGGCGGCATGGCAGAAAGAAAGCCAACGTTGCATCGGCGCTCAGACTTGCGGTGGTGATGCATCGAATGTGGGTAGACGGCACAGAATTCCGGTGGACGCGGGAAGCGGCCGGCCCCATGCCCGTGTAAGAAAGTTGGGTCTCACGAAATCAGGGAAAGCATATTCAAAGTTCCGCCTCGCGGCGGAAGACGTCCTTCGCGGACGATGGTGATGTGAGTTCGTGCGCGGCGCTATACCGATGATGACACGTCATCAGGTTGCAGCATAGATTGGACCACTTCATCTACTGAACCCCATGGTGGGAGGGCTGATTGCCGATCCCGGAGAGATGCACGGGCCGCGAAGAAACGTCGAACGCCGCACCAAGCTCGAAAAGCGCTTGACCTCGACCCGCCGATTAGAGAAGCGCCGCTCGGCAAGGCTAGCCTCGTAGCGCGCCTGCCGCAGTTCCAAATCGTGAATATGGCGCTGATCTTCCTGCCGCTCCCGGTGCATCCGCTCTGCTTCAAAGATCGCCTCGATTGCTAACGGTTCTACCGCGCGCAACAACTCGCGCGCAACCGCTGCGGGAGAGTATCGTGCCGGCGGGCAATCTCGGCGACGCCAGAACCGCTCGTCTCAACCTTCCCGTTGAATCCATTCAGGCCCACCGCTCGGTATGAGGCGTCAGCTATAGGAGCGCTTCATCGATTATTAATACCTGAGTTACGGCGCACGGCACCTGAAATTCCGCAGCCCAGGGCGCATGCTCTGCGGCTCATCGCAGTTCACGGTGTGTGGGGGAGTTGTTTTAGGAGGGCGATCCCTGCTAGACGTCCGACCGAACACGGAGGCGCGCATGGTCCAGGCATCCACGATCGCGGTTGAAGCGGCGAAGACACCATTCCGAGTTGTCGGCGGTATCGCATCGCGGTACCTGCCGAAGCGCGGCAAGCCCCCGTTGTACTTATTTGGGTTTAACGATTGGAAGACATTCGTCCATGACTGGTTTCCAGAACGTAAGGTGATCTTCGCCCCGATGAACCTCTGGCCCGTCGAATTCGAGATCAATTGGAAGTGGCGGATTTTGTCTGACCCGCGCGCAGAGGTGCTAGCTTGGCAGTACAAAGGTCCACCACAATTGAAGGTCTTTTGCCAAAGATACGGCGTCCCTTTTCACTATGTCGAAGACGGGTTCATTCGCTCGATCTCGCTTGGAGCACTCCACACGGCGCCGCTGTCATTGGTATTCGACAAGCAGGACATGTATTTCAACTCAAACGCGGCCAGCGACCTGGAGACCATCCTCAAAAGTTACGACTTCGAGACTGATGTGACATTGGCTGACCGCGCTCGATCGGTCATGGGCAAGCTGCAAGCAACCAAGCTGAGCAAGTATAATTCGTCAGACTTCGTTGACATCGAAGCGGTCTACGGCCCGAAAGACCGCAAGCGCGTTTTGGTGATCGGTCAAGTGGAGCGAGACGCGTCCATAGCTTATGGTTGTTCCAAGCGCTACTCGAACAATGACCTTGTCTGGTTAGCGAAGCGCGAAAACCCAGATGCGCAGGTCATCTACAAGCCGCACCCAGAAGTGCTGCAAGGAACAGCTGAGGCCGTGTCCGACCCTGATCTCGTCCGCGGCGCTGCGCTCGTCATCGACCAAGACGTGACGCTAGCAGATGCTATGCAGACGATTGATCACGTTTATACCATAACTTCTCTGGCAGGTTTCGAAGCATTAATGCGCGGGATCAAAGTCACGACATTGGGGTGCCCGTTCTATTCCGGCTGGGGCTTGACGGATGACCGCCAGCCAAACAAAAGGCGAGGCCGCAAGCTTACAGTCACACAGTTATTCGCCGCCGCCTATATCCTCTACCCCCGATATTTCGATCCCATAACTAAGAAGTTCATCGAGATCGAGGACGCGATAGAGCTGCTTGCATGGATGCGAACACACCAGCCAGCGCAGAAAGCTCCATCGAAAATCGAGCAGCGATCCAACGATACGCTTCGCTTGTTGGCCGAAGCCTTGGCTCCGGAGATTCTGCGCATCGTAAAATCCTGACAAGCACCCGTTGACAAACCCAGGTGATTGATCGCAGGTTTGATGGTGCATTGTTTTCCCGGGATGGAAGGATGCACTAGGGGCAGCTTGTTCAGGGCAGCGCCACAACGACAGAGGCGACGCGTCGAGAAAAACAGAATAGTCAAGGGAGCCTGAGGGATCGGCAAAGCGCTACGGCATCAACCAGAAGACCGTCTCCAATGGAAGAAGCGGACGTCGGTTGCCAATTTGCGACCGGCCCGCGGGAACCGAGATCTACGATGTTCTCGCTCGAGGAAGAGGCAATCATCGTTGCTTTTCGCAAGCACACGCAGCTGCTGCTGCTGGATGATTGCCTCTACGCCCTCCAGCCGACAATCCCGCACCTGACGCGCTCCTCGCTGCATTGCTGCTGCAACATCACGGCATTTTCCGCCTGCCCGAGGTCGAGGGCGACAAGCCAGGCAAGAAGAAAATTCCGAAATTCAAGCGCTACCCGATCGGCTATTTCCACATCGACATCGTCGAAGTGCGCACGGCCGAAGGTAAGCTCTACCTCTTCGTGGCCATCGACCGGACCTCAAAGTCCGCATATGCGGAACTGCATGAGAAGGCCGCCAAGATAGCCGCCGCCCAGTTCCTACGCGACCTCGTGGCTGCCGCACCGACGACGGCATCCAGTTCACCAACCGCGAGTAGGACCGGGCATGGCTTCGAGCACATCTTCGGCCGCGTCTGCCATGACAACGGCATCGAGCACCGGCTCACGAAAGTGAAGCATCCCTGGACGAACGGGCAGGTCGAGCGGATGAACCGCGCGATCAAGAGGCCACCCTCGAGCCGTTCCACTACGACCATCACGATCAACTCCGCCACCACCTCCAGGACTTCATAACAGCCTACAATTTCGGCCGCAGACTAAAGACGCTCAAGGGGCTCACCCCTTCAAATACATCTGCAAACGCTGGACAAACGAGCCCAAACGCTTCAGGCTTGAACAATCCATCAAATGCAGGACTAAACACTTACCTGGAGCTTGCTCTGGCTTATGCGAGCAGCTAAAAATCGCGATGTCTGTGAATTCGAACGCTCAGACGCGGGGCCCCTTCCTTCGTCACGAGAGAAGGGGCCCTTTTCCTTCTAAGCAGAGACCCGTAATCTGGCGGGTTTTTGGCCCGGGATCCCACTGAGTTGCGGCTCTCTTTGAACTAGCTTCGAGGTACAACTCGACAGAGGTGGGACTTCCTGCAGACCATGCTGCGGCTCGCGGTTAGACGAACGGGAAAACAAACTCTTCCCATTCAGAGGTCTCTTTCTCTAAGCTAGTCACGCATGAGCGCGATGGGCTACCAATGACCGATCATATACGCCGACATTTTCTCCAAGGGATAGGCGCTGTAGCCGCAATACCCATAGGGTCCAAGCTCACGAGCCAAGCTTCATCTCTCGAACGGACAGCTCTGGGCAATACGCTTCACGTCCCTACCAGAAATGCAATGAAGGCCATTGCTCCTGTGAAAGACGCAACGATTGTTCTTACCGAACCGGGTCGGGAAGGGATATTCAAGTTGCGTTCCGGCAACTACTCCTCACACATCGCCGCCGACCCTCTCGAAGGGGTATTCATTAAAGTCGATTCTGCTGCTGCCTCAGAATGCGCTTTGGTGCGAATATGTGACGAACTGGACGTCTCCTGGTTTGGAGCTGTGGGCGATGGCTCCGATGCGACACCAGCGTTTGCCGCTGCTATCTCCCTCTCACATTTCCTTGGGCTGAATCGCATCGTCTGCAAGGACGCCACAAGGCAATTTAAAATTGTAGGGCTTAATATCGCAACTAACATAGTGATTGATCTTGGCGGCGCTACGGTGTTGGGAGACTTCGGACCTTGGGGCAGACACTCCAGCAATGGAACTCCTATCTACTGGACCAGGAACATCTTCCATTCCGTGGCGGCGGAAGCTCCTTCCGTGAAACTTAAAAATATGACGCTAAACGGTCAGTCTGATCCGGGATTCCAAATGATTGGCGGCGTGCCAATGATCGACTTCCGAGGCGGGGCATCGCCTGGTCGTTGCGTCATTGAAATTGAGAGTGTGACCGTCACTAGAGGATCGAACCGAATTTATACTGCGGGCAGTGGCACTAGCTATCCAAGACTCTTGCTCGATGCCAGAAACATGGAAATCCTTGTCTACAATGCGGATGAGTTGTGGATCAACGACGTGGAGATCCGTTCTTGTCCTGGCGAAATGATCCAAGTTCAGTCGGATGACGAAAGGACGAGAGTTCGCATCGATAAGCTCTTCGCTACCAAGGCCCGCGATAGCAACCCGTCGTCCCGGTGGTCCGGCTCCGCTCTGAACGTTCTCAACTGCCATCCAACGAGTGCGATTAGGAATAGCCGGTTTTATTATCTCGCTAAGTCAGCACTCAATTGGGAGTCCGCCGGAGGGCTTATAGAAACCTGCGAGTTCGAGAACGTCAGCGACAGCAACGCAATCGATTTCAACGAAGCATCTTCTTATAGATTCAACCAAGTCGTGGTTCGCAATTGCTCCTTCCAGGACATTTCGGCGGTGGGTATTCGCGCATCGTCGTCCAATGCTCTGTTCGAGAGCAACACGTTTGAGAAAGTGAATATTTGCATTTCGTTTGAAGGCGACGTCGTCGGTGAGGCCACTAGAGGAAGCTGGCTGAAGACCAACGATATCACGCTTGCGAACAACTTCGTTCGAAACTGCTGGATAAAATCATTCGATCCTAGTCACCCGGACAGGGTGGGAATCCGAGTTCTGGGCAAAGACTCCACCAACCCCATTTCTGTTGCAATCGAAGGGGCGGCCATCGTCGACCGGCAACCTACGGACGGTAAAGCCCGGTATGGTATATATGCAAAAAATGCCCGACTTCGACTCTCAGGCTACTTTGGAGACGGTGTTGCTGCGCTGATCTATCTGAATGGAACGGTGGTCGTAAGAGGCCAAGATATGATTGTAGCTCCTGAAGTCGGGCAAACGGTTCATACATTTCAACTAGCGAGTGTAACACTCGGCAGAAAGGCATTAATCCTCGATAACATAGTTCGCCAGACACCGCTTGGCGCAGGCAATTACGATTTCTGCGTGGGCTCCTCTAACGTGGATGTTGACGCAATCCACATAAATAGCTCTCCTGATTTCGCCGGCGTTTCAAATTACAATGCTGCGATTTCAAGAGATGGCAAGCTAGCCGGAACCGCGACCTGCAGCTCAACACGTACGGAGGCTGGACTATCGATAAGCACCACGGTAACGGTCACCGGCGCTCGGCTTGGGGATAGGGCGGAGGCTTTCGTCAGCTCGAACCAGAATGGCCTGGTCATATCGGCTTATGTGAGTTCCAACAACACCGTCACAGTTATCTATTTCAATCCAACCGGTAGGGCTATCGATCTGGCCGCTCATAAGGTAACGGCGTGGGTATGGAAGCCGCCAACTTAAGGTGGGGCATCAGCGTCAGTGATTTCTGAGCGTCCAACGTGAAGTGTGAACACGGTCAATCGGCCGACAAAAATCGCAATGGCAACTTAGGAGGATAAAGCGAATCTAGTGCAATTGTATGATCGAGACCGAAGAACAGGCTTTCGTCGCGCATCCGCCCGTTGAAGGACTCGATATAACCGTTCTGCATCGGCTTTCCCGGTGCGATGTAGCGCCACTCGACCTTGTGCTCCTTTGACCACGCGAGGATTGCGTTCGACGTGAATTCCGCGCCATCGTCGGAGACAATCATGCCGGGCTTGCCGCGCCGCTCGGGGAGCGCCGTCAATTCGCGAGCAACACGACGGCCGGAGATCGAGGTGTCGGGGATCGCTGCCGGGCATTAGCGCGTCACGTCATCGACGATGTTGAGCACGCGAAATCTGTAAGGCCGTATGTCCTTCTTCGGGAGTGAGGCGGCTCGCCCTAGACTGTTCTTCCGAGGGTTGCTCGGACAGGCCGGGCCGATCCTCATAACAGGAGGACGAGCCGCCTCACTCCCGAAGAAGGACATACGGTCTTACCGAAATCTTCTTCCGCAGGCGAACTGATCATGGACGAAATCCAGCGACCAGCGGGAATTGGCCTTCGCTTCGACCAGTATCGGCGCACGCGTGCCGACAGCACGCCGCCTGGCTTTCCGCTTGCGAACCGAAAGCCCTTCCTCGCGATACAGCCGATAGATGCGGTTGACGCCGGACGGCTCTCCCACCCGCCTGAGCAGGACGAACAGCCGCCGGTAACCGAAACGCCGTCGCTCGTTGGCGAGGTCGCGAAGCTTCTTCCGCCGTTCGCCCTCTGACGTATCCGTCCGGTGAGGACCGCGGGGGTTACTGCTTCGAACCTTCGGTTTTTGTGACAGGCTTGGGTGGCGCGTCACCCATTTCTCTGCGCACGTTGATGATGTGCTGAAGATTATCGATGCCGTCCTCCGTGAAGACAACGATAGGCTCGCTCAATTCTGAGGCTGGGAAGCTGTCGTAGGCGCTGAGGCGTCCGTCCTCGGAGAACATTCCGATGGAGCAATCGTGGAGAAAGTCCTCGTCCTCCTCGAGCATTTCGGCCACGTATTTGAGGGTGTAGAGAGAGGTGTTGCGGTATCCCATCGTCGGTCCAATTCTTCGGTCAGGCAGCCTTTTCGGTAGCCACTTTCAAAGAAGACCAGTTCCACGGCAACAACTCTTCGAGCCGTGCGACCGGCATGTCCGCAATGCGGGCGAGAACATCGGCAAGCCATGCCTGTGGATCGACGTCATTGAGCTTAGCGCTCGTGATCAGCGTTGCCATGAGGGCGGCGCGGTCAGCACCACGATCGGAGCCGGCGAAGAGCCACGACTTCCTGCCGAGAGCGAAGCCACGCAGCGCCCGTTCGGCGGCATTATTCGTCAGGCAGACCCGGCCGTCACCAAGGAATGCCGTGAACCCGTCCCAGCGCTTCAGCATGTAATCGATCGGCTCAGTGACCGGTGAACTGCGCGACAGCTTTGTTCGCTCAGATCGAAGCCAGGTCTGAAGCTCATCAACGAGCGGACGGCTGTCCTTCTGACGTCGTTGCAGGCGTTCGCTTGGGGCAAGTCCGTTGATGTCACGTTCGATATCAAAGAGAGCGTCGATGCGCTTGACGGCCTCGAGCGCAACCGGCGAGATCGCGGCAGCATTCTTGCCGCGTTTGGCGTTGGTGGCGATGTCGGCGAGCACGAAGAATTTGCGACGCGCATGTGCCCAACACAGCGCCTGCGTCAGCGGAACGGGATCGCGATCCACCTTGAACAGCGGATTGTAGCCGCCATAGGCGTCCGCCTGCAGAAAGCCGGTGAAGTTCTTCAGATGGCGTTCGGGATGCTCCTGCCGCCGGTCGCGCGAGGCATAATAGAGTGCCGCCGGCGGGGACTGTCCGCCGAACGGCCGGTCATCCCTGACGTAGGTCCAGATGCGACCCGTATCGGTCTTGCCCTTCGCCAGGATCGGCACGGTAGTGTCGTCGCCATGCAGCCGCTCGGCGGCCAGCACATGCGCCTCGATCAGCGCATGCAGCGGCTTGAGCGCCGCGGCGCAGGCCCCGACCTGGTCGGCAAGCGTCGACAGGCTGAGATCGATACCCTCGCGGGCATAACGCTCGCTTTGTCGGTTCAGCGGCTGATGCTGACCGAACTTCTCGAACAGGATCATTGCCAAGAGGTTCGGCCCGGCAAAGCCGCGCGGCGTCACATGGAAGGGTGCCGGCGGCTGGGTGATCTTCTCGCATTCGCGGCAGGAGTACTTCTCCCGCACGGTCTGGATCACCTTCCACTGACGCGGGATCACCTCCAGCGTCTCGGTGACGTCTTCACCCAGCTTCGCCAGCTTGGCAGAACCGCAGCACGGGCAGCTCGCCGGGGCGGCAATGACGACGCGCTCGCGCGGCAGATGCTCGGAAAACGGCTTGCGCGATGGACGCTGCGCTCGAAGGCCCTGACCGTCGAGGAACGTGCCGCCATCTCCGCCGCCAGTTCGTCTTCGCTGGCGTCGGCCTCCAACTCCTCGAGCTGCAACTCCATCTGTTCGAGAAGCCGGGCCTTGCGCTCCGAGCGACTGCCGTGGATGTCGCGCTTCAGCTTCTCGATCTCGAGCCGCAGCCGGGCGATCAGCGCATCCGAGTGTGCGTTCACGGCCTGGGCGCGGGCGGCAAGTGCTTCGGCTTCGCGGCGGGCTGCACGCTCGGCGAGGATCATCGCGTGCGCACTGGCGAGGTCGTCGGGAAGCAGATCGGCCGCATCGGTCATGGCGGGATGGAATCATATTCGCTCCCGCCATGCCAGCGGTTTTGCTCATCCCGCCGACGTCGGACGCCAGGTTTTTTGCGGCATTCGCCAGTCGATGCCTTCAAGCAGATAACCGAGCTGCGCCGGCGTGATCACCACCGTGCCGTCGGCCGCCGACGGCCAGATGAAGCGACCGCGCTCGAGCTTCTTTGTGAACAGGCAGGCACCCTGGCCATCGTGCCAGATCACCTTGATCAGGCCGCCGCTCCGGCCCCGGAAGACGAACAGATGGCCGCTCATCGGATCGCGCTTCAACGTCTCCTGTACCATCAGCGACAGGCCGGGAAAGCCTCTGCGCATGTCGGTATAGCCCGTCGCCAACCAGACCTTCACACCGCTCGGGACCGGGATCATCGCCGCTCCAGCACATCGAGGATGCGGGCCAAGGCTTCGGTGTCGACGTCGCTCTCGACGCGCAGGCGACGGCCACCACCAAGCTCGATTGTCACTAGGCTGGTCTTGTTGCGCGGTCGGCAGATCGGTGGCGGCTCCGCGGGCGTCCGCGGCGCTGGCAATGCCTCGACCACCTCCACCGGAACGAGATGCGGAACGGACGGCGCGGATATCTGGCAGAGTTCCTTGCGCCAGCGGAAAAGCTGGCTCACATGAATGCCGGCCGATCGCGCGATCCCGGAAACGCGGGCCCCCGGCTCAAATGTCGCCGCGACCAGCCGCTCCTTCTCCTCCCGCGGCCAGCGCCGACGCCGCTCCACCGACGTAATCACCTCAACAAGCTGCTTTGTCATAGGACTACTCCTAGTGTTTGCACTAGGACTTGCAGCCTTCAACCGGCCTCATCAAGACGGCACTCACCGGAGGGGTACCCTCTGACGGTCGGCGTGACCGATAGCGCACCATCTTCCGGTCAGCGGAGATGATCTGGCAGGCCCGCCGCTCCGAGAGGCCGATGACGGCCTTCAGATGCGCGACGGCTTCACGCTTGGCGGCGGGCCCTACCATTTTTTTGCAAGAAGCTTGCGGAGTGCGGCGGCATCCAGCCATCCAGCATCTGCTCGGCGAGCAGCTTCTTCAGCTTGGCGTTCTCCTCTTCGAGCGCCTTCAGGCGCTTCGCCTCGGAAACCTCCATGCCCCCGTATTTGGCTTTCCAATTGTAAAATGTCGCGTCCGAAATCCCATGCTTGCGGCAGAGGTCCGCCACCTTCGCGCCAGCCTCCTGCTCCTTCAGTACCGCAATAATCTGCTCTTCCGTAAATCTCTGCTTCTTCATGCGTCCGTCCTTCAATAGGCCGGACTCTAATCCCAAACTGGAGGAAATTGCCCGTGGCAGGTCAGCGCCAGAGGAGGGGGCGGGCACTCTCAAGAGGTTTGGGACCTAGTGCCGCATTAATTCGCGGCGCCACGATAATACGATCTCTGAATGACGCGGATGCATCCGAGCTTCCATGGTTTCGATATGCCGACGATGGGCTCGTGCATTACCGGAACAACCAACAAGCCGAGGCCCTCAAGGCGGAGCTGAGTTCTCGGGTAAGCGACAAGGACACATCTATGTCCAGCAAGTTCTGGTGCCAGAACTCAAAATCGGCGACATCGTCATCCTCAACAATCTCGGCTTCCATAAAGATCAGGAGATCCGCGTTGCCGTCCGCAAGGTCAGCGCCCGTCTATTCTCCCTGCCGAAATATCCCGATCGGAAAGCTCTTCGCCAAGATCAAGCACTGGTTGACTGGTTGACTGGTTACGTGAGGCACAGGCCAGATCACTGGCCCTGGCTCAAACGTTGCCGCGGCTAGTCGCTCCTTGTCCTCTCGAGACCAGCGCCGCCGCCGTTCGACCGACAAATCACCTTAACAAGCTGCTTTGTTATAAAACAAGTGCTAGTGCTTGCACTAGGACTTGCAGTTTTCAGCCTAGGTTAGCAAGGCGGCCGTCACCGGAGGGGTACGCAGGATGTGGGCCGTCGAGTCGAGCAGCGCCTAGACATAGCCGCCGGGCTTCGAGCCGAAGCGCGTCGCCATTTCGTGAACCAGAAGGGCGCCGACGACGCGGAAATGGGTGGCGAGATCGCCCATGTCAGTCACCCGAACGGATAGAGTATGCGGCCGATGATCCGGTACTTCCGCTCAGATAGGCTGCGGAAGAAGCGGATCGGGTCGGCCCTGAAGTCTTCGACATCGCGATCACTGCCAATCTTGCGGATCACCGGCGTGACGAAGGCGGTCAGCAGATGGCGCCAACCGAAAAGGCCGTAAGGCCCCCAGGCGCGCCATTGCGGCCGCGGCGGGCCAAGGCCCTGCGGCGAGTCGAGCTGTCTTCTGATCGCGGCCACGGTTGCTTCGAATGAGGTTTGCGCTCCAGTCTCGGGATCGAAATAGCGAGGATAAAGCAGATAGGCGCCAGCGAAAAGCGCTTCGATGCTCAGGCATCGCCCGCGGCGCGGGTTCGGCTGGCGGTCATCCGTTAAGCCCCATCCGGAGTAGAAGGGACAGCCGGCGGTCGTAACCCTGATGCCGCGCAGGAGCGCCTCAAAGCCGCCAAGCGAGGTGATCGTATAGACGTGGTCGACGGTGCGCATCGCCTCGGCCAGCGGCAGGCTCTCGGTCACGAGTTCGCAAAGATGTGCCACTTCGGTGGGGTCGGACCTTGCCGGGCGGGCGCGGCTCAGCACGTCCGGATGCGGCTTGTAGAGGATCTGGGCGTCCGCTTGCTCTGAAGCCGCGAGCCGCACCAGGTCGTTGTTGGTCATGCGGCTGAGGCAGCCGTAGCGGATCGAAGCATCGTCCTCCACCTGGCCGACGACCAGCACCCGCCTGCGCGTCTTCTCGCCATAGACCTCCTCGGCGGTGCGCCGGCGCGCGCCGTTATATTTGCTAATGCCGCTTTCGATGAGAAGCGCGATGCCAGCGCGCGCACGCTCCATCAGTGCCGCATCAGCTTCGAAGTCATAGGTCTTCAGCAGCACCTCGAGGTCGGAGGCATGCCGGCAATCGAAATAAAGCGCCCTGCCGTCGAGCGCCAAGGAGAGCGGAGGCGTGCGGCTGGCGCTCGGCCGGGCCGAGCGAAGGAAACCGTCCTCAATGAAAGTGACGGGAATATTCCGCGCTTTTGCCAGAGCCTCCACTGGGCCCGGCAGCTCCGGCCCCCAGGCGAGAAATTCGGCGTCCTTCTCGGCCAGGATCCGCGGCTTCCAGACGCGCTCGAATTCGCGCTCGCCGACATTCATGGGGAGAAAGCGGAAGTGCCTGTCGGGGAAATATCGCTCGAAAGACTCTCTCTTCCATCCGATGATCTGGACGGCAAAGGTCGTCACCGGCTCCAGTGTGGGAGCGGAGGGAATAGTTGCGAAATCTTCCCTTTGTCGTCGCGTTACCGCCATCGGCGCCTTGGATCCGAAAAAGCAGACTGCTATCTACACACCCTGCGGTCGATCCGCCAGTCTCAAGCGCTTACCAATTGTCACAAATTATTGGTCTCGGACGGTCGCCCGTTCAAGCTCTCCGAGTCGTTCGGTGCAAATCATCTCGACAAGGCTGAGGAGGTGTTCGGTTCGCTCGAGCAGCCAGCTAAGCGCCTCCTCGCTTATCTCGAAATGCTTCGAATAGCGTGCTTTTACATAGGCCTCGTTTAGAATGTTGAACCAGCCAATATGGCGCTGATGATCGCGAGGCCATACCTCTGCGATGCGTCGGTCTTGCCCGTCTGCGAGGCCGCGCAAATGCTTCAGATTATGGGAAGCAGGGCTATAGTTCGTCAAAACAAGCAACAGAGCGGCATAGGCTTGTTCAATCGATTGATGTAGCAAGAAGGCCGCCTCCTTCAAATCATTCTCGCCGACGCAAAAGGCTGCCGTTTTTATAAATACCCTGGCATGAGGCAGCCGATCGTCGAAATGCTCTTTGGCTAGTCGGTAGGCCTCGGTTGGCGTTTGTGGCTTGGGCTCTGCGAGTGGCGTGTCGTCCAACTCGTAGATCGCGACGCCATCGCGGCGGATGTCAACGAAGAAGGGTTGCCCTTCGTATAAGGCCGTATTCACCTCCCGACGCGAATGGACAATGAGGCTTACCGGCGTCTGAACGTCCGACAGATGCATCAGCCGGTCCTCAGCCTTTGACCAGTAGGTAGCAAAATCCGTCAGCCGCCGGTCGTTGACCACGACCAAAAGATCGTAATCGGATTTGTAGCCCTTCCTCGTGTGCGGTTCGTCGACCCAAGTACCGCGGGCGTAAGAGCCATACAGAATGATTTTGAGAAGACGACCGCGTTTCTTGAAATTGCTCGTCCCGCCCTTCAGCGCGTCTTCGAATTCCTCGTGAATGACTTCGACGATACGAGCGAGCTCCCGCTGCTTCTTCTCCGGCAGGTGCTCAAGGCTCGATCTCATCGATGACTGTGCGTTTTTCTCTTCGGCCATTCCCTTGAATCCACTGACTGAATCACTGCCATGGTAGATCGCAGTCGGTCTTGTGCATACCCGTAAATTCCTGTTGATCACGCGATACCCGGCGATCTGCGGTGGCCGCCGCGCGAGAGGCTGAATGCAGCCGTTGGCGGTTTGCGGTGTTAAGCGATGCTGTTCTCGGAGGTCTCCTTATGAAGGAAAGGGGGCAGGAACTGTCAATTCAGCCTCGGGCGTTGCGCCGAATGGACGCATCATTTGGCGCCCCGAACTGAAGCTTAGAAGCGTGGCGATCGCCGGATCGTCTTCGCGCCTTGAACAAGTAGGAACGCATGTCGGCCGCTACGATCATTGCAGACATTGCAAGTTGTTAGTGCAGCGTAGACGGGGTAGACCTGGACGCCAAGCGGAGCAACTTGCCGGGCGCAGTCGGTCCCGGCTTCCGCCCTTCGGGCGGCGCTTCTCTAATCGGCGGGTCGAGGTCAAGTGCTTTTCGAGCTTTCCACTTGGTGCGGCGTTCGACGTTTCTTCGCGGTCCGTGCTTCTCTCCGGGATCGGCAATCAGCCCTCCCACCATGGGGTTCAGTAGATGAAGTGGTCCAATCTATGCTGCAACCTGATGACGTGTCATCATCGGTATAGCGCCGCGCACGAACTCACATCACCATCGTCCGCGAAGGACGTCTTCCGCCGCGAGGCGGAACTTTGAATATGCTTTCCCTGATTTCGTGAGACCCAACTTTCTTACACGGGCATGGGGCCGGCCGCTTCCCGCGTCCACCGGAATTCTCTGTCCCGTCTACGCACATTCGATGCATCTCCTCGAACGTCCCTGCAGACACCACGCCGACCTTAAGCCCGAAGTCGCGCAGGAGCCCACCCATATCGTTCTCGAGCGCGATCGCCTTTTCCTGCAGCAGCGAGCGAGCCGTCAGCAGGGCACGACGCTTCTGGCTTGTGAGCGTCTTCACGTGCACATTCTTGAAAAGACCGACCCGCATCATGTGCGCAATGCCCCGAGCGTCGTTGCGGTCACTTTTGTTCGTTCGCGAAGCTTTTAGGAAGCCCTTCGTATGACGCGTCTCGATGCAGAATACGGGGAGGCCGGCCTTCGCCAGTCCGTCGAAAAGCCATTGGGACATTGGTCCCGCCTCCAGGCCAATACGCTCCAAGCTGAGTGCGGGATTGCTCAGGATAGTGACTAAATCTTCCGGGTGAGATACCACCTTTTTCTCTTGGCAGGTCCTTCCGCTTGCATCGACAATACAGACGCTCGTTTCTTTGACAGAGACGTCGAGGCCGGCGTAATGTTGCATGGCTGCGCTTCCTCTTTCTGATGCTTGTGGCTGTTACGAACAGGCCACGTTTTATCATCAGCTCGGAGCGCAGCACCTTCCTTCTGGTCGGCGAAGATGGGGCACGAAGCCGATTACCCCATCTATGCTAAGCCTCCTGCGGCTGCGCTGTTAACCGGTCAAGTTGCGCGCGAACTGGCTTCGACGCTGAAGCGTCTGCGCCTGGTACGCTCATTTCACTTGGCCATGGCCCTGGCGGGCCAGCTGCAGCATCCCAGGTCATCACGGTGCTGCGGGGAGGGGGCAGGTTCACTGCTCTCGCAAACAGGCTGGAGCTCGGTTTCGTCGTTCCGCGGCAGGCTGTATGAGGCAAGATAGGCGGTGACTTCTCCCAGCCAGCAGTCCGGTTTTCGATTTCTTGGCTCCGGCCACATCGATCAGATCGGCGCCAAGATTGGCACCCCGCACTTCGATGACGGAGTTGCAACCAACAAATCGGTTTGGAGGCCATCACCTCTTACGGCCTAAGGTATGCGAGGAGAGGCCGGTCGTTGTGTGGGTCACTCCGTCGTGGTTTGAGAAGTCGTGGTCAGACGAAGCAGGTCTCGCTCCGGTGCTGCCCGGCGATGCGCTGACCGGCATCAGGACCGTCTTTGAGGAGTTCGTCGGCATCCCGACGGGAAATCGCATGGGACGAGCCGACACTCGCTGCATGCGCCTTTCAAGTGGCCGAAGAGCTCGCTCTCGATCATATCGGGCGAGACGGCACCGCAGTTGATCGGGGATAGCAAACAACGAGAGCGGGGCTGTGTGGACGATACGTTGACGGCGCTGGGCGCGACGCGTCATCCCGACCGGCCCAGCCTGTCGCGGCTTCGCCACGCACGGGCTGCCCGCAACACGCTTCTTGACCGTTGGGTGGAAGGTCAGAAAAAGATGACCTCAGGGTTAGCATAAACTGGAGCGGCGACGATCGGCTTGGATGTTGCTCCTGCTGAAGTTCACCGAAGGCTCATATTCGGCGCAGAGGAGAGAGATGCGTCCAAATAAATGGGCGGCATTTTTTTCTCGTTTCGGTCAGCTCTTGGTTTTGATGCGATCGCCCGCAAGCTGAAACTCGGCGAAGGCACCGTGAAGATCCACAGGGCAGCACTGTTTCGAAGCCTGCAGTCAGGAACCGCCAGGAGGCCGCCGCGGCTGGGAGACCGGCACTTCGATCTTCGCGAAGGCCGAACGTCATTTTCCGAGATCTTTGGCGATTTGAGTTCGATTGGGAACGCGTAGGACGTTACCGAAATTCACGTCCGCCGCCTGAGCGGTGCGGAGCGTGATCAGCGTTACTCCGGAAGTGGCGCGACGCCGCCTCCGTCCGGTTGTGAACATTCATCTTTCTATAGATGTTGCGGATATGCACTTTGACAGTATTTTCGGAAAGCCCGAGACGATCGGCGATGTTTTTGTTCTGCGTGCCAATACAGATGAGATCGAGAATCTGCATCTCGCGCATCGTCAGAAGGCCTTCGCCAAAGTCGGTCTTGCGTTCCAGATCGCTGTCTTCCGAAGACGCCTGCTTTTGCGCGACAAGGCCGCACTCTGCGGACCCTCTCGGCGCCTGGCGCCGAAGCAACGCGGCGGGAAAATGCTCACCGCCCTTCATCAAAAGCTCGATGGCGGTAAGGCATACGTCGAGATTGAGATTCAGGGGCAGCACGCCGTGAATCAAACCTGCGTTGACAAATCCCGCGATCGACGAGTCGAGCTCGTCCCCATTCTGCACCATGAGACCGATCGCGGCCCTCGGATGGTACTCCTGGATCGTCCTCAGTATCGATGGAAATGCTGCCACCGGCAGGCGATAGAGCAAGACCAGGCTTACGTCGATAAGATCGCAGTCCAGGAGACGGTCGGCATCGGAAAGGCTTATAACGTCCTGACCTTGAAAATGCACGCTGATCGCCTGCGTCAGACATTCGGCGAGCAGGTCGGATTTCGCGAGCATTACAATCTTGCTCTTCTTCGACGATACCTTTTTGTTATCTTCAGAATTGCTCAAGGTCGAGTTTATTCGCATTTACCCCTCCTTGTAGCTAACTATTTATTAGGTAATATTGACCTCAACCTAAATATGTAAAAATGCCATCGAGCATAGCTCTAGATGCGCTATCGAATTGCTTATTGCAATAATTCAGATGATGGCAACAATTATAGTAATTTAACGTTCAGTAGACCGCTAGTGCCGCGACCCAATACTTGGCGATAATTGCATTTTATAGATACAACTATCGACCACCATTGTCATTATCGCCCAGTTTCGAAAGTTATCGGGCCGTTCATTTCTACTCAAAATGGACTAGCTCAGATCGTCGGCAATCAGGGTACAGCGCCTGAGGAGCGATTTGCTTATCCCCCTCGCCTTGGACGGAATCGTACGAGCGTATTGAACCGTCCAAGGAAACCGTCGCGGTATTCCTCGGCCGAGCGACCTCGACGGAGGTTTGGCGCGCATCATCTGTACCAGAGCGCGCAGGTTCTTCATTCGGTGCCAGTGTTCGCCGGCAAGAATGTCGTTCTGTGCCTCGCGCTCCCGGCGCGCCGTGGCATCCACATGGAGAGAAGCAAGGTGCGGCTGTTACCGTCGGGGTGGACCAGCCGGTGCGCGCTCACGAGCATCGTCCTGCGACCGAGGCTCGGAAGATCGTGCTTGACCTCATACTCTGCTAAAAGTTCGCCCGACTGGCGCATCTCCTTATGTGCCGTCCCTCACAGCGGAAGTCCCATTACAGCGACACCATGTTTGATTTTGCACGCGATAATCTCCTTTTCATCGCACCGACGCCGACCAGATCACCGTGTTCAAGAACAAAGGCGGTGCACATCTCGACCTTTTCACCGCCTCCGCGGTGGCACAGACGCTCAACTCGAGCCTCAGAGGCCGTTTGAAAACAGGGTGGCAGTTCAAGGCGATCCATGAGTCAAGCTTCTGATGCGGACAGCCCGGATGGCCACTGCCGGTGTTGGGCACCTCAAGCATGCGTTGTAAGGCCAGGCGACACCCTGTAGTTAGACTAAGACTAGAACTACACCTTGGAGATTGGAAACATGGCGCTCAAGCGGATGGACAACGTTGGAATCGTCGTTGAAGACCTCGGAGAGACGATTGATTTCTTTCTCGAACTCGGGCTCGAGCTCGAAGGGCGGACCACGATCGAGGGAGAATGGGCCGGACGTATCACCGGACTGGGCCATCAGCGTGTCGAGATTGCCATGATGCGCACGCCGCACGGCCACAACCGGCTCGAGCTCTCCTGCTTCCTCACGCCCCCTGTCGTCGCAGATCACCGGAACGCACCGGTTAACGCCTTAGGCTACCTCCGCGTCATGTTCGCCGTGGACGACATCGACGAGACGCTTGAAAAGCTCCGCACGCGCGGCGCGCAGCTCGTGGGCGAAGTAGTCCAGTATAAAGAAGCGTATCGGCTCTGCTACATCCGAGGGCCTGAAGGGCTTCTCATCGGGCTCGCCCAAGAACTCAGCTAAGCGCAGACGAAGACAAAGGGCGAAGAGTAACCAGTGTCAGCGAGCGCGTCCGGAAATGTTCTGGCGCGACGCTGGGGCGTCGAGCGGACCCTCGGCTGGATGACACGATGGCAGCACCCGTCCGCGATCACGAGGCCCGGATCGACGTGCAAGAAGCCATGACGCCTTGGGCGGTCTTCTGCTGCGATGTATCAGCCACTGACGTTTTTCAAAGGGACTGTCAGGCGAGGCCTGCATGCCGTTGAAGCCACCTTGCGGCCCTCGATCGAACTCTTCGACAGGTTGGTCGGGCATCCTCATCGCCTAAAAGCGCAAGCTTGCAGCCTTCGGCGTATAATGCTTTGATTAATTCAGCCATTCGAGCCTCCTGTCGGCTCCACAATCTGAGTTTTGGCGTTCGCATTTGCTACCTAATTTCCGGATTTGTGCCGCTTTCCCAGTCCGGAGGACGGCTCACTTCCACCTCAGAGGCTGTTTCGCACAAACGGTTTGGTGAAAATCGGCGCGGGAGTTGATCATTGCACCGCGCCAGCCTGATTTGTCGCTGAGTTACCATTTCGGCCTGCGATCAAAGGAAGAAATCGTCGACGCGCAGGCTCGTGACGCCGTTCACCCTGATCTGGAAATCGGCGTAGCCGTCGCCATTGACGTCGCCCGAGATGATCCCCGAGCGGAAATTGAGCTCTCCGGCCTCGCCCGAGAAGGCGTTGCTGCCGACATAGGTAAAGCTCTGATTTCCGCTCCAGGTCGTATCGGCGTCGATCGTTGAAAGGTCGATGACGTCGTATTCGGCCCGGCGGAAGTCGGTGATTACGTCGCGGCTGCTGCCGACCGCCGTTTCCCCGATCGCGTTGAAATCGAATGTGTCCGTCCCGGTGCCGCCTGCCAGATAGTCGAAGCCGCTGCCGCCGCGCAGGATGTCGGCGCCCGAGCCGCCATAGAGATCGTCGGCGCCGGCGCCCCCATCCAGGAAATCGTTGCCGCCGAGTCCCTCGAGAATATCGTCGCCGCCGAGCCCGCGCAGCGTGTTGGCAGCGGCGCTACCAGTTATGTCGTCATGGCCGTAATTCGTGCCGGTGGCGTTTTCGATGCTGATCAGGTCTTCGCGGCGACCGGTCGCGGTGGTTGCGTACTGGTAGCCAAGGTCGATGGTGACCCCTCTGCCACGTTCCGAGCTCCAGGTGTCCTGGAATTGGTAGCTGATCGTGTCGATGCCGCTGCCGCCGTTGAAGTAGTTGTTGAAGCCGACGGAGAGGAAGGTGTCGTTGCCACTTTCGCCGTAATAGTCGCTGGCGTAGCCTTCGATCTCGAAGCGGTCGTTGCCACTGCCGCCATAGACGATGTCGTGGGAGCTCGCATCACGTGCACGGATGTCGGCAATGTAGAGATCGTTGCCGCCGCCCAGATAGATGTCGTTGCCGCCTTCGAAGGAGTTCACCACGAGGTCATTGCCGTAACCCGCATCGACGAAATTGTATCCGCCGTAGCTGTCTGTCCGGTTCAGGTAGATGTCGTCGTCGCCGTCATAGGCGTAGATCTCGACCGCGATATAGCCGTTCTGCTTGATGATGTCTGCGTAGTTCGTTCCGTAGATGCGCGCAGCCATTGCTGGACCTTTCACAGAAGCCGTTGAAATCAATAGCTGATCATCGGGCAGCGAAGCTGAATGGCCGGTGAACCGATTGCGGCGCTTTCGTGATTGATGGGCCTAGGATTGCGGGACGCCGAAGTGCAGACCAGATGGGCAATCTTGCCGGAAGATCATTTCTCGGTCAGCTCAAACCTCCTGAAGCGAAGCTGTCTTTCAGGCAACTCCCAGCGCGGGCCCGATCGAACATCGCGATGCGCCAGGATGGACACCTGGGACTCAAACGATGGCGCCAGTCACTATTGCGACTTCTGAAGGAGCGACCGCACTTTCGGCCTGACGACCTGCAGGGGTGTCTGCCGACCGGCATGTGTTGGTCTTCTTGGTCGTCCGTCAGCCTGCTCTTTCGCACTTGATCCGGATCTGAGGGATCGCTCACTCTCAGCTCGCTTCGGATGAGCTTGTCGGTCCTCATCGGAGCCTTTCCCATTCACCACAAACCGTCGCAGCGATTGCCGCCAAGGAACGCGGTCTTCATCGCGAGCCTCCAAATTACGTCTTTATCCCGAAATGCAGAGGTGTCGAGAATTGCTGCCGCTGCATATCGATGTCGTTTAGCCGCAAGCGTTCCGCGGGCCGCGCCACGCTTGCACTTCGCCTGCCTGGCAGGGCAATTGAACTTGCCGCGCCAGACACCTCATCCCGCGAACGCAGAACGTCTTTGCGTCGGCAAAGGCGGGCCTTGCTGCCTATCTGCCAATCAACGGCGTTGGTGCGCTCGGCAAGCCGCGATTGGCCTCTCGGTCATGGCCATCCATGGGTGAGTTTGGCCATGCTCGAGTCCTGTTCATAGCTATTTCAGGCAGCGCCTATTGAACGGAAAGGCCAGCCGATAAGCTCGGTGGAGACGGAGCAACTTGCCGGGCGCAGTCGGTCCCGGCTTCCGCCCTTCGGGCGGCGCTATACTAAGCCTCCTGCGGCTGCGCTGTTAACCGGTCAAGTTGCGCGCGAACTGGCTTCGACGCTGAAGCGTCGGCGCCTGGTACGCTCATCACTTGCCATGGCCCTGGCGGGCCAGCTGCTGCATCCCAGGTCATCACGGTGCTGCGGGGAGGGGGCAGGTTCACTGCTTTCGCAAACAGGCTGGAGCTCGTTTTCGTCGTTCCGCGCAGGCTCTGTGAGGCAGATAGCCGCGCATTGAAGCGCACCTCCCGCGTAGCTGCGTCGTAGTACTCAACCAGCGGCTTGGCATGATCCAGCAGTACCTCACGGGGAACACCGCCAAACCGCAGGAAAGCTCCTTCCAACCCCAAACTTGTTCCCAGTGGCCGCGCATGTGCGGTCAGTTCAGAACCGCCATTTGCAACTCGGCCTGTCGACCCAGCGTTGTCATCCACTCGGTGAACTGCGGTCGGCTTTTGATTTGCCGGCCATAATGGCGGCCGAGCGCTGTTGTCAGGTCGCCCTTGCGTCCAAGTTGCTCGTCGGCGAAACGGATCATCTGCGAATTCGGCCACGCTTGCGGCCGGATCACGATCAAACGGGCAAACAGGTCCTCGGCAGACTCATCCGGGTTCGCCTGCGCCATCAGTGACAGCATGGCGGCCGTCGAGCGTGACACGCCCATATGGCAATGGACGAGCAGATGGCTTGAGCCATTTGCATCCTGCCTTGACTGAAAATCCGTTCCGAAGCGGAGGATCTCTGCCACATGGTCCGGATTGGGCGTCACACGCCCAGGCGCCTCCGCAATGATGTCGTGGAAGCGTAGCGTGGTGCGCTGGTGTTTGCCGTAGGTCTGGAAGGCGTCCAACTCCGGATACTCGGGATCGATCAGGGACAGGACATGGGTGACGTTGCGTGTGCTCTGGCCCGGCAGTTCCTCAATCCCGCAAACTGTCAACTCCGGTGTGAAAATGACATCCATATCCGTTCAATCCCGTTTTCTGCGGTCTATCAGCGCCATCGCGCTCCTGAGCGACAAGCTAACGAATTTCACATACATCGGTTTGGGCGGCCGCGATAGGCGGGATCCAAATACTCACCCCGATCTGTTTTGCGAATCAGTCCGGCCGGACCTGTCGGTCCTCAATGTCACGGCGACGTTTAGAAATAAGAACCGGACTTGGCGGGAATGCTCCGCCCGAAACGCGCGCCATTTCAGGCGGTGCAGGGTGTGGCCAGCCTTCCCTCGGCATGTCGCCGCGCTGCAGCGATCAGAACTGCCAGCCAAAACTCGCCGCGGCCACGCTCAAGAAACGCTAACTGGCCGCGCGGAGATAGGGCAGGGAGGTTGAATGCACCGCACTCGAAGTGCGGCATGAGCGAAAGCCAGTAAAGGTTCCAATCACTTATCCGGACGACCATCTGTGCTTGCCGTCCGCTTTACGCCTGCCTCACCCGGCGGCCTCAGCCTTCTTCAACGCGTTGATGAAGTGATCGTTTTCCGCAGGCGAGCCGATGCTGACGCGAATATAGGTCTCGAAGCCGGGTTGTTTCCAGGGTTTGACGATGACGCCTTGCCGGAGCAGTGCTTCGGCCAACCGGGTTGCATCTGTGCGTGCGTCGAAGAACAGAAAATTGCATTTCGACGGTGCAATCCGGTAGCCCATCGTCGCGAGCTCTGTCTTCATTCGTTCGCGTTCGACCAGAGCAAGCTCGACAGAACGGTGAAGGTGATCGGTATCATCAAAGGCGGTGAGGGCGGATACCTGGGCGATCGCATTGGTGTTGAACGGAGTGCGCGCACGATTGAAAAAATCGCAAAGGCTGCCGTCGCTGACAATACCATAGCCGATGCGCAGGCCTGCCAGTCCGTAGGCTTTCGAGAAGGTACGTAGCACGACCCAGTTCAAGCCCGTCACCTTCAGCATGTCGGCCGCACTTGGATAGTCGTCTCCGGCTGCATATTCCGCATACGCCTCGTCCACCACGATGAGCGTTTCCGGATCGAGCGCGGCGATAAACTTTTCCAGTTGGAGCGGTGTCAGCCATGAGCCGACCGGGTTCATTGGGTTCGAGAACATCAGCATGCGAGGCTTGCGGGCAATTGCGGCGAGAACGGCGTCCATGTCGACGGTGAGGTCCGGTGCAACGGTGACGCGATCGACTTTTCCGCCCATCAGGGTCGTATAGTCTTCATGCAGGGGGAAGGATGGATAGAGCGTTACCACAGTGTCGCCCGCGCGCACCACGGAGCGGCAAATCACGGCGATCAGATCTTCCGAGCCGTTGCCGAGGATAACCTGATTGTTCTCGACATCGAAGCTGGCAGCCAGGCGGGCGCAGAGCGCGCGGCCCTGCGGATCGGGATAGAGCCGGGCTAGTTCGCCGATGTCGGGAAAAAGCCCACGCAAGGCGGGCGAGGGGCCGAGAGGGTTCTCGTTGGAGCCGAGCTTGGCGACTTCGTCGACATGATACTTCGACCGCACCTCTTCGAGCGTCAGTCCGGCATTATAGGGGGCGATCGAGCGGATTTCTTTCCGTATGGGGGTTGATGGGTTTGCCATTTTACCGTCTCCATGAGGTACCCTTGCTATGCGCTATTCATAAGCCGGGATTCATGATCTGTATATATGTATAGACATGTTGTCGAGATAATGATGTCATCCAGGTTGGAACCAGGACAGGAGCCGTCATGACCCGCCCGATCTTCGACCTTTCCGGCCGCCGCGCCCTCGTTACGGGAGCAAGCCGCGGCATAGGGCAGTCTATCGCTTTCGCTCTGGCCGAGGCCGGTGCGCACGTGGCGGTGACCGCGCGAACGGTAGAGGGCTTGGCTGAGACCCGGGCACTGATCGAAAAGGCCGGCAGCCGCGCGGTGGCGCTTGCCCAGGACGTTCGCGACGTTGAGGCTTGCGCAAGCGTCACGAGAGCAGCGGCTGAGGGTTTGGGCGGTCTCGACATCCTGGTCAATAATGCCGGGTTCGAGAATGTCCGGCCTTCCTTCGATGTGGACGAGGCGCTCTGGGAAGCGATCGTCTCGACCAATCTGAAGGGCGCCTTCTTCTGTGCCCAGGCGGCGGGCCGGATCATGGCGGACGCAAACGGCGGAGCGATTGTCAATCTCTGCTCCCTGACATCCTATGTCGGCATTCCGACGGCGGTACCCTACGGCGCCTCCAAGTCCGGCCTACTCGGCGTAACGCGTGCCCTGGCGACCGAGTGGGCAGCGCACAACATCCGGGTCAACGCCATAGCGCCCGGCTATTTCCGCACCGCCATGACTGAGGGCTTCTACGAGGACGAGGACTGGCAATCCCGCATGCTGGAAAAAATCCCTCAGCGACGCTTCGGCAAGGAGAGTGACATCGGCGGTGTCGCGGTTTTCCTCTGCAGCGATGCGGCTGCCTATATAACGGGGCATTGTATTCCTGTCGACGGCGGCTATCTCGCCTCCATCTGATCCGTGCGCGAGCCTGCATGAATGCTCCGTGTGGGGTGCAAACCGTACGACGGACCCGTCTTGACTGCTTGTCATTCTGTCCGTCGCTAGCCAAACTGTCAGCGGCATTGCGCCTTCCTTTCGCATCTGCACAAATAATTGGCATGTAGAATTGCAGTGCAAAAAATGCGCAATGCCGGTTGACGACACTTGTACTGATATGTATAGACAACTAGACGTAAAGGCTCGTCGAGTGCCTTCCCGCCGGGCCAATAGAATAAAGCTTCGCCGCGGTTTCATCGGTCGGAGCAAGACAGGGGAATTTGATGGGCGTTGTTGCTGCTGGTCTCCGTCCGCCCGGATCCGTCAATCCGGTCGCTGTTTCCGTCAAGGACGTCGGCATGGCTTTCGGCGATGTTCACGCTGTCAGGAATGCCTCATTCGACCTCCCGAAGGGGCGGTTCCTGACCATTCTCGGCCCGTCCGGATCCGGTAAGACGACACTGCTGCGCATGATCGCCGGCTTCGACCGGCCGACCCACGGTGAGATCTTCATCAATGGGCGGCCGGTCAGTGCCGTGCCGGCGCACAAGCGCGCCATCGGTATGGTGTTCCAAAAGCTCGCGCTTTTTCCTCATATGACTGCGGCCGAAAACGTCGCCTTTCCGCTCAAGATGCGACGCCATGACGCCCGCACGATCCCGGAAAAGGTCGCGCGCTATCTCGATCTCGTGCGCCTCGGGGGCTATGGCGGCCGGCGGATCAATGAGTTGTCCGGCGGTCAGCAGCAGCGTGTCGCTATCGCCCGTGCGTTGGTGTTCGAGCCGGACCTGCTTCTGCTTGACGAACCGCTTGCTGCGCTCGATCGCAAGCTGCGCGAGGAGATGCAGCTCGAGTTCCGCCGCATCCAAAAAGAGCTCGGCGTCACCACGATCAATGTCACTCATGACCAGCGAGAGGCGCTGGTGGTTTCCGACGAGGTCATCGTCATGAATGGCGGTTCCATTCAGCAAAAGGCCCGGCCGGTCGATGCGTATCGCGCGCCGTCGAATGCTTTCGTCGCAAACTTCATCGGCGTGACCAATTTCATTGAAGGCAACGTTGTCGAACTTACTTCAGCGCGAGCCGTGTTCGAAGCCAACGGTGTGCGTCTCGTCGGGATCCCTGCCGATGCTGCCCTTGCGACCGGCATATCCTGCAGCGGCGCGGTTCGTGCGGAACAGATCCGCATCGCGCCGAAGGACAGGCCACTCGAGGGACTCGAAACGGTGGTCGACGGCCAGGTCGTCGATTGCATTTTCGAAGGCGAACGCGTCGTTTACGAAATTCAGGTTCCGAGGCTGGCCGGCGTGCTGATGCGGGTCTTCGACCACGATCCAGAATCTCACTTGCAGTTCGGTCCGGGCGACGAGGTTCGTCTCGGCTGGAATGCCAGGGATATGCATGTCTTTCAAAAATGACCCCGAGAAGGTCCAGCCAGAGGAGAATGTCTAATGCCGCATGAAAAATTCCTGTCCGCGCAGATCCGCCGCCGGACGTTGCTTGCGTCGATCGCCGCGGCTGGCGCCTCGGCGGGTCTCTCGACGCTCGGCGCCAGTCGCGCCTTTGCCCAAGAACCGGAAAAGCCGGCCGAGATCATCGTTCGCGCCTGGGGCGGCAGCTGGGTCGATGCGCTCAAGGCTGGCGTGTCCGACAGCTTTACCAAGATGACCGGGATTGCCGTCCGTCACGACCTGACCGAGGACAACGAGATCCAGCCGAAGGTCTGGGCCGCTGTTGCCCAGAAGCGTGTCCCGCCGATCCACATCAACTGGGATACGACCACGAACGCGACAAAGTCGGCGCTGCGCGGGGTCACCGAGGACCTGTCGGACCTGCCGAATCTCAAGAACGCCACGGATCTTGCCAAGCCGGTCGGTCTCGACGGCTATCCGATCGTCAATACCTACGGCTATGTTTACGTGCTCGCCTATCGCCCGTCGGCCTTCCCGAACGGCGCACCAAAGTCCTGGAAGGATCTGCTCGACCCCAAGCTCAAAGGTCGTATCGCGCTGTATAACGACGGCATCGGCTTCCACTTCCCGGCCCAGGTCGCCGGCGGCGGTAAGCTCGAGGACATTCCCGCCAACATGCAGCCGGCCTGGGATTTCATTTCGAAGATCAAGGAGCAGCAGCCGCTGCTCGGCGAGGACCCGGATTTTACCACCTGGTTCCAGAAGGGCGAGATCGACGCCGCCTGCACCATCTCGACCAATGCGCGCGAAGCCAAGAAGAACGGCATCGAGATCGCCTGGGTTGTGCCGGAGGAAGGCGCAAAGTTCGACACCGACGGCCTTTGGATCCCGAAAGGTCTGCCCGAAAATGAGCTTTACTGGGCCAAGAAGTACATCAATCACGCCCTGACCAAGGAAGCACAACAGATCTGGCTCGACGGTCTCGGCCTTCCCGGCGTCATTCCCGGCATCACGCCGCCGGCCGATCTCGTGGGCGATCCGTCCTACCCGACCACGGAAGAGGACTTCAAACACCTGATCCGTATTTCGTCCAAGGTACAGGTCGAGAACGAGAGCCAGTGGTTCGCCAAGTTCAAGGAAATCATGCAGGGCTGATGCCTTGTGTGCCCGCCGCGTCCCTTCTCACGGCGGGCAACATTCTCTCGTGAAACAGGATCGATGCCATGCGCGCTTCCCGTGCCGCATATCCCTTGACGTGGCGCGTCATGGATATGCTCGAACGCCTTGCGGCTTTCGTCTGGCCCTCGAGCTTCCAGCGAGGCTTACCCTACCTCATGCTGATGCCCTCGATTGTGCTCGTGGGGCTGCTTGTGCTCGGCCTCGTCCAGATTGGCGACACGAGCCTGAGAACGCTCGATACCAATACCTTCCTGATGTCGGAGAGCTATACGCTCGCCAATTATCAGCGTGTTCTGACCGAGAGCTTCTTTGCGACCGTGGCAGGCCGTAGCCTGATTGGTTCGATGATCGTGACCGTGATCACGCTGGTGTTCGCGTTTCCATATGCTTATCTCATGGTGCGCACGCCCTCGTCCACGCTTCGCAAGTTTCTGCTGGTTGCGTTGTTTTTGCCCTTCTTCATCGGACAGGTTGTGCGCGCCTATGGCTGGCTCATCATTCTCGGCAATCAGGGCATGGTCAACGAGGCGCTCGGTCTCGTAGGCGTCCCGCCGATACGGCTGCTCTACAATTACCCTGCGGTACTGTTCGGCCTCATTCAGTACATGCTGCCTTTTGCGGTGCTGATGCTCGCACCGGCTCTGACCGCGATCCCCAGCGACCTCGAGGCGGCAGCGGCCTCGCTCGGCGCGGGCTGGACCCGCACTTTTCGCCACATCGTTCTGCCGCTTTCCCGACCGGGGCTCGTGGGGGCCGGCCTAGTCGTGATGACACTGTCGCTCACCGACTTCGCTATCCCCGCCATCCTCGGCGGCGGCACGCAGGACTTTATCGCCAACGCGATCTACGACCAGTTCTTCCGCACCTCCGACCAGGGCATGGGTGCTACGCTGTCAATGATGCTCGTTGCGGTCGGGTCCATGCTCGTCGGCGTCGTGTTCATGGTATTCGGCGCAGGCACGCTCGCAATGACAGGAGGCCGTAAATGACGGGCAGCAAGAGTAAATCCTTCGTTCTATGGGCTTTCGTTGCGACTGCGCTTGTGATGTTGTCTGCGCCCACTGTCGTGGTGCTCGGAGCCTCGTTTACGGCCGGAAACATCATCACCTTTCCGCCGGACGGCCTATCGCTGAAATGGTACGGGGCGATCGCCCAGGCAAGTGACCTCAGGCAGGCTTTCCTGCGTTCGCTGATCGTCGCCACGATATGCACCGTGGTCTCGATCCCGGTCGGCACGCTCGCCGGCATCGCGTTGGCCAAATATCGGGTGCGGTTTGCTCGATCGATCCAGATCTATCTGCTGTTGCCGTTCACCATCCCGCTGATCGGTTCCGGCATCGGCATGATGCTGGTACTCGGCAACATAGGCGTTCTCGGGCGGTTGTGGCCGGTGGGTATCGCCTGCGCCGTCATTAACCTGCCCTTCATGGTCTGGGCTGTGACGGCCAGTGCCAGCAATCTGTCGCCCGACCTGGAACTGGCTGCGGCCAATTGCGGAGCGCCGCCGCTGCAACGCTTCCTCTATATCACGCTGCCGGCGGTCCTGCCGGGCGTGATCACGGGATCGCTGCTGATGTTCATCCTCGCGCTCAACGAGTTTCTGGTCAGCCTCCTGCTGGTGGATGCTCGAAGCGTGACGCTGCCGGTGCAGATCTACAATTCCATCCGCTCGATCATCACGCCCGACCTGGCCGCCATCTCCGTGGTGTTCATCGCCTGCGCGGGTGTTGCGATCGCGCTGCTCGACCGGCTCGTCGGTCTCGACATCTTCCTGAAATCGAAATGACCCTTCGGCCCTGCGAGGGCTAGATACAAGGACAAGACGATGACCAACGTCTCTTTCTACGAATACTCCAAGCTGAACCTCGAAGAAAAGGCCGCCCTGCTGCGCCGTTCGGAAACCGACATATCGACCTTCATCGAGAAGGTCGCGCCGATCCTGGAAGCCGTCCGCACCGAGGGTGACAAGGCGCTTGCACGATTTGGCCGCGAACTCGACAAGGCCGATGTCACGGAAGCCAATCTGAAGGTTACCGCGGCCGAGTTCGATGCGGCCTTCAAGCTGGTTGATGCAAGCGTGATCGAATCCGTTCAATTCGGCATAGACAACATCCGCAAATTCCATGAGGAGCAGAAGCCTGAAGCCATGTGGCTGAAGGAGATCCGTCCCGGCGCATTTGCCGGAGACCGCTTTACGCCCATTCAGTCGGTCGCGCTCTACGTGCCGCGCGGCAAAGGTTCTTTCCCGTCGGTGACTATGATGACATCGGTCCCGGCCGTTGTTGCGGGCGTCTCCAATCTGGCCATCGTCACACCGCCGGCACCGGACGGTTCCGTCGATGCTGCGACGCTGGTTGCCGCACGCCTGGCCGGTGTCGAAACCGTCTACAAGGTGGGCGGCGCGCAGGCCGTTGCTGCCGTCGCCTATGGCACCGAAACCATCAAGCCGGCGCTGAAGATCGTCGGTCCCGGCAGCCCGTGGGTGGTCGCCGCCAAGCGCTTGCTCTCCGGCGTCATCGATACTGGTCTTCCTGCCGGTCCGTCCGAAGTGATGATCCTCGCCGATGATACGGTCCATGGTGGTCTTGCCGCGCTCGACCTGCTGATCGAGGCGGAACATGGCCCGGATTCCTCCGCCTATCTCGTTACCCACAGCCGCCGCGTCGCCGAGGAGGCGCTCGCAGCCCTTCCAGAACACTGGGCGAAGATGACCGAACAGCGCGTCGCGTTCTCAACGGCCGTGCTGAGCGGAAAGACCGGCGGCATCGTTCTCACGTCGTCCATCGAGGAAAGCTACGAGTTCGTAAACGCCTATGCGCCGGAGCATCTGGAGCTTCTCTCGGAAGAGCCCTTCATTCATCTCGGCCACATCACTGAAGCGTCCGAAATCCTGATGGGTCCCCATACTCCGGTCAGCATCGCCAACTTTTCGCTTGGGCCGAACGCCGTATTGCCGACCAGCCGCTGGGCCCGAACGTTCGGCCCGCTGTCGGTCAGTGATTTCGTCAAGCGCAGCTCGATCGGCTATGTCACGGCACCGGCCTATCCGGAATTCGCCAAGCATTCCCACAATCTGGCGATCTACGAGGGTTTCTCCTCGCATGCGCTTGCCGTATCGCCGGTGCGCGATCGCTATCTGAAGCAGGGCGCCTGAACCATGAAGGCTGTGCGGCTCTACGACGCCAAGGACTTGCGGGTGGAGGAGGTCGCCGAACTGTCGGCTCCGCCGCCAGGCTTCGTCAACCTTGAAGTAAGGGCTGCTGGCATCTGCGGTTCCGACCTTCACAACTACCGAACCGGCCAATGGATCTCGCGCCGGCCCTCGACGGCAGGCCATGAATTTTGCGGTCGCGTGAATGCGATCGGAGAGGGCGTCAGCCACGTGGTGCGGGGAGACGTCGTCTCTGCGGACTCGCGCATGTGGTGCGGCACCTGCCCGGCTTGCACGAGCGGCCGCAAAAATGTCTGCGAGGCCTTGGGTTTCGTCGGCGAGATCTGTGACGGTGGCTTTGCCGAGGCGGTGCAATTGCCAGCCCGACTGGTCGTGCGCCACGATCCTGGGCTTTCGCCCCATATTGCCGCTATGGCCGAACCGATGGCGGTCGCCTTGCATGCCGTGCGTCGCCTCGCCATTCCGGCAGGCGAACCGGTTCTCGTCATCGGCTGCGGCACGATCGGCGGGTTGAGCGCCCTTCTTCTCTCCCGGTTGCACGCCGGTCCGCTGCTCCTGGCCGATCTGAACGCCGACAAAGCCGCTCTTGTCGCCGATGTGACTGGTGGCGCGGTCGTTGCTCTCGACAGGGCGGTGATCGAAGAAGCACTTTCCGGCGCAAGGGTGCGCTATGCGCTGGATGCCACCGGCAGCATTCAGGCGATCGCCCGGGCTCTCGACATCCTGTCAGCTGGCGGAGCGCTGGCGCTCGTCGGCATTGGCCACGGCAGGCTCGATTTCGACCCGAACATCCTAGTGGAGAGGGAGATGTCACTCGTCGGCTGCCATGCCTTTGCAGACGAGTTGCGCGAGAGCGTCGGGTTACTGGTCGATCTCGCACCCGCGCTGCGACGTTTCATCGAGGTGCTGCCGGCGCTCGACGATGTGCCCGAGGCTTACGAAAGGCTGCTGCGGGGCGACAGCAAGGCGCTCAAGACGATCATCGAGGTGGCGGGCTAAGTCCGGTCCGCCATGTCATTCCGGATGCCGAGGCGGCGGTGGAGGCAGTGAACCATGAATACGCTTTCAGATTCTGCATCGCCGCTCTACGCCAAGGTGAAGGACTTCGTCCTTAGCAACATCGGCAGCGGCAAGTGGGCCCGCAACAGCCGGCTTCCGTCCGAAAACGAGCTCGTCTTGGCACTCGGCGTGTCCCGTATGACCGTTCACCGGGCGCTGCGGGAGCTCACTTCGGAGGGGCATCTGCGCCGCATTCAGGGCGTCGGCACCTTTGTCGCTCCGCCGCGGCCCCAGTCGACGTTGATCGAGATCAGCAACATCATCGCCGAGATCAGAGCACGCGGTAGCCGGCACCGGGCCGAGGTGTTCGTGCTCGAGCGCATAGCACGACCGGAACCAGAGCTTCTGCTCGCCTTCGAGTTTGATGCAGTGAAGCCCGTCGACCATTCTGTCGTCATTCATTTCGAGAACGACCTGCCGGTCCAACTCGAGGAGCGCTACGTCAATCCCAACCTCGTTTCCGGCTATGTCGACCAGGACTTTGCCGCAGTCGCCACTTATGACTACCTGCAGAATGCAACGCCGCTGACCGAGGTGGAGCACCTCATCAGCGCTCTGCCGGCCAGTGCTGACCAGGCTCGCCTGCTGAACATTCGCCCGGGTGACTGCTGCCTGGTCCTGCACCGCAAGACCTGGACAGGTCCGGTCGTCGCAACTGTGAATACCTTCACCTATGTCGGCAGCCGTTATTCGCTCGGCAGCCGCTATCTGCACGGCGGCAAGTGACCGCCGTTCCTATCCAAAAGACCCATTCGGAAAGAACGCTATGAGCCAGGCCACGAGCCGCACCGCGCAAATCAGGAAAATCGCCAAAGCCAGAGACGGCATGGCGGAACAGTTGCTGGCCGAGCTGCTGCGAGACCTTTTCAGGATCGAGGCAAAGAACGTCGCGATCAATCACGACCAGTATAGTCTCAATTCCCTCAATGGATTCTTCGATACCGAAGATGGCGCGTTCTTTTTCAAGTTCCATCAGGAAGAAGGCGAGGAGGCCATGAGCGGCGAATATTACCGCGCCGACATCCTGGCCCGCGCCGGACTTCCCGTAGATCAGCCATTGCTGATGTCGACTCTTCCGGGCGAACAGATCCTCGTCTATCGCCGACGCACTGACCCGCGTTTTTCCGATGTGCTGCGAACGCTGGATCTGAATGACGATGCTGCCGCGAGAGAAAGGGCTGTTGAGGCCGAACGCAGGCTGAGCGAAGCCGTGCTTCAGGTCTATCTCGATACGCTGCATCCGGTGAACGCGGGGGAGGTTGCGGCCGAGCCGATCCACCGGCTTTTTTACGAACGGCTCATCGACCCGTCGGCAGGTACCTATCCGGGCGGGCGAATGGCGAGCTTTTATGTCGGCAAGGAGTTTACCTTTCCAAACCTGACGATCGATTGGGAGACGCTTTCGCGCTGTCGTTTTGTGGTGAACGGCATCGAATACCGCGACAGCCTCGGTGCCCTCTTCGATGCCGCGCATGAGCGGTTGAACCCCTTGCGGCTGACCGATGCCGGAGGAGTGGTCGCGCATGGCGATGCCCACAACGCGAATGTCTGGTACGAGGAGCGCGATGACAGGGCACGCTTGTCTTTTTTCGATCCCGCCTTTGCCGGCGAGAACATCCCGACATTGCTCGCCGAAGTGAAGACGACCTTTCATAACACCCTCGCCCATCCGCTGTGGCTCTACGATCCTGCCATGGCGGCTGAGCACTACACGGCCAGCGTAATGCTCGATGGTAGTCTGCTCCGCGTCACGACCGACTTCATGCCAAGTCCCGCCAGGCGGGCGCTTCTCGACGTGAAGGCAGAGGCACTATGGCGTCCACTGCTCCACGAACTGAAGGCGCGGGGCATGCTTCCGGCCGACTGGCGCCGGGTCATCCGGCTTGGCCTTTTCCTCTGCCCGACGCTGGTGATGAACCTGCGGGCCGGCGCAACGACTCATAACGCGATTTCCTCCCTGATAGGCTTCTCCGTCGCGGTGATGGCCGGAAGCGAGCCGGCTGCGGGAGACGATTTAATTTCAAGATTCATCGACACAATCGATCCGGACAACGGCTGACATGGCGCTGGTCAACATCCACGACTTTCGCGATCTCGCCCGACGGCGGCTGCCGAAGATCTTCTTCGACTATATAGACGGTGGCTCCTTCGAGGAGGAGACGATGCGGGCGAATCGCTCGGACTTCTCCCGCATAACCCTGCGCCAGAACGTGCTAGTCGAGCCGCAACCGCAGGACCTTTCCACGGCTTATCTCGGGAAACGTCATCCCCTGCCGTTCATGCTCGGGCCGGTCGGCTTCCTCGGCCTCTATTCCGGCAAGGGCGAGGTCAAGGCCGTGCAGGCGGCGCATGCCGCGGGCATCCCCTTCTGCCTTTCAACCTTTTCCATCGCTTCACTAGCCGACCTTCGCACCGTCACGGAAGGGCCGCTGCATTTCCAGCTCTATGTGCTGGAGGATCGCTCGCTATGCGAGGAATTGCTCCAAGCGGCAGAACAGGCCGGCGTCGATACCCTGTTCGTAACGGTGGACACAGCCATTACGGGCATTCGCGAACGGGATGTGCGAAACGGCTTCCGATCGCTGACGCGGGTGACGCCGGACCTCTTCGCCCGCCTCGCGCTGAAGCCGCGCTGGCTCGCACAGGTGGCCCTTGCCGGCATGCCGTCGGTTAGGGCTATTGAGCACCGGCCGGAATTCGGTCGCGGCGCGTTTGAGCAGGCGGCCAATCTCTCGCGCCGAATTGACAAGACGCTGTCGTGGAGGGACATCGCCTCGCTACGCGAACGCTGGACGGGCAAGCTCGTAATTAAAGGCGTTCTCACGCCCGCGGATGCCGTACGCGCTCGCGATCTCGGTTGCGATGGGGTGGTGATTTCCAACCACGGCGGACGTCAACTCGACGGTGCCCCGAGCACGATCCGCGCCCTGCCGAGCATTCGCGCCGCCGTGGGAACCGACTTCTGCCTTATGCTTGACGGCGGTATCCTCCGGGGCGCGGACGTCATCAAGGCGATCGCACTCGGCGCAGACGGCGTGATGCTTGGCCGAGCTTATACCTATGGCCTCTCGGCCGCCGGGCAGGCGGGCGTGGCCGAGGTGATCGCCATCCTCGAGCGGGAGATTGCGATCAGCCTTGCATTGATGGGGATTGCCTCCATCGAGCAGCTCAAGGCTCTCGGCGCGGAAGCCGTCTCGACATTATGATGGGAGAGCTGCGCAGCTTGCCGGCGACGAAACGCTGATGCTGGTGGAAATTGAAGATGCGTTCAGCAGTGCTGGATTCACCTACCGGTTAGGGGGACGCGCGTGTCGCCGGGACACGGCTTTCTAAGCTTGGGCGTCCAGAAGTGTCCCGAACGGCATTATGCTAGAAAAGCCGTTCCCCCCAGCAAAACTGGTAGAGACTGTGTCCAATTTTCTAGGAACGTAGCCACATCGTCATCGCTGTAGCGAGACCGCCCTGCAAGGACGTAGCAGGTGCCCATCCGGGAAAACCCCGATCTTGCGGAGCAGGTCCTTCGCGCGGGCCCAGACTGACACAAAAACCAACCTCTTGGTGAGGAGCTCAGCGGCTTCGCAACTACGGCGGAGCCCTTCCTCGATGATCATTTCAGGTGGGGGCGAGTATCGGGCGTGGGACCGATGAGCGGAAGTTGAGGCATCCCTCGTTTGAGGGGATCAGGGAGAGGGCCGACGATAGACGGTGTTTGGCATAGCAGCCTGCTCCCGGATCGATCTAGGTGAGCTTGCCCTCCACCGCGGCCAAGGAACTCTTTCGCAGGTACTTAGTTTAGACAAGCTGCATAAAAGGGAGGAGCACCATCATGAGCGATCCTGTCGCCGTTCATCAAACCCGCGAGACCGTTTACGCTCCTGATCTCTCGGCAAATACGGTCATCAACGAAATCTCTTGGGGAGCGGTGTTTGCGGGCGTCGCGCTCGCGCTTGCGGTCCAATTTCTGCTGAACCTCTTGGGCGTCGGCATCGGAGCCGCCGTGATCGATCCGACAACGAACGACAACCCGAACCCAAGCACTTTTTCGATCGCCGGCGGTCTCTGGTTCGTCGTCTCTGGCATAGTTGCGGCCTTCGTCGGCGGATATATCGCCAGCAGGGTTTCCGGCCGCCCTAGCAAAACGACGGGAAGTTACCATGGGCTGACGAGTTGGGCCGTCACGACATTGATCGTTCTTTATCTCCTTACGACCTCCGTCGGCGCGTTGGTGGGTGGCGCCTTCAGCGGTCTGAGTAGCATCATCGGGGGCGTCGGCAAGACTGCCGCCACAGTCACCTCTGCCGCCGCACCGGCAATCGCCACGTCCGCGGATCCAATGGCCGACATCGAGCGGCAGGTCAGGAGTGCGACGGGAGGCAACGATCCGGCAGCACTCCGCGACGCAGCAGTCGCCGCTGTGCAGGCAGCAGTCACCGGCGACGAGGCGACCGCGGAAGAAGCACGAAATCGCGCTGCTGATGCCATTGCAAAGGCACAGAACATTCCGGTGGACCAGGCACGCGCGCAGGTTCAACAATACGAAGAGAGTTACAAGGCCTCGATCGAACGGGCCAAACAACAGGCGACCGAAGCCGCGGATGCGGCCGCCACCGCAGTTTCTAGCGGGGCCATCTTGGGCTTCTTCTCCCTCGTTGTTGGCGCGGTCGCGGCTTGGTTCGGTGGTGCGTTTGGAACGCCGCGTACTCTGGTCACGACTGATGCCACGCGTCGTGCCGGCTAGTAAGTGGCCCCGATCTCCCGCAGCTGCGGGAGATCGGCGGTCGGAAACGCGTTTGGCTCCCCGCGCTGGAACGGGGAGGGCCGAGTGCTCACCATCAGGTGTCGGCGGCTATCAATGTTCCGCAAGAATTGGCGTAGTCGGCTGGAAGAACTTCCGACCGAAGAACGTCGCGGGTTCGTGATCGCCCCAGCCGACTCGAAAACGAGCGATGGAGCGATGCTCATCTCTTGTTTGGAGGGCATTCTGGTCTCTGCCGTGCCTAACTGGCAGCGGTTAAAGGATAGCCCCCTGGTAGCTCCACTTCTCCTGATTGGTCGGCCTAATATAGCCCGCAAGTGCCGCTTCAGAGGTTGGGATTCCCCCGCTTCCAGGAGATAATGAAGTCCTCTGTAACAGATCTCTTGATGAACCTGTGGGGCGCTCACATACGCGGATGTCAGCTTAATTTTCGAAGATAGCTGGACGGTGCTACTGTGCCAGACGGGACAATGGCAAGATGATGTTCACTGATAAACCGGTCGGACGCCAGTCATAGTTGAGGGCACCGCCGAATTGGCGGATCACAGTCTGCTCCACCAACGTGCTGCCGAAGCCCTTGGAAGCAGGAGGGGAGGATATTTCTCTCCCCCCCTCTTCACTCCAAGTGACGCTCAGGGCGTCGCCGTTGATCTGCCAAACAATGTCCACCCTGCCATTGTCGCCGCACAGCGCCCCGTATTTGGCCGCATTGGTCGCCAGTTCATGGAAGACTAGCGCAAGTCCGTTGACCGATTGCTCGCCGCATAGAATGGTAGGGCCTGCAAGAGAGAACCCGCTCTTGCCGGGGATTGCCGCAGGCTCGTGAGGCGCGATGACGATGCTTATTAGGTCCGCAAGATTGGAGGCCGCCCCTTGGACGTCGCTAAAAGATGGCTTCACCAAGGAATGGGCAGCGGCGAGCGCATGCAACCTGCCAGACAACAGCGCGACTAAGTCATCCTTACTGTCCGTGCTGCGGGCGCTGATGCGGATTATGCCGTCTACGATAGCGAAAAGGTTTTTGAGCCGGTGGCTCATCTCTCTGGTGAGCAGTTCCTGCTGTTCAAGCGCCTGCTGGAGTTCCCGTTCGGATCGGGCCATCTTCAGTGCTACGCCGATGAAATCGGCAAGCTCCTGCAGCGTGGCTCCGTGACCGCGGTGGAAATACCCGATCCTGTTGGCGACGACCCAAAGGGTCCCGAGTGGCTCCGTCCGTCCTATATATAGGGGAACGAGCAAAACCTCTGGCAGCGACAAGCCCGCTGGTATCCAGTTATAGACGCGTTCCGGATGGATCGCCAGTGTTGGTGCGCTGCGGTCGAGCGTAATACCACACGGCGAGTAATCGCGGGGAGTAGTCGCCCCGTTGAACGGCGACAGAATTCCCTTCAGATTATGCCAGCGGAACACCGGGAACGACTCTGTCTGTTCGAGCAGGCTGACACCGGCGGAAATCGCGCCTGTCAGTTCCATGGCGAGTTCGACGAACTTTGGGAGCATTTCTCCAGGCGCATCGTGCATGCGTCCGGCGAGCTGAAGTAGTGCGGCCTTCTCCTGCGCGGCATCGCCGCGTGGCACTGGCCGCTCACTCAGGTCGACCGTGTAGACCGCCGAAACGTCGGGCTTGGGCACCTTCACCGCTTCCATCTTCTCGCTTCCCTCTCGGTGCGCGCAGACCCTCAAGCGTCATCGGTATCCTATTTACACGATGGAGGCAAAACAGCAGACATGGGGCCGAGTCTTCAAGACGCACCTGTTTGTGACGGTCATCTGCGCTCGCTTAACTGCCCCAGTCACGCCACTTGGGCACGTGTGGCATTGTGCAGGAGCTTGCGAGACGGTGCAAGCGCTTGCGCGCCAACATGCGCTGGCGCCAAAAGATGGAAGTGGTTGAGATTAATTCGCTGTTCAACCTTTAAGCATAGCGTGCCGAGCACATTGGTTTAGATCCGCGTTTGTATTGATGAGCGAATTTCAGAACAAAACTATTAGACTTATGACGGTCTGCGACGGCGAGGATTCAGTGACTGATCCTTCCCAGCGCCGGCGAAACCTTCTTTCGTCGACCCTGGAACTTTACCGGGCTCTGGGAGGGTCTTTTGAGGAACTCGAGTCAGCCATTATGAAAGAGGAAACAGGCACCCTCCGGCGCCTCGACCTCGTAGTAGGCGATCTGATGAAGGAATTGGCGGCTATCTGTCACATCTACGACATGGACATCATGCAGGCCGGTCACAACACACTCGACAAGCTGATATATGAGGAACGGTCTTTTCCAACGACGGAATTGGACCGGAGCATCTAAAGCAGCCGTTGGGCGCGCTCGTCAGGCGCTGCAACAGGTTTCGCCCACCTACGTCTCCGAATCGGATGTCACTGAGATCAACAAACTCAAGACGCATAGATGAAGCCCTGACCGTTTCCGGTCAGGGAATTTCGTTGGAACTGTCGTTCTGCAGTATGAAGCAAGGACACGGAAATACGGTCCGCCGCAAAGCCCACTACAAGCATTGGCAATGCTAGAGGGTGTGTCAAGGCATGGTCGATCTTATACGAAGGTATTATCTGCACCAGTAACAATTTAGGGGTTTTTGTATTCTTGTTTACTCTGCGACGAATCGACCGGAGCGCGCTTGTCCGGCGAAAATAGCCCAAGCAAAGGCTTCATCGAACGGCAAACGTTCAGTGCCAAGCGTGCCCAACACCATGGTCGACAGGAGGATCCAAGGATGCAACCCAGAACGGTCAGGACCGGTCTTCCTGATGTGCTGGCCACCACCACTAGCATCGCGCGAGCGGCCGAGGCGGAACGTTATTGTCGCTGGCATGCGACCCGCATCCTCCACCGCGTTAACCGAACTTCAAACTTATCTTCTTGCGAACAGGCGCAGGGGCATCAGCCGGCGTTGATGCGTGTCTCTTTCCGAGCCCCATCGCCCGTGCGAGTTCCGAGCGCTGCAGAGCATAGTTGCGGGCGGTCATCGGGTAGTCGGATGGAAGCTTCCATTTTTCGCGATATTGCTCCGGCGTCAAACCGTATTTAGTCGTTAGATGCCGCTTGAGAGATTTGAATTTTTTCCCATCCTCCAGGCAGACGATGAAGTCGTCGGTCACGGACTTCTTGATCGGAACTGCGGGGCGTTGCTCCTCAACTCCTGACGGGCTCTGCGCTGACGCAGACGTCTCGCCCAGTGAGACGTAGGTTTGCTGGATAAGGTGGGGGAGTTCGTCTGGGGCAATGATATTGCGGCTCAAATAAGCCGATACGATGCGACTGGTGAGCTCAAGCCTTCGTCCATTTGCGTGCGCTTCTGTCAATGATCTTCTCCGCAGCCTGTTACAAAAGATCGAGCCACCAGCGTGCAGATATTTCGGTCGGAACGAAGGCACCTGACCCAGCGCTGCGCTATATATCTCTGCTCTCATCGTTTCGAAGGGTTACATGGCCGAAAACAAAACGCACTGGCTCCGGAAAGAAAATACAGATCAGACGAAGGCGAGCTTTCCTGAGCTCTTTTTCGATCTCGTTTTCGTTTTTGCCCTGATACAGCTTTCCGAGAGCCTTTCGGATGAATTCAGTCTTGGCATCGCCGCCGAAGCAGTACTCTTCATCTTCGCGCTTTGGTGGGTATGGATCCACACGACGTGGGTCATGGATCTTCTGGATACCGGGATCTCACCGGTCCGCCTGCTGCTCTTTACGCTGATGTTCTGCGGCATGGTAATGGCCATCGCGCTGCCGGAAGCCCTCGCGGGCATGGGACTTGTCTTTGCGGTAGCCTATTCGGCCATGCAGGTCAGCCGCTCGCTGTTCAGCCTCTATGCGTTCCGAAGAGGCGACTTGGCCTCGTTCATGACCTTCTTCCGGATTACCGTCTGGCTTATTATTTCAAGCATCTTCTGGATCACGGGAGGTCTGTCCGAACCGAATCTGCGCGTCGTCCTGTGGATCGTGGCACTTGCTCTGGAATACGTAGGTCCGATGGTCAGATACTGGGTACCACGTCTCGGAGCTTCGCCGCGGGAAACGCTCGACATCGACGGGGAACATCTCGCTGAACGCAGCGCGCTTTTTGTCATTATCGCGCTCGGGGAGACCATACTGACGATTGGCAAACACACGTTTGAAAACCTGGACACTGAAGGTACGCCTCTGGTGCTGTGTCTTTCCTTCCTGACTACCGTTCTCATGTGGTGGATCTATTTTCACGACGGCCAGCAGCGCGCTGCTGACAAGGCGGAGGATACGTCTAAACCGCAAACCACCGCGCAGTATCTTTTCACCTACGGTCACCTTCCGATCGTAGGCGGCATCATCTTCACCGCCGTCGCAGAAGACTTCAGCCTGGCGCATCCTTACCAATCGGGAACATACAATAGCGCGCTGGCGCAGCTCGGCGGACCGATCCTGTTCCTTGCAGGGACAATGTGGATGAAAGGGGTGTCTTCGCGCGTCCTGCCTTATTCGCACGCCTGTGGCATCGGCTTGCTGGCAGCCAGTTTCACGCTTGTGCCTTTCATCGCCAACTCCGCGATCCAGGCGCTTTCAGGTGCGATACTGCTCATGGTAGCCGTCTGGGAGTATGTCGCGCTGAAGCACTTGCGGCGCAGCGCCGCCTGATTGCCACGGCTTCCGTTTCTGCTGAGAACTGGGACGGTAATCTCGCAAGTAATCTATGGCTCCCATCGACGGCGACGCCGCTGCTCAGGACAAGTGATGCGGGAGAGTGGAGGGAGTTATGACTCAGCGTTCATCTGCAATATCCGTTGCTCGCCAATTCCGCTGTGGCTCCGGGGGGAGAAACGACGACGCAGTCACTGCTTCTAGGTACGGCTACGATGTAGTGGCGTTCCGCCGGTCATAGCTCATGACCCCTGTCCAAAACCGACGAGGTGGGATTCCCAGCTATCCCTGAAATCGCCTGCACAAAGTAATACCTTCCGTGTATCTGGCATTACCTAGGAACGCAGATGACAACGACAGTTACAGCTAAGGGGCAAGTGACCATTCCTAAACGGGTGCGCGATTTATTGGGCATCGTTCCTGGAAGCAAGGTTGACTTTCGCCGTGCTGCCGACGGCACCGTCGTACTGACGCGTGCAGACAAAAAGCAGGCAGCGAGCCGCTTTGCGAAGTTGCGGGGTCATGCCGGCAAAGGACTCGATACCGACGCCATTTTGGCCCTCACCCGTGGCGAAGCATGACGTTCATCGACACCAACGTCCTCTTGGACGTCGTCACAAACAACGACAATTGGGCAGATTGGTCGATTGCTCAACTCGAAGCGACGAGTCTAAACGGGTCCTCGCTGATCAACGATTTGGTCTACGCGGAGCTGTCGGTCAGATACGATCGTGTTGAGGGCCTTGAGGTATTTCTTGAGGAGGCTGGACTGGAGATGACGCCAATTCCTCGAGCCGCGCTTTTCCTCGCAGGAAAGGTGTTCACGCAACATCGCCGGGCAGGAGGATCAAGGACTGGCGTCCTACCCGACTTTTTCATTGGCGCGCATGCTGCAGTTAGCCAGCTTCCGCTTCTGACCCGCGATATCGGACGGTATCGCACCTACTTTCCGACGCTGTCGCTGACCACGCCACACCCCATAGCGTCTCTGAATCGGTGTGCCCGTTCCTAGACAATCAGCCGAGCCGCTCGTCCGTTCTTCCGTTCCACTGTGTTGTATTAACACGCCGCCTGGCTCACCGACTTATGCAGTGACTGCTGCATCGCTTCGGGCAGGGGAATTCCGAGATTTGCCGCCTCGGTCAGATATCCTGATCTCAACCCATGTGCCGAAAACAGCGAGGGATCGAGCCCCGCCTGTTTGCAACGAGCTTTCAGGATCAGGTTGACCGACTGCGGCGTCAGCGCCCGCCGGTCGATATTGCCTCATTGATCGGTACGCCGAAATATCGGCCCGTCATTGATACGGCTTCCGCCTGCCACCGTTTCAAGGCGGTCACGGGCCGATCAGAAGCACGTGTTCGTTATCGTCGGCATTAGCGTAACGCCCTCGACATCCGTCGCGCAAACGCCGTACCGACTTCGCCGACATAGACGAGCTCACCCCCCTTGCGTGCTACCATCCTGGTTCGGTTCAAAGGGGATCGCGCCCATTCGATCCCAAAAAAAGAGAGGCATTTGCTGCGAGCAGCTCCGAAAGCCGGTCTGCGACCGTGCGCACGGCTTCCCGGCCGCGTTCGTCGTCATGCAGGACCATCCAGAGGTCATGCCCGAGCTCATCGATCACCCGCCCCGCCCGGACGAAGCCTGGATCGCTATCGCCGATGAAACATGGCATCACGCTGATGCCCGCTCCCGCCTTCACTAGATCGAACATCATCCGCGGTGAGTTTACCCAGTTCGTGATGTGCCGGCCCGGCTGTTCGAATGCCCACCGTTTCCACGGCTGGTTGGCGACGTCCGTACCCAGCGAAACCCAGTTGCAATGGCGCCGGTGGTCAAAACCTTGGGCGCAGTAGGGCGCATAGGCGACGGCGACGGAACGCCGGACCGCGACATTGCCCAACTGCGGCCGCTCCGGGGCGAGCCCAATGTCCACGTCGCGGTGTGTCAGGTCGATCGCGGCCTCAGTTGTCTTGAAACAAACGCGAAATGCATCGTGCGGTGTCCAAAGGTGCCGAAGGCTTGTTGCCGTGAAGCACGACACCGTGTTGTCCGAAAGAAGCCGTACGATCGGCATCGAATGCACCGTCTCTTGCCAATCGACGATGTCCTGCGCTGCCTCCTGCATCGCCCTCACGCGGTCCAGCAATATCTGCCCGTCCGGTGCGAGCTCGTACCCCGTCCGCGCCCTGACGAACAGCGCTCGTCCCGTGGCACGCTCCAGCGCCAGCATCCGTCGCCCAATGGTCGGCGCACTGATCCCCGTCTTCGCAGCGGCACCCGCAAGCCCGCCTTGCTCGGCGACGTGCAAAAAGAGACGAAGATCTTCCCAGTTTTCGACTTTCATCCGGTTCGACTTTCATCCATGAAAGATGGCTTTCGTTCGTGCCTCTACAGTTGCATGGCCTCTCGAACCATCTTCCGGGCAACGCCAGATGCCCGGAGAAACGAGATGCTACTTGAATGGACGATCCTATATAGGGAGCTGGTAAGCCAACAGCGCAAAAAATGCTGCGACGCGTTCGCCGATCCACTCGACGGCGCCGAATGGGAAGGATTCGGCTGGCTCGTGAAATGGATCGCGCGGTCTGCGGTGCGCCGTTCGCAAGCCGGTGACCACAAAGGGCAGGGCACGCTCGATGAGACGTGCCGCGCGCAACCGTCCGCGGCGCCCTTGGGCTTGCCTGCGCCCAGCCCGATCGGCTCTCGCTGCGCACTGAAGTGAGGCCGTCCTCCCGCCGCGCTCTTACTCGATCGATGCGAACAAGCATCCAAGCAGCAAAAATTTCCCCGGATCATCTGACGTTGGGACAGTGCAATTATCGCTGCTGTCAGAAGGGTGAGCGCAAGCAATGGCCGCGATCCACTCGATTACTTCGGCGCGTTTGAAAGGACGCACAGCTTTTCCTCCCACCGGAAACGTCGATCTTCACGATCCGGCATATTCCTCGTCTCGAGGAGCTGGAGCGGGAGCAAATCCAAGAGAGGGAGCGCGACCGCGACGAGCGGGATCGTTAGAGAGGTATGCAAAACGATAACCGGCAAACAGTAGGTAACCCAGACCAACGAACTGAAGGGCGACGAGTGCTTCCTCCGGCAACCCACGGCCGTGAAAAACACTTACAGCGCCTAAATATGGCTTCCGCTGCGACCCATTCATGAATTCCGGTAGCCAGGGGTGAAAATCAGTCCCTGTGGGAATTTTATGAAAAGTGACCATGCGCGGAAGGATCGTCAATCTTGCATCTCAATCGCACGAGCGTTGTGTGCAATATCGCAGGGGAGCGCGACTCAACTCCGCTCCACAGTCGTGGAGCTCCCCGGGTTCGATTCCCTTGAAGGCGAGGGTTAGAAATCGACCTTCCCACCAAAGCGGCGGGCGCAGCCGTATCGATGCGGCGCACTGGACGCAGGTCAAATCCGACCTCGATCCGAAGCGCTTCATCCATCCGCACGGTCCCGGCGTTTTTGGCAAAGACGACCGCTTGGGAGGATTACTGCGATGGACAGCGTCCGCTTGAGCAGGCGATCAAGCGGCTCGGCAAGCAGAAGTCGGCCGCATGACATTTGAACGCCGGCGTGTTGGGACCACATAAGAAGTATGAAAAAGCAGACGATACCGATTGAGCAACTCGCACGCCTCCGGCGTATACGGGGCCTGGCCCGGCTTATGGACACGGCGCTCCGAATTCCCGGCACCCGCGTCTCGCTCGGCGCGGACTCCGTGCTCGGTTTGATCCCCGGCATCGGCGATTTCGGCGCTGCGGCGATCAGCCTCTTCATCGTCAACGAGGCGCGCCGTCTCGGCGTGCCGAACGACAAGCTTCTCAAGATGCTGGTCAATGTAGGATTCGACACGGTCGCGGGGAGCGTCCCGGTGGTCGGCGACGTCTTCGACGTCTATTTCAAGTCCAACCGCCGCAATCTCCAACTGGTGCTCGACCACTTCGGACTCGATCACGCTGATCTTGATCGATCGCGATGATCAACGGCCGCCGGCCGGAACGGTCATATCGAACACCGCGGCATTGTCCTGAACTTCGCGCAGGCCTTGGTAGGAGGCGTGGCGCTTCTCCACGCAGCAAAAGCCTTCTTATTTGTTCTATGCAGATCGATGCGGACCAAAGCTGGAGCTGCTCAGCGCATGGAGGCGAGCGAAACCATTAGCAAGTCGGCAGATGATGTTGGCCGTAGCTACTGGGCTTCGGACCGTTACTGTTGTTCTGGCAACTCGTCTGGACGGATCACGGGCGTTCTTCCGACGTCAGGAGCAGGCTCGACCATTTCGGTGTCGCCGACTGTTGGAGGCTTCAGAACTCCGTCGCAATCATCAAGTTTTTCTGTGAGCGTCCCCCGATTGGCGCCCGCACCCGGAGCGACGCGGCAACGCTCATTCTGCGCGCCAGTTCCGGGGTCATTGGAGAGTGCTGACGTTGTGAACAGGGCGGCGATTGCAAGCAATGGGGCGGCGACGAAATCTCTGGTCAGTTTGTACCTCATAGGACTCGTCCTTCAGTTTAGGCGCCGCGGAGTTGCAGCCCTTCCGTGGCGATAGGGAAGTTGGGATCTCTAGAAAACCCGAGCTCGCCAGCAATAGTTCCGGTGAGTAGCTGCCAAGCGAACGCCAGTCACAGACAGCCCGTAATGGGTGGAGCGGCCTATCGGAGGAACCATTCGGCGATCGCCATTCGCGACGCGTTGCTGACGCCTTCGCTTAAGGTGGGCCTTCGCACCCTGGCCATCGTGCCAAATCACCATGATCAAGCCGCCGCTCCAGCCCCGGAAGACGAAGAGAGGGCCGCTTATCGGATCGCGCTTCAAGGTCTCCTGTACCATTAGGACAGGCGTATAGCCCGTCGCCAACCAGACCGACCCCACACCGCTCGGGACCGGGATCATCGCCGCTCCAGCACATCAGAAACCCGGCCGAGCGCTTCGGGGTCGACGTCACTCTCGACCCGCAGGCGACGGCCTCGGCCAAGCTCGATCGTGACGATACTTGCCCTTTTGCGCGGCTGGGAGACCGGCGGCTCCGCTGGCGACGACGGCGGCGGCTCGACGATCTCTACCGGAATGAGCTGCGGGACGGACGGCGCGGATATCTGACAGAGTTCCTTGCGCCAGCGAAAAAGCTGGCTCACATGGATACCGGCCGTTCGCGCGATCTCGGAAACGCGCGCCTCCGGCATGAATGTCGCGGCGACGCGCCGTTCCTTCTCCTCGCGAGACCAGCGCCGACGCCGCTCGACCGACGTGATCACCTCAATCTGATGCTTCGTCATAGGACTACTCTTAAATGGGGTATTCAGCTTGCGCTGCATCTGTGGTGGGTGAAGAGAGGTGCTGCGCTTCGAGCTGATGATAAAACGTGGTCTGCGAGGCCTTTCCTGCACCCCGAGCTTGACGCCGTCTACAACGCCATCGAAATGCCGTGGAGCAACGGCCAGGCGGAGGGCCAAATCAACCGCCTGAAGACAATCAAGCGTGCGATGTATGGCAGAGCTGGCCCGGAGCTGCTCAGGGCACGCATGCTGCCGCTCGATCAAAATCGCCACCACACGAAGTGAGGAAGACCCTAATTAAAGGCCAAGCGACACCTTGATCCCGCCTCGCCGATGATTACGGAACCCGAGAGGAAAGCCGGCTGGGCAGCGTCTCCGCGGAACTTTTGCGCTCGTTTTAAATTTAGCCAATGCTCGTTCCGAAAGGCCCATCATGAACGTAAGCGACGAAAGAACCGTCTCGCTGTGGGCGACGGTCAAAGCTGCGCCTGACGCGGTTCCACTCATGGAAAACGATCAGGCCGACGTCATCGTCATCGGCGCCGGAATTGCCGGTTTGTCGGTAGCCTACGAGTTCGCCATGTGTGGGCAGAAAGTCGCTGTTATCGATCGCGGCGAAATCGGCAGCGGGATGACCGCGCGGACAACCGCTCACCTTTCATCGATATGCGATGACTATTTCTCCCAGCTGATCGAGCTGCGGGGGCGCGAGCTGGCCCGGCAGTTTTATCAAAGTCAGTCAGCCGCAATTGACCGTATCGAAGCGATCCAAAAGAGCGAGGGCATAGCCTGCGACTTCAGACGTGTCGACGGCTTTTTATTTCCATCATCCGGAGCGGAGGATGCCAGTCTCGAGCGCGAGCTCGACGCAGCACTCCAAATCGGGGTCGCGGTAGAAAAAATCGTTGGTTTGCCGTTTGTTGAGTTTTCAGCGGCGCCAGCCCTCCGCTATGGCCGTCAGGCGACGTTCCATCCGCTTAAGTATCTACGTGGGCTGGCTACCAGCATTTGCGCGCGTGGCGGCAGGTTATACTGTGATACAGTTGTCGAAAAGGTCGAGGAAGCCGAAGACGGCGTCCGCGTGTCAACGAGCTCTGGGCTCAGCGTCACCGGAAGATGGGCCGTTGTCGCAACTAATTCGCCGATCAATGACCGTGTCGCCATCCACACCAAACAAGCGCCATATCGGACCTACGCGATGTCGTTCGAAATCGACCGCGGAGTCGTTCCGGATGGGCTCTACTGGGACATGGAAGATCCGTATCACTATGTCCGCCTGCAACCCGGTGAGGGCGCGAGCGACTTTCTCCTGGTAGGCGGCGAGGACCACAAAACGGGTGCGGTTGACGATGCTGAACGGCGGTTCGCCGCTTTGACGGCCTGGATCAAGCGCCTGGTGCCCAATCTCGGCGCTGAAACCCATCGCTGGTCCGGCCAAGTAATGGAAGCCATCGACTACACTGGTTTCATTGGCCGCAATCCGGGGAACGAACGTGTGTTTGTGATCACCGGCGACTCCGGCGAAGGCATGACGCACGGAGTTGTCGCTTCGATACTGATCCGGGACCTGATCCTTAAAGGCAGCAGTCCGTGGCGGGACCTTTACGAGCCGTCTCGTAAAACCACGGGAGCGATTGTGGACTATCTCGTGGAGAACGCCACGGCGGTTAAGAATTTCGCAGAGTATGTTGCGCCTGGCGAGGTCGACTCCGTCGATAAGCTCCAGCCAGGACAGGGTGCCATCGTCCGCGAGGGCTTGACCAAGGTAGCCGCCTTCCGCGCCGAGGACGGGACGTTATACAAACGATCCGCGTCCTGCACGCATATCGGCTGCCACGTGCATTGGAATTCCCTTGAACGTTGCTGGGACTGTCCTTGCCACGGCTCGCATTTCGCGGTCGACGGCACGGCCCTGAATGGGCCCGCCGTCTCGCCTTTGGCTGACCTCTGATAGTTACGAGCATTGAGGTCTCGGCCGCAAATTCTACAGGTGAGTAGTTCATCTTGCGACGCCAAGTCGCCCATTTCACAACCTCGATATTTAATCTCTGAATTGCTGTCCGCGACAGTCGCCGGTTATCGCCCACAAGTCAGTTCGAGCGCCGCTAATGTCCGTGGCGAGTGGTAGGAACCCTCATCCTCTCAATCGATAGGGCAGGGCAGGCGTTGGCACATTCGATGCCGTTCGGGGCCGTCCACCCCAACAGAAGCGGTGCGATCAGAGCTTTAAATGGTCGTGCCTCGGCGTTAGGTCATGGCTCTCCTTGATGTTGCGCACTGAGCCAGGCTCGGGAACCTTATCACCGGGCGCAAACTAATGCGAATGTTTGCTGCCCGTGTTGTCCTCACGCGCTCAGTCCCGTCGTTGAAGCGATCTCGGAGCCGGGTGGCCCCGCCAGATCTTGAGCGCAGGCTGCTGGAGATATCGCTCGGTTGATCGCCATTGAAGAATTTAGGCATACGAGTATTATGGTACACCGTAATATCACTACCATCGGCAGACGAACCGATATTGAGGTAAGAGGATGAACGCTGATTTCCGGGAGACCGACATCCGAGTAGAGCGTCCGGCCAAGACATTGAGGGAATTAGCACTCGAAAAGGTCCGGGATGCGATTGTAGACGGCTATTTCAAACCTGGCGAACGTCTCGTCGAGCGTGATCTCTGCGGTCAATTGGGCGTGAGCCGCACGGTCGTCCGTGAGGTGCTACGTCATCTCGAATCCGAGGGGCTCGTAGCGAGCTTACCGAACAAGGGACCGATCGTCGCGCTCCTCGACTTGGATGAGGCAAAGCAGATTTATGAAATCCGTGGCGCCCTCGAAGGAATGGCTGCGCGGCTGTGCGCGGAACGACGCGACCCGGCCATCGCGGAGGCTCTCGAAGCGTCGTTGAAGGGCATCCGCGAGAGCTATGCCGCCAAGGACATGCATGGCGTTCTCAGCCAGACTTCCGCTTTCTATCAAACATTGTTCACCCGGGTTGATCGGCACGTCGCCTGGGGCGTCGTGAATCTTCTGACCGTCCGGATCAACCATCTGCGCTCCATGACGATCAAGACCAAGAATCGCGACGTCGAAGGACCTGCGCAAATGGAAAAAATCGTCGATGCGATCAGAAGGGGCGACGGCGAAGCGGCCTGCAGAGCCGCCCTTGACCATGTCGCCCGCGCCGCTGCCATCGCCGAAACGCTCATCGCCGCTCAGCAGACGGGCGAGTGAATAGTCACGGTGGAAGGCAGAATGGCCCTGCCTTCCCTGAGGCGATGCTGTCGACCTGGCCCAGCCCGGTTATCCGGGAGTCGGTCACCGATCGCTTCTGCAAAGGCGACGGCATTGTAACTGAGCCCGCGGCACCTCCTTTTCCTGAAATAGCGCCCCACACACATCGGACGTCTGTGCAGCGGCCGCCGGCGACCAGTTTGGCGTTCGCCCTGGGTCCATCTGACAGGCTTCGCGCACCCGCGCCGCGACTTGAGGTTGGCTTCTCTCCCGCCAGTCGCCGACGCAAGGCGATTTTCTTCAATGCCCATCCGTTGCTCCCGACGCTTCTGGTTCGGATTCCAGGGGCGCTTGACACTGCAATACTATGGTATACCATAAGACGTAATAGATATGTTGGGAAGGATTTCCAATGGCCGTTCAGATCCGCAAAACGCTGCTCCAAATCGAAACGACCTTGATCGAAGGAGGCAAGGCCACCCCGCAGCCGTTGAAGCTGTTTTCGGCGCTGGCGGTGGTGAAAAATCCGTGGGCGGGGCGGGGCTTCGTGGAGGACCTCAAGCCGGAGATCCATGCGGCAGCACCTGTGCTTGGGGAGCTCCTGACCAGAATGATTATCGACGCCGTGGGCTCAGGCGAAGCGGTCGAAGGCTACGGCAAGGCCGCCGTTGTGGGGCTTGACGGTGAGATCGAGCATGCCTCGGCACTCATCCATACGCTGCGCTTCGGCAATCACTATCGCCAAGCGGTCGGCGCCAAGTCGTATCTCGCCTTCTGCAATACGCGCGGCCCCGCCAACGCCACCGTCATGATCCCACTGATGGACAAGAACGATGAGGGTCGCCGTTCTCACTACCTGACGATTCAGACTGCGATGCCCGATGCGCCGGCCGCCGATGAAATCGTCGTGGCTCTTGGCGCATCGGTTGGCGGACGCCCGCACCATCGGATCGGCGACCGCTATCAGGATCTGAAGGACCTCGGCCAGGACGTCGCCAATCCGGCCGGCGTGTAAACGGCAGGCACTTCGATGCAGACGGTCACATCAAATACGTCCGGGGAGGGCGGCACTGCGCTGCCGCGCAAGACGACTGTGCGCGGAGCCGCCTACCTCGAAGCCGGTGAGGGCGAGCCGTTGATCCTCATTCACGGCGTCGGCATGCGCCTCGAGGCCTGGGCGCCGCAGATCGAAGCCTTCGCCAAGACCCACCGCGTCATCGCGGTGGACATGCCCGGGCATGGCGGGAGCGAGAAAATCGCGGCGCGCAGCACGGTGCGCGACTTCGTCGACTGGTTCGGCCGCTTTCTGGACGATATCGGTATCGACCGTGCGAATCTCGCGGGGCACTCGATGGGTGCGCTGATTTCCGGCGGCGCGGCGGCAACCTTCGCCAACCGCATCACGCGAGTCGCTTATCTCAACGGCGTTTACCGCCGCGATCCCGCGGCAAAGGCGGCCGTTCTGGCCCGCGCAGCGGCGATCCGAACAACCGGCGTGGACACGGCGGGACCGTTGCTGCGATGGTTCGGCGATGATCCGCAGAGCCAGCGAGCACGGGAATTGACCCGCACGTGGTTAGAGGCGGTCGATCCGGAAGGGTACGCGATCGCCTATACCGCCTTTGCAAACGGCGACGAGGCCTATGCCGATTGCTGGCCTTCCGTCACTTGCCCCGCCCTTTTCCTCACGGGTTCGGGAGACCCGAATTCGACGCCGGAAATGGCTGAGCAGATGGCGTCCCTGACGCCGAACGGATGGGCCCGCGTCGTCGATGGTCACAGACATATGGTCAATCTGACCGCGCCGGAAAGTGTCAATGCGCTGATGGCGGAGTGGCTGAATTACCGGGAGGAGCCGGCATGAGTGTGGAAGATCCAAGAGCCTTGCGCGACGCCTTTGGCGCCTTTGCGACCGGAGTGACGGTGGTGACAGCGAACAATCCGGCGGGCCAGCCAATCGGTTTTACAGCCAATTCCTTTACGTCCGTCTCGTTGGATCCGCCCCTGCTGCTCGTGTGTATTGCCAAGACCTCGCGCAATTATGAGACGATGACCGGAGCGGAGCGTTTCGCCGTCAACGTCCTGTCCGAAACACAAAAAGACATCTCCAACACCTTCGCCCGGCCGGTGGAGGATCGGTTCGCGTCCGTCGACTGGAGGAAAGGGCCGAATGGTTGCCCGATCTTTTCCCAGGTCGCGGCCTGGTTTGAGTGTTCGAAGCAGGACCTCATCGAGGCTGGCGATCATGTGATAATGGTCGGGCGCGTAACGGCCTTCGAGAACAGCGGACTAAATGGCCTCGGCTATGCCCGCGGCGGCTATTTCACGCCTAGGCTGGCGGGCAAGGCCGTTTCCGCGGCCGTCGGGGGCGAAATTCGTCTCGGCGCAGTACTCGAGCAGCAGGGCTCAGTATATCTCGTGGGCGATGAAACGCTGTCGATCCCGAGTTGCACCGTCGAAGGCGATGACCCCGCCCGGACCCTGGCGGCGCATCTCGAGCAATTGACCGGACTGAACGTCACCATCGGCTTTCTCTATTCAGTCTATGAAGACAAGAGCGATGGACGGCAACACATCGTCTATCACGCACTGGCCAGCGACGGTGCCCCGCAAAGAGGCCGGTTCCTGAGGCCGGAGGACGCCGCCCAGGCGAAATTCAGCAGCACCGCGACCGCCGACATCATCAATCGTTTCGTGCTCGAAAGCTCCATCGGCAATTTCGGTATGTACTTCGGCGACGAGACCGGCGGCACGGTTCACCCGATCGCGAAGAAGGACGCACGCTCATGAAATTCTCGCTTTTCGTTCACATGGAGCGCCTGGATGCCTCCCAGGACCACAAGACGCTGTACGAAGAATTCGTCACGCTTTGCGAGATCGCCGACCAAGGCGGCATGCACGCGATCTGGACCGGTGAACATCACGGAATGGAGTTCACCATTGCGCCCAATCCCTTCGTGACAATTGCCGACCTTGCCCGCCGCACCAGGACCGCGCGGCTTGGAACCGGCACGGTGATCGCCCCGTTCTGGCATCCGATCAAGCTCGCGGGCGAAGCCGCGATGACGGATCTGATCTGCGATGGCCGGCTCGACATCGGGATTGCCCGTGGCGCCTATTCCTTTGAATACGAGCGGCTGTTGCCGGGCCTCGATGCCTGGAGCGCCGGGCAGCGCATGCGCGAGCTCATTCCGGCGGTGAAGGGGATTTGGGCGGGTGACTACAGCCACAATGGCGAGTTCTTCAAGTTTCCTGCCACGACCTCGTCGCCGAAGCCGCTGCAGAAACCCCATCCGCCGATATGGGTTGCTGCGCGCGATCCGAACTCGCACGAATTTGCCGTCGCGAACGGCTGCAATGTGCAGGTGACGCCGCTCTGGCAAGACGACGACGAGGTGCGGAGCCTGATGGGACGGTTCAACGACGCCTGCGCGAAAAGCCCTGAGGTCGAGCGGCCGAAGATCATGCTGCTGCGTCACACCTATGTCGGCTCCGACGAGGTGGACATCGCACAGGCCGCGCATGAGATGAGCGTCTACTACAATTACTTCTTCGCCTGGTTCAAGAACGAGAGGCCGATCACACAAGGCCTCATCGAGCGGATTCCGGATGAGGAGATTGCCGCCAACGCCATGCTCTCGGCCGAGGCGATGCGACGCAACAACGTCGTTGGTGCAGCCGACGAGGTCATCGCTCGCATCAAGAGCTACGAGGCGATGGGTTATGACGAATATTCCTTCTGGATCGACACGGGCATGACCTTCGAGCGCAAGAAGGCGTCGCTTGAACGCTTCATCGCCGAGGTCATGCCGGCATTTGCGGAGTAGGGCACATGCAGCGCTTCCAGTGTTACATCAACGGTGAATTCGCGGACGGCGAAGCACGGTTCGAGAGCATCGACCCTGCGACCGGTCATGCCTGGGCGGAGATGCCGGAGGCGCGCGAAGCGGACGTCGATCGCGCCGTCGAGGCGGCACGCAAGGCCCTTCATGACGGGCCGTGGCCCAAACTTTCCGCCACGCAGAGAGGTAAGCTCCTTTACAAGCTTGCCGATCTCGTTGCCGAGCACGCCGGCAAGCTCGCCGAACTCGAGACGCGCGACACGGGCAAGGTCATTCGCGAGACCTCGGCGCAGATCGCCTATGTGGCGGATTATTATCGCTATTACGCGGGCATCGCCGACAAGATCGAAGGATCCTATCTGCCGATCGACAAGCCGGATATGGATGTCTGGCTCCGCCGCGAACCGATCGGCGTCGTCGCCATGGTGGTGCCCTGGAATAGCCAGCTTTTCCTCTCGGCGGTGAAGATCGGTCCGGCGCTTGCGGCCGGCTGCACCATGGTGGTGAAGGCTTCGGAGGATGGACCGGCACCGCTGCTTGAATTCGCCCGGCTGGTGCATGAGGCGGGCTTTCCCGCCGGCGTCGTCAACATCATCACCGGCTTCGGCCCCTCCTGCGGCGCGGCGCTCAGCCGACATCCTCAAGTGGACCACATCGCCTTCACCGGTGGGCCGGAGACCGCGCGCCATGTGGTGCGGAATTCGGCGGAGAACCTCGCCTCGACCTCGCTTGAGCTCGGTGGCAAGTCGCCCTTCATCGTCTTCGCCGACGCCGACCTCGAAAGCGCTGCAAATGCGCAGGTCGCCGGGATCTTTGCCGCGACGGGACAGAGTTGCGTCGCGGGCTCGCGGCTGATCGTAGAAAGAAGCGTCAAGGATCGCTTCCTGCGGATCCTCAAGGCAAAGGCGGAGGCGATCCGGATCGGAAGCCCTCTCGATATGGCGACGGAGGTCGGCCCGCTCGCGACTGAGCGCCAGCGCGACCATGTACAAGCACTGGTCGCCCGCTCGCTCAGCGCCGGCGCCGGGCTCGTGACGGGCGGCACCGTGCCTGAAGGTGCTGGCTTCTATTTTCGTCCGACCATTCTCGATTGCGACGGTAGCGCCTCGCCGTCCCTCGATAACGAGTTCTTCGGTCCCGTACTCTCGGTCCTGTCCTTCGAAACCGAGGCCGAAGCTCTGCGTATCGCCAACGATACGCGCTACGGGCTTGCGGCCGGTATCTTTACGCAGAATCTCACGCGGGCGCACCGGTTGATGAAGGGGATCCGCGCTGGGATCGTCTGGGTCAACACCTACCGGGCGGTGTCACCGATCGCGCCCTTCGGCGGTTTCGGGCTCTCCGGCCATGGGCGCGAGGGCGGCCTCGAAGCCGCGCTCGACTACACGCGGACGAAGACCGTCTGGCTCAGGACGTCGGACGATCCGATCCCAGACCCGTTCGTGATGCGGTGACGGTGATGTTCTACGAGATCCGCACCTATCGACTGAAGAACGGCGCCATCCCGGCCTACCTGCAGGTGGTGGAGGACGAGGGGATCGCCATCCAGAGGAAGCATCTTGGCGAACTCGTCGCCTATTTCTTCTCCGAGATCGGACCGATCAACGAGATCGTTCACATCTGGGCCTATGCGAGCCTTGACGACCGAGAGCGGCGTAGGGCCGCACTGATGGACGACCCCGACTGGCGGGCATTCCTCCCTAAGATACGCGACCTCATCGAAGTCGCGGAGAACAAGATCATGAAGGCTACGCGCTTTTCGCCCACCGGCGGCGGCGCATCACCAGAACAACCAATCAAGTAAAACCGGGAACAACGGAGCAAGGGAACATGAAGAGGATATTCGCTTTAACGATCGTCGCCGCCGCCATGGCAACATCCGCGCCGGCATCCGCCGCCGATCTCGTTTTTTCAAGCTGGGGCGGCACGACACAGGACGCGCAGAAGGCTGCCTGGGCTGACAAGTTCGCGGAGAAGACCGGCATCAACGTGCTGCAGGACGGGCCGACCGACTACGGCAAGCTCAAGGCCATGGTCGAGGCGAATGCCGTCACCTGGGACGTAGTCGACGTCGAGGGCGACTACGCCGCGCAGGCCGGCAAGAAAGGTCTGCTCGAAAAGCTCGACTTCTCAGTTATCGACAAATCGAAACTCGACCCGCGTTTCGTCACCGACTACTCGGTCGGCAGTTTCTATTATTCTTTCGTCATTGGCTGCAACAAGGACGTGGTCGATGCCTGCCCAAAGACGTGGGCGGACCTTTTTGATACGGAAAAGTTCCCCGGCAAGCGCACCTTCTACAAGTGGTCGGCGCCTGGCGTCATTGAAGCAGCGCTTCTCGCGGACGGCGTGCCGGCTGACAAACTCTATCCGCTCGATCTCGACCGCGCCTTCAAAAAGCTCGACACTATCAAGGGGGACATCATCTGGTGGTCCGGCGGCGCACAGTCGCAGCAGCTCCTTGCCTCTGCTGAGGCACCCTTCGGCAGCCTCTGGAACGGTCGCATGACCGCGCTAGCCCAAAGTGGCATCAATACCGAAACCTCCTGGGAGCAGAACATCACGGCCGCCGATTCACTCGTCGTGCCGAAGGGAGCGAAGAATAAGGAAGCGGCGATGAAGTTCATTGCACTTGCAACATCGGCCGAGGCCCAAGCTGAACTCGCCAGTTTAACCGGCTACGCGCCCATCAATCTGGATTCCCCAAAGATGATGGACCCGGAAGTGGCCAAAACGCTGCCGGACGCGCAGACGGCGAGCCAGGTTAACGCCGACATGAACTACTGGGCAGAAAACCGCGATGCGATTGGTGAGCGCTGGTACGCGTGGCAGGCGAAATAACCACCGGGAACCACTGGGAGGACGGCTGTGGCGTTCTTCCGGTGCTCCGGCGGTCAGAGGGCTGCGTGCTGTCCCCTGACGGCGCATTGCCCTCTTGATGGGAGGAAAGACGACGATGGTTACGCAGACCGAAACCGAGAGCGGGAGACCGTTTGCGCCCGTACGCGCCCGGCGGCCGACCGACTTTGATCTGACTTTGCCGGCGCTCGGCCTGCTGATCCTGTTCTTCGTGCTGCCGGTTGCCATCCTGCTGATGCGCAGCGTCACGGAACCAATGCCGGGCCTCGGCAACTACGCCGAACTGCTGGGCTCTTCGACCTATTTGCGCATATTTGTAAACACCTTCATCGTATCCGGCCTGGTCACATTTGTCTCGTTGCTGATCGGTTTTCCCGTCGCCTGGGCGCTTGCCATCCTGCCCACCCGCGTTGCTTCGGTGGTATTCGCCATTCTGCTCCTGTCCATGTGGACCAATCTGCTGGCACGCACCTATGCCTGGATGGTGCTGCTGCAGCGCACCGGTGTCATCAACAAGCTGCTGATCGGGATGGGGCTCATCGACAAGCCGCTGCCGCTCGTCAACAATCTGACCGGTGTGACGATCGGCATGACCTACATCATGCTGCCCTTCATCATCCTGCCGCTCTATGGCGTCATTCGGAAGATCGACCCGGCCATCCTGCAGGCGGCCGCACTTTGTGGCGCCAACCGCTGGCAATCGCTCGTCCGCGTGCTCTTGCCGCTTGCGATGCCGGGCATGGCGGCGGGCGCGCTCATGGTCTTCGTCATGTCGCTCGGCTACTTCGTCACGCCGGCGCTGCTCGGCGGTACCGCGAACATGATGCTCGCCGAACTCATTGCGCAGTTCGTCCAGTCTCTCGTCAATTGGGGCATGGGTGGTGCCGCAGCCCTTGTGCTGCTGGTCGTCACACTGGCGCTTTACGCCGTCCAGCTCCGCTTCTTCGGCACCGATCGGATGGGAGGGCGCTGAGATGCTTTTGAACTTCGATCGCCTCGGCTGGTGGAAGCTCGTTCTCCTCGGCATCACGCTGCTGACGACGGCATTTCTGCTTCTGCCGATCCTGTTCATCGCGGCGCTGTCCTTCGGATCGTCGCAATGGCTGATCTTTCCGCCACCCGGCTGGACGCTCAAATGGTATCAGGAGCTTCTCGCCGATCCGCGTTGGCTCGAGTCCGCCTGGACGAGCTTCCAGATCGCGATCATTGTCACTGTCCTCTCGGTTCTGCTAGGGCTCGTGACCTCGTTCGGCCTAACCCGCGGGCGTTTCCCGCTCCGAGAAGCGTTGAAGGCGCTGTTCCTGACGCCGATGATCTTGCCGGTCGTGGTACTTGCGGTCGCGCTCTACGCATTTTTCCTGCAGATCGGACTCAACGGGACCCTAACTGGCTTCGTCATCTCGCATCTGGTGCTGGCGCTTCCCTTCTCGATCCTGTCGATCACCAATGCGCTCGAAGGCTTCGACAAATCGATCGAGGATGCCGCCGTGTTGTGCGGCGCGTCTCCGCTCGAAGCCAAGCTCCGCGTGACGCTGCCGGCGATCAGCCACGGCATCTTCTCTGCAGCGATCTTCTCCTTTCTCACCTCCTGGGACGAAGTGGTCGTCGCAATCTTCATGTCGAGCCCGACGCTCCAGACGCTCCCCGTGAAAATTTGGGCGACGCTGCGGCAGGATCTGACACCGGTCGTTGCCGCGGCTTCCACACTTCTCATTCTCTTGACCGTGCTTTTGATGGTGCTCGTCGCTCTCGTTCGCAAAGGACTGAAATCATGAGCAAACCTTTCCTGCAAATCCGGGGTATTCGCAAAGAGTACGGGCCGGTGACCGCCGTGCAAGACGTCAATCTTGATGTCGCGCAGGGCGAGTTCCTGACATTTCTCGGCCCCTCGGGATCGGGCAAGAGCACTACGCTCTATATTCTCGCCGGCTTTGAGAACCCGACGCGCGGCGACATCCTGCTCAACGGCGAAACGCTGCTCATGACGCCATCGCACAAGCGCAACATCGGTATGGTATTCCAGCGCTATACGTTGTTCCCTCATCTTTCCGTCGGCGAGAACATCGCCTTTCCGTTGACGGTCCGCCGGCGGCCGAAGGCGGAAATTGATGCCAAGGTGCGCCAGATGCTGAAGCTTGTGCGGCTCGAAGGCTTCGAGGACCGCAAGCCCGCGCAGATGTCCGGTGGGCAGCAGCAGCGGGTCGCATTGGCGCGCGCACTCGCATATGACCCACCTGTGTTGTTGATGGACGAGCCCCTCTCGGCACTCGACAAGAAGCTACGCGAAGAAATCCAGCACGAAATCCGCCGGATTCACCAGCAGACGGAAGTGACCATCCTCTATGTCACGCATGACCAGGAGGAAGCGCTTCGCCTTTCCGATAGGATCGCCGTTTTCTCGAAGGGCGTGATCGACCAGATCGGCACCGGGCCGGAGCTCTATGCCAATCCCGCCACCCGGTTCGTCGCCGAGTTTATCGGCGACAGCGATTTCCTGCCCTGCAATGTCGTCTCTGCGGCGAATGGCCGGGCTGAGATCGCGATCGGCGATAGCATGACCGTTTCCGACGTGCCCCTTCATGGGGCGGCATCCTCCGGCAGCAAGGCGGCGCTGATGCTAAGGCCGGAGCGACTGCTCCTGTCCAAGACACGCTCCGATGCTGGGTTGCCAGTCACGGTCAGCGACATCACCTTCCTCGGCAACAACGTCCACGTCGCCACGAAAACCAGCAAGGGCAACGACCTGTCGGTCCGCCTGCCGTTCGGCCACGAGGCGATCTCCGGGCTCAATCGCGGCGATGCCGTGTGGCTGAGATTCGATGCCGGCTCGGCGCATGTCTTCGGTCAATGAAGGTAGGCGCCGTGCCGCGGGCGGCGTGCCCCGCAACGGAATTCTACCGCCGGGATAAAGTCCGATGCGCGGTCGCACGAGGAGCTCTGTGAATGACGATTTCGGAAACACTGCTCGCCAGGCTGCAGGATCCCAGCCTTGCGATCGACAAGGGATTGCTCGGGACGGAGTGGGTCGCGAGAAGCGACAGCGGGAAGAGGTTCGACGTCATCAATCCGGCGACGGGCGAGGTCGTCGCCACATTGCCCGACATGGGCCGGACCGAAACCGCGCATGCCATCGATGCGGCGCACGCAGCGCAAAAGACATGGGCGAGGAAGACCGGCAAGGAACGCGCCGCGGTGCTGCGCAACCTCTACGACCTCATCGTCGCCAACGCCGATGACCTCGCCACCATCCTGACCATGGAAATGGGCAAGCCGCTCGCGGAGGCGAGGGGCGAGATCTTATACGGCGCGTCCTACGTCGAATGGTTCGGCGAGGAGGCCAAGCGCGTCTATGGCGATACCATTCCTGGTCACCGGTCGGACAAGCGCATTATCGTTCTCAAGCAGCCGATCGGGGTCGTGGCGGCGATCACGCCATGGAACTTCCCGAATGCAATGCTTGCGCGCAAAATGGCGCCTGCGGTTGCCGCCGGCTGCGCAATGGTCGCGAAGCCTGCGGCGGAAACGCCGCTTTCGGCGCTGGCGATCGCGGTTTTGGCGGAGCGCGCCGGCCTGCCGGCGGGACTCTTCAACGTCGTCCTGTCGACCGACTCGGCCAGTGTTGGCAAGGAAATGTGTGCGAACGACAAGGTGCGCAAGCTGACCTTCACCGGTTCCACCAATGTCGGCAAAATCCTGATGCGCCAGGGTGCCGACCAAATCATGAAGCTGGGTCTGGAACTCGGCGGCAATGCCCCCTTTATCGTCTTCGATGACGCCGATCTCGACGCGGCGGTCGAAGGGGCCATGATCTCCAAATACCGCAATAACGGCCAGACCTGCGTCTGCGCCAATCGGCTGTTCGTGCAGGCCGGGGTCTATGACGCCTTTGCCACGAAGCTCGCGGCCAAGGTGCGGGAGATGAAGATTGGCGACGGCTTTGAGCCGGGCATCGACGCCGGTCCACTGATCTCGGAAAAGGCGCTCGCCAAAGTCGAGGAACATATAGGCGACGCGGTGGCAAAGGGCGCGGAAGTGGTTCTCGGCGGCAATGCCCAAGGCGGTCTGTTTTTCCAGCCAACCGTGCTGACGGGTGTCACTATCGACATGAAGATCGCTCGCGAGGAAACCTTTGGACCTGTTGCGCCGCTCTTCAAATTCGAGACGGAGCAGGAGGTCATTGAAACGGCCAACAATACCGAGTTTGGTCTGGCGTCCTACTTCTACTCGAAGGATATGAGCAAGATCTTCCGCGTAGCGGAGGCGCTGGAATACGGCATGGTCGGCATCAACACCGGCCTGATCTCCACCGAGGCGGCCCCCTTCGGCGGCATCAAGCAGTCCGGCCAGGGCCGCGAAGGCTCCAAGTATGGCATTGAAGACTATGTGGAGATTAAATACCTCTGCCTAAGCATCTGACGCAGCGCAGGTTTCGCGCTGACCAATGCAAGGGGGGCAAATCTCGACGGAGTGTGCGCCAAGCGTCGCACTTGGATGGTGACGCGAGCCAACTCCTTCTTCAGCCGCCTAATCTCTTCGGCCTCGTCACCACCTTTTGCGCTCGGCGCGGCAAACTTCTTCTTCCACTCGTAGAGCGAATGTTGGCTCGCCCAGCCGCTCCGAAACATCCGCAACCGGATAGCCTCGGTGATCTGACGCATCGCATCACGTTTGAAATCGTCGCTGAAATTGGCTTTGCCCGGCCTCCTTCCCTCAAATTTAGGAAGGAAGGTGTCTACAAATCCAGGGGCTGTTCAGACAGCTTCATCACTTTCGTATCGTGACGCCAACTTGGTTGCAGTCACTCGATGATTTCAGGTGACCATTCCGCGACCGTGGAATGGCGTATGACAAGTTCGCCGCTTATCGAATTCCGGCTCGGCGGCAAAGAAGGCGTTTCCAACTGCTGTGTGACCAAGCTTACGGCCCTTTCCACGATAGCATCAATGGGTTGCCGGAACGTCGTGAGCGAGTAATGCGGCCAGCGCGCCAACGCCACGTCGTCAAAACCGGCAACAGCGACATCGTCCGGTACGCGCAGTCCGGCGCTTTCCCTCAGTGCGTCCATGCCGCCAGCCGCAAGAATGTCATTGGCGAAGAATATCGCATCCGTCTTCTCTCCGCGTGCGATTTCAAGCGCTGCCCGATGACCCGCCTCGTAGCTGTACTCGCCAGCGGCGATGCAGTGGATGAGCCGCATCCCAAGTTCCGCCACCCGTGTCACAAAGGCGTTTTGCCGTTCGAAATTGGTGGAGGTATGGGCAAGACCAGCGACATAGGATACCCGGCGACGGCCGAGCACATGGAAGTGATCGGCAATGGCGCGAGCGCCCTCGACGTTGTCGCAGCTGACGGAGGTGAGGGGGAGATCGGGAATGGTGCGGTTCACAAGGACGGCAGCCCGTCCATCGGTTGCCCATTGCACCGAGGCGCCGGACAGTACGGTAGCTGAGATGATGATAACTGCATCGACATTGTACTGCCGCAGTGCGACGAGCTGCTCTTCAATATTGGAGCCGCGAGTGATGTTGAACATCAGGCTTTGAAGCTTGACCCGCTGTAGACCGCGCGAGAGTTTTTCGATCAACGTCGGATAGAACGGGTTCTGCATCTCGGAAATGACGATGCCGGCGATATTGCTGCGCCGAGTCGAGAGCATGGATGCAATCGCGTTCGGCTGGTAGTCGAGTTCGCTGGCCGCCTTGAGAATTCGTTGCCGCAGCTCGGGAGAAATTGAGCTTCCTGGCGTGAAGGCCCGTGATACTGCGGACTGGCTCACACCCATCAGCCGGGCGAGCTCACGCGCCGTCAGCGGCTTGGCTCGAGGCGAGGCTATCTTGTCATCGGCATTGTTCATCATCACTCCCCGTCGTGTTTTTGCCGCACGACCCGCAGCAGCATGAGCAGTATATCGCATAAACACGCATCCGTATGCAAATCGCCGCTTGCATACGGATGCAATGTTCCCTAACCTTGCTTCAGAAGGCGGCTAGCAGAGCCGGTCTTGGTCTTGCGTACGCTTGCCTTTGGGAGGAGCTATGAGGGGCGCTTTCAGCCATCTGCGGGTGGTCGACTATTCCGATACATTGGCGGGGCAGTACTGCGCCCGGTTGTTTGCGGATTATGGTGCGGCGGTGATGCTGGTGGAGGGGCCGGAGGGTTCGCCAATCCGACGTTCTGCGCCATTTTCGCGAAGTGGGGACTCGCTGCCGTTTTTCCACTTCAATTCCGGAAAGAGCTCCTATGCGCTTGATCGTGGCGATACGGGAGCTCGCGGCCAGCTCGACCTGATCCTTGCTGCGGCGGATGTGATCGTCCTTCCTCCGGAAGGAAATGCGGACGAAATAAGCCAGAGCAATCCCAATGCAATCGTTGTGCAGCCGAGCAGTTTTGGTGGCGACGGCCCGCGCGCGGAGTGGCAGGGGCCGGAAATCGTCCTCCAAGCTTTGTCAGGGATGATGCACAACAATGGCGCTGCCGATCGGGAGCCGCTTTTTGGAACCGGGAACCGCGCCAAAGTGGCGAGCGGTATCGGCGCCTATATCGGCGCTTTGGTTGCCTTGTATGCGCGTGAGGAGACCGGGCGCGGTCAGGTCGTGCGCATCGACGCGGCTGAGACCGCCGCATCTATGTGTTTCCCCTATGTGATGCAGTATATCTACAATGGCACGTCCAGGCAGCGGACAGAGCAAGCTGTGCAGGCGGGGCAGGTCCTTTGCCGTGACGGCTGGGTTTGCATCTGGATCTACAATTTCCGGTGGCACGCCCTGCTGGAAGCGCTTGGCCTGCTTGAACTGGAGCACGACGAACGCTTTGCCGATCCCGCTAACCGCCGCGCCAACTGGGACGCGCTGTTTTCTATCTTCCAGTCGAGGGTGGCTGAGATGGCAGCCGAGGATTTGGTGGAGATCCTCCAGAAGGCGCAAGTCATTGCTGCCAAGGCATATCGGCCGTCCGAGCTAATCAGGAGCCGCCATCTCGTCCAGCGAGGGTACTGGGAAACAGTGGACGGTCGGACCATTCTTGGGTCGCCGTTCCGTATGTCGGCGACACCGCGCCGTGTGGGTACCCTCGCTCCCCGCCTCGGTGACGCAAATGCCTGTTTTGCAGGCAGCGCTCATTTGCCTTCGGAGAAAGAGCCCCTGTCCGGTTCGGGGTCCACGGGCCGTCCTTTGGAAAGCTTGCGCGTCATTGAGCTGACCACCGCATGGGCAGGTCCGATGGCCGGACGAGTGCTAGCCTTTTTTGGCGCTGAGTCTATTCATGTGGAAGCGCCGAACAGGGTCAATTCCTGGCGCCTCAACAAGGACGAGCCCAACCCGATCAACTTCCCTGCACGGCAGCCAGGTGAGCGCTGGTACGACCGGTCGTTCCTGTTTAACTCTCAAAATGTCAACAAACTCAGCTGTATTCTCAATCTGAAGACTGAAGAAGGCCGGGCAACGCTGCGTCGGTTAGTATCCGTCACAGATGTGTTGATCTGCAATTTTCGGCCAGATACCCTTAAGAAGCTCGGTCTCGACTATGACGCTCTGAAAGCGATAAAGCCGGACATCATCGTCGCCGAACTGCCGGCCTTTGGAACAAAGGGGCCGATGTCCGGCTATGCGGCCCTCGGCCCGACCATGGAAATGGCAGCGGGCATGTCAGCGATGATCGGCTATACGGGCGGCCGGCCGGAGGTGACCGGTCCGTCTTATCTGGATCCAATCGGCGGGTTTAACGCTGCCGCAGCGATCCTCACGGCGCTTATCCACCGCCAGAGGAGCGGCGAGGGCCAGTATGTGGAGGTTCCGCAGGTCGAAGCGGCGATGCACCTGATCGGCCCCGAAATCCTACTCGCCAGTGAGACGGGGCAGGACCCGGTACCAAATGGTAATCGCGTCAGCTTTGCCAGCCCGCATGATGCTTTCCCCACTCGAGGCGAAGACCAGTGGATCGTCATCGCGGCGCTTGACGAGGGCCAATGGCAAAGACTGTGCCGGATCATGGGTCGGCCGGAGCTTTGGGCAGATCCGCGTTTTTCCGACCTGGAGCGGCGGCGCGTTAATGAAGATGAACTCACCGGGCTCATAGCTGCCTGGACGGCGGGCGAAGACAAGCATGAACTGGCTGCGCGGCTGCAGGCTGCCGGAGTGGCGGCGGCGCCGGTGCAAACGCCCCGGGATCTGGCGGAAGATCCATATCTCGCCTATCGCGGTTTCTTTACGGAGCTCCAGCATCCTGACGCGGGACGGCACAAACATCCGGGCCTGCCAATCCATCTCAGCGACACCCCCGGGGCGCAGCTGGCGTCGGCCCCGCCTTTTGGCTGGCATAACCGGCACGTTCTTGAGCGCATCATCAAACTTCCGCCGGATCAGATCGCCGTTATCGAGAAGAGTGACGCCATGGCGACCGAACCCCTGCAGGGAGCGTGAGCATGGGTCAGCCGACGCAACTTTTCCCGCGCTGCTTCGATATACGGATTCTCCTCGACGACGCGCCCCGCTACAGGGGAACGATCCATGACGACGCCGTCGCCAGGGCCCGCGGTTATAAGGCAGCCCTCATTCCTGGCGCTTTTGTTTATGGTCACATCAGCCGGGTGGCGATCGACAGCTGGGGTGCCGATTGGGCCGATCGAGGCGCCATTTCGGCGCGGTTCCGCAAGCCTGTCTACAATCATGACGAGGTGACGGTTTTAGCCGGACCACTCGCTGAGGATGGAGTGTGTCAGCGCAGCATGGTCAGCGTTCGTAACGGGGACGACGAGGAGGTGGCGACCGGATGGGTCGCGCTGGCTCACGAAGCGGTTCCACCGCCGGATCCGGCTCGATTGCAACTGCTTCCAACACCGGAAGATCCACCTGTTGTGAGCCCCGGCGAAATCCAGCCGGGCGCGTCGCTTAAAAGCCGCGAGCGGGTTCTGTCGGCGGCGGACTTCAAGGCCTCGTTGTCGGCCTTTGCTGAAACCCATCCGATTTACAACGATATCGGTTTCGTCCATTCGGGGATGCTGATGCGCACGGCCATGGGGGACGTCAATTCAAGCTGGAGATTTCCGGCGGCCGTCGTCCTGGTCGAAGTGGAAACGCAGCATTTTGAGAGGGTTTATCCAGGTCAGTCGATCCGCACGGCGGGCTGTGTGGCCGAAACCTTCGAACGCAAGGGCAAACACTACCTGGTCACCGAGGAGGTTCTTCTCGCCGACGGTCGACCTGCTGCACGGTTCAGGAGGACACAGATCTATGCCTGATCAGTTGAGCCGGACGGTGACGGGCCTGGTGGTATCCTATGCAACGACGGTGCAGCACGAGAATATCGCCCGTTTCGCGGCGCTGAGCGGAGACTACTACGAGGCGCACACGGACGCTGAAGCATGGCCGGATCCCGTTTCGGCGGCATCATTGCCCACGGCGCGCTTCTGGTGGGTTACATGTCGGTAGCCGGTACCAAGGCGATCCGGGAGGCTCGGTTGCGGGAAATACCACGATCCCGGTTTTCGCTCGGCTATGATCGGCTGCGCGTCGTAGCGCCGGTCTATCCCGGCGATATGTTGACCGTCACCTATGTCGTAAGGGAGCTCGATTCGAACGGCAGACGTCCGTTAACGGGTATCGAGGTGGCCAACCAGTCCGGCACCATAGTGGCTGTCGCCGAACATCTGATGAAATGGCTGCGATTATGAAAGCGCTCTCCACAGTATTGCTTGCATACGGATGCAAAGCCTGTATCCTGTTGGCCGGTTTGGAGGGCGGCGTCGCGGGAGAGGCCCTGCTCCGAAGTGGGAGGTTTCGAAAGATGAACGCATCTTTGTCGCGCATGCGTGCGCCACCGCTGCGGCTGCCATGACGGAGCGCAGACCGACAGAACGGCGGCAGGCTTTCGCGTGGTTCACCGCCGTATCGCTTCGATGGAACGACATCGACATCTTCGGGCATGTCAACAACGCCCGCTATTACGAGTTCTTCGATAGCACCGTGCTTGGCTTCCTCTATCAGAAGGAACTGGGGCTGGGCAGGGATGGTGGGGCAATGGTGGTGGTCGAGAATGGCTGCCGGTATCATCGCGAAATCATCTTTACGGATCGGCTCGAGATGGGCCTGCGCGTAGAGAGAATCGGGACTTCCTCGGTACGCTACAGGCTTGCCGCGTTCCTCAAAGGGTCGGATGAGGCGGCGGCCGACGGCCATTTCATTCACGTGTTCATCGAAGCCGTCAGCAAGCGCCCCGCACCGTTTCCGGCGCCGCTTCGGGCTCATCTTGAGTCGATCTTGCCCCTACCAGCACCTGAGGAGTAGCTCATGGATAGAGCGTCCGTCATCAAATCCATCGAGGCATTCCAGGTCGCCTGGAACGCGGACGATCCGCCAGGGCGGCGCAGTGCCATTGTGCGGGTCACGACCGAAGAGGGGCTTGTCGGGTATGGCGAAGCGTCGCCGATGTTCGGCGGAGAGCATTCGCTTTGGGTGATACGCGATGCCGCGGCGTCGCTGATCGGGGCTGATGTCCTGGATCACGCGGTCATCTACGACCGCCTGCTGCACCGCTATGTCAAGCTCGGTCCGGAAGGCGCGGTAACCGGCGCGCTCGCGGCGCTCGACATCGCGCTTTGGGACATCAAGGGCAAGCTCTCCGGCCTGCCGGTATACAAGCTTCTGGGCGGTGCCTGGCGTCAAGAGGTGCCGTTCTATTCATCGATCGGGGGCAATGCCAATCGTAGCCTCGACGAGACCGTGCGGGTGGTTGAACGGCGCTGGCGGGCGGAGCAGCCGGCAGCAATCAAGATTCGCTGGGACGGTGACCGCACCCGGCAGGACTATGACATCCCCGGTGACATCGCCAAGGCAAAGGCCGTGAGGCAGCTGGTGGGTGAAACGTTCCCGCTCGCGTTCGACGCCAACAATCAATATTCGGTTGGTGGTGCCATTCGGGTCGGACGCGCGCTCGAAGAGCTGGGCTATGTCTGGTTCGAGGAGCCGGTGCAGCACTATGACGTTAGGGCCATGGGCGAGGTGGCGCGGAGGCTCGACATCACCGTGTCGGCGGCTGAGCAGACCTATACCACCCAGGCATTGGTCGACATGATCAATGCCGGCGTGCGCATGGTCCAACCGGACATCGTCAAGATGGGAGGTATCACCGGTCTCATGCGGTGCGCGGCCATTGCCTATGCCCACGGAGTGGAATTGGTGCCCCACCAGACACAGCCGACAATCGGCCACACCGCCAACCTGCATGTGCTCGCGACGATCATGCATCTCACCAAACCGGCGGAATTTGCCGACCCGGACACACGTATGCATCCGGCTTTCCGCAATCCGCCTAAGCCGGTTGACGGCAAGTTCGTGTTCCCGACCGGGCCGGGCCTCGGGTTGGACGTGATAGATGAGGAACTGGAGGCGCGCCGTGTTGGCTAGGCATTTTACAGCAAGGAGGGCTGCCAGGCACGCCGAAGACTGCTTCGCGCCGTAGGGCGTAACCCGTGATGGCGCGGGCGAGGGGCCGGCGCCACATACAAGCTGGGAGGAGGAATTCCATGGCTTTGACAAGACGCAACTTCCTGGAACTGGCCGCGGCCACCACGGTACTCTCGGGGGTTGGCATCAGCATTGCCCACGCACAGGACGTCGATACCTTGCGGATGGGCATTGCCGCCAATGGTCCGCGCCACTCGGATCCGAACCTGACGACGCAGGGATCGGACAACTGGGCCACAGAACAGATATACGAGCAGCTGGTACGCCCGGAAGATGGGCGTTTCGCTCTCACTCCGGATGAATACCTGCCGACCCTGGCCACCGAATGGACGCAGTCCAATGACGCCAAGGTGTGGACCTTCAAGCTTCGCCAAAGCGTGCAGTTTCATCGCGGCTACGGCGAGATGACGTCAGACGACGTTGTCTTCTCCTTTGAGCGAGCCATGAAGGAAGGAACCAATCGCACCATTCTGTCAAACATCGACAGTGTGGTCGCGAACGGTCCCTACGAGGTGAGCATTCGTCTCAAGCAGCCGGACGTAAACCTGCTCGGTACCTCGATCTTCAACAACAACACGTCCATCGTCTCGAAGAAGGCCTATCAGGAAATCGGAGCGGAGAAGTTTGCTACCGATGCGGTGGGCACGGGACCTTATGAACTGGTGAAGTTTGATCCGGAAACCGGAACGAGCCTCAAGCGCCACGAAGGTTACTGGGGCGAAAAGGCAAAGATCGCCAGGGTGGAATGCGTTTACATCGCCGACACCACGGCGCGGACGCTGGCGCTGCTTTCGGGCAATGTCGACATCATCGAGGCGGTGCGGGCACCTGGATGGATCGATTCCATGCTGCAGCGCGACCCGACTCTCAAGATCGACATGACATCACCGGGCTCGTTCAACACGCTGCACGTGAACCTAACCCGTGCACCCTTCGACGATCTCAAGGTCCGCCAGGCCTTGATGCATGCGATCGACCGACCCGCTGTAGCCAAGGCGCTTAAACCCATGGGAGGCACGATGCCAGGCCTGCAGCCTGATTTCTTCCCCGCGGGCTTCAAGACGGAGGACCTGCCACCGGAGCTGCAGTATCCGTACGATCCGGAGAAGGCTAAGGCGCTCCTTGCCGAAGCGGGGCATCCCAACGGCATCAGTTTCGACGCGCTTTGCAGCCAGCGCGAGGATTATTCCTCGACCATGCTGATCGTTCAGGAGCAACTGCGTCTTGCCGGCTTCAACATGAACCTGAAGATCATGGACCACACCGCTTACCACGCCGCGAACCGCTCGGATCAGAACACGCTAGCAATGCATTCGTCGAGCTATCCACCTATCCCGACGCAGATCTATTTCCAGCAGCTGGCGAAGGCGTCGGAGGTCAAGGCGGATGGTTCCGGGGGCGGCAACTACAGCCATTACGGCGCTGCCATGCCCGGTATCGACGACAAGCTCGCAAAGGCCCTGCAGGCGACGGACTACGATACCTACCTTGCACTTTGTAAGGAGATCGAGTTGCAGGTCCTGCGTGACCTTCCCTTGATCGGCCTATCCTCTCTCGGCTTCACGGCGGTCCGCGCCGCCCGCGTCGATCTCGGCTACCCTGTCCAAAGCGGCTATGCACGGTGGCGTTTCCATCGCGCGACCAAGACGGCCTAGTGCTTCCTCAACAATCCAGGGATCTTCGCCTCGGCGAAGATCCCCAATCTGGGTGATCTGCATGGCCCGCTACATCCTTCTCAGAGTGGCTGACGCAATTCCGACGCTTTGGTTGGTGCTGACGCTTGTCTTCATCGCGATGCGAATTCTGCCCGGTGATCCGGCGCTTGCTGCACTCGGCGACGCGGCTCTGCCAGAGCAGTTGGCGGAATTCCGCGAGCGCATGGGGCTGAACGTACCGCTTTGGCAGCAGTATCTGAATTTCCTCGGTGGCGTATTGACCCTCGATTTCGGACGATCGCTCCTGTCCAATACGCCGGTGGTCACCCTGATCGCCCAGAACCTTCCTTACACGATAGAACTTACCGTCGCGGCGATGTTGATGGGGATTGTCGCGGGCATACCGCTCGGGGTGCTCGCCGGCACCAACCGAAACAAAATCCCCGATACGGGCGTGCGTGTTTTTTCGCTGATCGGCTACGCCATCCCCGACTTTTTCCTGGGCGCCGTCTTGCTGATCACCTTCTCGCTCAATCTTGGATGGTTCCCGATCAACGGCGCCGGCACGGATCTGGTAAGCCGCATCCACCACGTCTTTCTTCCGGCACTCACGCTTGCCTTCGTCAAGGCGGCCTTTCTTGGCCGGCTGACCCGCACCAGCCTGCTCGAAGTGCTCGGGCGGGATTACGTGCGCACCGCCCGGGCCAAGGGCGCGAAGGAGAGCAGGGTGATCTACCGGCACGGCCTGCGAAACGCTCTCCTGCCGATCTCGACAGGGCTCGGGCTCAGCCTCCTGTCGACACTTTCCGGATCTGTCGCCATCGAGCTGGTGTTCAACCGGCCCGGCATTGGCCGTTTGCTGATCGATGCCATTGCCCAGCGCGATTATGCCGTGATCCAGGGCGGGGTTCTCGTTTTTGCCGGCTTCGTCGTACTCATCAATCTATTGATGGACCTAGTCTATGTTGTTGTCGATCCACGCGTGAGGGTGAAGTAAGATGTCGCTCTTTACGGAAGAAACCCTCCGCGTTCCGGCTGTAGAGCCAGGCGTCTTCACCAAGGTCAGAAAGATCCTCTTCGGCCGGGCCGAGACTGCCTTTGCTACCGCCCTCATCGTGGTGTTCGTCCTGGTCGCGGTGTTGGCCCCTTGGCTGGCGCCTTACGATCCGTTGGCCCAGTCGATCATCAAGATCAATCGCCTGCCCAGCCAAGACAACTGGCTTGGGACTGATCAGTTCGGGCGCGATGTGTTGAGCCGACTCATCTATGGATCGCGCAATTCGCTGCTTTTCGGCTTCATCTCTCCGGTTCTGGCGGCGTTGTTGGGTACGATACTCGGCGTGATTGCCGGATATTTCGGCGGTACCGCCGACCGCCTGATCTCCCGCCTCATCGACCTGCTGCTGGCGTTTCCGGAATTGCTACTTGCGATCTTGATCGCTGCGGTACTCGGTGGCGGCTTCTGGAACATCATTGCGGTGATCACGGTGGCCTTCATTCCAGGTTTTGCGCGCGTGGCCAGAGCCCAGACGCTATCGATAAAGCAGGAGCCTTATGTGGAAGCGGCAATCGCTGTGGGCGTCCGCACACCCGTCATCATCATCAGGCATGTCATCCCCAACATCATCGCGCCGATCGTCGCGCTGATGACACTTTGGGTCGCGTCGGCAATCCGCATCGAAGCCTCGCTGAGTTTCCTCGGTATAGGTACCAGGGCCCCCAATCCGAGCTGGGGCAACATCATCCGTGACGGGCTCAACAGCCTTTTCGGCTCGCCGTGGCCAATCATCGGAGCGGGTATCGCCATCACGCTGGTGGTGCTGGCCTTCAATCTGGTCGGTGATGCCATCCGCGATGCGCTCGATCCGTCGACGGCACGATAGGAGAACGGCATGAACGCGATAAGTAAGGAACGCATTCTTCCCGTTGGCGAACCTGAACCACTGCTGTCAGTGCGTAACCTGAAGACCTCGTTCCTGACCCAGCAGGGCTGGACCGAGATCGTGAAAGGGATCGATTTCGATATCAGGGCAAAAGAGACGCTGGCGGTCGTAGGCGAGTCGGGATCGGGAAAATCGGTGACGGCGCTGTCGATCATGCGTCTGCTTGACCCCGAGATGAGCCGGATCGAGGGATCCGTCAAGCTGGCTGGCGAGGATCTGCTGAAGCTCAGCCCGGTCGCCATGCGCAAGATTCGGGGCCGGCAGATCGGGATGATCTTCCAGGAGGCAATGACAAGCCTCAATCCGCTCAAGACGGTCGGTCAGCAGATTGCCGAAGTGCTGACCATCCATGGCACGCATTCAGGGCAGGCAGCGATGAAGGAGGCCGAGCGCCTGCTTGAGCGCGTTCGCATCCCCGCCGCGTCCTCACGTCTCAAGGACTATCCCCACGCCCTGTCGGGCGGCATGCGGCAACGCGTGATGATTGCCATGGCGCTCGCCTGCAAGCCGAGCCTTCTGATCGCCGACGAGCCGACCACCGCCCTCGACGTGACGATCCAGGCCCAAATTCTGCAATTGATCAAGCAATTGCAGAAGGAGGAGGGCATGGGGGTTCTGTTCATCACCCACGACATGGGGGTAGTCGCGGAGATTGCTGATCGTACTGTGGTGATGTTGCAGGGCAGCGCGGTCGAATCCGACAGCACCGAGGTGATATTCGAAGCCGCCCAGAACCCCTACACCCGCGCGCTGATTGCCGCTGTGCCGCGACTGGGGCAGGGCAGCGAAAGGGGGCCGCAGCATTTTCCGGTGCTCGACCGCTCCACGGGCATGGTAGTCGCCGGCCGCGAACGACCGGACACTGTGCGCAAGGCAGACCCGGTGCTGCGGGTCAACGAACTCGTAAAGCGGTTTGATATTGCCGGCGGATTGTTTTCCGGCCCCGCGGGTCGCGTGCATGCAGTGGAGAAGGTGAGCTTTGATCTATCAGGCGGCGAGACACTATCGCTGGTGGGAGAATCCGGGTGCGGCAAGTCAACGACCGGGCGTGCCATCATGCGGCTGGTCGAGCCGGACAGCGGTGAAATCAGTATAGATGGCACCGACATCAGAGTGCTTGACAGGCATCGCATGCGTGACATGCGGCGGCATATCCAGATGATATTCCAAGACCCATATGCCAGCCTCAATCCGCGCATGCAGGTGGGTGATGCCATTGCTGAGCCCTTCCTCACTCACAGGCTTGGCACCAGGGCACAGGCTCGTGACAAAGCTATGGACCTCCTCGAAAAGGTAGGACTGGCCACCGAGATGGCCAGTCGCTATCCATCGCAATTCTCCGGCGGGCAAAGACAGCGCATCTGCATTGCCAGGGCCCTTTCCCTGGAGCCGAAAGTGATCGTCGCAGATGAAAGCGTGTCGGCACTCGACGTCTCGATCAAGGCTCAGGTGGTCAATCTGATGATGGATTTGCAGGAGCAGTTCGGACTGTCCTACCTGTTTATCTCTCACGATATGGCGGTCGTTGAGCGCATCAGCCACCAGGTCGCGGTGATGTATCTGGGTGAGATCGTCGAGAAGGGGCCGGTCGCAGCTGTCTTCGGTAATCCGCAGCACCCCTATACCCGGCGCCTGATGGCTGCCGTTCCAGTGCCCGACCCTGCGCGCCGGAAGCTACTGCGGCCAATTAACAACGACGAGGTCAGGAGCCCGATCCGCCCGGTCGATTATAATCCGCCGGTGAGAACATACCGGCAAGTTTCGCCTGGCCACATTGTCCAGCTTTGGGGCGGCGACTGGAAGATCTAGGAGGCCCAGCTTCGGCCGCGAGGATAGAGGCGCAGCTTTGACGCCAGGCTGCGGAAGATGCGTCAGAAAGGACAGTCACATGACTTATCAGGCTTTGGTAACCACGTGCGAAGAAGACGGAAGCATATCCTCAAGGGTCGAAACCTTGAGTGAGGATCGTCTTCCCGACGGCGATGTGACCGTTGACGTGGAATGGGCCGGGCTCAACTACAAGGACGGACTTTGCCTCACAGGTGGCGGGGGGCTCGTGCGGGCCTACCCCCATGTGGCGGGGATCGACTTCGCCGGCACAGTGCGCGACAGCCTCGATCACCGCTATAAGCGGGGCGACCGCGTAGTGCTGACGGGGTGGCGCGTGGGCGAAACCCATTGGGGTGGTTACAGTCAACGAACCAGGGTCAAGGCCGACTGGCTCGTGCCCCTGCCGAACCGGCTTTCAACGCGGGATGCGATGACCGTTGGAACGGCAGGGCTGACCGCCATGCTGGCGATCGGCCGATTGGAAACTCTCGGACTAAACACCGAGGGCGGCGAAGTGCTAGTGACCGGAGCGGCCGGCGGAGTGGGGTCCATTGCCATCGCGCTTCTCGCCCGTTTCGGTTACCAGGCCGTGGCGCTCTCCGGCCGATCGGAACATTCGGAGGCTCTGAAGAAACTTGGCGCCGCGGCGATCGTGGCGCGCGAGGAATTTCTCGCTCAGTCGGATAAACCGCTGGAACCGGCGCGTTGGGCAGCCGTGATCGACAATGTCGGCGGCAAAATCCTCGGAAAGATCCTCAGGCAGGTGAAATATGGCGGTGCCATCGCCGCCGTTGGCAACGCGGCGGGCATCAATCTCGAGACGAATGTCTTGCCCTTCATCCTGCGCGGGGTAACGTTGAGCGGTATTGACAGCGTCATGCAGCCGTATGCTGCGCGGATTGCCGCCTGGGATCGCATAGCCGAAAACTTCGATCTTGCTGCCTATGGCGGACTTGTGGAGGAAGTCGGCCTTGCCGAACTGCCCGAAGCGGCAAACCGCATTCTCGCAGGACAGGTGCGGGGCCGGGTCATCGTGCCACTGGCGTAAGGCAAAGGCGCACACTGACGGCTCGAGACTTCCTCTCTGCAAGTTCCCATCAAGGCCCGCATATCCGCTGGGCATAAAGGACATCCATGGCTATCACCCATTTGAAGCGCGGCAAGCTCGATACGCGACGCATCGAAGAGTACACCCAGGTACGCTCAGTCGTCGAAGGCATCCTCAGCGATATCGAGATGCGCGGCGATGCTGCGATACGCGAATTGTCAGCCAAATTCGACAAGTATTCGCCGGTGTCGTTCCGCCTATCCGATTCAGCTTTCGGGTGGTCAGCAGCAGCGCGTCGCCATCGCCCGCTCGCTCTGCATGCAGCCGGCCGTGATGCTATTCGACGAGCCGACCTCGGCGCTCGACCCGGAAATGGTTTCGGAAGTTCTGGAGACGATGACTGGCCTTGCCAAGGACGGCATGACGATGGTCTGCGTGACCCATGAAATGGGCTTTGCCCGCGCCGTCGCCGACCGGGTGGTCTTCATGAACTCAGGCCAGATCGTCGAAGAGGGCAAACCGCACGACTTCTTCACTAATCCGCAGCACGAGCGGACCAAGCTGTTCCTCAGCCAGATCCTCAAACACTGAGCGGCCTCAGGCCCGGGCGAAATGAGGTACATCGGCGTGCCGGTACGGATCGTCTTGCCGCTATCGCTGAGCGCACCGGTTTCTAAATCGCGTGTGAAGATGCTCACGTCGTCGCAGTCCTGATTGGTGCAGAGAAGGTGGCCGCCCTGCAAGGTAATCACGAGATTGCGCGATGTCCGGCCGCCGCAGGAAGTCTGGCCCATGGGAGATAGCGCACCGATTTTGGCATCTAAGCGGAATGGCGATCTGCGTTGAGTACATCATTTTTCGCACAGCCGCCGTCCTCCAAAATAAGGCTGATAGCTGCAGTCGGATGGCCGGAAGGAACGATAGCTGCGGGAGCAAGCTGTGATATTGCAACTATGAGGTGAGGTTGCCCCAGCCTCCAGCGTTCCTGTCGCGGGTGCCGTCATCGCTTCGCGCATGAAATCCCGCCAGATATGCGCTGGCAAGGCGCCACCGGTGACGCCCTTCATCGGCGTGTCATCGTCATTGCCGACCCAGACCCCTGCAACGAGTGGCTCCGTAAAGCCGACGAACCAGGCGTCGCGATTGTTTTGGCTGGTACCGGTCTTGCCGGCCGCGAAGACGCCGGGGTTGGCCTCGCGCCCCGTTCCACGTTGGACCACCAGCTGCAGAAGGGCAAGGAGGTCTGGCCGATAGGCGGAAAGATCAACGCTCGGGGTGGAGTGCGAGCCGACCCGAAATGCCTTTGCTTGACCAGCCGCCCGAAATTCAACGATCCCCCAAGGCTCGACGGGCGCCTTGCCCAAATGCACAGACGCGTAGGCGCTTGTCAGGTCAAGCAAGCTGACCTCGGAAGTACCGAGGGCCAAGGATGGGGTGTCGGAAAGCGGTGCGTCGATTCCGAGTTCGCGCGCAGCGGCGATCACATTTTCGAGGCCGACCTCTTGGGCGAGAGCTACGGTCGGCGCATTCAGCGAACGGGCGAAGGCCTCCGCGAGCGTGACCCAGCCGCGATAACGACCGCTGGAATTCTCCGGCGACCAGCCGTGGACGTCGACCGGCGCGTCCAGGACCTGATCAGATAGGGAGAGCCCGGCTTTAAGGGCCGCATAGTAAACGAACAGTTTGAAGGTAGAGCCCGGCTGCCGCTTCGCGGTGACTGCGCGGTTGAACTGGCTCTTTTTATAGTCGCGACCGCCGACCATGGCGACAACCGCCCCATCTGACGTCATCGCGACCAATGCCACCTGGGATGCTCCGACGACTTTTCCCTCGGTGTCTAGGGCGTTCCTAGTGACCTTTTCGGCAATCCTTTGTAGCCGTGGGTCTAGCGTCGTGCGGACCGTCGTCGAGCCCGGCGACGCGCCGGCGATTTCGCCCGCCTTCGGGGAAATCCAGTCCGCGAACCAGCTCCCGGAGCGTGGTGTCGGCGTCGTGGGGTGGAGCGTGGCAAAGCCCGCCTTGAGCTGCGCGGCCCTGGGCGCTGTGATCTTGCCATTAGCCACCATGGCATCGAGGACGACCGACGTGCGCTGTCGGGCACCTTCAAAATTATCGATCGGGTTCCACTGGCTCGGCGCCCGCAACAATCCCGCCAGCAGGGCCGATTCCTGAAGGTTGAGTGCACCAATGTCCTTGTTGAAATAGATACGTGCGGCCGCCGGCATGCCCGTCGCGCCGGCGCCAAGATAGGCGCTGTTGAGATACCGTGTCAGAATTTCCTGCTTGCCCAGCTTCCACTCCAGCCACAAGGAGATCACGAACTCCTGGATCTTTCGCTTTATCGTGCGATTGCTGTCGAGGTACTGCAGCTTGATGAGCTGCTGGGTGATCGTGCTGCCGCCCTCTACCACCGACCCGGCGTCGAAGTTGCGAATGAGCGCTCTTGCGATGCCTCTGACATCGATCCCGAAGTGGTCCATGAACCGCCGGTCCTCAACGGACAGCACCGCATCGATCAGCTGTGGAGGGAATTGGCTAAACTCCGCATAAGGCCCTTGAAAGGGGCCTTGTCTGACTAGCGGCCCACCGGCCGCGGTCTCCAACACTACGACAGGCTTTAGCGTCCCGTCCCGAATTTCGCTCCAGGGAACGTCCTTCAGCGCCCACACCAGGACGGTCGCGGCAAGCAAAATACAGCCAACGGCGGTCAGCCGAACGGTCGATTTCCACCGGCTGTCGCTTTGCCACGCCCGCTGCCTTGTCTTTCCAACAATTTTTCCGAACCGGCGGATAGCTCGTCTTGCCTTTGCGGGAGGGTTGGCGAGCGACCGGCCGAGATTCCGAACCAGGGACGAAAGAGTTGGCGCGTCCAAACCCTGGATCTTCATCGTAAAGGAGGAAGCTGCCGCGCGAGCATTGACGGTTGCAGCAGTGGACATTGCCCGCAAATCGTGGCCCAGCGCGCGAAGGAGTGCGCGAGCTGCGCGTCTGCTTCGTTTAAAAGATATCGGCGGGAGCTCCGTCTGTTCAGCTTGGGTTGAGGGCCCAGCTTCTTCTCCGCAGTCCGATACCTTTGTCCTTACCTCGACGCCCTCTGCAGGTGCTTCTGGCTTGCCATGGTTGTCGGAACCCGTGGCACTTCGTAGCGAGAGTTTCGGAGGGCGCGGCATTTGTTAACGTTCAAACTCACTCAGAATCTAAAGCACCGTGTCGGGTTTCCAGTCGTGCGGTAAGGACGCTTGCCCCGGCCTTTGGTTGGGTTTCTGTCTGCACATTTCGTTGAAACCATGTCTGTTGGTTAGTCGCGTGACCCCATTTGAATGTGTTCTGTGGACAAAGGTGGCCGGTCCGATCGGCTAGGACCTTTGAGGGACGGTGGTAGGACGAAGGTCCTATGGCCAAACGATCGACGGCAACTAACTGAGTTTCTCTCGTTCTGTTCACGATGAAACGCTGCTCAGTGCATGTATATCGTGTCCTCTAGAAAACGTAGCGCAGTCACTCTACACGCTTGGTAGGAGACTTTGATGAAAAGAATAGGTGCAGTACTCGCAGCCGCCGCTATGGCACTGTCGGCGGTGTCGGCGCAGGCCGTACCTTTGTCTCCCATTTCGGTGGGTACGTCAGCTTCCCAGCCAGTCGAACTGGTCCACCACAAACCAGGACATTACGGTGGGCCGCCGCACAAGCGTGGCTACAACGACTACCGCTACAACGGGAGCCGCTACAATGCAGGCCCACGGTACGGCTACTACAATGGCTACGAGGGATACCGCTACCGTCGCGACGGGTACCGTCGGCACAGTGACGGGTGGTGGTATCCTCTGGCCGCATTCGGGACCGGAGTAATAATCGGTGGCGCGATCGCGTCGCCACCTCGCAGGGTTTATTCCAGCGCCCCGTCGGCACATGTCGAATGGTGCTATGATCGCTATCGCTCGTACCGGGTCTACGACAACTCTTTCCAGCCCTATTACGGGCCACGCCAGGAATGTGTGTCGCCATACTACTGATTAGTGCGCCTCTGCGGTTCGGCAAACGAGGCAGACCGCTTAAGTGCCTCCCGACACCCCGTCGGAACATCGTGCAGCTCTGGGATGCCGGCCGCGGTGAGACGAATTTTCCCGCACCGCTGGAGCTTTCCGGCGATCATCCGCAAAGTCTCGGATCGCGTGCGGCCTAGTCCCACAGTCAAGCTGACATTCGCGATTAGCGACAGTGCGAGGCGATGGCATACTACGGTTCGTCCGTTCCGCGACTGAACGAGGGGATGCTCGAGGTGACGTTCACCGCCGCACCCACGTGGTCGCTGGTTTGCGGAGAAAGCGCGCCTGCCTCAGTTCGACGACACACGCGCGGCGCTCAGCTTCAGATTCTTCGCTCGTGCTAGGCCCCAGACCTACTTAACTCTACCCGCGGGAGCTTGGCGGAGGTGGTGACGCCGCCGCACGGGGTGTCGGCGACGCACGCTAGCGGACGATACGGGCCGAGAACAGGCCGGCGGCGATATCGGGGTTGTCGGCATCGGTCACCAGGAGAAGCTCAAGGACCTCGCCTTTTTCGTACGCGTGGATTCCTTCGATCTTGTGCGGATATTCGAGGCAATCAAAAGAGGCGACATTGCCACGGCCATCAATAATACCGAGGCCAGCACCGAGACACGGACCGTCGACATATGCATCCTCTGTATTCTCGGCGACGGCGCTGAAAATCATGTCTCCATTGGGCAGCGCGGCGGCATCGGTGAAGCCGAACGGAGTGCCCTGGATGGCGCCGAGGTCGAAACGCTCGATAGCGAGTGGCTTCAGCGGGTCAACGCGCTCTTTCTCCAGCGCGTCCAGGACCGGGGACAGCGGGTACCGGATGATGGCGTTGTCGTTGTGGCGCCTATTGCCCCGTTGAAACAAACGAAGCTCATCCGCGGCTATGACCAAACCTTCGATGTTGAGCTGACCAAATTCTGTCGCGATCGGATCAAGTAGGAACGATAGGTCGACGCTAGTGGGGGGAGTGGTGATCGTGCCTTTCGCATCGAACCCCAGCACCACACCCTTCTTGCGGTTGGGCCGCGAACCTGAGCCGATAGCAAAAAGCGCTCCAAATGCAAAACCATTGCACGGAGGGATACGGGCCAGTGCCTCTAAGTCAGGTTTCGTTGCTTTTCTATCGCTAGTCCCTTCCGGCAAGATCTCCGCAAATAACCGAACTAAGCGCCCTGGTCCTAATCGGTCGACAGGAAAGACGCCAAGGTGCACATCATCATCCGCGATCACGTAGAGTGCAGAGCCCACGCATACGAGTCCGCTTGCGGCGCTCAAGTGTGAAGGGCGTGAATGGGCACACGTGTAAATGTCGAGGTCGCGTAACTTCTCGAGTTTGATCATGGGCGTCGCTCCGCTCCGTCAGACGTCCTCGTTGATGAAGCAAAATCCGGCGGATGAAAAGCAGCTCCTGGCGTCCGCGCTAAAAGGGGTTCAAGAAACGTTCTCTCTTTGTGCGTTGCGGACCGCATAATGTATGTAATCGTGGCGTGATGACCGCCTACCGGCACTGCCGCGGAGTGGGATAGTGTCCACCAAGTGCTAAGTGGACACCATGGCGGTATTTGATGTCGGGAATGAGCGAAGCGGCGAAGCGCGGTCGACGAAACTGGTCGCTGGAAGACAAATGGCGAATTGTTGAAGAAGCGCAGTTTCCCGGCAACTCGGTAGCGGAGGTGGCGCGCCGGCGCGGGGTCAACAGCAACCTGCTTTTCCGCTGGATACGGGTAGCCGAGGCCGGACAGCTCGGTCACAGGCCGATTCCCTTGTGCTTCTGCCGCAACCCGCCTTGGACTTCATTCCGATCGGTGTGTTTGGACGAGGCGATGACGAAGGGCCTGCGATGACGATACCGGTCGCACCCTCTGCGGCGGCTCCTCCGGTGGCGAGTTCGGCGCGGCCCAAGTCGGTGTTGCCGGCCAAAGGGCCGACATTGGACGAGCGCCCCGGCGTCATCGAAATCGATCTTGCTAATGGTGTTCGCGTTCGCGTTGACGCCTTCGTCAACGCGAAGGCTTTGCGGCGTGTTCTTGCGGCACTGAGTGAGGCGTCGTGATCCAGATTGCCGCGGGGACGAAAGTGTACCTGGCCTGCCGGCCGGTCGATATGCGCCGTGGATTCGATGGTCTGTCGGCGGAGGTCGTCAACACGTTGAATGCCGATCCCTATAGTGGCCATCTCTTCCTCTTTCGGGGGAAAAGAGGCGGCTATTTGAAAGCTCTTTATTGGGACGGAACCGGGATGTGCCTTTTTGCCAAGCGACTGGAGCATGGCAAGGTCGTCTGGCCGTCGATCGTCGATGGTGTTCTGCAGATGTCGGCAGCCCAACTTGCTCTCCTCGTGGAAGGGATGGACTGGCGGCGAACGCGGATGCCTGACCCTCTGCCGAAGCCGGCGATGGCGTATTAACGCATTGTTTTTGCGACTTAAGACCGTAGCGGGATAAACCTCTCGTGCTACAGAGACGGATGTCTCTTGTTGCTTCTGATCCGCTTGCCGAACTCGAGGAATTGCGTGCGTTGACCGCGCAGTTGCAGGCGGAGCTTTATGCCAAGAACCTCTATATCGAGAAGCTGAAGGCCCAGCTTGCGACCTTAAAGCGGGCCCGTTTTGGTCGCTCATCAGAGAAACTCGATCGGCTGATCGAGCAACTCGAATTGACGATCACCGACCTGGAGGAAGGCGAGGCGCAAGCGGACATCGAACAGACACAGGACCGTTCATCGGTCACGCCGCCAACCCTTGCCGGGAAGACGAAGACAGTCCCGCCGCAGTTCGGGCAGGCAGACCATCGCGCGGCTCTCCAGCGCAAGCCAGAGAACCGCCAACATGGTGCTGGCGGTGTCATTGCTTGAGCAGGCCGCCAAGGAAGTGGCGGACAGCTAAACACGCAACGTGATATTCATGGATACGGGACGGGGTTCATACTGCGATATGGCACACACGAAATCCAGTGACCCGTTGCCATTCGTCCCCGCGAGGCCGAAGCCAAGCCGCGGATAGAAATCCGATACCAGTGCGTTGCGCTCTGTTGGTATATAGCGCCCTCGAATGGTGACCACACCGGCTGACGCAGCCTGCTCGATCAGGCTGTTCATCAAGCACTGTTCAACGCCCCGCTCAAGGACGCGGCACGATTGCAGCCAGGTGTCGATCTCCCATTCGGACCCCTTCTTGAGGACAATGACGACCCCGATCGTGCCGTGCTGCGCAAACTTATCGTCGAGCCTTATCTGCCATCCGATAAAGTTTGGGTCTTCCTGCATGCGCCGAACGTCTTCGTTGTTGTATCGGCGGGTGGTGAGGTTGAACTGGTTAGACTTGTTGATGAGTTGAACGATGCGCGGACGACCTATTTCGTCGAAGGGTGAGATGGTCATCCGCATCTCTAGGGACTTCAGATACTCCTCATAATTGCCTACCCGGTCGCGGATCTCCGCAACTGCCGCACGCCCCCCGTAGCTGTTTGCCCGCGCCAGATCGTCGGAGTTCAGCGGCAGATGGTCGAAAAGGCCTGACTCCGCGACGCGATCGATGAAGAAGGACGGATCCTCGCCTACCTCAACTGTGGAAACGAGCGGAAGCTCCCGTCGGACGCGTTCGCGTTCGGCAGGATTGTCGTCAACATAGGCAAGTGACTCAAGACCCAGACCGAGTTTTTCGGCGATCGCACGAATATTGGTGGCCTTGTCGTCCCAATTGGCCTGAAAGACGGCAATGTGCTCTTCTTTTAATAGCATATCAGGATGCCGCCGGAACGGCTCACGCGCAACAGCATCGCTATTCTTCGAACAGACGGCGAGGACTACGCCGCGTTCCCGGAGCCTCAGAACGAAATCTTGAAATCCGAGGAAGGCCTCTCCCTCTGCCGAATTCTGGCCGATCCGGATACCAGCAAGACCGTCGTCGCCAATGACGCCGCCCCAAAGCGTATTGTCGAGATCGAGCACGAGGGCGCGGGCGCTCTTGCCGGTCATGGCCGCGAGGAGAGAAGCAATGTTGTCGGCCGCCAGGGGGCAGAGTTCAACATTGAAGGGCACCTTCGCTGAGTGATAGGCGATCGGGTCGAACCAACGATCAATGCCGATCCGTGAAGCAAGGGCGGCTTGATCCCACATCAGCCACCGTCCCTCAGTAGCGCCATCGCCAAGCATTATGTTGACCCGCAGTCGGAACCGGGCGATCGAACCTGGCGTTGCGATGTCTGCGGAGGTCAGTTGTATGCATGGCGGCAGCGTCGCAATGATTGCCGGGCATCCGGTCTTTGATCGCGCCGCCTCGGCGATCGCGGAAGCGATCCTTTCGACCTCGTGCACAGCCTCATCCTCGGCAGCCCTGTCCAGCAGTGGCCGTTCTCCTTGGAGGGCGCTCTCATCGAGAACGGCAAGCACGGCATCGAGTCCCCGCTCGAAACAATTTTTGGCGGAGAATGCGAAGCTAGCTACCGCGTCATACGGCGCTTCGTGCGCCGAGACGAGGAGACCGCGCGCCAAACCTGCCGCACCCAAGGGATCGCAGAGATAGCTCAGCGTGCGATTTCCGAGGAGGCCGAGCTCGATGGGGGTGAAGCCTTTTCCCTTAATTCTTCCCAGGCGCTTGGCAAGGCGCTCGATCCTGAGCTGTTGGCGTGGGCCCAACTGCTGGTTTGCAACCGATCTGGTGGCGGCGTAGTCGGGCATTTCGCCACCGGCCGCAATCGCCTCGAGCTCAGCCACGCGCGCGGCCCAGTTCTCCTCAAGCGGCGGTCTCCACGAAAACATGGTGTTCATAAGGATGTGCCTCCGCGCGCGGGGGTGCTGATGATCTATTGGTTCTGCTTGCGCTTGACTACGGCATCGATAAGGCTGCCGAGGTTCTTGAAACCTTGCACCTCCGCCGTGCTGAAGCGGACTGCGAGCTCCTGCTCGATCAGAACCATCAGTCGGACATTGGACAGGCTGTCCCATTGCGGAACGTCGCGGGCCGTAGTCTCCAGGGTAATCGGGCCGTCGTATTCATCGAACAGCTCACGGATCACGTCTGCGACTTGGGATAGATAAAGTTGATGGTCAGACATTGGTGCAACCTTGATTTGACGGCAGTAAGGCCGTCGACAGCGCTATGCGGTGCGCGATTCATTTCCTTGTAGTTCGTTCGAGATAACTGTTTCGAAGCCGATAACTCTTCACCTCGGTCCGGATACGGCGCTCATAGGCCTCGACGTCCGCCGCCGTAAGCCTGTTTTCGCCCGTCGAAAGTGACGCAAGCGTTCGCCTGAGTAGCCCCTGGTTATAGACGTGCCCAGGATCACGAAAGTTGCCGAGGTCACCGGCGATCCTCGGGTCATCATCCCATGCAAACACGCGCACATTGGGCAGGGTGTCTATCGACTTGACAAAGCACCGGCGCGACAGCAGAACCTCGTCCAGCAACGTCGCGCTTATGTCGCTCATGCGAAAATAGTAATTGGCGTAGGAGAGGATGGGTATGATGACATCGACCTGTACGCCCTTCTCGACAAACTTCCGAATTCTCGGCACGAGCTGCTCATTCACGGCATTGAAGCTCGCACATGTCCTGCCGCTCGGGGCGTCAACAACCGACCGATACTCTTCGACGACGGCGTGCAGTTCAGCCATTTTGGCGGGCATCTGAAAGGAGCGGTATTGCTTCTCTGTGAACTTGGCATATCCTGCGTCGTCTTGCGCTTCGTAGCTCGTTTCACCCAACAGGACCTTCCATGTACGCCGCAAGGATTTCAGGTCGACCATTCGGATGTCGTCGCTGATTTCCTCGTCATAGAGATACTCTGGAAAACCCTGGCGCATCTTTTCTGGGTCGAGAATGTACATCCAGTCGAACGTGATGATGATCCGTTTGGCTTGCGCGTTGATGGCGAGTTGATCGAGAACGATGTCCCTGTCCATCGGGCGCGGCCCGCCATAGCTGAGATTGTAGGCTACGACATTTCCGCCCAGCGCTGCGGATATGTCATCGGGGGAATACATGGCCGTGGTCGAGCCGCCGACAAGAAACGTGTTGAGCCCCGATTGCTTCGAGACGACGTCTACCCACCGCACGACGATATCGCGCGGGACGTCGTTGCGCGTCAGTTTGAGCCTCGCTCCCCAGCGGTAGATGTCGTATGGATCCGTCGCAATGACGATCATTACGATCGAAAGATACCCCAGCCAGACAAGAAAAAAGGTCACGATCATTGGAAGGGCGGCGCGCCAGCGTGGCGAGAAGCTCGGTTTCTTGCGCAGCGTGCCGCTCCGTCCATGCACATGCTCCGCTCCGATCCACCCATCTGCGGCCGACGGTAAATCTGGATTTGTCGACACGACAAGCATCCTTCCGATCATGGCTTAAAATCCCTGATAGAGGAAAGGCGGCTGCCGCGAGACATAGTGCAGCGACGAAATGGTGAGGACAGCGGCAAAAGCAGCCCAACCCCAGGAAGGTCGCCAGATGCTGCGCAGGAACGCGAAGCCGTAGCTCTCGTTTTCATAGGTCATCAAGGCCGGGCGATAACGGCGCATCAGTTCCACGCCGTTTGGCAGTAGATAGATGATTGAAAATGCACAGAACAGCATGAGCACGGGCTCACGCATTTCGAAGGCCGATGGGGCATCGAGTGATGCGCCGAACATCTGCGCATAAAGATGAAACGCAGCGCCAACGCTTTCGGAGCGGAACATCGCCAGGCTGAGGCAGATCAGCATAAAAAATATGGCCCGTTCCACAAGCACTCGGAAGAACGGCGATGTAGCCTTGCACATGCGCTTGTATTTCTTACTGCCCCTTATCTGGGCCTCGGCCGCAGACCAAACACCTTGCATCAGGCCGAAGGCCACGAAGGTCCAGGCGGCGCCATGCCATAGGCTGAGAACCTGAAAGTTGATTAGCATCGGCAGCCAGAGGCCGAGGATGTGTGTTGGCAGCGGCGAAAGGCGATGCACCGCGCAGTAGCGCGTCCCCGCGATCGAAAGCGGCGTATATAGGAAGCGCGCAATCACGCGCGTCAGCGTCATGTTCCAGCGCCGGTAGTAATCGAGGATACCAATAGCTTTGAACGGCGAATAGAAGTTGAGCGGGTATCGCAGACCAAACATGCGCGCGAGGCCGAGCGCCATGTCGGAATAGCCTGAAAAGTCAAAATAGAGTTGCGCCATGTAGGAGAGAGCGCCGATCCAGGCATGTGCGGGATCCATCACCGCTCCGGCGCCGGCAGCGCCAAAGACAAGATCAACGGTTGGGGCAATATTGTCGGCGATGACTACCTTCTTGAACATGCCGATCGAGATAAAGGCGAGTCCCACGGCGATATTAATGGGGTCAAAACTGATGAACTTTCTGGATTTTACCTGGGGATGGAATTCGTGCAGATAGGTAATTGGGCCGATGATCAACTGCGGAAAGAAGCTGACGAAAGCGCCATAACGGCAAAACGCCCAAAAACCGGACCTCAACGAACGAGTCCCTTCGAAAAATTCGACCACGCTCTTTTCGCGAACATAGGCATCCGCCAGAAAGGCCGCCTGGTGGAACGTGTAGAACGAAATACCAGCCGGTATCGCCACGCCGGCAATATCGGTCAGGAAGTCATTATTTTCGCCAAGAAGAACTGTAACGATCTTGTATTTGAAGTAGCACAGAGAGGCTATGTTGTATCCTTGACCGCATCCATACAACACTCTTCGATGTGGATTACTGTCGTCCATAGCAAGAAGTGCGTTGGAGACTCCGAAATTGACAAGCAGGGCAATCAGCAGCAGAAATACCGACGATAGGCCGTAAGGAGCATAAAAAATAATTGACGCCGTAAAGATGACGAGTAGTGCTTCATTCCTGCCTCGCGTCAAAAGCGCAAGATAAAACGCAATAAGTGTAACCGGCAGAAAGAGAAACAGGAAGAGTGGATCGATAAAGATCATATCAAACCCAACCAGAATAACAAATTTGCTCCGAAGCCACTTATCTGAGGCTGCGAATCTTACATATGATGTAATTTGTCTTTGTCTTGCGCTACCAACGCAGCTCGCTAGGGAGCCTGAATAGCAATAAATCTTTGACAGCCTTACGAGGCCGCCGAACAATAAAGAGACAACTATAGGTTACGCAACGAAACACGGGGATTTCGGCAGAGTTTTCTATCGCAGTTAAAATTCAGGGGTAAAAAAGCACGCATTTAACGGGATGTAAATAGGATAGTAATGCCTTCGGCCTATGTGACTGCGATTTAAAATCAAAATCAAAACCTGCGGCGTGTTGACGAAAATGCGTCGGTACCGCTCTCCTGTAGCCGGTGCTCTTTTCACGCGGGGCCGTTGAGCTGTGCGAGCGGATCTCCCTCGGCGCCCTCCACGGTCGCCCTTGTCATGAGCTCGACAACCAAGCCCGCCCGAGTGACTACGAAAGCAAGACGCCTTTTGAAAACCGCGCCATAGCAGGGCGCAACCACCACCATCCCGCCATCTGCCTTGAGTTTCGCAACGTCTTGCTCCAGACTGTCTGAGAACAGGCAGACGTGATCGAGGCCGCCGCCCTTGGCCAGCCGACTCGCGACGGGATTCGGCCCGTCACGCAACGGAGCCACCAATTCGATCGGAACACTGTCGAGATAAATGAGGAGCGCGCAGGACACATTCTGGACCGGATCAACTGCAGGCGGCACAACCAGCTTGGCTCCCTGCTGCGTCCACGTTTTTAGTGCGCGATCCATGTTCGGCACGACGAACCCGTAGTGAAACACTTTATGGGGATCGAAAGTGATATCTGCCATAGCCGGAGGCCCTGCTTGGGTTTAATGGCTTAATCATCTGCACGAAACGTTAGCCGACCCGGCGCAGCTATGCGAGCAATTTCATGCGGAAGCCTTCGCAGGGTTCGGTAGCGGAGGCAGGAGCGGCAAACGCCGCTGCGTTTGTTGAGTAGTGCCTCATTGATGAAATCGACCTGCCCAGGGTAGCAAATTTGGCTCAAAGGAGATACACCGATGAGTGTCAAATCGTCGATTTCGCTGACCGACCAGCAGGATGCGTTTGCCCGTTCGCTGGTCGAGAGCGGCCGGTATTCCAGCATGAGTTCCGTACTTTAGCAGGGCCTGGAACTGGCGCGATGTTCACGCCCTGTTCATGGGTATTTCAGGCGGCGCCCTTACTGAACGCAAAGGCCAGTCAATGAACTCGGAGAGAGGGAGCAACTTGCCGGGCGCAGTCGGTCCCGGCTTCCGCCTTTCGGGCGGCGCTATGCTAAGCCTCCTGCGGCTGCGCTGTTAACCGGTCAAGTTGCGCGCGAACTGGCTTCGACGCTGAAGCGTCTGCGCCTGGTACGCTCACTTCACTTGCCGTGGCCCTGGCGACGGCTGGGCGAGGGTCAACGGCTCGGACTTCGCTAAGGGTGACGTAGCCATGTGTAGCGGACGTGAATTGCCGCGCTATGCGCGGCGGCAGTCGAACGTTCATCCGCTTCGATCAGGCGAAGAGAAAATCGGCGCTGCTGAAGTGCGAGGCAGCGAGGGTATTCGTCGGATCGTCGACATGGATCGACAGCGCATTGCCTGTCGAATCGTAGCCTTTCAACATCACGTCTCCGCTGGCGTCATTATACGCAAAAATCGTACCGGCCGTGCCGGAGCTCGAATATTGCTTGATTCCGAGGTTCTCCAGGACAAGCAGATCGGTGCCGTCCTGAAAGTCCATCACGGAGTCCCGTCCGACGAGCGAACCCGCGCCCTTGA
>NZ_BDIZ01000007.1:0-221528 GCF_036245905.1 Sinorhizobium sp. KGO-5
TGACCCTCGTGCGCGGCAAGAAGACCGGCACGGTCCTGCTGAAATCGATCATCGAGAGCCCGTCGGAAAACATTCACGTAAAGCCGGGCGACCAGATCTTCGTGACGCGCGATCCGCGGACCTTCACTGTGCTCGGCCAGGTCCGCGCAAATCAGCGCGTCGAATTCGGCGCCAACGATCTCAACCTGCTCGAGGCCGTGGCGCTCGCCGGCGGCGGCTCGGATCGGACGGTGGATGCCAAGGGTTACTTCGTCTTCCGCTACGAGGAGCCGGACATCGTCATGAGCCTGCTTGGGCAGGAGCGGTTTCACAAGCTGTTGAGCAAGGGCATGAAGGCCGACCGCGTCGGGCGCTACCCGGTCGTCTACCGGTTCGATATGACGAAACCGGACAGCCTCATCGTCGGTCAGACCTTCCCGGTCAAGAATCGCGACGTCATCTATGCCTCGCGCCATCCTTCTGTCGACATCACGAAATTCCTCGATTTCGTCGCAAGGCCGATCGGGACTGTCAGATCGGGAATAGTCTTGACGGAGAATATGCAGGGAATGTGAGCCGCGAAGGCGGAGCGAAAAACCAGTGATCCGGGCGGGGTCACTGGTCAGCCGTACACGTTCTTCCGCACCACTAGGGTGGTAGGTCGGGACAAAATGACGCAGGGAGCGCGGGCTGTCCATACTGATGCCACGGCTTGCGTAAGCTCATGCGACCAACTAAAAATTGCATCGTCTGTGAATTCGAACGCTCAGACGCGGGCCTCTTCTTTCATTAAGAGAGAAGGAGCCTTTTTCGCGTCTAAGAACAGATACCCGCCATTCGATCGCTGAATCCCCGCTCCGGGGAAATGGGTCGGGAAACCCTTCCCGTCGCCCTGGAAGTCATCTGCGGGGGGGATTTTCGATCGCCTGCGTTAGGCGGCTCCTCGGGCGAGGCCCGTCGCTGGAGGCAGGCGCCAGGCCTCTAACCGCCCCATCCGCTGCGAGTACGGCAGGACGGCTGCGCGGCGTTACCACAACGCGCCGGCAGCCTCCATTCGCCCGTTCGGGCTAAGCGAAACTCAACATCACAATCAGGAGATACCGATGAGCGCCATCACCGCTCAGCAGGTTCGCGCTGCCGCGAAGGGCAGGGTGAACGAGAGCAATCTTGCGTCCGTACTTGTGGCGCTGGACAGATTCGGCGACCGCTTCGGAATGGATCGTCCGCACCGCCTCGCGCAGTATTTCGCACAGCTCATGCATGAGAGCGGCGACTTCCGTTACGATCAGGAGATCTGGGGTCCGACGCCAGCGCAGCAACGCTACGACACCCGCACCGACCTCGGCAACACGCCGGAGAGGGATGGTGACGGCCATCGCTACCGCGGTCGTACTGGGATGCAGCTCACTGGCAAGTACAACTATCGCCAGTTCCGCGACTGGTGCCGAGCGGCCGGCCTTGATTGCCCGGACTTCGTCGAGGATCCCGATGCCGTAAACACCGATCCTTGGGAAGGTCTCGTGCCTCTTTTCTACTGGGATACGCGCGGCCTTAACCGCTGGGCCGATGAAGGCGATGCCGAGACCATCACGAAGAAAATCAATGGCGGCAAGAACGGTCTCGCCGATCGCTTCGATCGGTTGGCCAGGATCTCGCTCGTGCTGCTCGGCTACCGCCCCGATAATATTCGCCAATTCCAGGCTGATCAGCGGATCGACGTCGACGGGGATGTCGGACCGAAAACACGCGCAGTCATGCATACCGCCCTTGTGGCGCTCACCCCTGGTGAGGCGGCGCGGCCCGAAGTCAAGGCGGCGCCGGTAACAGAGGAAAAGCCGGTTCCCGTACCGGTCACGCCTCCATCGCTCGAAAAACCGTGGTGGCAAACGAAGGAGGTCCTCACGCCGGTGCTGACCGGCGGCGCCCTGACCAGCGTCGGCACCTTCTTCGAGAAGTTCGGCAGCATCCCGACGGAAAACCTCATCGTCCTCGTGGTCGCGGGCATTGCGATCACGGTCGGAACGCTTCTCTACCTGCGCCATCGGGATCGTCAGAAGGTGCAGGCCGCGGCAAAGCAGATCGGAGCCGCGTGATGCTCTCAACTCCGCGCATAATTGCGGCACTCGTCGCGCTCGCCGTCCTCACCGCCATCGTTGCCTGGATCTACCAGCAGGGCGGTGACGACGTTCGTCAATCCATAGAAAGGCAGAACAATGAAGCTGGCCGCACTGCGGACGATGTCCGCACTCGCTTTGATTATTGCCCTGACGGGATGTGGGACTTCGGCGCCAGCAAGTGTCGACGGTCTCCGCCGCGTGGTGGGAACTGATCTGATCGGCGCGCGCGGCGCGACGCCGGCAGATCAGCGGAAGATCGACCGCACCGTTGTCGGCATCTGCGCCGCGGCGGTCTGGTCGAAAGCGGAATGCGCCCGTCACGGCGAAGCGCAGCAGTAAATCGCATCATTCACGAGGGCAGGGGATTGGCTGAAACACAGGAAACCGAAAAGATGGTCGCAACTCCGAAATGGAGGTTTGAATACAACCTCAACACCCTGGTGATCCTATTCGGCTTTGCCGGCGGCCTCGTAGCGTGGGGCGCGACCTGGGAGAGGGTCAACGCCAACCAGGGTTCTCAGGCTAATTCCATCGATCGTCTCGACAAGCGCCTGACGGCTGCCGAAGTCTCCCTGCGGCAGATCGATAATCACGAACTCCGGATCTCGGCGGTGGAGAAGCAGGCGGCCGAAGCGGCTACTTCGATGAAGGCCGTCGAGAACACGCTCAACAGCCTATCCATCGATACACGTGTGATGCGGGAGATCCTACAGAGGATTGAAGCCAGTCAGCGCGATGGCGCGCAGCTGCGGCGCTGATCGGGTTCGCGGAGGCTTGTTAAAACGAACAGCGCCCCAAGCATGAGGCGCTGTTTGTGCACATTTAGAGAAGCGGGATGACCTCACGTGATAATGAAGTCACCCGCAGTAATCCCGAGGTTGATACTGGCCGTTGCAAAATGTACCGCGCCACCGGCGCCATTACCGTCGCTGTCGTAGAACAGTTTGCCGGTGTCGCTCTCGTAGATAATGCGGTCGTCTGCGTCAGCGGCGAGGCCGGTAGTGTTGCTGGCAAATTGCCCCGCTGTCAATGCACCGGTTCCAACAACCCCGGTAAAGACGGCGTTGTCGATCCGCATCACGTCGTCGGCAACGACGAAGTCAGAGATTGTATCGACGTTCGATGCGGCATTCAGGGCGGTGCTGAAGACGAATGTGTCTAGCCCGGCAGATCCGATTAGAGTGTCATTGCCGAGGCCGCCATCGATGAAGTCGTTGCCATCGGCGCCGTCAATTGTGTTCGCCGCGTTATTTCCTGTCAGCTTATTATGAAGGGCATTTCCAGTGCCATTTATTGCGTCGTTGCCCATCAGTGCAAGCCGCTCGACGGCTCCTACCACGGCGCTGCTATTGGTAAGGCTGAAGGAAATATACGATCGGACTGTATCCAGACCGGCGCCACTGTCTGATTTCTCATCAACGATGTCGCCGCTATTATCAACGTAGTATAAGTCATCTCCAAGACCGCCGCGCATATTGTCAGCACCGCGCCCCCCGTTGAGAGTGTCAGCGCCGGCAAATGCTCGGAGCAAGTTGGCGCCTGAACTTCCTACAAGCATGTCCTTGAAATTCGTGGCGCGGACATTCTCGATGTTGGACAAAGTGTCTTGAGACCCAAAGCTGTCCGTTGCAGTTCTCATGGTGAGATTGATGCTGATGCCCTTGGTGCCGCCCTGCTGAGCATCCCTGTCGTATCGAATGGTGTCTATGCCCGCGCCACCATCAATAGTGTCGCGTCCGCCGAAGCCCGTAAATGTCTCATCGGCCGATGATCCTACCATCGAGTCCGAGAATTGGGTTCCTCTGAACTCCTCGAAATTATGGAATGTTTCTGAAAACCCGAACTGATCAACGACGGTACCGGCGGTCGCGTTCAGGTTGATGCCTCTTATCGCTGTTGGTGCGTCATAAGCGTCCTGGAAACTCAGAACATCAAACCCGGCTCCTCCATCGTAGGTGTCGGCACCTCCGCCGCCCGTAACGATGTCATCGCCGGCACCGGCATTCAAAATATCGTTGCCGAGGTGGCCTTTTAGTTCGTCATTACCGTTCGACCCGTTGAGCGTATCGTTTCCGCTCAGAAGCCAGCTTTCAAGCTCGGAACTGTCAAACCCGTCGGCAGCGTTTTGGAAAACTTCGAGCGAGAGGTTCAGGCCGGTTATGGTTTGCACCAACCCCGCACCGTTGTTCAAGAGAACCTCGATCGATGTCACTGTCCCTGCGACGGCTTCACCGCTCGCGTTGAAACTGAACCCCGTACCGACCAGCTTTACCTTGAGACCGTTGTCCAGCCGATAGAGGACCTCGGTGCTGGTAGTGGTCGAGCGGCTCGCCTTGTGCATGTCTACGAGCTCGCCGAAAGACGGGTTAACGCTGACGCCGCTCAGAGGTGGATTGTACTGGTTGGGATAGAGTCCTGCTGGAAAATGATACGTAACTGTGGCCATGATTTCCTCCGGGGCCGGTAATTTCCGGCCAAAATGACTAGTGCTATGGATAAAAAATAGACGCATTACAGGCAATTATAGGTTGTCACAGTTAGCAGAATAGCTTGTTCCTGTCGATCACCCAATCGGGTGAGTTGCCCTAAATGGATGGCTCGACACTCCCAGCGGCCAGCGTAATAATTGACGGCGGCGAAGAATGGGGAGAGCCATGAATAGTACAAACACGACGGGCGAGGTCGACGTTATCATCGGATCCAACATTCACCGCATACGGGTACTGGCTGGAGTGTCTCGGAGGGGGCTGGCAAGGGCGGTCGGCGTCTCCTGGTCACAGTTGAAAAAATGCGAGGACGGGGCGAGGAGGATCTCCGCAGGAAACCTCTTTGCCGTGGCTAGGGCCCTTAATTGCAGCATCGACGAGTTCTGTAGGGGAATTGACACGGGCGAAGCCAAGGTTGTTCCGCCAGAGCAAAGCGATGATGCCATGACCGTAGCAAGGAACTTCGATAGGATACGATCGCCTGCCCACAGAGCCGCGATCGCAAACCTGATTGCCACGCTTGCCGACGACGCCGCTTTCAAGTCGGCGGCAGAATGATCCTGCCCCCGCTGTTTCTCAGATCTCAACAAATTCTGGCTGCACGTTCCTTCCCGGAAGACGAGCCGTAAAGTCGATGTAAGGCACTGGCGTGCGAGCGTATGTGGTGAACGACAATGTTCCCGGCCTCAGTTCAATTTCGAACCCACATTTCGCAGCGTGCTTAATGGCCGCGTTGAAGGTGCGCATGGCCTCGGTCAGTTGGCGCTCTGCCTCCTGCTCTTCGGAGGTCTTCGGGAAGAGATAAATCTCGGCCATGGGCTCGGTTCCTTCTAAGTTTTCCCGGGCGCACTTGATCCCGCTTCCGCTGAGAGTACAATATGCGGAGCGACGTTCGAAGCGGTTCCCTTTAATGGAACAGGCGAGAGCCGATGACGTTGGAATACGTCGCTTATGGAGCTGCAGCGGTCCTCACTTCCACCACTGCAGCTCTATTCATGTCAGGCCATCTCTCGGTCTTGAGGAGCGGGGCTGCCGCCGTCGCCGCCACCATCGTCATCTGGCCACCAGCCTTGCCAATCGTCGCCTAGCGCTTCCTTCGCCTGGCTCCCGTCGAGACGGGCGATGAGCATCTGCACCAGCTCGTGCTCCGAAATGCCGCTCTCGTCGGGCAGGTATGCGGCAATGTCTTTCTGGCAATCCCAGATCAGCTGTTTCATCTTCAGTGCGTCGGCCATTGGTCGTCTCCTCGGAAGGTCAACGTCTTCAAAGTAAATCCATGCACAGGCGGAATATCGCTGACCCTGAGTGTGTCCTATGCACAGGGGCAACAACAGTGGAGTTTTCGCTATGAAGACACATCTTTTGATGACCTCCGCGGCAGTCCTGCTGATTTTCTCCGGCGTTGCCCAAGCGGATGATCACCTCTTTCAGGCGCAGCAGAACGGGCTGAAATCAGGCAGTACGGCGTCTTCGAACACGCACGCTTTCACGGCCAATGGCGCCGGCCATAGCGGTGCCCTTGCGCCAGGCCAGGGAAGCCCGTTCACGGGAGAAGAAACTCAAACGCCGGCCACTGAAACAGGCCCGGCCAACCAGCACGCCAATGTAAAGAGCCGAATTTAGAGCATTTGATACCACGATTATGCGAGTGCCCGCGCCAGGTGCCGTCGCGGGCACTTTCCTAACAGGTTGGGGGACCTGAATGCCGAATTGCTCGGCATCATGATAATTCCTCGGTGACCGCCTTTGTTCCCAAGGCTCTACGATCTGGTACGCATCCATTCCTCGTCGTCTAGCATGCATTGCAGGTCCTCCGGCACCATGCCAGGCCATTCGCACCTCAGGACAGATTCGTAGCATTCCTCGGCTTCAAGAGCCGCTGCCCTTGCAGAGCCGGCCTGACCGTTAGGACGTCTCCATTTGCTCGCGTTCTTTGCCCAGTGCCAGCACATGAACCAGTTCCACCACCCCATGTGGTACCAGTGGATGTGCGCGAATTTCCGTTCGCCGTCGAAGCCTGTAAAGTGCTTCCGGTGATCCGGCCAAGTCTGCCGCCATTTGTATTTCGGCTTGGGGAGATCGGACACGGCTGATCCTCCTCGTTTGAGGTTGCAACATTCGCCCCATTTCCGTGGAAGCGCCCGAACCGCCATCGGGCATGTTCCTAATATGTTCTCTCAGCCGAAAGAGTCAATTCGGCTTTTCGCGGGCCTGTGCGTTAATGGTCCATGGCCAGAGCATCCTCAAAGAAGCCCCGCGATCTCCCTCCGTCAGATCCTATGCCCGCTCGCGTCGATCCCTGCCCTGCGACGCTCGTCGACAAGCCGCCGAAGGGGCCAGACTGGGCCTACGAGGTAAAGTGGGACGGCTACCGGTTGGCCGTGCATATCGAGCCAGGCCGGGTGAGGGTGCTCACGCGCGGCGGTTATGACTGGACCGAGCGCTTCCCCTCGATCGTCGATGACGCTCGGAGGCTCGCCGTGCAAACCGCCATCCTCGATGGCGAGGCGGTCGTTCTCGATGAGCATGGCCGATCTGATTTCGGCATGCTGCAGCGGGCCCTTGGTCGGTTGCCATCCGCGATCGAGGCCGGCGCGATCGTTTTCCTCTCCTTCGATCTTCTCTATCTCGACGGCCGCGATCTTCGCCGGCTGCCGTTGCGCGAGCGCCGGCGATTGCTCGAGCCGCTGGTCGCCGGCCGGGAAGGTGCTGTCCGTCTTTCGGAGGAGGTCCAGGCTGACGGCGACGAGTTCTTCCGCGTTGCCTGCGCGCATGGCCTCGAGGGCATCATCGCCAAGCACGTTGAGAAGCCCTACCGCTCCGGCCGGGGCGACTGGTGGCAGAAAATCACCTGCAAGCGGCGCGACAGCTTCGTGATTGTCGGCTACGAGCCGTCGACCGTTCCTGGTCATATCGGCCGGCTGCTGCTGGCTGCGTGGAAGGACGGACAGTTGGTCTATGTCGGCGGCTGCGGTACCGGCTGGTCAAATGAGCTCTCGCGAGAGCTGCGCAAGCTGCTCGAGGGGATGGCGACAAAGACACCGGCCGTGACCTTGAGAAGGAAAGGAGCCGTCTTCGTGGAGCCGGTCCTGGTCGCCGAGGTCGAGTATCGCGCCTGGACGGACGACGGGAAGCTACGGCATGCATCGTTCAAGGGTATCAGGGAGCGGGCCGACGAAGCGATCATATATCACCTTGGTTGATGCGCATGCCGAGCGGCTATCCGGCATTGAACACCTCACTGTGAAACGAGGCCACGTATTGAAACGGGCTTTTTTGGCACTTTACCCGGCGGCTAATGTCACCCCCGACCCTAAACGAAGCATTCTTCGTGATTGTGTGGCTGAGAAGCGCGAGAGAAAGCGACGGCATGGAAGTGGCGGCTTGGACCGCGGCTGACGTGATGAATCCGCCGACGATCTTCAAAATGTCCATCTCGAAACGAGGTTTGACGTTTGAAAATCTGAACGGGAAACCAGCTTCTTTGGTCGCCGCGAGAACATCAAGGCAGCCTTTTTCGATCTTCTCAAGCGCGGAGACGAAAGCTCCGGCATCATCTCCCGCCCGCAGTACACTCGATGAAAAATCTTGGATTTCGATGCGCAAGCCCAGAAGCTCATCGCGCCGTTTTTCTTTGAATTCCAGTATGTCGTTGATCGGGACGTCTTCGTTTGGCACCGGTATAGCGCCCAAGAGTTCGACGTATGAACCGCCGGAAGTCACGAACTGTGAGGAGTGGTTAACTACGTTGACATACGTGTTCGATAAGGACCAGAACCCTGGTTCTTTGGTCTGCATGTCCTCAAAAGCCTTTAAATGAACATCAACGAATAGCTTCGCCAATGGGCCGCTGCTGGCAGAGCGGTATTTAGGACGACTAACAATACCGCATTTTTCAAGAAAAGTAACGCTTTCACCCGATCCGATCGACACGAGGTTGTTATCTGGCCACATTATTCTGTCGAAGAACAGTAGGCTAAAGCGTATCTCTTGCTCGTCAATACTGGCGCCCTTTATAGTCAATTTGTTGCCATCAACTTCTACTGGAGGGCTTATTATAATGCCCCTACCACGCTTTGGCTCACGTCCAAATAGGGCGTCGTTCCTCTTTCGCCGCGCGGCCTCTCCCATGACAGATCCCCCCTATTGTTTGATTGTCATCTGGTGCTAGCGCAACTCAAGAGCGGGGACAAGTATACGGCTATGATATTGTGGTTTGTACAGGTTCAGGACCCCGCTATCACCGTCGAGGGCCTTACAAACTACGGCCGCACTGAATCTTGCTAGCTGTTCGAGGAAGACCGCTGCTGCTCAAGCTCGCGCTTCGCCTTCAATGCTACGCTCCTGTTGTGGGATTGCTCTCAAGCAAAAATACAACCTGAAGTCCAGTAAAATGCGGTCACGACTGTGTGCGTTGGCGAGAACGGCAAATTGCAAAACCGAGTCACCAAGTCCCGAAATAATTCCCGAACTGATCATCTGGACATGGCGCAACGCCTTGTGTATCAGGGCGTCCCGCAAATTAGCCCTCTCTCCTGGGGGGCAAGTGGTAGATTCCCAAGACGGGAAGCTCCGGCTTGCATCGTTCAGGGGCATCAGCGAGCGGGAAGACGAGGCTCCCATTTACGAGCTACGGCCGCACTGCCTCTGCGGAGATATTCGCTACCGGTCTCCTGAACTGGCGCAACGTGAAATAACCCGCAACGCCACTGATGACCGGCGTGATCGCGCCAAAATAAGTCCAAGGTCTCGCTGCTTCTCCATCACCGTCAAAGTAGGTGACTACTATTTCAGTAGCGGCAACAGTGGTCAGCACGGCCAGCGCCAATTCCAGCAAGTAAACCCCTGTAAGAACCGCGAACCTCGCCCAGAAACCCGTTCGGGGGACAATTGCGGCGACAACGATGGCAGCGAAGGTCGCCCTTACCCATGGCGCGATCGGAAGTTCGCCTACTGGTATTTCGTGGTGGTAGGCGACTTCGGAGGTTGCAACCATGCCAAGGCCGGCGGCCAGGGTCAGTGCGATAATGTTCAATGCGAATGCCTTGGCCATTTCCGCTCCACGAATGCGCTACTTCTTTTCCGCGGGACCCTTTGGGCTACGAAAGAGAAGAAGTCCTCCGCCTGCATCTCCACGCATAGCGGGCGGAATGAAGCAAAACTCGGCCAGGTTGTCGAGAGAAAATCGATCCCGGTGGAAAACTGCAGCACACATCGTTCAGCGCCGATTAGATCGAACCGCGCTGGCCAACTGAGACGGCAGCACATCAAGGCGAATATTCGAAATTCCTGTTGCAGATTAACTTGAGACTCCGTAATTTGCGGTTTCCAATTCACGAAACGTTCCGCGTTTTTAGGTGTAGTTATCGCACGGCATTGGAAACTTCTTTACTTGATTTGCGGGCTGTTCAGAGAAAAATAGATTACTCTTAATCAGCGGGTCCACGGTTCGAGCCCGTGATCACCCACCAAAACCTCAAATTCTCTCGGAACGCAGCAATGGTTCGGCTTACGCCTGGATCGCTCCGGCTAAGCTGACGAGCGGACTTCGCATAGTCGCCACAGCCTCTTTTGTATGACCGGCGGGAGCACATTCCGGGAAAGATCGAGAACTTCGTCAAGCTTGGCAGCCGGACCCTGCGACCGCGGCACCCGTTTGCATTCCAGGCCGGCGGTTCTGTCCTCAACCGGCGCAAGCTTCGCGGTTGCGGCGGAGTTGAATTCGCGCACCGATGCCGATAAACGCTTCCTCTCGCAGCGGTCGATCGGGAGCAGACCTTGAAAGAACTTCACTATCCTTTTCGCCGAGCTGAGAGCGAGCGGGTTCGCAGAGGGATATTCGATCGCGTTCTTACCCGTTACGAAACCTACAAGCTGACGGCGCGGGTCCGCAAGCGGAAGCGGACGATCGAGATGTCGTGCCTGACGCCGGGCGGGCAGCGGGCGCTCGGCAAGGAAGACATTCCGCTCGTGTTCAATACGCATAACGACCGGAAGCTGCTGCCTTCGTTTCTCGCACACTACCGAAGGCTCGGCGTTACCCGCTTCATCTGCGTCGATGACGTATCGTCGGACGGGACGCGGGACTACCTGCTTGCGCAGGCGGATGTGGACCTTTGGAGCTCGCCGGTGCGGTATCGCGATGCCCGCAGGGGGCGTGAATGGCGAGAGGCTCTGTTCGAGCGCTATGGCTGGAACCGGTGGTATCTGAATGTCGATTCCGACGAGTTCCTGATCTACGAGGATTGCGAGAACCGGCCGCTCGATGCTCTTCTGCGGGCGCTGGAGAACAAAGGGGAAAAGCGCCTCGCAGCCCCGATGCTCGACATGTATCCGATCGGACCGCTCGGGGCTGCCACGCTCGACAGCGATGATGGCCGCATGCCGTGGGAAATCGCCGATCATTTCGACGGCTCCGGATACGAGATCAGCTATACGAAGCGGGCGATCAGCATCACGGGCGGCCCGCGGAAGCGCAAATTCGCCCATCTGCTCGAACTCATCAAATATCCTGTCATCTTCTGGGACAGGGAATGCAGCCTCGGCGTCAGCATTCATCAGCCGTTGCCCTGCGAAAGGAATTTCACCGCCGTCTCCGGTGTGCTGCTGCACTTCAAGTTCTTCTCCGACTACAAGGAAAAGATCGAACAGGCAGTCGCCGACGGGCAGTATTTCGATGCTGCGGCCGTCTACCGCAAGATGTTTGAAGATCTTCAGGAAACCGGTGAGTTCGACTTTTCCGATGCGTGCTCGACGCGGTTCTCGAGTTCCAGGCAGTTGCTTGAACTCGGCTTTATCGGACCCGTGCGCTAGCCGTAGCCGCGTCCGAGGCATCGGGAGGAACGGCGCCAAACGCCTCAATCTGGTGGACAGTTTACCGTTAGCTCACACCGAATACGAGGAAAGTCGGGGCAGCACTCTTAAATTCCTGCGCCTCTGGCTCTATATGACCTCGTATTGACCGATTGCGGTCGAGAGACAGGGAAGGGTGGAAATGCAGCGTTTCGGACGTGTTCTGGCCATTGCGGCAATCGGTGTTGCGGCGATGATGACGGTGGTCGACGTCGCTGACGCGAGGCGGGCAGGCGGTGGCTTCGGCTCGCGCGGCAGCCGGACCTTTTCCGCCCCGCCGGTCACTCGGACGGCACCGGCACCGGCCGCGCCGATCGACAGAACCATGACACCGCGGCAGAGCACCCAGCCCTCTACCGCGACCAATCCGGCCAGCCAGAACCGGACCAATGCACGGCCGGGCTTTTTCAATGGTTTCGGCGGATCCATGCTCGGCGGTCTCATGATGGGCGGTCTCATCGGCATGCTGCTCGGCCATGGCATCGGCGGCGGCATCGGCTTCCTCGGCCTGCTGCTGCAGGTCGGCCTCGTCGTTCTGCTGATCTCCCTGGCAATGCGCTTCTTCGGCCGCAACCAGCGTCCGGCCTATTCGGCGCCCGCTGCCTCGGCCCGCTCTTCGGCGGCAGCCGGCGCAGCGCCGTCCTTCCGTATTCCGCGGATAGGTGAAGCCATGGGTGGTGCTGCCACAGGGGCGTCAGCCGCCGCACCGGTACCGGTGCAGACAGATGAGATCAGCGTGGGCCAAGACGATCTCGATCGCTTCGAGGCGATGCTGAAGGATGTGCAGGCTGCCTACGGAGCGGAGGATTATGCGGCGCTGCGTAAGCTGACCACACCCGAAGCCATGTCCTACCTCGCGGAAGAGCTGAGCGACAACGCAACAAAGGGCCTCAAGAACGAAGTCCGCGACGTTCACCTCGTTCAGGGCGACCTCGCGGAGGCATGGAGAGAAAACGGTACCGAATATGCGACGGTCGCCATGCGCTACGAGAGCATCGACGTGATGCGTGACAGGGCCACCGGCAGGGTCGTGAGCGGCAATGCCGACGAGGCGACAGACGCCGTCGAGATATGGACGTTCGCGCGAAAGCCCGGCGCCGACTGGCAGGTATCTGCCATCCAGGGCGTCGAGGCCTGAACGCCCGCCAGCCTGACCGCCGGGCGGCAAGCCTGCCACCGGCATCATGATCCGATCAGAAGAAGGCGAAGATCGGCTATTGACGGCGCTGCTCTTTGCCGCTCTTTTCTGACGGGCGGATTCGCCTTAACATCTTGAATTCCGGTTGAGTTCTGCGCGGTGGTTCGTTCAGTCCGGCACGTGTCGGCCTGCTGATCTTTCGCCCGCAGCCGATCGAGGAGCGGCGATATGACGAAGCTTGGCAAGACGGGTGGCAGCGCGCGTACAACGTTCTGCGCTGCGGCGATCACGGTGTGGGCCCTTGCCGCCGGCGTCGCCGCAGCGGCGGATTGCAAAAGCGCTGCTGGACCGGGTACGGACTGGCAGGATTGCAACAAAAAGCAGATCATGCTGGGTGGTAGCGACCTCCCGGACAGCAATTTGTTCAACACCGATTTTACGATGACCGACCTGCGCGGGGCCAATCTCACGTCCGCTAATCTGGAGAAGGCGACGCTCGTTCGTGCTTCGCTCGCCAGGGCGAAAGCGGACAAGGCGAATTTCAGCAGGGTGGAGGCCTATCGCGGCAACTTTTCAGCCATCTCTGCGGAGAATGCATCCTTCGCGAGTGCCGAGCTGCAGCGCACCGACTTCACCGGAGCACGGCTGGCAGGCGCCGACTTCGAGAAAGCGGAACTCGGGCGCGCCAATTTCGACAAGGCCGTACTGACGGGCACGCGCTTCGCGATGGCCAATCTTTCGCGCGCCAAGCTGAGCGGTGCGGTTCTCGAAGGACCGATCGATCTGGATCGCGCCTTTCTTTTCCTGACGAGGATAGAGGGCGTCGACCTTTCCAGAGCCTCCGGGCTCACACAGGAACAGGTCGATCTCACCTGCGGTGACGGCGCGACCAAGTTGCCGTCGGGACTGGCCGTGCCCGCTAAATGGCCGTGCCCTCCCGACGACGATTGAAGCGTGAAGGTCGGGCGCTTCAACGATCACCGTTCGGTGCCGCAAGCTCGGCGGACACAAGCCTGAGACCCGGTCGTGCCTGCGGCGACTCCGCGCCGGCTCTCCGTTGCGGCCGATCGTCCTGCGCCGCCGCTTCAGCCAGATCATAGCCGAGAGCGAAGGCGATTTTCTTCAGCATTTCGCGAGCGCGAAACTCATGACGGGCTATGGCCTGGCTTTCGGTGACGAAGTAGGCGGCACTGACAGCCTCGATGAGATTGAGGGCAGCGAGATTGACGACGGCATATGTCTCGGCGCGGATCACAGGGCGCCTCCGAATTGCTGCCGGGGATTGTGCGTACCGAGCTGCCGCTGGACCTGGCTCGCATCCGCGCCGCTGCCGAACTCGCGCTCGCGATTGAGTGCGAAGAAGGCGTCGTCGACGAGATCCGACGCGGGCCGGGCTTCACGCTGGAAGATATGCCCATCTGCACCAAGATGCCAGGCGAGCGAAGCCAGGCTGGAATAGGCGGAGGAGAGAAAGCACTTGAGCGCCATCTGGTTCTGCGCGTCGGTTGAACGGAGAAAGTCGGCGGCGAAGAGTTCGTCGACCTGGCCATGAAGATCGGATCTGATGCGGGGGAGGGACATGTGGCGCTTATTCTCCTCGTATCGCTGCCGGCGTTCGTCCGCCGTGCAATTCTGCCCTGTGTTCACCCAACATTGCATCTGACACGATACATGTCAACACGAATTGTGTTGAGCCAGCCGACATGAGTGATGCCGTCGGGGTGCGGCAAAGGAATAAGCTCGCTGGTTCGACTTTCGCCCGACGACTGGGGGGGCTTTGCGTCTCTCAGGCGTTGCCGGCGAGCGCGATATAATGGACGGAGTGAACGGTACAGGCTTCGAAGCGCAGTTCCTTATGGGGGTTGAACTGCTCGAGAACCAGTTCGGAGCTGTTGTGGCGCACGAACTTCTTGACGTAGGCCAGCAGGGCCCCGCCTTCTTCCAGCCGAATCTGAGCGATCACGTAGTCGCCTTTCCGGACGCGGCGGCTGGGATCAACGAAGCAGACCTCGCCGTCTTCGTAGCGCGGGTACATCGAATCGCCTGAAACCGAGACCGCATAGGCGCCCGAGATGTCCGAGAGTATCGGCGGCGCCATGACTTCGTACAGCACGTTGCCGTTCATTATGAATTCACCGTCAACCCCGCCGACTGCCTGACCGAAGACCGGGATCTTTTCCCCCTGGCCGATTACCTTGGCGCCGATCCGGGCGTTCGGCGCGTCGACTTCGGCCATTGTCGAGCCGGTCGCGGAGCCCGTGGAGCTTCGGCGGTCGGTGCCGGTCAGCAGCCAAAGCGGGTCGACATTGAACTTGCGGCCGTAGATCTCGGCTTCGCTGAGTTCGAACTCGTTCTGCCCATTCTCGTGGGCGCGATAGGTCGAGGCCACGATGCCCAAGGCATTCGCTGCGTCGGAGGCGAACCGATAGCCCGCTTTGACGCGCGCCTCGCGCAATCTTTCAGCTCTTTCGCTCATGACACGGGACTTAGCAATGTTGATAACATAAATCATGTTGACAACACGACATTATAGATGTCATTGGTAAAGTCAAGTCGCGGCTGCGGAGGCACCGCGACTGCTGGGAGCACGGGAAAGGGGAGTTCGAGAACAGTGGCGGAGAATTCGGAACTGGCAAGGCAGACGCGACACTATCGCGCCGTGCGGGAGCGGCTGGCTCGCCCGAGCGAAGCGATGGGCCGATCTGCGCGCATCAAAGAGCTCGAAGGACAATTGGTCGACCTTGCTTCCGACAACGAAGCGAAAGGACGGCGGATTGCGAGACTGGAAGCCGATCTCGCCGATGCGGGAGCGCGGCTGCTCGCCCAGGCCCGAATTCTGCTTGGCAGCCGAGATAACGGTGCGTCGAATGAGGACGGCCGCGGCAGAGCACCGATCGAGGAGATCGTTGCCGCCGTGCTCGAGGATTTTCCCGGTGTTAGCTGGGACGACATCATCAGTGTGCGCCGGGAGCGCCGGCTGGTGAAGCCGAGGCATGCCTGCATGCGCGCGGTCTATGAGCGCCGCCGGGATCTCTCGCTGGCGGGGATCGGCCGCATCTTCCATAGAGACCACACGACCGTGCTTGCGGTCGTGAATGATGGCGGTGCCGGAAGCCGGGCAGCTTCCAGAGATGACACCGTCGGCTGAGCCTTGCGGCGGCTCGTATTCCATACCCACCCTCAGTTCACCCTGAATACCGTCACGTCCCGCCGCTTCACGGCAGGTCGCCCGCAACGGATGTCTCAATCACCACGCTCGAAAGGATTCCCATGTTGACCAAGGCTCAGAAATTGCGTGCAAAGCGCAAGGCACAACTCGGACGGCCGCGGAAGGCCAATGCCGAGCGCTTTGCATGCGCCAAGATAAAGCCGGAGTGGTCCAAACAGGAAAGCGAAAAGGAGGCCATGGCTGTGGCGCTTGCAGCGCGCAAGCGCATGCATGGCCTCGAGACCAGAGGCGCGCTCGCCGGCTACACGCTCGGCCGGCTGTTTCTAGACGGGCGGATTACCGAGCAGCAGCGGGAGGCGGGCGACGACTACGCGGCGGCGATGGTGCGCTATTATCATTTGACCGGCATTCCGTTTCCAAGCGTCAGGGCCCAGCAGATCGGCCACGTAAGAGGACATGCAAGCGAGCCGAGCGAGGCTCGCGCCGTGAAGGCGAAGAGCGCGGCGGAGAGAATGATGAGGCTTGAAGGCCTGTTGCTCGGATGCGAGGAGGGGCGGCAGGTGAAAGCCACCGTCTTCAACGTCTGCGTGATGGATTACGAAGGGTTGAGAATGATGCCGGAAGCCCAATTGGATTGGCTGAAGCGGGGCCTGAATGCCCTCCTCTTCGAAAAGGGCTTGCGTGAATATGGGAAGAAGGATACTTCGTTTACTCCATAATAGGAATAATATCCTATAGTTCGATCCGGCCTAAGGCGGTTCAGACCGTGCCCACAAGAATGCCGGGCAAACCATCGTCCCAAAACCGCTGCACTTTTGGGCGAATAGAGGTTAAATGCTTTCAATGCGAAGGTGCCTCGAACGAGCATGTGCGAGGCACATCGACCGTTTCCCCGGAGCAGAAAGAAGGTGAGTCCGTGAAAGCTTCAGCAATGCTCGCCTTTGCGGTGATTGCCGTAGCGACAGGTATGCTACCGGCACAAGCCCAGACCTGCAGCACGGGAATTTGCGCCGGTCGTCCCGCGGGCACCAGCAACCACGATCTCTTCATCGAGAGGGAATACCGCGACTTCCTGCAACAGCGATATCCGAACTACGGCTCCCGCTATCGCGGCAGGGCTCCCGACATCGGCATAGGCCCCGGTGCGACGGTGGGAGGCCCTTCGCCCCGGGCGGTGGACAGATCGCGCCTGCGCCAACGGCAAAGGGGGCAGTTCGACGCCAATGCGCATCTTCGCTGGTGCCAGGAGCGGTACGCCTCGTATCGCGCTACGGACGACACGTTTCAGCCCTTCGACGGCGGGCGCCGCCGGTGTAACTCGCCTTACAATTAGAGGGGGTAACCCCTCAGCGCGTTTTGCGCAGGAGTTTAACAGCGACGTAAGCCGCGGACTGCGCCTGAAGCTGAGTGGCGAACTGACCCTGGGCCGGATAGGTGACGCCGCGATAGCTGAGGACGAAGGCCCAGCGCCCGTTCGTTCGCTTTTCGACTCTGATTTCGGCATCGGGCTTGTTATCTGGACTCACCGCAGTCTTCCTCGTTCGCCATTCAGCGCCGGCATGACCCCGGCGCGAGTAACTTGCGCATCCGGCGGCGGAAAGCAAGAGTTCGCGGCGGTGCCCGGCATGCCTGAAGCGCTGCCTGCCGCACCTGTAAATGGTCCAGTGCAGGTTTGAACGTCGTGCCCGGTTACTCGACGGATTTAACCGGGCCGAAACGCTCCATGACGAACGAAGTCTGGACGCCACCCTGCAGGCGGTCGGTCTTTTCAAGTTTTACGCTGGCGAACTGACCGGATTCGGCGAGGGGCGTGCGGTGCCAGGCCGTGGTGACGAACAAGCCGGCACCGACGATGAAACCGACGGCGACATAGATCCAAGGATTGCGCATGGACGAAGCTCCTTCTCTCGGGAAGGCAAATGCATTGCGGGCTGTCGTGGTTCCCCGACGATCGGGATACTGGCCTAAATTTCAGTCTCTATAGTAATGTTCAAAGCAATGTGTTTTGCCTCGGCACGAAACGTCGTCCGACATCGAGCAACGATAGCGAACCGATCGCTGCCGTTCATCCGAGACATCATTATCGAAATATATACCCAAGCCCTCAAGCATCAGCCTTTCAGGATTGAAGCAGAGGCCAATGTCTTATGCAAGGAAATTATAATATACATCTGTACAACAAAATTTGAGCAGCCTCTTCATCAAGCAGGCATCCGAGCAGCGGGTTCATAGCGGGCCGCGCGTTGGCAGCAGCAGGCGAACTTACCTCCTGCGGTCCGCCGTGAGACATCGGAGAGATTTCCCGTGGGAAAATCGAAAAACAAGCGCTCTTGGCATGACGAAGGCTTGCGAACCGAGGGGCATTTGCGGTATTCCATAAATCAAGGATAGGAATTTTATCCTCTCAGGGCTTCAGCATTGCGATCTATGGCTTGTTGAGATTCTGATACCCGCCCCGGGTTGTCCAGTGCTCGTCACAGGGTCCAGTGAGACCAAGCCCTTGAGCCGAAAGAACGCTTCCCGCGCCGCAGACGCGGCGCTGCTGGATCTCTGTGACAAGCACAGAGATGAGGGAGGGGATTGCAGTCCTCCGATATGTTTACCGGGCCGCGCAGTCGGCAAGATGGCTTAAATACACGCAGACGGCAGCTGCCGTAATGTCCACCCTCCCGATCTCCTCATCCCTGCGACAAGCACAGGGATGAGCACGGAGGAGGAATTGCAATCCTGCTCTGATCCTGCGAAGGCGACCTCGAAAACGTCCGGCGCTCCTCTCGGCGCCACGCGCTCCTCACTTCCATGGTTCACGGCGATGCCGCGCGTTCCAAGACGCCGCGGCGCCGTGTGCGGCCGGCGATGCGCTTCCGCGTCACCCGAATCCGCGAAGCGGATTCTGCGTGAAGACGCGTTGACCCCAATATCTCGCATGATCCAGGCGCCAGCGGCGCCGGGCGAGTGGGCGGCATCGCCGGCCGCAAATGAATTTGATCCACCGCAATACCCGCGAAACGCAAATGTTCATGAGGAGAAGTCCATGAGTGAAAGGAAGGGCCAGCCCCTCCTGGGCCAACGATGACACTTAAACAGGCGTTATCGAGATGGCGGGAACAGGCGGCATCCAACATGCTTTCCCAAGGGATCCGCTTCAGAGACCTGGCTTCGGCGACCGGAGGCGGTTAGCCCAAGTACTCGACTGCTATGACGAGATTGCCGAAGAGTATCTGCCCCGGGTCGCCTGATACTCTCGGGGTGTAGTAAAGAGGAACGACGCGGGGACGTCCGCTCCAAAGGCGCAACGTAGGAAAACCAGTGTGGCTCACGCAGCAGGCATCCTGCTGCGTGGGGTCGTTCCAAAAGCTGAATGAGTAAGATGAGGCCGACATATCCCGCAACTGGATCACGTGCTCACCGATCGGCACGAAACAATCATCTTCTCCATCGCACCAGCCGCTCGTGTGCTCGAAACTTCTGTCAGGCATTTGAAGCCAGGCCTTCACGAAGTATTGCGGTTCGCCCCGTTCCCCCGCAGAGGCGGAGATCGTCGATGCGGCAATGAGAAAGGCGGTGGCGAGGCTTCGGCGCATATTCGCTCCTGGCGTGGCGGTTTTCTCTTCGATAAACGAGGCGGCACAGTCCTGTTGCGCCAATCTGATCCGGGATACTGGCGCAATTATGGATTGCATATGGCGGGAAGATTGTTCCAGAAATTGTGGTCATGAGCTGCCGGCCCGAGAAGGACGAGGAGCGGAGAAATTCATGATGAAAGATCAGAGCGCCATGCCGGAGGCGGAAGCGCCGGACGCGGCGGGCATGCCGGCTGCGAGAGGTGAGGGCAGCCCGCTGGGGAGCAGCTTTCTCGGTGCCGTGCGCGCGGATTTCGCCCAGCATGGCAGCGAGGTCATCGCTCGCATTCGCGACGAGAAGCCGGAAGCCTATCTGAAGCTCGTCGCCTCGGTTCTGCCGAAGGACCTGAGTGCCGCAACCGGCGGGGTTGACGATTTGTCGGACGAACAGATCATCGACCGGATCCGCGCGCTGGACGCTGCGATCCGGCCACTGCTTCCCGCCAGGAAGAGGGCAGGCGGCCTGCGAAAGCGCGTGCCGCCCGCGAAAGTGCAGCTTTAATGCGTCGGCGCCACTCTTGCCGAAACAGACGCTTCGCTGCTCGAGAAGATGATGACGGCAAAGAGCAGAACGCCAGCGAAGGCGATGAGCGACGAAACGGCGACGATCGGCTCCACGGCCGTGTTTCCGGATAGCATCAGGTAGAGCGACGGGATCAGGACGGCCACCCCGAAGGTGTAGACGGCGTACTGAATCACCGCCAGCCGCCTTGCCGCCTTTTGAGGATTAAGCGCGTGATAGCCGCCGAAAATCGCCATGGTTACCCAGCCGAGCAGATTGGCGTGGGCGTGGGCGCCCGTTGCGGCATGGTTGCCTGTGATCGACATATGCAGGCCGATCGAAATGCCCAGGATCAAAAAAACAATCGCCGTTCTGAAATAAAGATTTGCAATACGTGGCATCGGTTTCCCCTCCGAGAAAAAAAGAAAATTAGCATGTTCTCATGCGTATGAGAACATGCAGATAAAAGGCCCTTTCACGCCGCCTCGCTGTTCCAGATGTGACAAATCGGAAAACGAGGACCAGGCTTCCAAGGAAACTGCCCGTTCTGATTGAGTGTTGCCCGCATATGGGTCGCGTGGGGCGTGGAACATATTCTGACTTCTCGCATTCGTAGGATGAACGATGTTCTTTGTAGCGCACCCACATCTTCGGAGGCGCGCAAAAGTCGCTGCAGAAACTCGATTTGGCGCGTGATTTCGTTCGCAGAAATTTCGATCGTGCAAGGGAGAACCGCAATATGCTTGGCACCGTCCTCCTCATTATTCTGATCCTGCTTTTGATCGGCGCCATTCCGGCCTGGCCCTACTCGTCCGGCTGGGGATACGGCCCTTCGGGAATTCTCGGCGTTCTGGTCGTGGTCCTGTTGATCTTGCTCTTGATGGGCAGAATCTGAAGGCCCGAGGCACACAGAGCCGATTTCACCAACTCGCGCCGTCGATAAGGCGGTGCGGGATGTCTTCCCAGACCGAACGATCGAAGACGCGCATGTTGACCCCCATGCGCGGTGAGCTGCGGCCGGCCGGCGACCAGTGGGTTATGCAGCCGCAAACGCCGCAGTGGTGCATAGTCAAGGTCCTGTCGCCTTGGACATATCCGACGAGCTTTCTTTCAGGATCGGTGATGCTGACCTCGCTGGAAGGGTAATAGCCCCAAAGCGTGCCGAGCCTGCTGCAGAGCGAGCAGTTGCAATCGCCGAGCGTCTCCGGGCGGACGGGGACCGCGACGCGGACCGCCCTGCAATGGCAATGGCCTTCGATCATGATTTTCTCCCATCGGCGCTTCGTATGTCAGCACGGCATTGGGGACATTATTGATGTTATTCCGGCGCAGTCCAGCAAAGACGAAGCGATGCTTACGCCGGCTACGACCGCAATTCGCAAAATATAGAGGCGTGATCACGGATGAGCGTATCCAACCCATCCGAGGGGACAATTGCGTCCGGCCTTTCCGCGATGCTCAGGGAACAGATGCTGCTGATGGCGGAGCTCCACAGGCGGCAACGAACGAATATCCTTGCCGCCTACCGGCCCTATGCCAAGCAGCGGGAGTTCCATGCGGCGGGCGCGGCTTTTCGCGAGAGGCTGTTCATGGCCGGCAACCAGCTCGGCAAGACGCTGGCCGGCGCAGCGGAGGCGGCGATGCACCTGACCGGGCGCTATCCCGACTGGTGGCAGGGCCGGCGGTTCGACCGGCCGATCGTCTTGCTGGCGGGCTCGGAGTCCTATGAACTGACCCGCGACGGCGTGCAACGGCTACTGGTCGGGCCGCCCCTCAACGAGGAGGAGTGGGGCACCGGATTTCTCCCGAAAGCGGCGATCAAGGCGACGACGCGCCGCGCCGGCGCTTCCGGTGCTCTCGACAGCGTGACGGTGCGGCATGTTTCGGGCAGAGCCTCGACGCTGCTCTTCAAGGCATACGAACAGGGGCGCGCCAAATGGCAGGCCAATACGGTGGATTACGTCTGGTTCGACGAGGAGCCGCCGGAAGACGTCTATTTCGAAGGGATTACCCGCACCAATGCAACGCGCGGCGCCATCGCGGTCACCTTTACGCCGCTCAACCGCGGGCTTCGCGTCGCCGACATGGAAGTGACTGATGAAATCGCGCTGATCGACGGGGAGGGCACGCTACCGGCCGATTTCCTCGAAGCGCGCGAGGTCAGGAACGCTTCGGGAATTCCGATTCGCGCCGTATCGCTGCAGCAACTGACGAACAGCTGCGTGGACCGCAGCGGCACGCCGGCGGGCTACGCCATCGTCGGCAGCACCATCAAGGTCCGCCCGGTCTCCGACAATGAGCTGACGGTCACCTATTACGCCCGCATCCCGGCGCTCGCGCCGTCGAATCCGACGAACTGGCTGCTGGAGAAGGCGGCCGACGTGTACCTCTATGCCTTGGTGACAGAAATCGCGATCTGGGAGCGCGATGCCGCCAAGGCACAGGCGGGGCAGCAGCTTATGTCTCTCGCGCTTTCCGGGCTCACTGTCGAAGACGAGCGTACCCGCTGGGGCAATGCGAAGATGGTCGTTGGAGGGGTGACGCCATGACGGATACGAAGAACTTGATTTTCTCCTGGCTGACGAACGCGTCGAACCTTCGCGCACAAATCATCAGGAATTGGCGGACGCCATTTCCTCCCGAAGAGCGGGAGCTGGTCATCCGCCAGGCCCGCCGAATCTACAACGACCGCAACATGCATCCGGACAATCCGCGGATGGTGATGCAGGAGCGTACAGGCGTGCCAGTAAAAGAAGAATACCAGGTGACGCCGCAGAAGCAGGGTTATCCAGACGATACCGCCGAGCGTGAATATGCCGCGGAAGCCTTTGCCGCCTATATGAGCAACGCAAACGGCACCAAGACGGATGCCCCCGATCTGGCGAAGATGCTGCGGCCGATCGTCCGGGAGACGCCGGAACTGAAGGGTATTCTGCGGCTCAACGGCGTTGGCGGCTTGGGGTTACCGCGGCCGGGTCCAACGGCCTGGCTGGATACGACGCCAAAGGAAGCAGGACCGGGGAGAGTTGGCCGTGACCCTGGCGATTGTCTTCTCGCCGATGACCTGCTCGCCATGCGGGGTGGCAGGCGAAGCCAGTCCCGCGCTGCTTTGGCCGCCGACGTTCAATCGCTCATTCGCGGGCTATCTTCGCAGACGGTTCAGTTGAACCGGATAATATGTTTGAGCGTCGGGTGGCGCCTGACTTGGTCACGGATAAGAAAGGCAATGTCCGGCCCCACCGTCTTGATATAGTTCGGATCGAGCAAATAGGCGCAGATCGAAATGGCCGCATATTCCCGGCGGATGGCGTCGCCTTGATATCCGTGGTTCTCGGGGCCGACCCAGTGTTCTTCCGGTATGGGCACGCCGCTCTGCTCCTGCCGGACCATGCGCGGATCGTCCGGGGGAGTGTGCATATCGTTGTAAATACGGCGCGCTTGCATCAAGGCTGCCCCGGCCAGCGGTATTCCACCGACCTTCCGGTCGATCATGTGTCCGATTTCAAGGCAGAGAGCGAGCTTGTCTTGCGGCGACATCCCGTCCACGACGCGCTCGATTTCGTGATCGGGGGCGGACTCATCCACCGCCTCGCGATCTTCGGTCGATGCCGGCGACGATTTTGCGTTCGGCGCGGCCTCCGGCTTCCGGGGGGCAAACCATTTCAAAACGGCGTCGAGAGACGACCGCAGGAAGGTATGCCCGGCACCCGCCGGTTTCGCCTGCGACTCTTCGTTCGACATGCCTTTTCTCCCCGCCGGATAAGCCTCCACGAACGGACGTCGAGGCACAGCCGGAGGAGCGTATCGAGACGCGTTATCGAGAGCAAGCTTTCAGCACGAGCCATTGTGCCGACGCGGCAAGACTCCCGGCCGCGGCTTTTGCAAGCCCGCACCGGAGCGCATTTACCGCGGCACAGGAGAACCGCATGAGCGAATATCTTCACGACTGAATCGTGCAAAAAAATGCTGAACGAAGCTTCGACGCCGCGGCGTGCGATTGATGCCGCCTGCCATCCGACATCGTCGGCAGCATCCGGTGCTTTGCCGAGCGGGTGTTCTGGACACGGTGCAAGTCCTGTCCGATTTCGAGAGCGGCTCCGGACGTTTTGAACATATGCCCACGTCTTGAATGGGGGTCCGCATCAACAAGCGGCGGGTTCGGCTCGCCCTTCTTTTAGAGGAAAGACCATGGGGGAAGCCAAGGAGAAGACGACGATCGGAGACGAGCGCGCCCGTTGCGGGAATGCGCGGACAGTCATCGCAGGAGCGACGCCATGACCGATGCGGCGAAGAAGCGGATCGCATCCATGATTCTCGATGGCGTTCCGCCGCAGGCTGAGGGCCTGCAACCCCAGATTGCTGGGTCACTTTCCTCCCGACAGGAGATGGAGTATGATCCTCCAACTTTGCCTCAGCGGCCGGTCGAGTTGGATTATCCCGCAGGAGAAAAGAGCTATGTCGAACGAGGAATCGCCGATGAATCAGGACGATTGCTGCAAGACATCGACGGAAGACCCCTCACAGCGCGCTATGTCGCGGGCCGTACGCATGTGCGCGGGGCTGATACCGTACTCGGCAACGAGGGACTCGGTCGAATTGTCCTTTGGGGAACAGGAGAGTTTCCTAGACAAGTTCATGGAAGCAAGATCCAAGGCGCAAACGGCGCAACGGAAATAGATCTCAATACGGGCGAACCAAGAGGCGTCCTTCTTTCCGCCGACCTTCATCCGGACGATATCCCGCGCGTTCTTGCCCATGAGCGCGTTCTTGCCCGTGAGACGGGGCATGTCATCGATCAGCTCACCGACACCATGTCGATCAACGGGATCGAGGACGAAGCGCGACGCAATTATCACTGGCTCATCACGGGCGAAGCGCCACAGCCCGGCGCAAAGCTCGTCGGCCCCGAGGATCTCGGATATCCGCAGCACCTGATCGATCTCGCCGGGACCGGCGGATTGGCAGATTTCAAGGAAACCGGGACGGGGAAAGGCGAGCTATGACCCTGCTTTCCGCAGTCAATCGAGTTTGCGACATCGTCTCGCTCTCGCCGTTCGACAGCGTCTACGGCTCCGACGAGCCGAACGCGCAGACGATGGTTGCCATGGCGCAGGAGGCAGGCGACGAGATCGCCCGCCGCGCCGACTGGCAGAAGCTCTTGAAGGCGCACACCGCTGCCGCCTCGCCGGTGACCCTACCTGACGATTTCCAGCGGCTGACGCCTGGCGGCCCGGTCAGGACAGCCGCCGGCGTCTTCGTCCGCCCCGTCACCAATTCCGGCCAGTGGGCGGTCATCGCCCGGATATCCGCGGCGCAGCCATATTTCTTCATCAGAGGCGGGCAGGCGCTGTTCTCGCCGGCCTCTGCTGCCGCGAGCGCCGTCATCGATTACGTCTCGAAGAACTGGATTCTGCACGATCCGGATGGGCCGCAGGATGCCTTTTCGGCAGACGATGACACGACGCTTTTCCCCGAGAGACTGCTGGTCAAGGGCATCGTGTGGCGCTGGAAGAGGCAAAAAGGCCTCGCCTACGAGGACAACCTTGCCGAGTTCGAAGCCGACCTCGCGCAGGAGATCAACGCCGACAGGGGCGCCCAATGAGAATTCAGCCAAGGCCGGCCCGTATAGGGCAATCCAATCGCGGGGCGGTATCCATCGGCCGTCAACAGACATCGCAGCCGGTGACCTTCCCTGCGCCCAAGGGCGGGCTGGTCACGACCGCGGACATGGCGTCGCAAGAGCCGGGCTCGGCCACCGTGCTGCGCAACTTCTTCCCGACGCTGATGGGCTGCAAGATCCGCGGCGGCTCGCAGAAGCAAGGTCTTGCGGTAGACGGCGGCGATATCAAGAGCGCCTTCAAATACAAATACGGCAGCAACGAAAAGCTGTTCATGGCGACGAACGCCGGCATCTACAACATGACGTCGCCGGCCGCGCCCCCGATCACGACCGCGGCGGATGTTTCCGGCATGAGCGGCGGTGATTGGTGCGCCTTTCAGCATACCAATGCCGGCACGTCCTATCTCGTGTGCCTCAACGGCGCCAATAACCGGCAGCTTTACAACGGCGCGAGCTGGACGACCTCTCCTGCCATCACCTTCACCGATGGCACGACGATGCCGCAGCTCAATTACGGCTGGCTGTTCAAGAACCGGCAGTTCTTCCTGAAGAACGCGACGCTTGACGCCTATTACCTGGCGGTCAACGCGGTCGGTGGCGCCGCTTCCGTCTTTCCCCTTGGCGGCGTGATGAAGAAGGGCGGCTCACTACTTACCGGCTTCTCCTGGTCGCTGGAAAGCGGGGACGGCCTCAGCGACATGTGCGTGTTCGTCTCGACAGAGGGCGAAATTGCGGTCTATGCCGGGTCCGATCCGTCGAGCGCTTCCGACTTTGCATTGAAAGGCGTCTATCAGATCGGAAAGCCGCTCGGAAAGAATGCCTGGATCAGGGCAGGGGGCGACATTCTCGTTGCCACGACGGACGGACTCACGCCGATGTCGCAGGTGTTCCAGCGCGACCGGCAGGCTCTTTCGCTGGTGTCCGTCTCTCGCCCGATCGAGGATGACTGGCGCAAGGCAGCCAACGCCACCGGGAGCGGCTGGACGCTGACGCAGTGGCCGGAACAGAACCTCGTCTTCGTGGCCTTTCCGGAAAACACCGTGGTCACCGACACGACCTTCGTCCTCAACGTGCTGACCGGCCGCTGGTCGACGATCAGCAACTGGCAGGCGCTCTGCTACGAGACGCTGCAGGGCGGGCTGTTCTTCGGCTCGCTCGACGGCGTTATGTGGCAGGGAGATGCGGGCGGGACGGATGACGGGATGGCCTTCTCGGCGACCTATCTTTCGCAGTTCTCGCCGGCCGGCCGGTTCGGCCAGCGGGCGACGGCCACGATGGCGCATATGTACTTTCGAGCGAAGTCCAGCCCCAAGGTAAGGCTGTTTGCCCGTGCCGACCACGACCGGTCGACGCCCACATTCGCCACCGCGACCGAAGGCGATGCAACCTCGTCCGAATGGGACGTCGGTTTCTGGGACGTGGCGATCTGGGACGGCGTTTCACAGGTGCGGCGCTACGAATTCCGGCAGAACGTCCGGGCGGCTGGCGACATGCTGGCTGCCGGCTGTGTGATCACCTCGGGCGGAAAATTCAAGCTCGATATCGAGGTCGATCTCGCCACGGTGCAAGTCTCGGTCGGGGAGGCCAGCGCTTGAGCCTGATCTGGGGCGGGGCATCGAACCCCGCCGTCAATCAGACCATAGCCCGGTTCGTCGCAAGCCGCATTCCCGGCTGCGACCGCGGCTTCGAGCATTTCACGACACTGGGAATGATCGAAGGCGAGCACCTCGTCGCCGGCATCGTCTTCCACAACTACACGCCCGAGGCCGGGGTCATAGAGCTTTCGTCCGCTTCGACCAGCAAGCGCTGGCTGACGCGCCCGATGCTCAAAGCGATGTTCGGCTACCCCTTCGACCAGATCGGCTGCCAGTTGGTCGTTCTCAGGGTTTCCGAGCGCAACACCGTAATGATCGAAATAGCCGAGCGTTTCGGCTTCAAGGCCTACCGCATCCCGCGCCTTAGGGGCCGGGAGGAAGCGGAAATCATTTTTACGTTCACAGATGACGACTGGCGCAGCCACGCCGTCAACAGAAGGTAGACGCCATGGGGAAGCAAAAAGCTCCAAGCCCTCCGGATCCGAACAAGACGGCCGCGGCACAGACGGCAACCAATATCGGCACGGCGATTGCCAACCAGACGCTCGGCAACGTCAACCAGGTGACGCCCGACGGCAACCTGACCTATTCGCAGACGGGCTCGACGAAATGGACGGATCCGTTGAACGGCAAGGAATATGATCTGCCGACCTATACGGCAACGCAAACGCTTTCGCCCGAGCAGCAGGCCATCAAGAACCAGACCGATGCCGCCGAACTGAGCATGGCGACGCTTGCCAGCACACAATCGGGCAAGCTCAACACTCTGCTCGGCAGCCAACTCGACATCTCCAAGGCGCCGGCAGCGGGAAGCGCGGGTGCGATCGGGCTGCCGAAGTATCAGAGCTTCACCGGCGGCCCGCAGCTTCAGACCGGCCTTGGCAATTACGGGAACGTGCAAAGCTCGATCGCCGGAGCCGGCCCCATCCAGACGGGCCTTGGAAATACCTGCAAAGTTCAGACGGCGCTTGCCGGCGCCGGGAACGTTCAAAGCGCGATCGTGAGCGCCGGCCCCATTCAGAACCAGGTTGCAAATGCCGGCAAGATCCAGACATCACTTGGCAATGCAGGCGACATCACCAAGTCCTATGCTTTCGATATCGACACCTCGAAATACGAACAGGCGTTGCTCGACCGGCTGAACCCGCAGCTCGAGCGGGACCGGGCGGCGCTCGAAACGAAGCTCAGCAACCAAGGCCTGCAGCCGGGTTCCGAAGCCTATAACCGCGCGATCGACGAAGCGAACCGCGCAGCGAACGACGCGCGGATAGGGGCGACGCTGAGCGCGGGGCAGGAACAGTCCCGGATCGCCGGGCTCGCGCAAGGCCAGGCGATGTTCCAAAACTCCGCCCAGCAGCAGGCCTATGACCAGATGACGGGGATCGGCCAGTTCTACAATTCCGCTCAGGCGCAGCAATATGCGCAGAACGCGAACGACATGCAGATGGCCAACGCCGCCCAAGAGCAGACGTTCGGCCAGAACAAGGCGCAGCTCGAGGCCCGCAATGCCGCCCAGCAGCAGCAGTACGACCAAACCCTTTCTTCCGGCCAATTCGCGAATGCCGCCCAGCAGCAGCTGTTCAACAATGCCCTGCAGGCCGCCCAGTTCACGAACGCCGCCCAAGAGCAGACGTTCGGCCAGAACAAGGCGCAACTCGATGCCGGCAATGCAGCCCAGAACCAGAAGTTCACCCAAGGATTGGCGGGTGCCGAATTCGGCAACAACGCACTGCAGCAGCAATACCAGAACCAGAACACCGCCACGGCCGGCAACAATGCGCTTGCCGATCAGCGCTTCAACGCCCAGCAGGCGAAGTTCAACCTGCAGAACCAGGAGAGAGAGCAATATCTGAACGAGCTCTATGCCCAGCGCAACCAGCCGGTCAACGAGATTTCGGCGCTCCTGTCCGGCGCCCAGGTCGGCAGCCCGAATTTCGTGCCGACGCAGGGGGTGCAAGTCCCGACGGTCGACTACGCCGGTCTCGTCAACCAAAACTACCAGAATCAGCTCAGTACATGGCAGCAGAACAACGCCAACTCGCAAAGCCTGCTCGGCGGCCTGCTCGGCTTCGGAGGGCAACTCGCCGCGCTCTCCGACAAGCGGGCGAAGAAGGACGTCGAGAAAGTCGGCCAACTCAAGGGCCATGGCCTCTACGAGTATCGCTATAAAGGCAAGCACGACGACGGGAAGCGGCACATCGGCGTGATGGCCCAGGAAGTCGAGAAGATGCGGCCGGACGCAGTGTCGCGCCGCCCTGACGGGCTCCGCCAAGTCGACTACGGCAAGCTTTTCACTGCTGGAAGGAAGAAATAATGGCTCCATCCTTCATCTTCGGTGGGAATACGGGCGAGACGCCCCAATCCGTCAAGCGCAAGCGGGATCTCGCCATGGCGATCATGGGTGCTTCCGCTGCGCCCAGGAACGTCGGCGAAGGCCTCAATGCGCTCGGCTCCGGGATTGTCGCGGGCATCATGAACCGGCGCGCCGACAAGGCCGAAAAGAGTGGCAGGGCCGGTGCCGACAGTGTGTTCCAAGGCATCGTGAACAGGATTACCGGTCAAGCGCCGGATGCGGACGGGTCACGCATGGTTTCGACCGGGGCAGGACCGGCGAGCACTGGCCCTGTATCTTCGCAGTCTTCCGCTTATCGAGATGCAATCGCCTCGATCGAGAGTGCAGGCAGCGGCGGCTACAAAGCGATTGGCCCGACGCATCCGAAAATGGGCCGCGCGCTCGGCCGATACCAGATCATGGAGGCAAATGTCGGCCCATGGTCTCGCGAAGTGCTCGGCCGCGAAGTATCGCCGGACGAGTTCATGGCCGACGCGCGGATTCAGGACGCCATTTTCGACGGCAAATTCAACAGCTATGTGCAGCAGTTCGGTCCAGAGGGCGCGGCTCAGGCGTGGTTCGCGGGCCCCGGCGGGGTCGGCAAGACAGACCGGAAGGATACGCTCGGAACCGACACAGGCACCTATGGACGCAAGTTCATGCGCGCCCTTGGTTCACAGGGGCAGCCGCAGAAAGCCGCCGGCCGCGATCCCTCGATCGGGATGCCGCATCAAACCGCCGCGGGCGCGGTCAACGCCATGAGTGCGGGGATAAGCAGCCCTTCAGCGTCGCTTTCGGAAGAGGTCGCCGCCTTCGAGCAGACGCCTGAGTACCGGGCCCAATTCCCCGGCATGAACGTGCCGCAGGGCATCCCCGCGCAGTTCCAAGGCTCCCGGACGCTCGCCAATGCGCAGGGCGGCATCATGCCGGCGCTCATGGGCGGCGCCCCGGCCTCGCCCGAGCAGATCGCAGAGGCGCAGGCGATCGGGCAGCAGCAGGCGCCGCAAGCCCCGACCCGGATGGAGCTACTTCAAGCCCTCGGCAATCCGTTCCTCAGCGAAGAGCAGCGCGCGATTCTGCAGACACTCTATCAGCAGCAGGTGCAGCAGTCCGATCCGGTGCGACTGATGGAGCTTGAAAGAGGACGCCTTGAAATCGATGCCATGCGAAACGGCGACTGGTCAAAACTCGATGACGGCAGATTCTACAATCAGCGTACGGGAGAAGTGAGGGACACCCGAACCAAACCGAACGCGTGCCTCCCGACCTTGCCCTGAGCCCGCGATACGGCGTTGACAACGTGGTCGTACGACCCTGCCTGAGACGTCAGTTTGTCGAAGCAACCCAAGGGCCGGGTGTGGCGCTGGTGGGGCTAAGGCAATCAAGGAAGAGTGTTGCCGGCAGTCCAGCGGAATGAACGAAACGGGAAACCACGGGCGGTTCTTCGGAGCCGCCTTATTTCATGGAGGTTACGATGCCACGCACAGGCGGAGTCTATTCACCACCTGCCGGCACGAAAGGTGTGTCCAATACGACCATTCAGAGCGTGCCCTACAATGCGCTTGTGGATGACCTCAGCGCCGACGCCAATGCCGCGCGGCCGGTCACGGCAGGAGGAACGGGGGCGACCTCGGCAAGCGCAGCCCGGACCAATCTCGGATTGGCGATCGGTACGAACGTGCAGGCCTACGACGCCGGCCTGCAATCGATTGCCGCGCTCGCGACTGCCGCCGACAGGATGATCTACACAACGGCAGCCGATGCCTATGCCACGACGGCGCTGACGCCGTTCGCGCGCACGATCCTCGGCGACGCAGACGCAGCGGCGGCGCTGACGACCCTGGGTGTGTCCGCCTTCGCCAAAGCGATCCTGGACGACACGGATGCGGCTACCGCCCGGACGACGCTCGGAGTGGCAATCGGAGCGGACGTGCAGGCCTACGACGCCGGTTTGCAGTCGATCTCCGGGCTGACGACCGCCGCAGACAGGACGGTCTACACGACCGCATCGGATGTCTATGCGACCACGGCGCTGACGCCATTTGCGCGAACGATCCTCGACGACACCAGCGCCGCTGCCGTGAAGACCACGCTCGGCCTTGCGGCAGTGGCGTCGTCCGGATCGGCCTCGGATCTCAGCTCGGGAACGATTTCCGACGCACGGCTTCCGGGCTCGATGGCGGGCAAGAATTTTTCGTCGGGCATAAGCTTCGCCAATGCGGTTGCTGCCGGGAGTACCGATCTTTCGAAGCATATCCAGCTCTACAGCGGTTACGGATTCACGATCACGGGTTCGACCCTGAACTATACGGTCCCGGCCAACTCCTCTCATGTGTGGAACGTCAACGGAACGGAAGTCGGCCGCCTCAATTCCTCGGGCCTGACGCTGGCAACACCGCTTGCGCTCGCCGAAGGAGGTACGGGCTCGACGGACGCCGCGACGGCGAGAGGCAATCTCGGTGCGAACAGCGCTTCCAATCTCACGACCGGAACCGTTCCGAACGCCAGAATTGCCGGAGCCTATGACGGCATCACGACGCTCGGCCAGACCGGCACCCATACGATCACCACCCCCGGCGAGGCGATACGTATCGTTGGCCCCGCCTCCACCGACGATCCGTATGTGAGCTTCTATAAGGGGGCCACTCGCCAAGCTTATATCCAGCACACCGACGGCACGGGGGTGAATCAAGGGCTTCGCATTTATAACGATACGGCGACCGGCGGAGACACGGCCCTCACACTGAAGAATTCCGGCGGCGTCGACAGCCTGGAATTCCAGGTCAACGGCGCCGAGCACGTCGTCTATCACTCCGGAAATCTATCCTCGGCCGACCTCAACTCGATCTATGGCTACACGCCGGCGAATTCTGCAAAACAGATCATCGCCGGCAACGGCCTGACCGGCGGCGGCACGCTTGCCGCAGATCGCACCCTGACGCTCGGCACGCCTGGCGACATTACCAACTCGACGACAAACTCCGTCACCTCTACCAGCCACACCCATGCCCTCGGGTTTACTGCGGCGGAGGTCTATGTTGGAACTGGTGCCAACGACACGAGCTTTCCGCTCGGCCATATTGTGGCACTGGGTAACGACGCCAACATTGCACGCAATGCCTCCGGCACCCCCACCCTCCACAATTCGATCAACAGGTACTACGTCCCATCGACCCACCCGAGCGCCGGAGCAGCATTGGCGGGGACCTGGCGCTCACGCGGAGTAGTCAATGGCAACGGCGAGTACAACATCATGCAAAGGGTCGCTTAAATGGAAAAGTCGATTTTCGAGGTGGTCACCGTCCACAAGGTCACGGATACGCCGACCCCTGGCATCTACGACCTTGATCTCACGTTGAGCATCAACGGCGTGGAGGAACGTTTCGAACACTACGTTTCCACACCTGACGACTCGATCGGTGCGAACCCAGCAATCCGTACCTGGATGAAGCAGCATCCGGACTTTCCGGTTCAAAGCTATGTACCGCCGACGACGGAGCAAGTCCGTGCATCGCTTCCGCTACTGACCACCCGTCGGTTTCGTCTAGGCCTCGTCAAGAACGGGTTTACTCCGGCTCAGGTCGCGGCCGCTATTGAGACAATGCAGGAAGGTCCTGAGAAGGAGGTTGCGAAAATTGAGTGGGAATACGCCACCACATTCAACCGCGCGCATCCGCTCATAGACCTCATTGGCACCGCCCTCGGCCTCTCGGACGAGCAGATTGACGCCATGTGGTCCACATCTGCCGACCTCTAGCCTGTCCTATCACGGATCGACATACAAAGCTGCGCTGTGGCAACGAAACAATTGCCATCAAATGACATTAGAAAATCCAAAAAATCTTATACCGAGTCTTTCGTCGCGCGTCGTTCCAACACATCCGAAAGAATTTCATCCGGGTCGACCAGCTGACATCTGGAAGCTTTTTTACCAGATTGTAGCAGCCTTTAGTATATTTCAGTCTCTGAGTTAGGCGATCTCGAAAACTTTTGGCCCCATAACGCGCCTCAGAGCCAGATCCCTCTGTGAAGTCGAATGTTGGTCCGTCGACGTACACTACGAGGTCGCGGACGACAAGTTCTGAAACGACGTATGATGCGAAACACCAAGGATTTCCAAGTTCGAACCAGCGTTCCATGAGCATATCTTTTGCGCTGGCTCTGTACAGACCGTAGATCCACTCAGCCGGGAACGTTAGATTTCTCGGGACCTTGCCTGATGCGTATTTACTTGTGAATTCGAAGACAGAGTCGTCCGGGGCTTTGATTCTGGACCCGCTTCGCCCTACCAGCTTCGTCGAGCATGCGGCAAGAAGCTTTCCGGGATTTTCGTCAAGTGCTTCAACCAAGCGCGCGAGAAAATCCGGCGACGAATGGTCATCGCATGCGCGCAGGCAAAAATATTCGCCACGTTCGGCGCCGAGCCGGACTGCTCTCGCGAAGTTATCGATCGCGCTTACATGTTCTGCGCATTTGACGACGGAGAAGCGTTCATCCGACCGGCAAAATTGCTCGGCTATGTCGACCGTCTTATCCGTCGATTTATTGTCGAGAATGATTGCTTCGAAGCCATCGAACGTCTGTTCGGCAATGCACCGTAGACTGCTGGTGAGTGTCTTTTCGCCATTGTAGACGGGGAAAACGACGACAACCTTCGGCTTGGGCACTGATTTTATCTCTACCGTTGAATCAGTCTTGCACATATCCAATGGCGCAACGATCCGCAACGGGCGTCCATGGCGAGAGCGCCAAGCGCTTCTTCGGCGGCAGCAAGCTCGCAACGGACGAAGGCCTGTTGAGGAGATCAAACAAGCCGCGGCGCGTATCCCGAATCTCAACAGGCCTTCGTCCGCCTTTTTTCGCCGACGAACTGCAGTTTCAGCAGAAAGGAAACCCATGACCCAAACCGTGCCTCCGGGCGCGGCGATGCTGCTCGACTTTATCCGGGAGGCGGAAGTCGGCAGCAAAGGCCGCGCGTCTTACGACGTGATCTACGGACATAACCAGGGAAAGCTCACAAAGCCGCTTACGCACATGGCGATCGCCGAGGTGATCCGTGCGCAGAAGGGGTGGGCGAGGGCGCATGGATCGAGTGCGGCGGGGGGCTATCAGTTCATGCGGGCCACGCTCTCCGGACTTTTGCAGGAAGTACCGGGATTGGGCGGAGATCAGCGCTTCGATCCTGCGCTTCAGGACCGGCTCGCCCTTCACCTTCTGAACCGCCGTGGTTTCGCCGGCTTTATCTCCGGCGAAATTGGCCCCGTTGAATTTGCGAGGCGCCTGGCGATGGAATGGGCGTCTCTGCCGGTTCTCGCCGATAGCCAGGGTGACCGGCAGCGAATAAGGCGCGGGCAGTCCTATTATGACGGCGACGGGCTCAACCGAGCGCTGGTGCGGCCGGAAAAGTTGGAAGCCGTGCTTCGCGCAGTGCTGGCAGCCGGTCCACGAGAGGTCGAGGGGGACCGCGCGGGCGAGGCGGCGGCGGTTGTGGTTCCAGCACGCCCGCGCAAGCCGGTTTCCCGGTCCGGCCGCTTCTGGACCTGGTTGCTGACGGCTGGCGGCACGATCGTCACGGCGCTGAAGGAGCTGAACCTCGTCGCGCTGGATTGGCGGGTGCAGCTTGCGATCCTCGTCATAATCGTCAGCTTTGCCGTTTACGCGATCTGGTCGATGCCGGCGGTCCGCGACGCTTTGAGGCTCACACGATGACGTTTCCGTGGAGCAACCTGGTCATCGCTGCCTTGATCCTGGCCGGAATTTCCTGGGCCATACTCGAAATCCGTTCGAATGCCGCGCAGGCGGTCCGCAATTCCATCGAAAGGCAGAACAATGAAGCAGCAAAGGGCGCTGACGCGAAGCGCTTTGACTATGACGTCTGTTCTTCTTCTGGAGGGCTGTGGAACTTCGGGACCGGCCGATGTGAGCGGCCTTCGCAGCATCGTGGGAACTGAGCTTGCCGGCGCCCGCGGCGCGACGCAGATCGACCAGCGCAAGATCGACCGCACGGTGGTCGGCCTCTGTGCGGCATCCGTCTGGACCAGGGCGGAGTGTGCGAGACACGGGGAGGGCGGAGATGATTGACGCCGGCGTTCACCAACAGCTCGGCACCTTGGTCGCCGAGGTGAAGAACCTGCGGGAGGACCTGCGCCGATCGGAGGACAGATCGGATGCCGGCCGCGTATCCATGACGCGCCGGATGGACGAGTTGGTCGAGCGCATGCGGACCCTCGAGGGCTCGATGATGCTCGTCAAGGACGATATTGCCGCGATGAAACCGGTGACCGAGGACGTGCGCAAATGGAAGCTGATGGGGATGGGCGCTCTCGGCGTTATCGGGATCGGCGGGGCGGCGCTCGGCGTGACCTTTGCCGATGTGGCAAGACGCGTGCTGATGCTCACGAAGGCAGGGTAGAGAAATTTTCGCAGTAAGTACGTTGCAGCGGCGCTGAAGACGCCGTTGCAATAGGTTCCTTTTTTACCGCAATCCGTTGGCCCGACCGGCGTCACTTTCCTCGAAGAGGCTCCAGGGTGCTCCAGCGCAGGAACGCGGCCCAATTCAGTCGTCGTCGAAGAGGGGAAGGTCGCGATAGCGGCGGCTTACCAACCGCAACGATCGGTCCGGCTCTATGACATAGCTTTCGTAGACCCGGCGGCCGAATCGGTCGATGAACTGATGCGGCACAATGCTGCCGACCGGTGCCTTGGTAAGCCTGGTGCGCGGCTGGCCACCATAGGTGATGCTGCCGGGAATCGGCTCCAAATAGGGCGAATAGCCCATCGAGGTCGCCTCGCAGCCGGTCAGAAGTGTGAGCATGCACAGGATAGGAAGAACATATTTCATGACGATCCTCGCCACTTGCATGGTTCTCGCCGGCGTTCAGTCGCTGAAGATGTCGTAATCTATGCGGCGGCTGGTCAGTCGCAACGAGCGGTCCGGATTAATGACATAGGTCTCGTAAACCCGGTGACCATAGGTGTCGAAGAACTGGTGCGGCACCATGCTGCCGATCGGCGCCTTCGTCAGCTTCGTTCGCGGCTGACCGCCATAGGTAATGCTGCCGGGAATCGGTTCCAGTCTGGGACCGTAGCCAACCGTTTGCGTCGATGTACAGGCACTGAGCGCGACGGCGGCGCAGAGGGTGAAGAGAGCTGTGCTCAGGGCACCGCGCCTCCGGATGGACGTGTGGGCATGTCCTGCATCGGCTTGCATTGTCGCGCGGTTCTCCGCCTTCGTTTCGGTTTCGGGTAAGATGCAGTAGGCTGCGGCGGATTGCATCGCGTGACGGTTCATGTACATGCTTCGCCTCACATGAGTTGCACCACCTTATTCCTTATTCGACAACGTGCAAAGAAAGCAGGAAGTTCGGCATGTCGCGGCAACCACCCGCGTTTCGTGGGGATTTCGCGATATTTCGATTGCATAGGCAGAAATCTTTGAACGATGTAATGGCCGAAGCCCGCCGATGCTCGCGCAATGCCGCCCGAACCTTCGGGTGGTATCGCGCGTTTGATCCGGTGTCGGTAAATGGGCTTGCAAACAGAACCCCGGTTTCCGACGAGTCGCTGCTCAGGTACTGCCCATGACCGCCGAACAGACCCTTTCGTTTCTTGTGCTCGGCGCCATGATGATCTTCTTCATTTGGGGTCGCTTTCGCTACGACATCATCGCCTGCTCGGCGTTGATGCTTTCGGTAGCCGTCGGCATCGTTCCTTTCGATAACGCTTTTGACGGCTTCAGCGACGACATCGTCATCATCGTCGGCAGCGCACTGATCGTCAGCGCGGGCGTGGCGCGTTCGGGTGTGGTCGATGCGGCCATCCAGCGATTTCTTCCGGACCTGCAATCGGTAAGGGCACAGCTCGCTCTTCTCGTCGTCACGGTCACGGTCCTTTCCGCCTTCATCAAGAACATCGGCGCGCTTGCGATCATGATTCCGGTAGCGTTCCAGTTCGCGCGTCGCTCGAATGTGCAACCGTCCGTCTTCCTGATGCCTATGGCTTTCGGCTCGCTGATCGGTGGCCTGATGACGCAGGTCGGCACCTCGCCCAACGTGGTCGTGTCCCGGGTGCGTGCGGATCTGACGGGCGAGAGTTTCACCATGTTCGACTTCACGCCCGTCGGCGCTTCGCTGGCACTGGTCGGCGCGGTGTTTCTGCTGTTCGGCTATCGCCTGGTGCCGGAGCGGAAAAGTCAGCAGGTCGGCATGCATCAGGCGATCGAGATCACCGACTACACGTCCGAGGCGATGGTCCCTGCCGGATCGCCGGTGATCGGCAAGCCGCTCAGTAATCTGGTCAAGATCGGCGATGGCGGAGCCGTGGTGATCGCCGTCTTCCGTCGCGGCACGCATCTGGCGCCGCTGCCCGATGTCGTCGTCGAACTCGACGATATCCTTCTGCTCGAAGGCGGTCCCGCTGCGCTCGACCGCATCGTCTCCCAGGCAAAGCTCAAGATCTCCGGCGATCGTGCGCCGATGCCGAACGACAAGGAGAAAGCCGAGACCGAAGCCATCGAGGCGGTAATCGCCACCGGCTCACCGCTCATCGGCATGTCGGCTCAGCGCCTGGCGCTCTTCAACAATCACAACATCAACCTGCTGGCGGTCAGCCGCCAAGGCGAACGACTGAAACAGAGGCTTGGCAGCATCAGGCTGCGGGCCGGCGACATCGTCGTGCTGCAGGGTACCCGCAGGGACTTGCCGTCTTTCCTGCAGGACTTCGGCTGCCTGCCGCTCGCACAACGGGAAATTCTGCTCGGCACCATTCGCCGTGCCACCGTCCCGCTGCTTGTTCTGGCGACCGCGATGGGGGCGACAGCGGTTGGGGTCGTGCCTGTGCAAATCGCCTTTTTTGCCGCGGCGCTTGCCATGGTAGTGTTTCGCGTCATCCCTCTGCGTGACGTTTACCGCGCCGTGGACGGACCGATTCTGGTCATGCTTGCCGCGCTGATTCCCGTCAGCGACACTTTACGCACGACGGGCGGCTCGGACCTGATCGCGGGCTGGCTGAGCGGGATGGCGGTGAATCTACCGCCTGCGGGGGCGCTTGCCATCATGGTCGTTGCGGCCATGGCGGTGACACCCTTCCTGAACAATGCCGCCACGGTCCTTGTCATGGCGCCGATTGCCGCCAGTTTTGCAACGGCGCTCGAATACAGGCCAGACGCGTTCCTGATGGCGGTAGCGATCGGTGCCGGCTCTGACTTCCTCACGCCGATCGGCCACCAATGCAACACGCTGGTAATGGGACCCGGTGGTTACCGGTTCAGCGACTACCCACGACTGGGGCTGCCGCTTTCCATCGTCATCGTGATCGTCGCGGTGCCGATGCTGATGTGGATCTGGCCGCTGCGTTAGAATGCCGGGGAAAAATGGAACCGCGCGAATACGGATTGCCTGCAAAATCGCAGGCATTCGGTGGAAACGGCCTGATCGCCGCCTATCTTGCGGCGGAAGCGTAACTTTTGTGGAATGGCTCTGGCAGCAGGGAGGCATGTGGGCGTCATGACTGGCGATATCGAGATCTGTACGCCGGAAGAGGTGCTGAAATTCTGGTTCACGGAACTTTCCTATGACCACTGGTTCACGCCGGATCCCGGACTCGATGAGCAGTGCGCGCGGAGATTTCAGGCGTCGCACCTGGCCCTGTCCAGAAACCTCGACAATGTCTGGCGCGAGACCCCGCAGAACTGGCTGGCGGCGGTCATTCTTTTCGATCAGATGCCGCGCAACATGTATCGCGGGTCGCCCTTGGCCTTTGCCACCGATTGTCTGGCATTGCGCGAGGCGAAGCTCGCCATCGGCGCGAGCGCCGACATGGCAGTGCCGACGGAATGGCGCGCGTTTTTCTATATGCCCTTCGAACACTCCGAAAACCTGACCGACCAGACCATGTCGGTCAAGCTGTTCACGGAACTAGGAGACGCCGGCTACCTCGACTATGCGATCCGGCATCGGGACGTGATCGAGCGGTTCGGCCGCTTCCCGCATCGCAATGGCATTTTGGCCCGCACTTCGTCACCGGCCGAGGAAGAGTACCTCGCGCAGCCCGGCGCCGGGTTCTAGACATGAACCATGGCGGAAAACGCTGAGATCAGGAGGAAAACATGAGTGCCGGAGAACTGCCCTGGCAAGGGGGATGCCGTTGCGGAGAGGTCCGCATCAAGGTGAGCGCGCAACCGCTTCTCACGATGGCATGCCATTGTACCGGCTGCCAGCGAATGACCGGGAGCGCGTTCTCGTTGAGTGTCGCCATTCCGAGCGAAGGCTTCGAGGTCACACGCGGCGAGCCTGTCATCGGCGGCCTTCATGGCGCAACGCGCCACTATTTCTGTCCTCATTGCATGAGCTGGATGTTCACGCGCCCCGAAGGCATGGACTGGTTCGTCAATCTCCGCGCGACCATGCTCGACGATCCCAGCTGGTGCAGGCCTTTCATCGAAACCTGGACCAGTGAAAAGCTGCCGTGGGTGAGCACATCCGCCGTTCATAGCTATGCGGCGTTGCCACCGCTGGAGGATTACGAACAGTTGCTGGCAGACTACGCCGCGCATTCCGAAGGGGATTGAACCGCGAGACTGTTCAGATCGGCCTAGATCTCAAAGGGTTTGCATCTTTTCGCCGTTATGCATGTGCAGACCGGTCATCGGCGAAGCCTGGAGCGGTTCTGCGCGGCGCAGGGATTATCGAAGGGTAGGAAATTGCATCTCCTGGATAAACTAAGGGCGCTTTCGATTGCCCTGTCTTTCGGTGCGCTGACGCTTGCTGCCGGCGGATACGCAGTTGCGCAGGAGCCCGCGCCGAGCGTCGAGCAAACGCGGCCGGCCGCACCGGCCCAGCCTGCCCAATCCGACCAGCCTGCGCCGCAGGCCGAACCGGCACAGCGGGCGGAGCAAACGGGGGCCGGTCAGGCGCCGGATGCCGCATCGCCGGTACTGCAGCAGGCGGAGGATCAGCTTGCCCAGGCCGACCGGGAGCTGAAGCGTCTCATCGAGCGTACCAATGCCGTCGAGGACGACGACGCCATGCTCGCCGAACTCAGGGTGCAGGTCGACGAGCTTTCAAAGCAGATCATCGCGGCCTCCGTTCCGACTCGTCCGAGGCTCGACGAAATCAAGGCGAGGCTCACGGAACTCGGCGATCCTCCCGGTGAGGGACAGCCGCCCGAAGACGCGGTCATCACCGATGAGCGAAAACGGCTCCTGGCGGAGCGCGGGGCGGTCAATGCTCTGACGGGCAAGGCGGAGAACCTGTCGATCGAGGCGAGGAAACTTGCCAACCGGATCACCGCGACGCGCCGGGCGATCTTCTCCAACACTCTGCTGAGACATACGGATGTCTCGGCGGCGATGCTGAGCGAGGCAATCACTGCAACGATGCACGAAGCGATGGCACTGTCGCGCAGCATCGGCGGTTGGCTGACATTCGCCTGGAACTACAAGCGCGTGCCGCTGCTGAGCGCGATCTTCCTTTCGCTCTGCGCCGCGCTGCTCTTCCTGGTCGGCGGTTACAGGCTTTTTTCGCCGGTCCTCATGCGCGACGAGGAAGACGACGAGCCCACCTATTTCCGGCAGCTTTCGCTTGCGTTCTGGTCGACGCTCATCCCCACTCTGGCGCTCGCAGCCTTCGCTACGTCGAGCTACTTCTTCCTAAGTAGTTTCAACGTCTTGCGGCCCGATATAGCTCCCATCGTTGCGATCACGCTCGCCATGGGCGTCGTGCTGTTCTTCATAGCCAGGCTGGCAGGCGCGGTGCTATCGCCGCACCGGTCGAGCTGGCGGCTGGTGCGTGTTTCGGATCGCGGTGCCAAAATGCTGATGGTGCCGATCTTCGCGATGGCGCTCGTCAACGGGCTCGACTATCTGCTCGGCAGCATCAGCGAGTCGCTCGGTTCCCCGGTGGTGTTGACGATTGCCAAAAGCTTCGTGGCATCCATCATCATCGGTCTCATTCTGATGTCGATGGCGTGGATCCGGCCTGTGCTGAGGGCCGATGAGCCTTACGATGCACCGGGACATGCCTGGCCGCGGGTAATCTCGCTCTCCTTCCTCCTGCTGGGGGCGGCGCTTATCGCGACTGCATTGTCGGGCTATGTCGGCCTGGCGCGTTTCATCGCGACCCAGATCACGGTAACGAGCGCGATCCTTGTGACGGTCTATATCGGCCTCCTTACGGGCAAGTCTGTCTCCAAGCAGGGCGCGTTTGCCGAAACGGTAGCGGGGCGTTATCTGGAGCGCCGCTTCCATCTGGAGCCGGTTGCGCTCGACCAATTCGGCCTTTTTGCCGGTCTCGGCATCTATGTGCTCGTTCTCTCCTTTTTCATCCCGCTGATATTGATGCAGTGGGGCTTCAAGACTGCGGATATCGAGTCCTGGGCCTATCAGGTGCTGACCGAAATCAGGATCGGTACAATCACGATTTCGCTGGTGGGCATTCTCGCGGGAGTACTGCTCTTTGCCCTCGGCTATCTCGTCACGCGTTGGGTGCAGCGCTGGATCGACGGCAACGTCATGGCGCGCAGTCGTGTCGACGCCGGCGTGCGCAACTCCATACGAACCGGTATCGGCTATATGGGTGTGGGCATTGCCGGCCTTATCGGCTTGTCTGCCGCCGGCATCGATCTTTCGAGCCTCGCCCTCGTCGCCGGCGCTCTCTCCCTCGGCGTCGGTTTCGGCCTGCAGAACATCGTCTCCAACTTCGTTTCGGGGCTGATCCTTCTGGTGGAGCGTCCCTTCAAGGTGGGCGACTGGATCGTCAGCGGTACGACCGAAGGCTTCGTGCGGCGCATCTCCGTCCGCGCGACCGAGATCGAGACCTTTCAGCATCAGTCGATCATGATGCCGAATTCCCTGCTCATCAACGCGTCGGTCGGAAACTGGACGCACCGCAACAAGCTCGGCCGGTCGGAAATCGCCGTGACCGTGACCTATGCCAGCGATCCGCGCCGGGTTATCGAACTGCTCTACGAAATCGCCGCAGCCCATCCGATGATCCTCAAGAATCCGGCTCCCAATGTCGGCTTCACGGCCTTCCAAGACGAGCGAATGACGTTCGAATTGCGGATCTATGTCGCTGACGTGCTGACGGCCGGCGGCGTTCGCAACGACCTTCGCGTCGCGATCTACGAGCGCTTTCGTGACGAGGGGATCGGCGCGCCGTTCCCAATGAAGGTCGAAGATGTAACGCCTGAGGAAGAAGCCGGAAGCGCCGGCGCCGAACCGTCTGTTATCGAAAAAGAGAAGGCCTAAGCTGGCTGAAAACAACGCCTGACGCGCCGGTGCTGTTGGCGAAGGCCGGAAAAGCGAAGAAGGAGCGGAAATGCCGCTCCTTCTTCTCTATTTGGCCGAGCCCCGGCCGCAGGTTGAAATGACGCACTTCCGCACGGAAAACCGTTACGCAGGTTTCCCGGAGCGCTTTACAGCCCAGCCAGCGCCTGAGCCACCGGCACAACGTGTGGCCACACCTCCATTGTGCCGCGATAGATCATGTCGAGTGCGACGTACAAGATGATCGCCAGGCCGATGTAAGCGATCCAGTGATAGCGGCTGAGCAGGCGGGCAATAAAGCTGGCGGCGATGCCCATCATCGCGATCGAGAGCGCCAGACCGAAGACGAGCACGGTCGGATGCTCTCGGGCGGCGCCGGCGACGGCGAGGACGTTGTCGAGCGACATGGACACGTCCGCTATCACGATCTGTGTTGCCGCTTGTTTGAAAGTCTTCTTTGGGGCCGAGGCGTCCGCATTTTCGAGCCCGTCAACGCCTTCGTGACCGCCAGTGCGAATCTCGCGCCACATCTTCCAGCAGACCCAAAGCAGGAGAAGCCCACCGGCGAGCAGGAGCCCGATGATCGCAAGCAGTTGGACCGTAAAGATGGCGAGCACGATGCGAAGCACGGTGGCGGCGAGAATGCCGACGAGGATAGCCTTCTTGCGCTGCTCCAGCGGCAAGCCAGCTGCTGCAAGGCCGATAACGACAGCGTTGTCGCCGGCAAGCACCAGGTCGATCACAATGACCTGCAGCAGTGCCGTCAGGCCGGCGGAAGTGAAAATCTCCATGTGTGGTAACCCTTCTTGTCCCCGAAACGCCTGCGGCGTCGCAAAACGCATAGACCGCGAACAATCGACGGATCAAGTGGCCGGGTCAACTAATCGGCACTTTCGAAAGAGATACGATCGTCGAGCAGCTTCCGGTGCCTCCGGCGCGACTCGAGCCGCCGCATCGTTTTTTCCTGCACGCCTTACGCTTCGAGAAATTCTGCGCTACCGCGCCGAGCGTCTCATCAGACACCCAAAGGCCTGCAGCACTTCGATCTGCCGCATGTTTTTGACCTTTGCTCGGTTACGATCAAGCAAATATGCGGTAGGCTGGCCGCGGCTAGAGGGGTGGCCGGCGCCTTCTTCTCGCGACGGGAAGGCGGCCGGCCGAAACGGGGGGCGGCGCTCGTGCGCCGAATGTGATGAAGACGTATGCTGTTGTTCTGGTGCCTGCAATGCTGTGGGCTGGCGTGGCCTGTGCCGCAACTGTTACAAACACGGACGGCGAGGCCGCTGTTCTGGTGATCGTCGAAGGGGAGAGCCGGATCGAAGTTGCAATCGATGCAGGTGCCACGGAAGTGATCTGCCCCGGCGGCTGCTTCGTCACTGCGCCGAGCGGCGACCGCGTGGGGCTCCAGGGCGACGAGACGATCGAAATCGTCAACGGCTCCGTCGTTGTGAAGTGACGCCCCTCCGGGAGCCGGAGGTTGGAGTCTTTCCACGACAATTGCGGGGCCGTAGCCCCGCATCAGTGACGAACGACGGCACTATACACAGGCAGAAGGTCAGCTCAGCTTTCTTCGCCGCTCCAGCTCCGCTTCGGTCGGCTGGTCGAACTCGAACGAACCTGGCACGACAGGACCGCTGCGGACGTATTGGTTGACGGTGACGCCCGTCCCCGAGACTTTTGAACCCACGAGTTTCAACGCCATCGGCATGGCGCCGTGACCGAAGAGCCGCTTGCCCTTTCGGAGCACGACCGGAAAGTACGAGATGTACATCTCGTCTATCAAATCATTGCTGAACAGGGTCTGCAGGAAATCGGTCGAACCCTGGGTCAACAGATCGGGGCCTTCCTCGCTCTTGAGTTTCTTGAGCGTGGCTACCGGGTCGGACCCGAGAGTACGGCTATTTTGCCAGTCGAGCCTCAGATCGGGGTTGCGTGTAGCGACATATTTGGTGATCCGGTCAAAGAGCGGACCGATCGGATCGTCAGGGCCGGCATAGGGCCAGTGTGCGGCGAAGATGTCGTAGGTCTTCCGACCAAGCAGAAGATCGAACGGCCTGGAAAACATCTCGTCCACCGCTTGTCCCATGGTTTCGTCGAAATAGGGAGCGGCCCAGCCGCCATGGTCGAAGCCGCCGACCGGGTCTTCGTGCGGTCCGCCCGGCGCCTGCATGATTCCGTCAAGGTTTACGAATGCGCCAACGATGATCTTTCTCATTCCGGCTCTCCTCGTTCGTGGTGTTACCGAAGCTAGGACGCTGGACGAAGGCCGATACCGACAGAAACGCCACAAGCTGCAAGAATTTCTTTGAGAACTTTAGCGCAGGAGCGGCTCACGGGATCGCGAAAATGCTGATCTCGTTGGCGATCCCTCTTAGTGCCACGTTGTGCGCCACCGGGCTTAGGCCCCGATCAGAGAGCACACTGGATGCTCGAGGATCCTCGAGGACGGAGCCGGTCGCGAAGATCTCACGCGAGGTGGCGAGATGCTGGACGCGCGAGGCGATGTTGACGGTCTGACCGAAATAGTCCTGCCGGTCGTTGAGATTGACCGCGATGCATGGCCCCTCATGGATGCCGATCTTGAGGAGCAGGTCCTCGCTGCCGCGCTCTTCGTTGAGTCTGCGCATTGCCTCGCGCATCCGCATTGCCGCGGTGATAGCCCGGTCGGGCGCTGGAAAAGTTGCCATAACCGCATCACCGATCGTCTTGACGACGGCGCCGGTCTCGGCCGCGACGATTTCGTTCAAGACGTTGAAATGCGTTTTCACCAGGTCGAAGGCCGCGAGGTCGCCAACGCGCTCGTAGAGTTCCGTCGAGCCGCGCAGGTCGGTGAAGAGGAAAGTAAGGCTGGTGATTTTCAGCCGTTGGTCCACATCGAGCGTGTCGGTGCGGTAGATGTCGCGGAATGTCTGGTTGGAGAGCAGGCGCTTGGCGGTGAGAAACGGCCGACGGCGGCCGAGCAGGGCATGCAGCGCTTCGCCTGCCACGCAGATCGAGGGCAGGGTACGAACTTCGGCGTGGTTCTCCACCGAAACGCGCAAGGGGCCGGGCGGCAAGCTCAGCGTCTCGTGATGGCGGTGCGAGCGATCGAAGACGAGCCCGAGATTCCTCCTTTCCCTTGTCGGTTCGCCGCTCACATCCAGGAATTGCGCAGCATGCGTCACCGGCTCGAAGACGATAACGAACTCCGCGGGAAGCTGCAGCGAGATCACGGCTTTCTCGCCAGGCGGCAGTTCCAGCGCCTCGAGCAGGAATTCATCGACCTTTGCTTCGTAATCCTCTTCCGGCAGGTCGATGCCGGAACCCCAGTAGATCTGGCGGAAATATTCGGCCGGCGGCAATTCATGCGGCGTATGTGCCCCTATGTGGCGCACGCGCGGACTGATCGTGAAGGTGACTTCGACCATCTCGTCGAGCGTCGGCTCGTAACCGGCGGCACACAGCGCGCAGGTATATTCCGTACTCTGCACCGTCTTCAGGGACGTGTTGGCATCGAGTACACCGCCGCAACCCGGACAGAGCACGTTCCAGGAAAGCTCGAAAATTCCCAGGCGCGAGGCATGCAGAAAGCCTGCGATCGTCTCTTCCTCGTCGAGTCCCTCGCGCGCTGCGAATGCGAGCGCATTGACGCGGCAAAGCTTGTGATCGGGAGCATCCAGAACGAGCCGCTCGAATGCATCGGCGACCTCCGTCCTTGCCGAATGGCGCAGCACATCGAAGAGGGTTTGGGCCTCGCTCATGAACACATCTTATACGGAAATCGGCGGGCGGTCAGTCCACATTTCGGTTTGGGTACAAAGTAATTTTATATTTGAAGTAATGTGATCTATATTTATAGATCGAAAAAATATTTTTGGCTGCGTCTCGATTTATACTTTGAAATTTAATATTAATGGCGTGCTTCGCAATTCATGGGGGAAGAGCGACATGACCACAGTCGTGGGGACGGCCGGAGACGATACGCTATCCGGAACCGGGGAGAAGGATCGCATCTGGGGTCTAACCGGCGCCGATGAGATCGAAGCTGGCGGCGGCGATGACCTCGTCGACGGCGGGGCGGGAAACGACCGTCTGACAAGCAGGAGCGGGTATGACCGACTCGACGGCGGCGAGGGAGATGATCTCATCAGCCTGATCGGGACCGGCGGCGCGGTTACAGGCGGTGCCGGCGTCGATACGCTGGTGGTCGACCTGTCGAGCGTCAGCTCGGACGTCCGGTTCAGCGGCGAGCACGGGCACGGCATCATCGGCTACAACACGGCGAACTGGGAACACATCTTCTTCAATCGCATCGAGCGGCTGGTGCTGACGACAGGCAGCGGCAACGACCGGATCTTCGGCGCCGCCACCGACGACATCATCTCGACCGGCGCCGGGAACGACGTCGTGGGCCCATATGGCATCGACGGCGACGACGGCACCAGCATGTTCGGCGACGACACGATCGACACAGGCAGCGGCGGCGACATCATCAACGACACTGTTGGCGCGAACCGGATCTTTGCCGGCGACCACAACGACATCATCATCACCACGCTTTCCTCCGCGGTGATCGACGGCGGGAGCGGCTGGGATAAACTATCCATCTTCGATGAAGGGCGAACCGACGACGTCACCGTCGATTTCGGACAGGGGTTTGCCTCGACGGGCACGCGGATCGGCGGGATCGAGGTTGCCAGCGTGGATCTCGGCGGCGGCAGTGATACGCTGATTGCCGGAAATCTGTCTTCGCTCAGCGCCCATATGGGCGAGGGCGACAATTATGTCGCCGGCAGCAGCGGCAGGGACTATGTCGCCTCCGGAAGCGGCGACGATGCCCTTTATGGGGGCGCTGGCGATGACATCCTGATCAGTGCCGGCGGAAACGACGTGCTCGTCGGCGGCGATGGGAACGATGACATCTACGACGGCGGAACGAGTTTCGGCGACGGAGAGACATATATCGACGGCGGCGCCGGCGACGACCTTATCCAGGTGGTTGCGCCATCAGGCTTTATCGATGGCGGGACCGGCAGCGATACGTTGCGCGTCGTCGATCCCCTGCCGGGCACGAATTTCGACGCTTCGACCGGCATGCTGGGTACGTCGCTGATCTTCACAGGTATCGAGAGGTTCGAGCTGTCCGGCGGCTCGGGGAACGATACCATCCGCACGCTTGGAGGCAACGACCAGCTCGCCGGCAACGCCGGCAGCGACCGTCTGGACGGCGGCGCCGGAAGCGACGTGCTTTGGGGGGGCGCGGGTGACGATGTCATGACCGGCGGAGCAGGCGCAGATACCTTCCTTTGGTCGTCTGATACGTTTTCGTTCTCAGGTGTGGATCGTATCACGGATTTCGATGCGGACGGAGGCGACCTGCTGCGCTTTTCCGGATATGCACCCGACACGACGCGCATCGAGAGCTTCGCCGACCTGGTTGCCGCCGCGACGGAAACCGAAGACGGGCTCTACATCGCCTTCAACGGGTCCGATACATTCGGTCTGTTGCTGGACAAGGTCGCACTTGCCGACCTTTCGGCGGATGATGTCGTCTTCGTTTGAGGGATGCCTTCGCCGGACATCGGGATGAGTGCGCCCATTAACACCGGATAAAGCGTTTTGCTCCTAGGGTGCCTCCGGGGACACTCTTTTTCATAGGCGATCAATGTCATTCTTCGGCATTTCCGGAATGTACTTTTCCGGCGAATCCCTCGGCGAACACCGCATCGTGCTTGCCGAGGACTCCAACCTCTTTGCCTCGATGGTCTCGAAGCGGCTGAAGGAGCTTTTCGATATCGACGTGATCGTCTGTCGCGACTACGAGGACTTGCAGTTCGCGGTCGAAAACGCTTCCTTCGCGCCATCTCTGGCGATTTCCAATATCAACCTTCCAGGCGCCGAGAACGGCGAAGCGCTCACCTACCTGATCGAGATGAGCGTACCGACGATCGTCTTCACCGGCTCGTTTCAGGAGAGCACGCGCGAGGCGATCCTCGCCAAGGACATTGTCGATTATGTCATCAAGGACAGCGTCTTTGCTGTCGATATGCTGGCAGAATCCGTCTGCCGATTCCTGACGAACCAGCAGCACCACGTGTTGATCGTCGACGATAGTGCGACGGCCCGGGCCGTGTTGACGACGCAGTTGAAGCGCTACAATTTCAGAACGAGCTCGGCGGACAGCGGCTCTGCGGCGCTGGAAATCCTGAAGAGCAATCCGGACATCGCCCTCGTCATAACCGACTACAATATGCCCGATATCGACGGTTTCGAACTTACGCGGCGAATCCGCGCCGCCCACGGCCCGCATCAGCTAAGGATCATCGGTGTGTCGTCGTCGACGGACCGGCTGCTTTCCGCCCGTTTCCTCAAAGCCGGCGGCAACGATTTTATCGTCCGTCCCTTCGTCAACGAGGAGTTCTACTGCCGCGTCAATCAGAACCTCGATACCCTCACCAAGGTGAGAACGTTGAACGCGAGGACCAAGATTCCGGCCTGAAGGGCGATTGCCATTCGGGCGACCGGCGCCGATTGAGGTCGGAATTTGCCGTGCCGGACTGGGTTACAACAGAAAATCTCCCGTCGCGAGGCTCTTCAACCCGGAAAGCTCGATCTGAAAATCAGCGCGGCCGTCGCCGTTGACATCACCATAGATGATCGTCTGGTCGTCGAGGGTGCCCGCCGGATTGAACGTCTTGTAGATGAGCTCGCCCGCGTGACGGGAGAATTCGCCGGTGCCTCGCCACGTGAAGGCCTGATTGCCGGCCGCACCGGTGTTCGCATCGATGGCCGATAGATCGAGTCGATCGAAGCCGTTCGCGAAATCTGTCACGGTGTCGCGATGTCCGGCACCAGAGGCCGGCCCATATGCAACATTGTTCACATAGCCGGAGAAACCGGGCGCCGAGTCGTTGGTAGATTTGAAAACGAAGATATCGTTCCCCGCTCCTCCCGTCAGCAGATCGGCTCCTGCGCCGCCAATGATCGTATCGTTGCCGGCTGCGCCATTGATGACATCGTTGCCCGCTCCTACGTCAAAGGTCTCGTTCGCGGCGGTGCCGGTGAGGCGGTCGGCGCCGGCCGAGCCGATATACCGCTCAATGGCGTCGGTGACGGACACCCTGATCGTCTTGGTTGCTTCTAGTCCTGTTCCGACAGACGGGTCGTCAAGCCCGATGGTCACGTCGAGGTATGGGTTTGTCTCGAAATCGAGCCGTGCTCCTGCCTTCAACCAGAGGACGTTGCCGCGGATTTCGAACAGCGACGCATCCGCGCCGCTCAAAGTCAGCAGATTGGTCCCCTGAGTGTCGTCGGCGATCACAAGAGTAGCAACCTTCTGGGCCGTTCCCGTCGAGGCATCTTCGGCAATGCGGGTGAGGTGCTGTGTGAGCGTAAGGCTAGGAGCGTCGTTGACGGGGTTGACGGTGAAATTGAATGTCGCAGGCGTCGGCGCGGAGTTGTCCTCGTTGCCGTCTTCGACGACGACCCGGAAGGAGGCGGCGGTGGTCTCCGAGCCGTTGTGGCGGAAGGAGACGAGGCCGGCTGCGAGTTGCGCCGCCGTAAAGCTCGCGGCCACTGACCCGTTGACGAGGACAGAGCCATTGACGGCGTTCGAGATGTTGAAGCTAACACCCGCTGCGGTGTCGTCCGGATCGGAATAGCCGAGATCGGCCGTCGTGAGCTTATAGGTTCCGCCCTCTGCGACCGCCGCTCTCAGATCGCCGCTGCGTATGGGAGCGTCGTTGACGGGGTTGACGGTGAAATTGAATGTCGCAGGGGTTGGCGCGGAGTTGTCCTCATTGCCGTCTTCGACGACGACCCGGAAGGAGGCGGCGGTGGTCTCCGAGCCATTGTGGCGGAAGGAGACGAGGCCGGCTGCGAGTTGCGCCGCCGTAAAGCTCGCGGCCACTGACCCGTTGACGAGGACAGCGCCATTGACGGCGTTCGAGACGTTGAAGCCAACACCCGCTGCGGTGTCATCCGGATCGGAATAGCCGAGATCGGCCGTCGTGAGCTTATAGGTTCCGCCCTCTGCGACCGCCGCTCTCAGATCGCCGGTGCGTATGGGAGCGTCGTTGACGGGGTTGACGGTGAAATTGAATGTCGCAGGGGTTGGCGCGGAGTTGTCCTCGTTGCCGTCTTCTACGACGACCCGGAAGGAGGCGGCAGTGGTCTCCGAGCCATTGTGGCGGAAGGAGACGAGGCCGGCTGCGAGTTGCGCCGCCGTAAAGCTCGCGGCCACTGACCCGTTGACGAGGACAGCGCCATTGACGGCGTTCGAGACGTTGAAGCCAACACCCGCCGCGGTGTCGTCCGGATCGGAATAGCCGAGATCGGCCGTCGTGAGCTTATAGGTTCCGCCCTCTGCGACCGTCGCTCTCAGATCGCCGGTGAGCGCGGGAGCGTCATTGACGATGCCGTCGACGAGGATGGAGCTGGTCGGCGCTATATTGTTCAAGGTAAGCAGAGCGCTGTTGCCGGCGCTGTCGCTTATAGTCGCCCCATTGAGCGTGAGGGGGCCGAGCGTGATGCCGGTCCAATCTGCCTGGTTATCGGCAACCGTCAGTCGGAATGCCAGAGGGGTGCTGCCGCTTCCTGCAATATATTCGGCATAGGCTGTCCCGCCCATATCGAGCATAACCGCAAGTCGCGGAACGCCGTTGGTGGTGTCCACGGTCACCGCCTCATGGAAGTTGATCGCGAAGTCCAGACTGTCGCCGAATTTGTATGTGCCGGCTGCAGGCACTCCTACGCTGGTGACCGTCGGCCCAACGCCGTCCACGACGATGTTGTTCTGCGCGGCGATCGAGTTGGCGCCGCCCGGCGTCGGCAGTGTCAGATCGGCGCCGACATTGGTGGCGCTTCTGATCGCTCCGCCGTTCGCCGCTAGCGCGGAGATGCCCGCATAATCCAGATCCGGAGCCAGATCGCCCGCCTGAACCGTGTAGCTGAAGGACAGCGTATTCGATCCGGAACCCGAGATATACGCGGCAAGCCGATCGGTGGCGCCGGTTTCCAACAGCAATGTCGGCGTTCCGCCGATGGTGTCGACGTTGACCGCCCCGTCGAAGGTTACGGTCAGTGTGATCGTATCTCCTGCCTTGTAGACTCCGTCCGGTGCGGCAGCGTCGACGCTTAAGACCTTCGGAGCCGGCGACACGACGGCGATGGTGATCGTATCGCTATCGCTTTGCGCACCGCCCGAACCGGAATGCCCCTGATCATTGGTTGTGATCTTTAGTGAGGCGTCGCCCGAATAGCCGGGGCTAGGAGAGAAAACCAGCCCGTTCAGTGCGACGTTGATGTCGCTCAGGGAACCTGCAAAGGTCATGCCCGAATCGGACGTGCCGGTGCCGGCAATAAAGGTCAGACCCGTAGTGCCGCTCAGCGTAAGCTGGCCGTGTTCGGCGGTAAGCGTCACCACGACCGTACCGCTGCCGGCATCGACGTCGGCAATCGAAATTAGATTTCCATCTGCAATGCTGAAGACGAGGGCGCCGTCGGCTAGGACCGATTGCCCGACCGGGACGTGGTTTACGGGTGCATCGTTCACGGCAGTCACTACGAGCGTCGTGGAGGAAGCATCGCTTTTCGCGCCGCCGGACCCCGCGTTGCCGAGGTCGTTGATCTCCGTCGTCAGAACGACGTTGCTGGTCGAGTTGGACACCGGCGTAAATGTGACATTCGAACCGGCGATGAAGGCATTGATGTCGGCGAGGGAGCCGGACATTTCCAGCGATGTGCCCGTGCCGGAAACGGTAACGCCGCCCGCTGATTGCGCCGAGAGCGATCCCGAGGCGACGGTGAAAGTAACTGTAACGGCGCTGGACCCTGCATCCGCATCAGCGAAGGAGATGCCCGTAATTGCCGTCGCGGTGTCCTCAGAAATACTGACCACAGCGGGAGCCGAAACCGTCGGGGCGTCGTTGACCGCCGTTATTTGCAGCGCCGTCGTTTCCGCCGCGGTCTGCGCGCCGCCGCTGCCTGTGTTTCCGCCATCGGTGATGCTCGTCGTGAGGATCACGTTGCCGGTCGCATTCGCGGCCGGCGTGAAAGTCACGTTTGCGGCTGCAATGAATGCGTTGATATCGGCCACCGTGCCGGTGAGCGTGAGGCCCGTCCCCGTTCCGCCTGCGGTGACGCCGCTGCCGCTGACGGCCGAGAGCGATCCCGATGGCACGGAGAAGGTAACGGTCACGGAACTGCCGCCAGCGTCGGCGTCGGAGAATGAAATGCCCGTGACAGCGGCCGCGGTGTCCTCCGTGAGAGCGATTGCGCCGGGCGCGGAAATTTGCGGCGCATCGTTGACGGAGCCGACGTCGATGGTCTTCGTGGCGGGAGCGCTGTCGCTCGTGCCGTCATTGGTGCTGAAACTGATCGTACGAGCCGCAGCCGTGGGTGCCTCGGAGGTGTTCAAATAAGTGACGGTCCGTAACGCTGCCTGCCACTGCGCGACGGTTGCCGTTGCGCCCAGCGACGTAAGGGTCAAAACGCCTGTGAGGGAGCTGTAGGTGGCATCGATGTTCCCGAACGCGGCCGAACTGGTATTCGCGAAGGCCAGAACGTCCTGACCGGAATGAAAATTTCCGGTGATCTGGACGGTCGCCGAGGCGAGCGTACCGTTGTCGAGGTCGGACACTGTTAGTCCGGTGTCGATCGCCACCGGTGCATCTCCCTCAGTAAAGGATCCGGTACCACCGGACGTCGTCGTCACCGGAGCGTCATTGGCTGCGACGACATTCACCGTCGTCGATGTCGTTGTCGAATTGCCGCCTTCGGCGTCGCGGACCGTGACAGAGACGGTCCTTGTGCCGGTGGGCGAGGCGCCCATGTTGGCGTAGGTCAGATTGTGAATAATGGCTTCCACTGCGGCGCCCGAAGCGTTGCCGTTCAAAGCGACTTGCAGGAAGCTGGACCCCGCACCGCCTCCGCTCATTGTTCCGATAGCGGTGCCACCAAAGGTAACGATCGTACCTGAAATTCCGATTTGCCCGGCACCGGTTCCCTGGTTTTGCAGACCTAGGGCATCTTCGCCTGCAACCACTCCGGAAAGCGTGAAGCGTATCTGTCCACCGCTCCAGCCGGTATTGTCAACATCGGTGACGGCAGCCAGACTTGTGGTATCCACAAGTATCGCAGCTTGACTGCCGCTGACATAGTCCTTTGCGTCGGAGGCATCGAAATTGGTAACAACCGGCCGGTGGTTCGCGTCGATGGTTATATTATCGAGCCAAAAGCTCATCGTGCCGGTGGTCGTCGTCTCCGGAATGATGAGATCTTGCAGGCTGAGCGATGTTCCTCTGCTCATAGCGGGAACATTGCCGGCAAAGATCGCCCGATAATAATAGGGCCCGACGCCATCGCCGTGAATATTGTCGTCGTACCAGGTGGTTCCGTCCAGACCGAGCCCCGGCGACGAACCATTCACGACCAAAGGATCGGCGTTCACGCTTATCTGGTAGTCGTAGAAGTCGATCAAAGCTCCGGTTGCGCTGGTGATGGCGATCGAAAATTGTTCGCCGCCATAGGCCGGGTCCTCGGCGAAATTGAAACGGCCGTTGTCGAAATTGGCACTCCAATTTCCTTGCGCGGATATCGTGAAAACGAGCCCGCCGGCGCTAAGGACATTATCGGCCCCGCCGGCCGTTCCGTCGGTGATCTGCCCGGCGGAAAAGTCGATTAATGTTTGCGCCATTGTCTGCACTCCTGCAATATCTGCCGCGATCGCCTAGAGGGACGGCACTGACTCCAAGCCACGGGCGTGTCCGCCCTGTCTTTGTCTACGACGCCGTTTGTGTCACAAGCGTCTTAAGAAAACTCGTAATACATTGATTAAAAAGGTTTTTGTGTTCGCTTACGAAGCGGCCGCCTTGTGTCTTTGCCCCTACCACTCGGCGTCCCGCAAGGTCACATTCGCCAACGGATTCCGACCCGCACCACATCGAAATCGAGATCGTTTTCGTAGCGCGGGAACGCGCCGACCGGTTCGATCGCTGCGCCCGAGGCGGTCACCTTGCCGAAATCGTAATGAAGATATTCGAGCGTTGCCGACCAGTTCTCCGCAAATCGCCACTCAGCCCCAGCACCTGCCACCCAACCGCTCTTTGTTCCTCCGCCGGAAACGTTCATCTGACCGATCGTCGGCCAGTCGCTAAGGTCGTAGGCGCGCACGCCGATATCGGCCACGGCGACACCGCCGGTCACATAAAAGAGCAGGTCGTCGGCGGCAAGTCCGGCACGAAGACGTGCGGTGCCGACCCAGTCGGTGTCGAAGCTTGCATGTGTGTCGTTGACGATTGCGGACGTGCCGGTGCCGGCAAGATTCATAAGGCTGAAATCGACTGCGCCACCGATTACGAGTGTCAGCCCTTCGACATCGAGTTGCCGGTCGCAACCGGCTTCGATCCCGCCGACTACTCCGTGATCATCGCTCTTGATCACCTCGTAGGGCGGACCGACGCTGTTCCAGGAGGTTCCGTCCGTCGCGAATGGCCCCTGGGTGAACGGCTTATCGGTTGCTTCGGCATCGGCGCGGCCATAGCCCGCATTTGCTCCCAGATAACAGCCCGACCAGTTTCGGGAGGAAGTCAGTTCGTCGGCGAAGGTCGCGTGAGCGCTTGTTACCGTCAGCGCGATGGCGAAGGCCACGGGCGAGGCGAGACCGGACATATTATCTCTCGTGATATATGATAAACAACTTATAGATGATTGTGCTGATGGAATTCTCGTTATGCGACCATAAGTAAGACGGCGGCCCAAAGAAAGTGGGCGCTTTGCACAATCATTAATTTTTTGTGAGAGGGGGCCGTTTATCCGGAGAAAATGGTGCTCCGGCCCAATTGAAAGCGGCGAAAAGCGAAATCCTTCACTGCTGCGCGGCGGCGCGGCCGGAGAGCGAAGCCCGCCGTTTCCCTGTTTCAATGAAACAGGGAAACGTTCTAACAGTTTGGAATCACACACTTCCACACGGAAGAGCGTTACACCCTTTCCGGAAGTGCTCTAAAGCAATCGGCCCGTACGAACGAATCAGGGTTTCGACCAACCCGGCAAGGTCCCAGAGGGTCGAATAGACGCGATCTACCGTGCCATTTGCAGCGTCAGCTTGCGCTCGGCGCGTTCCTGCTGCGGCGAGCGGTTGTAAAGCTCGCGGTAACACTTCGAGAAATGCGAAGCGGAAACGAAGCCGCAGGCGACGGCGACTTCCACAACCGGCATGGACGACTGGATAAGCAGGTGCCGGGCGCGGTCGAGGCGGATTTCCAGATAATAGCGGGCAGGCGATCTGCCCATCTCCTGGCGGAAAAGCCGTTCTATCTGACGGCGAGACAGGTCCGCGCTTTCTGCGATCTCCAGTAGCGACAGCGGCTCGGAGAGGTTGCTCTCCATCAATTCGATGATTGACAGGACCTTTGCGTTCTGGACGCCGAGACGCGCTCTCAGCGGCAGCCGCTGGCGGTCGTGCGGCCCGCGCACCCGATCCGTCAGCGCCTGTTCGCATACGCGGTTGACGAGGTTCTCGCCGAAATCCTGATCGATCAGGTTCAGCATCATGTCGAGTGAGGCGGTGCCGCCGGCGCACGTATAGATGTTGCCGTCGATCTCGTAGAGGTCCGCATATACATCGGCCTGGGGGAAGCTCTCGGAGAAGCCCGGCAGGTTTTCCCAATGGATCGCGCAGCGCTTGCCCGTGAGCAGGCCCGCCGAGGCGAGCACATGGGCGCCGGTACAGAGACTGCCGACGGCGATGCCGCGATTATAGGCTTCGCGCAGCCATGCATTCACCGACTTGTTCTGGAAGTCCTCGACATAGACGCCCGAACAGACCAGCACCATCGATGGGCGGCTTTCTCCGCCGAGATACTTGCGTTCGTCGGCGAGCGAGGTGTTGACTTCGAGCGCAATGCCCGCCGACGAATAGACCTTTTGCCCGTCGGTCGAGGCGAGACGCCACGTATAGGCTTCATAACCGAGCATCCGGTTCGCGATGCGAAGTGTCTCGATCGCCGCCGAAAAGGGCAGCATCGAAAAGTTTGGCACCAGAAAGAAGACGAGCGAGCGCTTCTTCGTCAGCGGTTTGTGCATAGAACCTCCCAGGCTAAAGCACGTTGCAGAGATAGAATTCATGCGACGCACTTCAGGTCGTCGCTTCCGTGCATGTCGTCAGCCCCAAACCGCTGCGCACTTTTGGGCGACATGCATTAAGGCTCGTATATTCGTCGCTTGGAATATGCACTTCAGCTTGCCGAATTGCGACATTGGCATGGAAAGCCGCGACTGGGAAGAAATTTCGCATTGCGACATCCATCGGCCCGGGCCTCTCGCGGGCCGGATCGACGAGTATATGGAATGCGACAAGATCACGGACTGCGATGACGTAATCGAGCAAAAATGAGGCAAACTGAGCGAAAGCTGCGCAAGAGCGCCTGAGTTGCGACTTTGCCGCCAGCGACTTTTCATCTTCGCGGAGTTTGGATGTCGGTATCTGACAAGACGCATTGGAGAGCGCGCAGCTTCGTGGCCCGGCGTCAAGGCAACACAGCGACGGCGCGGCTTGCATGGGCGTCTGAAATAGGGTACCCCCCTATGCTATGTCCCACACGATCAGAGATCAGGAAAAGTTGCTCGCCCGTGTCCGCCGGCTAAAGGGGCAGATGGAAGCGGTAGAGCGTGCGCTCGAAGCTCGCCAGGCCTGCGGCGATATTCTCAACCTCGTCGCCTCCGTGCGCGGTGCAGTCAACGGGCTGACGATCGAACTGATCGAAGATCATATTCGCGGCCACGTCGCCGGCCACGAATCTCAAGGAGAGCGCGAAGAGGGCGCTGCCGAACTGATCGAAATCGTCAGGAGATACCTGAAATGAGCGAAACCCATTCACCGGCGCCCACTGGTCATGATCATGTATTCCTCGGCGACAATCACCAGCGCAACGAAAGGCGCACCTGGTCCGTCATCGCACTGACTGCGGGAATGATGGTCGCGGAGATCGCCGCCGGTACCTTTTACGGTTCCATGGCATTGGTCGCCGACGGCTGGCACATGTCGACACACGCCGCGGCCCTGCTCATCGCGGCGCTCGCCTATCTCTATGCCCGGCGTAACGCGCGCAACCCACGCTTTACCTTCGGTACGGGCAAGCTTGGCGATCTCGCCGGTTTCTCCAGCGCGATCGTACTTGCCTTGATCGCGCTGCTGATCAGCTGGGAAAGCCTCTTGCGGCTTGCCGATCCGGTGGCAATCAGTTTTCCGCAGGCCATTTCGGTGGCCGTGCTCGGACTTGCGGTCAATCTCGCCTGTGCCTGGCTGCTTCGGGAGGATCATTCACATCATCACCACCACCATGGTCATCATCACCATCACGAGCACCACCATAGCGTCTCGGCGCACGGGCGGGACAACAATCTGCGTGCCGCCTACCTGCATGTGCTGGCGGACGCGCTCACCTCGGTCCTCGCGATCGTCGCGCTTGCGGCCGGCAGCGTCTTTGGCTGGATATGGCTCGATCCGATGATGGGCATTGTCGGCGCGCTGGTGATTGCCCGCTGGTCATGGGGCCTGATACGAGACAGCGGCAGCGTGTTGCTCGATTACATTCCGCCGGGCGAGGACCTGCCCGACGAAATACGCGCGGCAATCGAGCGGGACGGGGATCGGATCACCGATCTGCACGTGTGGCAGCTTGGGCCCGGCCACCACGGTGCCATCGTTTCGCTGGTGACGAAGAATCCGCAAAGTCCGTCGAGCTACCGCCGCAAGCTCGAGCATATCCACGAGCTTTCGCACGTGACGGTCGAGGTCGAACCGCTGGCGGCCTGAGAGGCAGATCGATCTATCGCGCCTTGCGTCGTGGGTAAGGCGTCTCGCCGCGGGCAAGCATGCCGACATATTTTTCGATGCGCGCAGCCCGCGTCTCGGTCTTCTTCGCATCGTGAATGCGAAATAGGATTGCGTAGCGATTTTGGCTGTCGAGTTCGTCGAACAGCATCTTAGCCGCTGCGTTCTGCGCAAGCGCATGGTGAAGATCGTCGGGCACGGTCGCCTTGCTCGGCGGTGGCGCGGCGGCATCCCACCGGCCGTCGTTCTTGGCGCGTTCAACTTCGGCAAGGCCGCGCGGCATCATGCGCCCCTCGGCGATCAATTCGGTCGCCCGAGCGCAATTCACCTGCGACCATCGGCTGCGCGCACGGCGCGGCGTGTATTTGTTCAGGTAAAAGTCGCTGTCGGATCCAATACGCTGACCGTCGATCCAGCCGTAACAGAGCGCCACATCGAGCGCCTCCCTCGGCGTGATGGTCGCTATCCCGGACGCCTTCTTGGCGAATTTCACCCAAAGCCCCTTGCAATCAGGTCCTTGCTCCGCGATCCACGTTTCGAAGGTCGTTGCGTCCGCAAAATGGATCACCGGCAATTGGGCTTCACTTGCACTCATGAGGATTACCGATCTACTGGGGAACTCTCGACACGGACCGCTTTTACAAAAGCAAAAACATGCCACTGATGCCAGCCGCAAATATTACCAGGAGGCGAGGGGGCCGTCCGGGCAAAGGCAGTCACAGGTTGCGTAGCGCTGCAAAAATTGTGTTGCTCATGTCGGGGAGCGGGAGCCTCGCTCGTCTTATCATCGAAACCGGCACAGGCCGGTCCCAAACCGAGGAGAAGAACGATGTTCCGCACCGCCCTGATTACCGCGACGCTGCTCGTTGCGGGCGCCACGCTTGCCCGATCCGAACCGGCGGGCGATCGGGTCAAGGTCAACGGCATGGAAATGTATTACGAAGTCTCGGGCGAGGGCGACCCGCTCATCGTGCTGCATGGCGCCTACATGAACATCCCTTCGATGGGTGCCATTATCCCGAAGCTCGCCGAGACCCACAAGGTCTATGCGATCGAGTTTCAGGGCCACGGCCGCACCACGGATATCGACCGGCCGATCACCTATCCCAATCTTGCCGATGACGTCGCAGCCTTCATGGATGCCGTGAAGATCGAAAAGGCCGATGTCTTCGGCTACTCGATGGGTGCGGCTGCCGGTCTGCAGCTTGCCATTCGCCATCCGGAAAAAGTCAACAAGCTCGCCGCCGCCTCCGTGGCCTATGATGCCGAGGGCTGGCAGCCGGCGTTCAAGGCCTTCATTCCCCAGATGTCGGTCGAGATGTTCGTCAACATGCCGTTTGCCGAGGACTATCGCAAGCTCGCAGCCAATCCCGACGGCTTCCCCGAGCTCGTCAGGAAACTGATCGCGCTGGAGAAGGAGCCGATGGCATGGGAAGCGGACGTCAGGACATTGAAAACCCCGGTTTTGATCATCACCGGCGATGCGGACGTGGCGACGCTCGAACATTCGGTCGCTCTGTTCCGGCTGCTCGGCGGGGGCGTCATGGGCGACATGGGCAAACCACTGCCCGCCTCTCGACTTGCCGTCCTCCCGGCGACGTCGCACACCGCCGTCATCAGCCAGCCCGAGCTGCTTCATGCGTTCGTCGAACCTTTTCTGAAGGGCAAGACGCCGAAGGGATTCTTCGAGTAGGGAGCACTTGCTGGCGCCAAGTGCTTGGCGCTTTTCGAAACAAAAAGGGCATTCCGTTGCGGGAATGCCCTTATAGTCTGGTCTTGCGGTCAATGCCGGGAGGATGGCATCTGCAGTCTTTATTCATTGGTCCGTCTTATGCACTGCATCATCGACGGAGGGGAAGCCGATATCCTTCAACGTGTCATAGGAGAGGTTCTCCAGGACACGTTCGTTGCGGTGGCGCTTCCAGGCGGCCCAGGCACGTGCCCGCAGGTTGAAAAGTCCGGGCAGGGCTGCGAGACCCGGGCTCGATGCGGATGAAAAATGCTCGTTCATAGACATAGCTGGTTCCTTCTGAGTTCCTCAAAAGGTCGCGACCATGGACGTTATGGTGCAACGCGATTGATCATTCAAACGAATATGTTTGATGCGATTCATCAAACCCCGTGATTGATTTCGCCTGCTTTAGTCGTTCTATCGGATGCTCTGATCGGTTGCTGTTCCGCGGGTAACAGGTCGTTTCGGACCCTGGCTGGCAGTCTCGCCAATTGGCGGCGTGTTTCCACCCGATTCCTGACTAGATTGCCGGCACGGCGCCGTTCGGCAATCCGTTCGATAAGAGATCGGGCATGCCACAGCATCGCCAGAACGATGTCCCCGTCATCGATGGTTCGAGCCTGCCTGGGCGCCCGGCCGGTGGGCGCGGCACTCGGGCCCGGACTTTCGTGAGGGGCGCCATTATCGATCGCCAACATCAGAGCCGACATAGCCTTCTCCTTCTGGTTCAGGGCGTTTCCGTCCCTTGGAGGCTTGACTATCGCGCATGCGTGATGTTCAATCAAACGAAATGAAGTTAAGTTATCTTTCAGTTTTTCTGATCTAGGGTGCCGCCATGAACATGATGATGCGCCACGCGCTTCCGCTGCTCGAAATGGACGTGCTCAAGACTTTCGTCGCCATTGCCGAGACCGGAAACTTCACCACCGCCGCGGAGACGGTCTACCGCACGCCTTCAGCCGTTTCGATGCAGATCAAGAAGCTCGAGGAAACGCTCGGCTGCACGTTGTTCCTGCGCGACGCCCGCTCGGTGTCGCTGACGCCGAAGGGCGAACTCCTGCTCGGCTATGCCCGGCGGCTTCTATCGCTCAACAACGAGACGGTGTCCCGCTTCCTGTTGCCAGACATGAACGGGGTGGTGCGGGTCGGTGCGCCGGAGGACGTCGGCGAGCGAATTCTGCCTGATGTATTGAAGCGCTTTGCCGAGACGTATCCGAACGTCACCATCGACGTTTCGATCGGCATGAGCAACGCGATGCGCAAGCGGGTCGACGAGCATCGGCTGGACATCGCCGTGTTCAACAGCCTTTCCGAGGACTCTGCCAAAGGCGCAGAAATCCTGATGCAGGAGAAACTGGTCTGGGCAGGTGCGAAATGCGGGAACGCGCATCTGCGCGATCCTCTGCCGGTTTCCATGTGGGAGGACGGCTGCGTCTGGCGTGCCGATGCGGTCGAGAAGCTGTCGCGTGCGGGCCGCAAGTTCCGCGTCGCCTTTTTGAGCGCCTATACGACCGGACAGCGTGCGGCTGTTCTCGCCGGGCTCGCGATCGCGCCGCTGCCGCGGTATCTCGTCCAAGGCGAGATGGTCCAGCTCGGCGAGCGTGACGGCCTGCCGGATCTAGGTCACTACAACATCGGCCTCAAGGTCATCGAAGATGCGCCGGCGCCGGTTCTGGCGGTCGCGGAGCATGTTCGCGCTGCCTTCGCCGAGCTGCAGATGCAGGCGGCATAATTCCGCAGGCGGCGTCCCGGGACCGCCAAACGACTCGGGAAGCAAACGTCGCGCGATACCGGGGTGGACGATCATAAGTTTTGGCTTATAATAAGCTATGACTTATGATCAGGATAAAGCCTTTGCTGCGCTCGCCGATCCAACGCGCCGTGCCATCTTCGAGAAGGTGGCTGAGCGGCGGCAGTCGGTCGCCGAGATCGCCCGGGCGATGCCGGTTTCACAGCCGGCGATCTCACAGCATTTGAAGATACTGAAGGCGGCACATCTCGTGCGCGACGTGCCGTCGGGTGCGCGGCGAATCTATTCGGTCGATCCCAACGGGCTGGGGCCGCTCAGGAAATGGCTCGACCGATTCTGGGATGATCAACTCGCCGCATTCAAGCAGGCGGTCGAGGCGGCCGAGTGGTCTGAAAAAGCCGAAGAGTAACTCTGTCGCGATCTCACGGGAGGAGACCTCATGAACATGATCGAGCCGGCACCGGTCCGTAAGTCGGTTACGGTGCGTACATCGCCGCAGCAGGCGTTCGACATTTTCGTCAGCGGAATGGGGACGTGGTGGATCAAGGGCCACAGCCTCACGCAGTCCGGTCAAAAGACGGTTGTGGTAGAGGCCGTCGCGGGTGGCCGCTGGTACGAGATCGGCAACGCGGGAGAAGAATGCGAGTGGGGGCGTGTCATCGCGTGCGACCGACCGAACCGAATTCTCTTCGACTGGCAGCTCAACGCCGATTTCGACTACGATCCCGGCCTGCATACCGAAGTGGAGATCCTGTTCGAGCCAAACGGGGAAGGTGGCACGACCGTCATTCTCGAGCACCGCCATCTCGAAAATTACGGCGTGAAGGCCGAGGAAATGCGCGGTATTTTCAATTCGGAAAACGGCTGGGGCGGCCTGTTGGCGTCCTATGTGGAGATGGCAGCAGCTTGAGTTCACCGTTCCCGGTCATCATGCCATTAGAACCTATGGCTGGCTCTGCCGACCGATCGGCCCATAAAGCGTATATGGGGACTGCAATCAGCGCGGGAAGCGTTCTTCCTGCCCAAAGACTTGGTCGGCTGGATACTTGTGACAAGCACATTGACATCAAACAAGCCGCCGCGGATATCGCGACTCTCAACAGACTTTAATCCGGCTGCGAAATGCTGGCCATTCTGGCCAGCCGTTGGAATGCTGTCGGAGCCATGGGCTCTGCTTCGAGCCGTTTGCGGATGAGCGCGGCGCATTCGTCAGGCGTCATCATGGACGTGTCGACTGCGAGATCGTAGATACCGGGGCGATGCACCTCTCGCTGCCAGGCGAGCACCTGGCGCGGAACAGGCTCCGCCTCGCTGCCGGCGAGGTAACCGCCTTCGCGGCCGAGCTGGCCGCGATTGCGCCGCTCCATTATCGTCTCAACCGGACACCGCACCCCGACGAAGAGGACGGGAAGGCCGAGAAGCCGCCGAGCGCAGTCGGGGAGGATATGGCGTGGTTCGCCATAGGCCTCGTGATGCCCGACATCGACGACAACGTTCAGACCCAGCCGGCTATGCGCGGCAACGGACTCGTAGAGGGCTGCATAGAAGAGAGGTACGAGCGCTTCGATTCCAGGCAATTCACCGCCGGGCCGCAACCCGATCCCCGGCAGGTAGCGGCGAGGTATTACTCGCTCCATGTAAGTGTCGACGCCAAGGTTCATCCACGGACCGTCGAATGTCTCCTGGATCACCGCGGCTATGCTCGACTTGCCGGATCGCGGTGCCCCGTTGAGGATGACGATCCGTCCAGGATTGCAGCCGCTTTTCATCGGATCTCCTCGGCCGTCGACACAAGGTCCGGCTATTCGAAGCGGTGAGACGAGGCTGGGGCTACTCCCTGCTGCGTCGCCGTCTGCGACCGCCCCCTTCGCCACCGTCGTCAATCAGTGCCTTGCGCGCCGGCAGGGTAACCACTTCGGCGAGTTTCGGGAAGGCATCCACCTTGTTCGGCATCGCCATGGCGTTGACGAAATGCTCCTGAAACTTCGATTCAAGCGCCGTCTCTATCTTCTCGATTTTCCTCACTGTTTGCTCGATCTCGCGGCGGTGACCGCGATTGAGGAGCGCCATCAGCGCGCCTGTGCCGGCGGCATTGCCGACCGCCTTCACTTCGGTGAGGTCGCAATCGGGAATCAGTCCGAGCACCATGGCATATTTCGGATCGATGAAGGAGCCGAAGGCACCGGCAAACCGGATCGTGTCGACGTGATCGACACCTTGTTTCTCCATGAGCAGCTTGATGCCGGCATAGAGCGCGGACTTGGCGAGCTGGATCGCTCGGATATCGTTCTGCGTCACGGTGATGCGCTGTTCGCCTTCGTGGAGCAGATAGGAGAAGGTGCGGCCGTTCGGGATGATGCGCGGGCTCTTCGCGACCATTGCGCCGTCGACGACGCCGTCCTGCGAAATGATGCCGGTGAGGTACATCTCCGCGACGACTTCAATGATCGCCGAGCCACAGATCCCTGTGACACCGACTGCCGCAGCGGCCTCGGGGAAACCTTCTTCATTCGACCATTTGTCGACGCCGATCACCCGGAACCGCGGCTCCAGCGTCTCGGGATCGATGCGAACGCGCTCGATCGCTCCGGGTGCGGCTCGTTGGCCGGAGGAGATCTCGGCCCCCTCGAAGGCCGGTCCGGTCGGCGATGAGGCGGCCACGACGCGCTCCCTGTTGCCGAGCACGATCTCGGCATTGGTGCCGACATCGACGAGCAGCATCATCTTATCCTGACGATGCGGCCCTTCGGAAAGCGTCGCACCCGCGGCGTCCGCTCCGACATGGCCGGCGATGCACGGGAGCATATAGAGGCGCGCGCCGCGATTGACCTCTATGTCGATTTCGTGCGCCCAATATTGCAGGGCGCCGGAGACGGCCAGTGCGAATGGCGCCTGGCCGAGCTCCGTCGGGTCGATCCCGAGGAACAGGTGATGCATGATCGGATTGGCGACGACGACCATGTCGAGAATGTCGCGGCGGTCGACCTCGCCCTCGGCGCAGACCTTGCCGATCAGGCCGTTCAACGCTTCGCGTACCGCTTTGGTCATCGCCTCGCGGCCATCCGGATTCATCATCACATAGGAGACGCGGCTCATCAGATCCTCACCGAAGCGGATCTGCGGATTCGATGTGCCGGAGGAGGCCACGATGCGTCCGGAGAGCAGCGATACGAGATGCATCGCAATCGTCGTCGAGCCAATGTCGCAGGCGACGCCATAGGCCTCGTTCTTCAGCCCCGGCCAGAGAGCGACAATGAAGGGACGCGAGGAGTCCATGTCGCGATGGATCGCCGCAGTCACCGCCCAATTGCCCTTGCGCAATATGCCTTGTACCTGGGGGATCAGGTGGGGGGCGATCAGAAGGTCCTTCCAACCCCAGTCTTTTTCCAGGACGACCTTTAACCGATCGAGATCGCCGAGCGGCTTATGCATGTCCGGTTCGTCGATCTCGACATAGCACAGTTGCACCGCCGCATTGCGCTCGATCACGCGGTCGGTTGCGGCCTTGCGCACCACCTGTGCGTTGATGACGGTGTCCTGCGGCACGTCGATGACGAGATCGCCGAGAATCTGGGCCGAACAGGACAGCCGCCGCCCGTCAGGCAATTCGCGCACGCTCGCGTAACGCTGCTCCTTGGGACCAATCGGCGAGATATGGTCGTTGGATGAAACGATCTTGTGCTTGGCGAAATTACCTTCCTGGACGGAAACCTGGCAACGTCCGCAGGTGGCGCGGCCGCCACAGACGCTTTCGACATAGACCCCAAGTGAACGTGCGGCGTCGAGGATCGGCGTACCGACGGGGAAACGGCCACGTTTGCCCGAGGGCATGAAGAGCACCAGCGGATCGTTCTTTTCGTCCTTCGAGGGCACGTTCAACATTTTCTGTCTCGCCAGCAGTTTATTTCGCGAGCCGGCGGGCGTTTGCCCGCACGCGCTTGGCATAGGGCCGAACTGCGGCCGCCGCTATCCGGTTGTGCGCGGCGGCAGAGCCCGGCTTTCCGGCGGCCAGTGCCGCGGCCGCACCCATCCCTTCCTTCACCAGGGCGACATTCGCGGCGACGACGCTTTCGGCGACAGCCGCCATCTTTTCGGTCACCATCCGGCTTGCCTCGACATAGTCGGTTGCCGAGCCGGTGATAGCGGCTACGGCCATCGCCTGCGTACGCGCGGCAATGACCATGGGTGCCTGAAACCAGAGTGCCGCCAGGTCGCTTGCGAAGGAGTGGTGCCTGGCCATTTTTACTCCGCCCGTGCGACGCCGGCGCGCGCCGCGCGTCCGCCGCGCCGCCCGCCGGCACCCGCCGGTGCGGCCGCAGCAGCGACGGCCTGGCCGCCTTCGGCCGGCTTGTGGTCGCGATAGGTCATGATCCAGTTTGTGCAGTTCGGGTCGGTGCCGTTAAGCACGTTTGCGGCTCGAACCGCCTCCATCTCCTGCGGACGGCAGGGGTTCATGATGGCCGAGGTCATGCCGGCGCCGATCACCATGGGGATGAAGCCGGCATTGATGCCGTGGCGATGCGGCAGGCCGAAGGAGATGTTGGAGAGGCCGCAGGTGGTGTTGACCTTGAGCTCTTCGCGAAGGCGGCGAAGCAGCGCGAAAACCTGCTGGCCCGCAGATCCCAGTGCGCCGATCGGCATGACCAGCGGATCGACGACGATATCGTGCGGCTTGATGCCGTAATCGGCGGCGCGCTCGACGATCTTCTTGGCGACCGCGAAGCGGACGTCCGGGTCCATTGAAATGCCGGTCTCGTCATTGGAGATCGCCACCACCGGAACGTCGTATTTCTTGCAGAGCGGCAGGATCGCTTCGAGCTTCTCTTCCTCGCCGGTCACCGAGTTGACGAGCGGGCGGCCCTTTGCGACGCGCAGGCCGGCTTCGATGGCGGCAGTAACCGAACTGTCGATCGACAGCGGCACGTCGACGAGGCCCTGAACGATCTCCAGAGTCTTGACCAGGAGCGGCGGCTCGGTCTCGTTCGGGTCGACGGCCGTCACGCCTGCATTGACGTCGAGCATCGTCGCGCCGGCGGCAACCTGCTCCAGCGCATCCTTGATCACTGTGTCGAAGTTGCCCTCGATCATCTCGGCGGCGAGCTTCTTACGGCCGGTCGGATTGATGCGTTCGCCGATGACGCAGAAGGGCTGGTCGAAGCCGATGATGATCTCGCGGGTGGCGGAGGCGACGATGGTGCGGGTCATATGAGATCCTCTGAACCTTGAGCGTTGGCCTATGTAATAGGGCCGTTCTGTGTTTGTAAGGCGCTGGACGAGCAGGAGCGCCGGTTATCCTCTGCTAAAGCCGCCGACTCACGGCTTTGTCTCAATGCGGGTGGTGCGCAGCGGCCTCGGCCATCTGCTGCTGATTTTCTTCTTTGCCTTCGCGGATATGTTCCAGCCGCTCCGCAACCAGCGCATCGGTCGGCGCGGCTTCGCGAGTCCAGGGTTTGCGGCCCCTCAGGACACCTGATTCATGGACGATTTCGGCAACATACTCTTCCTGGCGGTAGGCCATGACGTGGACGCCGGAAACGCCCTCGATCTCCTTCACCTCGTTCATGATGTCGATGCAGAGCTGCTTGCCTTCCTTTTTCTGGTCCTGGGCGCCCTCGAGCCGCTTGATGATGCTGTCCGGAATGTGGATGCCCGGAACATTGGAGCGGATCCAGCGGGCAGTCTTGGCGGATGCCATCGGCCCGACGCCCACCAGGATGTAGCACTTCTCGTGAAGACCGAGATCGCGCACCTTCTTCATGTATTCGCGAAACATCGGAACATCGAAGCAATACTGGCTCTGCACGAACTGTGCGCCGGCCTCGATCTTCTTGGCGAGGCGATAGGGGCGGAAATCATAGGGCGGAGCGAAGGGGTTGATCGCCGCTCCGAGGAATACCTGAGGCGGCGTCGTCAGCTTGCGGCCCGAAAGAAACTTTGAATTGTCGCGCATGATGCGCACCGTCTCGAGCAGGGACATGCAGTCGAGATCGAAAACCGGCTTGGCCCCGGGCTGGTCGCCCGCCTGCACGCCGTCGCCGGTGAGGCACATGATGTTCTGGACACCCATGGCCGAGGCGCCGAGCACGTCACCCTGAATCGCAATGCGGTTCTTGTCGCGGCAGGCGATCTGCATGATCGGCGCATAGCCCATGCGCGTCAGGAGCGCGCAGATGCCGACGGATGACATGTGGCAGTTGGCGCCTGAAGCGTCGACCGCATTGATGCCGTCCACCCATCCGTCGAAGACTGCCGCTCGCTCGTAGACGTCCTGGGGATCGGCGCTGTCCGGCGGATTGAGTTCGGCGGTCACTGCGAACTCGCCGCGGCGCAGCACGCGCTCCAACCGCCCGCGCGAGGAATGGCCGGGCAGGGGATCGAGCGGTGCGCCGGGATCGTGGGGATTGATGTCCGGACTCATTGCTGCGGACCTTCCTTGTTAGCCGCCTCGCGGGCGGCCGCGGCCTCGGCCGTTACCCGCAACCAGGAAGAGGTTTCGCGCAGCGACTGGTTGACCGGTTTCTGCACGTTCATGATTGCATCACCCTTCACCATGTTCTGCGAGCCCTTCCACGCCTGCACCCAGACGCAGGGCATGTCGGGTTCGACTTCGCAATTGCCGTTTGCGCGTACGCCGCCGCAGGGGCCGTTCCTCAGCTGTTTCGGACAGTTCATGGGGCACGACATACCGGTTGAGGACAACGCGCACTGGCCGCACATGCGACAGTCGAACAGGAAGCCCTTGACGTGACGCTCGACGAAGGTGACAGGCCTTTCAACCCGGTTGTAGCCGATTGCGTTCCAAAGCGGATGGAGAAGCAGGAACATGTCGGCGAAACGGTTGTAGAACCACTCGAGGAAACGCGAATTGCGCACGGCCCAGAGACGTACCGTGTATTTGTGGCGCGAGCGGCGGCTGGGCGACACACCCTGGGGCGTATAGGCGCCCGTCGCCGCCTTCCTGGCGGACTGGGCGTTGCCGGTCACGACCTTGGGGTCAGGCATTGTCCCGGCCTCCGGCCTTGACGAGTGCGACGAGGCGCTCCCGGTCATAGGCGGCTTCCAATTCCGCGGCCGCCCTGTCGGCTTCCGCCTCGAGGTCGTCGGATACCGGAACGGGATCGGCCTTGCGCCATTCGGCGAGGTAGTCGTCGGTCTCGGCGGCTCCGGTGCGCATGGCGCACATGTCGATCGCCTCGGTGAAACGCAGCGAGAGCTCGCGTTTGGCGGTCTTGCGGCCCTGCTTGATGATGACTTGCGCGGGGATATCGCGCCAGTAGACGATAATGCGGTCTGCCATCGGATTCCTGTTCTCCTATAGGGGCGACAATGCGCATGTCCACGCGCCGTGGCTCACCTTGCCACGACGTCCGATATGTCCAAAAACGACGCTGCACGATCGCGCATGCGAACCTTGCGTTCGCGGAGCGCGCCGCTTGTGCCGGCGCGGCGAAATGCCTGCCTTATCAGCGGCGACAAAGGACCGGGAATAGGCGTGCACCGGCCTTCGGATGGTCCTTAAGAATATCATGAATTTTGCATTCACTGCGTGTTCACCTGGCCGGCGGCAAAAGCTCTCACCTATTCGAACAGATAGGTGTGGAGATGAAGAAGATTGGGATACTGTTCCTCGCGGCTGTGACGGCTTTCACCGCCTATGCGCCTGCGCAAGCTATGCCCTTCCCAACCGTTCCGGTGTCGCAGGCGAGCGACGTGCAGACGGTCGACCACCGCGGCTGGCATGGTCACCGACATCGCCCGCGGCACGGCTGGCGCCGGCACGGCCATCGTCACGGCTGGTATAACGGGCATCGCGGCTACAGCTATCGCCGCCACGGCTACCGCCGGCACAGCGACGGCTGGTGGTATCCTCTGGGAGCCTTCGGTGCCGGCATGATCATTGGCGGCGCCATCGCCCAGCCGCGTTACGCAGAGCCACGCTATGCGGCGCCGGGACTGCCTTCCAGCCACGTCAACTGGTGCTATGACCGCTACCGCTCGTACCGCGCTGCGGACAATTCCTATCAGCCCTATGGTGGCCCAAGACAGCAGTGCTATTCGCCGTATTACTGATGTGTCGCGAGGCCGTCCGTCGGTAACGGGCGGCCTTAAAAGCGCGTCGCGCCGAAGTGTGGCTCAGTAACCCGAACTGCCGCCTCCCGAACTGCCCATGCTGCTGCCGCCGGAACTGCTTCCGGCAGGGTTCATCGTGTTTCGGCTGGATTGATTTGTCATGCACCCGGCGAGTGTCAAAAGGGCAATCGCGGCTGCGAGTATCGTCGATCTGCGGGCCATTGTCTCTCTCCCATCGTGAATTGGATAGGACATGTGACGGCGCCCAACTATTCCCTCGGGCGGCACAAACGCCGACTCAGAGGGATCAAATCTCGATCAGCGATGTCGTGAGATCGCCATAGCCGGTATAGCGGTACTCATATTCGAGCCCGAGAATATCGGCGGCGCGACGCGCCTTTTCCTGCAACACCGCGTCCTCCTGCTGGGAGAGATAGACGAGCTTGCGGTAGTGGCCGAAATACATGTCGCGCAGTTCCGGGTGCCGGTCGAGGCCGAGCGGCTCGATGACGAAGGCTTCGAACTGCCGGGCAAGGAAATCCGTCAGGAAGAAGGCTGTGATGTCATCGTCCCAGCGGGCTGCGAAATCCGTGTTTCCGGCAAAGAACGAGTAGCAATGCGGCCCCGGGATGCGCGTCACCCCTTCCTCTTCGCAGAGGCGGTCGATAAGCCCGCCGGTGCCGCAATCGGCATAGGCGATGAAGATGCGCTCGAAACCGTTGGCGCGCGCCCGGGTGATAGCCTCACGCAGGCCCGGAGTGATCTTTTCCGGCGTGTTGTGCCAGATGGCCGGCAGACAGTTGAGCTCGATGTGGTCGAGCCCGTTGGCCGCGCAGACGGCAAGAATTTCGCGCGCGATCGCGCCGCAACCAATGACATGAACTTTCTTCGGTTGTGCACGTTCTCTTGCCGACGTTGCGTTTTCCATCTTTATTCCGCCTTGCATCAACAAAGGAATCACGGTCATGACGACAAAATCCATCGCGACCATCGGAGCCGTTTTGATAGCGCTGGCAACCCTGAGTTCCTGCGCAAACACGATCCGCGGCGTAGGACAGGATACTGCAAACGCAGTAAACGCGACACAGGGAGCCGGCCATCGGGTCGCCAAGGCCGCCAACTGACGGCCTGAGCGCAAGATCGACGTTCTTTCCGAAAACAAAAAAGCCGGCTGCTCGTTCACACGGGCAGCCGGCTTTTTCATGTCGGATCGTCTCAGCCGGCTGCGAGCTGATTGTGCTTGCGCTTCATGTAGTCCTTGGCCGTCTCGACGGCGACGGCGGCATCGCGGCAATAGGCATCGGCCCCGACGGCCTTGCCAAATTCCTCGTTGAGCGGTGCACCGCCGACGAGGACGATGTATTCGTCGCGCAATCCCTTTTCTTTCATCGTGTCGATGACGACCTTCATATAGGGCATGGTCGTCGTGAGCAGGGCAGACATGCCGAGGATGTCCGGCTTCTCACGCTCGAGCGCTTCGAGGTAGTTCTCGACCGGATTGTTGATGCCTAGGTCGACGACGTCGAAGCCGGCGCCTTCCATCATCATGCCGACGAGGTTCTTGCCGATGTCGTGGATGTCGCCCTTGACCGTGCCGATCACCATCTTGCCGAGCTTCGGGGCACCGGTTTCAACAAGCAACGGGCGCAGGATGAACATGCCGGCCTTCATCGCATTGGCCGAAAGGAGCACTTCCGGGACGAAGAGAATGCCGTCGCGGAAATCGATGCCGACGATGCGCATGCCTTCGACCAGAGCCTGGGTCAGGACGTCGTAAGGCGTCCAGCCACGCTTGAGGAGGATGCGCGTCCCTTCCTCGATTTCCTCCTTGAGACCGTCATAGAGGTCGTCATGCATCTGCTGCACGAGTTCCTCGTCGGAAAGGTCCTCGAGAATGATTTCATCGTCTGCCATAGTTGGGTTCCTCGGTTCCTGGCACAGTCATTTCGCACGGGTGGCACGAGAGAGGGCGCAATCCGGACGCGTCGCCCAATCCTTAGCGGGCTATACCTAAAAATCTCTTGTTGAAAGCGACGTCGCATGTGATGAAAAACGACGGCGCCCGGCGTAAATGCTCCCACGCGACGGCGGCGGCATTATTCCGCGGTTCGGAATCTGCCGCCTGCAAAATTATACAGCACTTCAAGGCGTTAGAGTGGCGCTTGCGCGGTGCCGATCTGAAGCAGCCGAAAGACGACTGCAATGGCAGCGACCGCAGACCGAGTGTCTAAGATGCGCCAGCCGTTGGCGCATTAAGACCCGTACCGGTCCGGCGCCTTGGTAGCATTAGGTCAAATCGACTACCGGATGCATATGCCCGCCGCTGGATCAGCCTCGCGAAAGGGGTATGCACCCACCCATCAAAGTGTTGCGGCGTTCATCGCGCATGATGCGCGGGGCACCGCGGGAAGAGGAATGAGCGAATGAGCGACGTTACAGAACAAGGTGCGGCCGAAGGCGGCGGACGCCGCGCGCGTGGCGAGGGGCGGGGAGCGGCAGCGCGTCGCGCTTCCCGCACCGGCGGTGGCCCGGGACCGTCTCTGCCCTATATCCAGCGCAGGATTCGCGAATACGAAGTTCTTGACGAGGAAGGGCTGCAGCTCATCGAACGCAACGCCGAGGTCGTTCTCGAAGAGATCGGCATCGAGTTTCGCGATGATGCCGAAGCGCTCGATCTGTGGAAGGCCGCTGGTGCCGACGTGCGCGGTCAACGCGTGCATTTCCCGAAGGGACTTTGCCGCGAGCTCTTGAAGACGGCGCCGAAGGATTTTACCTGGCACGCGCGCAACCCGGAGCGCAGCGCTCAGATCGGCGGCAAGGCGACCGTCTTCGCGCCGGTTTACGGTCCGCCCTTCGTGCGCGATCTCGACGGCAACCGCCGCTATGCGACGATCGAGGATTTCCGCAACTTCGTGAAGCTCGCCTATATGGCGCCGTCGATGCACTCTTCGGGCGGCACGGTATGCGAACCGGTCGACATCGCCGTGAACAAGCGCCACCTCGATATGGTCTATAGCCATATCCGCTATTCCGACAAACCCTTCATGGGATCGGTCACCGCGCCCGAGCGCGCCGAAGACACGGTCGCAATGGCGAAGATCCTTTTCGGCGACGATTTCGTCGAGAACAATGCGGTGACGTTGAACCTCATCAACGCGAACTCGCCGATGGTCTTCGACGAGACGATGCTCGGTGCCGCGAAGGTCTATGCCCGCCATAACCAGGCTTGCGTCGTTTCGCCCTTCATCCTGTCGGGCGCGATGAGTCCGGTCACGGTCGCCGGCACACTGACGCAGATCCTCGCCGAAGTGCTCGCAGGTGCGGCCTTTACCCAGCTCATCCGCAAGGGCGCGCCGGTGCTGTTCGGCACCTTCGCCGCATCGATTTCGATGCAGTCGGGCGCGCCGACCTTCGGCACGCCGGAGCCGTCGCTCGTCTCCTACGGCGCTGCTCAGCTGGCTCGCCGCCTCGGCCTGCCGTTCCGTACCGGCGGCTCGCTCTGCGGCTCGAAGGTTCCGGATGCGCAGGCCGCACATGAATCGGCAAATACGCTGAACATGACGCTGCTTGCCGGCACCAACTTCGTGCTGCACGCAGCCGGCTGGCTCGAGGGCGGTCTCGTCTCGTCCTACGAGAAGTTCATGATCGACCAGGATCAGCTCGGCATGATGCAGAAGATGGCCGAGGGCGTGGACCTTTCCGAAGACGCGCAGGCGCTCGACGCCATCCGCGAAGTCGGCCCCGGCAGCCACTATCTCGGCTGTGCACACACGCAGGCGAACTTCCAGAGCGCCTTTTATCGCTCGCCGCTCGCCGACAACAACTCCTTCGAGCAGTGGGAGATCGAGGGCGAGAAGCGGATCGAACAGCGCGCCAACGCGCTCGCCCGCTCGTGGCTCGAAAACTATGAGGCGCCCTATCTCGACCCGGCAATCGACGAGGCGCTGAAGGAATTCATCGCCAAGCGGAAGGACTCGATGCCCGACGCCTTCACCTGAAAGGCTCCCGAGCGAGCCAGGGAGCAAGGCGGCGCGGCGCAGGTGGCCGATATGATACAGAAAGAGGTCTGGCGCCCGCATTATGAAACTCAAGGGCCGAAACCGAAATGACGGCTCCTTACGCATCGGAAAGCGATGTGCTTGAAACCATCCGTGCGGCGCTTGCGCCGCACGGTCTTTTTTTGCGCGGAACCGTGAACTTCGCACCGGGCGAGGGGGCGCCGACGCTCGAAGGAGGCAAGTCCGCGGCGAGCGTGGTGCTGATCGGCAATGTCGGCGGCTCGGTCTGGGAGTCCTTCAGTCGGTGGCGCGAAGGCGAACCGGACGGCGGCGGTGCGGAGCCGCTCGACAAGTGGTCGAAGCAGGTCATCCGCCCGGCGGCTGCGGCAGCAGGCGCCTCGGCGTATTTTCCATCCGATCCCCCTTGGCAGCCCTTCCAGCAATGGGCAATGCGTGCCGAGGGGCTGAAGCCGTCGCCGCTCGGCATCCTCATTCATCCGCGCTACGGCCTATGGCACGGCTATCGCGGCGCGCTGGGCTTCGATCGAGCCATGCCGGTGACGGGCGAGCCGGCGGGTGGCCACCCCTGCGAACGCTGTGTTGGACGGCCCTGCCTTTCTGGCTGCCCGGCGGACGCCTTGGCAGGCGCTACGTTCGATATGGGGCGCTGTCGCGCGCATCTGAGAACCGGAGAAGGGGTGACCGGCTGCCTTGCTCACGGCTGTCTGTCCCGCGATGCCTGTCCGGTGGGGTGCGACTATCGCTATCCGGCGGGGCAATTGCGTTTCCATATGGCGGCGATCGAGCTTTAATCAGCGCGCGCCCGCATAAATCCGCTGCAATCCATGCGATGCTACGTCGTATGATTCCCTCCGGGTCTGTTCGATGCCGCTGTTTACAAGAGCCTTCATCGCCGGCGCCGCCCTTCTATCCGCCGGTCTCGCTGCACCCGCATTCGGTGCCTGTCGCGATGTTCTCCATCTCGGCGAAACCTACCTCGCCTGCAGCTTCGACCCGTCGACGAGCGACATAAGGCTCTACAACAAGGATCAGATGGGCATGCCGTTCAGGTCCTTCAGGGCGCTGTCGCTCGAACTTCGTCGTCGCGAACAGTATCTCGTCTTCGCGATGAACGGCGGCATGTACCACGAGGACCTCGCTCCGGTCGGGCTGCATGTGGAGGAGGGTGCGGAGCTGGCGCCGCTCAATAGAAATCCGGGTTGGGGCAACTTTCACATGCTGCCGAACGGCGTCTTTTATGTCGGCGATGGCATGGCCGGGGTCATGGCGGCGGAGGCCTATCGCCTTGCCGGCATCGAGCCGCGTTTCGCGACGCAATCCGGTCCGATGCTCGTCATCGATGGTGCGCTGCATCCCCGTTTCCTGCCGGATAGCGACAGCCTCAAGACCCGCAATGGCGTCGGGGTGACGAACAGCGGGGAGGTGGTCTTCGCCGTGTCGAAACGGCCGGTGCGCTTTCACGATTTCGCGACCTTGTTTCGCGACGCGCTCGATTGCCCCAATGCGCTCTTTCTCGACGGAACGATCTCGAGCCTTTATGCGCCGGAGATCAATCGGCACGACCGGCTGTTTCCGCTCGGCCCGATCATCGCTGTCGTCGCGACGTTTCCGCGCTGACTTCTCGATCCGTCGATCCGTGATGATGTATAATAAGTCTAATGTTGACAAAACGTATAAATCGTTTCAGATGCATGCATGAATATGGATCCGGGCATTCCCACCTGTCTTGCTGTGCACGCGCCCTCGGCCGCGGCGATAAGCGCGTTGCTTTACCCGCATGCGGAGGTCGTTCTGCACGATCTGTCCACCGGCAAGATTGCGGCTCTCTGGAACGCCTTTTCCGGTCGCACCGCGGCGACCGACTCCCTCATCGAGGATGGCCTCGACGGCATGGCTGAGGGCGCCTGCGTGCTCGGCCCTTATGAGAAGACGGGCGCGGACGGACGGCGGCTGAAATCGGTCTCGGCGGTGCTTCGCAACAATGAGGGACATGCCGTCGGGCTGCTCTGCATCAATCTCGATGTCTCACGAATCGACGACGCCGTGAGGCTGCTCGCGGCCTTTGCCGGCACGCCGGAACCACGGCCGCCGGCATTGTTTTCGCGCGACTGGCGCGAGGAGATCAATGCAGCGCTGCACGCTTGGCTGAAGGTGAGAGGCCTTGCGCTTTCCGCCTTGAAGCGCCCGGATCGCGTGGCACTGGTTGCGGCACTCGAAGAGCAGGGGCTCTTCAAGACCCGCAATGCGGTCGACCATCTGGCGAGCCTGATCGGCACCTCGCGCGCATCCATCTACAACTACCTTTCGGCCGCGCGCGAAGGCGCCGCCTGAATCAGCAGCGAGCCTCGCGTTCAAAGGGAAGAACGACCATGACGACTTTGCCGGCCTTTCGCCTCGAGACGCATTTCTCGCGCTGGGAGTTCACGGCGCGCCACCACATGACCGCGAGCGACAGCGAAACCATGTCGATGGCGGAGCTGCTTTCCTGCGCCGACGACGCCGATCGCGACGCGTGGGAGCGGCTGACGCTCGGCTATACCGAGACCCATGGCGCTCCGGCGCTCCGCAAGGCGATCGCCGCGACCTATGAGGGGCTCGAGCCGGAAGATATCCTCTGCTTCGCCGGTGCCGAGGAAGGGCTCTACTGTGCCATGCTGGCTGCGCTCGGTCCCGAGGATCATGCCATCGTCACCGTGCCCAATTACCAGTCGATGGAAACGCTTCCGGTCACGCTCGCCGCGTCGGTGAGCGGCGTTGCACTCCGTCCCGAGAACAATTGGCAGATCGATATCGCCGATGTCCGGGCGGCGTTGCAGCCGAATACGAAGCTGATCGCGGTCAATTTCCCCAATAACCCGACGGGCGCTGTCGCCGAGCCGTCGGTCTTTCGCGCGCTCGCGGCGCTCTGCGCCGAGCGCGGCATTCATCTTTTCAGCGATGAGGTCTATCGAGGACTGGAGCGCGATGAGGAGAAGCGCCTGCCGCAGGCGGCCGAACTCTTCGATCGCGGTATTTCGCTCAACGTCATGTCCAAGGCCTATGGCCTTCCAGGTCTTCGGATCGGCTGGATCGCCTGCCGCGATCGCGCGCTTCTCCAGCGCATGGAAGGCATGAAGCACTACCTCTCCATCTGCAACTCCCGGCCATCGGAGGTACTGGCGACGATCGCGCTGAAATCGCGCCATCGGATACTTGAACGCAATCGCGCGCTCTGCACGCGAAATCTCGAGAAACTCGGAGCCTTCTTCGCCGAGTTCGCAGATCTCTACGAGTGGCAGGCGCCGGACGGCGGCTGCGTCGGCTTCGCCCGCTATCACGGGGCAGACGGCGTGGAGGAACATTGCCGGCGGCTTGTCGAGGAATCAGGCGTGCTGTTGCTTCCTTCGAGCCTTTTCGTCTCCGATCTGCTGCCGGTCCCGCAGGATCGCTTCCGCGTCGGATTCGGCCGCAGGAACATCGAAGAGGGGCTCGAAGCCTGGCGCCATCACGTGCTGCGGGCGCCCGTGAGGTGATCGGCGGCGTGGCGCCGGCCGATTGACCGTGTTAACGATGCGCCAACCTCATGGAAGTACCTGCCTCGCATTATGCATTATAGACCCGAGATCGACGGGCTGCGCGCCGCGGCCGTAATACCCGTCCTGCTGTTTCATGCCGGTTTCGGCTTTATCTCTGGCGGTTTCGCGGGAGTCGACGTTTTCTTCGTGATCAGCGGCTTTCTGATCACGAGCCTCATTCACAAGGAGATCCGCAGCGGCGCATTCAGCGTCGTCGCTTTCTATGAGCGGCGTGCACGACGCCTCGCGCCAGCGCTTCTGTTCGTCTGTGTGGCCTCTATTCCCTTCGCGCTCATGTGGATGCTGCCGAAGGAATTGAATGAATTCGGCAAGAGCCTCTACGCGGCGAACTTGTTCGCGGCCAATTTCTTGTTCTGGGACCAGACGAACTATTTCACGCCCGACACCGATCTCATGCCGCTGCTTCACACCTGGTCCCTTGCTGTCGAGGAGCAGTTTTACATCGTCTTTCCCCTACTTCTGCTTTCGCTGCGCCGCCTGTCGGAGGCGACCGGGCTCAAGGTGATCGTCGCGGCGACGGTTCTGAGCTTCGGCGCGACCCAGCTTTTCGCGCGCATCGATCCGGCGGCAAACTTCTATCTCCTGCCCAGTCGCTTTTGGGAACTAGGCCTCGGTGCCGCCGTCGCTCTCTCGGGTGTTTCAAATCGTGAATTCTCCAGATCCGTCCGCGAGTGCTTCGCCTGGGGCGGGCTTATCCTCATCGCTGCAAGCTATCTCTCGACAACCGACACGCAACATTATCCGGGCTGGGCGACCGTTCCAGTCGTCGCCGGTACGGCCCTTGTTCTCGCTTTCGCTCGCGGCGACACGCTGATCGGCAGGTGCCTCTCGGCCCGCCCGCTCGTTGCGATCGGCCTCTGCAGCTACAGCCTCTATCTCTGGCATCAGCCGGTATTCGCATTTGCGCGTCTGCGCACGAGTGACGGAGTGACGCCTGCGGGCTACGCCGGCCTCATCGTGCTCTGCTTCGGTCTCGCCTACCTCAGCTGGCGCTACGTCGAAGGTCCCTTTCGCAATCGTGCCCGTCTCGGGCGGAAGGCGATCTTCGCAACGGTCGCGGCGGTGGGGTCCATGGCCGTTGCGACTGGCCTGGTGCTCGACGGCAGCGACGGTCTCGCGTCCGGGAATGCCGAGCTTGCCCGCCTCACCAAGCCGAGCGTCGGCATAGGGAAGGATTGCAATGCGGTTGTCGACCTGAAATGCGGCACAAGCAGCGAACCGGTCATTGCCGTCTGGGGAGACTCCTTTGCCAGGCACCTCGTCGATGGCATTCTGGCCTCCGAACCGGGCGCACGGCTTGTACAACTGACGAACAACAATTGCGGTCCGCTCGCCGGCCTCGCCCCGATCAAGGCCAAGTTCGAGCCCGCTTGGCCGCAGGAGTGCATCGAGCACAACAGGGAGGTGCAGCGCTTCCTTCTGGCGCACAAGTCGATCCGCTATGTCGTGTTGTCTTCGCCGCTGAATCAGTATTTGGAGGAAGAGACGATGCTTCTCGACGGTAAGGGAGTGGTGCCGTCGGACGCTCGGACCGTGACCGGCAGTTATCGGGCAAGCCTCGCATGGTTACGGCAGAATGGCTTTCGGCCGGTCGTCATCGCGCCGCCGCCGCAGGATGGTCGCGATACCGGCCTTTGCGTCGCGCGAGCCCGACTGCTTGGAACCTCCGCCGATGACTGCGGGGCGTCACTTGCGAATGTCCGGACCCACGACCGTGACGTACTCTCGATTCTGGCGGACATCGCCAGCGACTATCCGGTCGTGAGCTTCACCGATTATCTCTGCGGCGGGGGCCGCTGCAGAACCGAGGACAGGGGAGTGGCGCTTTTCGAAGACCATGGGCATTTTTCCGAAGAGGGATCCCGTCATCTCGGTGCCGCGCTTCAGTTCTACCCGGCATTTGCCAGTGCTGCGGAATATGGCTGCTCCACGGAGCGCGGTCGGCTCGGGGCACCTTTGCGCGGGATTTGCGATCTCGGCGAAAATGTCGCTTTGGTGAGCGCCAGCGCGAGCGACGCCCCGCCGGCGCAAATGCGCACTCACCCTGGTCCCGTAGAATAGGATAGCTCCGGCTTTGCCGCCGGAGCTTCCGCAGGCATGACCTTAGGCGCGCCGACGGCGCTCTCGGGCCGGGGCGGCGGGACCTTCATTTGCCGATTTGTTCCGCAACGGACCGATTTTCTCGACGATCGTATCGAGCGTGGGGCGTTCACCCCTGGTGTGATTGTCGATCGCGAGCCGCATCGCGGCCAGATGGTTGCAGGAGGTGCCGCAACAGCCGCCGATGATCCTGGCGCCGGCGTCGACGGCCAACCGGGCATATTCGGCCATCAGCGGCGGAGTGCCGGAATAGTGGATCTCCGAGCCGCGGAATTCGGGAATACCGCAATTGCCCTTGACGATGATTGTCGCCTCCGGGCTGGCAGCCGTCATGTCGAGCAGCGAGGAAAGAATGTCGGACGCCCCGACGCCGCAGTTCGCGCCGACGGCAACCGGACCGTCGCCGATATCGGCGGCGACGCCGTGAATGTCTTTCGGGTGCAGGCCCATCATCGTCTTGCCGGCGGTGTCGAAGGAACCGGTGTAGACATAGGGAAGGCCGACCTTCGCCGCGGCTTCGGCGGCCGCACGAATTTCGTCCGGAGAGGACATGGTCTCGATCCAGGCGACCTCCGCGCCGCCGGCTTTCAGGCCCTCGATCTGTTCGACGAAGGCCGCGACCGCGTCTTCATAGGAGAGGGCGCCGAGCGGGATCAGCAGCTCGCCCGTTGGGCCGACGGATCCGGCCGTAATGACCTTTCGCGGCGCCTGGTCGGCCACCGCGCGCGCGATCTCTGCGGCCCGCTTGTTGAGCTGGTAGACCCGGTCTTCGGCCTGATGAAGCTTCAGTCGGTGGCGTGTGCCGCCAAAGGAATTGGTGAGAATGATGTCGGCGCCGGCATCCACGAAGTCCTGATGCAGCTTGGTGATGTTTTCCGGTTTCGTCTCGTTCCACATCTCCGGTGCCTCGCCCGCTTCGAGCCCCATGGCGAAGAGCGACGTGCCTGTGGCGCCATCGGCAAGCAGGACGCCCTTCTGGGCGAGGAGATCGGAAAGGGCATGGACTGCAACGGACATCGGATTTTCCCGGCTGAATGGAACTGCAATAAGATATAAAGATATCTTTATGTGTTGGCAACAGAATTGCGCCGATCAGCGCGGCAATTCGTTCGCAAGCAGCGCAGCTAGATCGGTTGCGGGCTTCTCTGCCCGGGCGCGCAGACGCAGGCTGAATTCCGCCGGAGGCAGGGATGGCAAGCCGAGATGGGCAGGAGCGCGCTCGATGCCGGTGCCGAGAAATCTTTCCGTCCGGGTCGTAACGGCGATGCCGCTCAAGACGGCGGCGCGCAGGCCCGACAGGCTGGGGCTCGTTGCCGCGATCCGAAAGCGGCGGCCGGTTCTCTCGAGGGACGATATGGCGGCGGCGCGGAAGCCGCAAGGTGGGTCGAGCACGGCGAGGGGGAGCTCCTCTTCTTCCGTTGCCAAGCCTCTGTCGGAGCCGAGCCAAAGCATCTGTTCGCGGAGCACGAGCAATTCGTCATCTGCAGCCGCCTGTCGCATGGCAAGAAGAATGTCGATCTGGTTCTGATCGAAGGCGGCCGTCAATTCTTTCGACCGCCCGATCCTCAAATCCAGGCGAATGCGTGGATGGGAACGCGCGAAGCGGCGCAGCAGTCCGGGCAGCATCGTATCGGCAAAGTCCTGAGTGCTGCCGAGGGAGATCCGTCCATCGGCGCGCGCGCCCCTGAGGCTGAGCCAGGCGTCGCGATGCGCATCCAAAATACGCCGGGCATGGGCGGCGAGCTCCTCTCCCACGGGCGTGAGCACGCGTCCGCGTCCGGCGGGCGCAAGAAGGCGCTCGCCGATCAATGCTTCCAGACGCTGCATTTGTGCCGTCACGGCGGAGGGCGAACGGTTGACGGCGGTTGCCGCTCTTGCAAGCGAGCCGCCCTCGGCGAAGGCGAGAAAAGTGCGCAGCAGCTCGGGATCGATCGGATTCATACTTCAATTTTACAGAAGTGTATCTGCAAAACAATTCGATTTTTTTGATGTGGCGACGATGGCAAATTGACGAGGTGTTTCGAAGAAAGGAACTGTGATGCCCATCATCAACATCAGCGTTACCGGACAGCCGGAGCCGGAGCTTTCGGCGAAAATAGCGGCAAAGGTAAGCGACCTCACACAGTCGCATCTTCGCAAGGACCCCTCGGTGACGGCGGTCGTCGTCAGCTATGTCGATCCGCGGCATTGGTTCGCGGGCGGAAAGTCGCTCGCCTCGCAGCAGACCAGCAGTTTCTGGCTCGACATCAAGGTTGTCGACGGCACCAATACGAAGCAGGAACTTGGTGCCTATGTCGAAGCGATCTTTGCGGCCTTCGAGGATATTCTCGGGATGGTCCATCCCGAAAGCTACGTGCTCGTGCATGAGGTACCGGCGGCTGCCTATGGCTATGGAGGCAAGACACAGGAGTTCCGGTACATCAGCGGAAGGCTGGGGGTCACTTGACTATCCGCTGTTGAGGGCGCCCATGGGCGCCCTCAAAGCCAATCAAGCCGCCTGCCGGTCGGTATGCTGCACGGGCGTCACCATGGCGGAGATGATCATCTGCAGGTCGATTGCACCGATCGGGCGACCGTTGGCGTCGACGACATGGGCGTTGCTTATTTGCGCGCCGGTCATGGTGCGAGCGGCCGCTTCGAGCACGGTGCCTACGGCGAGCGGCAGGCCTTCCGGGTTTCCGGAGAGCGGCCGCATGATCGTCTCCACGTTGACCACCCGCCCGCGGTTCACTTCCTTCACAAAGGCCGTGATGTAGTCGTCGGCTGGCGAGAGCACGATTTCCTGGCCGGTTCCCTGCTGCACGACGCGACCGTCGCGCAGGATGGCGATCTTGTCGCCGAGCCTCAGGGCCTCGTCGAGATCGTGGGTAATGAAGACCACCGTCTTCTTCAATTCCTTCTGCAGTTCGAGCAGGACCGACTGCATGTCGACGCGTATCAGCGGATCGAGTGCCGAATAGGCCTCGTCCATCAGCAGGATGTCGGCGTCGTTCGTAAGCGCGCGGGCAAGGCCGACGCGCTGCTGCATGCCGCCGGAAAGCTGGTTCGGATAGTGCTGCTCGAAGCCTTGAAGGCCGACGCGCTCGATCCAGCCAAGCGCACGCTTTTCGCTCTCGCGCCGATCGATACCCTGTATCTCAAGACCGTAGATGGTGTTTTCGAGAACCGTGCGATGCGGCAGCAGTGCGAACTTCTGGAAGACCATCGCCGTCTTGTGACGGCGGAACGCGCGAAGGTCGTTCTCGTTCATCTTGCAGACGTCGACGCCGTCGTAGAGGACTTCGCCCGAGGTCGGATCGATCAGCCGGTTGATGTGCCGGATCAGCGTCGATTTGCCGGACCCCGAGAGCCCCATCACGACCGTTATGCAGCCGCCCGGCATGGAAATGTTGATGTCCTGCAGTCCGAGCACGTGGCCGTGCTTTTCGTTGAGTTCGGCCTTACCCATCCCGTTCTCGACGAGTTTGACGTAATCCTCTCCGCGCGGGCCGAAAATCTTGTAGAGGTTCTTCACCTCGATTGCGTGACTAGCCATGGACAACCTTTCCCCTTCTCTTGGCTTGGAGCTTTTACGCCGACTGCGTTTTCGCGGCGCTTCCCGCTCCTTGCATCAGAACTGTGACAGCGGAACACGCCGACCGCTTTACTGTTTGCGACGCAGGCGCGGCTCGTGCGTCGCGCATCAGGCAGCCGCATCCTCGAAGGGGCGCTGGAATCGATCATCTTCACGATTTCGCGCCGATCCGACCGAAGATCACAGTGATCTAGAGCGCGGCCTTCACCTTTTCGGCGACCTCCGGGCCTACCCACTGCGTCCATATCTCCTGGAAGTTTTCGAGGAAGTAGCGGGCGGCGCTTTCGTTCGTCCCCTGGTTCTGATCCATCCAAGCCAGAATTTTGTTTACCGTCGCGTTTTCCCATTGCCGCGCCTGGACGTAGTCCATGGCGCTGCCTGCTCGATCGGCAAAGGACTTGGTCACCACGGTATAGACGTCCGAGACCGGATAGGAGTTTACCTTTGGGGTCGGGCAATTCGGGGCGGCAGTGCAGGAGTCCCATTCCGCCTTGTCGTGATCCACGCCGAAAGACAGCAAGGTCATCTCGTACTTGCCGAGCAAGGCGGTCGGAGCCCAATAATAGCCGAGCCAGCCGGTCTTCTTCTCGAATGCATCGGCGATCGACGCGTCAAGCCCGGCAGCGGAACCGGGATCGATCAGCTGGAAGCCGGCCTTGTCCGCTTCGAGAGCCTTGTAGAGGTTGGCGGTGGAGAACCGGCAATTCCATGTTGAAGGACAATTGTGGACCGCTCCCTTTGCGGGGTTCTCGTGAGAAGGGAAGAGTTCCGGGTGCTTCAACGCGTCCTGCACCGTTCGAATGTCCGGGTGCGCGTCGGCGATGAACTTCGGAATCCACCAGCCCTCGACCCCACCTTCGCTCAAGATCCTGGCGCCTTCGACGAGGCGGCCCTCCTTGATTGCGGCATCGAAGGGCGTGCGTACGGAGTTGATCCACAGCTCCGGCACCAGGTCGGGCTCCGCCTTCTCGTTCATCGAGGTGAAGGTCAGCATCGTGTCGCCAGCGACGAGCTTCACACTGCATCCATAGCCGTTTTCCAGAATGAACTTGTCCACGTGAGCCGCGACGCCCGCCGAGGCCCAGTCCATCTCGGCGATGCTGACGCCGCCGCATTCGGCAGCCCCGGAAGGGCCTGCCAGAGACCATATGCCCGCCGTGAGGATGAGGGTAGCAAGGAGTTTTTTCATGTCCGTCGACACCTTCACGTCACTGCGGCCACGCATGGTGGATGGAGCGCCGCCTAACCGCTCCCGCGCTGAAGCTGCCGGCCCACTTCGTTGTCATTGCGGCAAGCCTAAGTGTTCGCGTCGAGAAATCAACCTTTTCGATCCGGCGCCGGTCGCCGGCGGCATATTGCGCCGCGACGAGCTCGCGGTACCGAGGACGCGAACGGCGAAATCGCCGAAATTCACCTTTGGTTAAGGCCTCAATAACGATCCGGTAAGGTTGTGGGGATAATTGTCTGCCTGCGGCGGGCGACTGCCGCAGGTCCGGATCAGGTAGTGCGTACCGGACCCGATATTCAGCGGAACGATCTGATCGCCGCACCCTTCCGTTCCAACGGTTGGGTGCGGCTTTTGCATTTCAGGGCAGGAATCGTGAAGAAACCGCCCCGAAAAGGGGGCGGTTTCGAACGCGACGTGGCGCTTTATCCGACGTTGGACGTGCGGATGAGGCCGAGTGGGCCGACCGGCGCTTCCGCGACCACATTACGGACGCGGGACTGGCCGTTCGGCGCCTTGGAGTTCCAGGCGATCTGAACGAAGTTGGGTTTGCCGAAAACGAACAGCATGACTTTCTACCTTGGGAGACCGGGCAATTTTCCGGCGGGTTTCGATGGCGCGGATATAGGCTCTTGCCGCGACGGCTTGAATGCCAGGCTCGGCACCGCATGTCGCAATTGAGCTAGCTCGCGAGAATTTTCAGATCCTAAAAATTAAAACTGCACACAGGTTCCCGCTCCAGAACGCTTGAAGAAGGCCGGAAACGCACCGCGAACGCCGGTGACGCAATCATGGCGGAATCGCGTCGGGACGGAGCTTTGCGGCAGGCGGTTTCGATGCTACGGGAAAGGCATGACACGCAAGATCATGCTGCAGGGAACCGGCTCGGATGTCGGAAAATCGGTACTGGTGGCGGGCCTCTGCCGGCTCGCATCCAACCATGGCCTCAACGTAAAACCGTTCAAGCCCCAGAACATGTCGAACAATGCCGCCGTTGCTGACGACGGCGGCGAGATCGGCCGTGCGCAATGGCTCCAGGCGCTTGCCGCACGCGTGCCGTCTTCCGTGCATATGAACCCGGTGCTCCTGAAGCCGCAATCGGACGTGGGCAGCCAGATCGTCATCCAGGGCAAGGTGGCCGGCCAGGCCAAGGGGAGGGAATACCAGGCTCTCAAGCCAAGGCTCCTCGGCTCTGTCATGGAGAGTTTCGAGCAGGTGTCAGGCGGCGCCGATCTCGTGATCGTCGAAGGCGCCGGTTCGCCGGCCGAGATCAATCTGCGCGCCGGCGACATCGCCAATATGGGCTTTGCCACCCGCGCTGACGTACCCGTCGTTCTCGTCGGCGATATCAACCGCGGTGGTGTCATTGCGTCCCTGGTCGGCACGCATGCGATCCTGCCGGAGAACGACCGGCGCATGGTCACCGGCTACCTCATCAACAAATTCCGCGGCGATGTTACGCTCTTCGACGACGGCATCGCATCGGTCCGCCAGTTTACCGGCTGGCCTTGCTTCGGCGTCGTGCCCTGGCTGAAAAGTGCCGGGCGGCTGCCTGCCGAAGACTCCGTCGTCCTCGAGAGGCTGACGCGGGGCGGCGGCAAGGCGCTGAAGGTCGCGGTCCCCGTCCTGTCGCGGATCGCCAATTTCGACGATCTCGATCCCCTGGCCGCGGAGCCGGACGTCGACATCGTCTTCGTTCGGCCGGGGGCGCCGCTTCCAGACGATGCGGGCCTCGTCGTCATACCCGGCTCGAAGTCCACCATTGCCGATCTGGAGGATTTCCGCAGGCAGGGCTGGGACCGGGACCTCGACCGGCATATGCGCCGCGGTGGGCGGGTCGTCGGTATCTGCGGCGGCTATCAGATGCTCGGAAGCCGGGTTACCGATCCGCTCGGTATAGAGGGCGGCAAGCGCGCGATTGAGGGGCTGGGGCTGCTTTCCGTCGAGACGGAGATGGCTCCGGAAAAGACGGTTCGCAACAGCCGCGCCTGGTCGCGAGAATACGACGTCGCGCTCGAAGGCTACGAAATCCATCTCGGCAAGACGACCGGCGCCGATTGCAGCCGCGCGCCGGTCGAGATCGACGGCCGCCCGGATGGAGCGATGTCGGCGGACGGCCGCGTGATGGGCACCTATCTGCACGGTCTTTTCGGAAGCGACGCCTACCGTTCCGCGTTGCTCAAGAGCTTCGGTATCGAAGGCGGGGGAGGCAATTACCGCCAGTCGGTGGATGCGGCTCTCGACGAGATTGCCGGGGAACTCGAAGCGGTACTCGATCGGACATGGCTCGGCACGCTTTTGGGGTAGGGCCGGCCGGACGAGGCGTGCCCTTTCGGCATTTCTCACCCGGACCGTATCGTGTCGGAAGCGCAGAAAACGGCTCGTTGAAAGGATCGAAATGCAGCAATACGACGACGATCTTCGGCAGTTCGAAGCCCAGGGCGCACCGGCTCTGCCTCCGGCCGCGGAGCAGGGCTATGTGGAGCGCGATGGCGCCCGGATATGGTACTCGACATATGGCGCGGGAGCACCGGTGGTCCTGTTGCACGGCGGCCTCGGCCACAGCGGCAATTGGGGCTATCAGCTTGCGCCGCTTCTTGAGGCCGGCCGTCGCGTCGTGCTCATCGACAGCCGCGGACATGGGCGCAGCACGCGCGATGAGCGGCCCTACAGCTACGAAGTGATGGCGTCCGACGTCCTTGCCGTCACCGACATGCTGGGACTTCAGAAGTTCGCCGTGGTGGGCTGGAGCGACGGGGCGTGCATCGGCCTCGTGCTTGCGAGCGCGGCTCCAACGCGCGTTGCCGGCGTCTTCTTCTTCGCCTGCAACATGGACCCGAGCGGCGCGACAGAATTCGAGGCCACTCCGGTTATCGACCGTTGCTTCGCCCGGCACCGGAAGGACTATGCCGAATTGTCGGCGACGCCTGATGAGTTCGATGACTTCGTCTCGGCCGTCAGCGAGATGATGAGTACGCAACCCAATTACTCGGCGGGCGACCTCGCCGGCATCCGAGTGCCGGTCGCGATCGTGCAGGCCGAGAACGACGAGTTCATAAAGAGAGAGCACGCCCAATATCTCGCGCGGAGCATTCCCGCAGCCGAATTGATCACGCTTGAACACGTCAGCCACTTTGCGCCGCTGCAGAGGCCCGACGTGTTCAACGGCGCCATGCTTGCATTTCTCGACAAGGTGCTTCCAACCGGGACCTGAGGCTTTACACCCGTCGTCACGTTCTCCGTTGCATACGCCTTGCGAAAAATGCAGCATGGTTTTCGGGTAGGACGACCTCTTCGCCGCTGTGCATGGCGACGGCGTCCGGGCGAAGGGCGCTGCCATGGCACGCACGCAGCTAATAGGGGTGATTATCGGCCTGGTGATCGTCGCGGCGCTCACCGTGCTGCGCGCAAGCGATCCGCCACTTTTGCGTCTCGCCCGAGATCTCACTTTCGACGAGTATCAGCGCCTGGCGCCGCGCAGCTTCGAGGACGTTCCGGTTCGTGTCGTCGACATCGACGAGGCGTCGCTGAAAGAGTTCGGCCAGTGGCCGTGGCCGCGCGACCGCGTTGCCGCACTGGTCGACCGGCTCTCGGAAATGGGGGCGGCGGTGATAGCCTTCGACATCCTGTTCTCCGAACCCGACCGTCTTTCTCCGCGCAGCGTCATGCGCGATGTCGCCGGGGTCGATCCGGCGCTCCTTGAGCGGCTGCCGGACAATGACGAGATACTCTCCCGATCGATCGGCGACCGGCCCGTCGTGCTCGGTTTCGGCCTTTCCAACGCAGGCAACTACCGGCCGCCGGTGAAAGCGGGTTTCGCCTTCACCGGCGAAAGCCCGCTCGATGCGCCGCCGCGGCTTACGGCTGCGACTCCTTTGAGGCCACAACTCGAAGCCAGTGCCGTGGGCCTGGGCCATATCAGCCTCAATCCCGGCAGGCCGTCGGCCGTTGTGCGCGCCGTCCCGCTGCTGTTGAGCGATGGCGAGCAACTCTATCCGAACCTGGCCCTCGAAGCGCTGCGCGTGGCTCAGGGCGCTTCCACCTACATCGTAGCGGGTGCTCCGGATGCGCCTGATACCATCACGCTGATCAAGGTCGGCGAATTCGTGGTGCCGGTGACCGCGGCGGGCGAACTCTGGCTCTATGTCAGTCCCGATCGCGGTGAAAGATATGTCTCTGCCGGCCGGGTGCTGGCGCCCGGCGGAGTTTCCGCAGAGACGAGGGCAGCGATCGAAGGCAGTATCGTATTCGTGGGCACGTCGGCAGCAGGCCTGCAGGACATCCGCACCACGGCTCTTGGACACGACGTGCCCGGTGTGTCGCTGCACGCGCAGACTGTCGAGCAGGTTCTCTCGGGCCGTTTTCTCTCCCGTCCGGATTGGGCGGACGGGCTGGAAATCCTTGCGATCGCGGCTGCAGGCAGCCTGCTCGTCCTGCTGACCACCTTCGTCAGCCCGGCCGTCGCGCTTGCCTGCGGCCTTCCGATAACCGCGCTGGCCCTCGCGGCCTCCTGGTCAGCCTTCCTCTATGCAGGTCTGCTATTCGACCCTCTGGCTCCGATCCTTGCCGGATCGATCACCCATTTTGCGGCAACCGCCTATCGTTTCCTGGTCATAGACCGGGAGCGGCGCGTGGTTCGGCGCGCCTTCGGCCAGTACCTGTCGCCCTCGCTCCTCTATCGCATCGAGCATACGCATGACGCCCTGCGTCTCGGCGGCGACGATCGTGAGTTGACGATCATGTTCGTCGACGTGCGCAACTTCACAGAGATCAGCGAGCGCCTGACGCCGGGAGAGGTGGTCCGGTTTCTCAACACGCTTCTCGACGCGCTGAGCCGCCATGTCATCGCCAATGAGGGCACGCTCGACAAGTTCATCGGCGATTCGATCATGGCGTTCTGGAATGCGCCCGTCGACGTCGCCGATCACCCCGGCAAAGCCATCCGCGCCGCCTTGGCCATGCGCGAGACGCTCGCCCGCCTCAACGAGAGCGACGCCTTCGGCTTCGGGAGCGACCAAAAGGTGGCGATCGGTGTGGGGATCCATACCGGGCTTGCCTGCGTCGGCAATATGGGAGCGGAGATGCACTTCAACTATTCGGCCGTCGGCGACGCGGTCAACGTTGCCGCCCGGATCGAGGCCGCCTGCAAGGACGTCGGCTTCGATATTCTGATATCCGAGACGACGGCGGATTTGGGCGAACGGTACGCCGTGCTGGAGGCGGGGGCGCTGGCGCTGAAGGGCAAGAGCACGCGAACGCGCGTATACGCCGTGGTCGGTGACGAGCATATGGCCGCTTCGGCCGAGTTTTCCGAGCTGCAGCGCATTCATGAACAGTTGATCGGGGCGATGCGTTTAAGGTCACGGCCCCGCAGAGAACTCGTCAATGCCGCAAAGCTCAAGGCTCCGGCTCTGTGCGGGGGATTATCGGATTTCTACCGCCGCATCGGGCGCCGGACAGACCACTTTGCCGGTGAACCTTTGCCGTTCGCAGACGAAGTCAGATCCGCCGAATAAAGAGACCATTTGATCCAACGCACTTCCGACGGAAAACAGTTACACACTTTTCCTGGTGCTCTAACCGCGGCCCTTCTTCGTGCCTGTATCCTGGCCCTTCTTGCCCGTGTCCTGCCCCTTCTTGCCCGTGTCCTGCCCCTTCTTCCCCTTGTCGAGGCCACGCTTGCCCGGCTCGTTGCTGGGCGTCTTGCCCGGGCGGGGCGCCTTTTGCGGGCTTGCTTTTTCGGGCGGCCGCGCCCGTTCCGGCGTGGTCGGTTTGATCTCGATCGCGGCCGAAATACCGCAACTGCCGCTCATGCTGCCGAAGGAGGCAGAAAGTCTTTGGTCGCCCGAAAGAAAGGGCAAGGCCTTCCGGTTTCCGAGTGTCGCCAGTGTGCGGCGACCGGCCTTGTGCGTGTCCGTCATGGTGCCGTCGCGCTTTGCGATCACGCAATCGCAGCGTCGGGTGAGCTGTTGGCATCCCGCCGGGCCGCAGAACCGGGCCGCGCCCTCCAAGAGAACGATCGCCGTCGTTCCGTCATTGCCGATGTAGAAGTCGAACACGGTTCCGCGTACGCCGATCGTTCCGGCAGGCGTCAAGATCTGATAGGCCGAGTGCTTCGAATTTCCGCTGATCCAACGGAACGTGCCCTTGGCGGCGGCGACGGTGAGTTGCTGCACCGATTTCGAATCGTTGAAGACGAACTTGTCGATGACGACGGAAGAGCCTGCCCCCACCGCCAATTTACTGCCGTCGCGGAACACGAACTGGCCGAGCCCAGATCGGGACGTGCTTATTCGCTCGTCCCGGTGAACAGCGTCCCGCTCCACGAGCGGCCCGCCGCTGCCGGTGACGACCGTCCTGATCCGGACCGCTTCTCCAACCGGTTCGGCGGCAATCGTCGGCATGGAACCGTAAAACGCTGCGGCCAAAGCAGCGATTGCGGCACGACGCAAGTGAAACATCGCACCCTCCACGATGATCTCCTGCGGCCGACGTGGTCCGGGGATCATGAGCGTGAATGATAACCGGATCGACACAATGTCGCCGGACCCCAAGCATTCATTCTTATCATGGCCGGGCCGAAAGTGTCTGCTTACCCGTTCGGGGTAGCCGGCGCGAAAGCGCATTTCTGCCGTAATCGGCGGTCCCGGTGTCGCAGGCCGTCGATTGACTTTGCCGCCGCCGCTTCATAATTAACGCAGTATGGATGGTTCCCTCGTGCCGAGGTGGGGCGAGGGAGTAAATGGGAATGCGACGGGGCGGACCCACGCCGGGCGCCCTTATCGCAGCCGACCCCGCGACTGTAGAACGGTCAGGGTTCGCCATCGGGCATTTCGCCGGATTTCCACGCGCTGCATGGGGCAGTCTCGTGAAGTTTGGCGGCATGTCGGAAAAGCCACTGGCGTGGCATTGCGATGAGCCAGGCAGGACGCCTCTTCTTCTACGAATCGTCCGCCTTTCGCGATGCCGCAAACGCCGGGAAGGCGAGGCGAGCCCGTTCGGTCTTTTGCCGCATCGTTTTTCGGGCCGAGCCGGTTCGTCGAGCGTGCGGGCATGAGGATCGTGACGCCGTGAGCCAGGAGACCTGCCATCCGTCAGGGCATTCCGCCCGAGGGGAGATGCTCCCCGATGCCAGCACGGAGGTTGTCGTGGCTCACAGGTCTTCGATCGAACGCGTTCTCGGCGCGCGCCGTTGCCGCTATAGCCTTCTCTAGGGCAGGCGGTATGGACATTTCCAATCTCGGCCCGATCCTCGTGCTTGGCGGCGCGCGTTCGGGAAAATCCACCTTCGCGGAAAAACTCGTCGAGGCCACCGGGTCTCCGATGCACTATCTTGCGACCGGCCGGGCTTTCGACGAGGAGATGCGGGAACGCATCGCCCTTCACCAGGCTACTCGGCAGGGGAAGGGTTGGACCACCCACGAGGAACCGCTCGATCTCGTGGGGCTGCTTCGCCGCATCGATGAGCCCGGCCGGGCTGTTCTCATAGACTGCCTGACCCTGTGGGTGACCAATCTGATGATGGAGGAGCGCGACATGGCCGCCGAATTCGCCGCGCTCGCCGCCTTTCTGCCCGCGGCGCGCTCGCGACTCGTTTTCGTCTCTAACGAGGTCGGTCTCGGGATCGTCCCGGAAAACCGGATGGCGCGCGACTTTCGCGATCACGCCGGCCGGCTCCACCAGATCGTGGCGGAGAAATCCGCAGAAGTTTACTTTGTCGCGGCCGGACTGCCGCTGAAAATGAAGGGTTGATTCATGACACTCGCAAGGGCGCCGCAGGGCAAAATACCGGCTACCGTCATCACCGGCTTTCTCGGTGCCGGCAAGACGACGATGATCCGCAACCTCCTGCAGAATGCCGACGGCAAGCGCATCGCGCTGATCATCAACGAATTCGGTGATCTCGGGGTTGACGGCGATGTGCTGAAGGGCTGCGGAGCGGAAGCCTGCTCGGAAGAGGACATCATCGAACTGACCAATGGCTGCATCTGCTGCACCGTAGCCGACGACTTCATCCCGACCATGACGAAGCTGCTCGAGAGGGAGAACCGGCCGGATCATATCGTCATCGAAACCTCCGGCCTGGCGCTGCCGCAGCCGCTCGTCGCCGCATTCAACTGGCCGGACATCCGCAGCGAGGTAACGGTCGACGGCGTCGTTACCGTCGTCGATAGTGCGGCGGTCGCCGCGGGCCGCTTTGCCGATGATCACGACAAGGTAGACGCGCTGCGTGTCGGCGACGATAATCTCGACCACGAGAGCCCGCTCGAAGAACTTTTCGAGGATCAGCTCACCGCCGCGGACCTCATCGTTCTCAACAAGACGGACCTCATCGACGCCGCGGGGCTGCAGTCCGTGCGCGAAGAGGTGGCCTCCCGCATCAGCCGCAAGCCGACGATGATCGAGGCGAGGAACGGCGAGGTAGCCGCCGCCATCCTGCTCGGGCTCGGAGTGGGTACGGAGGGCGATATCGTCAACCGCAAGTCTCACCACGAGATGGAGCATGAGGCAGGCGAGGAGCATGATCATGACGAGTTCGACAGCTTCGTCGTAGAGCTTGGCGCCATAGCCGACCCTGCCGCTTTCATCGAAAAGCTCAAGGGCGTCATCTCAAAGCACGACGTGCTGCGCCTCAAGGGCTTCGTCGACGTTCCGGGCAAGCCGATGCGCCTCTTGGTCCAGGCGGTCGGCAGCCGCATCGACCAGTATTTCGACCGCGCATGGGCTTCCGGCGAAACACGCGGCACGCGTCTCGTCGTCATCGGGCTGCATGACATGGACGAGCCCGCCGTGCGCGCAGCGATTTCGGCGCTCGCGTGAAATGGCTTCGAATTTGAACGAGGAGTCCAGGGAGCATCCATGCATCTCCTCCTAGCTCAGAAAGGAACGATCGCCGACGGTAATGAGGCGATCGACCTGGGACAGAGCCCGGGCGACATATTGTTCCTGTCGGCGGCCGATACGGAGCTTGCCTCGATCGCGGCTGCCCATCGTCAGCGCGCGGGCGCAAGAAGCCTGCGGATCGCCAGCCTGATGAATCTCATGCACCCCATGTCGGTCGACACTTACGTCGAACGCACGGCGAGGCATGCGAAACTGATCGTCGTACGGCCGCTCGGTGGTGCGAGCTACTTCCGTTACGTCCTGGAGGCGCTCTACGCCGCGGCGGTTGCGAATAAGTTCCAGATCGCCGTGTTGCCGGGCGACGACAAGCCGGATCCGGGCCTCGACCCGTTTTCCACCGTATCGGTGGAAGACCGGCAGCGTCTTTGGGCGTATTGCACCGAAGGCGGCGCGGAGAATGCCGGCCTTTTCCTCGATTACGTGCAGGCATTGATCGATGGCGGCGACAAGCCGCAGCCGGCGCGACCGCTGCTCAAGGCGGGGATATGGTGGCCTGGCAGGGGCGTGATCGGCTTCGAGGAATGGCTGCGCCTGTCCGAATCGCGTCGGGCTGCAACCCCCGGTCAGGTGGACAGTGCGGGACACGAACCCACCGTCGCCATCTGCTTCTACCGCGCGCTCGTCCAGAGCGGAGAGACGAAGCCGGTGGAGGCGCTGATCGAGGCTCTGGCGGCCGAGGCTGTGCGGGCGCTCCCCGTTTTCGTCTCCAGCCTCAAGGATCCGGTCTCGATCGGCACGGTCGAAGCGATCTTCGCCGAAGCAGTGCCGGATGTCGTGATGAACGCCACGGGCTTTGCCGTTTCCGCACCCGGCGCGGACCGCCAGCCGACCGTGCTCGAATCAGGCGGCGCGCCGGTGCTGCAGGTCATCTTTTCCGGCTCGTCGCGGGAGGCCTGGGAAGCTTCGGCTCAAGGGCTGATGGCCCGCGATCTCGGCATGAATGTCGCGTTGCCGGAGGTGGACGGGAGGGTTCTCTCCCGTGCCGTTTCCTTCAAGGCTGCCTCGGTTTACGACCCGCTGGTGGAGGCCAATATCGTCGGACACGAGCCGCTTGCCGATCGCGCGCGTTTCGCGGCGCGCCTCGCCGCCAATTGGACGAAGCTGCGCCGGACACCGCCCCGGGGCCGCCGGGTTGCCATCGTTATGGCCAACTATCCGAACCGCGACGGACGCCTCGGAAACGGCGTGGGTCTCGATACGCCTGCCGGCACGATCGAAGTGCTGAAAGCGATGACGGCAGAAGGCTATGCTGTCGGCAATGTTCCTGATGACGGCGACGCGCTGATCCGCTTTCTGATGGCCGGGCCGACCAATGCGGCGAGCGGCGACCGGGAAATCCGCGAAACGATTTCCTTGAATCATTACAAGGGTTTCTTCGAAGCGCTTCCGAAAAAGATTCAGCAGGAAGTGACCGCGCGCTGGGGCGCGCCGCAGGCCGACCCCTTCTACATCGACGGCGTATTCGCTCTGCCGCTCGCGCGCTTCGGCGATGTGCTCGTGGGCATCCAGCCGGCGCGCGGCTACAATATCGATCCGAAGGAAACCTATCACGATCCGGACCTCGTGCCGCCGCACGGCTATCTCGCTTTCTATGCCTATTTGCGCGAGGTATTCGGCGCCCATGCGATCGTCCATATGGGCAAGCACGGCAACCTCGAATGGCTCCCCGGAAAAGCGCTGGCGCTTTCCGAAGAGTGCTACCCCGAGGCGATATTCGGCCCGATGCCGCATCTTTATCCCTTCATCGTCAACGATCCCGGCGAGGGCACGCAGGCCAAGCGGCGAACGAGCGCCGTCATCATCGACCATCTGACGCCACCTTTGACGCGGGCGGAGTCCTACGGACCGCTGAAGGACCTGGAGGCGCTGGTCGACGAGTACTACGAGGCTGCGGGCGGCGATCCCCGGCGGCTCAGGCTGCTCAGCCGGCAGATCCTCGATCTCGTCCGCGACATCGGCCTCGACCACGACGCCGGCATCGAGAAGGGCGACAGCGAGAACCAGGCGCTCGAAAAACTCGATGCCTATCTCTGCGACCTGAAGGAAATGCAGATCCGCGACGGGTTGCATATCTTCGGCCTGGCGCCGAAGGGAAGGCTTTTGACCGATCTTACGGTCGCGCTCGCCCGTGTGCCGCGGGGTCTGGGTGAGGGCGGAGATCAGAGCCTGCAGCGGGCAATTGCGGCGGACTTGAGATTGCACGTGGCTTTACCGCAACCCTTCGACCCGCTCGATTGCGTCATGTCCGATCCTTGGGCCGGCCCGAGGCCCGATCTTCTCGCCGCCCTCTCGGATGCGCCATGGCGCACCGCCGGCGACACGGTCGAGCGCATCGAACTGCTTGCAGCGAAGCTCGTTTCAGGCGAAATCGTCTGCCCGGTGGGATGGACCAACAGCCGCGCCGTACTTGACGTGGTCGAGACGCGGTTGAAGCCTTCGATCAAGAGCTCCGGCGAGGCGGAAATCAAGGGTCTGCTGACCGGCCTCGACGGCCGGTTTGTCGCCCCCGGTCCCTCGGGTGCGCCGACGCGCGGCCGTCCGGACGTGCTGCCGACGGGGCGCAACTTCTATTCGGTGGACAGCCGCTCCGTGCCGACTCCGGCCGCCTATGAGCTCGGCAGGAAATCGGCGGAGCTGCTTATCCGCCGCTACCTGCAGGACCACGGCGAATGGCCGTCCTCTTTCGGATTGACGGCCTGGGGCACCTCCAACATGCGTACCGGCGGCGACGACATCGCCCAGGCATTGGCACTGATCGGCGCAAAGCCCGTCTGGGACATGGCCTCGCGCCGCGTGACCGGCTACGAAATCATTCCGCTTGCCGTTCTCGGCCGTCCCCGTGTCGACGTCACCCTGCGTATATCCGGCTTCTTCCGCGACGCCTTTCCCGAGCAGATAGCACTCTTCGACAAGGCGGTCCGCGCGGTCGGCGCGCTCGACGAGGACGATGCCGACAATATGATCGCCGCCCGCATGCGTGCCGAAACGCGGCGGTGGGAAGAGCGGGGCGCCGACGTGAACGAGGCTCGACGCCGTGCCTCCTATCGCGTCTTCGGTTCGAAACCCGGCGCTTACGGAGCGGGCCTGCAGGCGCTTGTCGACGAGAAGAACTGGGAAACGCGCGGCGATCTTGCCGAGGCTTACCTCATCTGGGGCGGTTACGCTTACGGTGCCGGCGAGGATGGAAAGGCGGAGCGGGGCCTTTTCGAGGAGCGCCTGCGCTCGATCGAAGCCGTGGTCCAGAACCAGGACAACCGCGAGCATGATCTGCTCGACAGCGACGACTACTACCAGTTCGAGGGCGGCATGAGCGCTGCGGCTGAGCATCTCGGCGGTCAGCGTCCGGCCATCTACCACAACGACCATTCGCGCCCCGAAAAGCCGGTCATCCGCTCGCTCGAGGAGGAGATCGGCCGCGTGGTGCGTGCCCGCGTCGTCAATCCGAAGTGGATCGACGGCGTGATGCGCCACGGCTACAAGGGAGCCTTCGAAATCGCCGCGACGATCGATTACATGTTCGCCTTCGCTGCGACCACCGGGGCGGTGCGCGATCATCATTTCGAGGCAGCCTATCAGGCCTATATCGCCGACGAAAAAGTCCTCCGGTTCCTGCGCGAAAAGAACCCGGCCGCGCTTTCGGAAATATCGGAGAGGCTGCTGGAGGCGATCGACCGCGGCCTATGGAACCCGCGCTCCAATTCGGCGCGATTCGAACTGAACAGCCTTTCCGGCCGCGCGGCTACCGACCGCCTGATGGCCGGAAACCAATAGGGAGGACACCATGAACGACGAGACCGCGAATACCGGCGAACCGATCGCCGAGAAGGACGAAGCGCGCCACGCCATAAAGATGGCGAAGAAGAAGACCGCCCGTGACAAGATCATGGCCACCAAGACGGACGAAAAAGGCTTGATCATCGTCCACACCGGCAAGGGCAAGGGCAAGTCGACGGCCGGCTTCGGTATGATCTTTCGCCACATCGCCCACGGAATGCCCTGCGCCGTCGTTCAGTTCATCAAGGGCGCCATGCACACGGGCGAGCGTGATCTGATCGAGAAACATTTCGGCGCTATCTGCCAGTTCTACACGCTCGGCGAAGGCTTCACCTGGGAGACGCAGGATCGCGCGCGCGACGTCGCAATGGCGGCAAAGGCGTGGGAGAAGGCAAAGGAGCTCATCCGCGACGAACGCAACTCCATGGTGCTCCTCGACGAGATCAACATCGCGCTGCGCTACGACTACATCGACGTCGCCGAGGTCGTGCGCTTTCTCAAGGAGGAGAAGCCGCACATGACGCATGTGGTCCTGACCGGCCGCAACGCCAAGGAAGACCTGATCGAGATCGCCGATCTGGTAACGGAGATGGAATTGGTGAAACACCCCTTCCGCTCGGGCATCAAGGGCCAGAAGGGCGTGGAATTCTGATGACGCAGGCCTGGCAGTTCTGGGCGCTGCTCTCCGCGGTCTTCGCGGCGCTGACTGCCATTTTCGCCAAGATCGGCGTCGCAGACGTCACCTCGGACTTCGCGACGCTGATCCGAACAGCCGTCATCCTTGTCGTTGTCGTGAGCATCGTTGCCGTGACCGGACAATGGCAGCGCCCGACGGAGATTTCCGGCCGAACCTGGCTCTTCCTCGGTCTGTCCGGTCTTGCGACAGGGGCTTCGTGGCTCGCTTATTCCCGCGCGCTCAAGCTCTGCGATGCCGCTCGCGTGGCACCGGTCGACAAGCTGTCGATCATATTCGTCGCTGTGTTCGGCGTGCTCTTTCTCGGCGAGAAGCTCAATCTGATGAACTGGCTCGGCGTCTGCCTGATTGCGGCCGGTGCGCTTCTGCTGGCGGTATTCTAGCGAGCACGGCAAGATCCGGACACGAAATCGTCGCCGCCATGTCCTTTCGTATTGACAAGTCGTATCCTAACGTTAGGCTTGGCTGAAATTATCTGTCGGCATCTGGGCCTCGAAGGGAAACTTTGTTTCTCTGCGGGGCCTTTTTGCATTTGAGGGGCGAATGAAAGGCAACGTTACCTACCCGGTAGGAGTATTGTTCTCTCGGAGCGGGAGCTATGCGCAGCCGGCGGGCCAAGGCTTTGGCGGCGCAATGGCAGCGATCGAGCATGTCAATGCGTCCGGGCGTTTTCCGTTCAGGCTCGAGGCCCATCATCTCGATCCCGCAGGCGAGGCGGATCGCTATGCACCGCTTTGCAGGCAACTGATCCGCGAGCACGGTGTGCGCCATGTGGTGGGCTGCACCACCTCCTGGAGCCGCAAGGAAGTGATTCCCGTGGTCGAGAAGCTCGACGCGCTGCTCTGGTATCCTTGCGTCTATGAAGGTTTCGAGGTTTCCGAAAACCTTATCTACGTTGCCGCCTGTGCCAACCAGCACCTGGTGCCGCTTCTCGACTATATCGCGCCGCGGTTCGGCAGCAGGGCGATGCTTGTCGGCTCCAACTATATCTGGGGCTGGGAGACCAACCGAATCGCACGCGACATTCTCCATCGCTCGGGCGGCGAGGTCCTGGGCGAGCGTTTCGTGTCGATGGGAGACACGGATATCGTCCACCTGATCGACGAGGTGCGCGAGAAGAAACCGGATTTCATCCTGAACAACCTGATCGGCCCGTCGTCATACGCTTTCCTGCGCGCGCTTCACGCTCTCGCTGAAGCGGATGATCGCTTCCATCCGGATAAATGCCCGGTCATCAGCTGCAACCTCTACGAGGGCGAGATCGCCGGGCTCCGACACGCCGCGGCGGGGCATTTCACGGTCAGCTGCTATTTCCGCACGATCCAGTCGCCGGAAAACGACTCCTTCCTGAAGACACTTGCGGCGCTGGATCCGGGCGCCGTAGTCGATGCCTTCTATGTGCAGGCATTCAGTGCCGTGATGATGATCGCCGAGGCGATCGCGCGCAGCGGCAGCGACGATGCGGATGGTGTACGCGCCGCCCTGTGCGGGCAGGCGGTCGATACACCGCTCGGGGCCATCAGCGTCGATCGATGGACGAACCATGTGGAATTGCCGGCCCATATCGGCCGCGCGGGCGCAGATGGCAGTTTCGAGATCGTCAAGCGCTCGTATGAAGCCATCACGCCGGATCCGTTCCTGACATCCACGCCGCTTGTCCGCCCGATGGGAGGGAACGAGGCGCGGCCTGAGCTGAAGGTGGTGAAATGAGATCTGTTCATAACACCCCGAATTTCGATGGCTGGCGGGCGCTCATCCTGCACCGGCCGCATCAGAACGTCGACGCTCTCTTTGCCCAATGCGCCCGCATAGGCATTGCGGCGGAACAGGCCTGGCCGGATTTTCCCGGTGACCGATCTGCAGAGGAGTTCAACGTCCTCCTGATCGACGCAGATATGGGCCACGACGAGCAATTTCCCTGGCGTCAGGGGGAAGCCCCCATGCCGATGATCGCACTGATCGGCTCCGAGGCACCCGGCCGCATCGCCTGGACTATCGCGCAAGGGGCCGACGCGCAGCTTCTGAAGCCCATCGGCAGCGCCGGGCTGTACAGTGCTCTGATGGTCGCAAGCCACAGTTTTGTCCGCCGCCGTGCGCTCGATCGTGACGTCGCCGCATTGAAGCATCGCCTCACGCGGCGCCAGGAACTTGCGGAGGCAACGGCACTGCTGATGCTCCGGAAGAACTGCGGGGCCAGCGAAGCCTACCAGCACCTGCGCCTGACCGCGATGTCGAGCAGCTGCAGCATCGAGGACGTCGCCGCGGCGATCGTCCAGGAATTCGAGAACCACGGATTGAAGAATGCCGACAATGGTCGCTGAAACGGCGCGCAGCAAAGAGAATAGGACACCGGGCGTGTGGACGCGCCTCCTTCGCAGGCCGCTTGCGCTCATCGGTCTTGCGGTCATCATCGTGGTGGTGGGCGCAGCAGCGCTTGCGCCTTGGATCGTGCCCTATGACCCGCACGAGCAGTTCTTCGAGGGTCTGACCATCGAAGGCGCGCCGCTGCCGCCCAACAGCCAATTCTGGCTCGGTACCGACCTTGTCGGGCGCGACCTCCTGAGCCGTCTGATCTATGGCGCGCGCACCTCGCTCGTCATCGGCGTGGTCGCCAATGGCATTGCCGTCGTCATCGGCTCGCTCGTCGGCATTGCAGCCGGGTATTTCCGCGGCTGGGTGGACACCGTGCTGATGCGCTTCACCGACCTGATGATGGCCTTTCCGGCGCTCCTCCTTGCCATCGTTCTGGCCGCGATCTTCACACCCAGCCTGTGGATCGTTGCGATGGTCATCGCCATGGTGAACTGGGTGCAGATCGCCCGCGTCGTCTATACCGAAACCCGCTCGATAGCCGAGCGCGATTTCGTGACTGCCGAGCGGGCCATGGGGGCCGGCGCCGGCCGCATTCTCTTCCGTCACATTCTTCCGCATCTCCTGTCCACGATCATCGTCTGGGCGACGCTCGGGATTGCGACGACGGTGCTTTTGGAGGCGACCCTTTCATTCCTCGGTATCGGCGTGCAGCCGCCCATCCCCTCCTGGGGCAATATCATCTTCGAAAACCAGACCTATTTCACGTCGGCACCGTGGCTGGTGTTCATACCGGGTGCGGCGATCCTGGCGCTCGCGCTCGCCTTCAACCTGGTCGGCGATGCGCTGCGGGATGTTCTCGATCCGACGCAGCAGGGGAGGCATTGATGGCAGCCTATATCGCGCGGCGACTGCTTCAGACGGTCGTCATCCTGCTTGGTATCAGCTTCGTCACCTTCGTTCTCCTCTATCTGATACCGGCCGATCCGGCCAGACAGATCGCCGGCCGCAGCGCAACGGCTCAGACCGTGGAGAACATCCGCGAACAGCTCGGGCTCAACCTGCCTTTCTACGAGCAGTATCTGCGCTATGTTTCCGGCCTCGTGCAGGGCGACTTCGGCCGCTCCTACCTGCAGAAGACCGAAGTCGCGACGCTGATCGCGTCGCGGCTTCCCGCAAGTCTCGTGCTGATGGCCGGAGCCATCACTTGTGAACTGATCTTCGGTCTCACGATGGGGATCGTCGCGGCGCTTCGGCGCGGCTCACGCACCGACGATACGCTGATGATCGCCTCTTTCGTCGGGGTGTCGGCGCCGCAGTTCGTGATCGGCATCCTGCTGCTTTATGTCTTCGCCGTGAAGCTCGGCTGGTTCCCGATTGGCGGCTATGGCACTTTCGCCCATCTGGTCCTGCCCTCCGTTACGCTCGGCTTTCTGGGCGCCGGCTGGTATTCGCGCATGATGCGTTCCTCGCTGATCGAAGTGATGCGCCAGGATTTCATCCGCACGGCGCGCGCAACCGGTGCCGGCCGCGCCAAGGTCCTGTTCCGGCACGCAATGCCCAACGCGATACTGCCCGTTATCGCGATGATCGGCATCGACATCGGTTTGTTCATGTCCGGAATAGTCGTGGTGGAAAGCGTCTTTGGCTGGCCCGGCATCGGCCAGCTTGCCTGGCAGGCGATCCAGCGGGTGGACATCCCGATCATCATGGGCGTCACGCTCGTCTCTGCGTTTGCCATCGTGCTCGGCAACCTGCTCGCCGATCTCATCACACCGCTTATCGACCCGCGCATCAAGCTGCGCTGACGCGGGAAGAACCAACAGCAGCACGAAGAAAGGAACTTCAGATGAGGAACTTGCTACTGGCCGGCGTCTGTGCCGCTGCCCTCTTGGGAACTCCTGCGCTTGCCGACGACATCAAGCAGGGCGGTGAAATGACCGTCACCTACAAGGACGATGTTTCGACACTCGATCCGGCGATCGGCTACGACTGGCAGAACTGGTCGATGATCAAGTCGCTGTTCGACGGCCTGATGGATTATGTCCCGGGCACGACCGAGCTGCGTCCCGACCTTGCCGAATCCTACGAAATCTCTGAAGACGGCAAAGTCTTCACGTTCAAGCTGCGCCAGGGCGTCAAGTTTCACAATGGCCGCGAGCTGACGGCCGAAGACGTGAAATATTCGATCGAGCGCGTGGTGAACCCGACGACCCAAAGCCCAGGCGCCGGCTTCTTTTCGACGATCAAAGGCTTTGAAGATGCCTCTGCCGGCAAGGCGGAGGGGCTGTCCGGCATCACGGTGCAGGATCCGCACACGATCAGGTTCGAACTGACCCGTCCCGACGCCACATTCCTCCACGTCATGGCCCTCAACTTTGCGCATGTCGTGCCGAAGGAAGAGGTCGAGAAACACGGCGCCGACTTCGGGAAGAATCCCGTCGGTTCCGGCGCGTTCAAGCTTGCCGAGTGGACGCTTGGGCAGCGCCTCGTTTTCGAGCGCTTCGCCGACTACTGGAACGAAGGGCTTCCGAAGCTGGACCGCATCACCTTCGAGGTTGGCCAGGAGCCGGTCGTCGCGCTGCTTCGGCTGCAGAATGGGGAAATCGACGTGCCCGGGGACGGCATTCCGCCGGCGAAGTTCGTCGAAGTGACGAATGATCCGAACTTCAAGGACCTGATCATCCAGGGTGGCCAGCTGCACACCGGCTATGTGACGATGAACGTCAAGATGGCTCCCTTCGACAAGGTCGAGGTGCGCAAGGCTGTGAACATGGCCATCAACAAGGATCGTATCCTGCGCATCATCAACGGTCGCGCGGTTGCCGCCAACCAGCCGCTGCCGCCCTCGATGCCTGGCTACGCAAAGGACTATGCAGGTTATGCCTACGATCCCGACGGTGCCAAGAAGCTGCTCGAGCAAGCTGGCCTCGCGGACGGGTTCTCGACCGAACTCTATGTCATGAACACCGACCCGCAGCCGCGCATCGCCCAGGCGATCCAGCAGGACCTGAAGGCGATCGGCATCACGGCATCCATCAAATCGCTCGCACAGGCCAATGTCATTGCGGCCGGCGGCGAGGAAAACCAGGCGCCGATGATCTGGTCGGGCGGCATGGCGTGGATTGCCGATTTCCCCGATCCCTCGAACTTCTATGGTCCCATTCTGGGTTGCGGCGGTGCCGTGCCGGGAGGCTGGAACTGGTCCTGGTACTGCAATGAAGAGCTCGACAAGAAGGCAGCCGAAGCCGACGCCATCGTCGACCCGGCAAAGGCCGCGGAGCGCGAGGCCCTGTGGCGCGACATCTATCTGAAGATCATGGAGGACGCGCCCTGGGCGCCGATCTTCAACGAGGAGCGCTTCACCATCCGCTCCGAGCGTATCGGCGGCGACGACAAGCTGTTCGTCGATCCGGTCCACATCCCCGTCCATTACGATCAGGTATATGCAAAAGATGTGCAGTAACTGCGACTACACCATCCACGGACGCCATCACCATTACGGCTGGGATCATTCGATCCCGCCGGCGGAAACCGTGGCGCCCGGATCGCGGCTCGAGTTCAATTGCCTGGACTCCGGCTCCGGTCATTTCACCGCCGACAGCACGGTTGCCGATGTCTCGACGGTCGATTTTACGAAGGTCAATCCGGTCACCGGTCCCATCTATGTCGATGGGGCCAGGCCGGGGGACGCCCTGAAGGTGACCATCGAGCACTTCAAGCCGAGCGGCTTTGGCTGGACGGCCAATATTCCGGGCTTCGGGCTCCTCGCCGATCAGTTCGCCGAGCCGGCGCTGACACTCTGGAAATATGATCCGGCTACGCTCGCTCCCGCAGCCTTCGGCAAGCTCGGCCGGGTTCCCCTGAAGCCCTTCGCCGGCACGATCGGGCTCGCGCCGGCAGAGCCGGGGCTGCATTCCGTGGTTCCGCCGCGGCGGGTAGGAGGCAATCTCGACATTCGCGATCTGGCGGCGGGAACGACTCTTTACCTGCCCGTCGAGGTGGAGGGCGCCTTGTTCTCCATCGGCGACACGCATGCGGCGCAGGGGGATGGCGAAGTCTGCGGCACGGCCATCGAAAGCGCGATGGATGTGGTCGTGAAGCTGGAGCTGGTGAAGGACGCCAATCTCAAGATGCCGCGCTTTACCACGCCGGGCCCCGTCACACGGCATCTCGACGCCGAGGGTTATGAGGTCACGACCGGCATTGGAAGCGATCTGATGGAAGGTGCGCGTGCGGCCGTGTCCGGCATGATCGACCTTCTCTGTGCGACGCGCGGCATGAAGCCGGAAGACGCCTACATGCTGTGCTCGGTCTGCGGCGACCTCCGCATCAGCGAGGTCGTCGACCAGCCGAACTGGGTCGTGTCCTTCTATTTCCCGCGCATCGTCTTTGCGTGACGAACGGCCCTGTTCCGCCTCGGCGGGGCAGGGCATCCTCCTGATGACATTGCCGAGGCCTCTGCCCGATGACTTCCTCTCTGCTTTCCGTGAAGGAACTGACCGTCCAGGTGGCCACGCCGACCGGGCCGAAGGTCGTGGTGGAGCGTCTGTCCTTCGATCTTCTTCCCGGCAGGACGCTTTGTCTTGCAGGCGAGAGCGGATCGGGAAAGTCGATGACCGCGCTTTCGCTGATGCAGCTGCTGCCGAAGCCGATGGCACGTATTGCGGGCGGCTCGGCCACTCTCGATGGCGAGGACATATTGGCGCTTCCCGAAGCGCGCATGCGGCAGATTCGCGGGCGCAAGATCGGGATGATCTTCCAGGAGCCGATGACCTCGCTCAACCCGGTGATGACGGTCGGCAATCAGCTGATCGGTGCGATCACCGCGCATGGAAACGCCAGTGGCCGGCGCGCCGCGCGGGTGCGGGCCGTAGAACTCCTGGACCAGGTTCAGATCCCGGAGCCGGAGCGGCGGCTCGGCCAATATCCGCACGAGCTTTCCGGCGGCTTGCGTCAGCGCATCGTCATCGCGATGGCACTCGCGCAGAACCCGCGAATTCTGATCGCCGACGAGCCCACGACGGCGCTCGACGTAACGGTTCAGGCGCAGATCCTCGCCCTTATTCGCAAGCTGCAGGCCGATCATGGGATTTCGGTGATCATGATCACCCATGACATGGGCGTGGTCGCGGAGATGGCCGACGAGGTGCTGGTGATGAAGCATGGCCGCACCGTCGAGCACGCAACCAGCAGGGATCTTTTCGCGCATCCGCAGGATGCGTACACGAAGGAACTCCTTTCCGCTGTGCCGCGCCTCGGCGAAATGGCGGGGACGGAGGCACCGAAACGCGCAGCGGGGAAGGCGGTCGCGGCAGGATCTCAGCCAGGCGACGAACAGCCGATGCTCCTGGTCGAGAACCTGACGGTGCGTTTCGACATCAAGGGCGGCATCCTTCAGCGCCCGGTCAGGCGACTTCACGCGGTGGAAGGCATTTCTTTCTCCGTGCGCAGGGGTGAGACGCTGTCTCTCGTCGGAGAATCCGGTTGCGGCAAGTCGACGACCGGCAAGGCGCTCTTGAACCTTGTCCCGTGGACGGGAGACATCCGGGTCGACGGACGCTCCACGCATGGCTTGCGGGGGAGCACCATGCGGCCCATCCTGCGCGACGTCCAGATGATCTTTCAGGACCCTTACGCATCGCTGGATCCGCGAATGCGCGTCGGCGATCTGGTGGCCGAGCCACTGGTGATCCACGGCCTTGCAAGCGGAAGCGAGCTGCGTGACCGGGTGGAGTATCTTTTCAAGCGGGTCGGATTGTCGCCCGAGCAGATGAAGCGCTACCCGCATGAGTTTTCGGGCGGTCAGCGGCAGCGCATCTGCATAGCGCGCGCCCTGTCTCTCTCACCGAAGCTCATCGTCGCAGATGAGTCCGTCGCGGCACTCGACGTGTCGATCCAGGCTCAGGTGCTCGATCTCCTGCAGGACATCCAGGACGAGACCGGCGTCTCCTACCTGTTTATTTCTCACGACATGGCAGTCGTCGAGCAAATCAGCCATCGGGTAGCGGTCATGTATATGGGCCGTTTCGTCGAAACGGGCACGCGGCGGCAGATCTTCGAGAATCCGCAGCATCCCTATACGAAGAAACTGATGGCTGCCGTTCCCGTGGCAGATCCGGGTCGAGTACGCCGGGACTTCGTGCCGAAAGCGGAAGACCTGCCCAGTCCCGTGCGCGCCCTGGACTATGTGCCGTCCTTCCCGCCGCCATCGGATCTGGGCGGCGGACATCTCGTCTGGAGCGGCTGAACGCTCGTCGGTTTTCGACTGGCCTAAAGCCCCAGCCAGATCCGCAGCGGATATCCCGGATCGGCGAGCAGCCGGATGGCGAGCGCGATCGAAACGACGACCAGCAAAGGCTTGATGATCTTCGCGCCCTTTGCCATCGCATAACGCGAGCCGACCTGCGCGCCGAGGAACTGGCCGACGCCCATCGTCAGGCCGATTTTCCAGAGCACGACGCCGCTGAGCAGGAAGACGAAAAATGCGCCGATATTGGAGCCGAAATTCAGGAATTTCGTGTGCGCCGTCGCCTTGAGGATGCCGTAGCCTGCGAGGGAGACGAAACCGAGCATGAAGAAGGAACCTGTACCCGGACCGAAAACGCCGTCATAGAGGCCGATCAGGGGCACGAAGGTGATGGTGAACAGGAAAACCGACAGCCGCCGATGCTTGTCGATGTCGCCGATATTCGGCTTGAAGCCGAAGTAGAGCGCGATGCCGATCAACAGGAACGGCAGCACGGCCTCCAGGACGTCCGCGGGAACGACCGTCGCCAGCAAGGCGCCCAATACTGCGCCCGCCGCCGACATCAGGGCCATCGGGAGCTGCTCCCTGAGGTTCACATGGCCGTGCCGGGCATAGGCGATGCTCGCCGACCCGGAGCCGAAAAGGGACTGCAGCTTGTTGGTGCCCAGCGTCTCGAGCGGTGGAATCCCCGCAATCAGCATGGCCGGGATGGTGATCATCCCGCCGCCGCCGGCGATCGAATCGATGAAGCCGGCAAGGAATGCGGCCGCAAAAAGAAAGAGCAGTATGTGGAGGGCTAGGTCGTGCACTGGAGTCTCGAGCGAATAGGGCGGCGGAACTGCTTCAGCCGCCTTGTGTCAGAGCTGACGCCGAAATGCAAAGCATTGTCTGAGGCCGATTTCGTGGCCGCACGGTTTGCGACACGTGGATGGCGCAATCCGGTTTGACCGACCTGAAACGCTCCGATAAAAATGACGATCATGCGACGGCGTCCGTTCAGGCGGACTGAAAGAGCGTCCGGTGCGGCCGACCCATGCAGGGGGCTTGATCCGGTGCTGTCCGGACCGGTACGTGGCATCTGCCAGGCCGGCGCTTCGTATGGAACGCCGACGCCGCATGGGGAGCCGCACCGCATATGCCTTCCGCCGAAGGACACATCACCGCCGAACTCGTGCTCGGCCTTGGCTGCGAGCGCAACACTGCGCCCGAAGAGGTGATCGCGCTTGCCGAAAAGGCGCTTGCGGATGCCGGCGCTTCCGGCAGGGATGTCGCACTCGTCGCCTCTCTGGATGCGCGAACCGATGAGCCCGCGATCCATGCGGTGGCGCGGCACTTTTCGGTGCCCACGCATTTCTTCGACGCTGCCACGCTGGAGGCGCAATCGTCGCGTCTAAAAAATCCATCGAAGGTCGTCTTTGCCCATACGGGTTGCCACGGCGTTGCTGAAGGCGCGGCTCTGGCGGCCGCCGGGTGCGACGCGGTGTTGCTTGTACCTAAGATCCGATCGGTGCGGGCGACGGCGGCAATCGCCGGACCGGCTGACTATGCAAAGGGAGCCGTGTGATGGCCTCGGCCGAATTTTGTAGTTTCTTTGATGAGCGGATTCAATTATCTGCCATTGTTTCCTGCATAACGACTTCAAGTTTTTCCTTCGTCGGATCGGATGGAATGCCTTGCTTTGCCCGGAGTATCGACCGATGACCGACATGTTTGCCGGCCTGCCTGATCTCGAGCCGGGTTCGGTCTGGCTCGTCGGCGCGGGCCCGGGCGACCCCGGCCTTCTGACCCTGCACGCAGCCAACGCGCTTCGCCAGGCGGATGTGATTGTTCACGATGCGCTGGTCAACGGTGATTGTCTCAAGCTCGCCAAAGCGAGCGCAGCACTCGAATTTGCGGGCAAGCGCGGCGGCAAGCCTTCGCCGAAACAGCGCGATATCTCGCTGCGGCTGGTCGAACTGGCACGTGAAGGGAAGAGGGTGCTGCGCCTCAAGGGTGGCGATCCCTTTGTCTTCGGCCGAGGCGGAGAGGAGGCGCTGACCCTGGTCGAGCACCGCATCCCGTTCCGCATCGTTCCCGGGATCACCGCGGGCATAGGCGGGCTTGCCTATGCCGGTATTCCGGTCACGCATCGGGAGGTGAACCACGCGGTGACTTTCCTCACCGGCCATGATTCTTCCGGCGTCGTGCCGGACAGGATCAATTGGGAAGGCATTTCCAAGGGCTCTCCGGTGATCGTCATGTACATGGCGATGAAGCATATCGGCCAGATCTCGGCCAACCTGATCGCCGCCGGCCGCTCGCCAGACGAGCCTGTGGCTTTCGTCTGCAATGCTGCGACACCGGAGCAGGTGGTGCTGGAAACCACGCTTTCGTCCGCTGAGACCGATGTAACCGCTTCGGGGCTCGAGCCGCCGGCAATCGTCGTCGTCGGCGAAGTCGTCCGGCTGCGCGCCTCGCTCGACTGGCTTGGCGCTCTCGATGGCCGGGCGCTCGCTCCCGATCCGTTTTCGAGCCGCATTCTCCGGAATCCGGCATGAATGGAGTGATGATTGCAGCCCCGAGCTCCGGCTCGGGCAAGACCACGGTCACGCTCGGCCTGATGCGGGCATTGAAACGGCGCGGGCTCTCGATCGCGCCTGGAAAGGCGGGACCGGACTATATCGACCCGGGTTTTCACACGGCTGCCAGCGGCAAACCCTGCTTCAATTATGACCCTTGGGCAATGCGCCCCGAACTGCTCCTTGCCAATGCGGCGGCTGCGACGGAAGACGGGTCGGTGCTGATCATGGAGGCGATGATGGGCCTCTTCGACGGCGCGGCGGATGGCACGGGCGCGCCGGCGGATCTCGCCGCATCACTCGGACTTGCAGTGATCCTGGTCGTCGATTGCGCGCGCCTCTCCCATTCCGTGGCCGCCCTGGTTGGCGGCTATGCCCGTCACCGCGACGATGTCCGTGTCGCGGGCGTCATTCTGAACAAGGTCGGCAGCGACCGGCATGAGGGAATGCTGCGCGATGCGCTTGCCGGCATTGCGATGCCGGTCTTCGGCGTGCTGCGGCAGGACGCAGCACTGAAGCTGCCCGAACGCCACCTGGGCCTCGTACAGGCAGGCGAGCATGGATCGCTGGAAGCCTTCATCGATCACGCGGCAATGCGGGTCGCATCGGGTTGCGATCTCGAGGCGGTGCTTGCTGCGGCGACGCCGCTGACGGTGGGAGAGACGGCCGGGACGCTAACGCCGCTCGGCCAGCGGACAGCCGTCGCACGCGACGTGGCCTTCGCCTTCTGCTACGAGCATCTTCTTTCCGGCTGGCGCGGGCAGGGGGCCGAAATCACGTTCTTCTCGCCTCTTGCGGACGAGGGGCCCGATCCGCTTGCCGATGCGGTCTATCTCCCCGGCGGTTATCCCGAGCTTCATGCGGAACAGGTCTCCAATGCTTCGAATTTCCGCGCTGCCATGCACAAGGCCGCTGGAGACGGGGCGCGCATCTTCGGGGAGTGCGGCGGCTACATGGTGCTGGGCGACGGGCTTGTCGCGGCGGATGGCGGGCGTTACGAGATGCTCGGGCTTTTGCCGCTCGTCACGAGCTTTGCCGAACGCAAGCGGCATCTCGGCTACCGGCGCGTGACACCGGTCGACGACGTGTTTTTCCGCGGACCGATGACCGCGCACGAATTTCACTATGCCACGATCGTTTCGGAGGGAGCGGCTGAGCCGCTATTCACGGCACGGGACGCGGCAGGGCTCGATCTCGGCCGCGCCGGCCTCCGTCGCCGGAATGTTGCCGGCTCCTTCATGCATCTCATCGATTTCTCGGAATGATCATGGCTGCTCCCATCATTCATGGCGGCGGGATCACGGAAGCTGCAGCGCGCTTCGGCGGCACGCCCGACGACTGGCTTGATCTCTCGACGGGGATCAACCCGTGTCCCGTCGCCCTGCCGGAAATCGACGGGCGCGTCTGGCACCGATTGCCCGATCAGCATGTGGAAGAGGCGGCGCGTGCGGCGGCCAGGGGCTACTACCGAACCGGCGAACTCATGCCATTGCCGGTGCCCGGAACGCAGGCCGTCATTCAATTGCTCCCGCGGATCGCGGTTCAGGGAAAGCGCGTCGCCGTATTTGCGCCGACCTATGGCGAATATGCGCGCGTTCTGAAAGCCGCCGGCCTTTCCGTCGACTCCGTCACATGCGCCGGTGATCTCCAGACGGCGCACGGCCTGGCGGTCGTCGTCAATCCGAACAATCCGACCGGACGGCTCTTTCCGCCGGAGGAAATCCTTGCAATGGCGGAAGCGATGCGGGTGCATGACGGCCTGCTCGTGGTGGATGAGGCCTTCGGCGATCTGGAGCCGGACGCAAGCGTCGCCGGACACGTTGCCGCCAATGACAACCTCGTCGTTTTCCGTTCTTTCGGGAAATTCTTCGGTCTTGCGGGCCTTCGGCTCGGCTTTGTGGTCTCGAACCGGTCGATCGAGCAGTCGTTTCGTGACTGGCTCGGCCCCTGGTCGGTCTCGGGTCCGGCACTTGCCATTTCGGCGAAGCTGATGGAAAGCGACACGCCGGGGATCAAGGCCGGCATCGCGGAACGCAAGGCCGCGCTCGACGCGGTGCTTCTCGGCGCGGGGCTCGAGGTGGTCGGCGGCACCGGCCTGTTCACGCTCGTAGAACACGAACGGGCTTACGATCTTCACGCGGCGCTCTGCGAGGCGCATATCCTGACGCGAAAGTTCGACTACGATCCGCGCTGGCTGCGTATCGGATTGTCGCCGAACGCGCAGGGCGACCGTCGTCTCGCCGAGGCTTTGAACCGGATGGGTGTGTAGTGTCGGCTGAAATACTTCTGATCCTCGTGATGGCGCTGCTGCTGGACCGCATCCTCGGCGATCCGGACTGGCTCTGGTCGCGTCTGACCCATCCGGTGGTGTTCTTCGGCAAGGCGGTCGAATTCGTGGACGAGGCGCTTAACCGCGGCGAATTCACCAAGGCCTGGCTGAAATTCCGCGGTGTCGTCGGCATTCTGGTACTGCTCGCCGGAGCCACGGCCTTGGGTGTCGTGCTCGCTCGGCTTTTCGATGTGCTTGGCGCCCTCGGCTCTTTGCTCGAGGTTGTCACGGTGGCCGTCTTTCTCGCCCAAAAGAGCCTTGCCGATCACGTTTCCCGGGTTGCCGTCGGCCTGCGACGCGATGGGCTTGCGGGTGGCCGCAAGGCGGTATCGATGATCGTTGGACGCGATCCGAACACACTCGACGAGCCGGCCGTCTGCCGGGCGGCGATCGAAAGCCTTGCGGAAAACTTTTCAGACGGCGTCGTCGCTCCCGCTTTCTGGTATGCGGTTGCCGGACTTCCCGGACTTCTTGCCTACAAGATGCTGAACACGGCCGACTCGATGATCGGCCACAAGAGCCCGAAATATCTTCATTTCGGCTGGGCTTCGGCGCGGCTCGACGACCTGGCGAACCTGCCCGCGGCCCGGCTCTCGGCCCTCCTGATTGCGGCCGGCGCCTATTTCTGGCGCGGTGCGGACGCGGCGAAAACCGCAATCGAGGTGGCGCGGCGCGATCACGGACTTCACCGCTCGCCCAATTCCGGCTGGCCTGAGGCTGCGATGGCAGGCGCCGTCGGCATTCAGCTTGCAGGCCCGAGAATCTATGGTGGTGTGAAGGTCGACGAGCCCATGATGAACGATGCCGGCCGTGCGGTTGCGGCCATCGAGGATATCGAGGCTGCGGTCACCGTCTTCTATGCGGCCTGCTCCGTGATGGCGCTCGCCTTCGCGATCGTCGCCTTGCCGCTTCTGGTTTTCTTCTAGGTAAACGGCCCTCTCCTGGCGGTTTAGCAACATCTGTTTCAAATCGCGGTGGCAAAAGCCTGTGGGGCATTGGCTTTTCCGGTGCATTTTTCTATAGGGTTCGCCAAGACTCGAATTTTAAGAGGTATGCGCGTGACAGCTACATTCGACAAGGTTGCCGATATTATCGCGGAAACGAGCGAGATCGATCGCGAGACGATCAAGCCGGAAAGCCACACGATCGATGATCTCGGCATCGACAGCCTCGACTTTCTCGACATCGTTTTTGCGATCGACAAGGAATTCGGCATCAAGATCCCGCTGGAGCAGTGGACTCAGGAAGTCAACGAAGGCAAGGTCTCGACCGAGGAATACTTCGTGCTGAAGAACCTCTGTGCCAAGATCGACGAGCTGCGGGCCGCCAAAGCGGGTTGAGGAAGCTTCAAGCGGCTTTCCGCGTGGATTACGCTTTCATCTGCGATCGGAGTTCTAGCGATCATCGCTGACACGGATCGGCCCTTTCCCGATGCCGCCTGTCGCGCCCCGCGCTTGACAGGCGGCATCGGCATTTTTACTTGAGCGCGAAACGAATGGGATGAGCCTGAATGCTCCTTGAATATTTCCAGATGATCGACCGGGTCGAAACCGTCGATCTGTCGGCAGGCCGTCTCGTGGCGCGCTCGGTCGTGCCGGAGAAGAGCCCGGTATTCGAGGGGCATTTCCCCGGCTATCCGCTGGTCCCGGGCGTGCTGCTTATCGAAACCATGGCGCAGGCTTGCGGTTTTCTCGTGCTGGCCGCCACGAAATTCGCCGCAATGCCGTTCCTGATGACGGTCGATGGTGCCAAGATGCGCAGCTTCGTCGAACCGAATGCCGAGCTTGAGATCGAGGCGCTGCTGGAGCATGAGGGATCCGGCTTTGCCGTGACGAAGGCCAGGATTGCGTCTGGCGGCAAGAAGATATGCGATGCCCAGCTGAAGCTGAGGACGATCCCGTTCGACCAGGTGCCGCTGGGCGACATCGTGCGCAAGCGTGCGGAAGAACTGGGGCTCATGGCCGCGATGGCCGGTTCGGAGAAGTGAAGATGAGGAAATCCGCGAACGATGTGGTGATCACCGGGGTAGGCATCGTGACGAGCCAGGGCGTCGGCGCCGAGCCTCACGTGGCGCTGCTCGGCGCGGCCGAGCCGCCTGAGGCCCGCATAGAGACGGAACGTTTCGCACCCTATCCGATCCATCCGTTGCCGGAAATCGATTGGTCCCAGCAGATTCCGAAAAGGGGCGATCAGCGGCAGATGGAGAACTGGCAGCGCCTCGGCGTTTTCGCTGCCGGCCTGGCGCTCGACGACGCTGGTCTCAAGGACAACCTCGAAGCCTGCGGCAGCATGGACATGATCGTCGCGGCCGGCGGCGGCGAGCGCGACATCAATGTCGACTCGCTCATCGTCGACGAGGCGCTGAAGCGCAACGACCGCGAACGGCTTTTGAACGAGAAGCTAACGACGGAACTGCGCCCGACGCTGTTTCTGGCGCAGCTTTCCAACCTTCTCGCCGGCAACATCTCCATCGTGCACAAGGTTACGGGTTCGTCGCGCACTTTCATGGGCGAAGAGGCGGCCGGCATTTCCGCGATCGAGACGGCCTTTGCCCGCATCAAGGCCGGTCAGTCGAGCCACACGCTCGTCGGCGGTGCATTTTCGGCCGAGCGTCTCGACATCGTCCTGATGATCGAGGCGATCCAGGGCCATGCGCTCGGTGAATGGCATCCGATCTGGTCGCGCAGGCCCGAGGACGGGGGCGGCATGATCCTCGGCTCCGTTGGCGCCTTCCTGGTTCTGGAGTCGCGCGAATATGCCGAGTCGCGCGGCGCCCGCATCTATGCGACGATCGATGCGATCGGCGGCGACCGCGGCAGCCGCGAGGACGGGCGGCTCGAAGCGCGCCTCAGATATTTGTCGAAACCGGCCCTGGAGCTCGATCCGCAGTCGACCGTCGTCTTTTCCGGCACCTCGGGCTTCCATGACCTTGCCGGACGGGAGAAGGCGTTTCTCGAGACCGAACTCGCCGGCCGGCCTGTCCGTGCCTATGGCGGGCTCGTCGGTCACGGCATCGAGGCGCAGTTTCCGGTCGGCATGGTCCTGGCCGCGCTCTCGCTCGGACACGCAGCCAAGGTTCCGCCTTTCGACCCCGCCGCCGAAGCCCCGATGCTGGCGCCGGCCAGGGCGGCGGTCGTTACCACCATCGGCCACTCCCGTGGCGAAGGCGTCGCCGTGCTTGCCGCGGAATAAGGAGCTCGAACTATGAGCAAGGCTTATAAGGACCACCTCGGCCGTCCGATCGTTGCTGTCACCGGCATGGGCGTCATCACCTCGCTCGGGCAGGGGCTCGACGATAACTGGGCGGCGCTCACCGGGGGCGTATCGGGCATCCACAGGATCACCCGGTTCCCGACCGATGCTCTTTCGACCCGCATCAGCGGCACGGTCGACTTCATCGAGATCCCTGCGGAGAATGCCGTCGAGCGTTCCTATGCGATGGCGCGTGAAACGACGCTGGAGGCCCTGGCGCAGGCCGGCCTTTCCGGCGAATTCAACGGCCCGCTCTTCCTGGCGGCCCCGCCGATCGAGCCTGAGTGGAATGCCCGCTTCGAGCTTGCCGACCGATCGCCGCCGTCGAGCCAGCCGGGCGACGCCTATAACCGCTTCCTCGCGGCAATGCGGCAGAAGGCCGATCCGGCCTTCCACGAGGCCGTCCTTTTCGGCTCGATCTCGGAGCGTCTTGCCGATCGATTCGGAACGCGTGGCCTTCCGGTGACGCTTTCGACGGCCTGCGCATCCGGGGCGACCGCCATACAGCTCGGCGTCGAAGCCATCCGCCAGGGAAGGACCGACAGGGCGCTCACCGTTGCGACCGACGGCTCGGTCAGTGCCGAGGCTCTCATCCGCTTCTCGCTGCTCTCGGCGCTCTCCACACAGAACGAGCCGCCGGAAAAGGCTTCGAAGCCCTTCACCAAGGATCGCGACGGTTTCGTGATTGCGGAAGGCGCCGCGACGCTCGTGCTCGAATCGCTGGAAGCGGCGGTCGCTCGCGGCGCCCGCATCTACGGCATTCTCAAGGGTTGCGGCGAAAAGGCCGACCTCTTCCACCGTACGCGTTCCTCCCCCGATGGCGGACCGGCGATCGCGACGATCCGCGCAGCACTTGCGGATGCGGGCATCGACGAAGGCGGGATCGGCTACATCAATGCCCACGGCACCTCCACGCCCGAAAACGACAAGATGGAGTATTTGTCGATGTCCGCGGTTTTCGGCGAGCGGTTGCCGTCGATCCCGGTCTCATCCAACAAGTCGATGATCGGCCACACGCTGACGGCAGCCGGTGCGGTCGAAGCGGTCTTCTCGCTCCAGACGATGCTCAGCGGCACGCTGCCGCCGACGATCAACTACCAGAACCCCGACCCCGCGATCGTTCTCGACGTCGTGCCGAACGTAAAGCGCAGCCAGCAGGTGACTGCAGTGCTGTCGAACTCCTTCGGCTTCGGCGGCCAGAACGCCAGCCTCGTCATGACCGCCGAGCCGGCTTGAGCCGCTCGAGGACCGAATACCTGCCTGCCGCAAAGGAAAAACCATGCGCGCCCTGCAATTGCTCGATGACCGCAAGCTTGAAATCACCGATCTGCCGGAGCCGGAGGCGCCCGGTGCTGGCGAGGTGACGCTGCGGGTCAAGGCGGTCGCGCTCAACCATATCGACGTCTGGGGCTGGCGCGGCATGGCTTTCGCCAAGCGCAAGATGCCGCTCGTCATTGGCGCGGAAGCCTCCGGCGTGGTGGAGAGCATCGGTCCGGGCGTCGCCAAAGTGCTCCCCGGCCAGCTCGTCTCGATCTACGGTGCGCGTACCTGCGGCCTCTGCCGCCCGTGCCGCGAGGGGCGCGACAATCTCTGCGAACATGTCGGAGGCGTCCATGGCTTCCATCTGGACGGCTTCGCGCAGGAGAAGGTCAACCTTCCGGCGCGCCTGTTGGTGCCTGCACCCCCGGGTGTCGATGAAATCGGCGCGGCGCTGGCGCCGGTCACCTTCGGTACCGTCGAGCACATGCTCTTCGACAACGCCAGGCTCGAACCCGGCGAGACGATCCTCGTCCATGCGGGTGGATCCGGTATCGGCACGGCCGCGATCCAGCTCGCCAAGAAGATCGGCTGCACGGTCATCACCACAGTCGGATCGGACGACAAGATCGACAGGGCGAAGGCTCTCGGTGCCGACCACGTCATCAATTACCGGACCGATCGTTTCGAAGGCGTCGTGCGGAAGCTGACGAAGAAAAAGGGCGTCGATGTCGTCTTCGAACATGTCGGCAAGGATACCTGGGCGGGCTCGATGCTGTCGATGAAGCGGGGCGGGCGCCTCGTGACCTGCGGCTCGACCTCCGGCGTCTCGACCGACATGAACCTGATGATGCTGTTTCAACAGCAGCTGAAACTGCTCGGCTCCTTCGGCTGCCGCATGGAGAACATGGCGAACGCCATGCAGAAGATGGGGCGCGGGCTCGTTCACCCGGTGATCGATACCGAGGTGGGGCTCAACGATATCGACCGTGCGCTGGAGCGTATGGAGTCGCGCCAGATCTTCGGCAAGATCGTGTTGCGGATGGATTGATCTTCGTGCGGATGCTGATCACACGGCTGGTGCTTGCTGCGGATCGTTTCCGTCAATGGTCGATCGCGCAGTTCGTCCTGCTGCTTCTCACGATACTCAAGCTCTTCCCCGCGGACATGGCGATCAACTTCATGGATCGCGTTGCCCGCTGGATAGGGCCGAAAACCGGTCGTCACAAGCTGACGCTGATCAATCTGCGCAATGCCTTTCCCGAGAAAAGCGATGCCGAGATCGCGGCGATCGCGCTCGAAAGCTGGGGCAATATGGGGCGGCTCGCCGCCGAATACGTGTTCCTCGATCAGCTCTTCGACTTCGATCCGGCGCGCGCGGAGCCGGGCAGGGTGGAGGTTTCGGGCATCCCTCTCTTCCTGGAGCTGCGAGACAATCCGCGGCCGTTCATCGTCTTCACGGCCCATAGCGGCAATTTCGAAATGCTGCCGGTTGCCGGCTCGGCTTTCGGCCTCGACGTGACGGTGCTCTTCCGGCCGCCGAACAATCCCTATCTCGCCGATCGGGTATTCGAATTCCGCAAGGAGCGCATGGGCAACCTCGTGCCGTCGCATGCCGGCTCCTCCTTCGCCCTTGCCAGGCAGCTCGAACGCGGCGGCGGAGTCGGCGTGCTCGTAGACCAGAAGTTCCGCAAGGGCCTGAAGACGAAATTCTTCGGGCAGCCCGTGCAGACGAACCCGCTGCTTGCCAAGCTCGTCCGCCAGTTCAATTGCGAGGTCTATCCGGCCCGTTGCATTCGCCTGCCCGGCAACCGCTTCCGGCTGGAGCTCGAGCCGGCGGTCGAAATCCCCCGCAGGGCCGACGGCAGCGTCGATGTCACGGCAACGGCGCAGATGTTGAACGACAAGGTCGAGAGCTGGGTTCGCGAATATCCGGGCCAGTGGCTCTGGTATCATGACCGCTGGCACATCAAGCGGACGATTTGAGCCGGTCTCCTGACGGACATCTTTCGCCTCGGAAGCTGCCGCCTCCTTAAATCGGTGCCGATTTAGGGATTGTCTCGAGTGCGCCGGGCATGCGCGAAGAGAACCGTGACGGCGTCAGCCGAAGGAGGAAACGAGATGGCACAGGAATGGCCGATGTTCATCCTGCAGTGCATCGTCGTCTTCGGGCTCGTCGGCGCGCTGTTCATCCGCTTCGGCGAATGAACAGGCATACGGCTACTGCGCCGACCACACCGCCAGCTCATAGCCATCGGGGTCGGCAAAATGGAACCGCCGGCCGCCCGGGAAGGCGAAGATAGGCTTCAGGATCTTGCCGCCTGCGGCTTCGACCCGTCGCTGAGCGTCCTCGATCTGGTCGGCATAGATGATGACGAGCGGACCGCCGCTGCGAACCGGACCAAGTGTGGTGAAACCGCCCGTCAACCGCCCGTCGGCGAACTCGCAATATTCCGGGCCGTAATCCGTGAAGGTCCAGCCGAAGGCGCTGCCGTAGAAGGCCTTGCTCGCGGCGATATCCGTCACATTGAACTCGACATAGTCGATGCGTTTGTCGTTACCTTTGCTGGCCATTGGCTTTGCCGCCTTCCTGCTTGTGATTACCGGTTTCCAGGATGGATTTGAGCGCGGCAAGATCCTTTTCGACCCAGGCCGCGTCATCGGCGAATTGCGCATCGGTCATGCCGGGCTGCCTGAGCAGGGTGAACATGACTTCCGCGCCGTCGCCGTTCGGCACGACGCGAAGCGCATTGTGGGCGCGCGCGCCGTTATCGAGTGTCACGAGGTGGTCGACCACACCGAATTCGTTGTCGGCGACGAAGCGGACGCGGGCATTGCCGAGAGGCCCGGGTGCGATCCACTCGTCGCCGTCGCGCGTGAGCCCGGAGGAGAGACCGGTCGCCCAGAGCGGCATCTTCTCGTGGTCTGCCATGAAGGCATAGACCTCGCGCCAGTCGCGCTCGATCGAGGTGTGGATAATCCGGGCCGTCATCGTCGCCATGCGTTCCTCCGTCCTGGAATTTATAGCATTGCTCCGGGCAACGGTCTTGAACGAAACGGCCAACCTTGCCGCCGACGGGCCCATGCACGTAATAGTCTTTTGAGTCAGTCTGTTATGTGGGAATTTCAACCCGGCCAAGGCCGAAGCGCGTGGCCAACTGTCGCTGGATTTCGCGCGGCGTGAAAGATGTGAGCCCTCTTGCCTCCCGGGCAAGATGGGCCTGATCGGCATAGCCGGCATCGGCAGCAATGTTTGCCAGCGTGTCCCCGGGCCGCGCGCGGCAGGCGGCCAGGAAGCGCTGCAGGCGCAGAATGCGGTCGAGGGTCTTTGCGCCGTAGCCGAGATGCTCGTGGCACAGACGGCGAAATGTCCGCTCGCTGGTACCGATCTCACGGACAAGGGTCCGGACGGGATCGTCTAAGGTCAGCCGGTCGACCTGAAGATGTGCGACGCAAGCCGCAATGTCCGGCGGCGGAGGCTCGGCGCCGGCGGATAGGCGTCCAAGCAGGGCCGCAGCAAGAACACCGAGCCGCTCCGGCGTGCTCGCCGCTTCGCGCATCCGCGCCTCGATCTCGTTCGCAGCCGGACCCCAGACGAGATGGAGCGGCACCGTTTGGCCGGTGATTTCGCGGAGCGGCGTGCGTAACCACGGCGCCGCCGCGCCGATCCGGAACCGAGCGCCGATGATGGTTTCGCCGGCAGGAAGCTTCGGAAAGGCGGCGACCCTGTCGGGACCGACGATGGCCAGCCCCTTCGACGACCAGATGATGTCGCTGCAACCGTCGGGGACGACGGCGATGGTCGAGGGGGCGCCGTCGGGCATGCGGTGCAGCCAGAGGCATTTGAAGTAGGAGGCGAGCGCCGCAGGGGGCGACTGCTCGCGGTAGATTCCGCTCGTCTGGGCGAGCGCGGGAGGGCAGAGCCTCGGCCTATCGACGCCTGGACAGCCGGCCGCAACCTCCTGCCGGAGCCGGTCGGCGGCGCCAGCGTCTTCGTCGTATGCGGGGCAGGACGTTCCCATTGCCCTTCTTTGCGCCGGCGAACCCGCGCGGTCAATGCCTCTCACCGAGGCAAGGAATGCCTCGGCGGTCCCGCCTGTCGCTAATCGCGCGACCAGATCTCGCCATCGATCTTTCCCTGCAGTTCCGGATAGTCGGCCGCGTGGAAAACCGGGACGGCGCCCGCTTTACGCTGTTCGAAATAATCTTTCGTCAGCTTTGCGATGGTCCCCGAAAGGAGCAGGATCGCGACGAGATTGATCGTCGCCATCAGTCCCATAGAGGCGTCGGCCGCGTCGAAAACGGTGGTGATGCTTTCGTAGGCTCCCCAGACGACCATCGCCAGCGTGGCGCAACGCATGATCATAAGCCCGAGTCGGTTGCCCCCGCCGAGATAGGTCAGCGCGTTTTCGGCGTAGGAATAGTTGCCGATGATCGAGGTGAAAGCGAAGAAGAAGATCGCGATGGCGATGAAATAGGTGCCGGCCGAGCCGATATGCGTGCTCATCGCTGCCTGTGTGAGCTGTGTCCCGGTGACGCCGGAGCCGGGTTCCAGCGTGCCCGAAAGCAGGATCATCACTGATGTCGCGGTGCAGATCAGTATCGTGTCGATGAAAACGCCCAGGGACTGCACGAAGCCCTGCGACGAGGGATGGTGCGGTACAGGGGTCGCCACGGCTGCGATATTCGGAGCCGAACCCATGCCCGCCTCGTTCGAGAAGAGGCCGCGTTTGACGCCGTTGAGCATCGCCGCAGCAATCCCGCCGGTGATGCCGCCGGCCGCTTCCTGAAAGCCGAAGGCGCTCGAGATGATCGTCCAGAGTACGCCCGGCACCGCCGAGGCATTTGCGATCAGCACGTAGACAGCCGTGAGCAGATAGGCCGCGGCCATGAAGGGGACGACAATCTCGGCGACGCGGGCAATCTGGCGGATGCCGCCGAAGATCACCACGCCGGAGAGTAGCGCAACGGCCACGCCCACTGCGAGTTTGGGCACACCGAAGGCACCCTCGACCGCATCGGCGATCGAGTTTGCCTGAACGGCGTTGAACACGAGACCGAAGGAGAGGATGAGGCAGGCCGAGAAGATCGTGGCCGCCCAGGGCGCATTGAGGCCGCGAGCGATATAGAACGCCGGCCCGCCGCGATATTGCCCGTCCTCGTTGCGTATCTTGTACAGCTGAGCCAGCGCGCTCTCGGCATAGGCGGTCGCCATGCCGACAAACGCCACGATCCACATCCAGAAGGTCGCGCCGGGTCCGCCGAGATAGAGAGCGACCGCAACGCCGGCGAGGTTACCGGTTCCGACACGTGAGGCGAGGCTGACCATAAGCGCCTGGAAGGGGCTGATTCCGGCCGCATCCTTGCTGCCGCCGCGGCTTAACACCCGGAACATTTCGGCGAAATGAACGATTTGGGGAAAACCGAGCCGGACCGTGAAATAGAGGCCGACCGCAAGCAGACCATAGATGAGCACATAGCCCCAGAAGATCGTGTTCAGAAAGCCGATGATCGTTTCCATACGGTCCTCGCTCCTATTGCATTGGAGGTTGCGCCGGCCCCTCGTTCCCGTCGCGCGGGGGACTCGGACGTGTTCTGCGGCATTAGGGCGCAAACTCGACTCAGATCAAGGCTCTACGGGGCTGGATCGGGCAGAACACGGGGCAGGAGACGATATATTCCGTGGATTCGCTTCGGACGCATTCAGAATGAGGATGTAGAGGGTGCCTTCCGGCGCGTGTTCAAGGCGTCGAACAGGGGCCGGAAAAGGTTTGATTTTGTCAGGAACGGCTTGTCGTAAATCGATTTGAATGCCAAAACAGCCTCCGCCGCAGCGTGCCGTCCGGTCCCTGATTTTCTGGGGGTGACAGACACGCGCAGATCAATTCGAAGGGCCGGCACGCGCGCGATTGCGCGCCGTGGCCGGCTCTCCCTGTCCAATGGAGGCAATCACGTGTCACAGGCGGAAATCGGCCTAATCGGTCTCGGAGTCATGGGCTCGAACCTGGCGCTCAACATCGCTGAAAAAGGCAACAGGATCGCCGTTTTCAACCGCACGGTCGACGCGACGCGCAAATTCTATGCTGAGGCCGGCGCTCTGAAGGACCAGATCGTTCCCTGCGAAACGATCGAAGAATTCGTCGCCGCCATCCGCCCGCCGCGTCCGATCATCATCATGATCAAGGCCGGCGATCCGGTCGACCAGCAGATGGAGGCCCTGAAACCCCATCTCGCCAAGGGCGACATCATGATCGATGCGGGCAACGCCAATTTCCGCGACACGATGCGCCGTTTCGAGGGTCTGAAGGATTCGGGCCTCACCTTCATCGGCATGGGTGTCTCCGGTGGCGAGGAAGGCGCCCGCCATGGGCCCTCGATCATGGTCGGCGGCACGGAAGAATCCTATCGTCGCGTCGAGAAAGTTCTGACCTCGATCGCTGCGAAATACGATAGCGACCCGTGCGTCGCCTGGCTCGGCGAGAACGGGGCGGGGCACTTCGTGAAAACGATCCACAACGGCATCGAATATGCCGATATGCAGATGATTGCCGAGATTTACGGCATCCTGCGTGACGGATTGAAGATGACGGCACAGGAGATCGGCGAGGTTTTCGGTGCCTGGAACAAGGGCCGGCTCAACTCCTACCTGATCGAAATCACCGAGAAGGTCCTGAAGGCCGCCGATCCGCTGACCGGCAATCCCATCGTCGATATGATCCTCGACAAGGCCGGTCAGAAGGGCACCGGCAAGTGGTCGGTGATCGAGGCGCAGAACATGGGCGTGCCGGCGACCGCAATCGAAGCGGCGGTCGCGGCCCGCAGCATCTCCTCGGCGAAGGAAGAGCGGGAAGCCGCCGAGAAGGTTCTCGGTCTGCCGCCGGTCGGCGAAATCAAGGTGGCCGACAGGGACGCTTTCATCAAGGACCTGGAAAACGCGCTGCTCGCCGCCAAGATCGGCGCCTATGCGCAAGGCTTCGCAGTGATGGCAGCGGCCTCGAAGGAGTTCGGCTGGAACCTGCCGATGCCCACGATCGCAAAGATCTGGCGCGCCGGCTGCATCATCCGCTCGCAGTTCCTCGACGAGATCACCACCGCCTTCACCAAGGCACCGGATGCGGCGAACCTGATCGTCACCCCGGCTTTCGCTGCCATGGTCAAGGAGAGCGATGGTGCATTGCGACGGGTGGTTTCGACGGCCGTCCTCGGCGGTCTTCCGGTGCCTGCGTTGGCCTCGGCGCTCGGCTATTTCGACAGCTACCGCCGCGGCCGCGGCACGGCCAATGTCATCCAGGCGCAGCGCGACTTCTTCGGCGCCCACGGGTTCGACCGTATCGATGGCGCAGACAGCCATCACGGTCCGTGGGGCAGCGGCCTGAACGCTTGAATTCGCATGAGTTTAGAGGGGCGGATGGCCGCCCCTCTAACGCGGGGCGAGGAAAAGTGTGTGCGGTTTTCCGCCGGCATCCAGCGTCTCAACTTGTTATCGATCACGGTCGTGATTTTAGGTCGAACCGACCTTTAATCATCGTGATCCGGCGACAAGTCCAGGCAAGCTCCGGCGTCTAAGATCTCAATAAGGGAGCCATTCGAGAAGGCAGGCATGAAATTCAAAGTGATCGAAGGGGGCAAGGCGGCGGAGGTCACGGCCGCCGGATCGATGACCATCCGCGACGAGGCGGAGAGACGCATAAAGGCGGCCGGTTATGAGCAGTGGCGGGTGCGGAGCCTGGCAACCGGCGCGCCTATCCCGGGGCCAATCCGGTACCTGAAGATGCAGATCGATTTCGTCGCCGGAAAGCTCGAGCAGCTCAATCCCGTCCCAAGCGATTTTACCGACGACAAGTACTGGCCGGCCGCGAGGATCTGAGCCCTGCTGCGTCGGCGCGGAAGCGTTCTCTTGACGCGAGGTTTTCGGCGGGTCGGCTTCCTATGGCAGGCCCAGGAATCAGGGGTGGCCTCAACAGGCACGGCAGATCTATGATACCGCCGACCTCGCCATCGGCGGCTGGAATTCCGGCTGGCTGAGGCTCTGAAGCGTCTCTGGGGGGTGGCCTTCGATATGGCCGATCACAGCCTTTGCGAGCTCGCGCCCGGCAATGCGGATGTCCTCATACATCGTCATGACTTCCGGGCGCAGCCAGCGCAGGAAGTCGCTCGGCACTTTCGACACCATTTCGGCGTCCTCCCCGACCTTCTTGCCTGCCGCTTCGATCCCGGCGATCAACGCGATCGCGCCCGAACCGCTGCCGGACACCACGCCGTCGGGGGCGTCGGGGGAACGCATCAGCTTCTCGAACGCATCACGGATGGCAACCAGGCTGTGGTCGATGTTGACCTGGTGAAAGCTTACCGCTTCCGCGCCGAAGTCTTTCAGGCCCCGCTCGAAGCCGGTGCGCATGTGCGAATGGAAGGTCAGATTCGGCGGCGGTTCGAGGAGCACCAGCCGCCGCCTGCCGCGGTCGACGAGCTTGCGGACCGCCTCGTAGGCGAAGCGTTCATTGTCGAAGTCGTGATAGGGATGGATCAGCCCCATTTTGGTTCGCCCATGGGTGGCGAAGGGCAGGTGGCGCTCGGTTAGAAGCGTTACCCGCGGATCGTTGGGCTCGGTCCGCGAAATGATCACCCCGTCCGCCGCGCCGGTATCGAGAATGTAGCGGATCGGGCCGAGCGGATCCTTGGCCGAACTGTAAGGCGTCACGACCAGGTGGTATTGCGTGCCGGCGAGAATTTCGGTGATGCCGATGACCATGGGGCTTGTAATGCCCATGATCTCTTCCTCCAGCGTCAGCACGAGACTGATGACATTCGTCTTGCCCGTCCTGAGGCGGACGCCCGCCCGGTTGGGCTGATAACCGATCTGTTTTGCTACCAGGCGGACGCGCTCCTTGGTTTCCGCACCGATGTCCGGAGCATCCTTCAGGGCACGCGAGACGGTGGTAACACCGAGCCCGGTCATGAAGGCGATCGTCTTAAGGGTCGGTCTGCCGCCTTCGACCGGCGGCGCCGTCGTCGCTCTGTTCTTCGTCTTGCCATCCATGCCCGTCACGCCAATCCGCTCTCCTGAATCGCGGCCCTCGTCGCTACCCTTCAACCGGAGGCCGCGTCGCCCCGCCTTATATACGAACTACGGCTGCTGGCCACATCCGTCTACGCCTGAGTTCAACCCAAAATCTGTAACGATACAGGAGCGATGTCGAGCATTTTCGTTGCTGCAATGCGAAGGGCGTAACCCTCAGGTTGAGTTGCGCTGCAGAGAGCGTCGATGTGGCGTATGGGAGGCCATGAAAGGTTACGCCGAAATGAGAGATCTGGGAAAACGGCAGGAAATCAGGGAGATTATCACGAGTTTGCCGTCGAATTTCTTGCCTCCCGACAGGCGTTCCGCCTACAGGTTATCGCTATCTATGATTGTATTTGTGGATTTATCGTGAATTGCCCGTTGTAGGTGTTGCGCAGGGAAATTCTTTGATCTAAGTTTTTCCGGCAACGTTACAGTGAGGGAGGACACTCATGAAATTGCGTTTTCTAGCTGCCGCTTTGGGCGCAGCCACTGCCTTGCCATTCGGCGCTGCCAACGCGACCGATCTCGAGGTCACGCATTGGTGGACTTCGGGTGGTGAAGCCGCGGCGGTTGCCGAGCTGGCGAAAGCTTTCGATGCGACCGGCAACAAGTGGGTCGACGGTGCGATCGCCGGCTCCGGGGGCACCGCACGCCCGATCATGATCAGCCGCATAACCGGCGGTGACCCAATGGCCGCCACCCAGTTCAACCACGGCCGTCAGGCGGAAGAGCTGGTGCAGGCGGGCCTGATGCGTGATCTCACCGACATCGCCACCAAGGAGAATTGGAAGGAAGTCGTGAAGCCCTCGAGCCTGCTCGACTCCTGCACGATCGAAGGCAAGATCTATTGCGCGCCGGTCAACATCCATTCCTGGCAGTGGCTGTGGCTTTCGAATGCAGCCTTCAAGCAGGCGGGCGTCGAAGTTCCGAAGAATTGGGACGAGTTCGTCGCTGCGGCCCCGGCGCTCGAGAAGGCCGGAATCGTTCCGCTCGCCGTCGGCGGCCAGCCGTGGCAGGCGGCGGGCGCCTTCGACGTGCTGATGGTTGCGATCGCCGGCAAGGAGAACTTCGAGAAAGTCTTCGCCCAGAAAGACGAGGAAGTGGCAGCCGGGCCTGAAATCGCCAAAGTCTTCAAGGCTGCCGACGATGCCCGCCGCATGTCGAAGGGCACCAACGTCCAGGATTGGAACCAGGCGACCAACATGGTCATCACCGGCAAGGCTGGCGGGCAGATCATGGGGGACTGGGCCCAGGGCGAGTTCCAGCTTGCGGGTCAGAAAGCCGGCGTGGACTACACCTGCCTTCCGGGTCTCGGCGTCAACGAGGTGATCTCGACCGGCGGCGATGCGTTCTACTTCCCGCTTCTGGAGGACGAGGAGAAGTCGAAGGCGCAGGAAGTGCTGGCGTCGACCTTGCTCAAGCCGGAAACGCAGGTGGCCTTCAATCTGAAGAAAGGCTCTCTGCCGGTACGCGGGGACGTCGATCTTGCGGCTGCGAACGACTGCATGAAGAAGGGGCTCGACATCCTCGCAAAGGGCAATGTGATCCAGGGCACGGACCAGCTTCTGTCGGCCGACAGCCAGAAGCAGAAGGAGGACCTTTTCTCCGAGTTCTTCGCGAACCACTCCATGACGCCGGAAGATGCGCAGAAGCGTTTCGCCGACATCATCGCGGCTGCGGATTGAGCGGCGCTCCAGGCCCCGCACTTTGACGGGGCTGATCTTCCCTCGCCGGGAGCACGGTGAAAACGCGCCGCCTGCGCTGATTTTGTCGGCGCAGGCGTGGCGGGCGAGGGAGGCAAACGGGCCTCAGCCGCCGGCGCATTGCCGCAGGTGCCCGATTACGTGAAAACCTTTTGCAGTTCGGAGGAGGAAACATGACAGGTCTAACACGTGGTTCGGCGCGGCCGAACCAGTGGCTGCGAAACCTGAATGCGAAGATCGCCTCTATCCCGATGATCCTCACGGCCTTGGTCATCTTCGTGGGCGGTACGGCCTGGACGGTCGTCTACTCCTTTACCAATTCCAAGCTCCTGCCGCGGCTCGCCTTTGTCGGCTTCGACCAGTACGAGCGGCTGTGGGCCGCGCCCCGCTGGCTGGTCTCGATCCAGAACCTGGCGGTCTTCGGCTGCCTCTCGCTGATTTTCAGCCTGGTGATCGGCTTCGTGCTGGCCGCCCTGATGGATCAGAAGATCCGTTTCGAGAACACGTTCCGGACGATCATGCTCTATCCGTTCGCCCTGTCGTTCATCGTCACCGGCCTCGTCTGGCAATGGCTGCTCAATCCGCAATACGGGATCCAGTCGATCGTCAGGTCGCTTGGATGGACGAGCTTCTCCTTCGACCCGCTCTACAACTCGAACATCGTCATATACGGCATTCTCATCGCCGCACTGTGGCAGGGAACGGGCCTCGTCATGTGCCTGATGCTCGCCGGGCTGCGTGGGATCGACGAGGACATCTGGAAAGCGGCGCGGGTCGACGGCATCCCGATGTGGAAAACCTATGTGCTGATCATCATCCCGATGATGCGCGGCGTCTTCATCACCACTCTGGTGATCATCGCGAGCGGCATCGTCAAGGTCTACGACCTCGTCGTGGCGCAGACGAGCGGCGGCCCGGGGATCGCCTCCGAAGTGCCGGCCAAATACGTCTACGACTACATGTTCCAGGCGCAGAACCTGGGCCAGGGCTTTGCCGCCTCCACCATGATGCTCGTGACTGTCGCGATCATCATCGTGCCGTGGGCATATCTGGAGTTCGGAGGAGGCCGCAAGCGTGGATAACATCGCAAATAACAGCATGGCCGCGGCTTACGAGACTGCTCCCGGACTCGTGGCCGGCCCTCGCGGCAGAAAGCCGCGCAGGACGCTCTCCCGCCGCAATATCATCGTCTACGGCACTTTGATCGTCGTGGCGCTCTACTATCTTCTGCCGCTCTACGTGATGATCGTGACCTCGCTCAAGGGCATGCCCGAGATCCGCGTCGGCAACATCTTCGCTCCGCCGCTCGAGATCACTTTCGAGCCCTGGGTGAAGGCCTGGGCGGAGGCCTGCACCGGACTGAATTGCGACGGGCTTTCCCGCGGCTTCTGGAATTCGGTGCGCATCACCGTGCCGTCCGTGATCATCTCGATCGCAATCGCCTCCGTGAACGGCTACGCGCTCGCCAACTGGCGCTTCAAGGGCGCCGATCTGTTCTTCACCATCCTTATCGTCGGCGCCTTCATCCCTTACCAGGTGATGATCTATCCGATCGTGATCGTGCTCAGAGAAATGGGCGTCTACGGGACGCTGACCGGCCTGATTATCGTGCACACGATTTTCGGCATGCCGATCCTGACCCTGCTTTTCCGCAACTATTTCGCCGGGCTGCCGGAGGAGCTCTTCAAGGCCGCACGCGTCGACGGCGCCGGGTTCTGGACGATCTATTTCAAGATCATGCTGCCGATGTCACTGCCGATCTTCGTGGTTGCGATGATCCTCCAGGTGACCGGGATCTGGAACGACTTCCTTTTCGGCGTGGTCTTCACCCGGCCGGAATACTACCCGATGACGGTTCAGCTCAACAACATCGTCAATTCGGTTCAGGGCGTGAAGGAATACAACGTCAACATGGCGGCCACGATCCTGACCGGCCTCGTGCCGTTGACGGTCTACTTCGTCTCCGGCCGCCTGTTCGTCCGCGGCATCGCAGCCGGCGCAGTGAAAGGATAAGCAAGCATGACAAGCGTATCTGTCAGGGATCTGTCGTTGAATTTCGGCGCCGTCACCGTGCTCGACAGGCTCAATCTCGACATCGATCACGGGGAGTTTCTCGTCCTGCTCGGCTCATCCGGGTGCGGCAAGTCCACGCTGCTCAATTGCATTGCCGGGCTGCTCGACGTCTCCGACGGGCAGATCTTCATCAAGGACCGCAACGTCACCTGGGAGGAGCCGAAGGACCGCGGCATCGGCATGGTGTTCCAGTCCTATGCGCTCTATCCGCAAATGACCGTCGAGAAGAATCTCTCCTTCGGCTTGAAGGTCGCCAAGATCCCGCCGGCCGAAATCGACAAGCGCGTGACGCGTGCCGCGGAGATCCTGCAGATCCAGCCGCTGCTCAAGCGCAAACCCTCGGAGCTCTCCGGCGGTCAGCGGCAGCGTGTGGCGATCGGCCGGGCGCTGGTGCGCGACGTCGACGTCTTCCTTTTCGACGAGCCGCTGTCGAACCTCGACGCCAAGCTGCGCTCCGAACTGCGCGTGGAGATCAAGCGCCTGCATCAGTCGCTGAAGAACACGATGATCTATGTCACCCATGACCAGATCGAAGCGCTGACGCTGGCCGACCGGATCGCCGTCATGAAAAGCGGCGTGATCCAGCAACTCGCCGATCCGATGACGATCTATAACGCCCCGGAGAACCTCTTCGTCGCCGGCTTCATCGGTTCGCCCTCGATGAATTTCTTCCGGGGCGAGGTAGAGGCAAAGGACGGACGCAGCTTCGTTCGGGTCGGAGGCATCGCTTTCGACGTGACCGACTATCCGGCGCACACCAGGCTGCAGCCCGGCCGGAAGGTCGTTCTCGGTCTGCGGCCGGAGCACGTGAAGGTCGATGAGGCGAGGGACGGCGAGCCGGCGCACCAGGCGGTCGTCGACATCGAGGAACCGATGGGGGCCGACAACCTCCTATGGCTGACATTTGCCGGCCAATCCATGTCGGTGCGGATTGCCGGCCAGAGGCGCTACCCGCCGGGCAGCACCGTGCGCCTTACCTTCGACATGGGCGTGGCGTCGATCTTCGACGCCGAGAGTGAAAACCGCCTCTGACGAGCCGAGAAGGGGACCGGGATACCAGACTCGGTCCGTATCGATGAAACGGCGCCGGTGCAGGCCGCCCGGTGCACGAATGGATCATGGAAATGCCTTCCGAAACCCCGAACCGCGATTCCATCCGTATCGACCTTTCCGGCGATTGGCTGCTTGCCGCCGCCGACAACAGCCACGCCCTGACGATCGCGCTGCCGGGCGACGTGCATAGTGCGTTGCAGCGAGCCGGCATCATCGCCGATCCCTATCGCGGCCGAAACGAGGCCGATATCCAGTGGGTCGCCCGGAAAGACTGGGTGCTCGAGCGCACCGTCGTCATCGATGCCGACGATCTGAACGGGGGATGGTATCTCGACTTCGAAAGCATCGACACGGTCGCCTCGGTCTACGTCAACGATGAGCGCGTATTGCAGTCCGAGAATTGCTTCCGCCGTTATCGGCCCGACGTATCGGACGCGATCGTCGCCGGCGAGAACCGCATCCGCATCGTGCTCCATTCGGCAATTGCCGAGGGAGCGCGGCGGCAGGCGGCGCAACCCTTCTACGTGCCCTACCATGACGGCAATTCGCCGATAGCCAACGGCAACATGCTGCGCAAGCCGCAATGCCATTTCGGCTGGGACTGGAATATCGCCATCGCGCCGCTCGGGATCTACGGCTCGCTGGCGCTCCGCCGGCTGGAAACGGCTCGCATCGAACATGTCACCACGCGCCAGATGTGGCTGGATGACGGCTGCGTCGATCTGCAGGTGACGGTCCAGCTTTTCGCCCGCGATCCCGGTATCGTGCCGGTCCACTTCATGCTCGACGGCGTGCGCGAACGACTGGATTGCGCGGTCGGCGCCGGGGAAACGCGCCTTACCCATGTCTTCACGGTGCAGGAGCCCAGGCACTGGTGGCCGGCCGGCAGCGGCGATCAGGCGTTCTCGACGCTCAAGGTGGAGGTGCCCGGCGAAACCGTCACGCGGCAGATCGGCTTCCGCACGATCGAGCTCGTCACCGATAAGGACGAGGCGGGAAGCCGCTTCGCCTTCCGGGTAAACGGCAGGGAGATCTTCTGCCGCGGGGCCAACTGGATACCGGCGGATGCGCTGATGTCGCGCGTCACGCCCGAAAGTGTCGAGGACCTTCTCCGCTCGGCGGTGGACGCGAACATGAACATGATCCGCGTCTGGGGCGGCGGCTTCTATGAGCCCGACTGGTTCTACGATCTTTGCGACCGGCTCGGTCTGCTCGTCTGGCAGGACTTCATGTTCGCCTGCAATCTCTACCCGTCGACGCCGGATTTTCTCGAGAACGTTGCGGCCGAAGTGGACTATCAGGTCAGGCGGCTTTCGACCCATCCGTCCCTCGCGCTCTGGTGCGGCGACAACGAGCTTGTCGGCGCGCTTACCTGGTTCGAGGAGAGCCGCAGGGATCGCGACCGCTATCTGGTCTCCTACGACCGCCTGAACCGGACGGTCGAGGCGTCGATGAAGCAGGCCTGCCCGGAAGCGATCTGGTGGCCGTCCAGCCCCTCCGTCGGATACCTCGATTTCGGCGACGCCTGGCACGCCGACGGGGCCGGCGACATGCACTACTGGTCCGTCTGGCACGAGAACAAGTCCTTCGACAATTACCGCACCGTGCGGCCGCGCTTCTGCTCGGAATTCGGATTCCAGTCCTACACCTCGATGCCGGTCATCCGGCAGTTCGCCGAAACGCGCGACCTCAACATCGCCTCGCCGGTGATGGAGACGCATCAGAAGAATGCCGGCGGCAACGAACGCATCGCCGGCACCATGTTCCGCTACTTCCGGTTCCCCAAGGATTTTCCGAGCTTCGTCTATCTGAGCCAGATCCAGCAGGGCCTGGCGATCCGGACGGCCGTCGACTACTGGCGGTCGCTGAAGCCCCATTGCATGGGCACGCTCTATTGGCAGCTCAACGACACCTGGCCGGTCGCGTCCTGGTCGAGCCTCGACTATGGCGGACATTGGAAGGCGATGCACTACATGGCGCGCCGCTTCTTCCAGCCGGTTGCCGTTGCCGCAATTCCCTCCACGGATGGGCGGGAAATCGCCTTCTCGATGGTGAACGACACGGCCGAGCCGGTGACGGTCGAGTTGCAGGCGTTCCTGGTTTCGCTCGACGGCACTCGGCAGCCGCTGCTCGCCGCCGCGGGGACGTGCCCGGCCGATCGCGCGTCGACCCTCGTGACCATCGCCGCGAAGGATATTCCACCCGACACGCTGCTCTTCTGGTCTTTCGAAGCTTCGAACGGGGCAACGGGCGAAGGACACTATGTCCACGGTACCTATAAAGCGCTCGATCTCGTGCCTTCCGGCCTGACCATCGAGACAGCGCCTCGGCCGGACGGTTCCTTCGATGTCGCCGTAACGGCCGCCGGGCTGGCGCTGCACGTCATGATCGAGGCCGATGTCGAGGGACGCTATTCCGACAATGCCTTCGATCTGACCGCCGGCGAGACGAAATCGATCCGATTCACGCCAAGGCTGCCGGTCGACGCGGGCGTGAGCCCACGCTTCAGCGCCTACGATCTCGAATCCTGCCAGGGAAAAGGGTGAGTCCCATTTTACGCGCACTCCCAGGCAACCGTTCAACGAACCACCAGGAGATTTCCATGAAAGACGTCAGCTTCCAGCTCTACAGCGCCCGCAATTTCCCGCCTTTTGCCGAAGTCCTCTCTGCTGTCGGCTCCGCGGGCTACACACAGGTGGAAGGCTACGGAGCCCTTTACGCGGCCCTCTCGGATGCGGAGATCGCCGATTTCAAGGCCGGGCTCGATCGTAACGGCCTCTCCATGCCGACCGCGCATTTCGGCCTGGATATGCTGGAAAGCGACGCGCCCCGCGTGCTCGAGATCGCCGAGGCGCTCGGCATTCGCGCTATCTATTGCCCTTACCTGATGCCGGACCAGCGCCCGATGGATGCGGGCGGATGGCGAGCATTCGGGGCACGGCTGCAGGCGGCCGGCAAGCCGTTCCGCGACGCCGGGCTCGACTTCGGCTGGCACAATCACGACTTCGAGTTCCATGCACTCGCCGACGGCTCGGTGCCGCTCGACCAGATTTTCGCCGGCGGCCCGGACCTTTCCTGGGAGGCGGATATCGCCTGGATCGTGCGCGGCGGGGGAGACCCCTTCGCCTGGATCTCGAAATATCCGACCCGCATCACGGCCGTCCATGTCAAGGACATCGCGCCCAAGGGCGAGAATGCGGACGAGGATGGTTGGGCCGACGTCGGGGAGGGAACGCTCGACTGGAAGGCACTGATCCAGGCGCTTTCCAGAACTTCGGCCAAGTATTTTGTCGCCGAACACGACAATCCCAGCGACTTCAGGCGTTTCGCCAAGCGCTCGCTGGCTTCGATTCAATCCTACTGATCGACGGAAAACTCCCATGACAAAAGAACTTGGTGTCGGCATCGTCGGATGCGGCAATATCTCCACGACCTATTTCAAGCTTGCTCCACTGTTCAAGGGCATTCGGATCGCCGCCTGTGCCGACATCAATCCGGCGGCGGCGGAAGCACGCGGCGCCGAATTCGACGTGACTGCGCAGAGCATCGATGCGTTGCTCGCCAATCCGGAAGTTGACATCGTCGTCAATCTGACGATCCCGGAGGCGCATTTTCCGGTCTCGAAAGCCATTCTGGAAGCCGGCAAGCATGTCTATTCCGAAAAGCCGCTCGTGCTCTCGCTGGAGCAGGGGGAGGAGCTAAGGAGAATTGCCAGCGGAAAGGGGCTGACGGTCGGTTGCGCACCGGACACTTTCCTGGGTGGGGCGCACCAGCTTGCCCGCGCCTATATCGACTCCGGCAAGATCGGGCAGGTCACCTCCGGTACATGTCATGTCATGAGCCCGGGCATGGAGATGTGGCATCCGAATCCGGACTTCTTCTTCCTGCCGGGCGGCGGGCCGATTCTCGATCTCGGACCCTATTACATCGCAAACCTGATCAACCTGATCGGACCGGTGAAACGGGTCGGCGCACTCTCCTCCATGGCGAGCACGACGCGGACCATAACCAGCGAACCCAGAAACGGCGAGGTTATCCCGGTCAAGACACCCACCAACATTCACGCCCTGCTCGAGTTCCAGAACGGCGCAACCATCACGCTTTCGGCAAGCTGGGATGTCTGGTCGCATCGTCATGCGAATATGGAGCTTTATGGCACCGAAGGCTCGCTCTTCGTTCCGGATCCGAATTTCTTCGGCGGCACGGTCGAGGCGAGCGGGCGGAATAAGGACATCCAGCCGCTCGAAATGTGGGAACACCCCTTCGCCGTCAACAATTGGGACCATCCGCTCGGCCCGATCGCCAATTATCGGACGGCGGGGCTCGCGGATATGGCGGACGCAATCCTCAAGGGGCGCGATGCCCGCTGCTCGCTGGAACGCACGCTGCACGGTGTCGACGTGATGGTGTCGATCCTCAAATCCGGCGAGGAGGGAAGTTTCGTCACGCTGTCGACAACCTGCACCCAGCCGGCGGCGCTCGGCATTGAAGAGGCGCAGGCGTTGCTGCGCTGACCCTCCTCCGTTTACCGGAGCCTCGCGGGTGCCATCCGCCTGCCGCCACCTTCTCCCATTTTGATGGCGAGAAGGGGCCGCCAGGCGGATCAAGGGCCCTTCATCGATCTGCTGCCCCTTGAGGACCCTCGTGGGGAGGGGTATTCAACGCCACCGAAGCGAACGAGGAACATGAGTCATGGCCTGGAAACCGGCGGAAAACAGATACGAGAAGATGAAGTACAATCGCTGCGGCCGGAGCGGCTTGAAGCTCCCGGCGATTTCGCTCGGTCTTTGGCACAATTTCGGTGGCGACACGCCGCACGACCGCAAGGTGGACATGTGCCGCACGGCCTTCGACCTCGGCATCACCCATTTTGATCTGGCGAATAATTACGGTCCGCCGCCCGGCTCGGCCGAAATCGCCTTCGGCGAGATCATGCGCACCGATTTCGCCGGTCTGCGCGACGAGCTCATCATCTCGTCGAAGGCGGGTTATGACATGTGGCCCGGCCCCTATGGCGAGTGGGGCAGCCGGAAATATCTTGTCGCCTCTTGCGACCAGAGCCTCAAACGCATGGGGCTCGATTATGTCGACATCTTCTATTCCCATCGCTTCGATCCGGAAACGCCCCTTGAGGAGACATGCGGTGCGCTCGATCACATCGTCCGTTCGGGGCGTGCGCTTTATGTCGGCATCTCGTCCTACAACTCGCAGCGTACCCGCGAGGCGGCGGCGATCCTGAAGGAGATGGGCACGCCCTGTCTCATCCACCAGCCGAGCTATTCGATGCTTAACCGTTGGGTCGAGGACGACGGCCTCGTCGACACGCTGGAGGAGCTCGGCATCGGCTCGATCGTCTTTTCGCCGCTCGCGCAGGGCATGCTGACGACGAAGTACCTGAGCGGCATTCCCGAGGACAGCCGCGCCGCGCAGAACCACTTCCTCAAGAAGGATTTCATCCGTCCGGGGATCATCGACAATATCCGCAAGCTGAACGCGATCGCCGAACGGCGCGGCCAGACGCTCGCTCAGATGGCACTCGCCTGGGTGCTGCGCGGCGGCCGCATCACCTCGGCGCTGATCGGCGCCAGCCGTTCCGCACAGATCGTCGATTGCGTCAAGGCGCTGGAAAACGACGCTTTCACATCAGAGGAACTGAGCGAAATCGACCTTTACGCACGCGAGGCCGACGTCAATCTCTGGGCCAGATCCGCCGAGCTCTGAATCGGTTCGAATGCATTGATTTGCCTCGATTTTGGGCAATTTCCAACCGCTTGCGACGTCTTATACAAAAGTCGAAGAAGACGCCGCGACACGGTCGCTGGACATGCATTATCGATTATGTATGGTGCACGTGTGCCGCGGTGCGCGAAGCCTTCGCGGGCTTCGGCGTTGTCGGCACTAACGAGGAGGAAAGAGACCTTGCGACGTCCCGGATGGGCGGACGGGGGCTCGATGGGCAGTGACGCGGCCGATCCGTGTCGCACTGCTCATGGCGGGAACAGGGAGGAACCATGGATCGCCGTTCATTCATCAAACATGCGAGCATCGGCGGCCTGGGTGCGGCTGCTGCATCGACGCTGGCTGCGCCGGCCGTTGCGCAGACCAATCCGAAGGTCACCTGGCGCTTGACGTCGTCCTTCCCGAAATCGCTGGATACGATCTATGGCGGCGCGGAAGTGCTGTCGAAATACGTGTCCGAAGCTACCGACGGGAATTTCCAGATCCAGGTCTTCGCCGCCGGCGAAATCGTCCCGGGCCTGCAGGCAGCGGATGCGGCGGCTGCCGGGACCGTCGAGGCGTGCCATACGGTAGCCTATTATTACTGGGGTAAGGATCCTACCTGGGCGCTGGGCGCAGCCGTGCCCTTCGCACTCAATGCCCGCGGCATGAACGCCTGGCATTATCATGGCGGCGGCATCGACCTCTTCAACGAGTTTCTCGGAACCCAGGGCCTGGTCGGCTTCCCGGGCGGCAATACCGGCGTTCAGATGGGCGGCTGGTTCCGCAAGGAAATCAAGACTGTGGCCGACATGAAGGGCCTGAAGATGCGCGTCGGAGGGTTCGCCGGCAAGGTCATGGAACGCCTCGGCGTCGTTCCGCAGCAGCTCGCCGGCGGCGACATCTATCCGGCTCTCGAAAAAGGCACGATCGACGCGGCCGAATGGGTCGGTCCCTATGACGACGAGAAGCTCGGTTTCTACAAGGTCGCGCCCTATTACTACTATCCCGGCTGGTGGGAAGGCGGTCCGACCGTGCATGCCATGTTCAACAAGGCAGCCTTCGACGGCCTGCCGAAGGCTTATCAGTCGCTCCTGCGGACGGCCTGCCAGGCGACCGACGCGAACATGCTGCAGAAGTACGACTATCTCAACCCGTCCGCGATCAAGCGCCTCGTCGCGGCGGGGGCGAAGCTGAGCCCGTTCAGCCCGGAAATCCTCTCGGCCTGTTTCGACGAGTCCAACAAGGTTTACGCGGAAATGGAAGCGTCGAACGCGCCATTCAAGAAGATCTGGGAATCGATCAAAGCCTTCCGCGCGGAGTATTTCCTCAACGCACAGATTGCGGAATACAACTACGACACCTTCATGATGATCCAGCAGCGGAACGGCAAGATCTGACGCTGCGCTGAGGGGCACTTTTTCGAAATTGCCCCTCATCCCGCTGCCGCGACCTTCTCCCCGTTTGACGGGGAGAAGGGACTAGCTGCAGGTGAGTTGCTTCCCATTAAGCCATTTGAGGACCGGAACATTGCCGCGGGTCCCCTTCGGCCCGCTTGCGTGCAGGCTTTCCGTCGTGGCCTTTTATGAAAGTGCGCCGATCCAGCTCACGCGACCTGCCGCTTCTTTCGAAGGAAGTAAGCCAAGGCTGCAATCAGGACGGTGCCTACGATGAACAGGAATGCGGCGGCAGCAATGGCGGGGCTGATGTTCTCGCGGATCGTGGAGAACATCTGCCGTGCAACGGTTCTCTGGTTGGGACCCGCGACGAACAGCGTCAGCACCACCTCATCCAGCGAGGTCGCAAACGCGAAGACTGCTCCTGAAATGATTCCGGGCATGGCCAAAGGCAGTGTAACCGTCTTGAGGACGACCGTCGGCGACGCCCCGAGGCTGGCCGCAGCGTTTTCAAGCCGACGGTCGATGCCCTGTAGCGCGGCCGTGACGTTCACCACCACGAACGGGATGGCGATCACCGTATGAGCTATGATCACTCCCAAATAGGTATTCGCGAGCCCATACTGGGCGAACATCAACTGCATACCGACGCCCAGCACCACCGCTGGAACCACCATCGGAAGCAGGAACACCGTGCGGAAAAAGCCGAACAGGAGCGATACGGATTTTCCGCGAAGCCCAAGCGAGGCGACCGTGCCCAGCGCGGTGGCAAGCACCGTCGTTCCTGCTCCGATGATCAGGCTGTTGGTAATCGAGCGCCGCCAGGCATCGGCAGTGAACAATTCATCGAACCACCTCAACGAAAAGTCAGGGATCGGATAGTTGAGGAACACGCTGTCGGTGAAGGCCAGCGGCAGGATCGCAAATAGCGGGGCCATGAGAAAGATGACGACGGCCGAGCCGAATATCGCCTTGGACAGGGAAAGCGTCCTCATGCCCTGGCCTCCTCGGATGAGAGCCGCAGGTAGACGACGTAAAGGATGATCGTTGAGGTCAGGAGAACGATCCCGAGCGCCCCTGCCATGCCCCAGTTGGCCGCGCCCGTTGCATAGTAGGCGATCACGGCGCTGATCATCTGATCCTTTGCGCCGCCGATCAGTGCAGGTGTGATGTAGTACCCAAGAGCGCTCATGAACACGAGCAGCGATCCGGACACGACGCCTCGCAGGCTGAGTGGCAAAAGCACCGAAAGGAATGATCGGAAAGGTGACGCGCCAAGTGAGGCCGCGGCTGGCATCAGGTTCTTGGGAATGCCGATCAAAACACTGAAGATCGGCAATACCATGAAGGGAAGCAGGACATGGGTCATGGCGATGACGACGCCTAACCGATTAAAGATCAAAGGCAATGGCCCGTCCGTCAGGCCGATTGCCTGGAGCGTCATATTGATCAGACCATTGTCTTGCAGAATGATGTACCAGGCGGCCGTTCTGACGAGCAGCGATGTCCAAAGCGGGAGCAGAACCGCTCCAAGCAGGAGTTGACGCCTCCAGCCAGTGGTCGAGGCGGCCACCATCGCGAAGGGCAATCCGATCAAAACGGTGCAGACGGTCACCATGCCCGCCATGACCATGGTGCGAAGCAGCGTTTCGCGGTTTGCCGAGGTACCGGCCGGCGCGTCGACCACGTTGCCATTCTTGTCACGCGTCAGGTCGACAGCCGCAAGAAGATTTCGGTCGGTGACAGGCGAGCTTGCGGCGTCCTGCACTGCAATCCAGAATGCCGGGTCGTTCCATCGCCGATCGACGGAGGTGAGGTCACCGAGGCTAGGGTCATCGGCAACGGCCGTCCTGGTCTTGCTCATCAATGTTCGAAAACCCGACTTCGCGCTGTTCAGCCGGCGAACGAGGTCACCAAACAATTCGTCGTCCTGTATTCCCTGAATGTCGACGACCAGCGCTCTCTGCGCCTCCACCGGCGGAGCGCTCGAGCGGTCCCATCCGTCGAGGGCAGCAGCTACGGTAGGTAGCGCGCGAGACGCGACGGGATCGGAAACGGCGGTCTTCATCATGGTTCCCAAAGGGACGACGAAAAAGAACAGAAGGAATAGCGCAAGGGGCGCAATCAGGACGAACGATTTGGCATGCTGCAGGAACCGGGAGCGTTGCTTCATGCGACGATCCAGCATTGTTCGGGTGAGAACGAGGCGACCGCCTCATCACCGATCCGAGGCGTGGTTGCTTTCCTGGTAGACTTGATGACGAGAGACCCGTTTGCCGCCTCGACGACGACCTGCAGGTGGTCACCGCGATAGACCACGTCAGACACCCTGACCTTCAATTCATTCCTCGACCCGTCGGAAGAACCGAGTTCGATGCGCTCGGGCCGGACCGAGACTTTCACGTGCTTGCCCGGTTCGTGCTTTGCGGCTGACGCGACCTGGAGTTGCTGGCCGCCATCGACCGCAATACCCAGCAAACCGTTTTCGGACGTCGTCACTTTGCCGCTGAGCAAGTTGGTTTCGCCAATGAATTCGGCGACGAATTGCGTCGTCGGACGGTCATAAATTTCGGAAGGCGTGCCGATCTGCTCGATCTTTCCGTGATTGAAAATGGCGATTCTGTCCGACATCGTCAGCGCTTCGGCCTGATCATGTGTCACGAAAACAATGGTCAGACCCAATCGATGATGGATATCGCGAATATCCATCTGCATCTGCTCGCGAAGCTTTTTGTCCAGGGCCCCGAGCGGTTCGTCCATAAGGACCACTTCAGGTTCGAAGACGAGCGCTCGCGCCAGCGCTACACGCTGCTGCTGACCGCCCGACAGCTGGATCGGCCGCCTGTCGTGGAACGCCCCGAGTTGGACCATATCGAGAGCCTTGCCGACGCGATCGACGATTTCACCGCGGGACACCCGACGCATCTTGAGCGGAAACGCTACATTCTCCGCAACTGTCATATGGGGGAACAGAGCGTAGTTCTGGAAAACCACGCCCATGTTCCGTCTGTGGGGCGGCAGTGCATCGACCCGCTTGCCCCTGACGGAAATTGATCCGCTGGTGGGGGCCTCGAAGCCGGCCAACATCATCAGAAGTGTAGTCTTGCCTGAACCGGATGGTCCGAGCATGCTGACAAACTCGCCCTTCTCGATAGCCAGGTCCAGTTTATCGACGACGGTCATGGCGCCGAACGCTTTGCTGACTTTGTCGAAGTGAATGAATGCGTTGCCCATCGTCACCTACGCAAAATGGAGGAGGGCCACCCCCCAAACGATCAAAGGGTTATGTTGCCCCATCGATCGGGGCAACAGAGCGGCGGTAAATTAACTGAGACGATCGCCTACTGAGCCAGCCAGGCGTTGAAACGCTGGGTGAGCTCTTCCGAGTTGTCTGTCCAGAAGTCTACGTCGAGAGCGACGGCACCATTCAGGTTCTCTTCCGTCGTCGGCAGCTCCTTCTGGAACTGTTCCGGGACGAGCTTGGTCGCACCAAGGTTCGGAAGCCCGTATGCGATATACTCCGGAAGCTTCGCCTGATTTTCGGCCTTGCTCGCGTAGGCGATGAAGTCCATGCCGGCGTCCTTGTTCGGGCTATCCTTCAGGATTACCCAGCTGTCGATTGCATAGACGCTGCCGGGGAAAACGAAACCGAACTTCTTGCCCTCGCTGCGATTGATCCCGCTGATGCGGCCGTTATATGCGGACGTCATGACGACCTGGCCGGAAGATAGCAGCTGGAGTGGTTGTGCCCCAGCGTCCCACCAGATGATATCCGCCTTCAGTTCATCTAGTTTCTTGAATGCGCGATCAACGCCGCCTTCGCCGCTCAGAACGTCGTAAACCTGGTCCGCAGGGACGCCATCTGCCATCAAGGCGAACTCAAGCGCATATTTGGGTCCCTTGCGCAGGCCGCGTTTACCCGGGAATTTCTTCGTGTCCCAGAAATCGGCCCAGGTCTTCGGAGCTTCCGCCAGCTTGTCACCATCGTAGGACAGGCCGGTAGACCAGACGATATTGCCGACACCGCAGTCGCTGACGGCCGCGGGGAGATAAGCCTCCTTCCCGCCCATCTTCTGCCAGTCGATCTTTTCGTAGATGCCGTCGGCGCAACCAAGAGCCAACTCTTCGGCTTCGACTTCGACGACATCCCAGTTCGGCACGCCGGCTTTCACCTTGGCCTGCAACACGCCGTATCCGCCCTCCCAGCTTTCATCGAGAACGGGCTTTCCAGTTTCCTTCCCGAATGTCTCGAAGAAGATTTTTCTTTGCGCGTCCTGGAAATTCCCACCCCAGGATACGACCGTCAGGTCGCGTGATTGCGCACCGACGACGCTCGTCAGCAGGACGCTAGAGGCAATGACAGCAGCTTTAAGGATTTTCATCGAGCCCTCCCCATTAGTGTTTTCGACTGCACGATACAAAGCAGTTTTCAGGGGTTTGGGAAGGGCACTAACCGCTTTGGTCACTATTCTCACCACTCGGATCGAGTGACGCGTGCGTCAATAGGTTGGCGGCGTAATCGCGCTCACTATTTCGCTCGGGCCATCGTGGACGTTGCGGAATCGATGCGGAAGCCGACTATCGAAATAGTAGCCGTCACCCGCGCCCAAGATACGCTTCTGGTTGCCCACCGTCACCTCGACGGCTCCGGACAGAACCATGCCGGCCTCCTGTGCCGCATGGGTGAATTCCTCTCCGGTATCTGCGCCGATCGCGTAACGCTCATGGAGCATAAGCATCTGCCTGTTCGGATGGTCCAGACCAATGACGCGGTAGGAAATTGTGTCAGCCTTTCCGATCTCGATGAGGTCGGCCGAGGAATAGAACGGCGTATATGGAAGACTCGATTGCAGGTCGGAAAAGAAGCCGGGCAACGTCGTGCCCAGGGCGTCGAGGACCGCGCCGAGCGTGTCGATCGACGGGCTCATTCGGTCTCGCTCGATCAATGAGATCGTAGAATGTGAAATGCCCGACCGCGCAGCCAGTTCTCTGACACCCAAGTCTCGCCTCCGGCGCAGTTCACGAAGTTTGCTTCCGATTTTCGGCATTCGTCGATTCCTTAATCTGATCGGTTCGCCCCAGCATGGCACCCCCGGCGCGCGCTTCCTACGTCCGGAGATCGTCGGGCGCGCAAAGTGGTGAGAATACTGAACGAGTGGTTTGCGGGCAATTGCCCGTCTGCCGCGGTTCCACGATGCTGAGACACCACCGCACACAGGAGATTTTAATGACATCGCGTCTCGCCGCATTGAATGACAGGTTCGTCCAGATCAAGAAGCCTACCCGTGACGCAGTCTCCGACACGGCTCCGGTCGAGAAGACGGTCAAGGACATCATCGCAAATGTGCGTGAGCGTGGTGACGCCGCTGTTCGCGAATACTCCGCAGCCTTCGATAAAGTGGAGCTTGAAAAGTTCGAAGTAAGCGAAGAAGAGAGGCTGAAGGCCGTAGCGGAACTCGATCCGCAGACCCGCGAAGACACCGAATTCGCCATCGCGAACGTCCGCGCCTTTGCCGAAGCTCAGCTCAAGACCATCCTCCCGCTTGAAATCGAGACACTGCCGGGTCTGCACCTCGGCCACCGCGTCATCCCGATCGAAGTCGTGGGGTGCTACGTGCCTGGCGGTCGGTATCCTCTCCTGTCGGCGCCGGTCATGACCATCGTACCGGCTAAGGTCGCCGGCTGCGACCAGGTAATCGCCTGCCTCCCGCCAAACGCACACCCGGCCATGATCGCGGGCTGCCATCTGTCAGGTGCCGATCGCATCTTCCGTGTAGGCGGAGCCCAGGCAATCGCGGCAATGGCATCAGGCACCGAGTCAATCCCGGCGGTCGACAAGATCGTTGGCCCCGGCAACGCATTCGTCAACGAAGCCAAGCGCCAGGTGTTTGGTCAAGTCGGCATCGACCAGCTTGCCGGCCCGAGCGAAATCTTCATCGTCGCCGACGAAACCGGCAATGCTGCTATGATCGCCACCGACCTCCTTGCGCAGGCAGAACACGATGTTCGCACCCGCGTCGGTCTGATCACGACCGACCGCAAGCTCGCGGAAGCTACCCTGGTCGAAGTCGAAAGGCAGTTGCAGGACCTCTCGACTGCCGATGTCGCGTCGGTAGCCTGGAAGGATTATGGGGAGATCACCGTCTGCGAAGACGAAGCAGCGATGATCGCCTATTCAGACTACATCGCAGCCGAGCATCTTCAGGTTCACACCCGTGATCCGCAGGCCACCGCCAAGAAGCTCCGCAACTACGGTTCACTCTTTATCGGCGAACTGGCCAGCGTGGTTTACTCCGACAAGTGCTGCGGCACCAATCACACCCTTCCGACCATGGCCGCTGGCCGGTATACGGGTGGGCTCTGGGTCGGCTCCTACGTCAAAATCTGCACGCATCAATGGTTGGATGAACGCGGCGTTGCCGCGGTCGCTCCTGCCGCTGTACGGCAGAGCGCTACAGAACGGCTCGAAGGCCATCGCCGCGCAGCCGCTCTGAGGCTCAGCCCCCGGCAATTCGCTGCCGATTGATCCGTCCTTCCAAATGGAACGATGCAAAGAAGCCACCCGGCCGGTGCCGGGTGGCTTCTTTTGTATCGGCCAACGGTAAGCCGTCGGCCTGCTTGTGGAACGCACTTCAGTTGAACGACGGCGGTGCGCTGAGATCGGGAGCCGGGTTGTTCTGCTGCGGCGCCGTATTCGGTTGGGCCGGCTGCTGGCCAGCCCCGTCGAGCGGGCTGCCGCTTGGTAGCTGCAAGCCGCCGGGAAGACCGAGGCCGCCGCCGTTGTCGGGCAAGGTCAGGCCGCCTCCGCCGTTGCCGAAGCCCGGAACTTCGATCTTTATCGTTGACGGATCGACGCCGGTGCCGCTGCCTTTGTAATGCAGCACCATCTGCGGGAACATGAGTGTGAGCGCGATCATGATGATCTGTATGCCGACGAAAGGCACTGCGCCCCAATAGATCTGCCCCGTCGTCACCGGCTCCATCTTCTTGCCGGTCACCTTGTCGAGATAGGGCACCCGGGCTGCGACTGAGCGCAGGTAGAAGAGTGCGAAGCCGAAGGGCGGATGCATGAAGCTCGTCTGCATGTTGATGCCGAGCAGCACGCCGAACCAGATCAGATCGATGCCCAGCTTGTCGGCCGCCGGTGCGAGCAGCGGCACGATGATGAAAGCGAGCTCGAAGAAATCGAGGAAGAACGCCAGAAAGAAGACGAGCACGTTGACGGCGATCAGGAAACCGATCTCGCCGCCCGGGAGCGCGGTCAGCAGATGTTCCACCCAGAGGTGTCCGTTGACGCCGTAGAAGGTGAGCGAAAAGACCCGGGCGCCGATCAGGATGAACAGCACGAAGGCGGAGAGCCGTGTCGTGGAGGCGAGCGCGGCGCGGACGACCTCCATGTTCAGCCGGCCCTTGGCCGCAGCCATGACAAGGGCGCCGACGGCTCCCATGGCTCCGCCTTCGGTCGGGGTGGCGATGCCGAGGAATATGGTGCCGAGAACCAGGAAGATCAGGGCCAGCGGCGGGATCAGCACGATAATCACCTGCTGGGCCAGACGCGAAAGCGCGTTGATCTTGAGCGCCCTGTCGGCGAGGGCGACCAGATAGATGAATATGATACCCACCGTCGCTCCGAGGATGTCCGCGTTTTCGCCCTGTGTCGGCGAAAGATAGACGTGGGCCGCATAGGCGATTGCGCAGGCGACCAGGAGCGCGATCGCAAGCGAGGTGACGCCGGACCCGAGCGTGCGCGCTTCCAAAGGCAGCGCCGGCATGGAGTGCCGCTTCACGAAGGTCATCAGCAGGATGTAGCCCATATAGAGCCCGGTCAGAACGAGACCGGGGATGAGGGCGCCGGCATACATGTCGCCGACCGAGCGGCCGAGCTGGTCGGCAAGAACGATCAGCACGAGCGACGGCGGGATGATCTGCGCGAGCGTGCCGGATGCAGCAATGACGCCGGTGGCGATGCGGCGGTCATAGCCGTAGCGCAGCATGATCGGCAGCGAGATCAGACCCATGGCGATCACGGAAGCCGCAACGACGCCGGTGGTGGCTGCAAGAAGCGCGCCCACGAAGATGACAGCATAGGCGAGCCCCCCGCGCACGGGACCGAAGAGCTGGCCGATCGTGTCGAGAAGGTCCTCGGCCATGCCCGACCGTTCGAGCACTATGCCCATGAAGGTGAAGAAGGGGATGGCGAGAAGCGTGTCGTTCGACATGACCCCCCAGAACCGTTCCGGCAATGCGTTGAGCAGGGGCCAGGAGAGATTGATGGAATCCGACAAGGGCGCGAGTTCGACGCCGATGATGAAGAAGAGGAGACCGTTGGCGGCAAGCGAGAAGGCGACCGGATATCCGAGCAGCAGGAACACGATCAGCGACACGAACATGATCGGCGCCAGGTTTTCAGCGACGAACTCGATCATGAGCGGGCCTCCGGCGATACCGTGTCATCGAGCGGTGCATGAGCCGGAACGTAAGGCGTCGGATCGTCCATGTTTCCGGTCATGATCGCGATCTTCTTGATGATTTCGGATACGCCCTGCAGGGCGAGAAGAACGAAGCCGATCAGCAGGATCGCTTTCGCCGGCCATAGGATGAGCCCGCCGGCGCTCGAGGAAAGTTCGCCCGAAACATAGGACATCCGTACGTAGGGCACGAGGTAATAGAGCATGAGAAGCACGAAGGGCATCAGGAAGAAGACGTGTCCGAAGAGGTCGATCCAGTGCTGCACGCGGCGCGAGAACATTCCGTAGACGACGTCGATGCGGATGTGCTCGTTCTGGCTCAGCGTGTAGGCGGCAGCGAACATGAAGGCGGCGCCGAAGAGATACCACTGCGCCTCCAGCCATGCATTGGACGACATGTTGAACACTTTTCGGATGACGGCATTGCCGGCGCTCACGAGCACGGCCACCAGAATAAGCCAAGAGACCGCCTTGCCGATCTTTTCGGTAATGGCGTCGATCAATCGGCTGAAGCCGAGTAACGGTTTCATCGAGTTCCTCCCCGCAATGGTTTTTGTTTTTTTGCCAAGCACAGGCAGAGTGCCCATTTCAAGCCTGCTTTCAAGTGCGATGGCCGATTTTCCGGGATAGGGGCGGGGTCTCAGACGAAAGTCGAATACCGTCCACCGGCGAATGATCAAAACTTAGGCACGCAGGCGCGCTTCCCGCCGATGTTCCGCCGCAGCTTTCGTGGAAAATGAAGCCCGCGCAGGGGATTTCAGGCGATTCGACAGGTGGCAATCTGCCGGGATGCCGGTCTGGGAACGTTGCGCGAAAGGTCTTGAAAAGACGGTGAGCTTGGGGCTGGATGCGGCACCGCGAAGAGGGAGATGCAAGAGATGAACGCGACGATCCGGAACCCGATCCTGCCCGGTTTCAATCCGGACCCGTCCATCTGTCGGGTCGGCGAAGACTATTACATCGCGACCTCGACATTCGAATGGTACCCCGGCGTGCAGATTCACCATTCGCGCGATCTCGTGAACTGGCGACTCGTGCGCCGTCCGCTCGAACGCGCAAGTCAGCTCGACATGCGCGGCAACCCCGACAGTTGCGGCGTATGGGCTCCGTGCCTCTCCTATTGCGACGGGCTGTTCTGGCTCGTCTATACCGACGTCAAACGCCTGGACGGCAACTTCAAGGATGCCCACAACTACATCGTGACTGCGGAAGCGGTCGAGGCCACCTGGTCCGATCCGGTCTATGTCAATTCGTCGGGATTCGATCCGTCGCTCTTCCATGACGACGATGGCCGCAAATGGTTTCTCAACATGAAGTGGAACCACCGCTCCGAAAGCTTCGGCGGCTCGCCCAAGAGCCCCGCTTTCGACGGTATCCTGCTGCAGGAATGGGACGAGCGAACCCGCAAGCTCGTGGGCCCAACGAAGAACATCTTCGCCGGCAGTCCGCTCGGCCTCGTCGAAGGGCCGCATCTCTTCAGACGCGACGGTTGGTATTACCTGACTGTCGCCGAGGGAGGAACAGGTTACGACCACGCCGTGGGCATGGCGCGGTCCCGCACGATCGACGGACCTTACGAGATGCACCCGAATGTTCATCTCATCACATCCAAGGGTCACCCGGAGGCGGCTCTGCAACGCGCGGGGCACGGGCAATATGTCGAGACGCCGGACGGCCAAGCCTATCATACGCATCTTTGCGGCCGGCCGCTGTCGCCGCAGCGACGCTGCACGCTCGGCCGCGAGACTGCGCTGCAGAAATGCGTCTGGCGGGAGGACGGATGGCTCTATCTCGAAAATGGCGGCCCGGTTCCCGAGGTGACCGTGCCCGCGCCGGGAGCCGCAGGAACCGTCGCTGAGCGTGTCCTTTTTGAAACGGACTTCGACGAGCAGGTGCTTCCGCCGGAGTTCCAGTGGCTGCGCACCCCGGTCCCGGAGCGGATATTCTCGTTAGCCGCCCGGCCCGGGCATCTCCGGCTCTTCGGCCGCGAGAGCATCGGCAGCTGGTTCGAGCAGGCGCTGGTGGCGCGGCGGCAGGAACATCATTCCTTCCGCGCGGAAGCCGTCGTCGATTTCGCTCCTGACACCTATCAGCAGGTCGCGGGTCTCACGCATTATTATAACCGGCACAAGTTCCATGCCCTCGGCGTCACACGGCACGAAACCCTCGGACGTACCCTCACCGTACTCTCCTGTCCGGGCGATTTTCCGAACGGGCGGTTGACCTATCCGGTCGGCAGCGGGATCGCCGTACCCGACGGTCCAATTCATCTCGCCATGGAGGTGAGAGACAACGATCTCCAGTTCTTTTGGCGGGGGGCGGACCAGGCACAATGGCTGACCATCGGGCCGGTGCTCGACGCCGGCGTGATTTCGGACGAAGGTGGGCGCGGCGAGCACGGTTCCTTCACGGGGGCGTTCGCCGGCATCTTCGCTTTCGATATCTCGGGTTGCGCGATGCCTGCCGATTTCGACCGGTTCCGTTACCAGGCGCTTAGCGTTTGAAATGCGGAAAGTTTATGAGAGAACTCTTATAAGCATCGGTAATCATTACTTGTTTGTAATGTCAGGCTTCATATTCGGTTCAGGAAGGAAGGCTTAGTTTCGGGGGGTAATAACGAAAGGAAAACCCCATGAAACGCCTTCTGATCGCGCTCGTCGCCAGCTCGTTCCTCGCCACTCCGATGGCGCTTGCTCAGCCGGCCGGCTCCTTCGAGCTTGCGCAGGCGCATGATCGCAATCGCCACAGGCACATCGATCGTCATGTCGAGAAACGTGTCGACCGACACGTCGAGAAGCATGTCGAAAAGCGCGTGATCGTCAAAAAGCACCGCTGGGCGCGCGGCCACAGGCTGAGCCCGTCCGAGCGGCGCCACATGGCCTATGTCCGCGACTACCGTCGCTACAAGCTGCGGCCGCCGCCACGGGGCCAGCAATGGGTGCGCGTCGACAATGACTTTCTGCTGATCAGCCTCGCAACGGGCGTGATCGCAGGCCTCGCATCGGCCTATTGACCTTGCGTGTTCCTTTTTAACGACCCCGATTTTTCCCTCATCCCTGTGACGAGCACAGGGATGAGGCGAGCAAACAAGCGGCGGCGGTGCCCCGAATCTCAACAGGCCTTAGCTCGCCGAAGAAAGGCATTCCTTCAGCGAAACGCCGATGTTTTCCATCATCTGGAAGTAGAGATCCGGTCCGGCCTCGAGGGTGCCGGCTTCCGGATCGAGCGTGCCGGATTTCGCCGGCGTGCCTTCGATGACGACACTGACGAGCTTAGGCTCGAACTGCGGCTCGGCGAAGACGCAGGTCGCGCCCAATTCCTTGATCTTCGCGCGGATCTCGGAGAGCCGTTCCGCGCCGGGCAGCACTTCCGGGCTGACGGTGATCGAACCGGCGACGCGCACCTGGTAACGGTTCTCGAAATACTGATAGGCATCGTGGAAGACGACGAAAGGCTTGTCCTTGATTGCAGCCACCGTCTCGGCGAGACCCTTGTCGAGAGCGTCGATCCGCTCGTTGAACCTCTCCAGATTGGCCTTGTAGGTGGCGGCGTTGGACGGATCGGCGGCGGCCAAAGTCTTCTCGATCTCCGTCGCCATGGCCTTGGCGTTCATCGGATCGAGCCACATATGCATGTCGAATTCGCCTTCGGCATGATGATGATCGTCATGCTTATCGGCATGCTCGGCACCGTCCGCTTCGCCGGCATGGGCATCGCCGTGATCTTCGTGGCCGGCTTCCCCGCCGTGCCCCTCTTCCCCGTGATCATGCCCCTCGAAGGCGCCGCCCTCGCGGAACTTCAGCTTCTCCAGCCCGGGAGCCTCGCCGAGTTCGACCACCTGGGCACCTGTGCCGAGCGTATCAAGCGGCTTGTCGAGAAAAGCCTCAAGGCCCGGTCCGACCCAGAACACGACCTTTGCCGCCTGCAGTGCCGCGGCGTTCGACGGCTTCATGGTGTAGGTATGAGGGGAGGCGCCGCCCTCGACGATGAGCGAGGGTTCGCCGACGCCCTGCATGATCGAGGCGACCAGCGAATGGACCGGCTTGATCGAGACGACCACATTGGGCGCCTCCGCAAATGCGGGGGAGGCAAGGAGAAGCGTCGAGGCGAACAGGAGGGCAGTCGTCGAATTCATCGTTTTCTCCGAATTGTCCGGTTGCTGCAGCCGGCGTTTACGGCCGGACATTGCTTGAAACGGCGTTGTTATGTTATTACATCAATTGCGTTATGCTATAACGTGTGCGATAGCCAGTGGCAACCACCAGCCGGAACTTTTTGATGTTGAACTTCCGATCACCAGAAACGACGCCCTTGGTCAGCCTCGCCAATGCCGGAGTGCGGCGAAACGGCAGATGGCTGGTGCGCGGCGTCGATTTTTCGATCAGCCGCGGCGAGATCGTCACCCTCATAGGGCCGAACGGGTCGGGAAAATCGACGACGGCGAAGACGGCGATCGGGGTTCTCAAGCCGGATGAGGGACACGTCGACCGGCTCGCAGGGCTGAAAGTCGGCTATGTGCCCCAGAAGCTTGCCGTCGACTGGACGCTGCCGCTGACGGTGGAGCGGCTGATGACGCTGACTGGCCCACTCAAGGGGCGAGAGATCGAAGAGTCGCTCGCAGCGACGGGCATGCTGCACATGGCGAAGGCCGAGGTGCAGCACCTTTCGGGTGGCGAGTTCCAGCGGGCGCTGCTTGCCCGCGCAATCGCCCGCAAACCCGACCTGCTGGTCCTGGACGAGCCGGTGCAGGGGGTCGATTTTTCCGGGGAGATAGCCCTCTACGAATTGATCAAGCAGATCCGCAACCGCACCGGCTGCGGTATCCTGCTCATTTCCCACGATCTCCATATCGTCATGGCGGAAACCGATACGGTCGTCTGCCTCAACGGCCACGTCTGCTGTCGCGGAACGCCGCAGGTGGTGAGCCAGAGTCCGGAATATCTCAAACTCTTCGGCCGCCGGGCCGCCGGCGCGCTTGCGGTTTACAGTCATCACCACGACCATACGCACCTCCCGGACGGGCGGGTGCTGCATGCCGACGGCAGCATCACCGAAAGCTGCTTCCCGGACGACGGGCACCATCATGACGAAGAGGCCGACAACATTCACGATCACGATCCGGACTGCGGCTGCGGCCATCACGCGCGGCTCCAGGGTTACGGGACGGAGAAGCGCGATGCTTGACGATTTCTTCATTCGCGCGCTCGTCGCCGGAATTGGCATCGCCATGGTCGCCGGGCCGCTCGGTTGCTTCGTCATCTGGCGTCGCATGGCCTATTTCGGCGATACGATGGCACATTCGGCGCTGCTCGGGGTGGCGCTCTCGCTGCTCATGGACCTCAACCTCATGGTAAGCGTGTTTATCGTCGCTTCCGTCGTCTCGGTGCTGCTTCTCTTCCTGCAGAAGCGCGGCGCGCTCTCCACCGACGCGCTGCTCGGCATTCTCTCGCACTCGGCGCTGTCGATCGGCCTCGTCATCGTCGCCTTCATGACCTGGGTCCGGATCGACCTCGTCGGCTTCCTCTTCGGCGACATCCTCGCGGTATCCCGCGCCGATATCGACATTGTCTGGGGCGGTGGCATTCTGGTCATCTTCGCACTGGTCTATCTCTGGCGGCCGTTGCTCGCATCGACCGTCAATCCGGAACTGGCCGAAGCGGAAGGCCTCGAGCCCGAGAGGGCGCGGTTCTTCTTCATGCTGCTGATGGCTCTGGTGATTGCGATCGCCATGAAGATCGTCGGCATCCTGCTGATCACCTCGCTGCTGATCATACCGGCGGCAACCGCCCGTCGCTTCGCCTCGTCTCCGGAAGTCATGGCTGTCTACGCCTCGCTGATCGGCGCGGTCGCCGTTGCCGGCGGGCTTTTCGGCTCGCTTCACTGGGATACGCCGTCGGGACCGTCGATCGTGGTTGCCGCGCTGGTCCTTTTCGTGCTGAGTCTGCTGCCGGTCGGCCGCCGGATCGAGAGCGCCTCGCATACTTCGGATGGAGGACATCACTGATGGTTACGCCCCAACTGACCAAGAACCAGTCGCTGGTGATGGGGGCGCTGGCCCATTCGGACGGTCCGATGAGCGCTTACACCATTCTCGACAAGCTGCGCGACAATGGCTTTCGTGCACCGCTGCAGGTCTATCGCGCGCTCGACAAGCTGCTCGAATACGGGCTGGTTCATCGGCTGGAGAGCCTCAACGCCTTCGTGGCCTGCAGCTGCCCGCATGAACACGAGCACGACCACGGTGTCACGGCCTTCACCATCTGCGAAGGCTGCGGCCAGGTGACCGAGTTTCATGACGAGGTGATCGAGGATCGGCTTTCCACGCTCGTGCGCGCGCAGGAGTTCAAGACCGAGAAGACGACGATCGAGATCCGCGGACACTGCAAGAGCTGCGCGTGAGGCCGCGTATCAATCCAGCAGCGTAAGTTGGGCGGCGTAACGCTGCCAATTCTTCACATAATGTTCGGCCGAACGCTTCAATCCTTCGACGGCGGCGTCATCGAGGGTCCGCACCATCTTGGCCGGGGCGCCGACGATGAGTGAATTGTCGGGGAATTCCTTCCCCTCGGTGACCAGCGCGTTGGCGCCGACGAGGCAATTGCGGCCGATCTTCGCGCCGTTCAATATCGTCGCTCCCATGCCGATCAGCGAATTGTCGCCGATGGTGCAGCCGTGAACGATAGCCCGGTGACCGATGGTGCAGCCTTCGCCTATGGAAACCGGGTGACCGGGATCGACATGGATGATGACGGCCTCCTGGATGTTCGTGCGCGCGCCGATGCGGATCGGCTCGTTGTCGCCGCGCAGCGTCGCGCCGAACCAGATGCCGACGTCCTCGCCGAGCTCAACCTGCCCGATGATGGTTGCGTCCGGCGCTACCCAGTAGCTGCCTTCGGTCGGCGTCTGCGGTCTGAGCGGTCCTAGAGCGTAAAGCGGCATGGCGGCTGCGTCCTTTGGTCGAAGGCGGTGAATTTCGCCCTTCCGTTTCTCAAACGATGTTGACGGAGATCGCGCCGATCCCGTCGATGCCGCAGGCTACGACATCGCCTTGCGTGACGGCACCCACACCTGACGGCGTTCCGGTCATGATGATGTCGCCCGGCGCGAGAGTGAAGAGGCGGGAAAGCTCGGCGATGATCTCGGGCACCTTCCAGATCATCTGGTCGAGGTCGCCCTGTTGGCGCAGTTCGCCATTGACCTTGAGCCATATATTGCCGCTTGCGGGATGACCGATCGCGGTGACCGGGACGATCGCGGAAACCGGCGCGGAATGCTCGAACGCCTTGGCGGCCGTCCACGGCTTGCCTGCCTTCTTGGCTTCCGCCTGCAGATCCCGACGGGTGAAGTCGATGCCGACGGCATAACCGAAGATGTGATCGGCGGCCTGCTCGACGGGAATGTCCGCGCCCCCGGTGCGCATGGCGACGACCAGCTCAACCTCGTGATGAACGTCGGAAGAGCGCGTCGGATAGGGAAAATCCTCGCCCGGCGGCAGAAGATTGTCGGCGTTTTTCTGAAAGAAGAAGGGCGCCTCACGGTCCGGGTCGTGACCCATCTCGCGGGCGTGGGCCGCATAGTTGCGGCCGACACAATAGACCCGGCGCACCGGAAACCCGACGGAGCTGCCGGAGATCGGCAGCAGGACGAGGGGCGGGGGTGTCAGGGCTGTCTGCATGATCGTCCGGCTCCATCATTCGGTCTCGGTCTGGCCCGAGCGGTTCGTTCGCAGAAATCGACGCACCAGCACCGCCCCCTAGGTCAGGGCGACGCCGAAGCGAATCTGGAGAGAAGGACGTTAGCAGCCGGACGGGCTGCTGCAATAGGCAGGGCGTGAGAATGATGCCTGAGCCGTGCTCTCGGGGTCAGGCGCAGCGCGCATAGGCCTCGAGTTGGTCACGCGTGAGGAAGCGGCCGTCGGACCGCGAGTTGAGTTCCGGATGACTGTATTCGAGGCTTGGTACCTGGGGAAGCTCAAGGGCCTGGCGCACGGTCATGATGCCGATTTCCTTCCGGCCGCTTTCGCGCCTCATGCTGACTTCGACGATACGATAGAGATTACGCTCTCTCATCATAGCTCTCCCGTATTATTTCTTATGTCCCTCTTTTGATGGGACCTTAAACATTCGATATTGGTTTTTGTAAGACGGAATAGAATATAACGGCGCCAGATGAAGCCTTCACGACAGAAATCGGGCGAATTCGCGAAGATTTCACACTCATTTCGAGGCTGGACCGCGCGATTGCAAAGATCGCATTCTCATATTCGCGGATTAACACACGGGAACGGTTATATTAGAGGTTTCTTTGTTTTTCAAGCCGACCGGCCGGGTGTGACCGAATATTGCGCCGCACAAGAATTGTATTACCAATACACGGGGTCCAACTGGAGGCGCCCAGCATCGATCCACCCAGGCGGCGGAAAATCGGCGCCAATCAGCCATCGTCATCGACAACCTCTATAACCGCACGCGCAAGGATCGATCAGTGTTGCGGTCGTTTGCCCGGCATATCGTGAGCTAAGGCCTGCTGAGATTCGGGCCGCCCCGCCGCGGCTTGTTTGATTTCCTCATTCCTGTGCTTGTCACAGGAATCCAGCCAGACCAAGTCCTTGGGCTGAAAGAACGTTTCCCGCGCCGCAGACGCGGCGCTGCTGGTTCCCTGTGACGAGCACAGGGATGAAGACGGAGGAGAGATTGCAGCCCTCCGATACCTTCCTGAGGCCTGTTGAGATTCGGACCGCCCGCCGCCGCCTGTTTGATTTCCCTCATTCCTGTGCTTGTCACAGGAATCCAGCCAGACCAAGTCCTTGGGCTGAAAGAACGCTTCCCGCGCCGCAGACGCGGCGCTGCTGGATCCCTGTGACGAGCACAGGGATGGGAGGGAGGAAAGTTTGTAGTCCTCTGAACAGTTTCCTACAGCGCCGCGCGTCTTATGAGACCGCAAAGGTCGCTGGAGCACTTTGAGCTGCATCGCCATGTGTGCCGACGAAACCGAATAGAGCTTCAACGCCATTATCCATCTCTCAGCAGCCGTCATAAACTCAAAATGAATCTCAACAGCCCTAGTGCGCTTTAAGACGCGCCTCCTCAGCGGCGGAAAGAAAGAGTCTGCGTGCTTCCTCGCAGGTACGACGCCCGTCGATCGCGGCGCGGCACGCGCTGCGCGCGGCGACATAGTAGGGGCCGCGATACGGCCAATGGTCTGCGAGGCAACGGAGCGCGTCGGACGGTCCCTTGACCATGCGCACGTCACCCCCGGTCATTCCAAGCTCGATGGGATTGCTCCACAAGACCTGCATGCTTCTCCTCCTGGATCGCAGCGACGCGGCAATCAGGCCGCGTCAGGGTATGTTCGGTTCCAATCGGGCGACAAAGCGACGGACACCGGCTTCGATCGCCGCTTTCCCGTTCCCGGGATCATGTACAAGAACGCTGTCGGGCCTGCCGGGTTCCCTCCCGAGAAGCCCGGAGAACGAGCCGAGCGCTTCAATGTAGCTCAGGGAATCCGGTTTGTCCGCAATTTTGCTGGAACACGATTTTCCTCCTGCCCGCCGCCGCGGCCGATCAGATATCTTCGCCGCAGCGACGCTTTGCTCATGGTCGAAGGAGCCCTTATCTGGAGTTGTCCTTTCCCTCGCCACCCGTATTGCGCTGCATCCCCTCAAAAGGCGGGGTTTCAAGCACTTGGCCCCCATTCTATACCTTTTCTGCTGTTGGAGGGCTCGAATGGTGAGGGTTGCAGAGATCCGTTTGACTTGGTTGCCGCTGCAGAATGGGACTTTCTGCGCGATGCTTGGCAGACATGAAGTCGCCTTCGTCATGAAACGTCAGGCCATGAGCGATTGGGCCTGGCGCATCTCCCATTGCAACGGTACCGGTGAAACGGGCTTCCGCTACGCGCCGACGCTCGAGGGCGCCAAGGCGGAGGTTCTTGCCGGCATCCAGGAGTGGTTCCGCCAGGCGGGATTTCAATGAGCTTCGACCGCGTCTGATTGCGGCAGTAGAGCGGGATGAGGAGAAAAGTGTGCCGTTTTCCGCCCGCATCCCGCTCTAACTTCGTAGAGTCGATCACGTTCATGATGTTAGGTCGACCCGACCTGAATCACCGTGATCCAACGACTATTGGTACCGTGTCAGTCGCTCGACGTGGAAGCGGGAGTTTCGCCGCCGCCGGAGCCGCTATCCTGGCCACCGCCTGAGCCGCTGTCCTGACCGCCGCCGGAGCCTTCGCCGCCACCGGAGCCTTCGCCGCCACCGGAGCCGCTGTCCTGACCGCCACCGGAGCCGCTGTCCTGACCGCCACCGGAGCCGCTGTCCTGACCGCCGCCTGAGCCGCTATCCTGACCGCCGCCGGAACCGCTGTCCTGGCCACCGCCGGAACCGGTATCCTGACCGCCGCCGGAGCCGCTGTCCTGGCCACCGCCGGAGCCGGTATCCTGACCGCCGCCGGAGCCGCTGTCCTGGCCACCGCCGGAGCCGGTATCCTGGCCGCCGCCGGAGCCGCTGTCCTGACCGCCACCGGAGCCCGTCTCCTGACCTCCGGCTGGCGCGCTCCCGGCGTCGGCAACGACAAGGACGTCACCATGAGGACCGGCAAGCGCTGTACTCTGACGCAGGCCGTCATCGAACGACGCGAGTGAGGCAAATGGCGTGGCAACGACATAGGCGAGACCAAGCAATGAGCCGATGATAGTTTTTCCTGTTCTACGCATTGTCCTGCTTCCTTCCCTAAAGTTTAGGACATGTTTCGAACCTCAGCCTCCAGCGCGGCGCAGGATGGCACAGAAAGTGATGCCTTACGCAAGAATATTATAACCGTCTGATCTTCAACAGAATATCCAGTTACAGCCCTCAGGAGCCGCCCGAATTTTGCCACAAGATACAATCGACAGTATTAGTTGCGAAGGAACAATACATCCGAACATCTGTTTCGGATCTGTTTCTTCTATCGGTTATATTAACGATCCCTCTTTCACTCGGCGATTGTGCACGTGATTTGCTACAAGCCTCGGACCGCTGCCGTATGTAGCAATGAGCTGACGAGACAGGGCGGAATCGGGCCACAGACGAGAAGACGGAAAGTCGGTATTTCAAGGCACCCGTCTTTGCGGTGGCCGCCGTCGCATGGAGGCCTATCCGGCAGGAAGATGCGGCTGCTTCGAGTCCCCCGCGAATATCCTCGGTTCTCGCCAAGTCCTCACGGGAGAACGCGGATGACCGTCTTTCCGGCGCGTCGCTCCGTAGAATTAAAGGTGGCGATCGCATCGTCCAGACTTGAAATCTTGCCGATGTTCGTCCGCAGTCTTCCGTCCCGGACGCGCTGAACGATCTCCGAGAGCTGGCCACGATCAGCCTCTACGACGAAGTCAACCACCAGGCCATCCACAGGTCGGATATCCGTCGGTCCGACGGCTGTCACAAGCGTTCCTCCGGCCCGGATCAGCGCTACGGACCGCCTCTGAACATCGCCGCCGATAACGTCGAATACCAGATCGACGCGGCCGACGTCTTCCAGGGTGTCGTTTCCAAGATCGACGAATTCATTTGCACCGAAGTCCAGAGCTCTCTGGCGGTCAGCGGCGCGTCCGGTGCCGATGACATAGGCGCCGGCTTCCCGCGCAAGCTGCGTCACGATCGAGCCGACGGCGCCAGCTGCGCCGTGTGCGAGGACGCTCTGCCCCGCCTGCAGGCGGCCATGCTGAAACAGTCCCTGCCATGCGGTCAGGCCGGATATTGGCAGGCTTGCGCCCACCGTGAAGTCGACGTTGCCGGGCAATGGCGCGAGGTTGCGGGCCTCCATGGCGACGTACTCAGCGAGTGTGCCGTCGCGATACCAGTCAGACAGGCCGAACACCCGCTGGCCGATCGACAGCCCCGTGGTGCCATAGCCCAGCGCGGTGATCACACCGGCCAGCTCATGGCCGAGAATCGATGGCGTCCGGTCACGAAAGGCCCGATCCGTCCAGGTTGAAGGCCAATCCAGTTCGGTGTTGACGAAACCCGCCGCATGGACCTCAACGACGACGTCGTTTATCGCGGCTTGCGGCTCGGGTCGCTCCACCAGCTTCATTCCGGCTGTTCCCGCAGCCTGGTCGGTCACTACGATCGCTTTCATGGGAATTGTCTCCTCAGATATTTGTTGGTTTGGATAAATTCAGGCGTGGAAGATGTTTTCGACCTCCCGCGCAACTCGTTACCGGCTTGACGCCTTTTCGAAGACCTTGTTGTCGAGTTGCTGTGTGATGTCGCGCGGCGAGCCCGGCTTATTTCGGGTTCAACCGCGCGGAGATTGCGGCAGGACCGGGCTTAGATAGAGCCGGCCGAGGTAACGGCGGGAAAGTCCCGCTCGGGGTCGAACACGTTGTTGAAGAAGTTCGTCAGGGAGTACATGGCGACCAGCGCAACGATCTCGATGATGTTCGCATCGGTGTAGCCGACATCGCGGACGGCTTTCAGATCGGCATCACCAACGTGCCCTCGGGCCTTGATGACTTTGCGCGCGAACTGGACTGCGGCGTCTCGTTTCGGGTCGTTTGCATGACCTTTCCGGGCGAGAATGATGTCATCCGCCGATAACTTTGCCATATGTTCCGCGGTGTAGCTGTGGACCGTCAGGCAATAATTGCAGCCATTCACCTCCGAGACGGCAAGGCCGATACTATCGCGCGTCCTCACATCGAGCGCCTTGCTGAGGGAGCCAAGCAGCGTGGCCCATGCGTTGAACGCGATCGGGCTCTGCGCGAAGGCCGCCATCATATTTGGGGTGAACCCGATGCTCTTCGTGAATGCATCGAGAGTTGGTTTCGATTCTGCCGGTACATGTTCGGGTTCCAGGGCAATAGTTCTAGACATCATACTCTCCATAAGTAACTGTTTGGACTGTGGATTATGCAAAGGACAGGACGTCGGCCACCGGCAGGCGCGGCTTCTGCGGCCAGTTGCCGGTCCGCTCCGGCCCGACGGTCAGAAGCATGACCGGCACTTCGTCCTCGGTCAGGCCGAACTCGCGGTGCACGGCTTCCGCGTCGAACCCGATCATCGGCGTCGAACCCAGGCCGAGGGAGCGAGCTGCATAGATGATGGCCGCGGTGCCGAAGGTAGCGGAACGTACCGCCTCGTCGCGCTGCCGTTGGGGTTGACCGTCATACAGTCCGCGAGCGGGGATTTCCCATTCCGGCACCAGGTGCGCTGGCATGATGCCGGCTTCCACTACCGGCGCCAGGCGCTCCGGGACGGTGCTGGCATCGGCCAACCTGCCGACGATGATGAAGGTAACGGCGGCGTCGGTGATTGCGGGCTGGTTCCAGGCGATCGGACGTAGCCGTGCCTTGGCGTCAGGCGTACGGACTGCGATAAACCGCCAGTTCTGCAGGTGGAACGATGTCGGCGCGGAGGTGCCGATCCGCACCAGGTCGCGGATCTCACCATCGCTCAGGGTGGCGGCTGGGTCGTAGTACTTGGCAGCACTACGGCTCAGAATGGTTTCGATGACGGCATTCGTCGGCGTTGGCTGCGCGTGCGAATGGGACGGTTGGGGGGCGAGAGCGATTCCGGGGATCTCGGTCCGTGCGTGGATTTCGGCGTCTGTGTCGGTTGCGGTTTCGTTGGCGGCGATACTGATGCAGTTCATTGGATGGCTCGAACCCAATTTACGAATGACGATGCAAACATCGAGACTGGATTGGCTCAATATAATGCGCGAAAGGATCAATCTGGCGGATATCAGCTAAGATCGTCCTGGGCCTACGCGCCATTGTGCGCCAGTCGGCGCCATTCCCCCGGCGTCATCCCCATCCTTTCCGCAAACACCCGTCGGAATGCGGAAACGGATTGATATCCCACCGTCTCGGCCACGGCTTCAGTGCTTATTGCCGGCTTCTTGAGTTCGTTGGCTGCCAGACTCATGCGGAGATCGGTCAACAAATCGAGCGCGGAGCAACCTAGCCTGTCTTGAAAGTGCCGCATGAACGTGGCGCGTGACATGCCGCACAAATCCGCCAGATCAGGCAGTTTCCATGGATGGGCCGGATCGCCAAGCATGGCCGCAATGGCTGGAGCAAGTCGCGGATGGCCGGCCAGGGCCAACAAGCCTTCGGGGGCTTTCTCGGATTCGCTCGCCGCTCGCAGTACCAGTGTGAACAGGGCCGAAGAAAGGGCGTTGAGAACGGCGCGTCCTCCCGCTCGGTCGCCGGCGGACTCCATACGCATCAGCCTCACCAGACTGGCCAGTTGGTTGGAAGCGGAACCGATACCATCTTCTCCACGGCTGTCCGTGGCCCGCGCCACGAGATTTGTGGGGAGATAGTTACGGATCAGTCGGTCATGAGGCGGCGCGATGAAAAATCGACCGCACAACAGATCGAGTTGCTCGCCCTGGCTATCGTTCTCGCTCAGCATCCATCCGGCAGACCTCCGGTGTTGCCGGGTATGGATAGGAGTTTGCCCGCTACCGTCGTGCAGTACATGCGCCGCACCATGAGGTAGCAGCACGATATCTCCGCTCACCAACTCCCTCGTCGTTTTCGTCTCCGGATCCTCGAAAATGGCCCGACCCTGGACGATTGCGTGGTAGGGGATTTCGTTCGCCGCAGCCCGGCTCCAAGCCACGCGCCATGGCGCACCGTAGGTACAGCGGACCTCGAGCTGACCGGTTACGGTGACGATTTGCAGGAGATGGCTCAACCAATCGACTTCAGACATTGAACCTCGAGACTTTCAGGAAATCGCCATGTGATTGAAGCAGTCGCGGCAGACATCCTCGACCGGGATGATCGCCTTTCTGCCCATTCCGGCGCTTTCGCTAGAGGATGGTGCCCATGTTTTTGCTATAAGCCTCCGGCCATTTGCTACATTGTAGCAGTAGCACAGCAGGAACGGGCTAAAAACGCGTCAAACGAGAGCCAACAGGATATGAAAGAAACAGCGCAAACCGCTGGTAAGCAAGATAAAAACAGGTACTTCAAGGCACCCGTCTTTGCCGTTGCGCCGATGATAGATTGGACCGATCGTCATTATCGGTTTTTCGCGCGCCTGCTCTCGAGGCATGCTTTGCTCTATACGGAAATGATCGTCGCGGATGCGATTCTGCGCGGCGATCGGGAAAAGCTGCTCGGCCACGATGCCTCTGAACATCCGGTCGCCCTGCAGCTCGGCGGCAGCGATCCGACGAAGATGGCGGAGGCGGCGCGGATCGCAGAAGGCTTCGGCTACGACGAGATCAACATGAATGTCGGCTGCCCGTCAGACCGGGTGCAGTCCGGCACCTTCGGCGCTTGTCTGATGCAGGAGCCGGCGTTGGTCGCCGACTGCATCGCGGCGATGAAGGCGGCGGTCAAGATTCCGGTCACGGTGAAATGTCGTATCGGCGTCGACGATCAGGATCCGGAAGTAGCGCTTCGCGACCTCGTCGGGCGCGTCAAGGATGCCGGAACGGATGCCGTGTGGGTGCATGCGCGAAAGGCATGGCTCAAAGGACTGAGCCCGAGAGAGAACCGCGAGGTTCCGCCACTCGACTATGGCCTTGTACACCGCCTCAAGGCGGAAAATACGAATCTTTTCATTGGTCTCAATGGGGGTCTTCAAAAGCTGGATCAGGCGCTGTCCCACCTCGATCCGCGGTCGCTACCGACGGGAGGAGCCGCCGGGACTGCGGCAGAGGCCGCATGCGGCGCTCCTCTCGACGGTGTGATGCTGGGCCGTGCGGCCTATCACGACAGCGGCCTGCTGACTGCCGCCGACGGCTATTTCGTCCACCCGCTGACGGGGGCCGCGCCCATGCCGATCGACCCCGACGGCTTTTCCGATCGTAGCCATAATCTGTCGCTGGAATTCTGGTCCGGTATCCGCGATGCCATGGCGAACCATGCCGCTGCGCATATCGAGAATGGCGGCCGGCTGATCCACGTTACGCGGCACATGGTCGGGCTCTTCCAAGGCTGGCCCGGCGCGCGGCGCTATCGTCAGATACTCTCTGCCGACGCCACCCGCAAGGACGCCGGTCCGCAAGTCATCCACACTGCTTTCGACGCGGTGTTCGAGGCGGTAACGGCAAAGCAGGCGGCAGAGTAACGCGACTGCGCCGCCAGTCTCCTTCGCCGGCGAGGGGAAGGTGGGCGGCAGGTGGGATGGGGTGCTCTCCAACGAAAAGCGGCGCCTCTTGCGAAGCGCCGCTCTTCACGCTTTGTCGAACGCCAGGCTTAGAGAGCCTGGAGGTTGACGGCCTTCGGGCCCTTGCCCATGCGATCCGGCTCCGTGTCGAAGCTGACCTCCTGGCCATCGTTCAATGTCGTGAGGCCTGCGGCCTGGACAGCGGTGATGTGGACGAAAACGTCCTTCGAACCGCCTTCCGGCGTGATGAAACCAAAACCCTTGTCCTGGTTGAAGAATTTGACGATGCCTTTGGTGGCCATGGAAGAAGTCCTTTTCCTTCAGTCTGTCTTTGCCGCAACCCTGCGCTTCAATATCACGCATCGGTTGCTTTAGGTAGTGTGTCCGCGCCCCCGGAAGGAAGCGAACGTGTCGTCTTCAGCGAAATGCGCTGAAAGGCGTCGAGTGGTCACGATATCGGGGAAAAGACGTCTACGATGCCGCTTGCGGCTGTCCCGGCGTCAAGCCAGGCTCAAAGCGAAAGTCCAGTCTCCGGGATTGAAAACGCCCGAACGGCAATAGGATTGGCAGTATTCCGTGAAAAAGGCAAGGGGAGTTCTTGCGGTCCCGCACCTGCGGGCAATGCCTTATGCCGAAGCGCCCGCGTGACCTCGCGGTGCCGTGTGTCGCGAGGCAAATGTCGTGGATTGCCTCGTTTCGACCACATTTTCGTCGCGGCACTAGGTTGAGCCTGCACTCTCCCCGTGAGCCTCGCGGGCTTGCTGCTGCCGCGGCGAACCGGTAGGTCTGTACCGGAAACGAATATGCGAGTTGACGATGAGCAGGTGGCCGGCGTGATCGATCCCTATGCCCTCCTTGGAATTGAGCGCGACGCCGACGAGCGGGCGGTCCGGACGGCCTATCGCCGGGCGGTGAAGACCGCGCATCCCGACCGCGGCGGTGATGCCGAGCAGTTCGGCAAGCTGCAGGCGGCCTACGATCTCTTGAAGGATCCGGTGCGCCGCAAAGTCTACGATGACACCGGTTACGATCCCCAGCTCGCCGACCCGAAAGACCTCAAGGGCCTCATGATGCTGGAGACCCTCGTCAACGACTTCATACTCGATGAACGCGAGCCCGGTAGTTTCGATCCGGTGGCGGCGATGCGACGCAAGCTTTCCGATGATATCGTCAAAAACCGCTTCCACATTTTGGAACTGGAACGCCACCGCTCCCGCGTGCGCAAGCATCTCGACCGCATCGGCAGGCGGCCCGAGACAGACGTGCTCGGCTCCATGCTGCGCGCCCGCAGCCAGTCGATCGCCGAGGCGATCAGGAACGCCGAAGCCCAGATCGAGGCGATCGAGCAGGCCTACTCCATGCTCGAGGGATATTCCTACGAGTTGGAAGCGGTGGAGGCGAAGGCGCGCGCGGCGGAGTAGAGCAGGTGCGGTCGTCGGTCGATGGCAGGGTGACCGCTCGTTGGAGCTGTGAAACGCGAAGCGCATAGCCTCAACAAGCCCGACTTTCTCCGAGACGCGCCGGGAGCCGGACTGGCCGTGCCGGCTATGAGAGCCGGCCACGGCGCTCTCGTCATTTGCCATCGGCGCTGTCGAGCGCTCCTGCGAGCAATCCTTCAGGCGCCCGACCCGCCGTCATCGCTGTTATCGTCGTCCTGGTTAGTCCTGGTTACCTTTAAGGCCGCGATCTTGGCTGCCTTTGCCGTTGTCCTGGTTACCCTTGCCGTTGTCCTGGTTGCCCTTGCCGTCGTCCTGGTTACCCTTGCCGTCGTCCTGGTTACCCTTGCCATGGTCCTGGTTACCCTTGCCATGGTCTTGGTTACCCTTGCCGGTGTCTTGACCACCGCCACCGCCGGGATCGCCACCGCCGCCGCCGCCACCGCCGCCGCCGCCGCCGCCGCCGCCACCGCCGCCACCGCCGCCACCGCCGCCGCCACCGCCGCCGCCACCGCCGCCGCCACCGTCATCGCCATTCAGGTTGCGAGGACCGCTGTCGGTGGAGGTCGTGGAAAATGAATTGCCGATGGCCGCCGTGGAGAGGGGCGGGCATTGCTCTATTTGCCCGGTCGTGAGGATTTCCGCTCTGTTCTGAGCCATGCAGCAAGCTTCGTAGTTGGCGTCGGTCAGAGGGCTGCACTGCTCGGCCATGAGCATGGGGCCCGTAAGGTTCTGGGCGTGCGCGGGAATCGTTGCCGAAGTTGAAAAACCGACTGACATAAGAGCCAGACCGGTGCTCGTAAGAAATACATCCAGGGTTTTCATATTTTCCTCCCTAAATTAGTGACAACTTAAATTCGTGTCGGGAAGGAAATGTTCCGTAAAAATTTAAGGGTTCTGCGGGTATGTCGGGCTAATCCTTCCGGATTACCCGTAAAAAAATGGGGTGCGATGGCGTCGTTGCACTCGCCTTCCGGTCGCTCTCGCAGCGACCGCTTCGGTCGATTCGATGTCTGGATAGCCCCGGCAAGGGCCCAGCGTCCGAGATTACGGGGTCCTTGGATCCCGATACGACTGGCTCAGCGTCCCGGACGCCCCGTCTTGCCCTTCGTCCGGCTCTTGCGCCGCTTTTCCTCCGCCGGCTCCTCGTAGGACCCTACGCCCGGCTTGGCGCGGGTGAGGGTCGGCTTCTCCGGTGCCGGTCCCGGTACCGGCTTCTCCGTGCGGCCGACGGTCATTTCGTCCAGGGTGTTTTTCCTGAAAAGCGACTGCCCCTCATCTGCCTTTCGGGCACCTTCTCCCCGGCCGCGGGAAGAGGGGATCGCCACGTCGCGGCCCATTTCATCGAGTTCGGGTTTGCGGAAGAGGGGACGTTCGGTGTCGGTCCCCGGGCCCATATTGTCGAGCGAGGGCTTCTGGAAGTAGGATTCTGTCTTTCCCTCCCCCTTGTGGGAAGGGTGGCCCGAAGCTCCGGGAGGGGTGTCGCCTTGCCCCTCCGCAACCCTCCCCACAAGGGGGAGGGTGTCCGTTGTGCCGGGCATGCCCTTGCTGGCCCGCTTGCTGCTCTCCTGCGATTTCGCTTCCTCTCGCGCCATCGGGTCGTCCAGCACGGCCAGTTCGGCCGCCTTGAGGCGCTTGATCTCGTCGCGCAGGCGTGCGGCCTTTTCGAAGTCGAGATCCGCGGCGGCGTCGCGCATCTGTTTTTCCAGTGCGTTGAGGTGCGCCTGGAGATTGTTGCCGACGAGGTGGCCGCCATCGGCAAAGCCCTTGCCGGCGACGCTGGAAATATCGGCGCGGACATGGTCGCGTTCGTAGACCGAATCGAGGATGTCGGAGATCTTCGCCTTGACCGATTCGGGCGTGATGCCGTGCTCGGCATTGTAGGCCATCTGTTTCTCGCGGCGGCGGCTGGTCTCCTCCATCGCCCGCTGCATCGAGCCGGTGATCGTGTCGGCATAGAGGATGACCTTGCCGTCGACGTTACGGGCGGCGCGGCCGATCGTCTGGATGAGCGACGTTTCCGAGCGCAGGAAGCCTTCCTTGTCGGCATCGAGAATGGCGACGAAGCCGCATTCGGGAATATCGAGACCCTCGCGCAGGAGGTTGATGCCGACCAGCACGTCGAAGGCGCCGAGGCGCAGATCGCGGATGATCTCGATGCGTTCGAGCGTGTCGATGTCGGAATGCATGTAGCGCACCCGCACGCCCTGTTCGTGCAGATACTCGGTCAGGTCCTCGGCCATGCGCTTGGTGAGCACGGTGACGAGGGTGCGGTAGCCCGCTGCGGCGGTCTCGCGGATCTCGCCGAGCACGTCGTCCACCTGCGTCTTGGCGGAGCGCACCTCCACCGGCGGATCGATGAGGCCGGTCGGACGGATCACCTGTTCGGCGAAGACGCCGCCGGCCTGTTCCATCTCCCAGGCGCCGGGCGTTGCCGACACGGCGATGGTGTCGGGGCGCATTGCGTCCCATTCCTCGAAGCGCAGTGGCCGGTTGTCCATGCAGGAGGGCAGGCGGAACCCGTACTCGGCGAGCGTCGCCTTGCGGCGGAAGTCGCCGCGATACATGCCACCGATCTGCGGAATGGTGACGTGACTCTCGTCGATGAAGATCAGCGCATCGTCCGGAATATATTCGAACAGCGTCGGCGGCGGCTCGCCCGGCCTGCGGCCGGTGAGATAGCGCGAATAGTTCTCGATGCCCTGGCAGGAGCCGGTGGCCTCGAGCATCTCGATGTCGTAACGGGTGCGCTGCTCCAGCCGCTGCGCTTCCAGAAGGCGCCCGGCGCGTTCCAGTTCGGCGAGACGCTGGCTCATTTCCTCCTTGATCGCCTTGATCGCGGCGTTCAGCGTCGGCCGCGGCGTCACATAGTGTGAATTGGCGTAGATCTTCACCGACTTGAGGTCACCGGTCTTCTGGCCGGTGAGCGGATCGAACTCGGTGATCGAGTCGATCTCGTCTCCGAACATCGAGATGCGCCAGGCGGCATCCTCCAGGTGGGCGGGAAAGATTTCGATCGTGTCGCCGCGTACGCGGAAGGAGCCCCGCTGAAAGTCCATGTCGCGGCGCTTGTATTGCTGCGCGACCAGGTCGGCCAGCAACTGCCGCTGGTCGAGCCGGTCGCCGACGCTCATCTGGAAGGTCATTGCCGTATAGGTCTCGACCGAGCCGATACCGTAAATGCAGGAGACCGAGGCGACGATGATGACGTCGTCGCGTTCGAGCAGCGAACGCGTCGCCGAGTGGCGCATGCGGTCGATCTGCTCGTTGATCGACGATTCCTTCTCGATGTACGTGTCCGAGCGCGGCACGTAGGCTTCCGGCTGGTAGTAGTCGTAATAGGAGACGAAATATTCGACCGCATTGTCCGGGAAGAAGTTCTTGAACTCGGAATAGAGCTGCGCGGCAAGCGTCTTATTCGGAGCCAGAATGACGGCCGGGCGCTGCGTCGCCTCGATCACCTTGGCCATGGTGAAGGTTTTTCCCGAGCCGGTGACGCCGAGGAGCACCTGATTGCGCTCGCCCGAGGTGAGGCCGTCGACCAGGTCCGCGATCGCCGTCGGCTGGTCTCCGGCCGGCTCGTAGTCCGATTGCATGCGGATCGGGATGCCGCCTTCGGACTTTTCAGGCCGGGCCGGGCGGTGAGGCGTCCAGAGCTTGCCGTCCTTGAACAGCGGATTGCCGCTCTCGATGAGCTTGGCAAGCGCCTCGACGGTGGCGGTGACGCCCGAACCGGAGGTGAGCTTGTCGGCATCCTCCAAGGCGACATCGAGGCCGGCCACGGGATTGAGCCCCGCGGCCGCACGCGTCTTCGGATCGGTCGTTCCGCCCATCGATGTGCCGCGGGCCGATTTCGACGCGGAGATCTCCACCTTCTTGCGATGCCTGCCGGCCTTGGACGCAACTTCGCGCCGGCTCTCGAAGGTGCTCGCTTCCGCTTCCGATTCGAGCTGCTTCACCCAGTCGGAGACATTGCCGGAAAGGGGCGTACCGGAAAGCGGCGCCTGCGGGGCTTCTTCGAACCCGCCGGGTGCCGACGATTTCTTGGGGGAATTCTTCGGTGATCTGGCCATGCCGGGAATATGGACAGAGTCCGGTCGAAAGTGAAGGGGGAACGAGTACAAAAGGGAAACGGAAGACCGCGATCCTCACTCGTTTCCCGGACCTCCGAGGCGACGGCTTGAACCGACGGTCGCATCGCTGCACCGGGAGCCGAAGGCACTTGCAACGCCGGCACTCGGCGGAGCATTCTCGGCTTGCGATTCGCGCTCTTCCCGAGGTTTCCATGCCATTTGCCATCAATCCTGCCTATGTCTGGCCGGTCATCCTGCTGCTCCTCTCCAACGTCTTCATGACCTTCGCCTGGTACGGCCACCTGAAGTTCACTTCGTCGCCGCTCTACATCGTCATCGCCGCAAGCTGGGGGATCGCCTTTTTCGAATATTGGCTGGCCGTGCCGGCAAACCGCATCGGACACTCGGTCTATTCGGCCGCGCAATTGAAGACGATGCAGGAGGTGATAACGCTCACCATTTTCGTCCTCTTCTCGATTTTCTGGCTGAAGGAACCGATCGGCTGGCATCAGTTCATCGGCTTCGCGCTGATCGCGCTCGGGGCGTCGTTCATCTTCAAGGGGTGAGACATCGCCACGAGCGGCATCTGCCCCCGTCAATCGAGAAGGTCGAAGGCGCGATACATCCATGTGAGCTGGTAAAGAACCGCGCCCACCAGAAAAGACGCATGGAAGCGCCGGTCGGGCGTGACCGCCGCGATGATGCAGAACGCGATATAGGCCGCGTTGCGAAGCGGATATTCGATCCCGAAGGACTGGAAATAGGCCTTGCCCTTCAAGGCGGTGTCGATGAGGTCGACAGCGAATGCGATGGCGAGGAAGCCGAAGAACCAGGCGCGCCTGGACATAAAATAATGTTCGTAGCCGCTGTACTCGTCGAGAGTCGTCGGAAAGAGGAAGACGCAGAGGAGGAAGAAGACGCAGCTATAGAGGATGACGAACAGGTAGACGCTGACGTCGATCACCGCCAGCGAGTGCAGATGATACTCCCACCACCAGAAATGGACGAGGAAGAAGAACATGAACAGCACCCAGCCGAGGTGTATCCAGTAGACCTTCGTCTTGCCGGGGTGCTGCACGAAAAGCGCAACGCCGCTGAGGAGCCGCGCAAGCGAGAGGCTGATCACCATGCCCATGACGACGCGTATGTGCGAAAAGATCGCCGGATCGGGCTGCACCTGCTCCATGAACTAAGCCCTTATTGCTCGGCCGGAACCGGCGTCGGCTTGCCGGTCGAGTCGAGCGCGACCATCACGAAGATCGCGTCGGTGACCTTTTCCATGACATGCGAGAGGTAACGCTGTGCCCATGCCTCGACCTTGAGCGTCATCGACGTCCGCCCGACCGTAACGATGTCGGTATAGATGCAGAGTGTGTCGCCGATCTTCACCGGCATGGCGAAGGCCATTTCCTTTACCGCCGCAGTCACGACGCGGCCCCTGGCGCGCTCGGCGGCCCGGATGCCGCAGGAAAGGTCCATCTGCGCCATGACCCAGCCGCCGAAGATGTCTCCGGCGGCATTGGCGTCGCCGGGCATTGCGAGGGTGCGCAAGGTCAGTTCGCCATTCGGCTTGCTTGCTGCGTTCATGCGGCCTGTCTCCCTGTTGACGAACAAGGTTTAACGCACTGCCGTCAGGCGAGCAAAGAGGCGCCGGAACAATTCCACGCTGAAGAAGCAAAAGGCGGCACACGTGACGGTGTTATCGTTAATTTGATCACCCTCAAATCTAGTGAGCGTTTGTTAGGAGCTTTGCAAATAGCCGCTCATATTCTGCATGCCTCGAAATGGAGGCAGGGGATGAGAAGAATTCGAATTTCGGCGCGTCTTTACGCGCTGGTCGCGTTTGCGCTTTTAACGATGGCGGCGGCGCTGACCTTTGGACTGATCCAGGCGCAGGACAAGCTGGTTGCCGAGCGCAAGGCCATGCTCGCGGCGATGAATGAGAACGCGATCAAGGTTTTCGACGCCTATCACGGCCAGGAAAAGGCCGGCACGCTGACGCGCGAGGAGGCGCAGGGCCGCGCACTGGAGGCGATCCGGGCGATGCGCTATCAGGACAGCGGCTATTTCTGGGTGAACGATATGCATCCGAAGATGGTGATGCATCCGATCAAGCCCGAACTCGACGGCGCCGACCTGACGCAGAACAAGGATCCCAACGGCAAGTTCCTGTTCGTGGAATTCGTCAAGACGGTTCAGGCGCACGGCAAGGGCTTCGTCGATTATTACTGGCCGAAGCCCGGCGCCGACCAGCCCGTGCTGAAATATTCGCACGTGGCCGGTTTCGAGCCCTGGGGATGGGTGGTCGGTACCGGTGTTTATGCCGACGACCTGGCCGCCATGTTCCGCGAGCGCGCCTGGCAGATGGCCGGCATTCTGGTCGCGGCTGCGCTCGCGATCCTCATGGCGGCACTGGCGATCGTGCGCAGCGTCGTTCGGCCCATCGAAAAGCTGAAGGTCTCGATGCGGGCGATCGCAGACGAGGACCTTTCCTCGGATGTTCCGGAAACCGATCGCGGCGACGAGATCGGGCAGATGGCACAGGTGCTCGTCGTCCTGCGCGACTCCGTCAAGGAGCGCCTCGAACTGCGATCGCGCGAGGCGGAGCAGCAGGACCGCCTGGACGCAGAACGGCGCGGCAACGAGGAGCGCCAGCGTACGACTGCCGCTACCCAGGCCGAGGCGATGGAGACGCTCGGCGGCGCGCTCGAGCGGCTGGCAAACGGCGACCTCACCGCCGCGGTGGCCCGGATCGCGCCGGAATACGCCAAGCTCAAGGACGACTTCAACACGGCGGTCGCCGCGCTTCGCGACGTCATCGGCGCCATTTCCCAATCCACCGAAATCGTCCATGGCAGTGCCGCCGACATTTCAGAGGCGGCCAACAATCTTTCGCGCCGGACCGAACAGCAGGCGGCGGCACTTGAAGAGACGGCCGCAGCTCTCGACGAAATCACCTCCACCGTACGCCAGGCGTCGGATCGTGCCCTGGAAGCGCGCGACATGGTCGACGAGACGAAGGCGAGTGCGGCGAAATCCGGTGGTATCGTGCGCAATGCGATCGATGCGATGGGGCGGATCGAAGCCTCGTCCAGCCGGATCAGCCAGATCATAGGCGTGATCGATGAGATCGCCTTCCAGACGAACCTGCTGGCGCTGAATGCAGGCGTCGAGGCGGCGCGGGCAGGGGAGGCCGGCCGCGGCTTCGCCGTGGTTGCCCAGGAGGTCCGTGAACTTGCGCAACGCTCGGCCGGCGCAGCAAAGGAGATCAAGGAGCTGATAGGCACCTCGGTGAAGGAGGTCGGCGCCGGCGTCGAACTCGTCCGCTCGACGGGCGATGCGCTGATGGAGATCGAGTCTCTGGTCAACCGCGTCAACGAGCAGGTGGCCGCAATTGCGACCGCTGCTCGGGAACAGGCGACCGGACTGCAGGAGGTCAACACGGCCGTCAACAGCATGGACCAGATGACGCAGCAGAACGCCGCAATGGTCGAGGAGACGACCGCGGCAAGCCAGACGCTGGCGCAGGAAAGTCGCGAGCTGAAGGCGCTGCTCGAACAGTTCAGGCTCGGGGAACGGGGCGCACAGCCGGCGTTTGGCAGGGCAGCCTGAGACCTGTTGAGATCGTAACCGATCAGTGGACAAAATATGCAGCACCACAGCGCCGCGCGTCTTATAAGATGCGCGGCGCTGTGGGAAATTTTTCGGAGGGCTGCATCTCTGTGCTTGTCACAGAGATGAGGGCAGCGCTGCGTCTGCGGCGCGGGAAGCGTTCTTTCAGCCCAAGGACTTGGTCTGGCTGGATTCCTGTGACAAGCACAGGAATGAGGAAATCAAACAAGCGGCCGCGGGCCTCTTCGTTCAACCGATGTCGTTCGGGCGGGTGAGCCTGCTCCTGTCGGTGGTGCGTGGATGGCGCATCTCGCGGGAGTTGACGCCTGGCCGTAAGACAGGCGAGATGGTGCGACGGGAGGACGGTCGCTATCGCGCGCCGATCCGGCCGCATCCGAGATGCCAGCCAAGGGGGAGACCTGTGTTGCCTTTCAAGCGTTTCATCATGAAGTCTGCCGCCATTTTCCTGTCCGCCGCCGGCTTTCTTTCTGCCTGTACCGTGGTCGTCGACGAGCCGCGCCCCGGTCCGGGACCGATCCGCCCGCCGGGTCCGCAAATGTGCACGATGGAATTCGCGCCGGTCTGCGGCGAACGCGGCAATCGCATTCGGACCTTCCCCAATGCCTGCCAGGCACGCGCCGACGGCTTCCGTGTCGTTCATCGCGGCGAGTGCCGTCCGGCATCCCGTCCGCCGGAAGAGCGGGCCTGCACGCGCGAGTTTTCGCCGGTTTGCGGCCAGCGCGGCCCGCGAAGGCAGACCTTCCCAAATTCGTGCATGGCGCGCGCCGAAGGCTTCCGCGTCGTCGCACGCGGAGAATGCCGCCGTGAGGATGATCGCCCGCAGCAGCCGCAGTTCTGCACGCGCGAATTCGCGCCGGTCTGCGGCGAGCGCAATGGACGATCAAGAACGTTCCCGAATGCCTGCGAGGCACGAGCGGACGGGTTCCGCGTCGCCCATCCCGGGGAATGCCGTTAGCAGGACAAAAACCCACAACGAAAATGGCCCGCACCCGTAAGGATGCGGGCCTTTTCTTTGTGCCCGCTCGCCCGATTTAGCGTGCGGCCGGCAAGGCTTCGTTTACCACGTTTGCTTAAATTGCTTTGCAAAGCCGACTTTCTCGACCGAGCGCCCGTTTGGCGACATTCCGCAGGTTCATTCTCGGCTGTGGGCAGGCGGCGCACGGACAAGGCCGAAGCTTTGTCATGGATGAAGGCGGCAATCAGTATGGCGTGTGTTTCTCTTCTTCATCGTCCACTGGCGGCGCTGCTGTTGTCCATTCCGCTCGTTGCCTGCACGACCGACGTGCTTGCGCCACCGGCCCGAATCGACGGGAGCTCCCGTGTCGGCGCGATCAGGCCGGCGCCTGCAGCCATGCCGGAGCAGGAAGTCGCTGCCTATCCGTCGTCAGAGCCGGTCGCCATGGCCAGCCAGACCTCCGTTGCCCCGGCTTCCAGTAATGCGGCCCTTGCGCCGCAGGGCCAGGTCGCCGGGGCCGGATCGATGACGGTTCCGCGCGAGGGGGTGAACATGGACGCCATGCTCGGCGTCGAACCGGTGGTCGGCCTGGCGCAGGAGCAGGCCGGTGAGATCGCCGAGGGGAATACGACGCAGCCGGTCGTGGCCGGTATCGGCGACAGCGATGTGCGCCAGCTTGCCGGAGCGCCGCAGCCTATGCCGATGCCTGAGGCGAATCCCGGCTATGATCCCGACCTGCCGCCCCTTGCGCCCGCGCAGAGCGCGGCCGAGGAAGTGAATAGAAGGCGTGTTCTCGAGCCGCAGCGGGCGACGCGCACTGAGCAGCCGCAGCAGATCGCTTTCATACCGCGCGCCCGCAGCCCCCTGTCCACGCCGGAATACACCGGCGAAATGCCGGGCTCGGAGGTCGCGTGCCGGCAGCGGTTGAAGAAGCTCGGCGTCGTCTTCCGCGACGTTCCGCGAGTCCGTAACGGACCGTCCTGTGGCATCGACTACCCGATCGAGCTCAGCGGCCTGTCCGGCGACATCGCCGTCAAACCTGCGGTGAAGCTGAATTGCCAGGTAACGGAAGCCTTCGCCAAGTGGGTGAAATACGAGCTGGCGCCGTCGTCGCGCTACCGTTACTGGTCGGGCGTCAAGACGATCAAGCCCCTCGGCGGCTATTCCTGCCGGACGATGAACTCCCGCCGCGGCAATCCCATGTCGGAACATGCGCGCGGCAACGCGATAGACGTCGGCAAGTTCGTGCTGAAAAACGGCAAGGAAATCGATGTGCGCAAGAAGGGCTTCTTCGCTTTCCGTGAGCGGGGGCTCCTGAAAGCGGTGCGCACGGACAGCTGCAAGTATTTCCACACGGTGCTCGGACCAGGCAGCGATCCTTTCCACAAGGACCATTTCCACTTCGATCTGCGCACGCGCAAGTCCGGTTACCGGCACTGCGATTAGCACGCTGCACAAGCGGACCATCGGTTGGACGGCCCGGCTGACGCCGCGATGGCCTCATGTCGGGCGGCAGTCAAGGTCACACATTGCCGCCTTTCGAGATTGTCCGGCATCGTTACGACGCGGCGCGACGCGAGAAAATTTTCTATCGGCTCGCCGAGGAGAAGGCGGCACGCTGGTGACCGCAGTCCAAGAGATCTACTACCGCATGGGCGGCAGCCGGTAAGCGGAGCGGCGGCCCTTGACAGAGCGTCAACGTAAATTTGGCTTGGACGGGCTGCAAATCCATGTGAATCGGCCCATATAGAGCAGCACCCTGCCGTCTTTGCACCTCTTCCCGGATATGTTTCATGGCGCCAATCGTTTCCATCTCCAATCTGTCGAAGACCTATGCCTCGGGGTTTCAGGCCCTGAAGGGCGTCAGCCTCGATATCGAAGAGGGCGAAATTCTTGCCCTCCTCGGTCCGAATGGTGCCGGCAAGACGACGCTCATCTCGATCGTCTGCGGTATTGTCAATGCGACGGGCGGCCAGGTTACCGTCGGCGGCAACGACGTCGTGCGCGACTTCCGCCAGACACGGGCGATGATAGGCCTTGTGCCGCAGGAACTGACGACCGATGCTTTCGAGACGGTGTGGAACACCGTTTCCTTCTCGCGCGGGCTTCACGGCAGGAAGCCGGATCCGGCGCATATCGAAAAGGTACTGAAGGACCTCTCGCTCTGGAACAAGAAGGACAGCACGCTGCGCGAGCTTTCCGGGGGCATGAAGCGGCGCGTGCTGATCGCCAAGGCGCTCTCGCACGAGCCGCGCGTCCTTTTCCTCGACGAGCCGACGGCCGGTGTCGACGTCAGCCTGCGAAAGAGCATGTGGGAGGTCGTCCAGCGGCTGCGCGCTTCGGGCGTGACGATCATCCTCACGACCCACTACATCGAGGAAGCGGAGGAGATCGCCGACCGGATCGCGGTGATCAACAGCGGCGAGATACTGCTCGTCGAAGACAAGAATGCGCTGATGACGAAACTCGGACGCAAGCAGCTGCGCGTCGATCTGGCCCAACCTCTGGAGCGGGTTCCCGATTCTCTTGCCTCCTACAATTTGTTGCTGGAGGGCGAAGGCGAACGCCTGATCTATGAATACGACACGAGCGCTGATCGGACGGGCATCACGTCGCTGCTCGCGGCGCTGGCCGAGGCGGGCATCAGGCTCCGGGACATTTCCACGAGGCAGAGTTCGCTCGAGGATATTTTCGTTGAGATCGTGGAGGCGGGGCGATGAATATAGAAGCAGTCAAATCCATTTATTTCTTCGAAATGGCGCGCACACGCCGCACGCTTCTGCAAAGCGTCGTGTCACCCGTCATCTCCACTTCGCTCTATTTCATCGTTTTCGGCGCCGCCATCGGTGGACGCATCCAGGAAATCGACGGGATTTCCTACGGCGCCTTCATCACGCCCGGGTTGGTGATGCTGACGCTTCTGACGCAGTGCATCGGCAACGGTTCATTCGGTATCTATTTCCCGAAATTCACCGGCACGATCTATGAGGTGCTGTCGTCACCGATATCCATGCTTGAGATTGTGCTCGGTTATGTGGGAGCAGCGGCGACAAAGGGGATGATGATCGGCACGATCATCCTCGTCACGGCCTCGCTGTTCGTCGATCTCAGCATCGCCCATCCCTTCGTGATGCTTTTCTTTTTCGTTCTGACGGCGGTGACCTTCAGCCTGTTCGGTTTCCTGATCGGCATCTGGGCGAAGGATTTCGAGCAGCTCAACCTCATTCCGATGCTGGTGGTCCCGCCGCTCGTCTTCCTCGGCGGCAGCTTCTATTCGATCGACATGCTGCCGCCATTCTGGCGGGCAGTAAGCCACTTCAACCCGGTCCTTTACCTGATCAGCGGCTTCCGCTGGAGCTTCTTCGAGATCTCCGACGTAAATCCGCTCGCCAGCGCGGCAATCATTCTCGTCTTTCTCGCGCTCTGCATGTCCGCACTGACATGGATATTCCGGACCGGGTACAAGTTGCGCAACTGAGGTTGGATCGGCGGGGGCTCAGTCCCTGAGTCGGAGCTCGTCGCTGCGCATCTGCAGGAAGTCGAGGGTCGAGAGGAAGCTCATGCCGAGCAGGCTGCTGTCCAGCCGCCCCTCGGCCGCGACCATGGCGCGGATATTCGTCCGCCGGATCGGTCCGATCGCGATCTCCGGCAGGATGACCGGTGCCGCAAGCGCCGGTCCGTTCGCGGTCATGACAGTGATCGTGTAGCCGAGATCGGCGACGTCGAGACCGACCATCGCCGCGTCCTCATGGGTGAGCACGATACTGCTCGCGCCGGTGTCCACAAGCATGCTGACCTCATGCCCGTTGATTGTCGCATCGGCGGCAAAGTGGCCGTCGATCCGCTTGTGAAGCACCACCTCCTGCTGACCCTCGCTGTCGGTGATGACCATGGCCCTGCCGGGCATAAGTCCTGCCAGCACCCGGTCGCCGACGGACCGAAGGTCGAAGCGGTAGACATAGAGTGCAACGAGGACGAACGCGATCAGCAGCCAGATCGCAATCTGTGTCAGGCCTTCGCCCAGAGTTCGGCGGCTTCTGACGATACCGGCGGCGAAAAGCGTCGCCAGCGCGCCGAGGGCTACGAGCTGTCCGAAATCGTCGTTGTTCATGCCGAACGTTCGGCCGGAATCGTGATTGATGATCAGCAGTACGAGGCCGATGCCGAGTATTGCGAGGAGGACGATCAGTCTGCTCATGAGCCGTTTTGTTCTCGCGCCATGCGCGACCGGCGCGTCTCCCGCCGCGGTTTGCGCTCGACCGTTTCCAGTCGCGCCGGCAAGGCCTGCATGATCGTGTGCCGTTCGGTATCGGTGTAGAGCGTCCAGGCGCCGATCTCCTGACGTGTGCGCCCGCAGCCGAAACAGTAACCGGTCCTATCGTCGATCGTGCAGACGAGAATGCAGGGAGATTCCATGATCGGGACGATGCTCTGCTGTTTCGTTCGAAAAATATATCGGCCTTTCAGATGGCCAGTGCAAGAGCGCCCAGAACGGCGATCTCCGTCAGTTGCTGGGTGGCGCCGATGGTGTCGCCGGTATGGCCGCCGACCTTGCGTAAGGCAATCCGCGTGAAGGCTGGCACCGCAAGCCCGAAGGCAGCGAGCGAAAGCAGGACGGCGACGGTCGGGATGTCGGCCAGGAAAAACAGCACGAGCGCGAGGAGCACGCCCGAGCCGAGCGCAACCGATGTCGCCTGCGGCTCGGGTAAACCGGCCGAGGCGGCGACCCCGCCGCGGCGGGCAGGCGGGAGGCGGGACCAGTGCCAGACCATCGCGGCGCGGCTCAGCGCAGCGGTGGCAAGCAGCGCAATTCCGCCGCCTGTCGGCGTCAGCAGCGGCAGGAATGCAGCCAGGGCCGAGACGCGAAGGCCGAAGGAAAGAATGAGGGCAACCGCGCCATAGGTGCCGATCCGACTGTCCTTCATGATCTCCAGGGCGTTTTCCCGATCGCGCCCGCCGCCGAAACCATCGGCCGTATCCCCAAGGCCGTCCTCATGCAGGGCGCCGGTGACCATCGCCTGCACCGCGACGACGAGGGAGGCGTTGAAGAGCGAGCTCGCGTGAAGCGCGCCCAGAAGGACCGCTATCACGGCGGCAGGAAGGGCGATCAGGATACCCGCAAGAGGGAAGGCGCGCACGGCGCGGCCGAGCCCGCCGTCATAGCCGCGGAAATATCGATCCGGCACGGGAATGCGGCTCAAAAAGGCAACCGACCGTGCGACGTCGTCCCAGAGCTCGCGAATATCTGCCATCTCGTCTCCCGCATCCCGAATCGCCCGGCGTTCCGCGGGATCATGCGAGACGACGGCAAATGGCGCAAATGCCGTTGCCGCGGGCGGCATCACACTCTATGACGAGCCCCGAACGAGTTTCACGTTGCAAGGATGATCCATGAGCGCCAGCGGCCTGCCGTTTGATGATTTCCGCGAACTACTGCGCAACCTGCCGGGGCCGGATACGGCGGCACTCGTTGCGGCGCGCGAGCGGGACGGGCAATTGACGAAGCCGCCCGGCGCTCTCGGGCGCCTCGAGGAAATCGCCTTCTGGCTTGCCGCCTGGACGGGACGTCCGCCGGCGGTCAACCGACCGCTCGTCGCGATCTTCGCCGGCAATCACGGCGTGACCCGTCAGGGAGTGACGCCCTTTCCCGCTTCGGTGACGGCGCAGATGGTCGAGAACTTCGCCGCCGGCGGTGCTGCCATCAACCAGATCTGCGTGGCACACGATCTCGGCCTCAAAGTCTTCGATCTGGCGCTCGACTATCCGACCGGTGATATCACCGAGGAACCGGCTCTCTCCGAGCGCGACTGCGCCGCCACCATGGCTTTCGGCATGGAAGCGATTGCCGGCGGCACGGATCTGCTGTGCATCGGCGAAATGGGCATCGGCAACACGACGATCGCGGCCGCCATCAACCTCGGCCTCTATGGCGGCACGGCAGAGGAATGGGTCGGTCCCGGCACCGGTTCGGAAGGCGAGGTGCTCGCGCGCAAGATCGCCGCCGTCGAAAAGGCCGTGGCGCTGCACCGCGATCACTTGTCCGATCCGCTCGAAGTCATGCGGCGGCTCGGCGGCCGCGAGATCGCGGCGATGGCGGGCGCAATTCTCGCGGCGCGGATGCAGAAGGTGCCCGTCATCATCGACGGCTACGTCGCGACCGCGGCCGCGGCGATCCTCAAGGCCGCCAACCCGGCGGCGCTCGACCATTGCCTGATTGGCCATGTTTCAAGCGAGCCCGGTCACATGCGGGCGATCGAGAAACTCGGCAAGACACCGCTCCTGGCTCTCGGCATGCGGCTTGGCGAAGGCACGGGCGCGGCTCTTGCAGCAGGCATCGTCAAGGCGGCGGCTGCCTGCCACAGCGGCATGGCGACCTTTGCGCAGGCTGGCGTAAGCAACAAGGAGTAAGGCAGGCCCGGCCCGCCCACGCGCGTCAGCACGCTCGGAGCTTGCTGTCGATCGGCCGTCATGCGTGCTATGCTCGTGCCGTGCAGCTATTGATGCGGGGCGGCTTCTCGCATATCGGGGATAAGTCGGGTCATTCGGTTCGGGTGGCCTCGCAATGCGGCATTGCCACCGCCTTTGATTCGCCTCAATAGGAACGTCGAAGCTGTGCCCTCTCCCAACCCGCGAGAAGAAATGGACGTCAAGAACACTACCTCCCGCAACGGCGCCACCGCGCCCGTTCAGAAGCATCGTGGCTTCCGGCACCTTTTCGCGGCGGCCAGCTATTCCTTCGGCGGTGCGAAGCGCCTGATCGGCGAGGCGGCCTTTCGGCACGAACTCATCGCATTCGCCGTAGCGATGGTCGCGTTCACGATCGTCGGCGCGAACCTGTTCCAGTATGTCGCGATGGCAATCCTGTTTCTGCTGATGATGGCCTTTGAGGCGATCAACACCGCGATCGAGGAGATTGTCGACCGCGTCTCGCCGGAGATCTCGGAGATGGGCAGGAACGCCAAGGATCTCGGCTCCTTCGCGTGCCTTTGCCTCATTCTCGCCAATGCGGCTTATGCGCTGTACGTGATATTTCTCGCTCGCTTCCTGGGCTGATCCGCGACGCCGGCACCACCCTCATTTCCGTGACAGGCACGGGAATGAAGAAGTGGAGCACGCCCGGCAAGCGTTCACGCGAAGCTCCTTCGCCGGCGGGTGAGGGACGGGACGTCCTCGACCGGGGGCAAGCTCTGCAGAACGCGACGCGGCGGCAGGATAGCGATCGCCTCGGTACCTTCCCGGAGTTTCGAGCGCAGGATGAACTGGCCGCCATGCTTGGCGAGGATCGCCTGGACGATCGGCAGACCGAGGCCGGTGCCCTGTTCGGCGCTCTTGATGGCGATCGAACCCTGGCCGAAAGCGGAAAGGACGATCGGGATCTCCTCTTCCGGAATGCCGGGGCCGTTGTCTCTGATCGAAAGATATTGCCCGCCGCCGGCGGTCCAGCCGACCTTTACGCTGACCTCACCGCCCGACGGGGTGAACTTGACGGCATTCGAAAGAAGGTTGAGGGTCACCTGGCGCATGGCTTTTTCGTCTGCCCAGACGGACGGCATCGCCTGTTCGAACTGATGGGCCATGGTTATGTTCTTGCCGCGCGCGCGGAGCTGAACCATGCCGATGCAATCCTCGACGATCTCCGCCAGGTTTACCGCATCCTCGCTGAGCTCGTACTTGCCGGCTTCGATACGCGAAAGATCGAGAATTTCGTTGATGAGATTCAAGAGGTGTTCGCCGGAGCGATGGATGTCCAGCGTGTATTCCTTGTAGGTCGGGTTGGCGAGCGGTCCGAGCACCTCTGTCGACATGACCTCCGAGAAGCCGAGGATGGCATTGAGCGGCGTGCGCAGCTCGTGCGACATCGAGGCCAGGAAACGGGATTTGGCGAGATTCGCTTCTTCGGCGCGGCGGCGAGCCTCGTCCGACATGGACTTCGCCACCTCGAGTTCGGCGATGAGATCGTCCTTCTCGGACTGTACCGAAAGGATATGAACGTTGGCGCGGTTCATCCTGTCGGTCATGAACGCCAGAAAGACAAGCGAGAGCGCCAGAATGCCCGTGAGGCCGACATCGACCGCATCACCGGTCGTGAGTGAGGAGAAGCCGAGCGCGGCCATGACAGGCAGAAACGTGTAATAGAGGGCGTTCCGCAACAGAAAAGTGCCCATGGCGGTGACCGCAAGGGCAATGAAGAGCACCGTTCCCTCGAAGAGACCGGAAGCGATCTCGCCGCAGGACGCACAATCCGGGAGCGTGAAGATCGCCCAGCAAAGGCCGGTCAGCATCTGGCCGGCGAAGAAGCGGCGGCGCCAGACGGACACTTTCTCGGCGACCACATCCTCGCGCTTGGCCTTTCGCGCGAGAAAGATGGTGACCGCATGCGCGGAAAGCGCCAACAAGGCCCAGGCGAGAAAATGCGGGTCGCCCGAGAGGTAGATGCCGCTGGCGGCGATCAGGATCACGAGGAGGGGCAGGGCCATCGCGCCGTGGAGCACGGACTCGATGTGTAGCAGGAGCATTTCCCGTTCGAAGCCGGAGGGTGCCGAGGAACCGGTCTGCAGCCGCTGACGCGTCGCGCGAACGGTCTTCGAAACAGCCTTGTTTCGATGGCTCCGCGACTTGTCCACGATGATCTTGTCGGTCGATGTGCTGGCGGCGATGCTCATGCTTCTGGTCAGGATTGGGTTCAGCTTGCACTCTAGGATGCAATCCTTAAGAAGTTGCTGCCCCCATGAAGGATTCGGCAACCATTGTGGCGCGATTGCGGTTTTCGAGGCCGGGATGGGCAGGAAGAACAACACGAGGAGGCGTGGGGCGTGAAGTCGCAAAACCGCAGATTCCGGATCGTCGGCGGCAGCGGCGCAGGCCCGGGCTCTTCCGGAAGGCGCTTTGGATTTGGTCGCTCCGGGTTTCCCGAGCGGCGCAGGAGGCCGTCCGGCAGCGGCGGCATGGCCGGCGGTTGGATTTTCCTGATCCTGCTCGGCATCGGCGCCTACATAGCCGCGCAGCTGCCGCCGTCGGAACGCCCCGTGACCGGCGAGTTGCGCGGCTCGGCGTCGGCGAGCGATGGCGACAGTCTGCGGCTCGACGGACGCCGCATACGCATCGAAGGCATCGATGCCCCGGAGATCGGCCAGATGTGTCGACGCGGGGAAACCGCGTGGGACTGCGGCGCCCAGGCGCGGCAACGGTTGATTGCTCTCATCGCGGGAACGACGACCGTCTGCCGGCTCCATGGCCATGATCGCTATGGTCGGGAACTCGGTGTCTGCGCGGCTGGCGGGACGGACCTCGGAAGAGAAATGGTCCTCTCCGGTCATGCGGTCAGCTATGGGCTCTACCGTGCGGAAGAGGAAACGGCGCGAACGGGTCGGCGAGGGCTCTGGGGCGGCGATTTCGTCAGGCCGCAGGAGTGGCGGCGTTCGAACGGCGGTGCGGAGGAGACCCCGCACCGGGCGGGTGACTGGTTGGAGACCATTATTCAATGGCTTCAGGAGTATTCGAGCGCGATCATGGCGAGGATCGGCGGTGACTGAGGAGCGGCTGCAGGCGTTGAGGGCGGCGATCTCAATCTGTCGCCGGTGCCGTGACGAGCCGGCGCGCGGCGAAGACCACCGGCTGCCGCACGAGCCGAGGCCGGTGGCGGTGCTTTCCGCGTCGGCGCGGATTCTGATCGCCGGGCAGGCACCCGGATTGCGGGTCCATGAAAGCGGCCTTCCCTTCAACGATGCCTCTGGCGATCGGCTGCGGCAATGGCTGTCGGTGGACCGGGTGGCATTCTACGATCCGCAAAATTTCGCCATCGTGCCGATGGGTTTCTGTTTCCCCGGCTACGACAGCCACGGCAGCGACCTGCCGCCGAGAAGCGAATGCGCGCCGCTGTGGCGGCAGAAGGCGATGGACGCGATGCCGCAGATCGAGCTGGTGCTTGCGGTCGGTCATTATGCGCAGCGCTGGCATCTTGGAAGGGACTGTCCCAAATCCATGACGGAAACCGTGCGCAACTGGCAACGCTACGCGAAACGCAATTCCGGCGTCTGCGTACTGCCGCTGCCGCATCCGAGCTGGCGCAATACCGGCTGGCTCCGGCGTCATCCCTGGTTTGAGGCCGAGTTGCTGCCCTTCCTGCGTGAACGGGTGAGGGCGCTGACGGCGTGAAACAATTTTCTTTATTTTCACAATTACCGCGCTATAGAGGGAAAAATATTCGAGAGGATTTTCCATGGATCGCCTAGACCGCAAGATCCTGCGGCTGTTGCAGGAAGACTCGACCTTGGCCGTAGCCGACCTCGCCAAGAAGGTCGGGCTTTCCACGACGCCGTGCTGGCGGCGCATCCAGAAGATGGAAGAGGAAGGTGTGATCCGCCGCCGTGTCGCGCTTCTCGATCCGGTGAAGGTCAACACCAAGGTCACCGTATTCGTTTCCGTGCGCACCAATTCGCATTCGATGGAGTGGCTGCGGCGGTTCTCCGAAGTCGTGGCGGATTTTCCGGAAGTGGTGGAATTCTATCGCATGAGCGGCGACGTGGATTATCTCCTGCGCGTGGTCGTGCCGGATATCGCCGCCTATGATGCCTTCTACAAGCGTCTGATCGCCAAGATCGAGATCCGCGACGTTTCCTCGGCCTTCGCAATGGAGCAGATCAAGTATACGACGCAGCTGCCGCTCGATTACATGGTCATCGACCAGGCGAAGTCGAGCGAGGACTAGAAGACCGGGTCGTTATCCTCGCTCAAGCCGGGTATGACGCGGAGGGATGCTGCGATAGGTCCTCAAGACATGCGGCTGCCCAGCCGCGTGCAATGCCGATCTCGATGGTTCGGTACGGCTCCCGCTACTCTTTCTCCGGCGCGAACCTCTCCACCCGCCATCCACGGGCAGGTTTGACGACTGCGTGCCGCCATAGAGGCCATTCAACCGGTGATGACGATTAGTAGCGGCCGGGATTTCGACCCTTTCCGTTGAAACATCGGGTCGCAAATGCTATCTAGATTGCATATCTAGATAGGTGGTTGCCATGGCCCTGAGCATCAAGACAGAGGAAGCGGACCGGCTGGCGCGGGAGTTGTCTCGCCTGACCGGCGAAACCATGACCGACGCCATCACGCAGGCCATGCGCGAGCGGCTGGAACGGCTGCGTGCCGAGCGGGAGGCGCAGGCCGACTATGTTGCGCGCATGAAGGCCTTCGTCCGCGAGCGCGCCGGCCGCTACGATCGCCGTCCGGTCACGAAACAGGAATGGGATGAAGCGGTTGGCGATACGGCTGAAGAACTCGGTGTTCCCCGTTGATGGTCGTGGACGCGTCCGCCATCATCGCGATCATGTTCGAGGAGGCGGAAGCGCCTGACTGCATGGCCGCTCTTCAGACAGAGGCCCTGCGCCTCTATCGGCTGTGAACTATGTCGAAGCCGGTACTGTCATGGCCGGCAGGATCAAGGATGGAGACTGGCATGAGGCGATTGCCGATCTCGACGCGTTTCTGTCCGACTTCGGCATAGCGATTGCGCCCATAGACGATAACCTTGCCCGTGCCGCCATGAGGGCGCGTCTGGATTACGGCAAGGGATTCGGCACGCGGGGCGGCCTGAACTTCGGCGATTGCTTCGCCTACGCCCTGGCCAAACGGCATTCCGCCCCTCTTCTCTACGTTGGCGACGATTTCGCGCTCACCGACGTTCAATCTGGACTGGCGCGCTAGACGCAGAGAGTCCGGGTGGAGATGAAGAGTGGCGAGGCCTCGAGGAACGAGGTTTGTCAGGCTCGGTTAAACTCGGGCTTCACCCGAGAAACCATTCACGAGCCGCTGGAAAGCCGCCGGCGGACCCTGCTGTTCGTCAGTTCGCGCAACGCGTCCTTGCCCGTCCATCGTGCCGTACGGTCCGTGCTCGCCGCGAGCTTTTGCGCGAGCGCCAGGGCCGGTCCGTGGCAGGCGGGGCTGCGCTTGCCGATCTGCCTGAGTGCCCAATTCACCGACTTCTTCACGAAGTTGCGCTCGTCGGCGGCGTGAGCCTCGATCAGCGGCAGCCAGGCAAGCAGCGTCGAATCAGGCTCCTTCTTGAGATGCACGGCGGCTGTTGCGATCATCGCGAAGGCCAGGCGGCGGACGAATTCCCGCTCATCGGCGGCGAATTCAGGGATGAGCACTTGCTCGAAGCGCGCTCCGACGAAGAGGTCGGCAACGGTATCGACCACCTCCCAGGAGTCGCAGGCATTCGCCCATTGCCGCGCTTCAGCGAGCGTCAGCGCCTTCGGGTCCGCGGTGAACGCTGCCAGCAGGCGTGCTTCGCGGATGCCGGAAGTCCAGAGGTCGAGCGCACGGGCATGGTCGGTCTTTACCGTGCGCGCGACGCGACGAAGCTCAACGTTCGAAACGCCCAAGGCGGTTTCGGTCGCAATGCCGAAGCGCGCCATGCCGGCGATGTTTTCGTCCGAGCCGAGGGCGCGGAGATATTCGATGATCTCTTCCGCCGTCGACGCCGGGGCCGGCGTCATTTTTCGAGCCGGGCGAGCAGGGAAGACGTATCCCAGCGATTGCCGCCGACCGCCTGGATGTCGCCGTAGAACTGGTCGACGAGGGCGGTCACCGGGAGCTTGGCGCCGTTGCGCCTGGCCTCGGCAAGGACGATGTCCAGATCCTTGCGCATCCAGTCGACCGCGAAGCCGAAGTCATATTTGCCTTCGTTCATGGTCTTGTGCCGATTTTCCATCTGCCAGGAACCGGCCGCTCCCTTGGAGATGACCTCGATCACCTTCTCGATGTCGAGCCCTGCCTTCTTGCCGAAGTGGATTCCCTCTGCGAGCCCCTGGACGAGGCCAGCGATACAGATCTGATTGATCATTTTGGTCAGTTGGCCGGCGCCGGCGGGGCCCATCAAGCCGACCATCCGGGCATAGGCGTCGATGACGGGCCTGGCCTTGTCGAAGGCTCCCGCATCGCCCCCGCACATGACGGTGAGCACGCCGTTTTCCGCTCCGGCCTGCCCGCCGGAGACCGGCGCGTCGATGAAATGCGCCCCCTTCGCCGCCGCCGCCGCGTAGAGCTCGCGGGCAACCGCGGCCGATGCCGTCGTGTTGTCGATGAAGATCGACCCGGCTGCCATCGTTTCGAAGGCGCCGTTCTCTCCCGTCGTGACGGAGCGGAGGTCGTCGTCATTGCCGACGCAGGCGAAGACGAAATCCTGGCCCTTGGCCGCTTCGGCCGGCGTTGCGGCGGTCCGGCCGCCGAATGCCGCTGCCCATTGCTCCGCCTTGGCTGCAGTCCGGTTATAGACCGTGACATCGTGCCCGCCGCGGGCCTTGAGATGACCGGCCATCGGATACCCCATGACGCCGAGACCGATGAATGCGACTTTGGCCATTTCCTTGAGACTCCCTTATCGATGGCGTGTTGGCGGCCGACGATAGCGGCGGCCGCAGCAGCCTGCAATCAGGGTTTGAAGCGGGCGGTCACCAATTGGCCGGCAATCGGCTCGCCTTCCTCCATGCGCACCGTGATGTCGGTGATGTCGACGATGTCGAACCCGGTCGCCGCCAGGCGCTCGCGCAGGTAGGTTTCCGAGTGGGCGAAGCGCTGGTGCGGTCCGACGGCGAAGCCTTGTCCCGCCGGGGTCCCGCCCGGCAGGCTCTCGCTCGAGAAAATCAGGAGCCCGCCCGGCACCAGATTGTCGACTGCGCCGAAGAACAGCGGCTCCAAGGCGCCGATATAGGGCAGGACGTCGGTTGCGGCGATCAGGTCGAAGGGTTCGTCGTCATTGTCGTCGAGGAAATCGACCGCCTCTGCGACATAGAGCGTCTCGTAGAGGTCCTTCTCATGGGCGATCTCAACCATATTTTCCGAAAGGTCTACGCCGGTTATGTCTTCCGCCATGTCGCGTAGCGCGCCTCCGGTCAGCCCGGTGCCGCAGCCGAGATCGAGGATCCGCTTGAACGGTCCGAGCCCGAGCGCCTGAAGCCGCTGGCGCACGAGCAGTGGCACGCAATAGTGGAGCTGGTCGACGAGAACATTGTCGAAGACGTCGGCGTGCTGATCGAAGAGCGTTGCCACATAGGCGTCCGAAGCCTTGAGCGGCGTCTCGCCGCGCCCCATCGATGCAAGCCGAACGGCGGCGCCGCCGTGGTCCTCCGGGTCGATTTCCAGGACTTCCCGATATGCGGCGGCCGCCGCGTCGAAATGCCCGGACTTCTCCAAGGCAAGCGCGCGGTTATAGGCCTCTGCGAGGGCCTCCTCGTCGATCTTCTTGATTTTCTGCGTCATGGGCGCTTCATACGACCCCCGGCGGCCTTTGACAATCGCCGGTCGCGGCCGTCCCCGTCACTGACCGTTTCAGCTCGATAATAAACTGTTCTTTGGCGGAACGGCGACGGTTTCCGTCAATGTGGGATTAAACCACCTCGCGGCCCGAGGAGAGGTCCCGCCGAGGCGGCGACGGGAACATTCGCCTGCGGTAAAGATTTTGAGCAGGTCGGGGACACGCGCCATTTAACCTTGATCGAAAAGGAGTCATCATTCCTAAAAGAATGAAAAATCAGGAGGAATGCCGATGTCTGCCGAATTGAGCCCGTTGACATTGGAAACGGAGATGCCGGAGCGGCAAACGCCGCCTCTGCCGCAGACACCGCAGGAGACGATCAACGCGATCATCCACTATTATCGCGGCGAAATTGGGCGGATGGCCGGTTGGCGGGACCGCATAGACCGAACATCGAACTGGGCGATCACCGTGGTCGCAGCGATGCTTTCGGTCTCGCTCTCGACGCCGTCGTCCCATCACGGTGTTCTTCTCTTTGCCATGCTGCTCATCAGCCTGTTGCTGCTGATCGAAGCGCGGCGTTACCGTTTCTTCGACGTCTATCGCGCCCGCGTGCGCCAGATGGAACGCGGCTACTTCGCGCAGATCTTGTGTCCTGAAGGCACGCCGAGCTTCAAATGGTCGGTGTCGATCGCCAAGAGCCTGCGCCAGCCGGCTTTCCTGATGGGCTACAGGGAGGCCCTCTGCCGGCGGTTACAGCGCAATTATTGCTGGATGTACCTGATCCTGCTCCTGGCATGGGCGCTGAAGATTTCCTCCCCGAAGATTTCGAGCACGGGAGAGCCTTTCGGCCATGTCCGTTCCTGGGCCGATGTTGCCGAGAACGCCGCTCTTGGTCCCGTGCCTGGCCTTGCCGTGGCGATCGGCGTCGCGCTCTTCTATGCGGTCGTGCTCTACGGCTCGCTCCACAGGGCGACAGGCGCCGGCGAATTGGCTCATGGCGAGGTCCATGTCTGAGACCTGCGTGCACCGCTGCGCCGTATTGCTGATCCCGCCTTCAGAAATTCTCAGTTGATGCGGGCGCGCAGGCCTGCTTCAACTGCGCTTCTCTCGGTCATGCCAAAAGGAGCACAAGATGAGCGAACAGAAGGTGGCGATCGTCACGGCCGGCGGTTCCGGCATGGGGGCCGAGGCGGCAAGGAGGATGGCGGCAGAGGGTTACAGGGTTGCCGTCCTCTCTTCGTCCGGCAAGGGCGAGGCCCTCGCCAAGGAACTCGGAGGAATCGGCGTTACCGGATCGAACCAGTCGAACGACGATCTGAAGCGGCTCGTCGACGCAGCCTATGATGCTTGGGGGCGCGTGGATGCGCTGATCAATTCGGCCGGGCATGGCCCGCGGGCTCCGGTGCTCGAACTCACCGACGAGGAATGGCACCGGGGTATGGATGTCTATTTTCTCAACGTCGTGCGGCCAACCAGGCTGGTGACGCCGATCATGGTGGAGCAGAAATCCGGCAGCATCGTCAATATTTCCACCTACGCCGCCTTCGAACCCGACCCCTTGTTTCCGACGTCGGGGGTCTTCCGTTCCGGGCTTGCGGCTTTCACCAAACTGTTCGCCGATCGGTATGCCGCCGACAATGTCCGCATGAACAATGTTCTGCCCGGCTTTATTGACAGTCTGCCCGAAACGGAGGAACGGCGTCAGCGGATTCCGATGGGACGTTACGGCGCATCGGAGGAGGTGGCCGAGTTGATCGCCCTGCTCGCAAGCGATCGCGGAGGCTATATCACCGGCCAGAACATCCGGATCGACGGCGGCATCACCCGATCCGTCTGACATATCCGACAACGACGTGCGCCGGAACCTAATGGACGATAAACTCTCCCTGGAGAGCCCGCCATTCGGAGGCCGAAATCAGCTTTCGGTGCACATAGCGTACCGAATGCAGCGGGCCGTCCAGCTTCTCCTGCCAGAATTTGAGGAAGCTGTGCATTTCCGGAAAGTCCGGCGCGATGTCGTAGTGTTGCCAGATGTATGTCTGCAGGAAAGCCGGGTGGTCGGGCATCCGATAAAGTATCTGAGCCGTCGTCAGCCCGTAACCCTTGAGCTGCAGTTCCATGTCGTTCGTCATGCGGACCTCACTTTTCACAAAGGTTGGTCTCTATGATGGAGCGCTTAATTGCTTAATCAAGCGTTAATGTAGGTGAGTGAAGCGAGAAATCACCTACAAAAACAAGCGCTTGGCAGCAGATGACGGCGAGTGCTGCCAAGCCGGCCACCTGAGTCCGGCTTGCGGCCCGAGGCGCGTTCAGCGCTTCAGATGGCGGGTCAGGCGGGCTTCGAGCCAGCCCCAGATGTTGCGCAGCAACTCCACCATCAGCAGATAGAGGATCGCGGCCCATATATACATCTGGTAGTCGAAGGTCCGGGAAAAGGCGCGCCGAGTCTCACCCATGAGGTCGAAGACCGTGACGATCGCCACGATTGCCGAGCCCTTGATCATCAGGATGATTTCGTTGCCGTAGGGGCGCAGCGCAACGATCATCGCCTGGGGCAGAATGACCTTGAAGAAGGCTACGCGCTCCGGCAGGCCGAGCGCGGCCGCCCCCTCGCGCTGGCCGCGCGGCACGCTTTCGATGGCGCCGCGCAGGATTTCCGCCTGATAGGCGGCGGTGTTCAGCGTGAAGGTGAACAGCGCACAGTTCCAGGCATCCCGGAAGAACCACCACAGTCCCGCGGATTCGAGCTGCGGACGGAAGCTGCCGAGCCCGTAATAGATGAGGAAGAGCTGGGTGATGAGCGGCGTCCCGCGGAAGAAGTAGACATAGGCGTAGGCAAGCCAGCCCCATAATCTGTTCTTCGACATGCGCCCGAGCGCCACCGGCAGCGAAACGACGGCGCCCATGAGGATGGAGGAGGTGACGAGTGTCAGTGTCACCCCAAGACCGGAAAGGAAGCTCGGCCCATAGCGAGAGAATTTCTCCGGGTCCCAGCCGTTGACGACCGTCAGGAAAATCCCGACACCGAGCGCCAGCCAGATGCCGAGCGCCACGCTGCCGAAAAAGCGCGAGAAGGTGTAGGGCTTCGGCGGCGCCGGCGGGGGCGCCTGCGGCGGGATCATGGTTTCGGCAATGCTCATCGGCGTGCCTCCGCGCGCTTGGTCGAGCGCTCGAGCGCCGAGAATACGACCGAGGAGATCATTGCCAGGACGAGGAACAGAACGCAGGCGATGCCGAAGAATTCGAAAGCGTGCTTGGTCACCCGGGCCGCGACGCCGGTTTGGCGCAGGATATCCGGCAGCCCGATGACCGAGACGAGGGCGGTGTCCTTGAGCAGCGCCATCCAGAGATTGCCGAGGCCGGGCAGCGCGATGCGGATGAGCTGAGGCAGAATGATGAGGCGCATCGTCTTGCCCCGGTGCAGGCCGAGCGCGTCACCGGCCTCGTACTGACCGTGGGGAATCGCCTTGAAGGCAGAAAGCAGCACTTCGGAACAATAGGCCGAAAAGACCACGCCCAGAGCGATCATCCCCGCAACGAAGGCGCTGATCTCGACGGCGCCCGTATAACCGATCGTCGCCAGGAACTGCTGGGCGAGGATCTGCAGGCCGTAATACACGATGAAGAGCGTAAGGAGCTCCGGCAGGCCTCGGAAAATTGTCGTATAGATGTTGCCGGCCAGCCGCAGGGATCTTTCCTCGGATTGCTTGGCGAGCGCAATGAAGAAGCCGATGATCAATCCCACTGGAAGGGTCGCGATCGCCAGGCTGGCGGTGACGAGGAATCCATAGGCGATTTCATCGCCCCAGCCTGCGTCTCCGCACGCGAGAAGGGTATCCGATCCGAACCACCGAAATACCCCGAGAGGACCGCATAGCGGATCGATGATCGCGCCGATCCAGGAGAGACCGGAGGAAAGGGCGGCAAACAGTCCGCTCATGCCAATAGTTCCCGTTGCGTATTCTGGCGTCTACCGCGTTTTTGTTCTTCAGCCGCGCCGCGCGCTAGACGCTTATTTTCGTGATTCCTTGTCAAACAAAAACGGCGGAAGGGCAAGCCCGTCCGCCGTTGCATTTTCTTCATCAACCGAGATTATCCCGGCATAAAGCCTCAAGATGTGCAGGAATCGCCGAGATTAGCTGCCGTAGACGTCGAAGGGGAAGTACTTTTCGTTGATTTCCTTGTACTTGCCGTTCGCGCGGATGGCGTCGATCGCCTTGTTGAACTTCTCGCGCAGAGCGTTGTCGCCCTTGCGGAGCGCGATACCCGCGCCTTCGCCATTGATGACCGGATCGATCGGCAGGGTGCCAAGCAGCTTGCAGCAGGCGCCATCGTCCGTCTTGAGCCATTCCGAAAGCACGACGACGTCGTCGATTGCCGCGTCGATGCGACCGTTGGCGAGGTCGAGCTTGTATTCATCCGCGGTCGGGTAAAGCTTCAGTTCCGACTCTTTCATATGCGCTTCCGCATAGTTGGAGTGCGTGGTCGAACTTTGTGCGCCAAGCATTTTGCCGGAGAGGGCTGCTGCCGTCGCCTCGGTGATCGGCGAATCTTTCGGCACCGCGATGGCCGGAGGCGTGTTGTAGTACTTGTTGGTGAAGTCGACCTTTTCCTTGCGTTCCTCGGTGATCGACATGGACGCGATGAACGCGTCGAATTTCTTGGCGATCAGCGCCGGAATGGCGCCGTCCCATTCCTGGGTCACGAAGGTGCAATCGGCTTTCATCTCTTCGCAAAGCGCCTTGGCGATGTCGATGTCGAAGCCGGTCAGCGTGCCGTCGGACTCGAGATTGTTGAAGGGCGGGTAGGCGCCTTCGGTACCGATGACGATCTTTTCGCCGTCAGCCATGGCAGCGCCGGCCATAAGCACGAAAACGGCAGCCGATACCGTGGCTGCCAGACGTCTGGAAATACGCATGATGTCCTCTCTGTTGGCTCGGCATCCGGTTCTTCTTGTTTCGCGGATGCCAATTGGCGCCGGAGCTTCAAGCCGCCGGTTGCGGCGATATTCGTACGGATTTCCTGCAAAAATCAACTGGAAAGCTTTGCTTCCCACTACTTGACGCGAATCATGTCCTTCGATTGTCGCATAAGTTGCGCTAGAAGATGAACGGGCCGTTCAGGACCGGTTAATGTCGCCTTCGATAGGCCTTGCAGCGGAACCGATCCGCAGTTGCGGCGTTGCGGCTACGGCATTTCGGCCGAGGCAAAAAAGGCCGGGACCGCGGATCATGGCCCTGTGACGAGGGCGCCATGGTGGGCGAGGCGATTGGAGTCGCGTCTGCACACCAGCGTCAGGACCTCCGAACAAGAGGAAGAAAAAAATGTCGATACGATCCAGACTTTTCGCAACAGTGGCCTTGCCCGTTCTTTCGGCGTCCCTGATGATCCAGCCGGCCTTCGCTGACAGCCTGACTGCTCCGTTCGAAGTCGCTCAGGAAGGAGAGGGCCAACAGTCGCCCGAGGATCTGCTGTTGCTGAAGCGCAAGCAGCGTCAGGCCGAGGAATCGCAGGGGCAGGCGGAGGAGCAACAGCCGCAGGCCGAGGAGCAGCAAAAGCCGCGCAGGAAGCGCCAGCAGCAGGCCGAAGAACAGCCGGCAGCCGAAGAGGGCGCCCCGCAGCAGGCCGAAGAAGAGGCTCCCCGCCGCAAGAAGCGCCAGCAGCAGGCGGAAGAGCAGCCCGCAGCCGAAGAGAGCGCTCCGCAGCAGGCCGAAGAAGAGGCTCCGCGGCGCAAGAAGCGCCAGCAGCAGGCCGAAGAGCAGCCCGCGGCTGAAGAGAGCGCTCCGCAGCAGGCCGAAGAAGAGGCTCCCCGGCGCAAGAAGCGCCAGCAGCAGGCGGAAGAACAGCCCGCAGCCGAAGAGAGCGCTCCGCAGCAGGCCGAAGAAGAGGCTCCCCGGCGCAAGAAACGCCAGCAGCAGGCCGAAGAGCAGAAGCCTGCGGCCGAGGAGAGTGCTCCCCAGCAGGCCGAAGAAGAGGCCCCCAAGCGCAAGAAGCGTCAGCAGCAGGCGGAAGAGCAGCAGCCCGCAGCCGAGGAGGGCGCGCCGCAGCAGGCCGAGGAACAGGAGCCTACGCGTAAGAGACGCCAGCAACAGGCCGAGGAGCAGCGGCAGACGGAAGAACAGAAGGCCGCCGAGCAGCCGAGCGCCGAACCTGAGAGCGGCACGACCGCCAAGCAGCCCGCGACGGAGACGCCCGCCGAGCAGACGGGCGAGGGCGAGCAACAGTCGATTCCCGGCGCCGAACAACCCGCAACCGCTGAACAGCAGGGTGAGCAGCCCGCCGGCCAGCCGGCTCCCGAAGTCGTCGATGAGCGCTCGACGGAAGAAAAGCAGAAAATCGCGGAGGACCCCGCAGCCTCCGACGAGACCGTCGTCTTGCCTGTCGAGAAAGGCGCGGCTGTCCTCGACAGCGACAAGGATGCCGACATTTCCGGCGGCAACCGGGCGCGAGAAACCCGGCGGAAGCAGCGCGAGGAATTGCGTGCGACTCAAGAGAGCGTAGAACCGCCTGCAGACGATGCAGCGGCACAGGCTGCGATCCCGGCCGAAGCCAGGGAAGAAATTCCTCAGAAGATCGAGGCTGCGCTCAGCGAAGAGGGCGAGCGGGTTGAGGAGGCGCCGACCTTTGCGGTGCCGCAGACGACCAACATCATCAACAACACCGTCATCAACAACACAACGGTCAACAACACGACCGTCAACAACACCACCGAGAACAACGTCACGGAGGTGAGGGTCGTCGAAGAAAACGAGGACCGTGTCATCCTCGGGGTCGGCGATCGCATCTTCGTGCGCGGTGACGACCGGCCGCGCCTGCGCAGGAATTCGGAAGAGAGCTATTATGAAAATCTCTCGCGAGGTCGCGTCCGTGAAACGATCATCCGCCCGGGCGGCTATCGGATCGTCACCATCTACAACGAGTACGGAGACATCCTGACGCGCACGCGCGTCGATCGTGACGGCGAGGAATACGTCATGATGTACGCGCCGGAATACGAAGAAGACCGGCCCGCAATCATAGACGTGGGCTACGACCTGCCACCGATGCGTCTCACGATACCGGTGGACGAATATATCGTCGATGTCGCCGAGGATCCGAACCGGGATTACTACGAGTTCCTGTCCGAACCCCCGGTCGAGTCGGTCGAACGCGTTTACACCATCGATGAGGTGCGTCACTCCGCCCGCCTGCGCGACAAAGTTCGCCGAATCGACCTCGACACCATCACCTTCGCGACGGGAAGCGCCGAGGTATCGATGTCGCAGGCGAAAACCATGCGCAACGTCGCGGAGGCAATGAACAAGATCCTGGAGAAGGATCCGGGTGAAACCTTCTTTATCGAGGGTCACACGGATGCCGTTGGCGCGGACCAGTCCAATCTCGTCCTTTCCGACGAGCGTGCCGAATCCGTCGCAGTGCTCCTGACCGAGGTCTATGGCATCCCGGCCGAAAACCTCGTCACCCAGGGCTATGGCGAGCGGTTCCTCAAAATCCGCACGGACGGGCCGGAGCAGGAGAATCGCCGCGTCACCATTCGCCGCGTCACGCCGTTGGTGCGTCCTGTAGCGCAGCGGTAGGTCAACGAGGCGTGCGAACTGACATCGGGGCCGGGAAACCGGCCCCGATTATTTGTCGGTTCTGCAAGCTGCCTGTGCGCTTGGATTGATGCCGTCCGCTCGACCGTCAGTCACGCAGTCCGATGACCTTCTCGATGAAATCGGCGATCGCCTGCGTGTCGTCTAGGTCGAATACGGGGAGGCCGGCGTCCGCGACCGGATGATCGGCAGCGATGGCCAGGATATGCGGATCGTTCGGTGCGAGCGGTTCGCGATTGGCCGATTCCTCGCGGCGCGCCTCGATTTTCGGGACAGGCTCGCGCTTGTAGCCTTCGATCAGTACCAGGTCGCAAGGGGCAAGCCGGGACAAGATCTCTTCGAATGTGGGCTCCGGCGCCCCACGCAATTCATGCATAATAGCGAAGCGCGTCGACGAAACGATCGTTACCTCGTGCGCGCCGGCCTCGCGGTGGCGGTAGCTGTCCGCGCCGACCTTGTCGATGTCGAAGTCGTGATGCGCGTGCTTGATCGTGGAGACCATATAGCCGCGCCGGGTCATTTCGCTGACAAGGCGGACCATCAGTCCGGTCTTCCCGGAATTCTTCCAGCCGGCGATGCCGAAAATCTTCGGTGGGCGCAAGGGGTCGTTCATGGTTCGCGATCCTCGATATAGGGCAACCAGGCCTCAGCCCGCTGAAGCTCTTCGGGGGTGTTGATGTTGACTGCCGGAGGGAAGGTGGCATGGGAGGGGCCGCCTGTCATCGAGAACGTCCTCAGCTATTCCAGGGGTCCGCCGAGTGCGCGCTGCGCGACCGCCTGCCGGCCGCGCTTGCTCTCGCGGTAGAACGTATAAAGGCCGGAACCGATGATAATGGCGACGCCCGCCAGCATCCAGCGGTCCGGCGTCTCTGCGAAGAAGACGACCCCGAGGGTGACCGACCAGAGAAGACTCATATAGCGAAATGGCGCGATCACGGAGATCTCGCCCTCGCGCATCGCGAGTACGATCGTCTGGTAACCGAGCATCAGAAGCACACTGGCGCCGGCGATATGGCTGAGCGACGTGGTAGACATCGGTTGCCAGCCGCCGAGCGGGACGATGAGGGCCGCACCGACCAGTGTCGTCACGAGAGAGGTCGTCACCGTGATGTACAGCGACGGCACGTCGGTGCCGATGCGGCGGGTGCAGAGGTCGCGGGTCGTAGTGAAAAAGACGCAGGCGACGACGGTCAGGGCCGCCGCGGTGAAGCCCTCGGGACCAGGACGCAACACGACGAGGACGCCGGCGAAGCCGACGACGATCGCCGCCCACCGCCGCCAGCCGACGGGCTCGCCGAGGAACAGCGCGGCGCCGAGCGTGACCGCCAGCGGAAGTGCCTGCATGATCGCCGAAGCGTTGGCGAGCGGGATCTGGCCGAGCGCGGAGATATAGGTCACCGATGCAAGCGCCTCCATGGCGATGCGCAGCAGGATGGCCGGCCTGAAGATCGTCCGAACCGGCCGGAAGGCGCCGAACCGGTATGCGACTACGACCACCATCAGCGTCGTCAGCAACCCGCGGATGAACATGATCTGGCCGGTATTCATGGCGCCGGTGACCGATTTTACCAGCGCATCGTTGCAGGCGAACCCGATCATCGCGAGGCACATGAAGACGATGCCGCGGAAATTGGCTGACGAGCGCATTCTCATTCCTGATAGTGTGGCCGAACGGCGCGAGGCTTCCCGGCGTGGCGAATCCCTACTGCATGTTCCTTAAATCCTATCCGATTAAAGGACAAAAACATCCGGAAGATCAAAGATCTGAGCGCTTCAAAACCGATGCGGTAGGAGATGTCGCGCATCGCCCGCAGCACTCGTGCCGAGCAAGGCGTTGCCGCTTGTCCCTTCGCCCCGCTTGCGGGGAGAAGGTGCCGGCAGGCGGATGAGGGGCAGAACTGTCGCCGTTATCCCCCGGTGACGCTCATGTGCCGGGCGACGGCGGGGCGGTTGTGTTCGCGGTCGATGATGAAGTCGTGGCCCTTCGGCTTGCGGCCGATCGCCTCGTCGATGACCTGCCCGAGATAGGCGTCGTCGTCGGTGGCGCGCAGTGCGGCGCGCAGATCGGCGGCGTCGTTCTGGCCGAGGCACATATAGAGCGTGCCGGTGCAGGTCAGCCGGACGCGATTGCAGCTTTCGCAAAAATTGTGCGTGAGCGGCGTGATCAGGCCGAGGCGCCCGCCGGTCTCCGCGACCTCGACATAGCGGGCCGGGCCGCCGGTGCGGTAGGGAATGTCATTGAGCGTGAAGTCGGCCTCGAGCCGCCTGCGCATCTCCGAGAGCGGCAGGTAATGGTCGGTCCTGTCCTCGTCCACTTCGCCCATCGGCATGGTCTCGATCAGCGTCAGATCCATGCCGCGGCCATGCGCCCAGCGCATCAGATCCGGTATCTCGGCATCGTTGAAGTCCTTGAGGGCAACGGCGTTGATCTTCACCTTCAATCCGGCTGCCAACGCCGCGTCGATGCCTTCGTGCACCCTTGCCAATTCGCCCCAGCGGGTGATCTGGCGGAACTTGTCGGGATCGAGCGTGTCGAGCGAGACATTGATCCTCCGCACGCCGCAATCGACGAGTTCGGCGGCGAATTTCGAAAGCTGCGAGCCGTTGGTGGTGAGTGTCAGTTCGTCCAGCCGTCCCGCTTCGATCTCCTTGCCGAGTTCGCGAATGAGGAACATGATGTTCTTGCGCACCAGCGGCTCCCCGCCGGTGAGCCTCAGCTTGCGTACGCCCTTGGCGATGAAGGCGGAACAGAGCCGCTGGAGTTCCTCCAGCGTCAACAGGTCCTTCTTCGGCAGGAACGTCATGTGCTCCGCCATGCAATAGGTGCAGCGGAAGTCGCAGCGGTCGGTGACAGAGACGCGCAGATAGGTGACCGCGCGGCCAAATGGATCGACCATCGGGGCAGTCGTGGTGTCGAGCGGTCTGGCGTGGGTCTGGTCTATAGCGGCCGTGTTCAAGTCTTTTCTCCCTGCGCTTTCAATGTCGTGGTCAAAAAGGGTCGCGTCAAGGCGCATCCTGTCGCAAACTGTTTCAAATATCTGGAAAGCCTTCTGGGGGCGATTTCCGGCCGTTCAATTCTGCTTTACTGAACGGGGACGAACACGGAGCAATGACGATGAGCGAATTCTGGCCGACCGAACTGCGGATATCCAGGGACCGCCACCGCCTGTCCGTCACCTTCGACGACGGCGTGGCCTTCGACCTATCCGCGGAACTCCTGCGGGTCCTCTCGCCCTCGGCAGAGGTGCAAGGGCACGGGCCGGGCCAGCGGGTGACGGTTCCGGGCAAGCGCAACGTCCAGATCATCACGGTCCAGCCGACGGGAAATTACGCGGTGCGAATCGGTTTCGACGATTCTCATGACACCGGCATCTATACCTGGACCTACCTGCGGGAGCTCGGCGAGAAAGGCGAAGAGCTGTTCAAGGCCTATGAGCAGGAGCTCGCCGACAAGGGTATGTCGCGCGACAAGGCCGAAAAGCCGCGCTGACGTCTCGCAGCCTTTGGTGACCGCCGACCGGGCAGCCTCGGTCAGCTTCCCGCCGCCAATTCATCTTCCTTGAGCAGGGTGGCGATGATCCGCTCCATCGACTCGGCGACCTTGACGCAGTCCTCGATCGGCTCCCCGCCGTGCGAACTCTCGATGAGCGCCGTCTGAATTTCCATTGCTTCCTCGGTCAAGGTCCTTCCGGCTGAGGTCAGCGACAGACGCAATACGCGTTTGTCTCTTGCGTCGCCTCGCCTTTCGATGAGGCCGCGCTTTTCGAGCTGCGGCAGCAGCATGCTCATGTTCGAGCGGCCGACGAGCAGCTTGCGTGCAAGCTCCTGCTGGGTGATGCCGTCGAAGCGGTAGAGATTGACCAGGATGTCCAGGTGCGGCGGCTTCACATCCAGATGGCTCAGCCGCCGCGTCAATGTCTGCTGCATCAGCTGACAGGCGCGGGCAACGGCGATCCAACTTCGAAAACGAGGATGATCCCAGGGAAAGTGGTGGCTTTCGATCTGTGCTTGCTTTTTGTTCATCGTTGTACAATTATGTTCATGGTTGAACATTAGAAAGCTCCACTATGCCATCCTTTGCGATCAAGGTCATCCGTCTATCGCTGAAGGCCGTTTCCGCGTTTTCGGCCGACAAGGCAGGCAAGTCCGCATTCTGGATCTTCTGCCGCACTCCGAGCCGGAAGCCAAAAAGCGGCAAGGAGGCGGCGCTGCTCAAAGCGGCAGTGCCGATCATGCAACGGTCGCGGAAGGTCACGTTGTCCTTTGCGGGCGGCTGGGCTGCCGCTCGCCATTTCGAATGTCGCAACGGCGGTCGCGGGCCGCGGGTACTGGTCGCGCACGGCTGGGGATCTCGCAGCGACTATCTGGCAACGCTGATCGATGGCCTGCTCTCCTCGGGCGCGGAGGTGGTGGCGCTCGACTTGCCGGGTCATGGAGCGTCGCCCGGGCGGACACTGACCATGCCGCAAGCGGTGAGGGCGATCGATGCGGCGTGGCGCCATTTCGACGGGTTCGATGTCGGTATAGGCCATTCCTTCGGCGGCGCGAGCCTCGCCTGCGCGGCCGGGGCAGTGCTCTGCGACGTCCCCGCGCGCATTCCGGGGAAACTGGTCCTGATCGGTGCGCCAAGCGAAATGACTTGGCTCTTCAGGGGCTTCGGCCGGATGTTGGGGCTCGCGCCGAAGGCGCAGGCAGCTTTCGAGGGCATGGTGGAGCGGCTCTCCGGGCGTCGCATCGAGGGTTTCGATGCCACCCGCATCCTGGCGGCACTCCGCAAGCCGGTTCTGGTCATCCATGCCGAGGACGACAAGGAGGTCCCCGCCGATCACGCGCGCCGCTACGGCGCTGTCGGACCAAATGTGGAATTGCACTGGGCGAACGGTCTCGGGCATCGCCGCATCGTTTCCGCCGCTCCGGTCATCGAGAAGATCAACGAATTTCTCTGGGAGCGCAGGAAAGAGGCTCCCATGTCAAAAATCGCCTGATGGCGTCATCAGGTCGTCATGCTATTCCTCGAAACGGGCGCGCAGAGATCGCGATTTCGGCGTGACAGCCGCAGCACCGTTGGAGGAGGGATGAGATGACGATTATCGGAACGGTCGAGGAGTTGCAGGCGCTCTATGGCGGAGCGAGCGAGGCATCGATCGTCAAGGTAACGGCTGCACTGACGGCCGAGTACCGGGAAATGATCGAAGCGTCGCCCTTCGCAGCGCTCGCCACCGTCGGTCCTGAGGGACTCGACTGTTCGCCGCGGGGCGACGATCGATGCGTCGTCCGCGTCGCGGACGACAAGACCGTGCTGATGCCCGACTGGCGCGGTAACAACCGGGTGGACTCGCTTGCAAATATCGTGCGCGATCCGAGAGTGGCGCTGCTCTTCCTCGTGCCCGGATCGAATACGACCATCCGCATCAACGGCACCGCCGTCGTCAGCGTCGACCCGGCTTTGACCGGTTCCTTCGAGATCGATGGGAAGCACCCGCGCAGCGTCGTCGTGGTCACGATCGGCGAGGTCTATTTCCAATGCGCCCGGGCTCTGATCCGTTCACAGCTCTGGAATGCGGAGCGCTTCGCCGATGCGGCCTCGCTGCCGACGCCGGGCGCGCTGCTGAAGGCTGCCAAGGCCGATTTCGACAAGGAAAGCTATGACCGGGAGTGGCCCGGCCGCGCCGCGAAGACCATGTGGTAGGCGGCCGCGGCGGCTACATGTCGAGCCGCGGCCGCCTGAAGTCCGATCAGGCCGGGCCGATCATGGTCTCGGGGCGGACGACGGCGTCGAACTCCTCGTCGGTGACGTAGCCGCCGCCTACGGCCTCTTCGCGAAGCGTGGTGCCGTTCTTGTGTGCGGTCTTGGCGATCTTGGCCGCGTTGTCGTAGCCGATCTTCGGCGCAAGCGCAGTCACCAGCATGAGCGAACGGTCGAGCGCCGCCTTGATGTTTTCCTCCCGCGCTTCGATCCCGACGACGCAATTATCGGTGAAGGAGATAGCCGCATCGGCGAGCAGCTGCACCGACTGCAGGAAGTTGTAGGCCATCAGCGGATTGTAGACGTTGAGCTCGAAATGGCCCTGGCTGCCGGCAAAGGTCAGCGCCGCATGATTGCCGAAGACCTGGACGCAGACCTGGGTGAGCGCTTCGCACTGAGTCGGATTGACCTTGCCCGGCATGATGGACGAGCCCGGCTCGTTTTCCGGCAGCGAAAGCTCGCCGAGGCCGGAGCGGGGGCCGGAGCCGAGAAAGCGGATGTCGTTGGCGATCTTGAAGAGCGCGGCGGCGGTGGCGTTGATTGCGCCGTGGCTGAAGACCATCGAGTCGTGTGCGGCCAGTGCTTCGAACTTGTTCGGCGCGGAAGTGAAGCCGATGCCGGTGATGCCGGCGATTTCCTCGGCGACCTTCTCGGCAAATCCGACGGGCGCGTTGAGCCCGGTGCCGACGGCGGTCCCGCCCTGGGCGAGCTCGCAAAGGCCGGGGAGCGTCATCTCGATCCGTTTGATTGAGGAGGCGACCTGCGCAGAATAGCCGGAAAACTCCTGTCCCAGAGTCAGGGGCGTTGCGTCCTGCGTGTGGGTGCGTCCGATCTTGATGATGTGATCGAAAGCCTTCACCTTCTCTTCGAGCGCCTTGTGCAAGTGCTTGAGCGCCGGCAGCAGATCGTGGATCACGCGCTCCGCGCAGGCGATGTGCATGGCGGTGGGATAGGTGTCGTTCGACGACTGGCTCATATTGACGTGATCGTTCGGATGAACCGGCTTCTTCGAGCCCATGACGCCGCCGAGCAGCTCGATCGCACGGTTGGAAACGACCTCGTTCGCATTCATGTTCGACTGGGTTCCGGAGCCCGTCTGCCACACGACGAGAGGGAAGTGCTCGTCAAGCTTGCCGTCGATCACCTCCTGCGCGGCCCTGACGATCGCGTCGCCGATCGTCGGGTCGAGGCGGCCGAGCGCCATGTTGGCGCGGGCAGCCGCCTGTTTGACGATGCCGAGTGCACGCACGATTGCCAGAGGCTGCTTTTCCCAGCCGATTTTGAAATTGCCCAGCGATCGCTGGGCCTGTGCGCCCCAATAGCGGTCGCTCGCCACTTCGATGGGGCCGAACGTATCTGTTTCCGTGCGGGTCGATGTCATCGCGATACCTGCTTTCGTCATGCGGTTCATGAAGCCGAGGCGGGGAACCGGGTCCAAAGCCGATCTTCCTCCCCGCTGCCGGGCATTTCTCTGCCTCGGCCATGACGCCTTGTAAAGGGGCCGCGGGGGCTTGGAACGCCTACAATCGTTTGAATTGCCGCCGAGCGGCAAGCCGCGATCAGGCTTCGCTCACAAGGGTTTCCGGCCGGCACGATGTGTCCTTTCCGTCACATCCGCAATCTTCCGTTGCGCATCTTCCCAGTGTCGCAGGGAACATCGGCATGGCGCCGCGGCGTTCAAAGTGGATGCAAATCAGATTTTTAGACGAAGGGTCATGGCTGAAAACGGGACGCGGCGATACGCGGGGCGCGGATTCGGGAGGCTTCGTTTCCTTTTCATTCACCATCCTTTTCTATAACTCTCGGAGCACGAGGGCGTGGCGAGAATCTGGCGGCGACTGCATTCGGCGGCGACGCAATACGGGGACGTTTATATCTATGAGAACTATCAAGTCGGCAGCGATTGTCGCGCTCATGAGCGGCTGTGCGGTTGCAACCATGGATGTGCAGCCGGCGTCTGCAATCACCTTCATGGACTTCATCCGCGGAGGCAAGAAGCGCGATGCGCAGGAGCAGGTGCAGCCTCGCCAGCAGGTTCCGGGCGTGGACATGTTCGCGCCGCAGCGGCTTGATCAGAAGGTGGCGAAGCCTCCGCGCATCACCGGCCCGCGCTATTATACCTATAAGGCGGATCCGCTGCGCCGGATCGCGACGGACCGTCTGGTCGATCCCGTCGTTACCGGTTCGGTGCTGAACGGAGCCCTGCCGCCTATGCTGCGCTCGCCGCTTTCCGATGCGCGCCAGTTTCTTCCGGAAATCAATGTGCGCGCGCCCGGAGAAGTGGCGAAAGCTGTCGAGAATTTCTACGGCACCCGGTCGGATTTCCTGTGGATCGAGAGGACGGGCGTCAACGGCCGTGCCAAGGCGGCGCTGGCCGTCCTGTCCGACGCTGCGAAGGTCGGTCTCGACCCGCTCGACTACGCCGTCGTCATTCCTCCGGAAGATTTCGACCGCGGCGACATGATCGCCCGCGAGAAGGATTTGGTGCGTTTCGAAATCGCGATGTCCGCAGCCGTGCTCACCTATGTCCAGGATACCGTGCGCGGCCGTATCGACCCGAACAGGATATCCGGCTATCACGACTTCAAGCGGAAAAACGTCGATCTTCTTGGCTTTCTGGAGAAGGTCGAGACAAGCAGTGACGTCGCGGCGCTTGTCGAAAGTCAGAATCCGAAAAGCGCACAGTTTACGGCATTGAGGCAGGAACTCGAGCGGCTTCGGACGCAGGTGGAAGCTGTGCCACGGGTGGAGATCGCACCGGGGACGTTGCTGAAGCCCGGCGAACGCAATCCGGAACTCGCGAATGTCATCGCCGGAATCAAGTTGAAAGCCTCGGAAGCGTTGAAAACGGAGCATGCGGTCGTGCTCGCGGCCTATGACGGGACGCCGGACTACACGCCCGAATTGGTGCCGGTCGTCGAGGCCTTCCAGAAGGAACATGGCCTGAAGGCGGATGGGATTGTCGGGCAGGCGTCGATACGTGCGCTCACCGGCGGCGATACGACCGAAGGGAAGATAGACAAGGTCGAAATCGCGATGGAGCAGGCGCGCTGGTTGCCCGATGGGCTTGGCGAGCGCTATGTCTTCATCAACCAGCCGGCCTTCACCGCCTCCTATACGGAACAGGGCACCGAGCAGTTCTCCATGCGCGTTGTCGTCGGTTCCAAGGCCAACCAGACATATTTCTTCCAGGACGAAATCCAGACGGTCGAAGTAAATCCCTATTGGGGCGTGCCGCAGTCGATCATCGTCAACGAGATGCTGCCGAAGCTTAGAAGCGATCCGGGCTACCTGGATCGGATGGGTTATCAGGTGGAAGTCGGCGGCCGCGTTGTTCCTTCCACCGCGGTGAACTGGTACGGGTCGACGAACTCGGTCGCCGTGCGTCAGCCGCCGAGCAGCGACAATGCGCTTGGCGAACTGAAGATCCTCTTCCCCAATGCGCATGCGATCTACATGCACGACACGCCGTCGAAGAGCTTCTTCAAGCGTGATCAGCGGGCGCTCAGCCATGGCTGCGTGCGTCTTGCCGATCCCCGGCGGATGGCGGCGGCGGTTCTGGGCGTAAGTGTCGACGAGGTCGGCGTGGAAATATCAGGCGGCCGCAACAAGGCGCTGCCGGTCTCCGCCAAAGTCCCGGTCTATGTTTCCTACTTTACCGCCTGGCCGAACAAGGACGGAACCGTCGAGTATTTCGACGACGTCTACGAGCGCGACATGTATATGAATCGCGCATTCGAGGCGACGCGCAAGGCGCGGAGTTTGGAAGGATAAGGAGGTGGGCCGCGTTACACGAGCGGCCCCTTTCACTTCGGCTTGCGGGAGAGCACGGTCTCGACCAGATTCGGTGTCAATTCGTCGAAGTGCCCGATGATCTGGTCGGGCAGCAAGCTTTCTATCGGCACGTCTGAATAGCCGAAGGGCACGACGATCGACGGAACGGAGGCATTTCGGGCGACGAGAACGTCGTTGAGACTGTCGCCGACCATGACCGCCCGTTCGGCCACCCCACCGGCATTCGAGACCGTCGACAGCAGGTGATCGGCATGCGGTTTGCGGACGGTGAAGGTATCGCCGCCGGATATCGCCGCAAAGCGGCCAAGTAGCCCCAACCCCTCCAAAAGACGCTTTGCCAGCATTTCCGGCTTGTTGGTGCAGACGGCGAGTTTCAGCCCCGCATCCTGCAGGCGGTCGAGCGCTTCGATCAGCCCCGGATAGGGCAGGGATTCACCCGGCATCGATCCGTGATAAAAATCGACGAACTCTTTCATCTGCCAGGACAGTTCTTCTTCGGCAATCGTTCTGCCGCGAAGCGCGAAGGTCCGCTCGATCATGGCCCGTGCGCCGTGGCCGACCAGATGCGTGAGGTCCGCGTAGGTCACCGGCTCGATACCGGCTTGCGTCACCGCATGGTTCAAGCTGGCGACGAGATCGGGCGCTGTGTCGACGAGCGTACCGTCGAGATCGAAGACGACTAGGGGCAGGGACACCGGCAACCTCGTTCTGCAAAACCTTGTCCGACCGGGTAGGCGAAGTCGGCGTGGAATGCAATGGCGACCTAGGTCGTAGCGCTGCCGGAATCCGGCTCAGGCCGTGCATTTTGACTTTTGTTTGCCGCGGCGGGCGTGTAAGTGTCTCAGCGGAATTGGACGGTGGCGGCCGAGGGCGACGCCCCCGCCTGACGCGGATCGAGAGGGAGCGAGTGGCGCATGGACGCCCGCCAAATGAAGATCAAGGCCGCCGAAGCGGCGCTTGAACATGTCGAAAACGGCATGCGGCTTGGAATAGGCACAGGCTCGACGGCTGAAGAATTCGTCCGATTGCTGGCCGAGAAAGTGGCATCCGGCTTTCAGATCTCCGGCGTCCCGACGTCCGAGCGGACTGCGCGCCTCTGCCTCGAGCTCGGTGTGCCTCTGAAGTCGCTCGACGAACTGCCGGAACTGGACCTGACGATCGACGGGGCCGACGAGGTCGACGGAAGGCTACGCCTCATCAAGGGTGGCGGTGGCGCGTTGCTGCGCGAGAAGATCGTCGCGAGCGCCTCGGCGCGGATGATCGTCATCGCCGACGAATCGAAGGTCGTGGACGTGCTCGGCGCTTTCAAACTGCCGATCGAGATCAATTCTTTCGGCCAGGTCGCCACGAGGCTCGCGATCGAGAAGACCGCTTCGCGTCTGGGTCTGGCAGGAGACATCGTCGTGCGATCCTCCGGCGACGGAGCCTTCACGACCGATGGCGGACACCTCATTCTCGACGCATCTTTTGGCCGTATTCCTGATGCAGATGCGCTCGCGGTGGAGCTGAACGCCATCCCGGGCGTCGTCGAGCACGGGCTTTTCATAGAAATGGCGTCGATGGCGATCATTGCCGGTCCTGAGGGAGCGCGCACGCTTACGGCCTCTTGAACCGTTCCGGCCAGCGGCGCGGGGCGTATCGAGAGACAGACTTTTGCACAGGTCAGCCAGGCGGCGGCTATCGGCCGGGCGGCAGGTGCCAACACAGGAGCATGGAAAAATATGAACAAATTCGCAGGTCTTGCCCGCACTTTCGCTACTGCTGCGATCCTCGTTTCGGTTGCGGTTCCGGCGGTACGGGCGCAGGACGTGACGGAAGATCAGATCAAGGCTGCGCGTGCGACGATCGCCGCGCTCGGCGTGACCAACAGCTTCGACAACATTCTGCCGAACCTCGCCGAACGCCTGAAGAACACCCTCATTCAGGCTTCGCCGAACCATCAGGAGCTGATCACCGCGACCGTGGACGAGAAGGCGCTCAGCCTCGCCGGACGGCGTTCGGATCTGGAGCGCGAAGCCGCCACCATCTACGCGAAGACCTTCACCGTCGAAGAACTGAACGCCATCGCCGACTTCTACAACTCGACCGCGGGCAAGAAGCTTCTGAATGACGGCCCGATCGCCTCGCGTGAGATGCTGAAGGCCGCCGACATCTGGGCTGCCGGCGTTTCGCGCGACCTGACCAGCGAAGCGACGAAGTCGCTCGACGAGAAGATCGGCAATGCGCCGGCGGCAAATGCCGGCACCGCGGCGCCTGCGCAATAACGACGGGTCGAACCGGCGGTCTGGCCGCCACCTGACGGCACGAGTTTAACCGCAAGACAGGAGCCCGGAGCGATCCGGGCTTTTCTTTTTTTGCGCCGCAATACTATATCAGGGGCGAAAGGCGACTCCGTTTGCGCTTTCCAGCCCGACGTCTCCGGCCGACGGCCTATTCGACATTTCACTTCCTGCAGGAGTTCCCATGAGCGCTTTCGACTATGACCTCTTCGTGATCGGCGGCGGTTCGGGCGGCGTGAGAAGCGGGCGGCTGGCTGCGGCGCTCGGCAAGAAGGTGGCGATCGCCGAGGAGTTCCGTTACGGCGGGACGTGCGTCATCCGCGGCTGTGTACCGAAGAAGCTTTATGTCTATGCCTCGCAGTTTGCGGAACATTTCGAAGATGCCGCCGGCTTCGGCTGGGTCGTCGGCGAGAGCCGTTTCGATTGGGCCAAGCTCGTTGCCGCGAAGGAACAGGAAATCGCCCGGCTGGAGGGTCTTTACCGTAAGGGCCTGGCGAATGCCGGCGCCGAGATCCTGGATACGCGCGCCGAACTCGCCGGTCCGAACACCGTGAAGCTGCTTGCTAGCGGCAAGACCGTCACCGCGGAGCGCATCGTTATCGCGGTCGGGGGGCATCCGAGTCCGCATGACGCGCTGCCGGGCCATGAACTGTGCATCACCTCCAACGAAGCCTTCGATCTTCCGGCGCTGCCGGAATCGATCCTCATTGCCGGCGGCGGCTACATCGCCGTGGAATTCGCCAATATCTTCCACGGGCTGGGCGTGAAAACGACGCTGATCTACCGCGGGAAGGAAATTCTGTCCCGCTTCGATCAGGATATGCGGCGTGGTCTGCACGCAGCCATGGAGGAGAAGGGAATCCGCATCCTCTGCGAGGACATCATTCAGTCGGTGTCGGCAGATGCGGACGGGCGGCGGGTGGCCACGACGATGAAACATGGTGAGATCGTCGCCGACCAGGTGATGCTGGCGCTCGGTCGTGTGCCGAACACGACGGGTCTCGGGCTTGAGGCCGCCGGCGTCAGGACCAATGAACTCGGTGCAATCATCGTCGACGCCTTTTCGCGCACGAGCACGCCGGGGATCTACGCACTCGGCGATGTGACCGATCGCGTGCAACTGACCCCGGTGGCGATCCACGAGGCCATGTGCTTCATCGAGACGGAATACAAGAACAATCCGACCTCGCCGGACCACGACCTGATCGCGACTGCCGTCTTCTCGCAACCCGAGATCGGCACGGTCGGGATCACGGAAGAGGAAGCGGCCCGGAAATTCCAAGAGATCGAGGTCTATCGCGCCGAGTTCCGGCCGATGAAAGCGACGCTCTCCGGCCGTAAGGAGAAGACGATCATGAAGCTCGTGGTCAATGCCTCTGACCGCAAGGTCGTCGGGGCGCATATTCTCGGCCATGATGCCGGCGAGATGGCGCAGTTGTTGGGGATTTCGCTGAAGGCCGGCTGCACGAAGGACGATTTCGACCGGACGATGGCGGTTCACCCGACGGCGGCGGAGGAGCTCGTCACGATGTATCAGCCGAGCTATCGCGTGAGGAACGGAGAGAGGGTCGGCTGAGCCTTGTCCGCCAGCGTCGTGGCAGTCCACGTTTTCTGGTAGGATGGCTTTCCAAGCCCCCTGTTAACGTTTATAAGCCCGCATCCGCGAAAGTAGTCCGCCCCGGGCGTTGTGGCAGATCGCAGGTATCGGCGGGGCTGCCGACGCGGACGCATGCAAATCCGGATGCCGGGCGGCGTGACGGCCGCAGGGCGCGACGCGGGCCGATCCGCGTCAGACAACAGGTGATGGAAATGGCACAGACTTGGACTCCGAACAGCTGGCGGCAAAAACCCATTCAGCAGGTGCCGGACTATCCGGACCTCGCAGCGCTCGATAGCGTGGAGGCGCGTCTTGCCAAGTATCCGCCGCTTGTCTTCGCCGGAGAGGCGCGCCGTCTCAAGAGCGCACTTGCCAATGTCGCCGAGGGCCGCGGCTTCCTGTTGCAAGGGGGCGACTGCGCCGAGAGCTTCGCCGAGCATGGCGCCGATACGATCCGCGATTTCTTCCGCGCCTTCCTGCAGATGGCCGTCGTCCTGACCTTCGGTGCGCAGCAGCCGGTCGTCAAGGTGGGCCGCATTGCCGGCCAGTTCGCCAAGCCGCGCTCGTCGGGCGTCGAGAAACAGGGCGATGTGACGCTGCCGAGCTACCGCGGCGACATCATCAACGGCATAGAGTTCACGGAGGAGGCACGCGTGCCCAATCCGGAGCGGCAGGTCATGGCCTATCGCCAGTCCGCGGCCACGCTGAACCTGCTTCGCGCCTTCGCCATGGGCGGTTACGCCAATCTCGAGAACGTCCATCAGTGGATGCTCGGTTTCGTCAAGGACAGCCCTCAGGCAGAGCGTTACCGCAAGCTCGCCGACCGGATCTCCGAGACGATGGATTTCATGAAGGCGATCGGTATCACCGCTGAAAACCATCCGAGCCTGCGTGAAACGGATTTCTTCACCAGCCACGAAGCTCTGCTGCTCGGTTACGAGCAGGCGCTCACGCGCGTCGATTCGACCTCGGGCGACTGGTACGCGACGTCCGGCCACATGATCTGGATCGGCGATCGTACGCGCCAGCCCGATCATGCGCATATCGAATATTGCCGCGGCATCAAGAATCCGCTTGGCCTGAAGTGCGGCCCGTCGCTGACGGCGGACGGCCTTCTCGAATTGATCGACATCCTCAATCCCGCCAACGAGGCGGGACGTCTCACGCTGATCTGCCGCTTCGGCCACGACAAGGTCGCCGAGCATCTGCCGCGCCTCATCCGAGCCGTCGAGCGGGAGGGCAAGAAGGTGGTGTGGTCCTGCGATCCGATGCATGGCAACACGATCACGCTCAACAATTACAAGACCCGACCGTTCGAGCGGATTCTGTCCGAAGTCGAGAGCTTCTTCCAGATTCACCGCGCCGAAGGTTCGCATCCGGGCGGCATCCATATCGAGATGACCGGCAACGACGTCACGGAGTGCACCGGCGGCGCGCGTGCGCTTTCCGGCGACGATCTTGCCGATCGCTACCACACCCATTGCGATCCGCGCCTCAATGCCGACCAGGCACTTGAGCTGGCCTTCCTGCTCGCCGAGCGGATGAAGGGCGGCCGCGACGAGAAGAAGATGGTCGTCAACGGCTGATCGCTTCGATAAAGCCATCGGTTCAATATTTCTGAACCTGCGGCGCATTCTCTGAATTTGACTTTGGCCGGGCCAGCTTGAAAGCTTGCCCGGCTTTTTATGTGTCGAAGTGCACAGGTTCGAAGGGGCAGACGATGGAAATAAACGAGGGCGGTTGCCTTTGCGGCGCTGTGCGTTTCAAGACGCGCGGAAAGCTTCGCGAGCTGATCTTCTGCCATTGCTCTCAATGCCGAAAGCAAACCGGGCTCTACTACGCGGCCACGAATGTGCTCGACAGTGAAATGGAAGTGGAAGGCGTCGAGAACGTGACCTGGTACCGTTCCAGCGATGAGGCGCGACGCGGTTTCTGCCGGCATTGCGGATCGGCCCTGTTCTGGAAGGCGGATGGACTGGACTACACGTCCATTCTCGCCGGAACGTTTGACGGGGCGGTGGCGCTCGAGCCCGGCTATCACATCTTTTGCGCGGACAAGGGGAGCTATTACGATATCGGCGACGACCTGCCGCGCTTTCCAGGATCGCGGCCGTAGCGTCATCAGGCGTGCAGCGAATGCTCGGCAGTCAAGCAGGCCAATCGGAGGCTTGATCATAGGCGCTGGCCAAAGCCTCTATCTTGACCGCCTGCCAGGAGACATATTCCTCGATCAGCCTTGCGCTCAGCCAGAACCGTCCGCGTCGTCCATCCTCGGATTTGCCAAGGAACCCGGCTGCGTCGGCGCTGGCGAATATCCGGCGGACATGGGTATTGGATATCAGGTAGTGCTCGGCGAGTTTCGCCAGGCTGACATCGACCCATACCTTGCCGTCCATCGGCACGAATTCGCAGACGCGCGTCATGAGATCGTCGAGGATCACGCCGCCCGATTCGGACCAGACAAAGATGGCGACACCCTTCGGCGGCGTCGTCCATCTGCCGTCGGAGAGGAGGCGCCGTGCCGCGAGCGGCTGGGCGCGTTCGAAAATCGATTTGTCCGCCTCGACGCGTGAGACTCTGGTTCCGCCGTCGAGGAGATCGATCGTGCTCATCTGACTCTTGAACCAGAGTCGCATCGCGGTCTCGCTGACCTCGGTCGGCTCGAGAGGGCGCGCTCTCTTGGTACGTCCGCCGGATGCCGGCTGAAGCAGCTTGTAAGCGACCAGTTCCGCCAGGAATGCGGCCGCCGTGTTGCGGCTGGCGCCTCCGGTATCCCGCATGAATTTGAGCAACCGCGCGGCAGTGATGCCTGATTCCGGGTTGTTGGCATCCCGTTCGAGATGCAGGGAATAGGCCGCTTGGGTCAGCATCCACTTCTGGTGTGACGCCACCAGCCGCGCAACGCGCGGGAAGAGGTCATTGACGGCGATCAGCGTTCGCGCGCCTGCCTGCAATATTTGCGGGAAATTTGGATTTTGCACCAAGTCGCTAACCGTCAAGCCGGTTGGTACCTGCTGCTCAGAGCTGCCCTTCTCCGCGACCCGCTGCATCTGCTGCGCGCGCCCCCACTCCTGCGCTGGGGGCACTGCAATGGTCCCTTCGCCCCGCATTTACCATTCACGCGTAATGAACAATGCGCAAGGCCTGCGATTTGTTTCACACGAAATTGAAATCGGCACGTGTGCGAGCGCTTTACTGAACAAGAACGGGCCGTTGGCATTTGACGCCGGTGACGCGCACGTCGGCCTCGCCGATGCGTACGCCGACGAGGAGCAGTAGATTGTAGAGCAATTGATCGACGGGTGCGGTCACCGCGCCGAGTGTTTGCGCCAGGGCCTGCTGCAATAAAGTCGGACTTCCGATCGAGAGGAGACCGCCCACATTGATCTGGGCGTCGAGATTGCCTAGCAGGGTCTTGGTCGTGGAAGAGAGGATATCCCTGGTCGAGACGCTCTTGATCGTCCGCGAGGCAACCTCGGTGGGGCTGAACGCCAGGCGAGAGGGTTGCAGGTTCTTGGACTCGACATGGGCGATGCCGTCGATCTTGATGAGACCGTCGAGGAGCCGCGCCCGGGTCACCCGGGCGTCGGACGAAAAGCTCGACAGGACGGTGGGATCGACATCGCCGAGGGCGATCTCCGCCACGCCGGGAACCGCATCTATGATCACCGCCGCATTCTCCGGCGTTCCGCCGTAGCAACGGATATCCGAGAGCTTTGCTTCCGCATGGGCGAGTTCGACATAGATCGGCAGCCGAATGCGGGTCCCGGCGAGAGCCGCGAGACCGTCGATGACGACTTCGACGGCGAGGCGCGTCTGTGCCGTTCTTACTGCCGCGCCCGGTGAACCAAGGCGATGGCTCGGCGTTTCCACGGGCGGTTCACCGATCGCGAGCCTGACCTTTACCGAGGCAATACCTGGCAGGCCCGCAACGGCGTCGAGCGCGATCTGATGTTCGCCGTTGGCAATCACCGCAGCGGCAGAGACGATTTGCAATGCACTGACTTTCATCGACCAGTCCGAGCCCGCATCTATGCTGAGGCTCTTTTTCGGGTCGATGTTGAGGATCTGCGCCAGAGTGAATGTCTGCCTGTTCCCGGCTGTTGCGAGTTCGACGGACTTGAGCGCTGAAGTCACCGTTCCGGAAAGCCCCTGCACGAGCCGCAGCGATCCGAGCAGTTGCGGCATCGTCAGCTCCGTCGCCAGCACGTCTTCATAGGAAGCGGCCGTGAGACTGAGGCGGGTGGCGATGATCTTGAGGAATGGCTGGATATCGATGTCGGCGTCAATCAATGCCTCGTAATCCATGACCTTCAGCGCCACATTGGTGCCGAGCATCTGGCCGAGGATCGCGTTCAAGAGGCCACCATTGAGGCTGGCAAGGCGGGAGCCGACGGAGAAGGCAGCGATTTTCGAACTCGCCGCGGTGCCGATGACGCTCATATCGGGCGAGTCACTGAACAGCGCCGCAAGATAGATGTCGCCCTTCTTCTCAAGCGTAACCTGGACGGCGTCGGCGGGCAGGGCCCCCCTGATGAACCGTTGGCCGGCATCGATCGTCGGGTCGGGGACATAGCGCCCGCGCACGATCGTAGCCACCCCCTTTGCGGCGGTCTCGACATCGTTGGGCAGGAGCTTGCCGTCCACAGTCAGCAGCCCCGAGGGAGTCGAGACGGCGAAGCCGAGACCGTTGCTCCGGAAGTGGGCGAGCACGGCCTCTTCGGCTGAACTTACATTGGCGGCGGCCGCGATCGAGGCGAGGTCCGCAACAGACTGCAGCTCGCGCCGCTGAAGGGTGAGATAGCCGTAATCGATGCCGAGCCCCATCGACGCGACCACCAGCGGCATGACGAGGGCCGCCGAGACGCCGATATTGCCGGTGCGGGACTTCAGGCATCGCCGGAAGACGGATGTCGCTCCCTGCATCTCAGATGCCTCCCACGCGTATCGTCGCGTAACGCTCGATCTGCTCACCCGGCAGGGCAAAGGTGAAGAGCTTCCAGATGGGGAGGTCGCTTGCGTCATAGGAGATGGTGACGGTGAACTGGTTGGTATTGTTGGCGTCATCGCGCACGGTGACGTTCATGCGGGAGGAGTCGATGAAGGTCTGGCTCATCGTCGTGCGCCGGATGTAATCGGTCGCAAGGCGCTCCCGCTCCTCTTCGGAAAGGCCCGCAATCGCCGTCCGTGCCGCATCCGCGGCTATCTGCTGGATCGAATGTGCGGCGCTCAGATAGATCCCGTAGGCTATCAGCGTCAGCACGCACATGAAGAAAAGCGGCGCAATGACTGCGAATTCAATGGCGGCAGCACCCTTCCGACTGCCGAGCAGGCGGTTGAAAACGGACATGCGGCACCTCCGAAGTATTCTGAGTATTTGTTTCCCATTGTCTCTGCAGCTTCAGGCTGCGCCACAATCGTTAATTATTCTATACGCCTGCAAGTATTTGTTTTTGCTTGTGGAAAATTGAAATTTAGGAAATATTTATTCGCGTTTTAATTGAATTCGGTGGCGTCTGCCACATTTTCCCGAGGGGGCACGGTTCGCCCGGAATCAAGAAGCGCTTCACTGCTTGTCGAAAGCAGTGAAACGCTTCGTGGAGCCGGGGGGATTGGCCGTCCTAGCCGAGTCCGTTCACAAACCAGCGCTGTAAAGCTCGGCGTGGGACTTGAAGAAGCGCTCGGTGCTGTAGCGCTTGCCGAACATCATGTCGTGCTGCAGGAAGCGGTAGTCACGCAGCGATGCGGGAATCTTCGGCTGGCGCAGCCAGTCGGCGACCTCCTTGCCGTTCTTGCGGATCAGCATGTAACGGTCGAGGACACGGTAGTGGTCGTAGACCTTGCCGAGGAACCCCGTGTAGTAGGGATGCTCGTAGCCCGCCTGTTTCAGGATCTGGTAGGAAAGGAAGGCCGGGCTGATCGTGCCGATGTTCTTCTTCGGCCCCGTCTTGTTCGACCAGACGACGAGCGGCGTCTCATGCTCGGCCTTCATCTGATCCTTCGGTCCCTTGCGCTCGGCCGTAATGCCCTTCATGTAACCGGTGCTGGAATAGACGGTGTTCAGCGGTGGGAGGTGGTCGCCGAAGAGAACGATGATCGTCTCCCGGTCGCGCTCTTTCGCCCAGTCCATCAGCATCTTGAGGCTGTCGTCGGCTTCCTTCACGCCTTGCGCATAGGTGGCGAGCACCTGGCGGTCGGCCTCGGGAAGATCGCCCTCGACTTTGATCGTGTTCTTCGCATAGCGGTTGGCCTCATAGGGACCATGGCCCTGCAGGGTCACCGCGAAAAAGAAGAAAGGATCCTCCACCTCGTCCGCCTGGCGGATGATTTCCTCCGTCAAAGACTCGTCCGACGCGAAGATGCCGCGCTTCTGCATGGCCGGCATGTTCTCTTCCGACCGGAACATGTCGAAACCGAAGGCCTTGTAGACGGCTGTGCGGTTCCAGAACCATCCCTGGAAAGGATGAATGGCGCGCGAAACATAGCCTTCGCCGCGGAAGAAGGTGGCGAGCGAGGGAATCGGATTGCGGATATATTGCTGGTAGGGGATGCTGCCATAGGGCAGGAACGCGTTGGAAAAACCGGTCAGCGCTTCGAATTCGACATTGGCGGTCATGCCGCCGAATTCCGGAGAAAAGACGTTGCCGCCCTGCAGTTCACGGATCGTCGGCATGGGATCGGGCGTGAGCTTCACCTTGGGAAGCCGCGTAGGATCCCAAAAAGACTCGCTCATCAGCACGATCACATCCGGTTTGCCGCGATGGGTCGTGCCGGCGGGAAGCGACTTTACCGGAATCCGGTCGATCGCGTCCGCCATATAGCCGGCCGGCGCGTTTACGTTGGCCATCGGGAGGTTGATGGCAAAAGCAAGCGCGAAGCCGTTGTGGCGGTAGTTCTCGGTCTGGTCCCACATGATGGGGATGACACGAAGCCGGTCACGGATCCACGAGAACTGGTTGTAGTCCATGATGTTCCAGAATGCGACCAGCAGCGGCAGGGCGAATGCGATCCGCATCAGCCGCTCCCGACGTGTCAGCTTGGGAAAATTCCGCCAGGCGAACCGCAGCAGGAGCGCGCCAACGACGATGGCCGCGATCAAACCGGCGACGACGCCGACTGCGGTCCACGGCCTGTCCTTCACGAGTACCGGCATCAATTCCATGATCTGCCGGCCGAAAAGGAAATCGGTCGGATAGAGCGGATCGGACAGGAAGACCTGCTTCTGCTGACTGATGAATGCCGGCACAACGGCGAGCGGCGCGACGAGCAGCGCGGCCTTGTGCTCGCGGCCGAACACGGCATCGACGCCGAGCATGGCGAGGAAGAACACGGCGACCGTGGTCCAGGCCGGGCGCATGGGATCGGTGAAATAGGCGACGGTTTCGGGCAAGGACCAGCGCACGATCAATTCGACGGTGAAGACGAGCGCCGTCGCAATGAGAAGCGTGAAGAGCGCACTGCGGGCGCCCGACAGGGTTCTCGTATATCTTGCGGAAGAGCCTTGCCCGTCGGCGTAGACTTGAGAGCTGCTCACGGCGGAATCGATACGGGCCAACGGGCGTCTCCAGTTTCACAAATATTTCACTCTACCGTCATACGACTGTCATCTTGAACAGGGGATGAATGGCGGAAACGGCGCCGCCGCTGCCAGGTTCCTGTGGCGGCTAAAGAATTTCTGCGCTGCGCTTAACGGTCCGAAAACACGAAGCTTTTCGGATTTTTTCAGCCGGATCTCGATTGAGTGCGGGTTTTTTTCTCCCGGATGCGGTAAGAACAGCGCGAACGACACATGCATTCGCTGACGAGAGACGACGGGCCCGCTCATGACTGCACAGAAAGCCGCTCCCTCAACGCTACGGATCGCCGTGGCACAGCTCAATCCCACGGTCGGAGACATTGCCGGCAACGTCGCGAAAGCACGCGAGGCGCGAACGGCGGCGGCGCGCGAAGGCGCCGATCTCCTGCTTCTGACCGAGCTCTTCATCTCCGGCTATCCGCCGGAAGACCTCGTCTTGAAGCCCGCTTTCCTGAAGGCCTGCGAGCAGGCGGTGGAGAAGCTTGCGGCGGAGACGGCAGATGGCGGGCCGGGCGTGGTTATCGGCTTTCCGCGGCAGGCCGCCGGCCTCCGGCACAATTCCGTTGCAGTTCTCGACGCTGGGACGATCATCGCCATCCGCGACAAGGTCGACTTGCCGAACTACGGCGAATTCGACGAAAAGCGCGTCTTCGACGCGGGTGAGATGCCGGGCCCGGTGAACTTTCGCGGCGTGCGGATCGGCATACCGGTGTGCGAGGACATATGGGGCGATCTCGGCGTCTGCGAGACCCTCGCGGAGAGTGGCGCCGAAATTCTCCTGTCACCGAACGGTTCGCCCTACTACCGAGGCAAGGTCGACGTGCGCCATCAGGTGGTGCTGCGGCAGGTGATCGAGACCGGTCTGCCGATGATCTATGCCAACCAGCTCGGCGGCCAGGACGAGCTGGTTTTCGACGGCGCGAGTTTCGCCTTCAACGCGGACAAGTCGCTGGCATTCCAGATGAGCCAATTCGAAGAGGCGGTGGCCGTCTCCGAATGGAAAAGGGGCGCGGGCGGCTGGACCTCGACCAACGGGCTCAAGTCGCGCATACCGGAAGGCGAAGAGGCGGATTACCGCGCCTGCATGCTGGGCTTTCGCGATTACGTCAACAAGAACGGCTTCAGGAACGTCGTTCTCGGCCTGTCCGGCGGCATCGATTCGGCGATCTGCACGGCGCTTGCGGTGGATGCGTTGGGCGAGGAGCGGGTTCGCACGGTCATGCTGCCCTACCGCTACACCTCGCGCGAGTCGTTGCAGGATGCCGAGGCATGCGCCAAGGCGCTCGGCTGCCGCTACGACATCGTTGCGATCGAAGAGCCGGTCGAGGGCTTCCTCAGCGCGCTCTCCGACATGTTCGAGGGAACCGAGGCGGGCATTACCGAGGAAAACCTTCAGAGCCGTACGCGCGGGACGATCCTGATGGCGATATCCAACAAATTCGGCTCCATGGTGGTGACGACGGGCAACAAATCCGAAATGTCGGTCGGTTACGCCACGCTTTACGGCGACATGAACGGCGGCTTCAATCCGATCAAGGATCTCTACAAGATGCAGGTTTACGCGCTGGCACGCTGGCGAAACGGCACCGTTCCGCCGGGAGCGCTGGGCCCGTCTGGCGAAGTCATTCCGCAGAACATCATCGACAAGGCGCCGTCGGCCGAACTCCGCCCCGACCAGACGGATCAGGATTCGCTGCCGCCTTATCCGGTGCTGGACGACATTCTCGAATGCCTGGTCGAGAAGGAAATGAGCACGGAGGAGATCGTCGCGCGCGGGCATGAAGAGGCAACCGTTCACCGGATCGAGCACCTGCTCTACATCGCTGAATACAAGCGCCGCCAGTCGGCGCCGGGCGTGAAGATCACCAGGAAGAATTTCGGCCGCGACCGGCGTTATCCGATCACCAACCGCTTCCGCGACAGGGGGTAGCATGCGCAGTTCGGTGGAGATCTTCGACATCGCGACCGGCGAGACGCGCGTCGTCTGGCAGACGGAGCGGCTGGTCGAGGCACCGAACTGGTCACCCGACGGAAAATTCCTCATCATCAACGGCGACGGCAGGCTTTATCGGCTTGGCTTCGACGGTTCCGAGCCCACGGAGATCGATACCGGCTTTGCCCGGCGCTGCAACAACGATCACGGGATTTCGCCCGACGGCAGCACGCTCGTGATCAGCGACAAGACGGAATTCGGCAGTTCGGCAATCTATCTCCTGCCGGCAGAAGGCGGCACGCCGCGGCTCGTCACACGCAACCTGCCGTCCTACTGGCACGGTTGGTCGCCCGACGGGCGCATGCTGGCCTATTGCGGAATCCGCGATCAGGTCTTCGACATCTACACGATCCCGGTCGAAGGCGGGGAGGAACGCCGCCTGACGCAGGGGCAGGGCCGCAATGACGGGCCGGACTGGTCTGCGGACGGGGAGTGGATCTATTTCAATTCAAGCCGTACCGGCCGCATGCAGATCTGGCGGGTGAGGCCGGACGGCGCGGATCTACAGCGTATCACCGACAGCCCTTACGGCGACTGGTTTCCGCATCCGTCGCCGGACGGCAGGCACCTGCTCGTGCTCTCCTATGACGGCGATGTCTTCGATCACCCGCGCGATCTCGACGTGCGTCTCCGCCTGATGGATGCGGACGGCGGCAATGCGCGCGTACTGTTCGAACTCTTCGGCGGGCAGGGGACGGTGAACGTCCCGAACTGGTCGCCCTCGGGCACCGCCTTTGCCTTCGTACGTTATCAGCCGGAGGAATAGCCTGCGGGGTCAGACACGCGGCAGGTTGTAAGGGGTGATTACTTCGACGGCGGAAAGATGCCGCTTTTCGGAGGCGCGCAGCGCGCCCCGGCGCTCCATGACCGCGTGGAAAGCCATGCGGACGTCCGTTTTCAGGTCGTGGTGAAGAACGAACTGGACAAGGCCCTGACGCAGGAGGTCCAGATTGTCCTCGTCGAGGTCGTGAGCGACGAAAAGAAGGCAGCCGCGCTGCAACTGTCTGAAGGCGTCGAGCACGGCGGGATTGCCTCCGCCGATCGAATAAACAGCATTGATCTCCGGATGGCTGCCGATTGCCTTGAGGGCAAGTGCGCCTGTCTCCTCGTTCCTGCCGTGGCCCTCGCTGATCTCGATCACGCCGATATGCGGATATTTTTCCCGCAGCACGCGGCGAAAGCCGATCTCGCGTTCCTCTTCGCCGCGAAAGCGGCTGCTCGATATGGTGACCAGCACCGTCGCAGGACGGTCCGCGAAGCGCTCGCCGATCAGGTAGGCTGCGGTTTCCCCGGCGGCGCGGTTGTCAGCCCCCGCATAGGCCGTCCGCGATGAATGCGGCAGATCGGTAACGAGCGTGACGACCGCAACTCCCGCTTCTTCGAGCCGCGCTACGGCGCCGGCAATCTCCGGCACGTCGGGCGCCTTGAGGACTACTCCGTCGGTTCCGCGAAGCCGAATACGGTCGAGCAACTGGCTGATGTCCTGCGGCCGCATGGTCTCGGCGAAATGGAAGCGGGACCGGAAAACGGTAGGCATGAAGGTCGCGGCTTCGCTTTCGAATGCCTTGCGAACCGCTTCGGTAAAGCGTTCCGGTGCCTCCATCACCACGTCGACGGCAAATTTGCGTCCCTGTACCTCAAGGCCGGCCTGCTGCCTCTCGAGTTCACGAATGGCTGCATTGACGCGCATTACCGTTTGCTGGCGCACGCCCCTCCGGCCGTTGAGGACGCGATCGACAGTCGCCGTACTGAGTCCCGCCTGGAAGGCGATGTCCTTGACGAGAAACGGATGTGCCACCGATCCCTCCTGATGGCTTTTTGATGGATTCCTGCTCTATATCAGAAGCGGGCAAGCCGTATAGTCGGATCATCGTCGTCCTTGAGGAGGAGAACTGATGAAGACGGACAATCCCGCGAGAGCGCGTCTGGAACGCGTCTGGCTCAGTGAGGCGGCCTGCGATATCGAGGAATTTCGCGCCGCGGTCGAGCACCGTGTCGGCCTGGCGGACTATCCGCACGCGGCAGACTGCCAGAAGAACGTCCTGATCTATGACAGCGCCCGTCTTATCGGTGATTGCGGCACGCAGGACGGCAGGCGGTCGGTGCTTGCGGAGATCTGCGAAGTGCTTGCGACGGGGCCGGGGGTCGCGGTCTTCAAGCGCGCCTTCACCGATACGCATGTGGTCGATGAAGCGAGCCGCATCTTCGATGAGATCATCGAGGAGCAGCACCGCACCAACAGCGGCGGCGGCGATCATTTCGCCAAGCCCGGCGCCAACGACCGGATCTGGAATTCTCTGGAAAAGCACTGCCTGAAGAACCCTGAGAATTTCGCCGCCTACTACGCCAACGCCATCATCGCGCTTGTCAGTGAGGCATGGCTTGGTCCGAGCTACCAGATGACGGCGCAGGTCAATCGCGTCAATCCGGGCGGCGCGTCTCAATCGCCGCATCGCGACTACCATCTGGGCTTCCAGACCTCGGCCGTCATAGAGCAGTATCCGGCGCATGTGCACAGGCTCTCGCCGGTCCTGACGCTCCAGGGCGCGGTCGCTCATTGCGACATGCCGGTCGAAAGCGGGCCAACCTTGTTCCTGCCCTATAGCCAGACGTATCTGCCTGGATATCTCGCTTTGAGACGGCCGGAGTTCCGCGCCTATTTCGAAGAGAATCATGTGCAATTGCCGCTGGAGAAGGGCGATGTCGTGTTCTTCAACCCGGCACTTTTCCACGCCGCGGGCAGCAACCGGTCTGCGGGAATCAAGCGTGTGGCCAATCTTCTGCAGGTATCCTCCGCCTTCGGCAGGGCGATGGAAACGGTGGATCGCGAACACATGTGCGCCGTGCTCTTTCCGGCTCTGAAAGTCCTTGCGGCCGGCGGCAAGCTCAAGCAGGACGAAATTGCCCATGCGGTTGCCGCGTGCGCCGAAGGCTATTCATTCCCGACCAATCTCGATCGTGATCCGCCGGTTGGCGGTCTGGCGCCCAGGACGCAGGCGCAGCTGATGCACGAAGCGCTTGCCGGTGAATGGAGTGCCGAGGCGTTTGCCGAGGCGTTGGCCGATCAGGCGGCGAGAAAGCTAAGCTAAACCACCTGGCTCAATGTACGGTCACGAAGCCATATTCACCAACATATCAAAGGGAGGAACAGGATGAGCACGGACCACGCCCGTTTGGACGGGAAGATCGCCATCGTGACCGGTGGCACGCAGGGGCTCGGTGCCGCTATCGCCGCACTCTTTGCCGAGCGTGGCGCCGCCGGCGTCGTCATTTGCGGGCGCAACGCGGCGAAGGGCGAGGCGAAAGCTGCCGAGATCGCCGCGGCGACCGGTTCGAAGGTCGTCTACGTACCGGCGGATCTCGAGCGGGTGGAGGATGCCCGTGCGGTCGTCGCTGCTTGCGACCGCACTTTCGGCCGTGTCGACGCGCTGGTCAACGCCGCGGCGATCACGGATCGCGGCACGATCCTCGACACCAGCCCGGAACTCTTCGACCGGATGTTCGCGGTCAATGTGCGGGCGCCATTCTTCCTGATGCAGGAGGTGATAAAGGTGATGCGGCGGGAGAAGACGGAGGGCACGATCGTCAATATCGGTTCCATGTCGGCGAAGGCGGGCCAGCCCTTCATCACAGCCTATTGTGCGTCGAAGGGGGCGCTGGAGACGCTGACCAGGAACACCGCCTATGCCGTCCTGCGCAACCGGATACGGGTCAACGGCCTCAACATCGGCTGGATGGCCTCGGAAGGCGAAGACCGGATCCAGCGCGAATATCACGATGCGCCTGCGAACTGGCTGGAAAAGGCGGCGGCGAGCCAGCCCTTCGGCAGGCTCGTAGACCCGGCCGAGGTCGCGCGTGCCTGCGCCTATCTCTCATCGGCAGAATCCGGCCTCATGACGGGTTCCGTCATCTGCTTCGATCAGTCGATCTGGGGTGCCTATGACGCCTCGCCTCACCCGGAGGCACCGCTCTGAAGCTCCCCTCTTGCTCGCCTTGCGTTTCGAGGGGAGCTGTGGCCATATGCCGCCGTCAGGTGCCCGCGAAATGCGGGAGAATCGGGAAGCCGGTGCAGTTCCGGCACGTGCCCAACGCTGTGACGGGGACGTTCTCGCCAGGTTGGTCTGAATCTTTTCAGACCTTTGCCACTGAATCTTCACGTGATTCGGGAAGGCGGCGCGAACGGATGATCCGAAGTCAGAAGACCGGCCTGGCGAGATAGACCGGCCCCGCGCGGACGGCGGGAGGTTTCCGCATTGTTGGGGATCGAACGATGCTGCCTGACCAGAACGGCTGCCTTGCGGCGGCCGGAGCTTTTTCGCCGGACGAGCGCGCCGCCGTCTATCGTGCCATAGAGACCCGCCGCGACGTGCGCGACGAATTCCTGCCCGAACCACTGCCTGAGGATCTGGTCGCGCGACTGCTCGCTGCGGCGCACCAGGCGCCGTCCGTCGGCTTCATGCAACCTTGGAACTTCGTGCTCGTTCGTCGGGACGAGACGCGGGAGAAAGTCTGGCAGGCATTCCGGCGCGCCAATGACGAGGCCGCAGAAATGTTTTCCGGCGAAAGGCAGGCGAAGTATCGCTCGCTGAAGCTCGAAGGCATTCGCAAGGCGCCGCTCAGCATTTGCGTGACCTGCGACCGGACGCGCGGCGGAGCGGTCGTCCTGGGCCGCACCCATAATCCGCAGATGGATCTGTACTCGACCGTTTGCGCCGTCCAGAACCTCTGGCTTGCCGCACGCGCCGAGGGAGTGGGCGTCGGCTGGGTCAGCATTTTCCATGAGAGGGAGATCAAGGCGATTCTCGGAATTCCGGAGCATATCGAAATCGTTGCCTGGCTTTGCCTGGGTTTCGTCGACAAGCTGTACCAAGAGCCGGAACTCGCCGCGAAGGGCTGGCGGCAGCGCTTGCCGCTCGAAGATCTCGTTTTCGAGGAAGGCTGGGGTGTCCGTTAGATCACGATGTTAGGGTCGATCTCAGGCCTGTTGATATTCTAGATACCCGACGCGGCTTGTTCGATACCCTCATTCCTATGCTTGTCACAGGAATCCAGCCAGACCAAGTCCTTGGGCTGAAAGAACGCTTCCCGCGCCGCAGACGCGGCGCTGCTGGATCCCTGTGACGAGCACAGGGATGAGGTGAGGAGAGAGTGCGGTCCCT
>NZ_BDIZ01000008.1:0-204073 GCF_036245905.1 Sinorhizobium sp. KGO-5
CTCGGCGGCGTTCACTCCATGCAACTGGAAAACGCTCTTTGACGTATCCATGCCAATTCGGATAATCTGCTCCACGGACGGTCTCCCTCGATTGATGTCTTAACGACTCACTCTGGCACATTGCGATGCCGTTGGGAGCCGTCCACCCCAACAGTGCTCGTCACAGGGATCCAGCCAGACCAAGTCCTTGGGCTGAAAGAACTCTTCCCGCGCCGCAGACGCGGCGCTGCTGGATCCCTGTGACGAGCACAGGGATGAGGACGGAGGAGAGATTGCCGTCCTCCAAAAAGTTTCCTACAGCCCGCGCGTCTTATGAGACGCCCTTCCCAGTCCTTGTGAGGAATCGATCAATAGCCGGATTCCGTCCGTATCGGTCCGCTCTCTCCAAGAAATTCCCGGCGCAGCCGCTCCGTTGCGCTGACGAGCAAGGTGACATCGGTGCCGATCGCCATGAAATCGGCACCGAGCTCGCGATAGTCGCGCGCCTGGGCGGGGTCGAGGGTCATGATCCCGCGTGCCTTGCCGGCACGCTCGATCCGCGCGAAGGCCTCGATTATGGCTGTCCGTACCTCCGGATGACCCGGATTGCCGAGGTGCCCCATGTCCGCGGCAAGATCCGCCGGACCGACGAACAGGCCGTCGACGCCGTCCAGCGCAGCGATGGCGTCGATCGCCTCGAGCCCTGCCCGGCTCTCGATTTGCAGCAGCAGACAGATCTCTTCGTTGGCGTTTTCGAGGTAGTCGCCGATGCGGCTGAAGTTCGTTGCCCGGCCGAGAGCGGCACCGACACCGCGAACGCCATGCGGCGGGTAACGCACGGCGCGCACGAGCTGCCGCGCCTGCTCGACATTGTCGACCATCGGGATCAACAGCGTCTGCACGCCGGCATCGAGGATCTGCTTGATCATGACCGCGTCGCCGACCGGCAGGCGGACGATCGGATGACTGCCTCCGCCGGCGACGGCGCGATACTGCGCCGCCAGCATGGGAATATCGTTCGGCGCATGCTCGCCATCGATTAGCAGCCAGTCATAACCGCTGCCGGCCACCACTTCCGCCGCATAGGGACTGGCGAGCGCCACCCAGAGACCGAGCTGAAAGCGGTTTTCGCGGATCGCCGCTTTGAAGGTGTTTTTCGGGGCGGGCATCGATTGCTCTCCTTCTGCGTCCGAGTGTGTCTGCCGCAATCGGCCGGCGGCGACCGAGTGCTTCCCAGCCTCTTACCGGCAAAAGAAAAAACCGGCCAGAACTTTCCAGCCGGTTTTTCGAGGGAGCGCCGCCTCAGGCGATGCCGCCGAGGCAGACATATTTGATCTCCATGAATTCCTCGATGCCGTATTTCGACCCCTCGCGACCGAGGCCCGAGAGTTTGACGCCACCAAAGGGTGCCTCCGCCGTGGAGATCAGGCCGGTATTGACACCGACCATGCCATATTCCAGCGCTTCCGCCACGCGGAAGACGCGGGCGAGGTCCTTGGCATAGAAATAGGAGGCAAGGCCGAATTCGGTGTCGTTCGCCTGTGCGATCACATCCGACTCGTCCTTGAAGCGGAAGAGCGGCGCCACCGGGCCGAATGTCTCTTCCCGCGCGACCGCCATCGACTGGGTCACGTCGGCCAGCACCGTCGCTTCGTAGAAGGTGCCGCCGAGCGAATGGCGACGGCCGCCCTGCACCACGCGCGCGCCCTTCGCAAGCGCATCCGCCACGTGCTCCTCGACCTTCTTCAGCGCCGGCTGGTCGATCAGCGGTCCGAGGATGACGCCGTCCTCCATCCCGTTGCCGGTTTTGAGCTTGCCGACGGCCTGGGCGAGTTTCTCCGAAAACGCCTCGTAGACGCCGTCCTGCACATAGATGCGGTTGGCGCAGACGCAGGTCTGGCCATTGTTGCGGAACTTGGCGATCAGCGCGCCTTCGACCGCCGCATCGAGATCGGCATCATCGAAAACGATGAACGGGGCGTTGCCGCCGAGTTCCAGGCCAAGCTTCTTGATCGTGGCCGCGCTCTGGCGATAGAGCTCTGCGCCGACCTCGGTCGAGCCGGTAAAGGTAAGCTTGCGGACGGTCGGGTTCGAAGTCATCTCGGCGCCGATCTCGCGCGCTGAGCCGGTGATGACGCTGAAGAGGCCTTTCGGCATGCCCGCGCGCTCGGCGAGCACGGCGATGGCGATCGCCGAAAACGGCGTCTGCGCGGCAGGCTTCAAGACCATGGCGCAACCGGCGGCAAAGGCCGGCCCGGCCTTGCGAGTGATCATCGCGTTCGGAAAATTCCACGGCGTGATCGCGGCGACGACGCCGATCGGCTGCTTCATCACCAGAATGCGCTTATCCTTCTGATGACCGGGAACCAGGTCGCCATAGACACGCCGCGCCTCTTCCGCGAACCATTCGATGAAGCTCGCTCCGTAGACGATCTCGCCGGTCGCCTCCGCGAGCGGCTTGCCCTGCTCCATCGTCAGAATCCGGCCGAGATCGTCCTTGTTTTCGATCATCAGCTCGAACCAGCGGCGCAGCACCGCCGAGCGCTCCTTGGCGGTCCGCGCCGCCCATTCCTTCTGCACCCGCGCCGCGGCCTCGATCGCCGTTCTGGTCTCGGCGGCGCCGAGCTTCGGAACGCGGCCGATGATTTCGCCAGTCGCCGGATTGTTCACCTCGATCGCATTCTTCGGGTCGGCTTCGATCCAGGTATCGCCTACGAGAGCAGCCTGGCGAAACAGCGACGGGTCTTTCAGATTCATGTCGAGTCCTTCCTCAAAAAATCTACAGAACTTATACAGCTTTTTTCGCCGGTTCGACAATCACATGATTGCGGTTTACGGATCCTTCGCGCCTGCTGAGCTGACGCGCAGGAATGGCGATGCGTCGGACAGGTGCGTATCTGCAAGAAATAAGGATGTTCCTTCGTGACAGAAATCAACCATAGAAGAGCCGATCACCCCATCCACTCGATCTTTCTGGAGCGCTGGTCGCCGCGCGCCTTCACAGGCGAGGAGATCGGAGAAAAGGATCTGCTCGCGCTCTTCGAAGCCGCGCGCTGGGCGCCTTCGGCCAGCAATCTTCAGCCCTGGCGCTTCGTCTACGCCCGCCACGGCACCGGGCATTTCGCTCGCCTGCTGTCGACGCTCGACGAGGGCAATCAGCGCTGGGCGAAAAACGCCTCTGCCCTGGTCATCATCCTTTCGAAGACCCACAGGGTCACATCGACCGGCGAGCTGAGGCCGGCCTATACGCACGCATTCGACACGGGAGCGTCCTGGTTCGCGCTCGCGCTGCAGACGCAGCTCGCCGGATGGCATGCCCATGCGATGGCGGGGGTCGACAGAGAGAAGGCCATGCAGGTGCTCGGTGTTCCGGAGCACTACCGGGTCGAGGCAGCCGTCGCGATCGGCAGGATTGCGGATCCTTCCACCCTGCCGGACGATCTGCGGGAACGCGAAAAACCAAGCCAGCGCAAGCCCGTCAGCGAATTCGTCTTCGAAGGACGTTTCACGGGCGAATGATCCGCGAGCGATCGAGCTTCCGAAAGACGAGAGCAGGGCGTGGATCGCCTTGCTCTCGTCGGAACCATGATCAAAGTGCCGCGCCTATACGTGCGCGTCAGATATCGAGATTGGCGACGCTCAGTGCGTTTTCCTGGATGAAGTCGCGCCGCGGCTCCACTTCGTCGCCCATCAGGCGCGAGAACAGACCATCCGCATCCGTCGCATCGGTAACCTTGACCTGCAGCAGCGAACGGACGTTCGGATCGAGGGTCGTCTCCCACAATTGCTCGGCGTTCATTTCGCCCAGGCCCTTATAGCGCTGCATGGTGAGCCCCTTGCGGCCGGCGGCGAAGATCGCGTCGAGGAGGGCGCGCGGACCGCTGATCTCCTGCGTGCCGTCGCGGCGGCGCAGCACCGGCGGAGCGCCATAGACCTCCTTAAGCCGTGCCTTGAGCTGATCGATATGGCGTGCATCCGAAGAACCGATCAGCGCCATGTCGAGCACGGCCGCTTCCTTGACGCCGCGCACCATGCGCTCGAGCTTCAGCCCGCCTTCCGCCGTCACCGTTGCCTCCCATCCGCGTTCGGTCTCCTCGGCGATGACATCCAGCCGGCGGGCCACTTCGGCGGCGATCAACTGATATTCGTCGCGCTCGCCGTTGAGTTCCACGTTGAGCGCTCCGGCGATGGCAGCCTGCTCCACGACCGAGCGATTGTAGCGGGAGTGGAGCCCATCCATCAGCGAGCGTAGTCGCAGCGCATCGTTTATGACCTCGCGGAGATCCTGGCCGACGCGCACTTCGCCCGAAGCGAGTTCGAGCGAAGCCTCCTCGAGGCCCATGTTGATCAGATAATCTTCAAGCGCCTTCTCGTCCTTGAGATACTGGACGGACTTGCCGCGGGCCACCTTGTAGAGCGGCGGCTGGGCGATATAGAGGTGGCCGCGCTCGATCAGCACCGGCATCTGCCGGAAGAAGAAGGTGAGCAGCAGCGTGCGGATGTGGGCGCCGTCGACGTCGGCGTCCGTCATGATGATGATCTTGTGATAGCGCAGCTTGTCGGCGTTGAACTCGTCACTGCCGATCGACGTGCCGAGCGCGGTGATCAGCGTGCCGATTTCCTGGCTCGACAGCATCTTGTCGAAACGCGCGCGCTCGACGTTGAGGATCTTGCCGCGCAGTGGCAGGATCGCCTGGTTTTCACGCGAGCGGCCCTGCTTGGCCGAGCCGCCTGCCGAGTCGCCCTCCACCAGGAAGAGTTCGGATTTGGCCGGGTCGCGCTCGGAACAATCGGCGAGCTTGCCGGGCAGCGACGAGATATCGAGCGCACCTTTTCGGCGCGTCAACTCGCGTGCCTTGCGCGCAGCTTCGCGCGCGGCGGCGGCCTCCACGACCTTGCCCACGAGAATCTTGGCATCGGAAGGATGTTCTTCGAGCCAGACGCTCAGGGCCTCGTTGACCAGGCTTTCGACGACGGGGCGGACTTCCGAGGACACCAGCTTGTCCTTGGTCTGCGAGGAGAATTTGGGATCGGGAACCTTCACCGACAGCACAGCCGTCAGCCCCTCGCGGCAATCGTCGCCCGTGAGCGATACCTTTTCCTTCTTGGTGATGCCGGACGTGTCGGCATAGGAGGTGATCTGACGCGTGAGCGCACCGCGGAAGCCGGCCATATGCGTGCCGCCGTCGCGCTGCGGAATGTTGTTGGTGAAGCACAGCACGTTCTCGTGATAGCTGTCGTTCCACCACATTGCCACTTCGACGGTGATGCCGTCCTTCTCGCCGCGGATCGACACCGGCTTCTGCACGAGCGGCTTCTTCGCCCGGTCCAGATAGGCGACGAAGGCCTCGAGACCGCCGTCATACATCATTTCTTCCCGACGAATGTCGGAATGGCGCTTGTCGGTCAGCACGATGCGGACGCCGGAATTCAGGAAGGCGAGCTCGCGCAGGCGATGCTCGAGCGTACCGAACTCGAACTCGATGTTCGAGAAGGTCTGTTCGCTCGGCGTGAAGGTGACCTCGGTTCCGGTCTCGCTGCCGGCGTCGCCCGTTACCTTGAGCGGCCCGTCGGCAACGCCGTGGGTGAAGCTCATTTCGTGGATCTTGCCCGACCGGCGGATCTTGAGCTTCAGCGACACGGAGAGGGCGTTGACGACCGAAACGCCGACGCCGTGCAGGCCACCGGAGACCTTGTAGGAATTCTGGTCGAATTTTCCGCCGGCATGAAGCTGCGTCATGATGACTTCCGCCGCCGAGACGCCTTCTTCCCGGTGGATGTCCGTCGGTATGCCGCGACCGTTGTCCGTCACCGTGACGGAACCGTCGGGATTGAGCGTGACCGTTACGATGTCCGCATGGCCGGCAAGCGCCTCGTCGATCGCGTTATCCACGACCTCGTAGACCATGTGGTGCAGACCTGAGCCATCGTCGGTGTCACCGATATACATGCCCGGGCGCTTGCGCACTGCATCGAGGCCTTTCAGCACCTTGATGGAATCGGCACCATATTCGGCGATTGCGCCGGCTTCGGTCTCAGAAATATCGGTCATTCGGGCTCAGATCTTTCCAGGTTTTCGGACGTCGCGATTCATTGCGAATCACAGCGCGAGATGCCTCGCGGACTATAGAAAATTTGTCCAATTGTTCCAAATCCCGACGCGAAGATCGCGGCCGGAATGGGCTTTCATCCCCTGTCCTTATCAGGAAATGTGGCTTTTTCCAAAACATCTTCCAGTGCCCGAATCGTCTCCGCCGACAGGCCGCGAATCTCCATGCTCAAACGGTTGGCGAAGGCAGTGTGACCGGGCGGAAGGCCGGACGTGTCGAGCACGACTTTCGGATCTGAAAGATGCGCTATCCGGAAGAGTTCGTCGGCCTCGTCCCAGATCACGTTGAAATAGCCGGCAACGCGCTGGAGGAAGTCGAAGCTCGGCGCTCCCCGCTTGCCGTGTTCGAGAGCCGAGAGATAGGCGGGCGAAACCCCTATTGCAGCCGCCATCTCTTTCTGAGACACGCCCTTGCGCCGGCGAAGTTCGCGTACGGCCTCGCCGAAGGGAGTCATGAGGCGCCTCCCTTCGCCCGCGCCAGCCGCACATAAAGCGCGCCCTCGCCGCCGTGATTGCGGGCGGCCGGTTCGTAGGACGATATCAAGGGCCGGAACTCGGGAAGCGAGAACCAGAGCGGCACGGCTCGCTTCAGGGCGCCGTCGCTGCCGAGCGACGTCCCCTTGCCGGTGATGACGAGGACATGCCTCAAGCCGCGGTCGCGCGCCCTCAGGAGGAACTGCAGCAGCAGTCCGTGCGCCTCGCTCTGAATCATGCCGTGCAGGTCGATCCTCGCCTCGAGCGTCAGCCGGCCCTTCGCCAGTTTGCGTTTGACCGGCCGCTCCAGCGGATGATGAGGGGGGTGTTCTGCCTTGTCGCGGCTGAGTGAAAAGCCCCTGCCGGCCCTTTCGGGCGTGCTCGAGGGAGGCGTCGCCTCCGGGCCAGGTACAGCCTTGATTTCCGCGGTCCCGCCCAGCAGCTCCTCCAGAGCGTCCAACCGCCCGGGCATGGGCCGCGCCGAACGCGCGACCTTCCCCCAGAGAATGCGGTCCTCGGTGGAAAGCTTCTTGTCCTTAGCCATGGCTGGACTGCGCGCGATATCGGGCCGCGGCCGCGCGGGGCACGAAAATGAAGAAGTCTGCGTCGTTGCGCACGGAACCCGCGAGTTTCCCCGCCCGGTCGCCGGAGCCCGTGAAGATATCGCCGCGCGCCGGGCCGACGATGGCCGAGCCGGTGTCCAGCGCGAGCATCAGGCGCCCGAAGGGATGTCCGCCGTCGAGATGGAGCAGGGTTTCGCTCGCGACGTAGAAGGGAACGCCGAATGTGTGGATGAGGCGGTCGACAGCAAGCGAGCGTCCCGGCTCCAGCGGCACCTTGGCAGCCGCCACGGGGCCGAGCCCCTCTTCCTCGACCGGCGCCTCGCGGAAAAAGATGAAGGACCGGTTATGCCACAGAACCTCGTCCGCCTTGTCGGCATGGGCCGCCAGCCAGTCGCGAATGCTCGCCATCGACACGGTGGCGGCGTCGATCTCGCCGCGATCGATCAACAGTTTCCCGACGGCGGAAAAGCGATGCCCGGTTTTGGCGGCGTAGGTGATGCGGCGGCGGGATCCGTCCGGATAGATCAGCCGCGCGGCGCCCTGCACATGGACGAAGAACACGTCGACTTTGGAGCGGGCATAGGCGATCTCCAGACCGCGGCCGGCGAGAAATCCTTCTTCGATCGCGCGTCGGTCCGGATATTCCTCGATCCTGCCGTCGCAACAGCGGCCGAAGGCGAAATATCGGTCCATTCCTGCCGGCCGGTTTATGTCGTCGATATCGATGAGGTCCGAGGGACGCCGGTAGAAGGGAAAGCGGAACTCCGCATCCGGCTCAGCCCGTACCTCGACCTCGGGTTCGTAGAAAGCGGTGACGAAGCCGGTCCTTTTCTCTTCCGGGCGGATTCGGAACGGAACGAACTGGGCCTCGAAAAATCCGCGTGCGGCGGCCGCATCGGAGAAATCGCTGCCTGCCGCGTCGAAAGCGGGCAGGAGGTCGGCGACCGAAATACCGAGCGAGCCGGTCTTGTACGGCTTCACCTCCGTTACATGCCGGTGACAGCGCCGAAGCGAAGCGATCACCGGTGCCGGGTCGTCCGCAGACCAGCCGGGCAGCTCCGAATAGGAGACCGGCTCGAGATGAAAAGTCATGGCCGCCCGCTTCCCGGTCAGTTTTCCGATTCGGTGGCGATCAGCTTCCAGTTCGGGTCGCGTGAACGGATATCGCGCGCAAACGTCCACAGGTCGTTCACTTCGGCAACCGAATCGGCGTCTCCGTCGACCAGTTTGCCCTGCTTGTCGTAGGTCGCGGAAATAAGCTGGCTGATGATCCTGACCGTTATGTTTTCCTCGGCGTCCTTGATCTCCGCGTGCACGATATCGGCCTTATCGATGCCGACGAAGGTCGACTTGACAACTTCGCCCTTGGCCTCTCGTTCCGCAATCGCGGCCTCGAAGCCCTCATAGACTTCGCGGGACAGCAAACCCTTGAGAGTTTTACGATCGCCATCGGCAAAGGCCATGACGATCATCTCGTAGGCCATCTTCGCACCGTTGAGGAATTCGGTGGGATTGAAGTTGGGATCCGCGTCGGTCATAGCCCGGAGTTGGGCATTCAGCGGAGTCCCGGCCTTGGCGACGGTCTCGATCGCGGCATAGCGCGACTCGTCTTCCGCCGTCTCACGACGGGGAAGCTGAACGACCTTGCCGTTATCCTTGGCTTCCGGCCCTTGGGCGATATCCCGTGGAGAGTAGGGATCGAAAGGAGGCCGCTCGCTGCCGGTCCTGCGACCTAGGACGCTACGCAATTGCAGGAAGATGACCACGGCAGCGATCAGGAAAAAAAATGTGATGAAATCAAAAGAGCCCATTTCCACCCGGAACCGCTGTTAGAATTTCTCGTACTGTTCCATATAGTCCGGAAGGATAGACCATTCAAACGACGATGTCGCACCCATAAACCGGAGACCGGACAATTGCACTCACCTTCTTGCGAGCACGGGCGATGCGTTTCCTGATCCCGCTTGTCATTCTCGGGCTGCCGCTTGCGGAAATCGCTGGCTTCGTCGCCGTCGGGCGCGAGATCGGCGTGGCGATGACGCTTCTTCTCGTTTTCGCAAGTGCCGTCGCCGGCATCATGCTCCTGCGCATCCAGGGTTTCGGCATGCTCCGGCGCGTGCAGGAGGCGGCACGGACGGGCAACGATCCGGGGCTGGACGTTCTCGGCGGTGTGCTGATCTTCATCGCCGCTATCCTCTTGATCGTGCCCGGTTTCATCAGCGACCTCGTCGGCCTTCTGATCTTTCTGCCCCCGGTCCGACGCGCCATCGCCGGCTTCCTGCGCAGCCGGATGACGATTTTGAGCAGCGCAACCGGCTTCTATCGTGCCTCCAGGCCCCAATCCTCCGGTTCCCGGTCCTCTGGCCCCCAATCCGCTGGCCCGCAATCCGCTGGAACCTCACGCGAGGAGCGCCGCGGGCCGCTGACGATCGATCTCGACGAGGACGAATTTTCGCGCAAGACAAAGGACGAAGACGACCCGCCGCCACCGGATCGTCTGCCTCATTGATCCGAGCTTCACTTTTTCTGATCCCGGCTCCAATCGGGTCTATAATCCGCTTTCCAAAGAAGGGCCGGATGTGCTCTTGCGTCGGGCCGGGCCGGGCCACGAGGGTTGTAAGCCCAAGCCCTAAATGTTAGATGGCCTCACCATTTCGAAGTCCGAGGAAACTCTTATGACGACTGATACCGCATCCAACGGCAACGGCAGTGCCCAGCAGCAGCAGAGCCCGTCGCTCAATATCCTGGCCCAGTACGTCAAGGACCTCTCCTTCGAGAACCCCGGCGCACCGCGTTCGCTGCAGGCTCGCGACCGCTCCCCGTCGATCAACATCAATGTCAATGTCAATGCCAATCCGCTGGCGGAGAATGATTTCGACGTTGTCCTGTCGTTGAGCGCCCAGGCCAAGGACGGCGACAAGATGCTCTTCAACGTCGAACTCGCCTATGGCGGCGTCTTCCGCGTCGCCGGCTTCCCGCAGGAGCACATGCTGCCGCTGCTCTTCATCGAGTGCCCGCGCCTCTTGTTCCCCTTCGCGCGACAGATCGTGGCCGACGCCACCCGCAACGGCGGCTTCCCGCCGCTGATGATCGATCCCATCGATTTCGCGCAGATGTTTGCCCAGCGCATGGCTGAGGAAAAGGTCCGCGCGCAGGTGGCAAATACCAACGACACGGCCAATTGATCGGTCCGAACGACTGGTAGACCCGGCTCACCGAGCCGGGTTTTTTATGCCCGGCCAACGCGATTCGCTTGAGAGACCCGCAGCGCCGCGATACGGACAGGCCTGGAGCATTTGATCCTACGCACTTGCGGACGGATAACCGTTAGACACTTTTCCTGGAAGTGCTCTAAACGGCTTCCGATCTGAGGGCATAGTCGGCTTCGCTGTATTTCTCCCAGATCGCATTCGCGCCGATCTTCGCGACGAGCGCCGCATGGGCAGCGATTTCTGCCTCCGTCAATCGTGGCCGCAAAGGCCGCTCCCTTTTGATGACGACGACCGGTCCGTCGTCGGCCTCCATCGACCGGCCATCCGTCTCCGTCATCACGAGACCAAGCGCGGCCTGGCGGCCGCCGATCATCTCGATATAGACCTCGGCAAGCAGCTCGGAGTCGAGCAGGGCCCCGTGCCTGGTTCGATGGGAGTTGTCTATACCGTAGCGACGGCAGAGCGCATCGAGCGAATTCGGTCCCATCGGGTGCTTGCGGCGGGCAAGAGCCAGAGTGTCGATAACTCGGTCGCTGCCGATCGGCGGCAGGCCGAGCCGCTCGAACTCCGCATTGATGAAGCCGATATCGAAGGTGGCGTTGTGGGCGACCCAACGGGCATCGCCGAAGAAATCGACGATCTCCCGGGCGACATCGGCAAAGGGCGGCTTGTCTTTCAGAAACTCGTCGGTGATGCCGTGGACGGCCAGGGCTTCCGGATGAACCTTGCGCTCCCCCGGATTGATATAGATATGGATCGTGCGCCCCGTCGGAAACTGGTTCTCGAGCTCGATTCCGCCGATCTCGATTACCCGGTCCTCGCGGTTGTCGAGGCCGGTCGTTTCCGTATCGAAGATGATTTCACGCATGCGGGAGCCCTGTGGACGATGTTTCGGGACGAATCACCCGAAGCTGCCCTCCATTCTTAATGTTATTTGCTGCGCAATTGAAGGCCATCGCCGCCCCTCATCCGGCCTGCCGGCCACCTTCTCCCCACATGCGGGCGAAGGAAACTCGCGGCAGCGTCGTACTCGTTCCCTCTCCCCGCATGCGGGAGACGGCTAGGGTCAGGGGGGGTTGCGAAGGTTAAGCCGCCCGCAAATCATCGACGATCGCACGGATCTGCTGCCGTGTGACGTCGAAGCTGTCGCTGGTGTCGACGATATAGTCGGCGCGGGCGCGCTTCTCGCTGTCGGGCACCTGCCGCTCGAGGATCATCGCAAACTTCTCGGCGGTCATTCCCGGGCGCTTCATGACGCGTTCCCTCTGCATCTCCGGATCGCAGGTCACGACGACGATGCGGTCGAGGCGCGCCTCGGCCTTGGTCTCGAAGAGGAGCGGAATATCGAGCAGCACGAAAGGCGCACCGTCCGCTCTGTGCCGCGCAATGAACTCCTGCTCCTTGGCGCGCACCAGCGGATGGACGATCCGTTCCAGCTCGGCCAGCCGCTCGGGCGCCGCAACAAGCCGAAGCGAAAGCTCGGCCCGGTCGATGACGCCGCCCTTGGCGACGCCCGGAAAGGCCGCTTCGACCGGCGCCACCGCTTCGCCGCTATAGAGCATATGCACCACTTCGTCGGCATCGTTCACCGGCACGCCGAGTTCCCGGAACATGCCCGCAGCGGTCGATTTTCCCATTCCGATGGAGCCGGTAAGCCCGACGATGATCATGCGTGCCTGTCCATATCGCTGATGATGATCTGTCTTAGCGTTTCGTCGACGACCGGCCTCAGACCGAACCATTTCTCGAATCCGGGCACTGCCTGATGGAGAAGCATGCCAAGTCCGTCGACGGTGCGGAAGCCCTGTTCTTCCGCCTGCCGCAACAGCGGTGTCTTCAATGGCACGTAGACGATGTCGGTGACGACGGCGTCTGGCGCCAGGCCCGAAAAGTCGATCGCCGGCGCCGGCTCGCCGTTCATGCCGAGCGAGGTCGTGTTGACGAAGAGGCCGGCGTCTGAAACGACCTCGGGAAGCGCCGCCATCGAATGTGCGTGCACCGCCGTGCCGAAGCGATCGGCCAGTTCCCTCGCCCTCTCGGGGGTGCGGTTCACCACATGGATCGTCTTGACCCCTCGGTCCCGGATCGCCTGGATCACCGCCCGGCTGGCGCCGCCGGCACCGAGAATCACCGCGGCCGAGATGCGGTCCCATCCTTTGGCGTTCTCGTCCAGATTGGCGACGAAGCCACGCCCGTCGGTGTTCGTCGCGCGGATTTCTCCATTTTCGAGCCAGAGGGTGTTGGCCGCTCCGAGTTCGGCGCTGAGCTCGTCCGGCCGATCGGCCAGCCGGAAGGCGGCCTCCTTATGCGGAATCGTGACATTTCCGCCGCAGAAGTCGGTTCTTCCTTCCTTGATCTGCCGCATGAAATCGGGAAAGGCCTCGGGCGTGACCTCGTGGGCCCGGTAGCTTCCCCGAATTCCGAACTGCTTCAGCCAATGGCCATGAATGAGCGGCGATCGCGAATGCTTCACCGGATAGCCGGTTACAAAGGCATGGTTAACAAATGTTTCACGTGAATCATGCATCGATCGCACCCAGTTCGCGGAGCTTGGAGAGAAGCGGCAGCATCGGCAGGCCGAGTATGGTGAAATAGTCGCCCTCGATGGTCTCAAAGAGCTGGATGCCCTCGCCTTCGAGCTGATAGGCGCCGACGCTTGTCAGCGCCTTCTCGCCCACCCTTGCAAGATGTCGATCTATGAAGCCATCGCTCAATGGCCGCACGGTCATCTTCGCAGTCGAGACGTGCCGCCAAACGACCTCGTCGCCGCGCACGAGAACGATCGCGCTGTTGAGACTGTGCGTCCTGCCCGAGAGCGACCGGAGATGCTCGGCGGCTTCCGTCATGTCCCGGGGCTTGTGATAGACGCGGGTTCCAAGCGACATCGTCTGATCCGAACCGATGACAAGGGCGTTCGGAAAATGCCGTGCGACCTCCTTCCCCTTGGCTTCGGCAAGCGCCAGGGCGACATCGGCCGGCGAAGCACCAGACGCTTCCAGCGGCTGCTCGAGCGCACGCTCGTCGATCGCGGCGGCCCGGGCCTCGAAGGCCAATCCTGCATTCGCAAGCAGAGTGCGACGAAAAGGACTGGCCGAGGCCAATACGAGTAAGGGTTTCATTTTTCCGGTTCCGTGTTCGCGGTCTGCAAGCTGTTCTTGCGGCGCGCTCTATCTAAGCCGCGGCCGCAGGGCAACGATTGCGGCGGCAGTCTCCTCTATCGAGCGCCGCGTCACGTCGATCAGCGGCCAGTTGTTGCGCGCGCAAAGCGAGCGGGCATATTTCAGCTCCTCGGCGATCGCCGCCCGGTCGGTATAATCTTCCCCGTGGAAGTTCTGCGTCGTTCCGAGCACGCGATGCTGCCGCACCTGGGAGAGGCGCTCGGCCGAAGCGATGAGCCCGACGATGAGCGGTTTCGTCGCCTTCAGGAGCGCATCGGGCAGGGACACGCCCGGCACGATCGGAATGTTCGCCGTCTTTATACCGCGATTGGCGAGATAGATGCTCGTCGGTGTTTTCGACGTGCGGCTCACACCCACAAGGACCACATCCGCCTCGTTGAAATCGGAGGGAATCTGACCGTCGTCATGATCCATCGTGAAGTTCAACGCCTCGATCCGGGCGAAATATTCGGCATCCATGACATGCTGCGCGCCGGAGCGGCGGCGCGAGGGCGAGCCGAGATAGGATTGGAAAAGTTCGATGATCGGGTCGAGGACCGAGACGCAGGGCACGCCGATCTCGCGGCATCGCTGATCGATGAGGCCCGCAAGTTCCCGGTCGACGATCGTGTAGAGGACGATCCCCGGTGCCCCGTCGACCGCGTCCATGACCTGCATCAGCTGCTTCCGGTTGCGGATCAGCGGATAGACGTGTTCCAGCGCATGGGAGGTCTGGAATTGCGCAGCAGCCGCTCGACCGGCGGCGATCAGAGTTTCGCCGGTCGAATCGGAGATCAGATGCAGATGGAAGTAGTTTTTGCGGTTCTCCACGCAATTCTCCGCGGTCTGTTGATAAGGCGGGACAAAAACAGCTAACGGCGGCGCCTGGCTTCAGGCAAGTGGAAAAGCGGCGACTTGTTCACATCTGACACCGAACCGGAAATCTCTTGCCCAGGCATGTGGACAAGACTCATGGCCACGACAAATTGTCACGCGGATCGACTCCTCATCCACAGGAACCGCAAACTCCAGACCGCCGGCAAAGGACTGACTCTGCAGTGTTTTCCCGGGTTTCCCCGCTCAACGCGCAAATTGGCCGGAATCCCTCCCGCCTTTTTGCGGGAGATTGAGGCGGACTGGATAGGGTGAGGATCGATTTTAATCCTTGATACCCACCGACTCTAAGAAATAGAAACCTTATAAATTCAGTTTTATTTTTAGATTAGGAAGCGGCAAGTGAGCGGAACGCATCGCAAAGTGCTGGAGGTTTTGAGCGGCAAAACGCTCACCCCTCCCCCCATCTGGCTGATGCGACAGGCAGGACGCTATCTCCCCGAATACAGGGCGGTGCGTGCGACGGCCGGAAGCTTTCTCGACCTCTGTTACACGCCGGATCTCGCGGTCGAAGTGACCTTACAGCCGATCCGCCGCTACGGCTTCGACGCCGCGATCCTTTTCTCCGATATTCTCGTGGTGCCCGATGGGCTCAGGCGCAATGTCCGCTTCGAAGAGGGACAGGGGCCACGGATGGACCCGATCGACGAGGACGGGATTGGCCGGCTGAGACCCGATGGCGTCATCGCTCACCTGGCTCCTGTTTTCGAGACCGTCGGCCGGCTGAGACGCGAACTGCCGACGGACACCACGCTCCTCGGTTTCTGCGGGGCGCCCTGGACGGTGGCGACCTATATGATCGCCGGCCGCGGGACGCCGGACCAGGCGCCTGCGCGTCTTTTCGCCTACCGTCATCCTAAGGCTTTCGAGCGGCTTCTGACGCTGCTCGCCGATATTTCCGCCGACTATCTGGTAGAGCAGATCGATGCCGGCGCCGATGCGGTGCAGATCTTCGATTCCTGGGCCGGTGTGCTCGGCGAGGAGGAGTTTCAGCGTTTCGCGATCGAGCCCGTCCGGCGGATGATCGCATCAGTCCGCGCGCGCCACCCCTCTGCGAAAATCATCGCTTTCGCGAAAGGTGCGGGCCTTCTGCTGAAGAATTATCGGCAGGCGACCGGTGCGGATGCGATCGGCCTCGACTGGTCGGTGCCGCTCTCCTTCGCCGCCGAATTGCAGAAGGACGGGCCCGTTCAGGGCAATCTCGATCCGGTACGGGTCGTGGCAGGTGGCGCGGCGCTGGAGCATGGAACCGATCGCATCCTGGACGTCCTCGGCCAGGGGCCGCTGATCTTCAATCTCGGCCACGGCATAACGCCGGACGCCGATCCGGATCACGTTGCCGCACTCGTCGCCCGCGTTCGAGGGTCGCGATGAAAGGGCAGCTATGAGAGGGGAACGCCAAACCGACAGCGTTCCGGGTAAACGGGCGCGCCTTCGTGCGACGATCGCGGTCGCAGCCTTTGCGGCTTTGTTGATCGGGCTCTTCGCCGGGCAGCCGGACGACCTCTACCTCTGGATCAAGGCGCTCCACATCATCGCGGTCATCTCCTGGATGGCGGCGCTGCTCTACATGCCGCGTCTGTTCATCTATCACACCGATGCAGCGCCCGGATCGGAACAGTCCGAGACCTTCAAGATGATGGAACAGCGACTGCTCAAGGTCATCATGAATCCGGCCATGATGATCTCTTGGGTGCTCGGACTTTACCTCGCCTGGAGCGTCTACGGCTTTATGGGCGGCTGGCTGCATGCGAAGATTCTCTGCGTTTTCCTGCTGACGCTGGTGCATGTGCATTTCAGCCGCGCGGTGAAAGCCTTCCAGCGGGACGAGAATCGCCGCGACGCGCGCTATTGGCGGCTGATGAACGAGGCGCCAACCCTGCTGATGATCGCCATCGTCATCCTCGTCGTGGTGAAACCATTTTGAATTCAATCGATTCGCAGCTGCAATAGTTGCTGCTAATTTGCCGCGACCCCTTGCGGCGCTTCACGTGAATCGCTATTTTCCCTCATCTCCTTCTTCCTGTGGCCTGTGACGAAGTTTTAGAGCCTGCCTCTTCCCCCCTCGCAGCTCCCTGACAAATCGCGCCGGCTCCCAATCCCCTATCAAGCACGGACCCTTCATGGCTGAAATGAAGCTTCAAGAACTTAAGAACAAGACGCCGACCGACCTCCTGGCCTTTGCCGAAGAGCTCGAGGTGGAGAATGCCAGCACGATGCGCAAGCAGGAGCTGATGTTCGCGATCCTCAAAATGCTGGCTCAGCAGGAGATCGAGATTATCGGCGAGGGCGTCGTCGAGGTCCTGCAGGACGGATTCGGATTTCTGCGCTCGGCGAATGCGAACTATCTCCCCGGTCCCGACGATATCTACATTTCGCCGTCGCAGATCCGCCGCTTCTCATTGAAGACCGGCGACACGGTCGAGGGCCCGATCCGCGGGCCGAAGGAAGGCGAACGCTATTTCGCACTTCTGAAGGTCAACACGATCAACTTCGACGATCCGGAAAAAATCCGCCACAAGGTTCACTTCGACAACCTGACGCCGCTCTATCCGAACGAGCGCTTCAAGATGGAACTCGAGGTCCCGACGTCCAAGGATCTCTCCGCGCGCGTCATCGATCTAGTCGCGCCGCTCGGCAAGGGCCAGCGTGGCCTGATCGTCGCGCCGCCGCGCACCGGTAAGACGGTGCTTCTCCAGAACATCGCGCATTCGATCACGGCGAACCATCCGGAATGCTACCTGATCGTCCTTTTGATCGACGAGCGACCGGAGGAAGTGACGGACATGCAGCGCTCGGTCAAGGGCGAGGTGGTGTCCTCGACCTTCGACGAGCCGGCGACACGCCACGTCCAGGTCGCCGAGATGGTGATCGAAAAGGCCAAGCGCCTCGTCGAACACGGTCGCGATGTGGTGATCCTGCTCGACTCGGTCACCCGTCTCGGCCGCGCCTACAACACGGTCGTTCCCTCATCGGGCAAGGTACTGACCGGCGGTGTCGACGCAAACGCCCTGCAGCGTCCGAAGCGCTTCTTCGGCGCGGCCCGCAACATCGAGGAAGGCGGATCGCTGACGATCATCGCAACGGCTCTGATCGACACCGGTAGCCGTATGGACGAAGTCATCTTCGAAGAGTTCAAGGGCACCGGCAACTCGGAAATCGTCCTCGACCGCAAGGTCGCCGACAAGCGCATCTTCCCGGCCATGGACATTCTGAAGTCCGGCACGCGTAAGGAGGACCTCCTGGTCCCGCGTCAGGACCTGCAGAAGATCTTCGTGCTGCGCCGCATTCTCGCGCCGATGGGCACCACCGACGCGATCGAGTTCCTCATCGACAAACTGAAGCAGACGAAGACCAACGGCGACTTCTTCGACTCGATGAATACGTAAGAGCAAGACTCTCTTTCTCAGCCGAGAGGCCGGCGCCGCCCAGCGCCGGCCTCTCGCGTATCCGGGATGGAGCACTTCCTTCTGCCGCCGTTTTCCCCTATCGGCCGTGATCCCGGGACGGGAGTGATTCACGTGAAACGCCGAGGTGGATATGCGCCCAAACAGAGCGACACTTGATTTCGAGCGCGGCTCGGTGCATAAGGCGGCTTCGCATAGCCGGACGAGTGTCGCACCAATTGCGCTTCCGAGGCTCTGCCCGATCCCCAATGTTCAATGTGCCGAAATGGCGGGTATGGCCGGCGTCAAACCTGCTGGTCATTGCGTAAACCGGTAAGCCGATGCCATCCACCGATACGATCTACGCTCTTTCGAGCGGCTCGCTGCCTGCAGGCGTTGCCATTATACGTGTGAGCGGTCCGGCGACTGCTGATGCGCTGGTGCGACTTTGCGGAGCCCTGCCTGCGCCACGCATCGCGGCGCTCAGAACGATTCGGACTCGAAACGGTGAAACGCTGGACAGCGGCTTGGTGCTCTATTTCCCGGCGCCAGCGTCTTTCACCGGTGAAGATTGCTGCGAATTGCAGGTTCACGGTGGACGAGCCGTGGTAAGCGCCATCCTCGAGGAGCTCGCCGCAACTGAGGGGCTACGGCATGCTGAGGCCGGAGAGTTCGCAAGGCGGGCCTTTCAGAACGGCAAGCTTGATCTGGTGGAGGTGGAGGGGCTGGCCGACCTGATTGCTGCAGAGACGGAAATGCAGCGTCGTCTCGCCATAGAGCATTCCGGCGGCGGACAATCCGCACTCTATGCCGGTTGGGCCCGACGGCTGACCCATTCGCGGGCAATGATCGAGGCAGAGCTCGACTTTGCGGATGAAGACGATGTGCCGGGTTCCGTCAGCGCCGCGATCTGGGAGGATATCGGCAGACTCCGGCAGGAAATCGATGGCCATATCGCGCGCGCCGGCCTGGCCGAAATCATCCGGGACGGGCTCAAGATCGTCATTGCCGGTGAGCCGAACGCAGGCAAGTCGAGCTTGCTGAATGCACTGGCCCGAAGGGACATCGCTATCGTGACGGAGGTTGCAGGAACGACACGCGACGTTCTGTCCGTAGATCTTTCGTTAGCCGGATTCTCAGTTAAACTCTTCGATACGGCGGGACTTCGTGAAACGGATGAGCTTGTGGAGCGGGAGGGTATTCGGAGAGCCCGGCAGGTTATCGCCGATGCCGATCTTGTCCTTCTGTTATCGGAAAAACCGGGAGCATTCCGGCTTCATGAGGCTCTTCCGGAAACGGTCCCCGTCATTCGGGTTGCAACCAAGGTCGACCGCCCCTCACCACGATGGGCTGCATCGGATGCGGACATTTTTCTTTCCACGAGGACCGGTGAAGGCATGGCCGATCTATTGGCGGCACTGCAGTCGCATCTCCCCGATCTGGCCGGTAAGACAGCCCTCGCGATGCCGTCCCGGAAGCGCCACGTCGATTGTCTGCGACAGGCCAATTCGGCGCTGGAGCGGAGCCTGAGTTCTTCCGAACTCGAACTGCGTGCTGAGCAGCTTCGGCAAGCAGGAGATGCCCTGGGTAAGATTACTGGGCGGGTCGATGTGGAGAACCTTTTGGACGTGATATTCTCCGAGTTCTGTATCGGAAAATAACACGACGGATACAACGCAGGCGAGTCGCCTCGGGCGTTTCACGTGAAACGCCCTTGACTCGACGGCATGAACTGACAATCAAGGCGGAAGCTGAGCAAGCTAGGCTGGAGCATGTCTGAGATGGACTATGATGTCATTGTGATCGGTGGAGGCCACGCAGGTTGCGAGGCTGCCTCTGCTTCCGCGCGGCTCGGCGCCCGTACGGTTCTCATCACACATAAAAGGAATACGATCGGAGTAATGTCCTGCAACCCCGCGATCGGCGGGTTGGGCAAGGGCCACCTCGTACGGGAGATCGATGCGCTCGACGGCCTCATGGGACGTGTGGCCGATGCCGCGGGTATTCAGTTCCGGCTTCTCAACCGGCGCAAGGGGCCCGCAGTGCGCGGACCCCGTACTCAGGCAGACCGCAAGCTGTATCGCGAGGCGATGCAGCGGGAGATCGACGGGATCGAGCACCTCTCGGTGATCGAAGGGGATGCCTTCGACCTGTTGACCGAAGACGGTGTGGTTCGTGGCGTGATTATGAAGGACGGCCGAGTCTTTCGCGCATCAGCCGTCGTTCTCACGACCGGCACGTTTCTAAAGGGCCTCATTCATATCGGCCAGCGCAAGATACCCGCCGGTCGAGTGGGCGAGGAACCCTCCCTGGGTCTCTCTGAGACACTGCGGCGCTTCGGCCTGCAGCTTGGTCGATTGAAGACTGGCACGCCGGCGCGCCTGGACGGACGCACGGTCGACTGGGACCGCGTCGGGCGGCAAGGTCCGGACGAAAATCCAGTCCCGTTCTCCTTCATGACCGATGCAATCATCAATCGCCAGATCGATTGCGGCGTGACGCGGACCACGGATGCGACGCATAAGATTATCGCCGATAACATCCACCAGTCCGCGATGTATTCGGGACAGATCGAAGGCGTTGGCCCACGCTACTGCCCCTCTATCGAGGACAAGATCGTCCGCTTCGGCGAGAGAGATGGACACCAGATCTTTCTGGAGCCGGAGGGACTAGACGATGACACCGTCTATCCGAACGGGATTTCGACCTCCCTTCCCGAGGATGTGCAGGACGCCTTCATTCGTACGATTCCCGGTCTGGAGCAGGTCAAGATTCTCCAGCCGGGTTACGCGATCGAGTACGATCATGTCGATCCGCGGGAGCTGGAACTTTCCCTGGGCGTGCGCAAAATGCCCGGACTGTATCTTGCGGGTCAGATAAACGGCACGACGGGATATGAAGAAGCCGGAGCTCAGGGCCTCGTTGCCGGTTTGAATGCCGCGCTTCGCGCGAGCGGACGAGCTCCCCATGTCTTCAGCCGCACGGACTCCTATATTGGCGTGATGATCGATGACCTGACCTCGCGGGGGATAAGCGAACCCTATCGCATGTTTACGTCGCGGGCAGAATACAGGCTGTCATTGCGCGCAGACAATGCCGATATGCGGCTGACGCCAGCGGGCATTGCCCTCGGATGTGTCGGCGACGCACGTCGTCAACGCTTCGAGGCATGGAAGCATTCCTTCGAGACGGGACGCAGGCTCCTGCAGTCACTTTCGGTCACGCCAAGCGAGGGCAAGCGTTTCGGCCTGAAGCTCAATCAGGACGGCCAGCGTCGTACCGCTTTCGATATCCTCTCTTATCCGGATCAGTCGATCGCCGCTTTGAAACCGGTGTGGTCCGAACTTCAAAACATTCCGGCCGGGGTGGTCGAGGCGCTGGAGATCGATGCGGCCTATGCTGTCTATATGGATCGCCAGGCCACTGACATTGCCGGTGTAAGGCGTGACGAAAATACGACCATACCCGATGATTTTGACTACGACGTGCTTCCCGGCCTTTCGAACGAGCTGAAGCAAAAGTTGGCACAACACAAGCCGCGGAACCTCGCCCAGGCTATGAAGGTCGATGGCGTGACGCCCGCGGCGATATCTCTCATTCTGTCTTGGCTACGAAGGCAGGATCGCCAGGCACAACGTGTGGGTGGATAGGGTATACAATGCAAGCGAGTCTAGTTCCGGCACTGAACGGATTGCGTGTTTCACGTGAAACGGTCGAAAAGCTCGAGCATTTTGCCTCCCTCTTCCAGAAATGGGCGCGATCGATCAATCTCGTCGCCCCCTCGACGCTGGGGGATCTATGGCAGCGCCACATCCTCGATAGCCTTCAGCTTTATCAACTCTCCCCTGTTCCGAAGACTTGGGTCGATCTCGGAAGCGGCGGAGGATTTCCCGGTGTCATTACGGCCATTTGTCTTTCCGAGGCAGAAAACGGATGGGTTCACCTGGTCGAGAGCAATAACAAGAAGGCTGCCTTTTTACGCGTCGCGCTCAGGGAAACCGGTGCCAGGGGTTCCGTTCATCCGATTCGAATCGAAGCGGCACCCGCTGAAATCCCGAATTGCGACGCGATTTCGGCGCGTGCGCTCGCCGATCTGAGCCAATTGCTCGATCATTGTGCGCCATGGATGCTCATGGAAGGCTCCAAAACGGTGGCATTCTTTCACAAAGGGCGGGATTATCAGCAGGAAGTCGACAAAGCCGTTAGCCGCTTTCAATTCGATCTGATAAAACATGCAAGTGTCGTCGAGCCGGATTCGGTTGTGCTCGAGATTGCAAATCTTTCACGTCGGACGAAGTGATAGGCGAGCGAAACATGTTTGGCCCAAAGAATCGGATCATCACTATTGCCAATCAGAAGGGCGGCGTCGGCAAAACGACGACGGCCATCAATCTTGCTACGGCGCTCGCCGCCATCGGTGAAAGGGTGCTGATCGTCGATCTCGATCCGCAAGGCAATGCCAGCACCGGGCTGGGTATCCAGCGTCGTGCCCGGCATCTGTCTTCCTACGAGCTGATGATGGGAACCCATTCGATCGGCCAGATTGCTCAGGATACGGCGGTGCCAAATCTGGCCATCGTGCCTTCGACCATGGATCTGCTCGGCGTCGAGATGGAGATTTCCAAGGAATCGGATCGGGTTTTCCGGCTCCGAAAGGCTTTGGCTTCGGTGGATGCTCTTGCTTATTCCTATGTGCTGGTCGACTGCCCGCCATCGTTCAATCTTTTGACGATGAATGCAATGGCAGCCGCGCATTCGGTTCTCGTACCATTGCAGTGCGAGTTTTTTGCCCTCGAAGGCTTGAGCCAGCTGCTGGAGACGGTCGAGCAGGTGCGGCAGACGGTGAATCCAGGCCTCGACATTCAGGGAATCGTGCTGACCATGTTCGATTCCCGGAACAATCTTGCCCAGCAAGTCGTCAGTGACGTTCGCTTGCATTTGGGAGATAAGGTTTATCATACCCTCATTCCCCGCAACGTGCGGGTGTCCGAGGCCCCTTCCTACGGCAAGCCGGCCATTCTTTATGATCTCAAATGCGCCGGAAGTCAGGCTTATCTCCAACTGGCCTCGGAAGTCATTCAGCGCGAGAGGCAGCGGAAGGCCGCTTAATCGTTTCGGTAGCGTAACTAATCAGGTGTCAGATGAACGATGACAGCTCCAAGAGGCGTCTGGGTCGCGGCCTTGCCGCCTTGATCGGCGAAATGGACCAGCCGCTGCACACCGGCGCGGCTCCGGCCGCCGCAATCAGCGCCGATCGGCGGATCCCGATCGAGTTCGTTTCCCGCAACCCTCGCAACCCCCGCCGGCAGTTCGACGAGGCTGAGCTTCAGGACCTTGCAAGCTCGATCCGCCAGCACGGGATCGTTCAGCCGGTCGTCGTGCGCACCGTCGGTCACGACCGCTATGAGATCATTGCCGGTGAAAGGCGCTGGCGCGCGGCGCAACTTGCGGGCTTCACCGAAATACCGGTCATCGTGCGCGATGTCGACGACAGGACGGCGCTGGAGATCGCCATTGTCGAGAACGTTCAGCGCTCCGACCTCAATCCCCTCGAAGAGGCCCTGGGCTACGAGCAACTGATCGCGGAACACGGCTACACGCAGAACGATCTCGGCGACATCATCGGCAAGAGCCGGAGCCATGTTGCGAACAGCCTTCGCCTTCTGAAGCTGCCGGAGCCCGTGCGCGACATGCTTTCCGATGGCAGCCTTTCCGCGGGCCACGCCCGCGCGCTTATACCCACATCGGACCCGGTGGCCTTGGCGCGTGCGGTCGTCTCGAAAGGTCTTTCGGTCCGCGAGGCCGAACGGCTGGCGCAGAACGACATCAAATCGCAGAACGATCCCAACTACGCAAAGGGCCGCCAGCGCGAGGAGAAGGACGCCGATACGCTGGCGCTGGAGCGCACCCTGTCCGATAGCCTCGGCCTGGAAGTGAGCGTCAACCACAAGGCCAGCGGCGGGCATCTCAAGATTACATACAAGACGCTCGACCAATTGGAAGAGATTTGCCGGCTGCTCGAGCGGCGTTGACGAACACCCTCAACGCCGCGCAGACTGGATCGTGATCGCCAGGAGATTCTGGATCACCAGACTTTCCTCGAGGCTCTGGCGGCTGCGGCTTTGATAGATGGTCGCCTGCAGGCGGCCCAATTCGCGCCGGATCGCCGGAGCGGTCCAGTGTTTCAGCGCCGCTTCGACAACCGGCTTGCGGCGGAAGTGGAGGCCGCGGCCAAGGCTTGCGACGACCTGACCCGCGGACTGGCGGCCCGCATCCATTTCGGCACGCATCACGTCGAGCTGCTGGAATTGCCTCAGGCAGGCCTGAAGCACGAGGAAAGGCGGCGTCTTGGATGTCGTGATCTTCTTCATCGCGTGCAGCAGCGCGTCGGCGTCGCCCTTCAATACCGCATCGACCGCATCATCGACCGAAATGGCGCTGGCGTCGCCGACGATGCCGAGAACGTCGTCCTCGTCGACCAAATCCTTGCCGCGGCAATAGAGGGCGAGTTTCCGGAGCTCGTTGCGCGATGCCATGCGGTCGCCCCCGAGCGCCTCCACCAGACGTTCGCGTGCGGCGGGACCGATGCGAAGGCCCGCTTCCGAAAGTTCCTTGTCGACAAGTGCTTGCAGGCCCCTGGCGTCGTCGCTGTAGCAGGCGATCGAAGCGACGGAGCGGGAAGTCTCGCCCACTTTCCTGAGCGCCGCCCCCTTCTTGAGGTCGCCCGCTTCTATGATGAGCCGGGCGCCGGCGGGCGGGTCGGTCGCGAGAATCTGCAGCGCTTCGGTGAGCGCCTTCTCAGCGGACGCACCGCGCACCCAGACCAGCTTATCGCCGCCGAAAAGACCGATGGCATTGACTTCGTCCAGCACGCTTCCCGCGCCCTGCAATGACCCGGCATCAAGCTTGACGACGGCGAAAGGATCATCGAGAGGAAGGCCGAAGCTGCCGGCGAGTTCGGACGCGCGTTCCGAGACGAGGCCGCGATCGGGACCGTAGAGCAGGAAAAGCCGGTAGATCGCCGCAGATCGCTGCAGGAAATTATCGAATTCGTGCGACTTGACCTCGCTCATCTGACGAACGGATCAGCGGCCGAGAGCGGCTGCGAGGTCGGCCCCGATGATCTCCGCCAGTTCCTTGGCGGCGCGATTCTCGCCATCGCGCACGGCGCGTATCTTGGCGAATTCCTGCTGGGGGAAGTCGACCAAAGCGACGGCCGTCCGGTTCCCTGACTTCACGGTCTCGCCGGTGGCGGTCTTGGTCAGGTTGTAGTCCGCTTTCACGACAATGCGGCCGGCTCCGGCGTCGTCGTCGTCATTGTCGAGATCCGTGCTCTCGTAGAGCACGCCCATCGTCCGGTGCGAGACGCTGAGCGCCAGATGATATTGCGGATTGACCGGTTCGCCCTGACCACGCGACGTCAGGAAGACGAGGGCATTTCGGACTTCCTGCTCGACGCGATCGTCGGCTTCCGAAATCTCGATCGCGGCAAGCGCGACAGAGGTCGCACCGGTAGGACCGTCGGAGTAGAGGGGCCTGACCTGGCAGCCGCCAAGTGCCGCGAGCGACAATGCGCCGGCTACGAAGCCCAAGGACCGAAGACGGAAGCCAGCTATATCAGACAACGACATTGACGATCCTCTGAGGCACGACGATGATCTTCTTCGGGCTGCCGCCGTTGAGCGCGGCTTTTACGGCGTCGAGCGCGAGCACGGCGCTTTCGATCGCACTCTGATCTGCGTCGCGCGCGATTGTCAAATCGGCGCGCTTTTTCCCGTTGACCTGGACCGGGAGCGTGATCTCGTTCTCGACGATGAGCGCAGCATCGAATTTCGGCCAGGGCATCTCGGCGATCAGACCTTTACCGCCGATCTCCCGCCAGCATTCTTCCGCAAGATGCGGCATCATCGGCGCGATCAGGTTGATCAGGATCGTGGCGGCGTCCTTTACCGCAGCAGTCAGAGCGTTGTCCGCCTTGCCGCTCGCGACCTGCGTCAGCGGGGCGGCCATGGCGTTCACCAGTTCGTAAATGCGAGCGACCGCCTTGTTGAAGGCGAGCTTGTCATAGTCGGCCTCTACCGCCTTGAGAGTGCGATGCGCGGCCTGGGACACGGCAAGCCCCTCGCCTCCGCTTGCCGGTGCGGCATCGACGGCACGCAGCTTCTCCGCGGCCTCGGTCAGAAGTCGCCAGACGCGCTGCACGAAGCGATGGGCGCCTTCGACGCCTGCTTCGGACCAGATAACGTCGCGATCCGGCGGCGAATCGGAGAGCACGAAGAAACGTGCAGTATCGGCCCCGTAGGAGCCGATGATGTCATCCGGGTCGACGACGTTCTTCTTCGACTTCGACATCTTCTCGATCGATCCGATGGCGATTTCCTCGCCGGTCTCGATGTGGACCGCGCGCCGCTGTCCGTCTGTTTCCTCGACGCGGATTTCGGCGGGCGTGATCCATTCCCGCTGCGCGCCTTCGCCGCGGCTATAGGTCTCGTGGACGACCATGCCCTGCGTGAACAGCCCCTTGAAAGGCTCGTCCAGGGCCACGTGGCCGGTCGCCTTCATCGCGCGGGTGAAGAAGCGCGAATAGAGCAGATGCAGGATCGCATGCTCGATGCCGCCGATATACTGGTCGACCGGCAGCCAGTGATTGGCCGCTTTCGGATCCGTCGGGTTGTCCTCCCAGGGCGCCGTGAAGCGGGTGAAGTACCAGGAGGAATCGACGAAGGTATCCATCGTGTCGGTTTCCCGGCGTGCGTCCTTGCCGCATTGCGGGCAGGCGACGTGACGCCAGGTCGGGTGACGGTCGAGCGGATTGCCGGGCTTGTCGAAGGTCACGTCCGGCGGCAGCGTCACGGGCAGGTCTGCCTTCGGCACCGGAACGACGCCGCAGTCGTCGCAATGGATGACCGGGATCGGGCAGCCCCAGTAGCGCTGGCGGGAAATGCCCCAGTCGCGCAGGCGGAAATTGACTTTGCGCTCGCCACGCGGCGTGCCGTTCAGCAGATCGTTTTCGAGTCTGGAGGCGACGGTCTCGAACGCCTCTTGCGCCGAAAGCCCGTCGAGGAAGCGCGAATTGATCATCACGCCGTCGCCGTCATAGGCCTCGTCGCCGATCGTGAAGGTCTGCGGATCGGCATCCTTCGGCATCACCACCGGAACGACCGGCAGATCGTATTTGCGGGCGAAATCCAGGTCGCGCTGGTCGCCCGAAGGGCAGCCGAAGATGGCGCCGGTGCCGTAGTCCATCAGCACGAAATTGGCGATGTAGACCGGCAGCTCCCAGTTCGGATCGAAGGGGTGTCGCGCGCGGATGCCGGTGTCGATGCCCTTCTTCTCCGCCGTCTCCAGTGCGGCGAGCGACGTGCCCGCGCGCCGGCATTCCTCGCAGAAGGCTTCGATCTCGGCGTTCTTGGCCGCGGCATCCCTGGCGAGCGGATGATCGGCGGAGATCGCCAGGAAGGAGGCGCCGAACAGCGTATCGGGCCGCGTCGTATAGACGGTGACTTCCTTCTCCTCGCCGGGGACCGTCGCCGGATCGAGCTCCCACCGCACCGACAGCCCTTCCGAACGGCCGATCCAGTTTTTCTGCATCAGCCGCACTTTTTCGGGCCACTCGTCGAGCGTGTCGAGCGCGTCGAGCAGATCCTGGCTGAAGTCGGTGATGCGGAAGAACCATTGCGTCAGCTCGCGCTGTTCAACGAGCGCGCCGGAGCGCCAGCCGCGGCCTTCGATCACCTGCTCGTTGGCGAGCACGGTATTGTCGACCGGGTCCCAGTTGACCTTCGATTGCTTTCGGTAGACCAGGCCTTTTTCCAGGAAATCGAGGAAAAGATGCTGCTGGCGCTGGTAATATTCGGGATCGCAGGTCGCAAACTCCCGGCTCCAGTCGAGCGAAAGCCCCATGACCTTGAGCTGCGCCTTCATCGAGGCGATGTTCTGGTAGGTCCAGCTCGCCGGATGAACGCCGCGCTCCATGGCAGCGTTTTCCGCCGGCATGCCGAAGGCGTCCCAGCCCATCGGGTGCAGCACGTTGAAGCCGCGGGCGCGCTTGTAGCGGGCGACCACGTCGCCCATCGTGTAATTGCGCACGTGACCCATGTGGATCCGCCCGGACGGATAGGGGAACATCTCCAGGACGTAATATTTGTCGCGCGGATCGTCGTTCTTCGTCTCGAAGACCTTGCCCGCTTCCCATTGGTGCTGCCAGCGCGGTTCGGCATCGCGCGGATTATATCGTTCGGTAGCCATGTCTTTGTCGATGTTCCGGAAATTCTGCCGGGCGCGAGCGCCCGCGCGTGATAGCTGGCGTGACCTTCACCACGAAACGCCCCAAGCGTCAAGTTTAGAAGGATTCGCCGGGCGATCCCTTCGATTTGGCATTCCAAGCGCGGGAAGGATAACGCCGCGCCCAAAGCGAACCCGCCCGCTCCGGGTTGCGCTGGACTTGGCAAGCGTTGCAAGTTTCAATAAGCCGCAAGCGAAGATGTCTAGACGATCTTGAACGGGAGCGTGGAATGGAAGTCGAGGAACGGCTGAACGAAGTGCTGAGCCGGATTCGCGCAAGTGAGAAGTCGGCGAAGCGTTCGGAAAATGCCGTCAGTCTGGTGGCCGTGTCGAAAACCTTCGACGCCGAGACGATCCGGCCGGTGATTGAGGCTGGCCAGCGCCTCTTCGGCGAGAACCGCGTGCAGGAGGCGCAAGCGAAATGGCCCGCGCTCAAGCGTGAGACCCCGGACATCGAGCTGCACCTGATCGGTCCGCTGCAATCCAACAAGGCTGCAGACGCCGTTGCGCTCTTCGACGTCATAGAGACGATCGACAGGGAGAAGATCGCGCGCGCGGTCGCCGCCGAAATGCAGCGCCAGGGGCGCGATATCCGCCTCTATGTTCAGGTGAACACGGGTCTCGAGCCGCAGAAAGCTGGCATCGCGCCGGACGACGCGGCCGCTTTCGTCGGGCTTTGCCGTGACGAGTTGGCTCTGAACATCGAAGGACTGATGTGCATTCCCCCGCTGGACGAAAATCCGGGACCGCACTTCGCCCTGCTCGCCAAGCTTGCCGATCAGTGCGGCCTTTCCAGGCTCTCCATGGGCATGTCGGGCGATTTCGAAACGGCAATCGCCTTCGGCGCCACCGGAGTGCGGGTAGGCTCCGCCATTTTCGGAGCACGCTGAGCTCCAATCCCATTACCCTTTCGTCGGGGTTCCCGTTTACCTCCGTTCGCCTATCTTGCGAAGTGGAGGAACCGGGCTTCTCGTCCGGAGAGCGAGTGGGAGGAAACGGATATGGCGAGCCGCTATTCCGAAGTGTATGCCGCGTGGAAAGCCGATCCGCACGGCTTCTGGGCAGATGCCGCAGCGGTGATTGACTGGTTCGAGCGGCCGGCGCGCATTTTCGAGCCTGCCGGCGGCACCTATGGCCACTGGTTTCCGGATGGCGTCACCAACACCTGCCACAACTGCCTCGACCGGCATGTCGAGGCCGGCCGAGGCGAGCAGCCGGCCTTTATCTATGACAGCCCCGTCACCGGCCGGATCGAGAGGATCTCCTATGCGGACCTGCTCGCCGATGTGAAGGCAATGGCTGCGATCTACCGCAATCTGGGCGTCGACAAGGGCGATCGCATCATCATCTACATGCCGATGATTCCGCAGGCGGCGATCGCCATGCTCGCGGCAGCGCGGATCGGCGCGGTGCATTCTGTCGTTTTCGGCGGCTTTGCCGCCAACGAACTCGCCATGCGCATCGATGATTGCCAGGCAAAGCTCGTCGTCTCGGCAAGCTGCGGGCTGGAGCCCGGTCGGACCGTCGCCTACAAGCCTCTGCTCGATCAGGCGATCGAAACGGCCAGGCACAAGCCCGCCCATTGCCTGATCTATCAGCGCTATATGCTCGCCGCCTCGATGATTCGCGGCCGCGACATCGATTTCGCCGAGGCGCTTGCGCAGGCCAGAGACGCCGGTGAGGAAGCCTCTTGCACGCCGGTTGCCTCCACCGATCCGCTTTATGTCCTCTATACGTCCGGGACGACCGGCCAGCCGAAAGGCGTCGTGCGGGACAATGGCGGCCATATGGTCGCGCTCAAATGGTCGATGGAGAACTTCTTCGGCGTCAATGCCGGCGACGTGTTCTGGGCGGCTTCCGACATCGGTTGGGTGGTCGGTCATTCCTACATCGTCTACGGGCCGCTCCTCAACGGCTGCACGTCGATCCTCTTCGAAGGAAAGCCAGTCGGGACGCCCGACCCCGGAACCTATTGGCGCGTGATTTCCGAACACGGCGTCGCCGTCATGTTCACCGCGCCGACGGCGCTGCGAGCGATCCGGAAAGAGGATCCGGAAGCTGTCCATGCAGGCCGTTACGACCTGTCGCGGTTCCGGGCGCTCTATCTTGCGGGCGAGCGGGCCGACCCGGACACGATCCGCTGGGCGGAACGGGCGCTGAAGGTTCCGGTGATCGATCACTGGTGGCAGACGGAAACAGGATGGCCCGTCGCCGGCAATCCATTGGGTCTCGGCCTCCTGCCGGTAAAATACGGTTCCCCGGCGGTTCCCCTCCCCGGCTACGACGTGCAGGTCGTCGACGACGCGGGCCACCCGGTGGAAACCGGCGCGCTCGGCAATGTCGTGATCAAGCTGCCTTTGCCGCCCGGCTGCCTGCCGACGCTCTGGAATGCCGATCACCGCTTCCATGCGGCCTATCTCGAGGAATATCCCGGCTTCTACAAAACGGCGGATGCCGGCTATCTCGACGAGGACGGCTATATCTTCATCATGGCGCGGACCGACGACATCATCAACGTTGCGGGACACCGGCTGTCGACGGGGGCCATGGAAGAGGTTTGCGCCAGCCATCCGGATGTCGCCGAATGCGCCGTGATCGGCATCGCCGATCCCCTCAAGGGGCAGGTGCCGGCGGGCTTCCTGGTCATCAACGCCAATGTTTCCCGTGAAACAGAAGAAATCGAGAAGGAGGTCATCGGCCTCGTGCGCGAGCGCATCGGGCCGGTCGCCGCCTTCAGGACGGCGGTCTGCGTCAAGCGGCTGCCAAAGACGCGATCCGGCAAGATCCTGCGCTCGACGATCCAGAAGATCATCGACCGCCAGCCCTGGACGATGCCGGCGACGATCGACGATCCGTCGATCCTCGACGAGATTACCGAACTGTTGCGGTCCAAGGGGATTGGCGTTTAGAGCACTTCCACGAAAGCGTGTAACGGTTTTCCGTCAGCGACGGTCAATAAAAAACCCGGATGTTGCGATCCGGGTTTTCTCATCTCGCAGATGGCGAACCGATCAGTAGTCGTCTTCCTCGTCGTCCTTGCGGTCCGACTTCAGCGACTTCAGCTTGGCGAAGACGGCATCGGCGTCGATTTCCTTCTCCTCTTCGCGATCGTGGCCGTAGTCGAGCTTCTCGGTCTCCTGCGCGGATTCGAGCGTCGCGCCGGTCTCGGCTGCGGAAGGAAGCGGGCGCCCCTTGGAGGCGCGCTCGACCTCCAGGTCCAGGTCGATCTGCGAGCAGAGGCCGAGAGTCACCGGGTCCATCGGCGTCAGGTTGGCGGAGTTCCAGTGGGTGCGCTCGCGAATCTGCTCGATCGTCGCCTTCGTTGTGCCGACAAGACGCGAGATCTGCGCGTCCTTCAGTTCCGGATGGTTGCGGACCAGCCACAGAATGGCGTTCGGGCGGTCCTGACGCTTGGAGACCGGCGTGTAGCGCGGGCCCTTGCGCTTGGAGTCCGGGACGCGGACCTTCGGCTCCGAAAGCTTGAGTTTGTGATTCGGATTTCCTTCGGCGCGTGCGATCTCGTCGCGCGAAAGCTGGCCGGTAGCGATCGGATCGAGGCCCTTGATACCCTGCGCCGATTCACCGTCGGCAATCGCCTTGACCTCGAGCGGGTGCAGCTTGCAGAACTGCGCGATCTGGTCGAACGAGAGTGCGGTGTTGTCAACCAGCCAGACGGCTGTTGCCTTGGGCATAAGCAGTTGCTGAGCCATGGATATAGTCCTTTTGTCCGTCCGCGCCGGTGTCGCGGGCCGTGGAGTCTACCACTCATTTCCGGGAATTGGGGGTTCTATACCGTTCTTGTCTCGAAATTGCAATTCTTCACTTTCAAATGTGCTTTTGTCTAATTGCGGACCGGAAGCGACCTGCTTATGAATTGTCGCAAAGGACCGGTGGGAGCCGATCCAGGGCGGAATGAGGAACTCTGTGCGCAGTTTTCCGCCGGTATCCGCCCATGATCTGACCAGAAATGCGCAGGGAGGAAAGTTATGGACGTCAAGACCTACCCGGTCCTAGAAGCGGCCAAGAACCGCACGCTGCTCGACAATGCGACCTATCTCGAATGGTATCGCGAGAGCGTTGCCGATCCGGAGAAGTTTTGGGGCGAGCACGGCAAGCGGATCGAATGGTTCGAGCCCTATACAAAGGTCAAGAATACCTCCTTCGAGGGCGATGTCTCGATCAAGTGGTTCGAAGACGGACTGACCAATGTGTCCTACAATTGCATCGACCGCCACCTGAAGACGCACGGCGACAAGACCGCGATCATCTGGGAGGGAGACAATCCCTATCTCGACAAGAAGATCACCTATAACGAGCTGTACGACAGGGTCTGCCGTCTTTCCAACGTCATGAAGAAGCACGGCGTCAAGAAGGGCGACCGCGTCACCATCTACATGCCGATGATCCCCGAAGCGGCCTATGCGATGCTCGCCTGCGCGCGCATAGGCGCGATCCATTCGGTCGTTTTCGGCGGCTTTTCGCCCGAGGCGCTGGCCGGCCGAATCGTCGATTGCGAGTCCACCTTCGTGATCACCTGCGACGAGGGCCTGCGCGGCGGCAAGCCGATTCCGCTCAAGGAGAATACCGATACGGCGGTCGATATCGCTGCCAGGCAGCACGTAATGGTCAGCAAGGTCCTGGTCGTGCGCCGCACCGGCGGCAAAGTCGGCTGGGCTCCGGGCCGCGATCTCTGGTATCATCAGGAGACCGCGACGGTGGAGCCGCATTGCCCGCCGGAAAAGATGAACGCGGAGGACCCGCTCTTCATCCTCTATACGTCCGGCTCTACCGGCAAGCCGAAGGGCGTGCTGCACACGACCGGCGGCTATCTCGTCTACGCTTCGATGACACATCAATACGTGTTCGACTACCGGGACGGCGACATCTACTGGTGCACGGCCGATGTCGGCTGGGTCACCGGCCACTCCTACATCGTCTACGGGCCGCTCGCCAATGCGGCGACGACGCTGATGTTCGAGGGCGTGCCCAACTTCCCCGACGCGGGACGATTCTGGGAAGTGGTCGACAAGCACAAGGTCAACATCTTCTACACCGCGCCGACCGCGATCCGCTCGCTGATGGGAGCGGGCGACGATTTCGTCAAGCGCTCCTCACGCTCTTCGCTGCGCCTGCTCGGAACGGTCGGCGAACCGATCAATCCGGAAGCCTGGGAGTGGTACTATCACGTTGTCGGCGACGAGCGTTGCCCTATCGTCGATACCTGGTGGCAGACTGAGACCGGCGGCATACTGATCACGCCGCTGCCGGGGGCCACCGATCTCAAACCCGGCTCGGCGACGCGGCCCTTCTTCGGCGTCCAGCCGCAGATCGTAGACAGCGACGGCAAGGTCGTAGAGGGCGCGGCCGACGGCAACCTCTGCATCACCGACAGCTGGCCCGGGCAGATGCGGACGGTCTATGGCGACCACGAACGCTTCATCCAGACCTACTTCTCCACCTACAAGGGCAAGTATTTCACGGGTGACGGCTGCCGCCGCGACGAGGACGGCTACTATTGGATCACCGGCCGTGTCGACGACGTGCTGAACGTCTCCGGCCACCGGCTCGGCACGGCGGAGGTGGAATCGGCGCTCGTCTCGCACAACCTCGTTTCCGAGGCGGCGGTCGTCGGCTATCCGCATCCGATCAAGGGTCAGGGCATCTATTGCTACGTTTCGCTGATGGCCGGCGAGGTCGGAGACGACGAACTGCGCCAGGCGCTCGTCAAGCACGTCCGTTCGGAGATCGGGCCGATCGCGACGCCGGACAAGATTCAGTTCGCCCCCGGCCTGCCGAAAACACGCTCGGGCAAGATCATGCGCCGGATTCTCCGCAAGATCGCCGAGGACGATTTCGGTTCGCTCGGCGACACGTCGACCCTCGCAGATCCAGGTGTCGTCGACGACCTGATCGCCAATCGTCAGAACCGCGCGTGATGTGAGCTGGGTGGCGAGAGCCACTTATCCCGCTGCCGCACCTTCTCCCCGCAAGCGGGGCGAAGGGGCATTGCGGGGAGAAGGTTAGGATGAGGGGCTCAACCCCGCCCTCCACCAGCCCCGAACGCAGCGCTCGATTCGCTACCGAAACGAAATTGAAACGACCTGCCCTCAGAAATCGATCGCGCGGCCCTTGATCTCCCAATCGCCGAAGCGAGCCGGGTCGAGGCCGCCGCGTCCGCCCAGTTCCGCCGGCATATCCTTCGGCGCTTCGGCACGTCGCCTCTCTTCGGCCTCCTTCAGAGCGCGCAGCGCTGCCGGGGAAAGCGGACGTTTGGGGCGGTCGGGAGAATTGTCGTTGTCGTTCTGCATACCGGTCGCGGTTTCCGTAACGATATTGAAGAGCTGGCCGTTTATACCCATCATATAGGCACTTCCGTGTGAACGGAAACGCTTGATTCACGTGAAACCTTTGCGCGTACCGAATGGAACGAAGCGGCTGCAAGCGGCTTTCCAGGAGGCGCGGAAAGGACACCGATATGGTTGGAGCTCATTCATGAACCTCATGCGCACGGCAATGCTGCTTGCCTTCATGACCGTCCTCTTCATGGCCGTCGGCTATGTCATCGGCGGCCGCGGTGGCATGATGATCGCCCTCGTCATCGCCGCGGGCATGAACTTCTTCTCCTACTGGAATTCCGACCGGATGGTCCTGCGGATGTACCGGGCGCAGGAGGTGGACGAGCGCAGCGCGCCGGAATATTACGGCATTGTCCGCGATCTGGCGAAGAATGCCGGCCTGCCGATGCCGCGCGTCTACGTCATCGACAGCCCGCAGCCGAATGCCTTCGCCACCGGCCGCAATCCCGAGAACGCTGCGGTCGCCGCTTCGACGGGATTGCTGCATTCGCTCTCCTACGAAGAGGTTGCCGGGGTTATGGCGCATGAGCTCGCCCATATCCAGTATCGCGACACTTTGACGATGACGCTGACGGCGACGCTCGCCGGTGCGATTTCCATGCTTGGCAATTTCGCCTTCTTCTTCGGTGGCAACCGCGAGAACAACAATCCGCTCGGCTTCATCGGCGTGCTGATCGCGATGATCGTCGCCCCGCTCGCGGCCATGCTGGTACAGATGGCGATCAGCCGTACACGCGAATATTCCGCCGACCGCCGCGGCGCGGAGATCTGCGGCAATCCACTCTGGCTTTCCTCGGCGCTTCGCAAGATCGCCGGTGCCGCGCAGGTCATCCATAACAATGACGCCGAGCGCAATCCGGCGACGGCGCATATGTTCATCATCAATCCCCTCTCGGGCGAGCGGATGGACAATCTGTTCTCGACCCATCCGAACACGGAGAACCGGGTGGCGGCTCTGGAGAGAATGGCCCGCGAGACGTCCACGGGCTCGACGGCGCCGGTCCGCCCTGATAATGCAGGGCGCAAATCGCGCTCTGTCCCGAGAACCGGCTGGGGTCGCGGTGGTTCCGAACCGCCGAAAGGCCCCTGGTCCTGATGCCCGAAAACCGCAAGAACGATTCACGTCCGAAACGATCCCGCGAGCACAATCGCTCAAGAGCGGGAGGAGCCCGGCCCGACGCCGATGCCGCGGCCAAACCGGGCTTGAAGAGCCGCCAGGCGGCTGCCAAGATCCTGGCAGCGGTGGTGGACCGCAAGACGCCGCTCGACGGAATGCTCGATCCGGAGCGCGGGAACCCGGCCTATCGCGAGTTGAGCGAAGCAGATCGCGCGCTGGTGCGCGCCATTCTCAACTCGGCACTCCGCCATCTGCCGCGCATTCGCGCGGCCATCGACTCGCTTCTGCAAACGCCTCTCCCCGAGGGTGCGCGGGCTCTCGAACACGTGCTTACCGTTGCCGCCGCGCAGATTCTCTATCTCGAGGTTCCGGATCATTCGGCAGTCGATCTCGCAGTGGAACAGGCCCAGTCCGACCCGCGCAACCGCCGCTTCGCAAGCCTCGTCAACGCCGTATTGCGGCGGCTTTCGCGTGAAAAGGACGAAATTCTCGAAAAGCTGCAGCAAGTGCCGGCGATGCCCGGCTGGTTCTTCGACAGGCTCGTCGCCTGTTACGGTCCCGACCAGGCCGAGCGCATCTCCGAGGCGCAGCTCGTTCCCGCCGCCATTGACGTGACCGTGAAATCCGATGCGGCGTCCTGGGCGGAACGGCTCGCTGGCACCGTGTTGCCGACCGGCTCCGTTCGTCTTCAGGACTTCTCCGGTTCGATCCCGTCGCTTTCAGGCTTTTCGGAAGGGGCCTGGTGGGTCCAGGACGCGGCTGCTTCCATTCCGGCCCGCCTTTTCGGCGATATTCACGGGAAAAAGGTGGTCGATCTCTGCGCTGCGCCCGGCGGCAAGACGGCGCAGCTTGTCCTCGCGGGGGCGGAGGTGACTGCGCTCGATCAGTCGTCAAGCCGGTTGCGGCGGCTCAAGGCGAACCTCGAGCGGCTGGGCTTCGAGGCCCGGACCAAGGAGAGCGACATGGCCGAGTTCCGGCCGGAAGAGCTCTTTGACGCGGCGCTTCTCGACGCCCCCTGCTCCTCGACGGGCACCACCCGGCGGCATCCCGACGTGCTCTGGACGAAAGGCCCGCCGGACGTCGAGAAGCTTGCCAGGCTGCAGGAACGGCTGCTGCGGCATGCGCTTACCCTGGTGAAGCCCGGCGGCCTCATCGTCTTTTCCAATTGCTCGCTCGACCCGCTGGAGGGCGAGGAGGTCGTCGCCCGCGTCGTCGCCGACGGCGGATGCGAACGGGTGCCGATCGACGCAGCCGATTGGCCGGGGCTCGAAAAGGCGATCACCCCGCTTGGAGAGTTCCGCACGACACCTGCGATGCTTCCTCTGGAACCGCCCTTCGCCGGTGGCCTCGATGGTTTTTATGCCGCCGTGCTGCGCCGTGAGGGAGCCTGAGGGCGCTCATCAACAGACTGTTTTGCTTTGACAATTGACGCCCTCGGACGGCCCGCCTATCAATGGCGATAGGGTTGATAAATATTTAATGATCTTTCCCGCACGATTCCGATCTTCTGCATGATCCTCGAATCGGCTCCGGTTGAAGAGGAAACCCACGGGCGCCGATGACGTTTTCCAGTAAAACAAGGCTCCTATATTTGTATTTGCGCGAAGGCCAACGCCGATTGGCGCGCCTGCTTTCGCGCGGAAAGACGGCGGCGCTGCGCGTTGCAGGCTCTACGCCCGCCCGTCTGATCGTCGCACCCACGGATCTTCGGGCCATCGATCCCTTCGCCGCCGAAGAGATTCTCGCGGGTCGCTTTCCGCTCGCCGGCCGCGTCCTGGATACCGAAGGCGAGTCGCCTTTCGAAATCGACCTGCCGTCGCACGAGTTCGCGGTTCGCCTTCATTCCTTCGGCTGGCTGAGGCACATGCGGGCGATCCAGGACGAGGCCGGCTCGATCAGGCTGCGCCAGATCATGGACGACTGGATCGGCAGCCATGGCCGAAGCATCGGCGAAATCTCGTGGGAAGCGGATGTGGTCGCGCAGCGCGTCATCGCCTGGCTGTCCCATTCGCCGGTGGTGCTGCGTAATGCCGAGCACGGTTTCTATCGCCGCTTCCTGAGAAGCCTTGCCCTTCAGGTCCGCTACCTCCGGAATGTCGCCGAGACCGTGACCGACGGAGAGGCGCGCCTGAGGGTTCGCCTGGCACTCGCCATGGCCTCCGTTTCGATGCCGGCTACGGCTTCGGCTATCCGCAAGGCGTCGCGCAATCTGGATCTGGAGCTGGAGCGGCAGCTTCTGCCTGACGGGGCGCATTTCTCCCGAAACCCCCGGGCCGGGCTCGAGCTGCTGCTCGATCTGCTGCCGCTGCGCCAGACCTATGTCAATCTCGGCCACGACGTGCCTTCGAGGCTCATCCCCTGCATCGACCGCATGTATCCGGCGCTCCGCTTCTTCCGCCACCAGAGCGGGGAGCTCGCCCTCTTCAACGGCGCGACATCGGTTCTCGCCCATGAGCTCGCCTCGGTGCTCAGATATGACGAGACGTCCGGCGAGCCGTTCCGGTCGTTGCCGCACGCCCATTACGAACGCCTGTCGATGGGCGATACCGTCATCATCATGGACACTGGGCGTCCGCTTTCGGTCGACCTGTCGCGAACCGTCCATGCCGGCTGCCTCTCCTTCGAGATGTCCTCCGGCAGAAATCGCTTCGTCGTCAACTCCGGCGCGCCGAAATTCGCCGGCGAACGATTCAGGCAGATGGCGCGCACGACCGCCGCGCATTCCACCGTCACCGTCGACGACACGTCTTCCTGCCGCTTTTCGCAGTCGCGGTTTCTGGGCCCGATCATGATCAGCGGCCCCTCGCGCGTCACGGTCGAGAGAAAGGACGAGCCGGGAAGCATCGAGCAGGTCAAAGCGAGTCACGACGGCTACCTTGCGCCCTTCGGCCTGATCCACGAGCGCGACATCGGAATTCTCAATGGCGGGCGGTTGATCCGCGGCCGCGACCGCCTGCTGCTGGAGGATGGCAGCGATCCGGCAAATGACGACGACGCGGCCGCGGTCGCCCGTTTCCACATCCATCCGGCAATCGGCATGCGCCGGCACAGCGAGAGCGAGATTTATCTGACGGCGCCCGACGGAGAGACATGGCTCTTCGCCTGTCGCGACGGTGCGCTCGCGATTGAGGAGGATATCTTCTTCGCCGATCCCTCCGGCGTTCGCGCCTCGTCGCAGATAAGCGTGACCTTCTCCGCCGCCTCGCAGCCGGAGATCCAGTGGACTTTCACGCGGGAGGGATGACCCCGAAACTGCGCCGGGCCTATTTTCCCGTTGTTGCGGCGCCGAAGGTTCCTTCCGGCAACAAGCTATGCTAACGGGCAGCCATCCCAATCGCCGGAACTTCCTCCCTACGCGTCCGGCGCTGCCAAAGGAGCAAGGTCGATGGCTGTCGCCTCCAAGAAAATCCCCGCCCCGGACGAGGTCCGGATCAAAACCGCCCTCCTTTCGGTCTCCGACAAGACGGGCATCGTCGAACTCGCCCGCGCCCTCAACGACAAGGGCATACGGCTGGTATCGACCGGCGGTACGCACAAGGCGCTTGCCGATGCCGGCCTTCCCGTCAGCGACGTCTCGGAGCTGACCGGCTTTCCGGAAATCATGGACGGGCGCGTCAAGACCCTTCACCCAGGCGTCCATGGAGGTCTTCTCGCGATCCGCGACGACGCGGAGCATGCGGATGCCATGAGCGCGCACGGCATCACCGCGATCGATCTCGCCGTCATCAATCTCTATCCCTTCGAAGACGTCCGCGCCAAAGGCGGCGACTACCCGACCACGGTCGAGAATATCGATATCGGCGGCCCCGCAATGATCCGGGCATCGGCCAAGAACCATGCCTATGTGACGATCGTCACCGACCCGGCGGACTATTCGCCGCTGCTCGAGGAAATCGCAGACGGGACGACGCGCTACGCCTTCCGCCAGAAGATGGCGGCCAAGGCCTATGCCCGCACGGCCGCCTATGATGCGGCGATCTCCAACTGGTTTGCCGAGGTGCTCGACACGCCCATGCCGCGCCACCGGGTTCTCGGCGGCGTGCTCAGGGAGGAGATGCGCTACGGCGAAAACCCGCACCAGAAAGCCGGATTCTACGTCACCGGCGAGAAACGGCCGGGAGTGGCTACGGCGGCGCTGCTGCAGGGCAAGCAGCTCTCCTACAACAACATCAACGATACCGATGCCGCCTTCGAACTGGTGGCGGAATTCCTGCCGGAAAAGGCACCGGCCTGCGCCATCATCAAGCATGCCAATCCCTGCGGCGTTGCGACCGCGCCCTCGCTCGCGGAAGCCTATCGCCGGGCGCTCGCCTGCGATTCGACCTCGGCATTCGGCGGCATCATCGCGCTCAACCAGGAACTGGACGCCGAGACTGCGGAAGAGATCGTCAAACTCTTCACCGAGGTCATCATCGCGCCGTCGGTCAGCGACGACGCGAAAGCCGTCATCGCCCGCAAACCGAACCTGCGGCTGCTTGCGACCGGCGGCCTGCCGGATCCGCGCACGCCCGGCCTGACGGCGAAGACGGTCGCCGGCGGTGTGCTCGTCCAGACGCGCGACAACGGTATGGTAGAGGACCTGGAGCTCAAGGTGGTCACCAGGCGTGCGCCGACGGCACAGGAGCTCGAAGACATGAAGTTCGCCTTCAAGGTGGCGAAGCACGTCAAGTCCAACGCCATCGTCTATGCCAAGGACGGCCAGACGGCGGGCATCGGCGCCGGCCAGATGAGCCGCGTCGATTCCGCCCGCATCGCTGCCATAAAGGCAGAAGAAGCGGCCAAGGCGCTCGGCCTCGCCGAGCCGCTGACGCGCGGTTCGGCCGTCGCCTCGGAAGCCTTCCTCCCCTTCGCCGACGGTCTTCTGTCAGCCATCGCGGCCGGCGCAACCGCCGTCATCCAGCCGGGTGGTTCGATGCGCGACGAAGAAGTGATCGCGGCGGCGGACGAACACAATGTCGCGATGGTCTTCACAGGCATGCGGCATTTCCGGCACTAGAGCCCTTTTGTCTAATGCACTTCCGGGCGGAAAACCGTGACACCTGGAAGTGCTCTAACGCCTTAAGATACCGCCGCGGCTTATTTGATTTCCTCATTCCTGTGCCCGTCACAGAAATCCAGCCAGACCAAGTTCTTGGGCTGAAAGAACGCTTCCCGCGCCGCAGACGCGGCGCTGCTCTCATCCCTGTGACAAGTACAGGAATGAGGATGAGGAGAGATTGCAACCCTCCTTAGGTCGTTTCGACCTGAAACATGAACGTGATCTATTCCAAGACGTTAAGACGCCGGATGCGGAGGAAAACCACATCCCGCTCCGGCCTCCTGCTCGACATTCCTATCGCGGCCGGTGCGCCGGATAGGGGGTCCGCAGGAGGATCACGAGACCGACGGCGAAAAAGGCCACCAGCGCCATCATGCCGATCCGGGCCGAACCGGTCATAAGCGTGATCGTCGCGACCGAGGCGGGCGCCAGGAACGAGGTGGCGCGGCCGGAAAGGGCGTAAAGACCGAAATAGCGCCCGGCTTCGTCGGGCGAGACACTGCGCGCGAGGTAGGATCGGGACGAGGCCTGGACCGGCCCGAAGGCGACGCCGACGAGCAGGCCGTAAAGAATATAGGCCTTTTCGGCGGCGGTGCCGAAGAGGCCGCCCGAGTCCGTCGAGCCAAGCGGGACAAGCCCGAAGAGCGTGAAACCGGGCCGCGTGGAGACGATGCCGAGCGTGGCGATCGTCAATGAGACGAGGCTTGCGACGACGATCGTCTTGGAGCCGAGCCGTGCATCGAGCCTGCTCGCATAAAGGCAGCCGAAAATCGCCACGACGTTCAGGATGATGCCGTATAGCCCGAGTTCCATCGTCTGCCATCCGAACATTCCGGCCGCGAAGGTGCCGCCGAGCGCGAGCAGTCCGTTGACGCCGTCCTGGAAGATCATTCGGGCAATCAGGAACCGCAAGATGCCGGCCCTCTCCTTGAGTTCGGCAAGCGTGCCCTTCAGTTCCTCGAAGCCCCGAGCGGTTGCTTTCGCCATCGACATCGTTGCCCTGGTCGCATCCGGCGTGAAGAGGAACATCGGCAGGATGAAAACCATGTACCAGGCGGCGGAAATGGGGCCGGTGATGCGGGCGTCTTCGCCCTTTGCCGGATCGAGCCCGAACAGAGGTTCGAGTCCGATCGCCGTCTTGCCGGTCTGCGGGTTCCCGGCAATCAGCGCGACCACGGCGATCAGCACGATCATGCCGCCGAGATAGCCGAGGCCCCAGGCGATGTTGGAGATGCGCCCCACTTCCTTTTCGCTGACGAGCCGCGTCATCATCGAATCGTTGAAGACGATGGAAAATTCGGCGGCCACCGTCGCCAGCGCAAGAAAGACCGCCGTATAGATCAGGGACGAGCCCGGCGCCGCGTTCCAGAGCAGGGCGAGCGAGATGATCTTCACGGCCGCGAAAAAGGCGATCCACGGCTTTCGCGGGCCGGCCGCATCGGCAATGGCGCCGAGGACCGGCGAAAGTAGAGCGATCACGATCCCCGCAATGGTCAGCGTATAGCCCCAGACCGCCTGCCCATGGGCGGGATCGGCCGTTAGCCGGGAAACGAAATAGGGCGCGAAGATGAAGGTGGTGATCACGGTGAAGAAGGGTTGCGCGGCCCAGTCGAACAGCATCCAGCCGGCAATGCCGAGACGGGAAGTCCGAGGCCGCTCCTCCATTCGCCCAGCCGCGATATCCACTTCATCCCTCCCCGGCACTTGCGCAAGCGCGCCGCGTTCGTGGGCGGCGGGCAGGGCAATGAAGAACAACCTTCGACCGGGGCGGAATTGGTCCCTCCGGCCGAGTTATGGCCGGAGGGACTGTGTCATTTCGTCCAGCCGCGTGCAAGATCGCTGAGGAGACCGGCTGCGACAGTGACCTTGGCGAGCGTCGTTTCGCCCTTTTCGGTCAGGAGCCTCAGCTGGTCGCCGACAGTGGCGACGCGTTGGCGATCGCGATCCTGCCAGGCGAGAACGGGGTTTCGCTCGCCCTTATGCTCGACCAGGGCGGCGATGGTGATATCGCGGCGTGCGGTGCCGATATCGCCGACCGCCCGCGAGAGCGCCATCGACTCGAACTGCTCGGTGGCGGGCACGCGGTCGGCGGCCGCCAGCAGGCGGTTGATCCTCAGGCTCTCGGTGACGGTGAAATAGGCCTGGGCGGTGCGGCTCAGCGGCTCGCCGGTTACCGTGGCGATCTGCATGATCTCAGGGACCAGGGTCATGAGCGACAGTTCGGCGATTTCCTCGGCAAGCTTTGCCGGCACGCCGTTTTCGATGAAGCCGGCGGCCCTCAGGCGAGCTTCCTCGGCACCCTCCCTGGATATCGCCGCCCGCATGGTGCCGCGCAGCTTCTGCAGCCCGTCGCGAAGCCGGGCAACCGCTTCGGCCACGGAGCCCTCGGAGGCGCGGGTGCGCAGCGCCCGTTCGGCGACGAGCGCAAAGATACGCCCCACCTCGTGATAGAGCCGGTTCTGGATCACGCCGCTGATCCTGTTGTCGAGCGCGTCGATCTCGCCGTAGATGCGCGGCAGATCGAAGCCATCCAGGGCCAGTACCGCTGCCTTCACGACATCGGCGGAGAGGAAGCCGGTGGCATCCGTCAGCGTCGAAACGAAAGCCGGGCCGCCGCGGTTTATCGTTTCGTTGGCGAGTACGGTCGCGATGATTTCGCGGCGCAGCCGGTGCCCGTGAATGTCGCCGGCATAGGCCTTGCGCATCTTTGCGGGGAAGTAGCGCTCCAGGGTCGCCGTGAAATAGGGGTCGTCCGGAAGCTCGCTGACGAGCAGCTCGTCGAAGAGCACCAGTTTCGCATAGGAGAGCAGCACGCCGATCTCCGGGCGCGTGAGCGGCCGGCCCGCCTGGTAGCGCTCGCTCATCGCCTGGTCGGTCGGCAGGGTCTCGACCTTGCGGTTGAGGTGGCCGTCGGCCTCCAGCCGCGCCATCAGCCGCGCCAGCGGCGTGCGGTTGGCGAGGCCCTGCATCTCGGTGAGCGAGATCGCTAGCGACTGCTGGTAGTTGTTGCGCAGCACGAGATGTCCCACCTCGTCCGTCATCGATGCCAGAAGCGTGTTGCGCTTGGGGCGGGTCAGGCGGCCTTCGCGCATGGCGGAGGCAAGCGCGATCTTGATGTTGACCTCGACGTCGGAGGAATTGACGCCGGCCGAGTTGTCGATGGCATCGGAGTTGCAAAGCCCGCCATTGAGCGAGAAGCCGATCCGGCCTTTCTGGGTGACGCCGAGATTGGCCCCCTCGCCGATCACGCGCGCCCGCACATCCTCGGCGGAGACGCGGATCGCGTCGTTGGCACGGTCGCCAACCTCGGCATCCGTCTCGTTGGTGCCGCGCACATAGGTGCCGATGCCGCCGAACCAGAGCAGGTCGACCGGGCTCTTCAGGATTGCGCTCATGATCTCGAAGGGCGTCGCCTTCGGCTTGTCGATGCCGATCGCCGCCATCGCTTCGGGGGTGAGTGTCACCAGTTTTTCCGAACGCGAAATGATCATCGCACCGGGCGAGAGCGTCTTACGGTCATAGTCCTGCCAGCTGGAGCGCGAAAGCGCGAACATTCGCTTGCGCTCGGCAAAGGAGAGATCGATATCCGGCTCGGGATCGATGAAGATATCGCGGTGATCGAAGGCGGCGATCAGCCGGATCTTTTCCGAAAGCAGCATGCCGTTGCCGAAGACGTCGCCCGACATGTCGCCGACGCCGGCGACGGTGAAGGGCGTCGTCTGGATGTCGACGTCCATTTCGCGGAAGTGCCGCTTGACGGCCTCCCACGCGCCGCGCGCGGTGATTCCCATCTTCTTGTGGTCGTAGCCGGCGGAGCCGCCTGAAGCGAAGGCGTCGTCCAGCCAGAAGTCCGCTTCCTGGGCGAGCGCATTCGCCGTGTCGGAGAAGGTTGCCGTTCCCTTGTCGGCGGCAACGACGAAATAGGGGTCGTCGCCGTCGAGCCGCAGCGTGTCCTCCGGGGGAACGACGTCCTGACCGACGATATTGTCGGTGACGGAGAGCAGCGTGCGGATATAGGTCTTGTACGCTTCCGTTCCCGCCTTGAAGACCTCATCGCGGCTGCCGCCGACGGGCAGCTGCTTCGGATAGAAGCCGCCTTTGGCGCCGACCGGAACGATGACGGCGTTCTTCACCTGCTGCGCCTTGACGAGGCCGAGCACCTCGGTCCGGTAATCCTGCGCCCGGTCGGACCAGCGAAGGCCGCCGCGCGCCACCTTGCCGAAGCGCAGATGGACGCCTTCCACTTCCGTGCCGTAGACGAAAATCTCGCGGAAAGGCCGCGGTTCCGGCAGGCCTTCGAGCTGTTTCGGATCGAGCTTGAAGGCAAGAACCGCGCGCGGCCTGCCTTCGGCGTCCTTTTGGAAATAGTTCGTCCGGAGCGTCGACTGGACCGCATTGACGTAGCGGCGCAGGATCCGGTCTTCGTCGAGGCTGGGCACGGCCGACAGAGCCTCCTCGATGCCCGACAGCAAGGCGTTGCACTTTTTGGTGCGCGCTTTCCCCTCCGTCGTCGGATCCATGCGCGTGGAGAAGAGGCGGAAGATGTCGGCGGCGATCGTCGGATACTTGTTCAGAGTATCGGCGATATAGCCTTGGGAATAGGTGATGCCGGCCTGGCGCAGGTAGCGCGCATAGGCGCGCAGCACCGTGATTTCGCGGGCGGTGAGCCCGGCGAGCAGGACCAGCCGGTTAAAGTTGTCGTCCTCCGTCGTGCCGTTCCAGGCCGCCAGGAAGGCCTCCTCCAGGGCCGGGCCGATCCTGGCGAGGTTGAGCGTGTGCCCGTCGCGATGGATCAGCTCCATGTCGTGAAGGACGACCTCGCGGGGCTCGTCCCCATGGACGTGCACGCCGATGTCGTAGGTCTGCTCGCTGATGACACGGAAGCCGAGATTTTCGAGAAGCGGCACGCGGCGCGACAGCGAAACGGGCGTGTCGGCATGGAAGATCTTCAGTTCCAGCGTATCCGGCCGCTCCTGGTGCCGGTGGTAGAAGGAGATGCGGATCGGGTCGCCGGCCGTGCAGGCGGCGATGTCTCCGAGGTCGGCATAGGCTTCCGCGGGCGTGAAGGCCGCCTGATAGGCCTCACCGACCGATATTTCCGTGCCCTCCTTGCGGGCGAGCAGATTGAACCGATCGATCCAGCGGGTGACGATGGCGCGGACCGCCTCTTCGAGCTTCGCCTGGGGAACCCGTGGCGTCTTGCCGCCCGAGCGGCCGATGATGAAATGGACGCGTGCAAGCCCGCCTTCGGGAAAGGCCGGGTAATAGGCCGAGACCCGGCCGTCATAGACAGTTTTCAGATAGTCGCCGATCTTTTCGCGGACGTCGGAATCGTATTGTTCGCGCGGCACGAACACGATGACCGAGACGAAGCGGTCGAAGTGGTCGATGCGCGGCAGCACCCGCACCCGCGGCCGGTCGCCGAGTTCGTTGATCTGTTCGCAGAAGGCGGCGAGCAGCCCGATATCGATCTGGAAAAGATCGTCGCGCGGATAGGCTTCCAGCGTGTTGGCCAGCGTCTTGCCGGAATGGCTCTGCGGATCATAGCCGAAATGATCGACGATCTTCTCGATCTTGTGCCTGAGCAGCGGGATCTCCGACGCCTGCCGCGTGTAGGCCGTCGAGGTGAACAGACCGACGATGCGCAGTTCGCCGACGACGTTGCCGGAGGCGTCGAAACGCTTGATGCCGATATAGTCCATGTGGGCACGCCGGTGGACGACCGACTTCACATTGGCCTTGGTGACGATCAGGAAGTCAGGCCCCTCGAGGAAGGCGAGGATTTCCGGGGTGGTCAGCACCGCATCCTTGCCCTGGCGCAGGACCCGCACGTCCGGATTGGACAGGATGCCGAGGCCCCTGCCCTTGCCGCGCTCGACCGTCGCCCGTTCGCCCTTGCCGGAATAGGTATATTCCCGCATGCCGAGGAAGGTGAAGTTGTTATCCCTTAGCCAGCGAAGGAACGCCAGCGCTTCGTCGCGGTCGCTCTTCTTGCGGGAAGCGTTGTAGTCTTCGAGCTCCCGCATTGCCTGGTCGAGCAGAGCGGTCATTGCCGGCCAGTCGTGTACGGCTTGATGAACCTGCTCCAGCACATCCGAGATGCGCTTGCTCAATGAGCGTGCCTCCAGCGGAGTCAGCCTGCTCAAGTGGATTTGAATGTGGCTGACGCGGTGCTCGGGCGCGCTTTCCTCGTCCGGATCGAACAGCTTCACGGGTTTGCCGGGCTCCATCACCAGGATCGGGTGGATCGCCAGGTGGATGTCGCGGTGGGTGCTCGTCACCTCTCCCATCACCGAATCATAAAGGAAGGGCATGTTGCGTTCGGTGATCGCGATGATCGAAACCTCGATACCACCCGGTGCGACCCCTGCTACCGTCTCCACCGAGACCTGCGGCTTGCCTCCGTCCCAGCGTGCGAGTTCGCTGCGTGCGTGGGCAGCGGTGAGCGCCAGCATCTCAGGCGTGTAACGGTCGAGGTCGTCGTTGCTCGCTCCGCCGAAGAGGATTTCCGGTGGCAGTGTCTCGGCCCCGAATCTGGACCCTGCCGCCCGGGCCGCATCGATGTGCCGGTCCCGCTTCGGATTATGCTTCACGCCCATGAAATCGCTCTCCACTCATGATGGTTGAACCTAGCAGAACCATGCCCAATGGCGACCGTTTTTATGATGGATTTCGGCAAAATGGAGCCGAATTTCGGAGAAAATCACGTAGATTCGATCTAAATCCATTTAAATCGAAGGCAATTTTGCAAAAATTTCCCGAAAAACAACAAAAACGAACGAAAACGCCGAAGATTCTGTCACGGGGGTCTGCACGAGCAGCAGTTGACAGTCCGTGAGGGGCGGGCGATCACACTTCGAAAGCGAATAACGGGGTCTCCCAATGTCCGACACGCCTGCCGCGCCCGGTGCCGTCATCGTCATTTCCAGTCATGTGGTGCGCGGCGCGGTGGGCAACCGGGCTGCCGTCTTCGCGCTGGAAATGCTTGGCCACCGGGTCTGGGCCCTGCCGACGGTCGTGCTTCCCTGGCATCCGGGACACGGTCGGTCGACGCGGGTGACCATGCCGGACGAGGACTTCCGCTCGATCATCGGCGATCTCGTCGCTGCGCCCTGGATCGGCGAGGTGCGCGGGGTGCTGTCCGGCTATCTGGGTTCCCCCGAACAGGCGGCGGCCGTTGCCGGCCTCGTGAAGGCGCTGCGCCAGCGCAATCCCGCGCTCTTCTATGCCTGCGATCCGATTCTTGGCGATGCGGGCGGCCTCTACGTCCCGGTGGAGATCGCCAGCGCCATCCGCGACCTGCTGCTGCCGCTTGCGACGCTCGCCACGCCCAACCGGTTCGAGCTTTCCTGGTTGGCAGGTGCTTCGCTCGAGACGAATGCGGCCATCCTCGATGCGGCGGTCGACCTCGGGCCGTCACGCGTGCTGGTGACGTCGGCGATACCGATGATGAGCGGCGGCACGGGCAATCTTTACCTGTCCGGACGCCATGCGCTGCTTGCCGAGCACCGACTGATCGACAATCCTCCGAACGGCACCGGCGATCTGCTCTCGGCCGTATTCCTGGCGCGCCTGCTGGAAGGGCTGCCGGAGGAACGCGCGCTGCAGATGGCGACCGCCAGCGTCTACGAGATCATCGCGAGAAGCCGCAAGCGCGATTCCGACGAACTGACGCTCGAACAGGATGCATCGAGCCTCGCGACGCCGATGGCAATGGTGCAGATGCGCCGCCTCATGCATCCGAGCCAGGCGCGGAAGAAATAGCGTCAGATATGGAAGAATTGCCTCATAGGCGCATTTCGCCCTTTCGGATGGCCGGAGCACGCTGTAACAGTTCGACGCTTCATGGTTCCCGGTGCGTCTTTCAGACACGCTACCCGCATGTTTCCTTGAATCCCGATCAAAGACAGGAGCACCAGGACGATGCAGCAGGAACGAGTGGATGAAACGGGGTTATCGATGGATATACAGGGCTTTCCGGAACATCTTCTGACCGGCTACCGCAATTTCATGAGCGGTCGCTTCACCGAACAGCAGCAGCGCTACAAAACGCTCGCCGAGAGCGGTCAGAAACCGAGGACGATGGTCATCGCCTGTTGCGACTCCCGCGCCGCGCCCGAAACAATCTTCGATGCCGGCCCGGGAGAACTCTTCGTCGTGCGCAACGTCGCCAACATGATGCCGCCATATGAACCGGACGGACATTATCATTCGACTTCGGCCGCGCTCGAATTCGCGGTCCAGTCGCTGCGGGTCACCAACATCGTGGTCATGGGCCACGGGCGCTGCGGCGGCATCAAGGCGGCACTCGACCCGGACGCCGAGCCCCTCTCCCCCGGCGATTTCATCGGCCGCTGGATGAACCTCCTGAAACCGGCCGCCGAGCAGATCCAGAGCAATGACGTGATGACTCCGGCGGAACGACAGCGTGCGCTCGAGCGGGTCTCCATCCGCAATTCGATCGCCAATCTGAGGACGTTCCCCTGCGTGAACGTTCTCGAGTCGAAGGGAAAGCTTCGTCTCCACGGCGCATGGTTCGACATCTCGACCGGCGAGCTCTGGGTCATGGATGCGAAGACCGGCGATTTTTCCCGACCGGGAATGTAACGGTCGCCAGTCAGGCCCCTCGTCCGCCGGCCTGTCCCTTCTCCCCCGCTAGCGGGAGAGAAGTCGCGGCAGCGGGTGAGGGGCAAAAGCGCTGTCACCCGCCGTCGATCTCGGCGCCGATGATGGCGATCGCCTGCTGATAGACGCTGGCGGCGTTCCAGCCCTGGATGGCGGCGAAGTTGACCTCGCCCGGCTGATAGCCGCCGCCCGGCTGCCAACCATGGCCGCGCAGGAAATTTGCGGTTGAGGCAAGCGCATCCGCTTTGGAGCGGACCATGTCGACATGGCCGTTGCCGTCCCCGTCCACGCCGTATTTCAGCACGTTCACCGGGAGGAATTGCGTCTGCCCGATCTCGCCGTGCGCCGCCCCGCGGGCGGCCGGGCTGAGGTCGCCGCGCTGGACGAGCTGGAGGGCGGCGTAAAGCTGGTTGGTGAAATAATCCGAGCGGCGACAATCATAGGCGAGCGTCGAGACGGCGGAAAGCGTGTGTTCCTTGCCCAGGAACGAGCCGAAGCCGGTCTCCATGCCCCAGATGGCGATCAATGGGCCGGCGGGAACGCCGTAGCGCTGCTCGATGCTCTGGAAGAGCCTGGCATTCTGCGCCCGCAGCTTCTTGCCGCGCGAAATGATCACCTGACCGCCGCGCTTCTGCATGAACTGGTCGAGCGACAGCTTGAAGCTCTTCTGGCCGCGATCGGCCCGGATCGTCGCCCTGCTGTAGGAGACGTTGGCGAGCGCCTGGTCGACCACCGAAGGGCTGATGCCGTTCCCGGCGGCTTCGCGCTTGAATTCCGACAGCCAGGCGGAGAAGCCGCTGCCGTCATTGCCGCACTGCGCCGCAGAGGCGTCCGCCGGAAGAACTACGGTTGAGATCAGGGCCGCCAGGCCCGCTGCTGCGCTCTTCACCCTATGCATGGATTACCCCGTCGATTGCCCGAATTTGTTGCCTTCGAAATTCCCGCTTCGTCATCCGCTCGTCGCCGGCACGATGGTTTCACGTGAATCCATTGCCCGCCGACGAACTGCGAACCCCGCCTGTCGCCGTAACGAAGCAGGCGGGGCTTAAAGTTTGCCCGACCGAGGCCGATCAAGCCGCCTGCTTGCGCGGTTTGATCAGGCCGCGGTTGATCAACAGCTCTGCGATCTGCACCGCGTTGAGCGCCGCGCCCTTGCGCAGGTTGTCCGAGACGATCCACATGTTGAGGCCGTTTTCGACCGTCGCATCCTCGCGGATGCGCGAGATGTAGGTCGCGTCCTCGCCGGCGCATTCGTAAGGCGTCACATAGCCGCCGTTCTCATGCTTGTCGACGACCAGGCAGCCCGGCGCTTCGCGCAGGATCTCGCGCGCCTCGTCGGCGGTGATCTCGTTTTCGAATTCGATATTGACCGATTCCGAATGACCGATGAAGACCGGGACGCGCACGGCCGTGCAGGTCACCTTGATCTTCGGGTCGAGCATCTTCTTGGTTTCGGCCAGTACCTTCCACTCTTCCTTGGTGTAGCCGTCCTCCATGAAGACGTCGATGTGCGGAATGACGTTGAAGGCGATGCGCTTGGTGAACTTCTTGCTCTCGATCGGATCGGCGACGAAGACAGCGCGGGTCTGGTTGAAGAGCTCGTCCATGCCGTCCTTGCCGGCGCCGGAAACCGACTGATAGGTGGAAACGACGATGCGCTTGATCCGGGCGTGGTCGTGCAGCGGCTTCAGCGCCACCACGAGCTGCGCCGTCGAGCAATTCGGATTGGCGATGATGTTTTTCTTGGAGAACTGCGCGATCGCGTCCGCGTTCACTTCCGGTACGATCAGTGGAACATCGGCGTCGTAGCGCCAGGCCGAGGAATTGTCGATGACGACGCAACCCTCGCGGCCGATCTTCGGCGAGTATTTCTGCGAGACGGCGCCGCCGGCCGACATCAGGCAGATGTCGGTGTCGGAGAAATCATAGGTGTCGAGGTTCGTCACCTTCAGCGTCTTGTCGCCGTAGGAGACCTCGGTGCCGATCGAGCGAGAGGAGGCGAGCGCCACCACTTCGTCGGCCGGAAAGCCGCGCTCGGAAAGAATGTTCAGCATCTCCCGGCCGACATTGCCGGTGGCGCCTGCGACAGCAATTTTGAAACCCATGATCTAAGCTCTCTTTCTGTCTCTCCTCGTTTGGTGGAGGGGGAAACTGCGCGGTGCGACCGCGAAGTTCCTGTCCCCGGCCTTACCGGGGAGAGAGCGGAGGGCCAGAGACGTCAGACGGTTTTCGTCGTCGTTTTGGCCGTGGTTTTGCGCGCGAGCGAGAAATGGCTGATCCGCCCGGCGGTATGGGCCGGCAAATTCAGCGCAGCGATGGACGAACCCTTCGGTCCCATGGCGGTTTCCTCGTTCGCCGCTGCTCTTACCGGCTTTTCGGCAAGAGTCAAGCCGCGGAGGCTCCCTAGTGGTCGTCACGCAAGGCAGCGCTTGCCCGCGGCACGATTGAAGACTTCGTGATGTGCGGGCGCGAGCATGGTGACCCCGGCATTAGACGAAAGTCATAAGCCCAAAGCATCCCTGCCTCGCGTGCCACTTTTCTGACATCTTGTTGCGAGGCGCACCACGCCCGGATGTCAAAGGGGACCCGACGTTCAGGGAGGAATGTCCGGACCGGGGAATGGGCGCTCCAATAGACCGATTTTGGAGTGGAGGAATCAAAATGGCAAACGTCGTGACAGCGGGCGGCACAAAAGCCGGCCCGATGACCGGCGAGGAGAAGAAGGTCATCTTCGCCTCGTCGCTCGGTACCGTCTTCGAATGGTATGATTTCTATCTTTACGGTTCGCTTGCCGTTTATATCGGTGCAACCTTCTTCAGCCAGTATCCCGAGACCACGCGCAACATCTTTGCGCTTCTCGCCTTCGCCGCCGGCTTCCTTGTCCGGCCGTTCGGCGCGCTGGTTTTCGGCCGCCTGGGCGACCTCGTCGGCCGCAAATACACATTCCTCGTCACCATTCTGATCATGGGCCTGTCGACCTTCCTCGTCGGCGTCCTGCCCGGTGCCGCCTCGATCGGCATTGCGGCTCCGATCATCCTGATCGGGCTCCGCCTCCTGCAGGGTCTTGCGCTCGGCGGTGAATACGGGGGTGCCGCGACCTATGTGGCAGAGCATGCGCCGCACGGCCGCCGCGGCTATTTCACCTCGTGGATCCAGACGACGGCGACGCTTGGTCTCTTCCTCTCGCTGGTGGTTATCCTTCTGGTCCAGTACATGCTGGGCAAGGAAGCTTTTGCCGAGTGGGGCTGGCGCATACCCTTCCTGCTCTCTTTCGTGCTGCTCGGCGTCTCCGTCTGGATCCGCCTGAAGATGAACGAGTCTCCTGCCTTCAAGAAGATGAAGGAAGAGGGCAAGGGTTCGAAGGCGCCGCTGACGGAAGCTTTCGGCCAGTGGCGCAACGCCAAGATCGCCCTTCTGGCGCTCTTCGGCGCGGTCGTTGGCCAGGCCGTGGTCTGGTATTCCGGCCAGTTCTACGCGCTGTTCTTCCTGCAGAGCATTCTGAAGATTGACGGCCAGTCGGCAAACCTGATGGTTGCCGCCTCGCTCCTTATCGGCACAGGCTTTTTCGTCTTCTTCGGCTGGCTGTCGGACAAGATCGGCCGCAAGCCGATCATCATGGCGGGCCTCCTGCTTGCCATGCTCACCTACTTCCCGCTGTTCAAGGCGATGACTTGGGCCGGCAACCCAGCGCTTGCGGAAGCGCAGCAGAACGTTCGCGCCACCGTCACCGCGGCTCCGGGCGACTGCAGGTTCCAGTTCAACCCGACGGGCACGGCGAAGTTCACCACCTCCTGCGACATCGCCACCGCCTTCCTGACCAAGAACTCGGTTCCCTATGACGTCGTGACCACGGCGGCTGCGGGGACACCGGCGACGGTGAAGATCGGCGAAACGACGATCACCAGCTTTGACGCCGTTGCGGCCGGCGACAAGGCGAAGGCCGAGGAAGCGGCTTTCGGTAAGCAGATCAACATGGCGCTGCAGGCCGCGGGCTATCCGCTGGTGCGCGGCGTTGCCAAGGTTCCGGAATCGAAGCTCGACGCCTTCGTCGCTGCCAATCCGGAACTTGGCCTCGACGCCGCTGCCGTGCGCGCCGGCGAAAAGGCCATGGTGCCGGCCGACAAGCTCGTCGCCGACAAGCTGCTCACCCAGGAAGAAGTCGGCAGCGCCACCGAAATGGCGGTCTACAGCATAGACAAGGGCGGCGCCTTCACGATGGTGGCCGACCCGGCCCGCGTCAACTGGACGGTGATCATTGCTGTACTGACCGTGCTCGTCATCTATGTGACGATGGTCTACGGCCCGATTGCGGCGCTGCTCGTCGAACTCTTCCCGACGCGCATCCGCTATACCGGCATGTCGCTGCCCTACCATATCGGCAATGGTTGGTTCGGCGGGCTGCTCCCGGCAACGGCCTTCGCGATGAGCGCGGCAAAGGGCGATATCTACTACGGCCTCTGGTACCCGATCGTTTTCGCGGGCATCACGCTGGTGATCGGTCTTCTGTTCCTGCCCGAGACGAAGGACCGGGATATCCACACGATGGAATGAGCCGGCGGACGGGAGCGGGATGGGAGCGTGTTTCCCATTCCGCCAACTCAACAGCTCTCCTGACTCCGGCGCGGCTTCCGCGCCGGCTTTTTTTCGATTTACTCGGCTTCCCTTTCCTCGGCCTCGTGCTCCACATGCCTCAGCACAGGCCAGCCGGCCGCACCGCGCTTGAACAGCCAGCCCTGCCGGGCAAAGAGGAAAGCCATCATCAGCGCGACCCAGAGCCCGAGCAGCAGGCCGGCGGCGACATCGCTCGGGTAATGCGCGCCGACCACGACGCGCGAGATGCCGACAAGCAGGGCCAGCAGCAGAAACAGCGGCCGAAGCTGCGGCATCACCATCGCGAAGGCGCCGAAGAAGGCGCCGGCCGCCGTGGAATGTCCCGACGGGAAGCTTTCGAACAGCGTGTCGCCGGTAAAGGGCGTGAGGCTGTAGGGGCCGTAATCTGCAAGGAGCTCGGGACGGGCGCGGCCGATCAGAAATTTCAGGCCGTGCACCAGCGCGCTCGCCGTGCCGATCGTCAGTAGGAAATAGGCGGACAGATTGCGCGCCGCGCGCGCCCTCTGCCGCAAGGTGTCGCGCGCGGAGGATCGGCGGACGACGAAGGCGATCAGCAGCAGCAGGGCCGAGCTGTAGATCATCCAGGCGAAGGTGCCGATATCGGTGATGGCGCGGTTGAAGCCGACGATCTCCTCCGGCAGACCTTGCGCCCATTCGGAAAGATGCGGGTCGAACGGGGTGAAGGCGACGACGAGGACGACCGTCATCAGCCAGATCCAGACGGTCAGTGAAAGCGGTCGGTTCATTTTGCTCCTTCCTTCGCCTTATGGATGTGAAGGCTCGGCCGGCAAAATCAAGACCCCGTAAACGCGAAGCACCCCCGGCAAGGCCGGAGGTGCGGTTCGACTATTCGGGCCGCGAGCGAAGGCGCAGTCGTCAGGCCGAGAGGCTCTTGAACTCGGCGAGGATCGCGTCTCCCATCTCGGCCGTACCGACTTTCCGGCAACCTTCCGCCATGATGTCGCCGGTGCGGATGCCCTGATCGAGCACGTTGGCGATCGCCTTCTCCAGGCCGTCGGCTTCCTTCACGAGGTTGAAGGAGTAGCGCAGGCACATGGCGAAGGAAGCGATCATGGCGATCGGATTGGCGACCCCCTTGCCGGCGATGTCCGGCGCCGAGCCGTGCACCGGCTCGTAGAGCGCCTTGCGCTTGCCGGTCTTGGCATCCGGAGCGCCGAGCGAGGCGGAGGGCAGCATGCCGAGCGAGCCTGTCAGCATGGCGGCGACGTCGGACAGCATGTCGCCGAAAAGGTTGTCGGTGACGATCACGTCGAACTGCTTCGGCTGCCGCACGAGCTGCATGCCGCCGGCATCCGCCAGCATGTGCTCGAGCTGGACGTCGGAATACTTCGCCTTGTGCGTCTCGGTCACGACCTGGTTCCAGAGCACGCCCGACTTCATCACGTTGCGCTTTTCCATCGAGCAGACGCGATTGTTGCGGGTGCGGGCGAGTTCGAAGGCGACCCCGGCGATGCGCTCGATCTCGTAGGTGTCGTAGACCTGCGTGTCGATGCCGCGCTTCTGGCCGTTGCCGAGATCGATGATCTCCTTGGGCTCGCCGAAATAGACGCCGCCCGTCAGCTCGCGCACGATGAGGATGTCGAGGCCCTCGACCAGCTCGGGCTTCAGCGACGATGCGTTGGCAAGCGCCGGGTAGCAGATGGCGGGGCGAAGGTTGGCGAAAAGCTCGAGGTCCTTGCGCAGGCGCAGGAGCCCGGCTTCCGGCCGCACCTCATAGGGCACCGCATCCCATTTCGGTCCGCCGACGGCGCCGAAGAGCACCGCATCGGCGGCAAGCGCCTTCGCCATATCCGCTTCGGAGATCGCCGCGCCATGGGTGTCATAGGCCGAGCCACCCACAAGCCCCTCGTCCGTCACGAAGCCGGCGTCTCGCTCGGCATTCATGTAAGCGATGATTTTGCGGACTTCCGCCATGGCTTCCGGGCCGATGCCGTCGCCGGGCAGAAGGAAGAGATTGCGCACAGTCATGGATAGTCCTTCTCGCGTGAAAACTCGGCCGGGTTCTTAGCGCAACTTCGTATCAAGGGAAATTGCGTCTGCGAAAGAATTGTGCGTGCTCCGGTGTCACCGCTACCCTGTTTCCGCTTGACGGAATCGCGCGCCGGCGCTCGAATGGCTGAACTCAACCGGGGATTTCACCATGTCGGAAACGCTTCTTTTCGGTGCCTTTCCGCAGGCGGCCTGGCAAGCAGCGCCCGGCCTTTTCGCCCTGCGCAAACCTTGACGGTCCGGCGCCGATCGACCACTTCAAGCACCTGCTTTGCGGTTTTCGCCGCGCTCCCGCATTCGAAAGGAATCCTGATGACCGACAGCGCTTCGCTCAATCCCGCCCTCGTCAACTGGACCGGACACGAGGGCCTGCCCCGGTTCGAGGCGATCATGGACGAGGATTTCGCGCCTGCCTTCGATGCGGCATTGGCGAGTCACGAGGCGGAGATCGAGGCCATTGCCAACAATGCGGAGGAGCCCACCTTCGACAACACCGTCGCCGTGCTGGAAATCGCCGGCGATGAACTTTCGCGCGTCTCCGCTCTCTTCTGGAGCAAGGCGGGCGCCCATACGAACGAGGTGATTCAGGCGCTGGAGCGCGAGATCGCACCGAAAATGTCGCGCCATTATTCGAAGATCGGCACCAACCCGGCACTCTTCGGCCGCATCGACGCACTCTGGGAGAAACGGGAAGAGCTCGGCCTCGATGTCGAAGCCATGCGCGTTCTGGAACGGCACTGGAAGAGCTTCGTGAAAGCGGGCGCCAAGCTTGACAAGCCCGAGCAGGAGCGTCTCGCGGCGATCAAGGAGAAGCTCGCCGGCCTCGGCGCCAGGTTCGGGCAGAACGTTCTCGCAGACGAGAAGGACTGGGCGCTCATCCTGTCGAGCGAAGAGGACCTGGCGGGGATTCCGGATTTCCTGAGAGATGCGATGGCGGCGGCCGCGCGCGAGCGCGGCGAGGAAGATAAATATGCGGTCACGCTGTCGCGCTCGATCATCGAGCCGTTCCTGACCTTCTCCGAAAGACGGGAACTGCGTGAACAGGCTTTCAGGGCCTGGACGGCGCGCGGCGAAAATGGCGGCGAGACCGACAATCGCGGCATCATCGCCGAAACGCTCGCTCTCCGGGCGGAGAAGGCGAAACTGCTCGGCTATGAGAATTATGCGGCGCTGAAGCTCGACAACACCATGGCGAAGACCCCTGAAGCCGTGAACGGCCTGCTGATGCAGGTATGGGAAAAGGCGGTGGCGCGGGCCCGGGAAGAGGAGGCGGAACTCGCCACGCTCATTGCCGAAGAGGGCCGCAACCACGAGGTCATGCCTTGGGACTGGCGACACTATGCGGAAAAATTCAGGGCCCGGAAATTCAGCTTTTCGGAAAGCGAACTGAAGCCCTATCTGCAGCTGGAGAAGATCATCGACGCCTGCTTCGCCGTCGCCGGCCGCCTCTTCGGCATCACCGCAACCGAGAAGAATGGCGTTCCCGCTTATCACCCGGACGTCCGCGTCTTCGAGATACGCGACGCCTCAGGCAGGCTCACGGCCCTTTTCCTCGGTGATTATTTCGCGCGCTCCTCGAAACGCTCCGGCGCATGGATGAGCTCCTTTCAGTCGCAGCACAGGCTGAAGCTCGAGAACGGCGCAATTGGCGAAATCCCGATCGTGTACAATGTCTGCAACTTCGCCAAGCCCGCCGAGGGCAAGCCGGCGCTCCTCTCGATCGACGACGCCCGCACGCTCTTCCACGAATTCGGCCATGCGCTGCACGGCATGCTTTCCAATGTCACCTATCCCTCGGTTTCGGGTACCGGCGTCGCGCGCGATTTCGTGGAGCTGCCCTCGCAGCTTTACGAGCATTGGCTGACGGTGTCGGACATTCTCAGGAAATATGCGGTGCACTACAGGACCGGCGAGCCGATGCCGCAGGCGCTGCTCGACAAGGTGCTGGCGGCGCGGACGTTCAATTCCGGTTTCGCGACGGTCGAGTTCACCGCCTCGGCGCTCGTCGACATGGCCTATCACACGGCGGAAGAGGTCGGCGATCCGATGGCGCTCGAAGCGGCGACGCTCGAGAAGATCGGCCTGCCGCAGTCGATCGTCATGCGCCACCGCAGCCCGCATTTTCTTCACGTCTTCTCCGGCGACGGCTATTCGGCCGGCTACTACTCCTACATGTGGTCGGAGGTGCTCGACGCCGATGCATTCGCGGCCTTCGAGGAGACCGGCGATCCTTTCGACCCGGCGATGGCGGCCAGACTGAAGGACAATATCTACTCGGTCGGCGGCTCCGTCGATCCGGAAGACGCCTACAAGGCCTTCCGCGGCAAGCTGCCGAGCCCGGATGCGATGCTGGCGAAGAAGGGGCTGGCGGCTTAGGGTCTTGTCTTTGAAAATATAGGGGGTGATCGCCCCCGATCCTTTCCCCGCAAGCGGCGGGAGGGGACGCGCCACACGGGCGATCTCATTGCGGCTACGCCTGTGGTGTGGAGGGGGACCGCGCGCGCCGTCGCCCCTTCGCCCCGCTTGCGGGGAGAAGGTCGCGAAGGCGATGAGGGGGCATAACCTGCCCGATGAAGACAGGTGAGATCTACGCCTGCTCCACCCCCAGCACAGCCAGCAGATTGTGCATCCGCTCAGTAGCCAGCTCCGGCTTGTCGAGCACATTGGCCTGATCCGCCAGGCGGAAGATATCGGCATAGTGGAGCAATCCGCGAGCCGATTGCAGGCCGGCCGGCAGGGTGAAATGCCGTTGGTGGCCGTTCAGCCAGGCCAGGAAGACGACGCCGGCCTTGTAGTATTGCGTCGGCGCCTCGAAGATCTTGCGCGAGAGCGGCACGGTCGGCTCTATGACGCCGCGAAAGGTCGCAAGATCGCCCTCGGCGAGGGCCGCGAGCGCCTTCGAGGCCGACGGCGCGACGGCGTCGAAGATGCCGAGCAGTGCGTGGCTGTACTTCTTGCCGTCGCCCTCGATCAGTTCCGCATAGTTGAAATCGTCGCCGGTGAAGCAGAGCACGCCCTCGGGGAGCCGGCTGCGCAGCGCCAATTCCTTGCCGTTGTCGAGCAGCGAAATCTTGATTCCCTCTACCTTGGCGCTGTTCTCGCCGATGATGGCCAGCACGGTTTCGAGCGCCTGCCCGAAGTTTTCCGAGCCCCAATAGCCTTTGAGCTGCGGGTCGAACATGTCGCCCAGCCAGTGGAGTACGACCTTGTCCCTGGTCTGGGACAGGATGCGGCCGTAGACACGCCGGTAGTCGTCGGGGGAGCGCGCCACGCGCGCGAGCGCCCGGCTCGCCATCATGATCGCCCGGCCGCCCTCGGCTTCGACGAAGCCGACCTGCTCCTCGTAGGCCGCGATGACATCGTCAATCGAGCGCGCGTCGGCCGGCGAAAGGTGGTCGGTGCCGGCGCCGCAGGCGAGATCGGCGCCCGGGACGCTTCGCGCTTCAGCGAGCGAGCGACGGATCAGTTCCTGCGCCGCCGCCCATGTAAGTCCCATGCCGCGTTGCGCCGTATCCATCGCCTCGGCGATCCGGAAGCCGAGCCCCCACAGGTGATGGCGGAAGACCATCGTCGCTTCCCAGTCGATTGCCGGATTGCCCCAAGGGTCGCTGTCGCGAAGCGGATCGGAAACGACATGCGCGGCCGCATAGGCGATGCGGTTGAAGGTCGGGGCCGCTCCGGGTCGGGTGATCGGTTCGCCCCGAAGCCGGTACTCTTCGAGCGAACCGTCCTGGCGCGGCAGAAAAACGCTGGTCATCGGCTTATGTCCTCCTCTACCTCATCGCATCGAATAATTTAGACCGTTCCAAATTTCAAGACGAAAATCAAACTCTCTCCTCGCAGCAGCAGCGCTCCCCTGTGGAGTCCGGAATGAGGTAATCCTCTCGAATTAGCTATAACAGCCGCTTACGGGGAGAAATACAGTGCCATGCGTTGCCAAGGCGCCGGCAAAAATGTGAACAGGAGCCTCTTGACGAAATTGGAACGTTCCAATTATTAAGGACGAGAGAGATGAAATTTCGGGGAGGATGTTCATGGGGAAGGAGCGGGTGACGGTTGTCGACATCGCGCGCGCCGCCGGCGTGTCGAAGTCGACCGTGTCGCTCGTCCTGCAGGCAAGTCCGCTCGTCAACGAATCGACGAGGGCTAAAGTCAATGCAGTGATCCGTGAGCTCGGCTACGTGTATAATCGCAGCGCCGCCAATCTGCGCCAGGCGAGATCGAAGATCATCGGCATCGTCGTCAACGATCTCACGAACAGCTTCTTTGCGGAGCTCGCGGTCGGCGTCGATGAGGTCGTGCAGGCCGCCGGTTTCGTGCAGTTCCTCGCCAATACGAGCGAGAAGCTCGACCGCCAGCGCGAGGTCATCGCCTCGATGCGCGAGCACGGGGTGTCGGGGCTCATCATATCCCCGGCGCGCGGAACGGAAGCCGCGGATCTCGCGCCGCTCGTTGCCGCCGGCATTCCGGTCGTGCTCGTCGTGCGCGACATTGCCGGCGCCGGTGTATCCTCTTTGACTTCGGACAATCATGCCGGCGCCGTTGCCGCCGTGCGCCATCTGGTCGAGCGTGGCCATCGCCGCGTCGCCTTCCTCGGAGGCTTCGCCGATACCGCGGTCTTCGAAGCGCGCATGCGCGGCTATGGCGATGCCCTTCGGGAGGCCGGCCTCCAGGTCTCAGACGACCTGGTCATCGGTTCGGCGCCCTCGCGCGCCGGTGGGGTGACGGCGATCGAGCAGGCGATGATGCTGAAGGAGCGGCCGACCGCGGCCCTCTGCTTCAACGATGCCGTCGCCTTCGGCGTCTGCGACGGGCTGCGTGCGCGCCGGCTGGAGCCCGGCGAGGATTTCGCGGTGATCGGTTTCGATGACGTGATCGAGGCCAAGACCGCGGTGCCGGCGCTGACCACGGTCTCGGTCGATCCGCATGGCATGGGCGAGCGTGCGGCGGAATTGCTCTTGAAACAGATCAATAGCGGCCGTGTCGAGCCGGAAGCGATCGTCAGCCCGGTCCGGCTCGCCATTCGTCAGAGCTGCGGTGCTGCCGTCGGACGCAGAGTGAAGGAGATTTCGTCATGATTCGCTGGGGACTGATCGGCGCGAGCACGATCGCGCGCGAATGGGTGATCGGCGCCATCCGCGCCGCAGGCGGCGACGTCGTCTCGGTGATGAGTTCGAGCGCGGAACGAGGAGAGGCCTATGCCGCCGAGAACGGGATCGTAAAGGCTGTCACGAGCGTCGACGATCTCGTCGGCGATCCCGACGTGGACGCCGTCTACATCTCCACGACGAACGAGCTTCACCACGATCAGGCGCTCGCGGCGATCCGCGCCGGCAAGCACGTTCTCTGCGAGAAGCCGCTGGCGATGAATCTCAATGACGGCTGTGAAATGGTGCTCAAGGCCTGCGAGGCCGGCGTCGTGCTCGGCACCAATCATCACTTGCGCAACGCCGCCACCCATCGGGCCATGCGGGAAGCGATCTCCGCGGGCCGGATCGGCCGGCCGATCGCGGCACGGGTCTTCCATGCCGTCTATCTGCCGCCGCACCTCCAGGGCTGGCGGCTCGACAGGCCGGAGGCGGGCGGCGGCGTCATTCTCGATATCACCGTGCACGACGCCGACACGCTGCGCTTCGTTCTGAACGACGACCCGATCGAGGCCGTCGCGATCAGTCACAGCGCCGGCATGGGCAAGGAAGGACTCGAGGACGGGGTCATGGGCGTGCTCCGCTTCCGCTCCGGCGTCATCGCCCAGTTTCATGATGCCTTCACCACGAAATTTGCCGAGACGGGTCTCGAAGTTCACGGAACCGCGGGATCGCTGATCGGTCGCAACGTGATGACGCAGCGCCCTGTCGGCACGGTCGTGCTGCGCAATGAAGAGGGCGAGAGCGAATTGCCGCTCGACCACCGCAATCTCTACGAGACGGCGCTCGAGGCATTCCATTCCGCGATCGGGGGCAATGGCCGTCCGTCGGCGAGCGGCGAGGATGGCGTCTGGTCGCTCGCCACCGGGCTTGCGGTGGTAAAGGCGGCGGCTACCGGCGGTGCCGTCGAGATCGAAACGGGACTTTGATGCGCATGACGGGCAAACATATTTCGCTTGCGGAAGCTGCCGGCTTGATTCCGGACGGCGCAATCGTTTCGGTCTCCTCCTCCAGCGGGCTTGGCTGCCCGGACCTGATGCTGAAGGCGATCGGCGAGCGCTTCGAGGCGACCGGACACCCGCGCGATCTGACGACGCTGCATCCGATCGCCGCCGGCGACATGAGCGGCATCAAGGGTGTGGATCATATCGCCAGGAAGGGCCTCCTGAAAAAGATCATCGGCGGCTCCTATCCCTCAGGCCCGTCGAGCGCCGAACCGCCGCTGATCTGGCAGATGATCGGCGCGAACGAGGTGGCCGCCTATAATATCCCCTCGGGCATTCTCTTCGACATGCATCGCGAGGCGGCGGCCAAGCGCCCAGGCGTCATGACCACGGTGGGGCTCGACACCTTCGTAGACCCCTCGCGCGAAGGCTGCGCCATGAATGCGTCAGCCGCCGCCGAACCGGTGGTGAAGAAGATCTCCTTCGAGGGAGAGGACTGGCTTTATTTCAAGGCGATCGCGCCTCAGGTGGCGATCATCCGCGCCACGACCGCCGACGAACGCGGCAATCTCACCTATGAGCACGAGGGCGCCTATCTAGGCGGCCTCGACCAGGCGCTTGCCGCCCGCAACAATGGCGGCATCGTCATCGCCCAGGTGAAACGCCTTGCCAAAGAAGGCTCGCTGAAGCCCCATGATGTGCGTGTACCGGGCGTTCTGGTCGACTATGTCGTCGTGGACCCCGAACAGAAGCAGACGACGCAGACGCTCTACGACCCCGCCATTTCCGGCGAGATATTCCGTCCGCTCGACAGCTTCCGACTGCCGGAATTCAATATCCAGAAAGTGATCGCGCGCCGCGTCGCCAAGGAGCTCGAGGCGGGCAGTGCGGTCAATCTCGGTTTCGGCATTTCCGCGAACGTCCCGCGCATCCTCATCGAAGAGGGTCTGCACGGCGCAGTGACCTGGGTCATCGAACAGGGCGCCGTCGGCGGCGTGCCGCTCCTCGATTTCGCCTTCGGCTGCGCCTCGAATGCGGACGCCTTCATGCCGTCGCCATACCAGTTCACCTATTTCCAGGGCGCAGGCTTCGATGCTTCTCTGCTCTCCTTCCTGGAGATCGACCGCACCGGCTCCGTCAACGTCTCGAAGCTCAGCTTCCGCCCGCATGTAACGGCGGGGGCGGGGGGTTTCGTCGACATCACCGCGCGGGCGAAGAAGATCGTCTTCTCCGGCATGTTCAATGCGGGTGCGAAGCTGGCGGTCGCCGACGGGCGGCTCGTGATCGAGAAGGAAGGCAAGCTCAAGAAGCTCGTCAACACGGTCGAGCACGTCACTTTCTCCGGCCGCCGGGCCGCCGAGCAGGGGCAGGACATCACCTATGTCACCGAGCGCTGCGTGATGAAACTGACCCCGGAAGGCGTGGTGCTCACCGAAATCGCCCCGGGCGTCGATCTCGAAACGGATATCCTTGCTCAGTCGGAGTTTCCGCTGATCGTCTCCGACGCGCTGAAGCCGATGGATCCGGCGCTGTTCGGCGAGGGGCCGATCGGCCTGACGCTGCCCGCCAAGGCGCCGCGCCGGCTCACGGGAGGCGACGATGGCTGACGAACGCATCCGCATCGATTTGGACGGTCCCATAGCGATCATGACGGTCGCGCGGCCGGAAAAGCTCAACGCCTTCGACATCGGCATGCTGAAGGCGCTAGACGCGGCCTGCGATACGGCCGAGGCGAAGCGCGACGTGCGCGTCCTGATCCTTACCGGCGAGGGCAAGGCCTTTTCCGCCGGCGGCGACATCAAGGCGTGGGGCGGCATGGAGCCAGCCGCCTTCGGCCATGACTGGGTGCGTTTCGGCCACCGCGTTTTCGAACGGCTCGCCACGCTGCGCATGCCGGTGATCGCGGCACTCAACGGCCATGCGCTTGGCGGCGGTCTAGAGCTTGCGGCGGCGGCGGATATACGTCTGGCCGAGAAACAGGTGAAGATCGGCCTGCCGGAGACGAGCCTCGGCATGGTTCCGGGCTGGTCAGGCACGCAGCGCCTGGTCGCGCGCTTCGGCGCGCAGATCGTTCGCCGCATGGTGCTCGGCGGCGAGATGTTCTCGGCGGCGGAAGCCAAGGCCGAGGGGCTTATCGACGCAGTGGTCGAGACCGGCGCGGTCATGCAGGCGGCGCGCGACTACGCTGCGCGGGTCGCCGGCCGCGGGCCGCCGGCGCTCGAAATATCGAAGCTGATGATCGCCTCGGCCAGCGGCGAAGACAAGGGCGCGGCGGTGGAAGCGTTGGGATCGATCCTCGTCGCCAAGACCGGCGATCTCAAGGAAGGCGTAGCCGCCTTCAGTGAAAAGCGTGAAGCTCGCTTCAAGGGAGAATGGTGATGACGGCGGTGGTGAGGCCGAAGGCGCTCGGCGATTACGAGGTCCGCGAATTCCGGATGCTGATCGACGGTCAGTGGGTGGATGGCGCCGAGGGCCGCAAGATCGAGCGCGTGGCGCCGGGTCACGGCGTCGTCGTCAGCCGCTATCAGGCGGCGGCGAAAGCGGATGCCGAACGGGCGATCGCCGCCGCACGGCGCGCCTTCGACGAGGGTCCGTGGCCGCGCATGACCGCATCGGAACGGTCGCTGATCCTGCTCAGGGCCGCCGACATGATTGCCGCGCGCGCGGATGAGCTCGCTTTTCTCGATGCGGTCGAATCCGGCAAGCCGATCAGCCAGGCGAAGGGCGAATTGGCGGGCGCCGCCGACATCTGGCGCTATGCGGCAGCACTTGCCCGCGAACTCTCGGGCGAAAGCTACAACACGCTCGGGGAGGGTACGCTCGGCGTCGTGCTGCGCGAGCCGATCGGCGTCGTATCGATCATCACGCCGTGGAACTTCCCTTTCCTGATCGTCAGTCAGAAGCTTCCCTTCGCCCTTGCCGCCGGCTGCACGACGGTGGTGAAGCCCTCCGAACTCACCTCGGCCTCGACGCTGGTTCTCGGCGAAATCCTGCAAGCGGCCGGCGTGCCCCAGGGCGTCGTGAACATCATCGTCGGCACGGGGCCGGAGGCCGGCGCGCCGCTCACCACCCACCCGCATGTCGACATGGTCTCCTTTACCGGCTCGACCGGAATCGGCCGACTGACCATGGCCAATGCGGCGCAGACCTTGAAGAAGGTCTCGCTGGAACTCGGGGGCAAGAATCCGCAGATCGTCTTTCCGGACGCAAACCTGGACGAATTCATCGATGCGGCCGTCTTCGGCGCCTATTTCAATGCCGGCGAATGCTGCAATGCCGGCTCGCGGCTGATCCTGCATCGCGATATCGCCGAGGAGGTGACGGCGCGCATCGCCAGCCTCTCGGCCAAGGTCAAGGTCGGAGATCCGCTCGACCCTGAAACGCAGGTCGGCGCGATCATCACGCCGCAGCATCTGCAAAAGATTGCCGGCTATGTTTCTTCGGCGTCGAACGAAGGCGCGAGAATAGCCCATGGCGGCACCACGCTCGATCTCGGGATGGGACAGTTCATGGCCCCGACCATTCTGTCGGCCGTTCGGCCCGAAATGGCCGTGGCCCGGGAGGAAGTCTTCGGGCCGGTTCTCTCCGTTCTGACTTTCGAGAAGACGGAAGAGGCGATCCGGATCGCCAATTCGATCGATTACGGGCTTTCCGCCGGGGTCTGGAGCCGCGACTTCGACACCTGCCTGACGATCGGGCGGCGCGTACGCGCCGGCACGGTCTGGATGAACACCTTCATGGATGGCGCATCGGAGCTGCCTTTCGGCGGCTACCGGCAATCCGGGCTCGGCCGCGAGCTCGGCCGCCATGCGGTCGAGGACTATACGGAGACGAAGACGCTCAACATGCATATCGGCCAGCGCAGCAACTGGTGGATGCCGCGCTGAAGAAGGGAAGGGGCGAGGTTTCGTAATCGCCGAAAGGGTGTAACGTCTTGAATTGGCCGGGTGACGTCAGTCGCAGGCCAGCCGTCCGCGGGAACCGGGCGGCACCGGAAAAGAGCGGAGGAGGTTCCGCTTCGGAAACTTGCAAACGGGAGGATAACGATGCGCAAGTTCATGACGACGACTGCTGTTGCAGCACTGATGTTGGCGGCGACAGCTGCGCGTGCAGCCGAGAATGTGGAAGTACTGCACTGGTGGACGTCCGGCGGCGAAGCCGCGGCCCTCGACGTCCTCAAGAAGGACCTGGAGAGCAAGGGCATCAGCTGGACCGACATGCCGGTCGCCGGCGGCGGCGGCACCGAAGCGATGACGGTGCTTCGTGCCCGCGTCACCGCGGGCAACGCGCCGACGGCCGTGCAGATGCTCGGCTTCGACATTCTCGACTGGGCCAAGGAAGGCGCGCTGGGCAACCTGGACGAGGTCGCCTCCAAGGAGGGCTGGGACAAGGTCATTCCGGCGGCACTGCAGCAGTTCTCGAAATATGACGGACACTGGATCGCCGCGCCGGTCAACGTCCATTCGACCAACTGGGTCTGGATCAACAAGGCCGCCCTCGACAAGGCCGGCGGCAAGGAACCGACCACCTGGGAAGAGCTGATCGCACTGCTCGACAAGTTCAAGGAGCAGGGCATCACGCCGGTCGCCCATGGCGGCCAGCCCTGGCAGGACGCGACGATCTTCGACGCCGTCGTTCTTTCGCTGGGCAACGACTTCTACAAGCAGGCTTTCATCGATCTCGATCCGGCGGCGCTCGGCGGCGACAAGATGAAGGAAGCCTTCGACCGCATGACGAAGCTGCGCTCCTATGTGGACGACAACTTCTCCGGCCGCGACTGGAACCTCGCCTCGGCGATGGTCATCGAGAACAAGGCCGGCCTGCAGTTCATGGGTGACTGGGCGAAGGGCGAGTTCCTGAAGGCGAAGAAGGTGCCCGGCACCGATTTTGTCTGCATGCGCTTCCCCGGAACGCAAGGTTCGGTCACCTTCAATTCCGACCAGTTCGCGATGTTCAAGGTTTCGGAAGACAAGGTTCCGGCACAGCTGCAGATGGCCTCGGCAATCGAGAGCCCGGCCTTCCAGTCGGCCTTCAACGTCGTCAAGGGTTCCGTTCCCGCCCGCACCGACGTTCCGGATACCGATTTCGACGCCTGCGGCAAGAAGGGCATCAAGGACCTCGCGGAAGCAAATACCAACGGCACGCTCTTCGGCTCCATGGCCCACGGCCATGCCAATCCGGCTGCCGTCAAGAACGCGATCTACGACGTGGTCACACGCCAGTTCAACGGCGAACTCGACTCGGAAGAGGCGGTGACGGAACTCGTGGCGGCGGTCGAGGCTGCGAAGTAGAGGCACCGAGGAGGGGAAAAGCCCCTCATCCCGCTGCCGCGACCTTCTCCCCGCGTGCGGGGAGAAGGGACAAGCGGTGAGCTCCGGCGTCCTCTCGCCTTGAGATGAGGGCTTGAGCCGCTACGCCTCAGTCCCCTCTCCCCGCATGCGGAGAGAGGGCTAGGGTGAGGGGCAATCCCCTCCACGAACGAAACATACGGTGGTAGCAAACATGGATAGCCGCAACCGGCTGCAGGAGCTTTTGCCAAAGCTCGTGCTCGCCCCCAGCTTTCTCATAGTTCTGGTGTTCGTCTACGGCTTCATAGCCTATACGGGCTTCCTGTCGATGACGGACAGTAAGATGCTGCCGTCCTACAATTTCGTGGGTTTGAGCAATTACAGCCGGTTATGGGCCCTGCCGCACTGGTGGCGCGCGGTCAGCAATCTGGCGATCTTCGCGACGCTCTATATCGTCGTCTGCTCGGTGCTGGGTCTCGGGCTGGCGATCCTGCTCGACCAGAAGATCCGCGCCGAAGGTTTCCTCCGTCCGATCTATCTCTATCCGATGGCGCTTTCCTTCATCGTCACCGGCACCGCGTGGAAGTGGTTCCTCGATCCCGGTATCGGGCTTGAGAACACCATGCATCTCTGGGGCTGGGAAAGCTTCTCGTTCAATTGGATCAAGGACCGCAACTACGCCATCTACTGCGTCGTCATCGCGGCCGTCTGGCAGTCGACCGGCTTCATCATGGCGATGTTCCTGGCGGGCCTGCGCGGCGTCGACAACGAGATCATCAAAGCCGCCCAGATCGACGGGGCGACGACCCCAACCATCTATCGGCGGATCATCATTCCCCTGATGCGGCCGGTCTTCCTTTCGGCCTTTGTCGTACTCGCCCACCTTGCCATCAAGGCCTACGATCTGATCATCGCATTGACGGGCGGCGGGCCGGGGCAGGCGACCGAGCTGCCGGCGACCTTCATGTATTCTTACACCTTCACCCGAAACCAGATGGCGATCGGCGCCTCGTCGGCGATCGTGATGCTGGTGATGATCTTCTCGATCATCGTTCCCTATCTCTATTCCGAAGTCCGGGGAGGAAAACGCTGATGGGCGCTCCCAATTCCGAAAACGTCATCTCGCACAACCGGCTGACGCGCGCTCTGATCTATTCGGCGCTGATCCTCTTCGCACTCTATTCGCTGCTGCCGCTCTATGTGATGCTGGTGAATTCCCTGAAGCCGCTGGATGAGATCCGGCAGGGCGGCATGTTGAACCTGCCTCGGACCTGGACCGTCGAACCGTGGCTTTCGGCCTGGTCGACCGCCCAGATCGGCGTGCAGCCCACCGGCCTCCGGCCTTTCTTCATCAATTCGATCCTGATGGTCGTCCCGGCCGTGGCGATTTCCACGATCATCGGCGCGCTCAACGGCTACGTGCTGACGAAATGGCGCTTCCCCGGGGCGAACATCTTCTTCGGCATGCTGCTTCTCTCGTGCTTCATTCCCTTCCAGATCGTGCTGATCCCGATGGCGCGCATTCTCGGCATTATTGGCATCGCCGGTTCAATCTGGGGTCTGATCCTGGTGCATGTGGTCTACGGTATCGGCTTCACGACGCTCTATTTCCGCAACTACTACGAGGCCTTCCCGACCGAGCTGGTGCGTGCGGCACAGATCGACGGCGCCAGCTTCTTCCAGATCTTCCGGCGGATATTGCTGCCATCGTCAGGGCCGATCATCGTCGTCTCGGTCATCTGGCAGTTCACCAATATCTGGAACGACTTCCTGTTCGGGGCCTCGTTCTCCGGGCCGTATTCGACGCCGATGACGGTGGCTCTCAACAATCTCGTGAGCTCGTCCACGGGGGTCAAGGAATACAATGTCCACTTCGCGGGCGCGATCCTCGCCGCCCTGCCAACGCTCATCGTCTACATCGTGTCCGGCCGCTATTTCGTCCGCGGACTGATGTCCGGCGCCGTGAAAGGATAAGCCATGTCGTTTCTGAAGATCACCAATCTGCGCAAATCCTACGGCGCTCTCGAGATCTTGAAGGACATCAACCTGGAGATCGAAGAAGGCGGCTTCCTCGTGCTCGTGGGCCCCTCCGGTTGCGGCAAGTCGACGCTTCTGAACACGATCGCCGGCCTGGAGCCGATCACCTCGGGCGACATCGCCATCAACGGCCGCTCGGTTTCGGGGCTGCACCCGTCGAAGCGCGATATCGCCATGGTATTCCAGTCCTATGCGCTCTATCCGAACATGACGGTGGCCGGGAACATCGCCTTCGGCATGGAGATCCGCGGCGTGCCGAAGGAGGAACGCGAGAAGGCGATCAAGCAGGTGGCCGACATGCTGCAGATCGGCCATCTGCTCGACCGCAAGCCGAGCCAGCTTTCCGGCGGCCAGCGCCAGCGCGTCGCCATGGGCCGGGCGCTGGTGCGCAATCCCCAGGTCTTCCTCTTCGACGAGCCGCTCTCGAACCTCGACGCGAAGCTGCGCGTCGACATGCGCACCGAGATCAAGCGGCTGCATCACCGCATGAAGACGACCATCGTCTATGTGACGCACGACCAGATCGAGGCGATGACGCTCGCGACCAAGATCGCCGTCCTGAAGGACGGCGTCCTGCAGCAATTCGGAACGCCGGCGGAGATCTACAACAACCCCGCTAATATGTTCGTCGCCGATTTCATGGGCTCGCCTGCGATGAACCTGCTCAAAGCGCAGATAGAAACCGCAGGCTCTCAAGTCTCGGTGACGCTGGCGCGGCCGAATGCCGAACCCCTGAGACTAGCCGTGCCGCATAACGGCGCGCTCTCCGCCTATGCCGGCAGGGAGGTGGTCTTCGGCATCCGTCCGGAAGCGCTCACCGACCCGGACGGGGCGGATCGCAATGCGCAATTCGTCGCCGAAGGCGAATGCCTGATCGAGGTGGTCGAGCCGGCCGGCTCCGATACCTTTGCCGTCACGAGGCTCGGCGGCAAGGAAATCGTCGCAAGGCTCAGGGCCGATGCGCGCATTGCGCCCGGACAGACGTCACGGCTGGCCTTCAATCTCGACAAGGCCGTCTTCTTCGACCCGCAAAGCGAAAAGCGGATTGCATGAGGAAGACGATGGAGAGCCAGCCGGATATCGTCATTATCGGATCAGGGGTCGGCGGCGCAACCGTCGCTGCGGGCCTTGCCGCCTCGGGCGCCGAGATCCTGATCCTCGAAGCGGGCTCACATATCGAGGACCTGCCGGTCAATCGCGACCAGCGGGCGATCTTCCAGCGCGGCCATTTCCGCCCGAAGGAGACCTGGTACGAGGCGGGCGGCCCCGGCTTCAATCCCGGCAACTACTACAATGTCGGCGGCAATTCGAAATTCTACGGCGCGGTGCTGACCCGGTACCGCCGCAAGGATTTCGAGGAAATGCAGCACCGGGACGGCGTCTCGCCCGCCTGGCCGTTTTCCTATGAGGAGCTCGAGCCGTGGTATTCCAAGGCAGAGCAGCTTTACCAAGTGCGAGGCAAATTGGGTGAGGACCCGACGGAACCCGCTCATTCGAGCGGCTATCCCCACGGTCCGGTGCCGGACGAGCCTGCGATCGCCATGGTCCGTGAGCGCCTGGCCGAGATCGGCCTCCATCCCTATTCGCTGCCGCTCGGCGTCGATATCGAGCGCTGGCTCGCCAAAGGCAAGACGCCGTGGGACGCGCATCCGAACTCATCCGACGGCAAGATGGATGCCGAAACGGCGGCGCTGGCGGCGGCGCTGAAATTCCCGAACGTGCGGCTGCAGACCGGCTCGCGGGTGACGCGGCTCGCAACCGGGCCGGACGGAAAGGCGATCGGAACCGTGCTCTACGCCAAGGACGGGGCGGAGCACCGTCTTTCGCCGAAGCTCGTCATTCTCAGTGCCGGCGCGGTGCAGTCGGCCGTACTGCTCCTGCGCTCTGCCGACGACAGCAACCCGACCGGACTGGCCAACCGGTCCGATCAGGTCGGCCGCAATTTCATGAACCATAATTCGAGCGCCGTCATCGCGCTCAGCCCCTGGTACCGCAACGATTCGGTCTATCAGAAGACCTTCGGTCTCAACGACTTCTATCTCTCCGACGGTGCGGGCGGGCCGCCGCTCGGCAATATCCAGCTTCTCGGCCGCATCTCCGGCGCGATCCTGAAGGCGAACATGCCGGCCATGCCGGAATGGCTGCTGAACCGGATGTCCGCCCGCGGCATCGACTTCTATGCCATGAGCGAGGACCTGCCGTCACCGGAGAGCCGCGTCACGGTCGACGGCGAGCGCGTCGTGCTGAAATGGGTGCGCACCAATTGGCAGGCCCATCTCGATCTCGTCGCCAAGCTGAAGGCGGTGCTGAAGAAAGCCGGCTTCCCGGTCGTGCTTGCGCGGGCCTTCGACAAGCGGACGCCCTCGCATCAGTGCGGCACGGTCCGGATCGGCAATGATCCCGGCCAGGCGCCGCTCGACGTTTATTGCCGCGCCTTCGATCATCCGAATCTCTTCGTGGTCGATGCCGGCTTCCTGCCGACCTCCGCCGCCGTCAATCCGGCGCTGACCGTCGCCGCCCAGGCGCTGCGTGTCGCCGATCATATCGTAAAACAGGATCTGCGGTCATGACCGATAAGGCACGCCCCGTCGCGATCGTCACCGGCGGCCGCCGCGGCATCGGGCTGGGGATCGCCCGGGCGCTCGCGGCGACCGGTTTCGACATCGCCATCACCGGCATTGGCGATGCGGAGGGTGTCGCTCCCGTAATCGCCGAACTCAACGGGCTCGGCGCCCGGGTGATCTTCCTGCGCGCCGATCTGGCCGACCTTTCGAGCCATCAGACGACCGTCGACGCGGCCGTCGCGGAATTCGGCCGGATCGACTGCCTTGTCAACAATGCCGGCATCGCCTCCATCGTGCGTGGCGATTTTCTCGATCTGAAGCCGGAGAATTTCGACACGATCGTCGGCGTCAATCTGCGCGGCACGGTGTTTTTCACGCAGGCCGTGCTGAAGGCGATGCTCGCGAGCGAGATTCAGGCGCGGCGCTCAATCATCAACATCACCTCGGTCTCGGCGGCGATGACGTCGCCCGAGCGGCTCGACTATTGCATGAGCAAGGCAGGCCTTGCGGCCTTCAGCCAGGGCCTGGCGCTGAGGCTCGCCGAGACCGGCATCGCGGTCTTCGAAGTCCGTCCCGGCATCGTCCGCTCGGACATGACGGCTGCGGTTTCCGGCAAATACGACGGGTTGATCGCGAGTGGCCTGGTGCCGATGCGGCGCTGGGGCGAACCCGAGGATATCGGCAATATCGTCGCCGGGCTTGCCGGTGGGCAGTTCGGTTTCGCCACGGGCTCGGTGATCCAGGCGGATGGGGGATTGTCGATCGGGCGCTTGTGAATTGTGTGCGGGCGTTTCCCGTCACCCGGTCGTCGAGATTTGCCCCTCACCCTAACCCTCTCCCTGCGTGCGGGGAGAGGGGACGTGCCCACCGAAAAGCCGGCGGTCATGGTTGCGAATGCGGCCACCGCGAGTCCCTTCTCCCCGCCTGCGGGGAGAAGGCGCCGGCAGGCGGATGAGGGGCATGGCGAGACAGCTGATACCGCGCCTGAAGCGCGTGACATTGAGGACATGTGAATGACCTACGACTACATCATCACCGGGGCCGGTCCGGCCGGCTGCGTGCTTGCCAATCGTCTGAGCGAGGATCCGGACGTCAGGGTGCTGCTGCTTGAAGCCGGCGGCGGCGACTGGAATCCGCTGTTCCACATGCCGGCCGGCTTCGCCAAGATGACGAAGGGGGTCGCCAGTTGGGGCTGGCACACGGTGCCGCAGAAGCACATGAAGGGCAGGGTGCTGCGCTACACCCAGGCCAAGGTGATCGGCGGCGGTTCTTCCATCAATGCGCAGCTCTATACTCGCGGCAATGCGGCCGATTACGACCTCTGGGCGAGTGAGGAGGGCTGCGCCGGCTGGGACTATCGCAGCGTGCTTCCCTATTTCAAGCGCGCCGAGGACAATCAGCGCTTCGCCGACGACTATCATTCCTATGGTGGCCCGCTCGGCGTTTCCATGCCGGTTTCGGCGCTGCCGATCTGCGACGCCTATATCCGAGCCGGGCAGGAACTCGGCATTCCCTACAACCACGACTTCAATGGCAAACAGCAGGCGGGCGTCGGCTTCTATCAGCTGACGCAGCGCAACCGCCGCCGGTCCTCCGCCTCGCTCGCCTATCTCTCGCCGATCAGGGATCGCCCGAATCTGACGGTGCGCACCGGTGCCCGCGTCGCGCGCATCGTGCTCGAGGGCAGGCGCGCCGTCGGGGTGGAAGTCGCGACGGGGAGGGGCGTCGAGATCATCCGCGCCGATCGCGAGGTGCTGGTCTCGTCGGGTGCGATCGGCTCGCCGAAGCTGCTGTTGCAGTCCGGTATCGGCCCGGCCGATCACCTTCGTTCCGTCGGCGTCGAGGTCAGGCACGATCTCGCCGGTGTGGGCGGCAATCTCCAGGATCATCTGGATCTCTTCGTCATCTCCGAATGCACCGGCGATCACACTTATGACGGCGTCGCCAGGCTGCACCGCACGCTCTGGGCCGGGCTGCAATATGTGCTCTTCCGCTCCGGCCCGGTTGCCTCGTCTCTCTTCGAGACCGGCGGCTTCTGGTATGCCGATCCGAATGCCCGCTCGCCGGACATCCAGTTCCATCTCGGCCTCGGTTCGGGCATCGAGGCCGGCGTCGCGCGGCTCAAGAATGCCGGGGTCACACTCAATTCCGCCTATCTGCACCCGCGCTCGCGCGGTACCGTCCGGCTCTCCTCGGCCGACCCGGCGGCCGCGCCCCTGATCGATCCGAACTACTGGGAGGATCCGCACGATCGGCAGATGTCGCTCGAAGGTTTGAAGATTGCGCGGGAAATCATGCAGCAGCCTGCGCTGAAGCCCTTCGTCCTAGACGAACGTTTGCCGGGCAAGGATGTGCGCACCGAGGAGCAGCTCTTCGACTATGGCTGCGCCAACGCCAAGACCGACCACCACCCGGTCGGCACCTGCAGGATGGGGACCGACGCGGCGGCGGTGGTCGACCTGGAGCTCAGGGTTCGCGGGATCGAGGGGCTGCGCGTCTGCGACAGCTCGGTGATGCCGCGGGTCCCGTCCTGCAACACCAACGGCCCGACGATCATGATGGGCGAGAAGGGGGCCGACATCATCCGCGGATTGCCGCCGCTGCCCCCGGCAGTGTTCCAGCACGAGCGTAACGACGCGCGCCCCCGGGCGCGCGCGGAGGTCCGCTGAAGGAGCGATCGGGCGTTGCAGTTTCGGACGGCCGATCGAAAAACGTTGCGGCGGCTGAAGGCGGCGTTCAAGGTGCCTCCCTATCCAGAAACTTCGGTCTGATTCCATGACGTCAATAGAGCCGCGCCCTTTTCTCATATCGCTTTTCGAGGCCGCCGTTGCCGCGGCCGATCCTGAAGCCGCCATTCGGGCGCACCTTCCGGCGCGGCCGAAAGGCCGCACGATCGTGGTCGGCGCCGGCAAGGCCGCGAGCCAGATGGCGGCCGCTTTCGAGCGGCTCTGGGACGGGCCGCTTGCAGGCGCCGTCGTTGCCCGCCACGGTCCCGTCGAGAAATGCGAGCGGATCAGGGTCCTGCAATCGGCTCACCCGGTGCCGGACGAGGCGGGGCTTGCCGCGTCCTCGGCGCTCCTCGAAACCGTCGGGGGACTGACGGCGGATGATCTCGTGGTGGCGCTCATCTCCGGCGGAGGCTCCGCTCTCTTGCCGGCCCCGCCCGGCGGCTTGACCCTGGAGGACGAGATCGCCGTCAACAAGGCGCTGCTTGCCTCCGGAGCGCCGATTTCCGCCATGAATGTGGTGCGCAAGCATGCCTCGCGGATCAAGGGCGGGCGGCTTGCACTTGCCGCCGCCCCGGCGCGAGTCGTGAGCCTCGTCGTCTCCGACGTGCCCGGCGACAATCCGGCCTTCGTCGCCTCCGGCCCGACGGTGGCCGATCGGTCCAGTCTCGAAGAAGCGCGCGAGATCGTCGCGCGATACGCCATCGCCCTGCCCGAGCGGGTGACGGCGCATCTCGCTTCCGAAGCGGCGCGCGCACCCCGGCCCGACGATGCTGCATTCGGCGGCAACGAAGTGCACGTCATCGCCTCGGCGGCCGTTTCGCTGGAAGCGGCGGCGGCACGGGCGCGGGAAAGCGGCATCGAGGCGATGATCCTGTCGGATGCGATCGAGGGCGAGGCGCGCGACATCGGCCGTATGCATGCGGCGCTCGCGCGGGAAGTGGCCTCGCGCAACCGCCCCTTTTCGAAGCCGGTCGTGCTGCTTTCCGGCGGCGAGACGACGGTGACGATCTCCGGCGAAAGTTACGGAAAGGGCGGACGCAACAGCGAATTCCTCCTGTCGCTCGCGCTCGACATTGACGGCATCGGCGGTATCGATGCGCTTGCCGCCGACACCGACGGCATCGACGGATCCGAGGACAATGCCGGCGCCTTTGCCGACGGCGCAAGCGTCGGCCGGATGCGGGCGGCAGGCGCCGATCCCCGCGCACACCTCGCGCGCCATGACGCCTGGACGGCCTTCGCGGCCAGCGGCGACCTGTTCGTACCCGGGCCGACGGGGACGAATGTCAATGATCTGCGCGCGATCCTGATACGCTGAAGCGGCGCCTGGATGAGTGCGAGAATGCCCCCTCCAAGGCGTCGGGAGGGGGCCCTTAAACTATCTCAAGCGCCGTTATTTCACCCGCTTCAACGCATCGGCAAGGATCGAGACGATCTCGCCGAAATGCTGCTTCTCCGCGATCAGAGGCGGCGAAAAGGCGATGATGTCGCCGGTGACGCGGATTAGCAGGCCCCGCTCGAAGCAATCGACGAAGACGTCATAGGCGCGAGCGCCGGGCGCGCCGTCGCGCGACTGGAGCTCGATACCGGCGATGAGGCCGATGGTGCGGATGTCGATGACATGCGGCAGGCCTTTCATGGAATGCATCGCCTCGTGCCAGTCGCCCTCGATTTCGGCGGCGCGTGTCATCAGGCCTTCGTCGCGATAGATGTCGAGCGTGGCGATGCCGGCGGCACAGGCGGCCGGATGGCCGGAATAGGTATAGCCGTGGAAGAGCTCGATCTGGCCTTCCGGGCCGTGCATCAGGGCGTCGTGCACCTTTCGGCTGGCAAAGACGGCGCCCATCGGGATCGCGCCGTTGGTAAGCCCCTTGGCGGTGGTGACGATGTCCGGCGTGACGCCGAAATAGTCGGTCGCGAAGGCCGCACCGAGCCGGCCGAAACCGGTGATTACCTCGTCGAAAATCAGGAGAATGCCGTGCTTGTCGCAGATCGCGCGCAGCCGCTCGAGATAGCCCTTCGGCGGGATCAGCACGCCGGTCGAGCCGGCGACGGGCTCGACGATGCAGGCGGCGATCGTCTCGGCGCCGTGGAGCGCCACGAGCCTTTCGAGGTCGTCGGCAAGCTCGGCCCCATGCTCCGGCTGCCCTTTGACGAAGGCGTTCTTCGCCGGGTCATGGGTGTGGCGCAGATGGTCGGACCCGGGAAGCTGCGGAAAGACGCGGCGGTTGTTGACGATGCCGCCGACGGAGATGCCGCCGAAGCCGACGCCGTGATAACCGCGTTCGCGGCCGATGAGGCGGGTGCGCGTGCCTTGGCCGATCGAACGTTGATAGGCAAGTGCGATCTTCAGCGCTGTGTCCACGGATTCCGAGCCCGAGCCGGTGAAGAACACCCGGTCGAGCTTGGCGCCGACCGGGCCGGGCGCGATCTCGGCCAGCCGCTCGGCGAAGTCGAAGGCGATCGGATGTCCCATCTGGAAGGACGGCGCGAAGTCCATGGTCGAAAGCTGCCGCTCGACCGCGGCGGCGATCTGCCGGCGGCCGTGCCCGGCATTCACGCACCAGAGGCCGGCGGTGCCGTCGAGAACCGTCCGGCCGTCGACGCTGGTATAGTGCATGCCCTCAGCGGCGGCGAGCAGCCGGGGCGCCGCCTTGAACTGACGGTTGGCGGTGAAGGGCATCCAGTAGCTGTCGAGAACCGGAGCGTTGGGCTTGTTGTGGGCGTTCATGGCATCCTCCTGTCGTTAGCTGATTGACGCCATGATTTGGATTTCCGAACAAGTCCTTTTCTAGAGCCATCTAAGACATTGTATTTAAATAGGTTAGTTTGCTAGAATTTCGCTATTTCAAACAAGGTCAACACCGGGGTTCGCTATGAGCGTCGATATCGGCAACCGCCTGCGGCATGTTCGGCTGAGGCACAAGCTTTCCCAGCGCGAACTCGCCAAGCGGGCGGGGGTTACCAACTCCACCATCTCGTTGATCGAATCGAATGCATCGAACCCCTCGGTCGGCGCGTTGAAGCGTATCCTCGACGGCATTCCGATTGGCCTTGCGGAGTTCTTCTCCTTCGAGCCGGAGAAGCCGCGCAGGGCTTTCTATGCGGCGGAGGAGCTGGTGGAGATCGGCAAGGGACCGATTTCCTACCGCCAGATCGGCGACAACCTTTTCGGCCGCAGCCTTCAGATCCTGAAGGAGTGCTACCAGCCGGGCGCGGATACCGGCAAGGTGCCGCTGGTGCATGAGGGCGAGGAAGGCGGGATCGTGCTTTCAGGCCGGCTGGAAGTGACCGTGGACGACGAGAGGCGCATCCTCGGACCGGGCGATGCCTATTATTTCGAAAGCCGGCGCCCGCACCGCTTTCGCTGTATCGGGCCGGTGCCCTGCGAAGTGATCAGCGCCTGTACGCCGCCGACGTTTTGACCGGGAGAGAACGCCCCTCCCACCTGTGGGGAGGGGTTGGGGAGGGGGCCTTCTGAGGCGACTCCCGCCCTTCGCTTACGCAAGCCGCTCGCAGGCCGCCGCGATACGTTCGAGCGCCTCTTTCAGCTCCGCCTCCGAGGTTGCATAGGAAATGCGGAAAAAGGGTGAGAGGCCGAAAGCCGAGCCCGGGACGACGGCGACATGGGCGTCTTCCAGAAGATAGGCGCAGAAATCCGTATCCGTCTCGATCCTCTTGCCCGATGGCGTCACCTTGCCGAGAACGCCGGTGCAGCCGGAGAAAGTGTAGAAGGCGCCCTCGGGAACGCGGCAGTCGAGGCCGTCGATCGCGTTCAGGCCGTCGACCACGAGATCGCGGCGGCTCTGGAAGCTGGCTGTCCGTTCTTTCAGAAAGTCCTGCGGTCCGTTCAGCGCCGCGACCGAAGCCGCCTGGCTTATCGAAGAGGGGCAGGAGGTCGCCTGGCTCTGGACGACGGCCATCGCCTTGATGAGCTCGCGCGGGCCGCCGGCATAGCCGATCCGCCAGCCGGTCATCGCATAAGCCTTCGAAACGCCGTTTACGGTCAGCGTGCGGTTCTTCAGGCCCGGCTCCAGCTGCGCCGGGGTGACGAAGCGGAAACCGTCATAGACGATGTGCTCATACATGTCGTCGACGAGCAGCCAGACATGCGGGTGCCTCAGAAGTACCTCGAGCAGCGGCCGGTAGTCGGCCGCACTGTAGGCGGCGCCCGAGGGGTTGGAGGGCGAGTTCAAGAGCACCCATCGGGTCCGCGGCGTGATGGCCGCCTCCAGCTTCTCCGCCGTCAGGCGGAAGCCGGAAGAGGCGTCGCAGGCGATCAGAACGGGCTTGCCCTCGCAGATCTGGACAATGTCCGAATAGGAGGTCCAATAGGGCGTCGGAATGATGACCTCGTCGCCCGGATCGAGCGACGCCATCATGGCGTTGAAGAGGATCTGCTTGGCGCCGGTCGCGACCGTGATCTCGTCCAGCTCGTAGGCCAGCGCGTTCTCGCGCTGGAATTTCTCGCGGATCGCCTTCTTCAATTCCGGCGTGCCGTCGAGTGCGGTGTATTTCGTTTCGCCGCGGTGGATCGCATCCGAGGCGGCCTGCTTCACGTGTTCCGGCGTGTCGAAACCAGGCTCACCGGCGCCGAGGATGATCACCGGCTTGCCTTCGCGCTTCATGGCGGCGGCGCGGGCGCCGATCTTCAGGATTTCCGAAACGCCGATCGAGGAAATCCGTGAGGCGGGCTGAAAGCCCGCCTCCTTGACCGTTGCATTGATGGTCATGGCCGATCCTGTTCGATTATTCGATGTCGAAAGAGACGCCCTGCGCCAGCGGCAGAGCCTTCGAATAGTTCACCGTGTTGGTGGCGCGCCGCATATAGGCCTTCCAGGCGTCGGAGCCGGATTCGCGGCCGCCGCCGGTCTCCTTTTCGCCGCCGAACGCGCCGCCGATCTCGGCGCCGGAGGTGCCGATATTGACGTTGGCGATGCCGCAATCCGAGCCGTCGGCCGCGAGGAACCGTTCCGATTCCTGCATGTCACGGGTGAAGATCGAGGAGGAAAGTCCGGCGGCAACCGCATTGTGCTCGGCGAGCACGGCGTCGAAGTCGCTGTACTTCATGACGTAGAGGATCGGCGCGAAGGTTTCTTCGAGAACCGGGCCTTCCTGCTTCGGCATTTCGACCAGTGCCGGCTTGACGTAATAGCCGTTCTCGTGGCCGAGCTCGACGCGCTCGCCGCCGGTGACGGCACCGCCATGGCTCTTTGCCTCGGCGATCGCCTTCTGCATCCCGTCGAAGGCCGCCTTGTCGACGAGCGGTCCGACGAGTGCGGCCGATTCCAGCGGGTTGCCGACGGAGACCGACTGATAGGCCTTCTTCAGGCGCGGCACGAGCTGATCGTAGACGCTTTCATGGACGAAGAGGCGGCGCAGGGTCGTGCAGCGCTGGCCGGCGGTGCCCATGGCCCCGAAAGCAATGGCGCGCAGCGCCATGTCGAGGTCGGCGGACGGGCAGACGATGCCCGCATTGTTGCCGCCGAGTTCCAGGATCGCACGAGCGAAGCGCTTGGCAAGCCGCGGACCGACCTCGCGGCCCATGCGGGTGGAGCCGGTCGCCGAGACCAGCGGCACCTTCGGATGGTCGACGAGGGCCTCGCCGATCGCACGGTCGCCGATCAGGACCTGCGACAGGCCTTCCGGAGCGTCGCCGAAACGGGCGATGGCGCGTTCCAGGATCGCCTGGCAGGCGAGCGCGGTGAGCGGCGTCTTTTCCGACGGCTTCCAGACGACGGCGTCGCCGCAGACGAGCGCGAGCGCCGCATTCCACGACCAGACCGCGACGGGGAAGTTGAAGGCGGAAATGATGCCGACGACACCGAGCGGGTGCCAGGTTTCCATCATCCGGTGACCGGGACGCTCGGTGGCGATCGTCAGGCCGTAGAGCTGGCGGGAAAGGCCGACGGCGAAATCGCAGATATCGATCATCTCCTGCACTTCGCCGAGGCCCTCGGACGGGATCTTGCCGGCTTCGATCGAGACGAGGCGGCCGAGATCGGCCTTGAAGGAGCGCAGTTCCTCGCCGAGAAGCCGGACGAGCTCGCCGCGCTTCGGCGCCGGCACGAGACGCCAGACGCGGAAAGCCTCGTCGGCCTTCTCGATCTCCCTGGCGGCTTCAGCGGCAGACACGGTCTTGAGACTGGCGATCTTCTCGCCGGTGACCGGGCTGAAGGACGGCATGTCGCCGCCGGTGTAGAGGTCCTTGGCGACGCCCATTTTCTCGAGGAGCGCGGCTGCCTCGCTCGCGACGTCGATTTTCTTGGCTGCAATGTTCATGTGGTGACTCCCGTCTTGTAGCTGGCGCGATGACCTAACCGAAGCGCACGCTGCCGAGCTTGCCCGGCGAGGTGAGCGTCTTGAGGCCGGCCGCCATGTTCTTCAATTTTTCCGGCGTGTAGAGATCGTAATAAGCCTGATTGCGGCGGCCGAGCGCATGTTCCGCGCTGAAGCTGCCGTGATATTGCTCGACCGCGACCGCAAAGACCCAATCGCGCAGACGCTGCTCGAAGGTCGCATCGGCCAGTAGCGGACTATCCTTCGCGACGACCAGGTTGAAGTGAACGCCGCCGTCGCCGATATGGCCGAAATCGCAGACCGTGACGCCCGGAAATTTTTCCGGCATTTCCGCCTTCATATGGTCGCAGAAGACCATGATGTCACCCCTGCGGAAGGAGAGATCGAAGGCGATCAGCTTGCCGAGGTGTTTTACGCCCTCCGAAAGCGCATGGCGCAACGCCCAGATCTCGTGCGGCGGGCCGACGAGTGCATCGGCGAGCGGCGCCTCTTCCATTTCCCATATCTCCGCGAGCACGCTTTCGAGAACCGCGTCGAGCGGCTGCTCGCCCTCGCGCGGGCTCGAGGTGCGGGAGATTTCGGCAAGGATGACGTAGTCGGGGACCTTGCCGCCCTGGAAGGGGTTCTTCAGCGCCGGCACATGGGCGAAGGCCGCGGCGATCGCGTTCCCCGACATTCCCTCGAAGGCCGAGAGATAGGCGCCGAGCCGCTCTTCCATGGCCTTCAGGAGCGGCAGGACATGCGCGCCGCTCGCCGGCACCAGGAAGGCGGTCGCCGTCTGCTTCGGCAGGCGCTCGAGATTGAGCACGCATTCGGTGACGATGCCGAAGGCGCCCGAGGTGCCGATGAAGATCTGCTTCCAGTCGATGCCGGTATTGTTCTTGCGCAGGTCCGAGCCGAGGTCGAGCACCGTGCCCGCTTCGTCGGCGAGGACCACTTTCAGACCCAGCATGTTGCGGCGCACGTCGCCATATTTGAGGAAGCGCGAGCCGCCGGTATTGGTGGCGGTCATGCCGCCGATCCGAGGGTCGGCGCCGAGATCGATCGGGAAGAACAGGCCGTGTTCCTCCAGCCGCCGGTTGAGCTCGGACAGGCGAAAGCCGGCGTCGACGCGCACGGAGCGATTGTCGACGTCGAGCGCAAACTGGCGGGTCAGCCGGTCGAGGCTGACGACGACCTCGCTGCCCGACTCGTCCGGCGTCGACCCCGAGACCAGACCCGTATTGCCCGACTGGGGGATGAGGGCGATGCCGCTGCGGACGCAGTAACCGACGGCGGCCGAGACCTCTTCCGTCGTTGCCGGACGCAGAACGGCCGCCGCGCGGCCGCGGTCGTAGCGTGCGCCGGTCTCGTAAGCCTCCATGTCCTCCCGACGCGTGACGACGCCCTTGTCGCCAAGGAGCTTCGTCAATGCGTCGATATGGTGCTCGTCAATCATCGCCGGCGTATCACTCCGCTGCCATGGCGGCGGTAAGCGCCTTGAGGCAGCCTTCGATCGATGCCTGCTCGATGCCGGCATAGTGGTCGAATTCGTTGAGTACGGCGACGCCGAGATCGGTCTCGAAGCGCTTCTGGTTCGGGCTCGCCTCGAATTCCTGCTGCGCACCGTCGCCGAGGTTCGACTGGAAGATACCGGCGGCGCTGACGGGAAGGAAGTCCTCATAGACGATCGGATCGAACCGAATGAGGCCGTCGGCGATCAGGGAATTGAGATCGCGCCGGCCCGGCAGCTTCGTCCGCCGGCCCTTCTCCGTCAGGGAGTAGCTGAAATAGCCGAGGCCCGCCTGCCGGATTTCCGCCCAGCTGTCGGGGAAGGCCTCGAAGACCTGGGTCAAGGCCGCTTCGTATTCCCTGGCGTTTGAACCATCGGCGGCCGGACGTACGATCTTGCGCGATTCGTCGAGCAGCCGGTCGTAGAGACCGCGGCCCTTCGGCGTCAAGGCGATGCCGCGCTGCTCGATCTCGCCGAAGCGGGCGGTATGCGAGCCGGTCCTCCATCCGCCATCGGCGCTACGGAAGGAAACCGGCTCTTCGAGCGCCTTGAAGGAGGTCTGGCGAAGCAGGACCGGGCACTTGCGTGTCGGCGGCCCTTCGACCACGGCCTTCGGGGCAATGCCATATTCCGGCATCAGCGCCTGGACGCGGTCGATGTCGAGCGTACGTGGCGTCAGATGGTTGATATGCGGCCCCTTGAAGGAGACCACGTCGGCGATCAGCCGGTGCGCATCGTGCAGGCGCTCGTACATGTCGGCGCCGACATTCGCCTCGTCGTGCCAGCGGAAGGTCTCGAGCACTTCGGCGACGAAACGCTCGGCATCGGCCTTGTCGAGGCCGCCGTCGCGCTCGGCCTTTTCGGTAAGATCGACCGCACCGGATGTGAAGATCCGGCGCTCTTTCAGGATCGCCTCCGCCTCGGCGCGAAGAGCCTCGTCGGCAATGAGGTCGAGCCTCAGAAGCGAGGTGAAGACGCGGAAGGGGTTGTGCTTCAGAGCCGCGTCTCCGACCGGCCGGAAGGCCGTGGAGTGGACCGGCACCCCGGCGGTCGACAGATCGTAGTAGCCGACCGGATACATGCCCATCACGGCAAATACACGGCGCATCATCGAAAGCTCCGCCGGCGTGCCGAGACGGATCGCGCCGTGACGCTCCTCGGAAATGCGTTCGAGCGAATCCGTCGCCTCCAGCCTCTCCTTGAGGGTGGAGTCGGCCGAGAGCGTTTCGCCGTTGACCCTTGCGACGAGCTCCATCAGCGTGCCGTAGGCCGGTACTTCTTCGCGGTACATCAACGACATCGCAGCGGAAAAGGCCGAGCGGATATCGTCGGCGGATACGAAACTATTCTCTTTCACTGGGGCTCGCCTCGCGCTATGGATGAAGGACAAGGTCATTCTTAATTCTGATCATATCGGAAGGCTGTGAGCTTGGATCGCGCTGCTTCTGACTATGTTGATGCGAGGCTGGAATGAAGTTGAGCCGCCGACTGGTTCCCGACGTGACGACGCTGCAGGCCTTCGAATGCGCGGCGCGCCATGGCAGTTTCACCCAGGCCGCCGCGGAGCTCAATCTCACCCAGAGCGCCGTCAGCCGTCAGATCAAGGATCTCGAAAACCAGCTGGGCGTGCTGCTCTTCGAGCGGGTTCGCCAGCGGGTCATTCTTTCCGATGCGGGGCAGAAATTCCTGCCCGAGGTGCGCCGGCTTCTGAACCAGACCGAAGAGCTGATGGTTCGCGCCATGGCGTCGGCGCGGGCCGACTCGAGCCTCTCCATCGCATCGCTTCCGACTTTCGGCAGCCGCTGGCTGGTGCCGCGCCTGCCCGATTTCCTGAGGCGCCATCCGGGCACCGTCGTCAATATCGCCTCCCGTTCGGAGCCGTTCGACTTCGAAGAGCAGAACTTCGACCTCGCGATCCATTACGGCCAGCCCGTCTGGGCGCGCGCCATTTGCAACTATCTCTGCAGCGAAGTCATCGTGCCGGCCGCCAGCCCGACCCTCCTTTCGATGCATCCGGTGGAGGCGCCTGCGGACATCGGCGGCGGCCCGCTGCTGCATCTGGCGACGCGGCCCAAGCTCTGGGCGCAATGGTTCGAGGTAAACGGCGTCGAGCAGGACGGCGCCTATCGCGGCAACCGCTTCGATCAATTCTCGATGGTAATCGAGGCGGCGACTGCAGGTCTCGGTTTTGCCCTTTTGCCTCGCTATCTGATCGAGCAGGAACTTACCGCAGGCACCCTGCGGATCGTTCTCGATCGACCGATGCAGACGGAGAACAGCTATTATCTCGCCATTCCGGAAGGCAAGCTCGAAAATCCGATCAGTCGCGCTTTCCGGGAGTGGATAACCGAACAGGTCGGTGATCGGTCGCAGTAGCAAGTCCGGTTGAGGACCTACGGATCTCAGCCTGCGGATAGGCTTACACCAGGAAGGGGCGGACTTTGACAGAGATATCCATCGAATCGAGGGAGCTCGCCGGCAAGCCCGGCCCCTCGCGCTACGGGTCTCCGGAGCCGGCTGCGGGCGATGCTCGCATTCCTTGCAAGCTGCTGACATCACGGCTAAAAAATGCCATCTTCATGCACCACGCGGCCGTGAAATCCAGCGCGCCGCCGGCTTTGCGTTCGGCGCCTGCCTTCACCGATACTCTCTTCCCGGGACAATGACGGCGAAGGAGGGCACATGACCGTGTCTAGAAACGCGCCGGCGCCGTCTGCATCCTCGGGGTCGCAGCCACACCGGCAGAACAACGACAACCGGGCCGATCAGTCCCGAGTGGAACCAGAATCCGTACCCATGCTCCAGAACACAACGCAGTCCAACTTACCGCGCGAACCGGAAGCGAAGCAGATCGACTACAACGATTCGATCCGCTCGACCTATTTCTCGATCGACGACCTGCGAGCATGCGGCGCGAGCCTCGCCGAACACGGCACTTCCGCTCTGCCGGGCTTCTTTCCGTTCGAATTTCGCGTCCGCCATCGGGAGAACGAGAAAGAAATCCTGCGCGTCTACCGGGCGACCGCGGCCGACGTGGAAGCCGGCGCCTCGATCACGCCTGCAGCCGAATGGCTGCTCGACAACCACCACGTCGTCGAAGAGGCGATCCAGGAGGTACGGCGCGACTTTCCACGCCGTTTCTACCGGCAACTGCCGACGCTATCGGTCTCCGGAACCGTCATCCCGCGCACGATGGCCCTTGCCTGGCTTTACGTTGCCCATACCCACAGTACCGTCACGCGGGAAAGCATCACCGCGATGGTGGAGGGCTTCCAGGAGCACGAGACCCTCAAGATCGGCGAATTGTGGGCGCTGCCGTCGATCCTGCGTTTCGTCCTCATCGAAAATCTGAGGCGCATCGCCATCCGCGTCGAGCGCTCGCGCGGCATGCGGCGGAAAGCGAACGAGGTCGCTGACCAGCTCATCCGGCTGAACGATCCGGAAGGCTGCCGGACGCTTCTGGTGGAGTCCGAGGCGCTTGCCGCCGATAACACCTTCATCGCACAGCTCCTTTACCGCATGCGTGACGGTTCCCAGAGTTCGGGTGCCGTCATCGCCTGGATCGAGGAGAGGCTGGAGAGGCGTGGCACCGACGTCGAGGAGGCGCTGGTAGCGGAGCAGAACCGCCTTTCGTCCGGCAACGCGACGATGAGCAATATCATCCGCAGCCTGCGCGAGATCGACGACACGGACTGGGCCGTCTGGTTCGAAAGCGTCAGCAAGATCGATGCGACGCTGCGCGAAGGGTCCGACTATGCGGCGCTCGATTTCGGATCGCGCAACACGTATCGCGACACGATCGAGAAGCTTGCCCGCCGGTCCGGTCACAGCGAGCATGAAGTCACGAAGATCGCGATCGAGATGGTCGAGGAGGCAAAAGCCGCCGCGGCCGTCGAAGCGCCTCTGCAGGAGCCGAATGTCGGCTCCTTCCTCGTCGGCAAGCAGCGCCTGGCCCTCGAGAAGAGGATCGGCTATTCGCCCTCGATCTTCCAGCACCTCATCCGGTCGGTCCGCAAGCTCGACTGGTTCGCCATAGCCGGGCCGAACATTCTCTTGACGATCCTGGCGATGATCGTCGTCTATGCCTTCGTCAGCCCGATGGATATTCCGAGCGGCGCGAAGCTGATCATGCTCCTGCTCTTCGCGCTGCCTGCCTCCGAAGGCGCGATGGGCCTGTTCAACACGGTCTTCACGCTGTTTGCCAAACCCTCGCGGCTGGTTGGTTACGAGTTTCTCGACGGAATACCCGAGGATGGACGCACGCTGGTCGTGGTGCCTTGCCTGATTGCCAAGCGCGATCATGTAGACGAGCTCGTGCGCAACCTCGAGGTTCACTATCTCGCCAATCCGCGCGGCGAGATCTATTTCGCGCTCCTGAGCGATTGGGCCGACAGCAAGTCGGAGGAGGCGCCTGCCGACACGGATGTTCTCGAATATGCCAAGCGCGAGATCGCGTCTCTCTCGGCCCGCTATGCCTATGACGGCAAGACGCGCTTCTTCCTGCTGCACCGCCGCCGGCTCTACAACGAGGCCGAGGGCGTGTGGATGGGATGGGAGCGCAAGCGCGGCAAGCTGCACGAGTTGAATCTGCTGCTTCGCGGCGACCGCGATACCTCCTTCCTTCAGGGCGCCAACACGGTGCCGGAGGGCGTGCAATATGTGATGACGCTCGACTCCGACACGCGTCTCATGCGCGACGCGGTGACCAAGCTCGTCGGCAAGCTGTATCACCCGATCAACCGGCCGGTCGTCAATCCGAGGACACAGGAGGTCGTGACCGGCTACAGCCTCCTGCAGCCGCGCGTGACGCCGTCGCTCACCACCGGCAGCGAGGCCTCGGCCTTCCAGCGCATCTTCACCATCAATCGCGGCATCGACCCTTACGTCTTCACCGTGTCGGACGTCTATCAGGACATTGCCGGCGAAGGCAGCTTCACCGGCAAGGGCCTCTATCACGTCGACGCCTTCGAGGCTGCTCTCAAGAGCAGGATCGAAGAAAATGCGGTGCTCAGCCACGACCTTCTCGAAGGTTCCTATGCGCGTTGCGCGCTGGTGACCGACATCGAGCTCGTCGAGGATTTTCCGACCCGCTACGAGGTCGAGATGTCGCGTCAGCATCGTTGGGCGCGAGGCGACTGGCAGCTCCTGCCGTATATCTTCAATCCGAAGAACGGCCTTTCGATGCTCGGGCGCTGGAAGATGTACGACAACCTGCGCCGCTCGCTCATTCCCGTCGCCTGGCTCGCCGCTTCGGTCATGGGCTGGTACTACATGGAGCCGACCCCGGCGCTGATCTGGCAGCTCGTGCTGATTTTCAGCCTGTTCGTCGCGCCGACGCTGTCGCTGATCTCCGGGATCATGCCGCGGCGCAACGACATCGTCGCGCGTGCGCATCTCCACACCGTGCTGTCGGACATCCGCGCCGCCAACGCGCAGGTCGCGTTGCGCATCGTCTTCATCGCGCACAACGCGGCGATGATGGCGGATGCGATCGTGCGCTCGCTCTATCGCACCTTCGTCAGCCGCAAGCTGATGCTCGAATGGCGCACCGCCGCGCAGGTGCAGAGCGCCGGCCACGGTTCGATCGGCGACTACTTCCGCGCGATGTGGACGGCACCGGCGCTTGCACTGGTGTCGCTGGCGCTTGCCGCCATCTCCGATACGGGGCTGCCCTTCATCGGGCTGCCCTTTGCCCTTATCTGGGCCGCCTCGCCTGCGGTCGCCTGGTTCGTGAGCCAGTCCGCCGAGACCGAAGACCAGCTCGCCGTTTCCGAGGAGGCGATCGAGGAGATGCGCAAGATCGCCCGGCGGACATGGCGCTACTTCGAGGCGTTCGTCACCGCCGAGCAGAACTTCCTGCCGCCGGACAACTTCCAGGAAACGCCGCAGCCGGTACTCGCGGAGCGTACCTCGCCGACGAATATCGGCGTCTATCTCCTGTCGGTCATGTCGGCGCGCTCCTTCGGCTGGATCGGTTTCGAGGAGACGATCACGCGCCTCGAGCAGACGATCGCCACGATCGACCGCATGCCGAAATATCGCGGCCATCTCTTCAACTGGTATCGCACGCGCGGGCTCGAACCGATGGAGCCGCGTTATGTCTCCTCGGTCGACAGCGGCAACCTCGCCGGACACCTGATCGCGGTCTCGTCCATGTGCCGCGAATGGGCCGAAGCGCCATCCGCCCACGTCCAGGGCAATCTCGACGGCATCGGCGACGTCGCGGCGATCCTCAAGGAGGTATTGAGCGAGCTTCCCGACGATCGCAAGACCGTACGGCCGCTGAGGCGCCTGATCGAGGAGCGCATCGCCGGCTTCCAGAATGCGCTTGCGGCGGTCAAGCGCGAGCGCGAATTCGCCTCCATCCGGGTGATCAACCTCGCGGTGCTCGCACGCGACATGCACAAGCTGACGGTCAATCTCGACCATGAGGTGCGCACCGTCCCCAGCGGCGAAGTGGCGACATGGGCGGGCTCGCTGGTGGCCGCCTGCGAGGCACATATCGCCGACGGCGTCTTCGACCTCGGTGCCATCGAGGCTCTGCGCCAGCGTCTGCTGGTGCTCAAGGAGCGCGCACGCGACATCGCCTTCTCCATGGACTTCAGCTTCCTGTTCCGGCCGGAGCGGCGGCTGCTGTCGATCGGCTACCGGGTCAACGCCAACGAACTCGACGAGGCCTGCTACGATCTGCTCGCCTCCGAGGCGCGGCTGACGAGTCTTTTCGCGATCGCCAAGGGGGATCTGCCGACCGAGCACTGGTACAAGCTCGGCCGTCCGATCGTGCCGATCGGCGCGCGCGGTGCGCTCGTCTCCTGGTCGGGTTCGATGTTCGAATATCTGATGCCGCCGCTCGTCATGCAGGAGCGGCAGGGCGGCATCCTCAACCAGACCAACAATCTGGTGGTCCAGGAGCAGATCAATCACGGCCGTCGGCTCGGGACGCCATGGGGCATTTCCGAGGCGGCGTTCAATGCGCGCGACCACGAGCTGACCTACCAGTATACGAACTTCGGCGTGCCGACGCTGGGTCTGAAGCGCGGCCTCGGGCAGAATGCCGTCATCGCACCTTACGCGTCCATTCTCGCCTGCATGTACGATCCGAAATCGGCGCTCGCCAACCTGGCGCGGCTCCGGGAGGTCGGCGCCCTTGGGGCCTACGGCTATCACGACGCCGTCGACTTCACGCCGACGCGCGTGCCGGAAGGCCAGAAATGCGCCGTCGTGCGCAACTATTATGCCCATCATCACGGCATGTCGGTCGCCGCGGTCGCAAATGTCGTCTTCAACGGGCAGCTGCGCGAGTGGTTCCATGCCGACCCCGTCATCGAGGCCGCCGAACTCCTCCTGCAGGAGAAGGCGCCGCGCGACATCCCGGTCATGGCCGCCAAGCGCGAGCCGGAAGCGCTGGGCAAGGGCCAGGCCGATCTCCTGCGCCCCGAAGTCCGCGTGGTCGAAGACCCGATCAACCAGGATCGCGAGACGGTTCTGCTGTCGAACGGTCACTACTCCGTCATGCTGACGGCGACAGGGGCGGGCTATGCCCGCTGGAACGGCCAGGCGGTCACGAGATGGACTCCTGACCCGGTCGAGGACAGGACGGGGACCTTCATCTTCCTTCGCGACACGGTGACGGGCGACTGGTGGTCGGCGACGGCCGAACCCCGGCGTGCGCCGGGCGAAAAGACCGTTACCCGCTTCGGCGACGACAAGGCCGAATACGTCAAGACCGTCGGCGATCTGACAAGCGAGGTGGAATGCATCGTCGCCACCGAGCACGATGCCGAAGGCCGTCGGGTTATCCTGCTCAACACGGGTACGGAAGACCGGTTCATCGAGGTGACGTCTTATGCCGAGCCCGTGCTTGCCATGGACGATGCCGACAGCTCGCACCCGACCTTCTCGAAGATGTTCATCCGCACCGAGATCAGCCGTCACGGAGACGTGATATGGGTCTCGCGCAACAAGCGCAGCCCCGGCGATCCGGACATCGAGGTCGCCCATCTCGTCACCGACAATGCCGGCAGCGAGCGCCACACGCAGGCGGAGACCGATCGCCGGCGCTTCCTCGGCCAGGGCCGCACGATTGCCGAGGCGGCCGCATTCGACCCGGGCGCCACGCTTTCCGGCACCGACGGCTTCACGCTCGATCCGATCGTGTCGCTCCGTCGCGTCGTACGCGTGCCGGCGGGCAAGAAGGTGAGCGTCATCTTCTGGACGATCGCCGCCCCGGACAGGGAAGGCGTCGATCGGGCGATCGACCGTTACCGGCATCCGGAAACCTTCAATCACGAGCTCATCCATGCCTGGACCCGCAGCCAGGTGCAGATGCGCCATGTCGGGATCACCTCGAAGGAGGCCGCGAGCTTCCAGATGCTCGGCCGCTATCTCGTCTATCCGGATATGCACCTTCGCGCCGACGCGGAGACCGTCAAGACCGGGCTTGCCTCGCAATCGGCGCTGTGGCCGCTGGCGATCTCCGGCGATTTCCCGATCTTCTGCCTCAGGATCAACGACGACGGCGATCTCGGCATCGCCCGCGAGGCCTTGCGGGCGCAGGAATATCTGAGAGCTCGCGGCATCACCGCCGATCTGGTGGTGGTCAACGAGCGCGCCTCCTCCTATGCGCAGGATCTGCAGCACACGCTCGACTCCATGTGCGAGAATTTGAGGCTTCGCGGCCTTTCGGACGGCCCGCGCCAACACATCTTTGCGGTGCGCCGGGACCTGATGGAACCGGAAACCTGGTCAACGCTGATCTCGGCATCGCGGGCCGTCTTCCATGCCCGCAACGGCACGATCTCGGATCAGATAGCCCGCGCCACATCGCTCTACTCCAAACCTTCCGAAAAGAAGGAGGAGGGCGCCGAGATGCTGCTGCCGGTGATACGGGAGACCGACGAGCCGGTGGCGGTCGAACTCGACGGCGGCGACCTGGATTACTGGAACGGTTTCGGCGGCTTTGCCGAGGACGGCCGCGAATATGCCGTGCGGCTGCGCGGAGGCGAGGCGACGCCGCAACCCTGGATCAACGTCATCTCCAACGAGCAATTCGGCTTCCATATCTCCGCCGAAGGTGCGGCCTTCTCCTGGAGCCGCAATTCGCGCGACTATCAGTTGACGCCCTGGACCAACGACGCGGTCGTAAATCGTCCGGGCGAGGCGATCTTCGTGCGCGACATGGCAAGCGGCGCGGTGCTGACGCCCTATGTCGCACTGTCGCGACGCAAGTCCGCCCAGTTCGAGACCCGTCACGGCCTCGGCTATTCGCGCTTTCTCAGCACGCAGGACGAGCTCGAGATCGAGGCCATGCATACGGTCCACAGGAGCCTTCCGGCCAAGCTCATCCGGCTGACGATCCGCAACCGCAGTTCGGCCGCGCGCAAGTTGCGCATCTACGGCTACGCGGAATGGGTGCTCGGCAACAATCGCAGCCGTACCGCGCCCTTCGTCCTCAGTGAGTGGGACGAAAGCGCGAAGACGCTCGTCGCCACCAATCCCTACAGCATCGACTATCCGGGCCGGTGCGCGTTCTTCGCCAGCGACGGCGATATCGCCGGCTATACGGCGAGCCGGCGGGAATTCCTTGGGCGGGCCGGAGGAATCCTCGCCCCGCAGGCAGTGATCGCCGGCGCCGAGCTCACCGGATCGACGGATGTGGACGGGGATGCCTGCGCGGCGCTCGCGACGGATCTGACCATCGAGGCGGGCGTGGAGCGACAGGTCACCTTCTTCCTGGGTGATGCCGACAATTCCGATCAGGTGCAGGCGGTGCTGGAGGAACTCAGGGCGGACAGTTTCGACGCTGCGCTCGAAGCGGCGAAGGCGTTCTGGGGTGATTTCACCGGAGTCGTGAAGGTGGAGACGCCCGATCGCGCCTTCAACCACATGATCAACCACTGGCTTCCCTATCAGGCGCTCGGCTGCCGGATCATGGCACGCTCGGCCTTCTACCAGGCGAGCGGTGCCTTCGGTTTCCGCGATCAGCTGCAGGATACGCTTGCCTTCCTCATCCATCGGCCGGCGCTTGCCCGTGCGCAGATCCTCAATGCCGCGGCGCGGCAGTTCGTCGAAGGCGACGTGCAGCATTGGTGGCTGCCCGGCACGGACGCGGGCGTCCGCACGATGATCTCGGACGACGTGGTCTGGCTCGCTCATGCGGTTGCGCATTATTGCGCCGTCACCGGCGAGGAAGACATCCTCAAGGAGAAAGTTCCTTTCATCACCGGGCCGGCTCTGGAAGAAGGCCAGCACGACAGCTTCTACAAGCCGGATGTGGCCGACGAGGTGGGCGACGTCTACGAGCATTGCGCCCGTGCGGTCGATCTCGCCATCCGCCGGACCGGCGCCAACGGTCTGCCGCTCATTCTCGGCGGCGACTGGAACGACGGCATGAACCGTGTCGGGGAGGGCGGAAAGGGCACGAGCGTCTGGCTCGGCTGGTTCCTGGCAGGCACCCTGCGCGCGTTCCTGCCCTATGCCCGTGCCCGCAAGGACAAGCCGCGCCTGGCCCTATGGGAGCGGCATCTCGAAGCACTGACGGATGCGCTGGAACAGGCAGGCTGGGACGGCGATTACTATCGCCGCGGCTATTACGACGACGGCACGCCGCTCGGATCGGCGGAGAACGGCGAGTGCCGCATCGATTCGATCGCGCAATCCTGGAGCACGCTTTCGGGAGAGGGCGACAAGGAGCGCTCGCTGCGCGCGATGGACGCGGTGATGGCGGAGCTCGTAGATCCCGAAAAGCGCATCGTCCGGCTGTTCACGCCGCCGCTCGAGACGACGAAGCAGGACCCGGGCTACATCAAGGCCTATCCCCCGGGCGTGCGGGAGAATGGCGGTCAGTATACCCACGCGGCCACCTGGGTGGTGCTGGCATTCGCCGCTCAGGAGCGGGCGGAAGAGGCCTGGCGCACCTTCCGCATGCTCAACCCCGTGTCGCATGCTCTCAGCCAGGAGGACGCCGAACATTATCGTGTCGAGCCCTATGTGGTTGCTGCCGATATCTATGGAGAAGGCGCGCTTGCCGGCCGCGGCGGCTGGACCTGGTACACGGGCTCCGCCGGCTGGCTCTACCGCGCCGGTGTCGAGGGGATTCTCGGCATCCGCAAGCGGGGTGACAAGCTCTTGATCCGGCCCGTCCTACCCTCCGAATGGCCGGGCTTTTCGGCCGAAGTGCGCGTGAACGGCGCCACGCACCGGATTTCCGTCAGCCGCGATCCAAAAAGCGGCGAACCGGTCGTAAGCGTAAATAATAGTGTCACAGAAAACGCGCATGAAGGGGTTTTGCTGTAGCTGCCGGCTTGAAGCACGAGCTGAACCGGCTTTGTTTTCCTGGATCACGATGGCTTGGATCGAACGACCCAAAGCAATCGTGATCCGATCCAACAAGTCGAGCGGAATGCAGGGCGTAAAACGGTACACACATTTCCTCGTCCCGCTCGGAGGCAAGGCCGGCTTTTCTTTGCCGTGTCAGGTTCGCCATTCATTCATGGCGTCGGCGCCGCCCGCATCGGGGCGGCACGGCGGCGCCGGTTTCAACAGGGGTGGGGCGGGGCGCCAAATCCCGGATATCAACGCGCATGCTGCAGAAGACCTTTGAGGGCGGCACCGATCAGAGAGGGGTCGCCCCTCCGGTGCCGACCGGGCGCGACACACGCCTCGACGTTTTTCGGGCACTTTGCCTGCTGACCATCTTCGTCAACCATGTACCGGGCCAGTATCTCGAATATCTGACCCACAAGAACTTCGGCTTTTCCGATTCGGCGGAGGCCTTCGTGCTGATTTCCGGCCTGTCGGTGGGGGCGGCCTATTCCGGCAAGTTCCTGGCCGGCGGCCGGCTCGCCCTCACGCTGAAGATATGGCGGCGCGCCCTGGCGCTCTATGTCGCGCACATCATGACGAGCGTGGTGACGCTTGCGATCTTCGCCGGCGGCGCCCTCTATTTCGGCCGTCAGGAGCTGATCGGCGAGATCAACATCCGGCCGATCGTCGAGCAGACGGAGCAAGGGATCGTCGCCATGGTGCTGCTCGGGCACCAGCTCGGCTACAACAACATTCTGTCGATGTATGCGGTGCTGTTCCTGCTGCTGCCCGGGTTTCTGTGGCTGAATGCCGTGCGCCCCCGATTGCTGTTCGCGTTTTCCGCGACGCTCTGGCTCGCTGCCGGCTGCTTCAAAATGGTGCCCTATAACTTTCTCGACGACGGCTACTGGTTCCTCAATCCCTGGTCCTGGCAGTTCCTGTTCGTGATCGGCATTCTGTGCATGAGCCATGTGCGGCGGGGCGGGAGTCTCCCGCGGAGCCCCTGGCTTCTCGGCCTTTCCGTCGCCTATCTCGCGATTTCCGCCTTCTGGGTGCTGTTTTCCTGGTGGAACATCGATCTCTCCTTCGGCCTGCCTGCGGTGCTGACCGGCTTCGACAAGACCTTCCTGTCGCTGACGCGGCTGCTGCATGTGCTGGCGCTTGCCTATATTCTCGCAACCGTCCCCGTCTTCAGCCGGCTGACGCGGGTCGGAAGCAACCACCCCCTGGTGATGATCGGGCGCCATTCGCTTGCCGTCTTCATTTTCGGGACGATCCTCGCAATGGCGGGCCAGGTGCTGCTTCTCGTCACCGACCGGGACCGGATCATCGGCACGATCTTCGTCATCGGCGGCATCGGCCTGCACTTCGCCTATGCCTATTACCTCGAATGGCTGAAGGAGGTCTCCGTGGCGCCGCCGCTGAAGGCGGCGTGAGGGACTTATCCGCACGCCGGGAGGAGAGTCGCCCCCTCCCGGCGCGGCGGCGGTCATCACAGACCGCACAACCGTTCGATGATTTGCCCTGGCGCTCATGACGCTCGCGGATGTCGCGACCTTCCCGGTCACATAGAAATGCCCCGGAATCCGGGGCATTTCGTTGTAGATCATCCGGTGACCGGTGAGGCGATCACGCTGCCGTAAGGCTCTTGCGGACATCCTCGTCCGTGAGGATACCGCTGGCGCGAAGCAGTGCCGCGAAGCGGCCGTTGCTCTGGCTGAGTTCATGGAAGCCGCCCATTTCCACGATCCGGCCCTGATCCATAAAGATGACCAGATCGGCTTCCCGCACCGTCGACAGGCGGTGGGCGATGATGAAGGTCGTCCGGTCCTTGCGCAAGGCGTCGATGGCATCCTTGACGCGGGCCTCGGTCTCGACGTCGAGCGCGCTGGTCGCCTCGTCGAGCACCAGGATCGGCGCGTTCTTCAGGATCGCGCGGGCAATCGCGACGCGCTGGCGTTCGCCGCCCGACAGCCGGTTGCCGCGTTCGCCGACGACCGTGTCGTAGCCGTTGAGGCGGTCCTCGATGAAGTCGCTCGCGGCGGCGGCCTCGGCGGCTGCCATCACCTCGTCCAAAGAGGCGTCGTCACGGCCGAGGCGGATATTTTCGCCGATCGAGCGGTTCATGAGGCCAGCATCCTGGAAGACTGTGGCGATCGACCGGCGCAGCGATTTGCGAGTGACGGTCGCGATGTCCACGCCGTCGATGAGGATCTGGCCGTGCTTCGGCTCATGGACCCGCTGCAGGAGGTTGACGAGCGTGGTCTTCCCGGCACCGGTCGGGCCGACGATGGCGATCGTCTGGCCGGCCTTGGCCTTGAACGAGACGTTGCGCACGCCTTGGGCGGAGTTTGCGAAGTCGAAGGAAATGTCCTTGAATTCGACCTCGCCGACGACACCCTTCAGTTCCCCGGCATCGGACGGCTCCTCGCGGTCCTGCACGGAATCCTCGAGCTGGAAGAAATCTTCGAGTTTGGCGCGCGCTTCGAAGATCTGGGTGGCGAAGGCCTTCATCTGGTCGAGGCGGCCGATCAGCAGATTGGCGAAGCCGATGAAAGCGATCACCTCGCCGACGCCGAGCTCGCCGCGCTGCACCAGAACGGTACCGATGACGAGGATTGCCATCATCGAGATGGTCGAGGCAATACGGTTGAGGCCGCTCGCCAGAGCCCACCAGTCGAGCACCGGATACTGGGCCGACAGCAGACGCTGCGTGAACTTCTTCAGCTCGCGCGTTTCAGCTTCGATGCGGTTGTAGCTGTGAACCACCGAAACGTTGCTGATCGAGTCGGACACGTGCGAGAAGACCGTGTGGTAATGTCCCTCGACGGCAGCCTGACCCTCCTTCGTGCGGCTCATCACGACCTTGCTGATCATCACATAGGCAGCACCGAGCACGACGAGGATGAGCGACAGACGGACGTCCATGGCAAAGGCGGTCGGAATGAGAAGCACGAGCGCCACTGCCGTCGCCAGATGCTGCCGCATGAATTCGAGCCAGAGGCCGAAGAGCGTCTCGCAGGCTCGCAGCAGCGTGTGCAGCGCATTCGAAGTGCCGCGCTGGCTGTGCCAGGAGAGAGGCATCGAGACGATCCGGCCGAAGGCTTCGGTCAGGAGCGAAGCGCGGCGACCGTGGGCGAGACGGTCCGCCTCGCGGGAGACGAGCACGAAGGCGATCGTATTGAAGACGCCGAAGCCCGCCCACAGGAGCAGCATCGGCGCGACGTCCTTCTGTGAGGAGATCGCGTCGATGATTCGGCCGAACAGAATCGGCTCCGCAATGGTGATGGCAGCCAGGACGATATTGGCTATGACGATCGCCCCGACGCGAAACTTGTGGACAGCAAGATACTGAAGCGCTCTTGCATACACCTGAAACAAGGACACTGTCTCACCCCTTTCGGGTATCGGAATTGGCGCCGCAACGGCACGATGCGGCGATGCGTTGCGTCTTGAACCGACGGCAAGATGATTTTCATCCACCTTGCGTGCCGGCAAAGCCGCGGGTGACGGCCTTTGCGTTCTTCCCAAAAAACGCGGTAGACGGGGCGGATCAGCGAGAAGGATCATCCGATACCATGGGAGGGTTGGCGGGATGATCCATCGTTGGCTATCTTGATGCCTCGACTCCGAGTTTTTGCAGGTTTCCTGCAAGACCGGGCGTGATATGAAGAATTATCGCGGTTGCAACATGAATGGCTTCTGAACGGCGTATTCATATGGCCTGGCGGGTTGCGCGGCGCGTTTTTGATTCGAGGATGCTCTATGAATATTACGTTGCTCGTACAGTTTCTGGCGCTACTGGAAGAGATGAAGACGCGCGAGGAGATCCTGCCTGAGTTCGAGCGGCTGCTCGACCGGTGCGGTTTCGACTTCTACGGCATCGTGCGTCAGCCGAAACCGCACGAGAATCCGCTGAGACTTCTTCTGGCCGGACGCTGGCCGGAGGGCTGGCCGCAGATCTACATCCGCAAGAAATACGTCGTCATTGATCCGACTATCCGCTTCCTCGGGCATGCCCAGCGCGGCTTCCGCTGGCGCGACACGCTCGTGGCCTTCCGCTCGGACCCGCACCGCAAGCGTATGGAAAGCATGATGGTCGAGGCCCGCAATCACGGCCTCTTCGACGGCTATATCTTTCCGGTGCACGGCCGGCGCGGGCTCATGGGCAACCTGACCGTGGGCGGCCGGGTGGTCGACCTGAGCCCGGTGGAGTTGAGCCTTTTCGACGCCATCGCCAAGCGGCTGTTCTGGAAGCTGCTCGAACTCACCGATCCGGAGATCATGGCGGAACTCGTCTCGCGCGTCGAAGTCCAGATGACGCGGCGCGAAATGGAGGCGCTCCACTATCTCGCCGACGGCATGACATCGAACGACATCGGCAAGGTCCTCGACATTTCCAGCCACACGGTCGACTGGTACATGAACGGCATCCAGGAAAAGTTGAAGGCGAAGAACCGGCATCACGTCGTGGCGATCGCCTTCCGCCTGGGACTGATCTCCTGACGACCCGCGCTCCTGACCGAATGGGTCAGCATTCGTGTCGCATCTGAAATTGCGCTTCATTCCTTGACTCGCTAATAGTTCTTTTCGCGGGTGCAGCATTCCCGCGTGTCCAAGTCTATGAGGAGTCCGACTTGTCCATTTCCAAGATCCTTGTTGCCAACCGTTCCGAAATCGCCATCCGCGTCTTCCGCGCGGCCAATGAGCTGGGGCTTAAAACGGTCGCGATATGGGCTGAGGAGGATAAGCTGGCGCTGCACCGCTTCAAGGCGGACGAGAGTTATCAGGTCGGGCGCGGACCGCACCTTCCCCGCGACCTCGGCCCGATCGAGAGCTACCTGTCGATCGACGAGGTGATCCGCGTCGCCAAGCTGTCCGGCGCCGACGCCATACACCCGGGCTATGGCCTGCTCTCCGAAAGCCCGGAATTCGCCGAAGCCTGCGCTCAGAACGGCATCACCTTCATCGGCCCCAAGCCGGAGACGATGCGCCAGCTCGGTAACAAGGTCGCGGCCCGCAACCTGGCGATCTCGATCGGCGTGCCGGTCGTACCGGCGACCGAGCCTCTGCCGGACGATCCGGAAGAGATCAAGCGACTGGCCGAGGAGATCGGCTATCCGGTCATGCTCAAGGCGTCCTGGGGCGGCGGCGGCCGCGGCATGCGGGCGATCCGCGACCCCAAGGACCTGATCCGCGAGGTGACCGAGGCCAAGCGCGAGGCCAAGGCCGCCTTCGGCAAGGACGAGGTCTATCTCGAAAAGCTGGTCGAGCGCGCCCGTCACGTCGAAAGCCAGGTCCTCGGCGACACGCACGGCAACGTCGTCCACCTTTTCGAGCGCGACTGCTCGATCCAGCGTCGCAACCAGAAGGTCGTGGAGCGGGCGCCGGCGCCCTATCTCGATGATGCGCAGCGCCAGGAACTCGCGGATTATTCGCTGAAGATCGCCCGGGCGACCAACTATATCGGCGCCGGCACCGTCGAGTATCTGATGGATTCCGACACCGGCAAGTTCTACTTCATCGAGGTCAATCCGCGCATCCAGGTCGAGCATACGGTCACCGAGGTCGTAACCGGCATCGATATCGTCAAGGCGCAGATCCACATCCTCGACGGCTTCGCCATCGGCGCGCCGGAATCGGGCGTGCCGCGCCAGGAGGACATCCGCCTCAACGGCCATGCGCTGCAGTGCCGCATCACCACGGAAGACCCGGAGCAGAATTTCATTCCGGATTATGGCCGCATCACCGCCTATCGCGGCGCCACCGGCTTCGGCATCCGCCTCGACGGCGGCACTGCCTATTCCGGGGCGGTGATCACCCGTTACTACGATCCGCTGCTCGAGAAGGTCACCGCCTGGGCGCCGAATCCGGGCGAAGCGATCCAGCGGATGATCCGTGCGCTGAGAGAATTCCGCATCCGCGGCGTGGCGACCAACCTCACCTTCCTCGAGGCTATCATCAGCCACCCGAAGTTCCAGGACAACAGCTATACGACGCGCTTCATCGACACGACGCCGGAATTGTTCCAGCAGGTCAAGCGCCAGGACCGCGCCACCAAGCTTCTCACCTACCTCGCCGACGTCACCGTCAACGGCCATCCGGAAGTCAAGGGCCGGCCGAAGCCCTCCGACGATATCGCCGCGCCGGTCGTGCCGTTCATCGGCGGCGAGGTGAAGCCCGGTACGAAGCAGCGCCTCGATCAGCTCGGCCCCAAGAAATTCGCCGAATGGGTGAAGGCGCAGCCGGAGGTGCTGATTACCGACACGACGATGCGCGACGGCCACCAGTCGCTGCTCGCCACCCGCATGCGCACCTACGATATCGCCCGCATCGCCGGCACCTATGCGCGGGCGCTGCCGAGCCTCTTCTCGCTCGAATGCTGGGGCGGCGCGACCTTCGACGTCTCGATGCGCTTCCTGACAGAGGACCCGTGGGAGCGGCTGGCGATGGTGCGCGAAGGTGCGCCGAACCTGCTCCTGCAGATGCTTCTGCGCGGCGCCAACGGCGTCGGCTACAAGAACTATCCGGACAATGTCGTCAAATATTTCGTCCGCCAGGCCGCGAAGGGCGGCATCGACGTCTTCCGCGTCTTCGACTGCCTGAACTGGGTCGAGAACATGCGCGTCGCGATGGATGCGGTGGCCGAGGAGGACAGGATCTGCGAGGCGGCGATCTGCTATACCGGCGACATCCTCAATTCCGCCCGGCCGAAATACGACCTGAAATACTACACGGCGCTCGCCGCCGAACTGGAAAAGGCCGGCGCCCATATCATCGCCGTCAAGGACATGGCCGGGCTATTGAAGCCGGCCGCCGCCCGGGTGCTGTTCAAGGCGCTGAAGGAAGCGACCGATCTGCCGATCCATTTCCACACCCACGACACTTCGGGCATTGCCGCGGCCACCGTGCTCGCGGCGGTCGAATCCGGCGTCGACATCGTCGATGCGGCGATGGACGCGCTCTCCGGCAACACCTCTCAGCCCTGCCTCGGCTCGATCGTCGAGGCGCTGTCCGGCTCGGAGCGCGACCCGGGCCTCGATCCGGAATGGATCCGCCGCATCTCCTTCTATTGGGAGGCGGTACGCCATCAATATGCGGCCTTCGAAAGCGACCTCAAGGGACCGGCTTCGGAAGTCTATCTGCACGAGATGCCGGGCGGCCAGTTCACCAATCTGAAGGAACAGGCCCGCTCGCTCGGGCTCGAGACCCGCTGGCACGAGGTGGCGCAGGCCTATGCCGACGCCAACCGGATGTTCGGCGATATCGTCAAGGTGACGCCGTCTTCCAAGGTCGTCGGCGACATGGCGCTGATGATGGTCTCCCAGGATCTGACGGTCGCCGATGTCGAGAATCCGGGCAAGGACATCGCCTTCCCGGAATCGGTCGTCTCCATGCTCAAGGGCGATCTCGGCCAACCGCCGGGCGGCTGGCCGGAGGCGCTGCAGAAGAAGGCGCTCAAGGGCGAAGAGCCCTATGACGCGCGTCCGGGCTCGCTGCTCGAAGACGCGGATCTCGACGCCGAGCGCAAGGGCATCGAGGAGAAGCTCGGCCGTGAAGTGACCGATTTCGAGTTCGCCTCCTACCTCATGTATCCGAAGGTCTTCACCGATTATGCGGTGGCCTGCGAAACCTACGGCCCGGTCAGCGTGCTGCCGACGCCCGCCTATTTCTACGGCATGGCGCCGGGTGAGGAACTCTTCGCCGACATCGAAAAGGGCAAGACGCTCGTCATCCTCAATCAGGCGCAGGGCGAGATCGACGAGAAGGGCATGGTCAAGATGTTCTTCGAAATGAACGGTCAGCCGCGGTCCATCAAGGTACCCGACCGCAATCGCGGCGCCTCGGCCGCCGTCCGCCGCAAGGCGGAAGCCGGCAACGCCGCCCATCTCGGCGCGCCGATGCCCGGCGTGATCTCGACCGTCGCGGTGGTCTCCGGCCAATCGGTCAAGGCCGGCGACGTGCTGCTCTCGATCGAGGCGATGAAGATGGAGACGGCGCTTCATGCCGAGAAGGACGGGGTGATTTCCGAGGTGCTGGTAAGGGCCGGCGATCAGATCGATGCGAAAGATCTGCTGGTCGTGTTCGGGGGTTAAGCACCGCCCGATGCCTCAAATGTCATAGCTCATCGGCGCGCTCAGGGAGGCGATGAATCGCTTCGTCCGCTCGCGCTCCGGCGTCGAGAAGATCTTGCGCGGGGGACCGCTTTCGACGACGACGCCGCCATCCAGGAAGACGACGTGATCGGCGACGCGGGAGGCGAGGCGAAGGTCGTGGGTGGCCATGATCATCGTGGTGCCTTCCCGCGCAAGGCGGCTCAGGACCTCCACCACTTCTTCCGCCAGTTCCGGATCCAGCGCCGAGGTCGGCTCGTCGCAAAGGAGCACGCGCGGCGAGGGAGCAAGTGCCCGGGCGATCGCGACGCGTTGCTGCTGGCCGCCGGATAGCGTGGCCGGCCAGGCATCCGCCTTATGCGCCATTCCGACCTTCTCCAGCAGCTCGAGCGCCCGGGTGCGGGCCCGGTCGGCCGGCCACTTGAGGACGGTGACGAGGCCTTCCATCACATTGCCGATCGCCGTCTGGTGCGGGAAAAGCTGGAAGTTCTGGAACACCATTCCCGTCTGACGGCGCAGTCTCTGGATCGCCTGCCAGCCGACCTTCCGGCCTTCCGCGAATTCGAGCCGGTCGTCGCCGAGGCGGATTGCCCCCGCCGTCGGGATCTCCAACAGGTTGACGCAGCGCAGCAGCGTGCTCTTGCCGCCGCCGGACGGTCCAACGAGCGCAGTCACGCTGCCTTCCGCGAGCGAGACGCTGATGTCGTTCAGCACGGTGTTGGTGCCGAAGCGCTTGACGATGTGGGAGAGCTCGATCATGCGCGCGCCTCCAGGAAGCCGCCATAGCGGGCGAAGCGCTGCTCCAGTTTCCCCTGCAGCGCCGAAAGGACGGAACTCATGACAAGATAGATCAGGGCGGCTTCGATGTAGAGGATCAAGGGTTCATAACTGGTGGCGACGATGCGCTGCGCCGTCTGGAATAGCTCCGGCACCGTGATCGCGGCGGCGAGCGAGGTGTCCTTGACGAGCGAGATGAAGGTGTTCGACAGCGGCGGAACGGCGACGCGGCCCGCCTGCGGAAGGATCGTCCGGCGCATCGCCTGGCTCCAGCTCATGCCGATCGAATAGGCCGCTTCCCACTGCCCCCTCGGAACCGACGAGATCACCGCGCGGATGATTTCGGAACTGTAGGCGCCGATATTGAGCGTGAAGCCGATCAGCGCTGCGGGAAAGGCGTCGAGCAGTATGCCCATGCTCGGCAGGCCGTAGAAGATGACGAAGAGCTGCACGAGCAGCGGCGTGCCGCGGATCACCCACACATAAAACCGGGCCACCGCCGCGAAAGGAGCCGGAGCAAACAGCCGGACGACGGCGGTGACGAGGCCGAGAGCCAGGCCGAGGGTGAAGGAGAGGAGCGTTAGCGGGATCGTGAAGATCAGCCCCGCCCAGAGCAGGGCCGGCAACGAATCCGCCATCAGTTGAAGCCAGTGGGGCAAGGGAGAACCTTTCAAAACGCGCGATCCGTCCCGGATGCCGGGACGGATCGCGATTCATAAGCAGGATGGGGAAAGGTGTGAAGCCCACATCCGTGCAACTTGAAGAGCGGGGGCGGTTGTTCGACCGGTCGCGCTTCCGCAGGCCCTATTTCGAAACGTCGGCGCCGAAATATTTCTGCGAGATCTTCTCATAGGTGCCGTCGGCCTTGATCTCGGCCAGCGCCTTGTTGATCGCTTCGAGCAGCTCCGGCTCGCCCTTGCGGATGATGATGCCCGAATAATCGGCATCGGGCTTTTCGGCGGCGATCTTCACATTCGCATCCGGCTTCTGCTTCTTGAAGTCGAGGAAGGAAAGGCTGTCATTGATGGTCGCGTCGGCCCGGCCCGTCAGCACGAGCTGGATCGACTGATCGAAACCGTCGGTTCCGACGAGCTCGGCGCCCGAGGCTTGCGCGAGCTTGCCGAAGTTGCTGGTCAGCGACTGTGCCGACTTCTTGCCCTTCAGGTCGGCGAAGTCTTTGATCTCCTCGTCGTCGCCGCGGACGATCAGCACCGCCTTGGAGGCGATATAGGGTTCGGAGAAGTCGTATTTCTTCTTGCGTTCCTCGGTGATGCCGACCTGGTTGATGACCGCGTCATAACGGTTTGCGTCGAGGCCGGCGATCAGGCCATCCCACTTGCCTTCCAGGAATTCCGGCTTGACGCCGAGGCGTTTGGCGACTTCCTGACCGATCTCGACGTCGAAGCCGACGAGAGCGCCGCTCGCGTCATGATAGGTGAAGGGGGCGTAAGTGCCCTCGGTGCCGATCTTCAGCACGCCTGCGGACTTGACCTCGTCCAGGTTCTGCCCCGCCTCAGCGGGAACGAAGGCGGCGAGTTGCAGGAGGGCGGCAGCAAAAAGCGTCGGAAGGAGTTTCATGGTTGTTTTCCAGTTCTGGTTCTCCGGCTGTCATCCGGATTGCAGCGAATTTCGCATAAACCCGCCAGTTTCCAAGCGTATAAAAGACCAATTCCGAACGGTTTCGATGAAGATTTTTCCTCAGATGGCCGATTCCCCCCGAAAACGCTGCGGCGTGAAATGTTCCGTTGCATGCCTGCCGTTTTGCGGCAGGCGGGATTGAAAGCCGTGGTTGGGAGTGATAATCACGTTTCCATCGATTCATGCACGATTATGCACGGTTTCAGGATGTCCATCGATCTGCTGCTGCGAGAGAGAAAGAGTCTGATCCAGGAAAGGCTCAGAACCGAGGGCCGGGTGCTTGCGGCCGATCTCGCGCGCGAATTCGGCGTGTCGGAAGACACGATCCGCCGCGACCTGCGCGAAATGGCCGCCGCCGGCCTTTGCGAGCGCGTCTATGGCGGAGCGTTGCCGGTTGCGCCCGACGCAGGCTCGCTCGTGGCCCGGATATCGCGCGCACCCGAACGGAAGGCGGCGCTGGCGCGGGTTGCGGTCGCCTTTCTAAGGCCGCGCATGACCGTGTTCCTCGACGCCGGCTCCGCCAATCTGGCGATTGCGCAGGCGATCGGACCGGACCTCCCCGCGACGATCATCACCAATACGCCGCCGGTCGCGGCGGCCTTGATGGAGAAGCCGGGCATCGAAGTCATTCTGGTGGGCGGGCCGCTGAACCGCGCTGTCGGCGCGGCGGTCGGTGCGCGGGCGCAGCGCGATGCCGAGTTCTTGCGGCCCGATCTCGCGATACTCGGAACCTGCGGTGCGGATGCCGAAGCAGGGCTGACCGCGTTCCACTTCGAGGATGCGGAATTCAAGCGGCTGATCGCTTCCAGGAGCCGCGCCCTGCTTGCGGCCGTCACGACCGACAAGCTCGGTACCGCTGCGCCGCATCCGGTGGTCGCCATAGACGGTGCTTCCACGCTCGTTCTCGAGGCGGATGCGCCGGAAGCCCATGTCGCGGCCTTCACGGCGCGGGGGGCGAACGTCGTTCTCGCGAAGGAGCCTATCCGGTGATCCGCGATCCCGACGGCAATCTCATCGAAATCACCAATTGAGCCGGACGATCCGGCAGCGGAAGGTTAACCCATGGATCAGCGTACAGATTCCGCCCAGAAAGCCGTTGGCCGGCAGGGCTATATGTCGAAAAACCGGCTAGCCGTGTCTCTCCTGTTTCTGATGAACGGCTTCGTCACCGGAAGCTGGGCGCCGAAAATCCCGGAGTTCAAGGAACGCCTCGGCATCGGCGAGAGCGTTCTCGGCCTTCTCATCCTCGGTTTCGGCATCGGCTCGCTGGTGCTGATGCCTATTGCCGGCGGCTTCATCGCCCGTCTCGGCTCGCAGAAGGTGGTCAAGGTCACGGCGATCATCCTTTCACCGCTGCTTCTCCTCCTGACGCTTCTGCCGAATCTGTGGACGGCAGCACTCGGCATGTTCCTGCTCGGCGGCTTCGTCGGCGCGATGGATGTGGCCATGAACGCCAATGCCGTCGAGGTCGAGAAGTCGATGCGCCGTGCAATCATGTCCTCGTGCCATGCCTATTGGAGCCTCGGCGGGCTGATCGGCGCCGGGATCGGCGGCTTTCTGATGGCCCGCTTCGGCGTGCTGCCGCATGCGATCGTCGTCACCTGTCTGTGCCTTGCGATACTCGCGGTTGCCTGGCCGATGATCCTTGCCGACCGGCCGCATCCTGCGGCAACCAAAGAGAAGCTCAGGCTGCCGATGACACCGCTGCCCTGGCTGATCGGCATCATGGCGCTTTTCTCGATGGTGCCCGAGGGTGCCGTTCTCGACTGGGGTGCACTTTATCTGAAGGATGAACTCGGCGCCTCCGTCGAGCTTTCAGGCTTCGGTTTTGCGGCCTTCTCGGCGACCATGGCGGCGATGCGCTTTGCCGGCGATCACGTGCGCGACCGGCTCGGCGCCACTCTGACCCTGCGCATCTGCACCGTGACCGCTCTCTTCGGCATGGTGCTGGCCGGTCTCGCTCCCAATGCCGTTCTCGCGATCCTCGGTTTTGCGCTTGCAGGCATCGGCATTTCCAACATGGTGCCGATCGCCTTTTCGGCCGCCGGCAATATGCCGGGTCTGCAGCCGGGCATCGGGCTGTCGGTCGCGACCACCATGGGCTATTCCGGCATGCTGTTTGCGCCCTCATTGATCGGCTTCATCGCGGAACACAGCGGCTTCGCGATCATCTTCGCCTGTGTCCCCGTGCTGTTCATCGTGGTGCTGCTGCTTTCGCATCACGCCGTTCATGCGGATCATGGCAAGGGGTGATCGTCCTTCGGGCGGGGCGCAGACTGGCGCAAGCGACTGCTCGCGTAGCCGCTGCCATCAATTCGCCGTCAGCGCGTGATGTTGCCGTTGACAAGCGGGCGTTCCTTCGCCACCTGAAAAGTGAAAGTATCGGGCGGTCCGTGCGCGTTCCGCTCTGCAGCAACGGACCCAAGAAGAGGCCTTCATGTCTTCTGCCTTCGATTTCGAGCCACAGCCGCGCCGCGCCTCGGTCGCCGTCGATGTCGGCGGCGTGATCGTCGGTGGCGGTGCTCCGGTCGTCGTCCAGTCGATGACGAACACCGATACGGCCGATATCGATGCGACGGTGGCGCAGGTGGCCGCACTCCACAAGGCAGGTTCGGAGCTGGTGCGCATCACGGTCGATCGCGACGAGAGCGCCGCGGCCGTGCCGAAGATCCGCGAGCGGCTCCTGCGCCTCGGCATGGACGTGCCGCTCGTCGGCGATTTTCATTATATCGGGCACAAGCTGCTCGCCGATTATCCGGCCTGTGCCGAGGCGCTTGCCAAATACCGCATCAATCCCGGCAATGTCGGTTTCAAGGACAAGAAGGACAAGCAGTTCGCCGAAATCATCGAGATGGCGATCCGCTACGACAAACCGGTGCGCATCGGGGTGAACTGGGGCTCGCTCGATCAGGAACTGCTGACGCGCCTGATGGACGCGAACCAGGCGAATGGCTCCCCTTTGACGGCACAGCAGGTGATGCGCGAGACGATCGTGCAATCGGCGCTTCTCTCGGCGGAACTTGCAGAGGAGCTGGGCCTGCCGCGCAACCGCATCATCCTGTCCGCCAAGGTCTCGGGCGTGCAGGACCTGATCGCCGTCTATGCGATGCTCGCCGCCCGTTCCGACCATGCGCTTCATCTCGGCCTCACCGAGGCGGGCATGGGCACCAAGGGCATCGTCGCCTCTTCCGCCTCGCTCGGCATTCTGATGCAGCAGGGCATCGGCGACACCATCCGCATTTCCCTGACGCCCGAACCCGGCGGCGACCGCACGCGCGAGGTGCAGGTGGCGCAGGAGCTACTGCAGGTGATGGGCTTCCGTCAGTTCATTCCGGTGGTCGCGGCCTGTCCGGGCTGCGGCCGCACCACCTCGACCGTGTTCCAGGAACTGGCCCAGAAGATCCAGGAGGATATCCGCGCGAGCATGCCGGTCTGGCGTGAGAAATATCCGGGCGTCGAGGCGCTGAAGGTCGCCGTAATGGGCTGCATCGTCAACGGCCCCGGCGAGAGCAAGCATGCCGATATCGGTATTTCGCTTCCTGGAACCGGCGAAATGCCGGCCGCACCTGTCTTTATCGACGGGCAGAAGGCGCTGACGCTGCGCGGACCGAAGATCGCCGAGGACTTTCAGCTTCTCGTCGCCGATTATATCGAGAAACGCTTCGGCCACGGCCAGGCGGCCGCGGAGTAGTATCGAGGATCAAAGCCGCGCCGTCAAAAGCTTGAAGCCGGCAAAGGCGAAGAAGCCGGCCATCAGGCTCTCGATGATCCGCCGCGATTTCAGATAGGCCCGATGGACCGGCGCGAGCGAAAAGACGATCGCGAAGCCGCAGAAGGTCACGAGACCGATCAGCATGCAGCCGACGATGAAGGCGGCGGTGACGCCGACCGGCGCTCCCTCCGGCATCCCGAGCGAAACCAGCATCATCCAGGCGAAGATCGCCTTCGGATTGGTCAGGTGGATCCCGAGACCTTTGAGGTAAAGCTTCTTCAGCGAGGAAGTCGGGGGCACACGAAGGGCGGACGGTCGGGCGTCGCCCCGCATCGCCGCTCTGAGCGCATTATAGGCAAGCAAGAACAGGTAGCAGGCGCCGGCGATCTTCAGGACGATGATCGCCTGGCCATAGGTCCGGATAAGGGCCGACAGGCCGGAAGCCGTCAGCATCGCCCAGGTGTAGCTGCCGCTCAGCACGCCGAAGGCGAGCGCGAGGCCTGCGCTTCTCCCCCGGCTGATCGAGGTCGCGATGATCGCCAGAACCGCGGGCCCCGGCGAGGCAACGGCGATGACATAGGCCGTCCAGGCGACGAGGAGCTGCGGCAGATAGGGCGTAAGGTCCAGCATGACGGCGTCCGATTGTCCCTGCGGGGACAGTAGCCGAGGTCTCCGTTGATGCCAATGGGAGGTTTGGCCGTAGCCACCTGTAGCATTTTGCGGCAGCACCCGATTCTGTGCTGCCTTACAGAATCTCGTCGAGTGCCGCGACCAGCTTGGCGCATTCCGCGTCGGTGCCGATGGTGATGCGCAGGAAATCCGCGATTCGGGGCTTGGCGAAATGGCGGACGATCACAGCCCTTTCGCGCAGTTTCGCCGCCAGCGTCTGGCCCGCATGTCGGGGGTGGCGGGCGAAGACGAAGTTTGCCTGCGACGGCAGGACCTCGAAGCCGCGCTTTTCGAGTTGGCTCGTCAGCTTCGCCCGCGAGGCGATGATCTTGCCGCGGGTAGCCTCGAACCATGCCTCGTCTTTCATCGCAGCCGTTGCACCCGCCTGGGCGGTGCGTCCGAGCGGATAGGAGTTGAAGCTGTCCTTGACGCGCTCCAGCGCCTCGACCAGCGGGCGCTGGCCGATCGCGAAGCCGACGCGCAGGCCGGCCAGCGCGCGTGACTTTGAGAAGGTCTGAACGACGAGCAGATTGTCGTATTTCGGAACGAGCGCGATTGCGGATGCGCCGCCGAAATCGATATAGGCCTCGTCGATCACCACCGGCTGATCGGGATGCTCGGCCACCAGCCTTTCGATATCGGCAAGCGGCAGGCCGATGCCGGTCGGGGCGTTCGGGTTCGGCAGGATGACCGCGCCCGAGGGACGGCGATAATCGGCGATGTCGATGCGGAATGCGGCGTCGAGCGGCACCTCCACCGCCTCGATGCCGAAAAGGCCCGCATAGGTCGTGTAGAAGCTGTAGGAGATGTCCGGGAAAAGCAGCGGCCTGTCGTGCTTCAGCAGCGCGGCGAAAGCGTGTGCCAGGACCTCGTCGGAACCGTTGCCGACGAAGACCTCCCCGACCGATACCTTGTGGCGCGCGGCGATCGTCTCCCGCAGCCCGAGAGCGACGGGATCCGGATAGAGGCGGAGATCCTTGTCCGCCGCCGCCCGGATCGCCTCCAGCGCCTTTTCCGAGGGCCCATAGGGGCTCTCATTGGTGTTGAGCTTGACGAGATCGGCCATGCGCGGCTGTTCACCGGGAACGTAGGGTTTCAGCGCGGCCACGATCGGCGACCAGAATTTGCTCATGAGCTCAGTTCCTGCGATTGGCGATGAAGCGGGCGGTTTCGGCAAGGATCGCCGAGCTTGGCCCGTAGGGTTTGAGCAGGCCTTCCGCCTCGGCCACCAGGTTTTCGAGCCGGCGCTCGGCCCAAGGCTGGCCGTGCAGGGAGACAAGCGTACCCTTCCCCCGTGCCGCATCCTTGCCGGTCGCCTTGCCGACGATTGCTGCATCGGCGGTGAGGTCGAGAAGGTCGTCGGCGAGCTGAAAGGCGAGGCCGATCTTCTCTCCGAAGGCGCGCAGGCGTCGGCGGTCCTCTGCCGGCGCATCGGCGATGATTGCGCCCGCCTCGCAGGCGAAGCGGATGAGGGCCCCTGTCTTCATCGACTGCAAGAGGACGATGCCGGCTTCGTCGGGAGCACTCTTTTCGGCGGCAAGGTCGAGCGCCTGACCGCCGGCCATGCCGCCATGCCCGGCCGCGCGCGCGAGCGCCAGCACGAGCGTCGTCTTCTGGCGGTCGGAAAGCGCCGTTTCCGGCGCCGCGATGATGTCGAAGGCGAAGGTCAGCAGGCTGTCGCCCGCGAGGATCGCCGTCGCCTCGTCGAAGGCGACGTGCACCGTCGGCTTTCCGCGGCGCATGTCGTCGTCGTCCATGGCCGGGAGGTCGTCATGGACGAGTGAGTAGCAGTGGATGCATTCGAGCGCGGCGCCTGTTCTGAGCGCCGCTTCCGCATCGCCGCCGAGGAGGGCCGCGCTTTCGGCAACGAGAAAAGGCCTCAGCCGCTTGCCGCCGTTGAGCACGCCATGGCGCATGGCGCCGAGCAGGTTTTCCGGGCGGGCGATTTCGCCCGCGCCCGGGGCCGGGCCGAGCAACGTCTCGAGCAGCGCTTCGACTGCGGCCGCGTTGGTCCTGAGGCGCGCCGGAAAGGATGATCTTTCGTCTGTCATAGAGGCTCTTTGACATGCGGCGGAGCGGCTTTCAACGGGGTTTTGCGTCGCGCGCACAGGGCCGGTCCCGGGACGACGGCGCTGCAGAGCCTTGCCTTTTGCGAGAAAGGCCGTTCAACTTTCGCTCGCCATCGCATATGAGAGGGTGAATGGGACAAGAGGCGGGCGGAAAAGAGGTGGACGGACGGGGCGTGGAGATCGTTTCGGAAGAACGCGAGGAGGCGGAGTTGCCCGCCGGTCGCCGGGCAGCCACGCGCAGGACGTGGCGCTCGCGGTGGCGTCGGCTCGTTCTCGTCGTCCTCTCCGTTCTCATCCTGCCTTATGCCTTGATCGTCCTCTATCTCCTGGAGTTCATTCACCCGGTCTCGACACTGATGCTGCGCGACCTCGTGCTGCTGCGGGGCTACGACCGGCAGTGGGTGGAATTCGACGACATCGCGCCGGTGCTCGTCCAGTCGGTGATGATGTCGGAGGACGGGCAGTTCTGCGCTCATGCCGGCATCGATTGGGCGCAGATGCGTGGCGTCGTCGAGGACGCGCTCGACGGCGAACAGACGCGTGGCGCCAGCACGATCCCGATGCAGACGGTCAAGAACCTGTTCCTCTGGAACGGCCGTTCCTTCGTGCGCAAGGCGATGGAACTGCCGCTTGCGATCGCAGCCGATTTCGCCTGGAGCAAGCGGCGCCTGATGGAGATCTACCTGAACGTCGCCGAATGGGGCGAGGGCATCTACGGGATCGAGGCCGCCGCCCGTCATCATTTCGGCGTTTCGGCGGCGAAGCTTTCGCGCCGGCAGGCCGCTCTCCTCGCCGTTTCGCTGCCCAACCCGATCGACCGCAATGCGGGAAAGCCCGGGCGCGGTCTCAGGCGGCTCGCCGGCGTGATCGAGCGCCGTGCCAGCCGCTCCGGCGGTTACATCACCTGCCTTTATGATTAAGATGAAACCAATTCATTGGTTTGTCCGGTGCCGATGTGGCAAGTCTGCCCTCGGTTTCAGCGGAGACAGATCATGACCAAGCTCGTCCTCTATGTCGGCAACAAGAACTATTCGTCCTGGTCGATGCGCCCCTGGCTCGCGCTCACGGCTTGCGGCATTCCGTTCGAGGACGTCGTTATTCCATTCGATTTCGCGACCGGCAATCCGCGGTTCCGCGAAATCTCGCCGACAGGGCGCGTTCCGGTGCTCCACCATGGCGAAAACCGCGTTTGGGAGTCGCTCGCGATCATCGAATACGCGGCGGAGCTTTTCCCGGATGCAGGTCTCTGGCCGGAGGAGCGCGCGGATCGTGCCCGTGCGCGCAGCTACTCGATGGAGATGCTCTCCGGCTTCCGGGCGCTGCGCGCCTGCCCGATGAATATCCGCCGGCCGAGAAAGTCGATCGCTCTGCCGGATGGCGTCAGCGAGGATGTGGCGCGGATCGAGACGATCTGGCGGGAGTCGGTCGAGCGATCAGGGGGTCCGTTCCTTTTCGGCCGGTTCACCGCGGCCGACGCGATGTTCGCTCCGGTCGTCAACCGTTTCGAGACCTATGAGCTCGTGACGGACCCGGCGACGCTCGCCTATATGGATGCCGTCAAGGCGCATCCGGCCTTCCGCAGGTGGGAGGAGGCCGCAAGAGCCGAACCCTGGATCGTGCCGGAGGACGAGGCCTGAAGCGGATCGAGGCTTCCCGAAGGGAGTCGAAAATTTGCGCGCGGGGACTGGTCAAAGTGCGGTTCGACATGTATAAGCGCGCGAAATTCCGAGATCGACATCTGTTTGACCCGGCCATTTTCGGCTGCTGAACAGTGTTTTGCCCGATAAGTGGAGAATGAAATGGCTGTACCGAAAAGAAAAACGAGCCCGTCCAAGCGTGGCATGCGCCGTTCCGCTGACGCCCTCAAGGCTCCGACCTACATCGAAGACAAGAACTCCGGCGAACTGCGCCGCCCGCATCATATCGACCTGAAGACCGGCATGTATCGCGGCCGCCAGGTCCTGACGCCGAAGGAAAACGCATAAGCGTTTCCGCCTGCGGATGAAGTTCGAAGGGTCGGCATTGCCGGCCCTTTTTCTTTTGGTGCGAATGTCTGATGGCTTGGACGAGCGCGCCTCTCATCTGGCCTGCCGCCCACCTTCTCCCTGCAAGCGGGGTGAGGGGCTGGAGCCCCTGCCATCACGGAGAAGCATCGCGGAAGTTCAGCCCAGATTGTCCAGTTTCGTCTGAAGGGCGCGAAGCTGTTCCTTCAGTTCGTCGATGTCCTTCGCCTCGGCCTTCCTGGTTTCCTTGGCCGGCGGGGCGGCCATGAAGGGCGAAAACATCTGCATGGCCTGATGGAACATTTCGGTGTTGCGCCGGACCTGTTCCTCGACGAGCTGCAATGGCACCTTCAGGTTCTTGCCGATCGGCGTGTCGCCGAAGGCCTTGGTGATCTGCTCGCGCATCTGCGCCTGCTGTTCGGTGAAGGCCTGCATCGAGTGCTCGAGATAGCTCGGTACGACCATCTGCATCTGGTCGCCATAAAAGGAGATCAACTGGCGGAGAAAGGAAATCGGCAGAAGCGTGTTGCCGGTCTTCGACTCCTGCTCGAAGATGATCTGCGTCAGCACGGAATGGGTTATGTCTTCGCCGGACTTGGCATCCTGCACGATGAAGTCCTCGCCCCTCTTCACCATGACAGCCAGGTCGTCGAGGGTCACGTAAGTGCTCGTACCGGTATTGTAGAGGCGCCGGTTCGCATATTTCTTGATGACGATCTGGCCTTCGTTTTTCCCCATCAGGGTCTCCTCTTACCCATGGTCCCGTCTTTATTGTATTTTTCAGAGTATCCGCAAAAGAGCGCCACTGACAATCTCTTTGTGCAATGCGGCGACGCAGCTGCGAACAAGCGCCGACAAGTCACCGTGAAGCTTTTGCGGCAGTGCAACTAGCCGTTTGACTCGCGCTCCTCCCTTTGCCAGTCTGCCTCCATCAGGCAAAGCAAATATGAGGAACGTCCCATGAGCAATCCCTCGATCGTCATCGCCAGCGCGGCCCGCACGGCCGTCGGCTCCTTCAATGGCGCCTTCGGCAACACTCCCGCGCACGAACTGGGCGCGGCCGCCATCAAGGCGGTGCTCGAGCGGGCGGGCGTCGAAGCGGGCGAGGTGGACGAGGTGATCCTCGGCCAGGTGCTGCCGGCGGGCGAGGGGCAGAATCCTGCACGGCAAGCGGCGATGAAGGCGGGCCTCCCGCAGGAAAAGACCGCCTGGGGCATGAACCAGCTTTGCGGCTCGGGCCTGCGCGCCGTGGCGCTCGGCATGCAGCAGATCGCAACCGGCGATGCGAAGGTCATCGTTGCTGGCGGCATGGAGTCGATGTCCATGGCGCCGCATTGCGCGCACCTGCGCGGCGGCGTGAAGATGGGCGACTACAAGATGATCGACACGATGATCAAGGACGGCCTGACGGATGCCTTCTACGGCTACCACATGGGCATCACCGCCGAGAACGTTGCGCGGAAATGGCAGCTGACGCGCGAGGAACAGGACGAATTCGCGCTTGCCTCCCAGAACAAGGCGGAAGCGGCTCAGAAGGCCGGGCGTTTTGCCGACGAGATCGTGCCTTTCGTCGTGAAGACGCGCAAGGGCGACGTAACCGTGGATCAGGACGAGTACATCCGCCACGGTGCCACGCTCGATTCGATCGCAAAGCTCCGCCCGGCCTTCGACAAGGAAGGTACCGTGACCGCGGGCAATGCTTCGGGTCTCAACGACGGCGCCGCCGCGGCGCTCTTGATGACCGAGGCCGAGGCGACCCGGCGCGGCATCCAGCCGCTTGCCCGCATCGTCTCCTGGGCGACGGCAGGCGTCGACCCGCAGATCATGGGCACCGGCCCCATCCCCGCATCGCGCAAGGCCCTCGAAAAAGCCGGCTGGTCGGTCGCCGACATCGAGCTCGTGGAAGCGAACGAGGCTTTCGCGGCTCAGGCCTGCGCCGTCAACAAGGACCTCGGCTGGGATCCTTCGATCGTCAACGTCAATGGCGGAGCGATCGCCATCGGCCATCCGATCGGTGCATCCGGTGCCCGCGTGCTGAACACGCTTCTTTTCGAAATGAAGCGGCGCGGCGTCTCCAAGGGGCTTGCCACCCTGTGCATCGGCGGCGGCATGGGCGTCGCCATGTGCGTGGAACGCCTGTAACCGGCCGCCTGCAATGCGGGCAAGTTTCGGATCAGACGATGGAGATCAGCGGCCCGGGCTCGCCGGGCTGCAGGGGTGTGCTTTTGCGAATTTGAATCAACCGAGCGGGAGGCGAGTATGAGCAGGGTAGCACTGGTAACGGGCGGATCCCGCGGCATTGGCGCCGCAATTTGCGTGGCGTTGAAGGCTGCGGGCTACAAGGTGGCCGCAAACTATGCCGGAAATGACGAGAGGGCCAAGGCCTTCGAGCAGGAAAGCGGCATTCCCGTCTATAAATGGGACGTATCGAGTTATCAGGCCTGCGTCGATGGCATCGCCAGGGTCGAGGCGGACCTCGGACCGGTCGACATCCTCGTCAACAATGCCGGCATCACCCGTGACGCCATGTTCCACAAGATGACGCCGGAACAGTGGGGCGAAGTGATCGGCACCAATCTCACCGGCGTGTTCAACATGACGCATCCGGTCTGGTCGGGCATGCGCGACCGCGGTTTCGGGCGCATCGTCAACATCTCGTCGATCAACGGCCAGAAGGGGCAGATGGGCCAGGTGAACTATTCCGCCGCCAAGGCCGGCGATCTCGGCCTGACCAAGGCCCTGGCCCAGGAAGGGGCGGCGAAGGGGATCACCGTCAACGCGATTTGCCCCGGCTATATCGGCACCGAGATGGTGCGCGCCGTTCCGGAAAAGGTGCTCAACGAGCGGATCATTCCACAGATACCGGTGGGACGCCTGGGCGAGCCGGAGGAAGTGGCACGCTGCGTCGTGTTTCTCGCTTCCGACGACGCGGGCTTCATCACCGGCTCGACGATTTCGGCCAACGGGGGCCAGTACTTCGCCTGAGGCGTAATGCCGGCGGCTTTTTTTTCGGCGCCCTTCGGGGCGCCGGATTCGTTTTGGCCCTCGGATCTCGCATCCGTGTCCATGCTGAAGCCTGCCCCCGATGTCTATAGGTGCCACTAGATATTGTGGCGAACGAAAGGGGAAAACGTTCCTCCGGGCGAGTCGGCGCCGCTCTGCCCATGCGGGAGCGGGTGCCTGTGAAGCGATTCCTATTTCCGGACTCGGCCGATCGGCGGCGAATCCCGTTAAAATTTTTCAATCTTTCCAGACTCTTGGATTCGGAATCCTTTGCGTGGTCAAAGGCTGCAGTGACGACAGCCGAAGCCGATCGGCAGCTTCTGAGGGGTGATCCTCCCTTGGATTCAGCATCTGGTGCGTAACTAGATGTTGATATCTATATATAGCCGTGAACATAAAGTGAATCAGCGGGAGTCAGCGATTCGTCTCTGATTCGTTCCGTCGCTGTTCCAGAATCCTGAACTGCAGTTGAAAGGGGAGCCGCAAGATATGGTTGGCCGCTTGGCGCATTTATTCCCCGTGAACCCTTGCGTTTGGCACGTCGCATAGGCATCTGTTTCCCGCCGGAGCGTGAACGCGCGCCGGCTCACCATACGTGTTCCTTAAATCGGAGCCGTTTTAAGGATAATACATACGCCAAATCAGCACTGCAGCGAGCTTTGCGCGACCAAGGAAGCGCGGTGCTGTAGAGACTGTCCGGGATCGAGACCTTGTCTTTTCAATCCATGATCCTGAGCGGCCGCGGCGTGACCGCGGTGCTCGGACCCACCAATACCGGCAAGACCCATTATGCGATCGAGCGCATGATCGCGCATGACAGCGGCGTCATAGGGCTGCCGCTGAGATTGCTCGCACGCGAGGTCTATACGCGTCTCGTGGAGAAGGTCGGCCACCACAATGTCGCGCTGATCACGGGCGAGGAAAAGATCGCCCCGCATCGTGCCCGCTTTTCGGTCTGCACGGTGGAAGCGATGCCGCGCGAGACCACGGCCTCCTTCGTGGCGATCGACGAGGTTCAACTGGCGGGCGATCTCGAACGCGGCCATATCTTCACGGACCGGATACTGCACCTGCGCGGCCGCGGCGAGACGCTGCTGCTCGGCGCCGCGACGATGCGGCCGATCCTCGAATATCTGCTGCCCGGCATCACCGTCGTCGAGCGGCCGCGCATGTCGCAGCTTCTCTATGCCGGCTCCAAGAAAATCACCCGCCTGCCGAACCGCTCGGCAATCGTCGCCTTTTCGGCCGACGAGGTCTATGCGATCGCGGAGCTCATCCGGCGCCAGCGCGGCGGCGCGGCCGTCGTACTGGGCGCGCTTTCGCCGCGAACCCGCAATGCCCAGGTGGCGCTCTATCAGGAGGGGGACGTCGACTACCTCGTGGCGACCGACGCCATCGGCATGGGGCTGAACCTCGACGTCGATCATGTCGCCTTCGCTCAGGACAGGAAGTTCGACGGCTACCAGTACCGTAACCTCAATCCGGCGGAGCTCGCCCAGGTCGCGGGGCGCGCGGGCAGGCACGTCCGGGACGGGACCTTCGGCGTGACCGGACGCGTCGATCCGTTCGACGAGGAGCTGGTGCACCGCATCGAATCGCATGAGTTCGACCCGGTCCGCGTGCTGCAGTGGCGCTCCAAGGCGCTCGACTTTTCTTCCCTGAAGGCACTGAAAAAGAGCCTCGAGGCCGCACCGGCGGTATCCGGCCTGGCGCGGGCGCTCCCGGCCGTCGATCAGCAGGCTCTCGAGCATCTGACCCGCTACCCGGAGATCGTCGACGTCGCCACGGCGTCCGAGCGCGTCGAGAAGCTCTGGGAAGCCTGCGCGCTCCCGGATTATCGCCGCATCACGCCGGCTCAGCATGCGGATCTGATCTCGACCATCTATGCGGACCTCGTTCGCCATGGCACGGTCAACGAGGATTTCATGGCCGAACAGGTCCGGCGCGCCGATCATACGGACGGCGAAATCGACACACTTTCGGCGCGAATTGCGCAGATCAGGACCTGGACCTATGTATCCAACCGGCCCGGGTGGCTTGCCGATCCGACACACTGGCAAGAAAAGACGCGGGAAATCGAAGATCGATTGTCCGACGCGCTACATGAAAGGTTGACGAAACGCTTTGTTGATCGCAGGACATCTGTGCTCATGAAGCGCCTGAGAGAGAATGCGATGCTGGAAGCAGAAATCAGTGTGAATGGTGATGTCTTCGTCGAGGGACACCATGTGGGTCAGCTAGCCGGTTTCCGGTTCACGCTCGCCGCGGGCAGCGAGGGAACGGACGCGAAGGCCGTTCAGGGTGCCGCCCATAAGGCGCTCGCGCTGGAATTCGAAGCGCGCGCCGCTCGTCTCCATGCCGCCGGCAATGGCGACCTGGCTCTGTCGTCGGACGGTCTTGTCCGTTGGCTCGGCGATCCGGTCGCGCGGCTCACGGCGAGCGACCACGTCATGCGTCCCCGCGTCATCCTGCTTGCCGACGATCAGCTTCAGGCTAATGCCCGCGAACATGTCCTGGCGCGGATCGAGCGTTTCGTGAACCATCACATCAGCACGGTGCTGAAGCCGCTGGACGACATTTCGCGCGCCGAGGATCTGGAGGGTCTCGCCAAGGGTCTCGCCTTCCAGATCGTCGAGAATCTCGGCGTGCTCTTCCGTCGCGACGTCGCCGAAGACGTAAAGTCGCTCGATCAGGAGAGCCGCGCGTCGATTCGCAGATACGGTGTACGCTTCGGCGCCTATCACATCTTCCTCCCCGCGCTTTTGAAGCCGGCTCCGGCGGAGCTGATCACGCTTCTCTGGGCCCTGAAGAATGACGGGCTGGACAAGCCCGGTTACGGCGAGCTCATCCCGATGCTTGCCGCCGGCCGTACCTCGGTCGTCACCGATCCGTCTTTCGAGCGGACCTTCTACAAGCTCGCGGGCTTCCGCTTCCTCGGCAAGCGCGCTGTGCGGATCGATATCCTCGAGCGGCTTGCCGATCTCATCCGTCCGCTCCTGCAGTGGAAGCCGGGGACGTCGCCGCGTCCGGAAGGCGCCTATGACGGCCGCCGTTTCGTCGCGACGACGTCGATGTTGTCCATTCTCGGGGCGACGCCGGATGACATGGAGGAAATCCTCAAGGGTCTCGGCTATCGCGCCGACGCCGTGCCGGCCGAAGAGGCGGCAGCTTTCCTGGCAAGCCAGAACGGGGACACGGCGTCTGCCGAAGAGGCCGGTGCGAGCGTAGCGGATGCAGGCGTCGAGGCCGAGGCCGCGGATGCGCCTGCCGCAGAGACGGAGGCCGCCGGAACCGCGGCTGCCGAGACGCCTGCCGCAGAGACGGAAGCCGCCGCCGATACCGCAGCTGCAACGACGCCGGCGGCGCCGGCAAGCGACGATGCAGCGGCACCGGCTGAGCCGGAGGCCCCGGTTGAAGCCAAGCCGGTGCTCCTGTGGCGTCCGGGCACCCGTCAGGACAATCAGCGACAGGGCGGTCGCCAGGGCGAACAGCGCCGAGGGGGCCAGCGCCATGGCCAGACCGAAGGCCGCGAGGGCGGCCGCAGGCAGGCTCCTCATGGCAAGTCGCAGGGCAAGCCCCGGGAAGGCAAGCCGCAGGAAGGCAAGGGGTCCGAAGGAAGGCCGGGCGGTCAGCGAAAGGACCGCGGCGACCGGCACGATCGAAACAAGTCGTCTCCCTCCAAGTTCGAAGGGCGTCCGCCCCGCAAGGAAAAGCCGATCGATCCGGATTCGCCTTTCGCCAAACTCGCTGCTCTGAAGGAGCAGATGAAGAAGTAGGTCAGGCCCATGGAAAAAGAGCCGCCGTCCGCCCCTGCAATGCGCCAGCGGCTCGACAAGTGGCTGTTCTTCGCCCGGCTGATCAAATCGCGCTCGCTCGCCCAGAAGGCGATCGAGGCGGGCCATGTGGCCGTCAACGGCAAGCGTGAGACGCAATCGTCCGCCCAGATCAGGGCCGGCGACATGCTCGAGGTGTCGCTGGAGCGGCGCGATCTCGTCGTGCGCGTGCTGCTGCCCGGGTCCCGCCGCGGCCCCTATGAGGAAGCGCGCCTCCTCTACGAGGATTTGACTCCCGCCGTACCCGCCGGCAGGCCCACGCTTTTCGAGCAGGCGACGCGCGACCGCGGCGCAGGGCGGCCGACAAAGCGGGAGCGCCGCGAGACGGACCGCTTGCGGCCGGGGCCGGACCCCGATGACGACTGATTTTCAGACTTTGGACCCGGTGCCGTAGACCGTCGCAGCGGCCTGCAACCGATTTCGGCACGCCCGTCCCGAGGCTGGAAAACTGTGCCCCCAGAGGGGCAAATCGCGCATGGATAATTCTTGCAAAGGCCCGTCAAAGCCTTTACGTGACAAGCAACGCTACAGTGCCGAACGTCCAGTTCGAGGGGCGAAGGTTGGTGTAGCAGCTTGAACCGATGTGTGGTTTCACCGGATCGATTCCGATTCACGAAGCCATGCTGAGGATGGCATTCGGGTCTGCATCGGCAGCTATGCGTGCCGGACATGCCTAGCATGCGCGGGCGATCGAGTATCACCGTTGATTGCCGTCTGCCATCAAATGTGAGCATTGGCTGGAGTACCTCATGACGTATGTCGTGACCGATAACTGCATTCGCTGCAAGTACACGGACTGCGTTGAAGTCTGCCCGGTGGATTGTTTCTATGAGGGGGAGAACTTCCTCGTCATCCATCCGGATGAATGCATCGACTGCGGCGTATGCGAGCCGGAATGTCCCGCGGGTGCAATCAAGCCGGATACCGAGCCGGGGCTCGATATGTGGTTGAAACTGAACGCGGAATTTTCCACGCAGTGGCCGAACATCACCGTTAAGCGCGACCCGCTGCCGGAGGCCAAGGAGATGGATGGGGTAGAAGAAAAATACGAGAAGTATTTTTCTTCCGAACCGGGACAGGGCGACTGAGACGGGCTTCGGCCGCTCGGTTCGTCGATGCTGACGGACGACAGATGGCGAGGCCGGAAAGCTGGGGAAATCCCGCCGGCACTTCGCGCTTGCGAGCGCGGCGACTTGATCGTTGCCGTGCAGCAAATTATTGATTTCCGCTCTTTTTTGTGATAGTTTTCACGCACTGATCCACAGAGGGTGCTTTTGCGCGCCCGAAAACCAGCACGAAAGCAAACGATCTCCACCGCGCGGCACTTTTGAGATATGCAACGGCCCGTTGCTTGTGACTGCGCCCTAAGAGCTTGTTTGCGTTTCGTTGGAGGACCAGGTGGACCCACCCGGCGGTACCCCCGTCTATCCCGGGCCTGACTGACCCGGCCCCGGCCCCTGTGAAGGCCGGGTGCGCACTAGGGAGTGTTTGAAACGAATGACCACCCAGCAGAAGAAATCTTCAACGCGCCAAGGCTTCAAGACCGGTGAATCGATCGTTTACCCGGCCCATGGCGTTGGCCAGATCGTCGCGATTGAGGAGCAGGAAGTCGCGGGCATGAAGCTCGAACTCTTTGTCATCGACTTCGAGAAGGACAAGATGCGTCTCAAGGTGCCGGTGGCGAAGGCCGTGGGCATCGGCATGCGCAAGCTGTCCGAAACCGATTTCGTCGACCGCGCGTTGAAGGTCGTGCAGGGCAAGGCGCGCGTGAAGCGGACCATGTGGTCGCGCCGCGCTCAGGAATACGATGCCAAGATCAATTCCGGCGATCTTATTTCCATCGCGGAAGTCGTACGCGACCTCTATCGCGCCGAGAACCAGCCGGAACAGTCCTATTCCGAGCGCCAGCTCTATGAAGCCGCGCTTGACCGGATGGCGCGCGAAATCGCGGCCGTGAACAGGATGTCGGAAACGGAGGCCGTTCGCCTCGTCGAGGCCAATCTCAACAAAGGCCCGAAGCGCGGCAAGGCTATCGAAGAAGACGACGCACAGGACGAAGCCGCTTAAGCGCTCCTTGCGTCGATCAACCAGATCAGCCCGGCCATCAAAAAGGCCGGGCTTTTTTGTTGCCGTATATTCCCGGAAGCTGAGCGCCCGATGGCGCAAGAAGGCGAGAGACTGGGGGCGGCGAAGCCGCGTTACAATCGTTGGGGCGTACAGCGGCGGTATCCACAATCAAAAATCGCTGTCGCCCGCGGAACTTTTCGCGCCCGCGCACGTTTAACACTCCCGGCAGGGAGGTCTTCGCCTGTGCTGCCGAGCGATCTTGGCCCCGTGATTTCCTCACGCCTCAGGTTCGTATTCTTCCATCTAGGGCGCCCTGTCATTTCGTCAACCAGCGCCATCCGTCCCGTTGCCGAACGCAGCAAGAGAGCGCTCGGCGTTTGGAGTTCAATCGTGAAATGGCGCTCGCCGCCAGCTACGGAGCAATCGATGAAGACCCTCACAGCAGACAGGCGTATGATCAAGATTGCCATGGAAGCGCCCTATCTCGAGCGGGACGAGGAACATGCGCTCGCACAGGCCTGGCGGAACGATAACGACCAGGAGGCGCGCAACAAGATCGCAATGTCGCACATGCGTCTGGTGATTTCGATGGCGGCGAAGTTCCGCAGTTTCGGGCTGCCCATGGGAGATCTCGTGCAGGAGGGGCATATAGGGCTCCTGGAGGCCGCAGCGCGTTTCGAGCCGAGCCGGGAGGTGCGTTTCTCGACCTATGCGACCTGGTGGATCCGCGCATCGATGCAGGATTACGTGCTGCGCAACTGGTCGATCGTACGCGGCGGCACCAGTTCGGCGCAGAAGGCGCTGTTTTTCAATCTGCGCCGGTTGCGCGCGAGGCTCGCCCAGGGGGACAGACAATTGACCTCTCAGGCGATGCACGAGGAGATAGCCGCGGCGCTCGGTGTCAGCCTTGCCGACGTGCAGACAATGGATGCGCGCCTTTCCGGAAACGACGCGTCGCTGCAGGCGCCGATCGGCGGCGGCGACCCGGATGCCGGCGCCCGGCTGGATTTCCTGGCGAGCGAAGCACCTCTGCCCGACGAACAGGTGAGCGATCTGATCGACGGCGAGCGCGCCCGCCGATGGCTGCAGATCGCGCTCGGAGAACTCAGCGAACGTGAAATGAAGATCATTCGCGCCCGCCGCCTGACGGAGGATGGCGCCACGCTGGAGGAACTCGGCGTCGCGCTTGGAATATCGAAGGAACGGGTGCGGCAGATCGAAACGCGCGCGCTCGAAAAGCTTCGTGCGGCGCTCACCGCCAAGGCGCCCGCACTGACGGCGGCGATGCATTGAAGCGCGATGCTTCGGAACGCCATTTGCCCCTCATCCGCCTGCCGGCGCCTTCTCCCCGTAAACGGGCCCGGGGGACGAGCCTCGGCCTCGCCAATGCTCAATTGAGCGACTGAGAGGCGAAACGGCGACGTGAGTCCTCTTCTCCCCGCGAGCGGGGAGAAGGCCGCGGCTGCGGCGCCGTTACGCCGCCTCACTCCGAAATGATCTTCACCTTGTCGCCGGGTCTGACCGTCGATGTGATCTGCATCGCATTGATCAGCCGGAAAAGGTCGAGCTTGCGGTCCGTACCCATCATGCGGGCCGCAAGGGTCGCGATCGTATCGCCGGACCTGACCGTGACCACCCGAATGCGCAGCGGCTTCAACGACTGGACCTCGCCGGACGTCATGCGGCGGAAGGAGGTTCGCAACTGGTTTGCCGTCGGCTCGAGTGCGCTCGAGCCTTTCGGAACGGCCGTCAGGAAGCGGTAGATGCGCTCGCCGAACCTGATCACCGTGACGTCGAAATCCCAGCGGTCGGCCGATGCGCGCGCCGTTGCGGCCTCGAGGCCGTTGACGGTGATCGGGCGGATCGTATCGGGCTTGAGGCCCGTGACCCAGCCGCTGGCGATGTAGTCGGTGAGGCTGCGCCGGCTCGTATCGGCGATGCCGTCGAAACGAATGGCGACCTCGCCCGGGCCGGTGGCAAGCACCGCCTCGGCCTTGTTGTCGATCTGGAAGCCGGTGGGCACGTCGAAGCGTATGCCGAGCTGGCCGTGCAGGAAGGTCTGTCCGCGGACATAGCCCTCCTGCGGGCTGTCGCCATAGAGGATACCGTCGATGCCGGCGAGATAATAGTCGCGCCCGCGATCGCCGCTCGTCCCCTCGGGGCCGAAGGCACGGGCATGCCGGCGCGCGAGATCGACGCGTTGCGGCGCGTTGGGGTGGCTCGACAGGAAGTCGAGGCTCTGGTCCGCCTCCGGATCGACCGCGCTGAAGCGGCTATAGGCGGCCATGGAATCGAGGAAGCGCGCCGCCGAATAGGGGTCGTATCCCGCCTCGCCCAGCATGCGGACGCCGATCACGTCGGCCTGCAGTTCCTGATTGCGCGAGAAGGCGGCAAGGCGCAGCTTGCCGCGGGCAAGCGCCTGCTTGCCGGCAAGATCGGAGGAGAGCACCTCGGAGACGACGCGGCTGGCGATCACCTCCGCCTCCTCGCGCTGCTGCCGCTGGATGCCGTGATTGGCCGTCACATGCGCCATCTCGTGCGAGAGCACGGCGGCCACTTCCGCGGCGTCGTTGGCGAGCGCCAGCAGACCGCGCGTCACGTAGAGATAGCCGCCCGGAAGCGCGAAAGCGTTGATTGCCGGCGAGTTGAGAATGGTGATGCGGTAGGATTGCTGCGGGTTTTCCGAAACCGCCGTCAGGGCGCCGGTGATCCGGGCGACCAGCCGCTCGGTCTTGGCGTCGCGGTATTCTCCGCCGTAGCTCGCCACGATGCGCGGATGCTCGCGCGCACCGAGCTGGGCCCGCGGGTCGTTCTTCTGCACTTCCTCGACGATCTGCGGATTCGAAGATGGCGAAACGGTGGGCTCGTAGGTCTGCTCGATGACGGATTGGCAGCCAGCCATCAGCGTCGTGGCACCCAATGCGACCAGCGCTCGTGCGCGCACGGCTCCATGCCGCCGCGGAAACCAGCCATTCATGACTGCCTGCCTTATCATGCCTCAGCCCGTCCCCATCCGCCGGCGCGACCCGCGGCTCGAAGCCATTCATCGCAATCGGCGAAAAGTCCTACTTTTTCAGCCGGATGCGGCGCACCGGCGCGGGTGTTTCAGCCAGGATTCTGCTGTATCCGATTTCAGCGCCGCCTGCCTAGCCGACCCCAGTAGAAATAGTTGCCCCGTGGTATCGCAGCAACGGATGCGCGAATTTTGCGAGATACCCGCTGGTGTCTCCCGCGCCTCGCACGGCGCGGCGGTCAAATTGTGGCGTCCGGCGAATTTAGTTCGTCCGGCGTCGGATCGGTCGCCGCGAACAGGTCGTCATCCCTCCTTGCCGAGGAACCGGTTGATGGCCGTGATGTCGCGGCGCCCGAGAAACCGATCGACCTCATCATGGGCGACAATCCGGCCCCGGTCGAGGAAAAGAACGCTGTCGGCGAGCGCCCTCACGTCATCGGGATGATGCGTGATCATCAGTATCGTGTTGCCTTCCTCCTCGTGCAGATCGCTGATGAGTGTCCGCATCTCGGCGCGCATGCCGGGGTCGAGCGCAGCGAAAGGCTCGTCGAGCAGGAGGATCGGGCGGTGCCGCACGAAGGCGCGCGCGAGCGCGACCCTCTGGCGTTCGCCGCCTGAAAGCGTCGGCGGCAGCCGCTTGCCAAAACCGGCGAGCCCGACACGGGCCAGTGCGTCCTCCACTTTCATGCGGTCGGCCGCGTCCAGTCGCAGCGCCGGGCTGATGCCGAAGCCGACATTGGTTGCGGCGTCGAGATGTGCGAAGAGGTTATGTTCCTGAAATATGATCGATACCGGCCGTTCCGCCGGCGGGCGACCGGTCATTTCCTCGCCGAAGATGCGGACTTCCCCGCGCTCCGGTTGCTCGAAGCCGGCGATGACGTTGAAGAGCGTCGACTTGCCCGAGCCGGAGGCGCCGGCCACGGCGACGATCCGCTCCGCGGGAACCGTGCAGTCGAAGGCGAGCGTCGTTGTTTCGAAGCTTATCTCGATGCCCTTTACGGCGAGAGCGGTGGAACTCATGTGTATTTACCCTCCGGCCGCCTCTCCTCTCCCGCCGTGCCGAGCACCGTCAGGACAAGGCAGAGAAGGCCGAGAACCAGCGCCAGTCCGGCCGCATCCGCGGTGCGATAGCTGCCCATCCGGCTATAGAGCAGATAAGGGAGGGTTACCATGTCCTCGGAGCCGAAAAGAGCGACGGCTCCCAGATCGCCGAGCGAGAGGGCCATGGCAAAGGAAAAGGCGACGAAGAGAGGTTTGCGCAGACCCGGCCAGTCGATCCACAGCAGGCGGTGGAAGCCCCCGATGCCGAGGCTCGCGGCAAGGCGCGCGGTGCGAGCGGCATGCGTCGCCATGGCCGGCGCCAGCACCCGGTGAACGAAGGGAAGCGCCATCAGCGCATTGATGGCGACGACGACGGCCGGCGCGAAACGGGCGACGTCCCCGAACGGCCTCAGGAGCAGGAACCATCCGGCGCCGAGCACGACGGGAGGCACGAGCAGTATGAAGGAGGTGCTTGCGCCGATCCCTCCGGCAAAGAGGCGAGCCGCCGGCCCCGGGCGCCGGCGCGCCAGCGCGAGGCGTTCGGTACGGATCATCAGCGCCGCGATGATTACCGAAATCGCGGCGGAGACAAGGGCGATCGTCGCGCTCATGGCGAGCGCCCGATGGAATGCCGGCTCGCTCACGAGACGGACGAGGTCGGCCTTCGATCCGCTATAGGCGATGGCCGCAAAGGGCAGGCCGATGAGGATGACGGCGAGTACCAGCCAGATACGGTCGGCAAGCCGCGACAGACCGCTCGCGCCGTCGAAACGCCGGATGGCCCTGCCGCTCGTCTCTCCCTCCAGCGGCGCCGGCGCGATCAATTTCAAGACGAGAAGCAGCGCTCCGGTAAGGGCGACCTGAAGTGCCGAAAGGGCGATCGCCCGCGGCGGATCGAAGTCGAAGCGCAGCGCCTGGTAGATCGCCACTTCGAGCGTGCTCGCGGCCGGCCCCCCGCCAAGCGTCAGCACGAGCGTGAAGCTGGTGGCGCAGAGCATGAAGATGAGCCCGGCGATGCCGGGAAGCAATCCACGGATCACCGGCCACTCGATGAAGCGAAAGGTGGCGAAGGAACCCATGCCGAGATTGGCGCAGCTGCGCCAGTATTCGGCCGGAATGCGCTCGATGCCGGCAAGCATCAAGCGTGCGGCGAGCGGCATGTTGAAGAAGACATGGGCAATGAGAATGCCGGAGAGGCCATAGATGCTGACCGGCTGCTCCAACCCGCCTGCCGAAAGCACCCTGTTCAAGAGCCCCTGCCGGCCCCAGATTTCGATCAGCCCGAGTGCGGCGACGATCGCCGGCAGGCCGAGTGGCAGCGCCAGAAGCCGCAGCACCCAGATGCGGCCGGGGAACGAAGCCTGGCGGGCAAGTGCCCGGGCCACGGGTATGGCGAAAAGGATGGCAAGAAGCGTCGAGAGGCTGGCCTGCAGCAGCGTGAAGCGTGTGATGCGCCAGATATAGGCATCGAAAAGCGGACCGGCGCCGGCGCTGCCGGCCGACTGGGCAAGCAGTGCCGCGCCGGCGAGGCCGACGAAAAGCAGGATGCCGCCGAAGGCGAAGGCCCCGGCGGCGATTGTCATCTTGCTTTCCTTCGTGCCGGACAATCCGGCCTCAGTTCCGGCTCATGGCGGCCAGCCATTCGTCGACCCAGGCCTTGCGGTTGGCGGCGACCTCCTCGGAGGGAATGAGGAGCGTCTTTTGCGGGTCGACGAGCTTGCTGAAGGCTTCCGGCAGTGGCTCCTTGGTTGCGGTCACCGGCATCATCCAGTTGGTCGTCGGGATGATCGACTGGAATTCCGGACCGATCATGAAGGTCAGGAAGTTTCGGGCGAGTTCCGGGTCCTTCGCGTTCTTCGTCAATGCGGCGACTTCGATCTGGATATAGTGGCCTTCGGCGAAGGAGGCCGCCTGGTAGCGCTCGGTGTTCTCCGCCACCATGTGATAGGCGGGCGAGGTGGTGTAGGAGAGAACCATCGGGGCCTCGCCCTTCGTGAAGAGACCATAGGCTTCCGACCAGCCCGGCGTGACCGTCAGCACGCGGTCCTTGAGCTTCGCCCAGGCCTGGCCGGCCTGGTCGCCATAGACCGACTTCACCCACAGCAGGAGGCCGAGGCCGGGGGTTGAGGTCCGGGGGTCCTCGATGACGATCTTCTGCGACGGATCGCCCTCGACCAGTTCCTTGAGGCTCTTCGGTGGATCCTTCAGCGTCTCGGTGTCGTAGACGACGGCGAAATGGCCGTAGTCATACGGTATGAAGGTGTCGTCGGAGAAGCCGCCCGGGACCTTGACGGAAGCGGTATCGGCGCCGTGTTGCGCGAAGAAGCCGGTCGCCTTCGCCTCCGCCACCAGATTGGTGTCGAGACCGAGTACGATGTCGGCCTTGGATGCCTGACCTTCGAGCTTCAGCCGCGTCAGGAGTTCGACCCCGTCGGCAACCCCTACATAGTCGACCTTGCAGTCGCAGGTCTTCTCGAACGCTTCCGCCACCTTGGCGCCCGGCCCCCATTCGGTGATGAAGCTCTCATAGGTATAGACCGTCAGGGTTTTTTCCGCGGCCGCCGCGCTCACGGAAAATACCGCGATCGAAGCTGCGGCGATCGCAAGCCGGCCAAGGATTTTTCGATGGAGTGAACTGGACATTCTGGCACCTCTCCCTTTGTTGTTGCTGCAATGGGAAAAGCGCGTATCGGTCCGATCGCTTCTAATCCCTCCGCCGGTATGAGCCGGATCAGGTTCCGCGGGTTGGCTCGAAGCCTCTCAGCCACGGTCGCAAAAGCCGACCAGGGCACCCCGTTAGAGCAGCAAGAGATTTAGCTTCCGGCGACGGCTTAGGCAAGCTGAGTTTCAGCAGGGACGTTTGCCGTCCGCGTCAGCCGCGCTATTAAAAGTCAAACAATTACCGGCGCCGTTTGTTCGCCGAAAGCGGAGACAATTTCATGCCAGACATGCTCGTCCGCCTCTATGCCTTGCCCGAGGGCCGCCCATCGCGTCTCGACCCCGACATCCGCATCCGCCGGGCGCTTGCGGCCGAGCGGCGGGCCGTCATTCCCTGGATCGAGGAGCGCTTCGGGGCCGGGTGGGCCGGCGAGGCCGAAACCGCCTTCTCCTCGACGCCGACGCGCATCCATATCGCTCACCATCGGGATCGGATCGTGGGCTTCGCCTGCCATGACGTAACCGCGCTCGGCTTCTTCGGTCCGACCGGAGTCGACGCGACCATGCGCGGCAAGGGCATCGGCGAGGCCCTGCTCGTCGAAAGCCTGCTATCCATGCGCGCCGCCGGCTATGCCTATGCGATCATCGGCGGCGTCGGCCCTGCCGAATTCTATGCTCGCGCGGTGGGTGCGGTGGAGATCGCCGGGTCGACGCCCGGCATCTACAACGGCATGCTCTTTCCCGGGGATCCGGCGTCCGGAACCTGATCCGCGCAGCATGCGTTCGCAAAACAGCAGCCGGAGCCCTTTTCCTTCGCCGCTGCTTTGCGCTATGGGCTTCTGCCATGACCCGATCACCCTTCACCATCCTGCTCGGCGGCGCGCTGACGCCGACAGACCGGCTTGCTCGACAGCTCGAAGGCAGCCGCTTCGTCGCCGCCGACGGCGGCATGCGCCATGCAAGGACGCTGGGAATCGTTCCCGATCTCTGGGTCGGCGATTTCGATTCCACCGATGAGGCGCTTCTGGCGGAGTTTGCCGGCGTCCCGCGTGAACGCCATCCAGCAGCCAAGAACGCGACCGACGGGGAAATCGCCGTCGAGGCAGCCCTCGAGCGTGGCGCGACCTCGCTCGTCTTCGCGGGGGGACTCGGCGGCGCGCGCAGCGATCACGCTTTCCTGCATCTCCTCGGTACAGTCGCGCTTGCCCAGAGCGGCGTTTCGGCGATGATGACCTCCGGCGAGGAGGAGGCCTATCCGCTGCTGCCCGGCTCGCAGGAGATCGAGCTGCCGAAAGGCAGCCTCTTCTCGATCCTCGGCTTTGCGGACCTTGACGGTCTTTCGATCGAGAACGTGCGCTATCCGCTGAAGGATTTTCATTTGCCCTTCGGCTCGTCGCGCACCATTTCGAACATCGCGGATGGCACGGTCCGCTTGACCCTGAAATCCGGCCGGGCCGTCATTCTCGCCCGCCCCTATGATCTTTCCGGAGCCTGATGCCTTGGCGCCTCCCATCCTGAAGCTTGACGACATTCTACTGACCTTCGGCGGCACGCCGCTGCTTGCGGGTGCGGGCCTGCAGGTCGAGCCCGGCGATCGCATCTGCCTCGTTGGCCGCAATGGTTCGGGCAAATCGACGCTGATGAAGATCACCGCCGGGCTTGCAGAACCCCAGTCGGGCGAGATCTTCCGGCATCCATCGGTGACGATCCGCTATCTGCACCAGGCGCCCGATTTCGACGGCTTCGATACGGTTCAGGCCTATGCCGAAGCCGGCCTCGGGCCAGGCGACGATCCCTACCGGGTCGCCTACCTGCTGCAGCATCTGGGGCTGACCGGGGAGGAAGAGCCGACGCGCCTTTCCGGCGGCGAGGCGCGTCGTGCCGCCCTTGCCCGTGTGCTTGCGCCGGAGCCCGATATTCTGCTTCTCGACGAGCCGACGAACCATCTCGATCTGCCGACGATCGAATGGCTGGAAGACGAGCTCGTCCGCAGCCGTTCGGCGCTGGTACTGATCTCGCACGACCGGCGCTTTCTCGAAAAGGTATCGACTGCGACCGTCTGGCTGGACCGCGGCCAATCGCGCCGCCTCGATCGCGGCTTCGCGCATTTCGAGGCTTGGCGCGACGAGGTGCTGGAGGCGGAAGAGCTCGAGCAGCACAAGCTCGGTAAGGCGATCGAGCGCGAAGAGCACTGGCTGCGCTACGGCGTGACCGCCAGGCGCAAGCGCAACATGCGTCGGCTCGGGGAGCTGCAGGACATGCGGGCCCGCCATCGCGGGCACAAGGGGCCGCAGGGTACGGTCCAGGCCACCGTTGCCGACGCCAGGGAATCGGGCAAGCTCGTCATCGAGGCGGAAAAGATCACCAAGGCCTATGGCGATCGCACGATCGTCGCGCCGTTCTCGATCCGTGTCCACCGCGGCGACCGCATCGGCCTCGTCGGGCCGAACGGTGCCGGCAAGACGACGCTGCTGAAGCTCCTGACCGGTCAGCTCGCGCCGGACACGGGCAGCGTCAAGCTAGGCACCAATTTGGAGATCGCCACGCTCGACCAGAAACGCGAGGAACTGAACCTCGACGAGACGCTGGCGCATTATCTGACCGACGGGCGCGGCGAGACCCTCCTCGTCAATGGCGAGCAGCGCCATGTCACCGGCTACATGAAGGAATTCCTCTTCCAGCCGGAGCAGGCGCGAACGCCCATCCGCGATCTGTCCGGCGGCGAACGCGCGCGTCTCATGCTCGCCCGCATCCTGGCACGCCCGACCAACCTCCTGATCCTCGACGAACCGACCAACGATCTCGATATCGAGACGCTGGATCTGCTGCAGGAGATCGTTGCCGGATTTTCCGGAACGGTGATCCTGGTCAGCCACGACCGCGATTTCCTCGACCGGACCGTGACCTCGACCATCGCGCCGGCCAACCCGGAGGCGCCCGATGGTCGCTGGATCGAATATGCCGGCGGCTATTCCGACATGATGGCGCAGCGCCGCGGCGCACTCGAGGAAAGGCGCCGGAGCGAAAAAGCCGAAAAGGCCAGATCGAGCGGCGCCTCCCCCTTACCGAGCGAACCTCAGAAGGCGAAAGGCAAGCTCTCCTTCAAGCAGAAATTCGCACTCGAGAACCTGCCGAAGGAGATTGCCAGATCGGAGGCGGAGATCGCGAAGCGAGAAGAGAAGATGGCGGATCCCGACCTATTCTCGCGCGACCCGAACGGCTTTGCCAAGCTCGCCGCCGAGCTCGAGAAGCTCAGGACGGACCTCACGCGCATGGAAGAGGAATGGCTCGAACTGGAAATGCTGCGCGAGGAAATCGAGGGCTGAGCGGGCGGAACTGTGACGGCAGCGTTGGGGGTGCAGTACCCCTTCTGCCTACCGGACTTGCGACCGCCTCAACCGCCGCTCGACCGCCCGAAGGGCCAGCGACAGTCCTATCGTCAGCACGAGATAGACATAGGCGACGATGGAATAGGTCTCGAAGAAGCGGAAGGAGCCTGAGGCATAGACCTTGCCCATCTGGGTGATGTCGGCGACGCCGAGCACCGAGACGAGGGAGGAATCCTTGACCATCGCCACGAAGTCGTTGCCGAGCGGCGGCAGGATGACGCGGATCGCCTGCGGAAAGACGACGAGGCGAAAGCGCTGGTAGCGGGAGAGCCCGAGCGCCTTTGCCGCCTCCACCTGGCCCTTGTCGACCGACTGGATGCCGGCGCGGAAGACTTCGGCGATGAAGGCCGAATAGCCGATCATCAGCGCCATGATCGCCCGCCACATCAGCGACACGTCGCGAACGGCGAACGGCTCGATCCAGCCCGCCGAAATCAACGGCGCCGACAGGAAATTCGCGATCGTCACTAGCGCAGGCGCGCCGACGAAGGCGATATAGAACAGCAACACGAGGATCGGTACGCCGCGGATGACTTCCGTGTAGAAGCGCGCGATCTGACGCAGGACCACGTGCTCGGAAAGCGCCATCAGGGCCACGCCGAGGCCGAGCACCGTTGCGAGCACGAATCCGACGAGAGTGACGAAAACGGTGACGCCCAAACCCTTCAGGACGACGGTGAACACCTGCGTGAAGATATCATTGGCGGCGATGACCACGGCCAGTGCCGCAGCGATCACGAGAAGGGCGATAAGCCACCAAGGATAATCGCCCTTCCCGGAAGTGTCGGATGATTGGATCGGCGTCATTGCAATTCCAATAAGGGGAAGCGGGACATGGGCGGAAAGCCGCCCATGTGTTTATCCCGTTCCGCGGTCAGCCGCCCATCTTGTAGTCGAGGAACCACTTCTTGTTGAGCGCGTCGAAGGTGCCGTCCTCCTTGAGCGCCTTTATGGCGGCATTGACCGGCGCCACGAGTTCCGATCCCTTCGGGAAGATGAAGCCGAAATCCTCGGTGCCGAGCGGCTCGCCGACCACCTTGAGCTGGCCCTCGGAGGATTCGACATAACCTCTGGCCGCGACACTGTCGGTCAAAACCAGATCGACGTCGCCGGCCTTCAGCGCCTGCACCGTCGCACCGAAGGTTTCGAACAGCTTGATGCGCGGGTTCTGCTCGTTGCCGTCGAGAACCTCGTAGACGGCCGTGTAGAAAGGCGAAGTGCCGGGCTGGGCGCCGACCAGACCGCTTTCGAGCGCTGCGAAGCTCTTGGCGTCGTCGAACCGGGTCTCGTCGCCGCGCACCAGCATGAACTGCTGCGAGCGCATATAGGGATCCGAAAAATCGACCTTCTCCTTGCGGTCGTCCTTGATGGTGATTCCGGTCATGCCGATCTGGTATTGACTGTCGGAAACCGCCTGGATCATCGCGTCCCAGCTCGTGTTCTGATACTCGACCTTGAAATTCAAGCGCTTGGCGATTTCGTTCATCGCGTCATATTCCCAACCGATGGCCTGGCCGGATTTCGGATCGACGAACTGCAGCGGCGGGTAGGCGTTCTCCGTCACCACGACAACCGTCTTGCCACCGAGGTCGGGCAGGTCGCTGGCGAAAACGGGCGCCGGGACTGCGAATGGAACGGCAAGAACTGCGGCAATGCCCGCAAGCACGCGGCGAAGAATTGTCATTGAGGAACTCCCAGATTGTGGCGACAGAAAATGTCATAAAATCTATGGGGAACACAAGCGGCCGATAACCAAAAAGAAAGGCGGCCCGAGGGCCGCCTTTCCGCACAACTCTGAAGAGTTGAAAACTTATTCTGCTGCAGCTTCCGCCGCCTTTGCTTCTTCCGCCGCCTTTGCCTCAGCGGCTTCGGCTGCTGCCTTCTCGGCGGCCAGAGCCTGGGCGGCTGCCACCTTTTCAGCCTCGATGCGTGCCTTCTCCTCGACAACGGCCTGACGCTCGGCGTCGTTCAGCTTGCGGGCGCGGGTGCCGGTGTTCTCGACGATACGAGCCGACTTGCCGCGGCGGTCGCGCAGATAGTAGAGCTTGGCGCGGCGCACCTTACCGCGGCGAACCACGTCGACGCTCTCGACGAGCGGGGAGTAGACGGGGAATACGCGCTCGACGCCTTCACCGTAGGAAATCTTGCGAACGGTGAAGCTCTCGTTGATGCCGCCGCCTGAGCGGGCGATGCAGACGCCTTCGTAAGCCTGTACGCGGGTGCGGTTGCCTTCGACAACGCGGACATTGACGCGGACGGTGTCTCCCGGGGAGAATTCGGGAAGGGTGCGCTTTGCGGCGATCTTGGCGGCCTGTTCGGCTTCCAGCTGCTGGATGATGTTCATCGGTCTAACCTTTGCGTTTTTCTGAAACAGCCAGAGCGCTCTCTATCGGCCTGTCGGACTTTCCTTCAGGCCTTGCCGCATTTGCGGCAGGAGCGTATTCGCCATTCTTTGTTGACGGTCGACGGGCAAGGAACCCGAACCGGGCCGGCACATACACCATATGACCGGCCTTGTCATCCCCGAAAGCGGATTTTGTCGCGCGCGCTTCAAGAATGCCCCTCCCCACGGACTTGCGGTCGACCGCGCCACCGGCTATCCCGATTCACACGTTTCGGGAGAAAGCCATGACGTTGCTCCAGGCCTTTTTGCTCTTCGTCGCCGGCTTCCTGTCCGGCGTCGTCAATGCCATTGCCGGTGGCGGCACCTTCCTGACTTTCGGAGCGATGACCCTTGGCGGGCTCCCGCCGATCGTCGCCAACGCGACCTCGTCCATCATCCAGTTCCCCGGCTATATCACGTCGACGCTTGCCTATGCCAAGGAGATCCGCGCCGACCGGAAGAACGCCATCGTCCTTGGCATCATTTCGGCGATCGGCGGGCTCGCCGGCGCCCTCCTGCTTCTGTCGCTCTCCAATCCGGCCTTCCGTGCGATGGTGCCCTGGTTGCTGATCGCGGCAACGGCGATCTTCGCCGCCGGCCCCCTCCTGAAGCCGAAGGCGCGCAGTGACGAGCATCGCATCGGACCGCTGGGCGTTGCGAGCCAGCTGGCGACCTCCGTCTATGGCGGCTTTTTCGGCGCCGGCATGGGCATCATGATGCTCGCCGTGCTCGGACTTGCCACCGGCGGCGGCTATCACCGGCTGAATGCACTCAAGAACTTCATCTCCATCGTCATCGCCGCAATCGCCATCGTGGTTTTCGCTGCGGGCGGCGTCGTCTCCTGGCTGCATGCGGCAATCATGGTGCCGGGCGCAGCGCTTGGCGGCTACATGGGCGTCTGGGCGGCACGACGCGTTCCGCAGGCGGTCATCCGAGCCGTGGTGGTGGCGGTGGGTCTGTTGCTCGCGGCCTATTATTTCTTCACGGGCTGAGCCGGATCACGCTCCAGAAGATCCGGCCGGCGTTCCGCCGTCAGCCGGCGCGCCGCCGCTTCCCGCCATTGCGCAATGGCCGCGTGGTTGCCGGAGGTGAGGACGGCCGGGATTTCGTGACCTTCGAAGATCTGGGGACGCGTGTAGTGGGGGTGTTCGAGGAGCCCTCCCTCGAAGCTCTCGTGGACGCCTGACAGCTGATTGCCCATCACGCCCGGCAGGATACGCACCACGGCGTCGAGCAGAACGAGCGCTGCCGGCTCGCCGCCGGAAAGAATGTAGTCGCCGATCGAGACTTCCTCGAGTCCACGCGTGTCGATGACCCGCTGGTCGACGCCCTCGAAACGTCCGCAAACGATGACAGCGCCGGGACAGGCGGCCAGCGCCCGCACCCGTTCCTGTGTCAGCGGCCGTCCGCGCGGACTCATCAGAAGCCGCGGCCGCCCGTCGTCTGCAGCGACATGATCGATGGCGCGGGCAAGAACGTCGGGCTTCAATACCATTCCGGCACCGCCGCCCGCCGGCGTATCGTCGACGGTGCGGTGCTTGTCACCGGCAAAGTCGCGAATCTGCACGGCCTCCATCGACCAGTCTCCGCGCTCCAGCGCCTTTCCGGCGAGCGAAACGCCAAGGTGCCCCGGAAACATCTCCGGATAGAGCGTCAGGACGGTCGCGCGAAAGGGCATTGCCGTGAGCTCACTTGCGCTTGGTCGGAAAGGGCCTGCCGGGCCCGCTCTTCTCGTCGTCGACGAGCCCGGCGGCGGTCGGGTCGATGACGAGCTTGCCCGCTTCGAGATCGATTTCGAGTACCGACCATTCCGTGAAGGGAATAAGCACCGGCCTGAGGCCCGGGCCTTTCAGTTCGAGGAGATCGCCAGCGCCGAAATCGAAGACGCCGGTCACCGAACCATAGCTCTTTCCGGTGCGATCGACCGCTTCCAGGCCCTCGAGGTCTGCGTAGAAGAATTCGTCCTCGTCGAGATCGTCGTCGGGGAGATTGTCGCGCTCGATGAAGAGTTCGAGACCGTTGAGCGCTTCGGCAGCAGTCCGATCGTTGATGCCCCGAAACCGCACGACGACGACGTTCTTGGCCTCGCGGATTTCAAGCACCTCGAAGACGCGGCCATCCTCGCTGTGGAGCTTGCCATAGTCGCCGAGTGCAGCCGGATCGTCGGTGAAGGACTTTACCCGCACCTCGCCGCGCAGCCCTTGCGCCGCGCCGATCGTCGCCATCAGGACAGGGTTCTTCAGCTGTGTCATCGTCGGGCATCCAGGGTGAACTTGCTGCATGTTTCCCGAACCACATCGGGATCAAAACATGCGATTTTCCGGTGCACATAAAGCAAAACGGGCGGCATGGAAATGCCGCCCGTTCTCAATGCCATTCCGCCGGAAATTATTCCGCGGCAGCTTCCGCAGCCGCGGCGGCTGCTTCTTCCGCCTTCTGCTTGGCTTCAGCGGCACGTTCCTGTGCCTTCTTGCCGGGCAGCGCCTTGGTCGGGTTGTTGCGGGCCGGACGCTTGGCAAGGCCGGCCTGGTCGAGGAAGCGCATGACGCGGTCGGTCGGCTGGGCGCCCTGGGCGATCCAGTGCTGAACGCGCTCGGCGTTCAGTTCGATGCGCTTTTCGTCGTCCTTGGCAAGCATCGGGTTCCAGGAGCCGAGCTTTTCGAGGAAGCGGCCGTCACGCGGGCTGCGCGCGTCGGCAACGACGATCTGGTAGTAGGGACGCTTCTTGGAACCGCCGCGGGCGAGACGAATTTTCAGTGCCATTTCAATTTACTCCTTGCAGGCTTTCTTGACCGCTTGACTCAAGCGGAATGGGTGGTGCCGGCGCTGCCCGCGTTCTGCGAGCAATCGGCGGCGATGGCTTCATGATGCCGGATGACTTCCTTGATGATGAAGTTCAGGAACTTCTCGGCGAAATCCGGATCCAGATTGGCGTCTTTCGCCAGGTGGCGGAGGCGTTCGATCTGGTATTCTTCGCGCGCCGGATCGGCCGGCGGCAGCTGGTGCTTGGCCTTGAGCACGCCAACCGCCTTGGTGCAGCGGAAGCGTTCGGCCAGCATGTGGACGAGCGCGGCATCGATATTGTCGATCGACTGCCGGTAGCTCGCCAATTCCTCTTTGATCTCGGGATCAAGCATTCGTCGCGATCCTCACTTCTTCTTCGGTAGGCCGGGGAAACCGCCGCCCAGACCGGGCAAACCACCGCCAAGGCCAGGCAGGCCGCCGCCGGGCTTGCCGAGACCCGCGGCTTGGGCCTGCTTCTGCAGGGCCTCGAGCTGCTTCGGATCCATTTTCGAAAGATCGGGCATTCCGCCGCCCAGGCCGCCGAGACCCATCTTGCCGGCGAGGCCGCCCATCATCTGCTTCATCATGCCGCCTTTGCCCTTGCCGCCCATCATCTTCATCATGTCCGCCATCTGGCGGTGCATTTTCAGAAGCTTGTTGATGTCGGAGGCATCGGTGCCGGAGCCGCTGGCGATGCGCTTCTTGCGCGAATGCTTGAGAATATCGGGATTGGCGCGCTCCGCCCTGGTCATCGAGGAGATGATCGCGAGCTGGCGCTTGAAGAGCGAGTCATCCAGGCCGGCGGCGGACATCTTGTCCTTCATGCCGGCCATGCCGGGCATCAGACCCATGATGCCGCCCATGCCGCCCATCTTCTGCATCTGCTGCAGCTGATCGGCGAGGTCGTTGAGGTCGAACTTGCCCTTGGCCATCTTGGCGGCCATGGCGGCCGCCTTTTCGGCGTCGATGTTCTCCGCCGCCTTTTCGACGAGCGAGACGATGTCGCCCATGCCGAGGATGCGGTCGGCGACGCGGCGCGGATGGAACTCCTCGAGTTCGTCCATCTTCTCGCCGACGCCGATGAGCTTGATCGGCTTGCCCGTGACGGCGCGCATGGAGAGCGCCGCACCGCCGCGGCCGTCGCCGTCCATGCGAGTGAGCACCAGGCCGGTGATGCCGACGCGTTCGTCGAAGTTGCGGGCGAGGTTGACGGCGTCCTGTCCGGTCAGCGCATCGGCGACCAGCAGGATCTCATGCGGGTTGGATTTCCGCTTGATCTCCGCCATCTCGATCATCAGCGGCTCGTCGATATGGGTGCGGCCTGCGGTGTCGAGGATGACGATGTCGTGGCCGCCGAGCTTGGCCGCCTGCACGGCGCGCGCAGCGATATCGGTCGGCGACTGGCCGGCGATGATCGGAAGCGTATCGACGCCGGTCTGTACGCCGAGCTGGCGCAACTGTTCCTGCGCGGCCGGGCGGCGGGTATCGAGCGAGGCCATCAGGACCTTCTTCTTGTCCCGCGCGGTCAGCCGCTTGGCGATCTTGCCGGTCGTCGTCGTCTTGCCCGAGCCCTGCAGGCCGACCATCATGATGACGACCGGAGCCGCCGCATTGAGATCGATCGTGACGCCCTCGGAGCCGAGCATCGCTATGAGCTCGTCATGAACGATCTTGACGACCATTTGGCCGGGCTTGATCGACTTTACGATTTCGGCGCCGACCGCCTTTTCGCGAACCTTCTCCGTGAAGGACCGCACCACATCGAGCGCCACGTCCGCTTCGAGCAGCGCACGGCGAACCTCCCGAAGCGCTGCGGAAACATCGGCTTCCGACAGGGCGCCGCGGCCGGTCAGTCCATTCAATATGGAACCAAGACGGTCCTGGAGGCTCTCGAACATATTCTCTTCCTTCTTGTCTCCGGATTGCGATAGATCGGCTCGTCCGGAAACGTGGGTCCCTTCGCGCGGAAAACAAGGCGCAAAGCCAAAAACCACCCGAGGGCGCAGCGCGCTGTCGGGTGTTGACCTCCGGGCTCTCTTTATACCTTTGCGGGGCCCGGTCGGTGGCTTCGGAAGTCATCACTTGCGAAGGAATTCGCCGCGATAAACAGGAAACCGGGAGAAAAGTCAAGGATCGACCGCGGAGACGCTGCGCTCGGGCTCCACCTATGATCCCACACGCGAGCAGGACCACCACCTCCGTCCGGTCGCATCATCAGGCAATTGTCGGCCGCTCCTGCCCGAGCCCTGTGATCCGGCGGCAAATGCGCCTATTTCTCTGCAGGTGTCCCTCAACCGAGGCAGCGATGAAGAAAAGCGGCAATCCCTACTATAGCGGGCCCGTTTCGGACCACTTCGACGGCATTCGCTTCTACAATCCGGGCGGCACACCGCCGCGCGGCTTCGCCGACCTCCTGCGTTGGCAGTCCGGCGGCGGACGCGAGCAATGGCCGCGCCACTACGACAGCCCCTTTCCGCAGGCGAGGCCGGATATCAGTGTCGATGGCGAGCGGCTGCGCGTCACCATGGTCGGTCACGCAACGCTGCTGATCCAGGTCGCGGACCTCAACATCCTGACCGACCCGGTCTGGTCGCATCGCGCCAGCCCCTTTACGTTTGCCGGACCCCGCCGCCGCAACCCGCCAGGCATTCTCATGGACGACCTGCCGCGGATCGATATCGTGCTCGTCACCCATAACCACTACGACCACCTCGATCTCGCCACGCTCGGCTCGCTCCACACCAAGCACGCGCCGCATCTCGTAACGCCGCTCGGCAACGACACGATCATTCGCCGCGCCGTCGCGGGTGCCGAGATTTCCGTCGTCGACTGGGGCGACCGGCTCGACCTCGGTGATGGCGTCGTCATTCATGCGGAGCCATGCCACCATTGGTCGGCTCGCCGCTCGAACGACCGGCGCATGGCGCTCTGGGCCGCCTTCGTCATCGAGACGCCGGCCGGCAAGATCTATCATGTCGGCGACACAGGTTTTCACGACGGCATCAATTATCGTGCGGCGCGCGAAAAACACGGATGCTTCCGCCTCGCCAACCTGCCCTTCGGCAGCTACGAGCCACGCTGGTTCATGGCCTCTCAGCACCAGAATCCGGAAGAGGCGGTCCTGGGCATGGTCGCCTGCGGCGCCGAATACGCGGCGGGTCACCATTGGGGCACCTTCCGGTTGACCAACGAGGGGGTCGAGGAGCCGCTCCGGGCGCTGGCGACTGCGCTCGCCAAGCACGGTATCGATCAAAACCGTTTCCGGGCGTTGCGACCGGGGGAAGTCTTCGACGTCCCTCTCCCGCCGACGGCACGGGAATGACGCCAGCACTGGTAATTTCCGGGCTTTTCCGCCATATACAGCGCGAATGAAGGGCGCCTCCGAAGCGGGGGCCAGCGTTTGGACAGTCGCGACATGGCCGATCAGGTGCAATTTGCCAGGATGAACGGGCTTGGAAACAAGATCCTGGTGGTCGACATGCGCGGGCGCAAGGACCGCGTGACGCCGCAGGCGGCGATCGCGCTCAATGCCGACCCGGCGACCGAGTTCGACCAGATCATGGCAATTCATGACCCGAAGTCTGCCGGGACCGATGCCTGGATCGACATCGTCAATTCCGACGGGTCGATGGCCCAGGCCTGCGGCAACGGCACCCGCTGCGTCGTCCAGGCGCTTGCGGCCGAGACCGGCAGGAAAGCCTTCCTCTTCCATACGGTCGCGGGCCTTCTCGAAGCCAAGGAACACGACGACGGCACGATCTCGGTCGATATGGGCAAGCCCCGTTTCGGCTGGGACCAGATCCCGCTCGCGGAGGAATTCCACGACACGCGGCGCATCGAGCTGCAGATCGGGCCGATCGATGCGCCCGTGCTGCACTCTCCCTCGGTCGCCTCCATGGGCAATCCGCATGCGATCTTCTGGGTCGAGAACGATGTGTGGAGCTACGAGCTCGACCGGTTCGGACCACTCCTCGAGAACCATCCGATCTTCCCCGAGCGCGCCAATATCTCCATCGCGCGCATCCGCTCCCGCCAGGAGATGGACCTGCGGACCTGGGAGCGCGGCGCCGGCCTGACGCTTGCCTGCGGCTCGGCCGCCTGTGCCGCCGCCGTCAGCGGTGCGAGAACCGGCCGGACGGAGCGGATGGTTACCGTGAACGTGCCCGGCGGTCCGCTCAAGATCGAATGGCGCGAGCGCGACGACCACGTCATCATGACGGGGCCGGCCGAATGGGAATGGTCCGGCACCGTCGATCCCGTCACCGGCATCTTTGCACGCAATGAGCCGGAGAGCGGCGACAACGGAGCGAGAGCCCTTTGAGCGGGGTCGAGGTCATAACCTTCGGCTGCCGGCTAAACACCTATGAGTCGGAAGTGATGCGGGCGGAGGCCGAAAAGGCGGGGCTGAACAACGCCATCCTCGTCAATACCTGCGCCGTCACCGCCGAGGCCGTGCGCCAGGCCCGACAGGCGATCCGCCGGGCGCGGCGCGAAAATCCGCACGCCCGTATCATCGTCACCGGCTGCGCCGCCCAGACCGAGAAGGAAACCTTCGCCGAAATGGCGGAGGTGGACGCGGTGCTCGGCAACGAGGAGAAGCTCGCCAGCGCCTCCTATCGCGCGCTGCCGGATTTCGGCGTCTCGGCCGAAGAGAAACTCCGTGTCAACGACATCATGAGCGTGCGCGCCACCGCGCCGCAGATGGTGAAGCACATAGACGGGCACGTGCGCGCCTTCATCCAGGTGCAGAACGGCTGCGACCACCGCTGCACCTTCTGCATCATTCCCTATGGCCGCGGCAATTCGCGCTCCGTGCCGATGGGCGCCGTCGTCGACCAGGCGAGACGCCTTGCCGAAAGCGGCTATCGCGAGATCGTTCTGACCGGGGTCGACGCCACGAGCTACGGCGCCGATCTGCCCGGAACGCCGACCCTCGGGCTTCTCGGGAAGACCCTGCTGAAACAGGTGCCGGAAATCCTCCGCCTGCGGCTTTCCTCCATCGACAGCATCGAGGCGGACGGCCACCTCCTCGACCTCATCGCCGAGGAGCCGCGCTTCATGCCGCATCTGCATCTTTCGCTGCAGCACGGAGACGACCTGATCCTGAAGCGCATGAAGCGGCGGCATTCGAGCGCCGATGCGCGCGCCTTCTGCGACGAGGTCCGGCGCCTGCGCCCCGCGATCAGCTTAGGTGCGGACATGATCGCCGGATTTCCGACCGAGACCGAGCCGATGTTCGAGAACGCCATGCGGCTCGCCGAGGATTGCGGCATCGCGCATCTTCACGTCTTCCCCTATAGCCCGCGCCCCGGCACCCCGGCCGCCCGCATGCCGCAACTCGACCGCGCGCTTGTCAAGGAGCGTGCCGCGCGCCTGCGTGCGAAGGGGGCGGAGCTTCATGCGGGCCACCTCGAGGGCATGATCGGCAGCAGCCAGACGATCCTTGTGGAAATGAACGGTCTGGCCCATACGGAAAACTTCACGCTCGTAGATGCGGCCGGCCTTGAGCCGCGGTCGCTTGTGACGGTCGGAATCACCGGCCACAATGGCAAGCATCTGACGATCGAGCGCAAACAGATGGCTGCGGCCTGACAGCGGACATTCACATGGCGATTGGTTTCATCAAGAAGATCTTCTCCTTCGGCAAGGATGTCGTCGAAGAGAAACCGGCGCCGCCGCAGGAGACGGCCGCTGCCGATGAGGTCGCGGTAACCCCCCCTGTCCCTTCGGGAGAACAGGGCGGTACCCAGGCACCGGTCGAGGAAGATCGTAGTGCAGCCGCGGCAACGGAAGCTAGCACGGACGATCGCGATGTTTCCTTCGCGCCAGACACGCCAACGACCGAAACCACGCGTGAGGAAGAGCCAGTAAGCACTGCTGCCACCGCAGATGAAAACACTGTGGAGCAAGGCGAGAGCGTCCCGCATCCGATCTCCCCCCTTGCGGGGGAGATGCCCGGCAGGGCAGAGGAGGGTGAGTCGCCTTCCGAACACCCAACGACTGTCGACGAGCTCCTGGCACCCGCCTCTGTCCCTTCGGGAGAGCAGGAGGAGCACGAAGCCGCCGCCGCCGCCGACGTCGAAGAGGCGGAGATTGACGCAGACGACCGTGCGGAAGGCGCAGGCTCTTCGGCAGATGAAACGGCAGCGCCGGAGGACGAGAGCGTGCCTCTCCCAATCCTCCCCCTCGCGGGGGAGATGCCGGGGAGGGCAGAGGGGGGTGAGCCTCCATCCGAGCCCCTGGCACCCAGCCTTCCCAAAGGCTTCGCCGCCGCCGAGAGGCGCCCCACGGAAGAAGCACCCGCCCCGCAAGCCAAGCTCAACTGGTACCAGCGCCTTCGCCTCGGCCTTGCGCGCACCTCGTCGCAACTCACCGGCCAGATCGCCAGCCTCTTCACCAAGCGCAAGCTCGACGAGGCGACGCTGCAGGACCTCGAGGACCTGCTGATCCAGGCGGACCTCGGCGTCGAGACGGCGATGCGCGTCACCGACACGCTGGCCTCGGAGCGCTATGGCAAGGATGTGTCCGGCGAGGACGTTTCGCGCATCATGGCCGGCGAGATCACCAAGGTGCTGGCGCCCGTCGCCAAGCCGCTGGAACTCGATCTCAGCCACAAGCCGCACGTGATCCTCGTCGTCGGCGTCAACGGAACCGGCAAGACGACGACGATCGGCAAGCTTGCGGCAAAGCTTTCCGGCGCGGGACTTAAGGTCATGCTGGCCGCCGGCGATACTTTCCGGGCGGCGGCGATCGAGCAGCTGAAGATCTGGGCCGAACGGACGAAATCCGAAATCGTCTCCTCGAAGCTCGGCGCCGATGCGGCCGGGCTTGCCTACGAGGCGTTCCAGCGTGCCCGCGAGCAGAAGGCGGACGTGCTGATCATCGACACCGCCGGACGGCTGCAGAACAAGGCCGAACTGATGGCGGAGCTCGAAAAGATCGTGCGCGTTCTCGGAAAACTCGATCCGGACGCGCCGCATACGGTGCTGCAGACGCTCGACGCGACGACAGGGCAGAACGCCCTGCAGCAGGTCGAAATATTCCGCAACGTCGCCGGCGTCAGCGGCTTGATCATGACCAAGCTCGACGGCACCGCACGCGGCGGCATTCTGGTGGCGATCTCCGCCAAGCACAAGCTGCCGGTTTACTTCATCGGCGTCGGCGAAGGGATCGAGGACCTCGAACCGTTCGAAGCCAAGGACTTCGCCGAGGCGATCGCCGGCGTTGCTGCTCCTTGACGAAGCGGAGGAGGTTTGCGCCAAAACCGCGGTTGATATGGTTTTGCCGCAATCCTGATGCTATGAGCGGCAGAAGATGACAGAACAGGATCCGCACATGTCGACGATCGAGGCCGCCAAGCCGAAGACAGAGGTAAGCCCGCTGCTCAAGCTCGTGCTGGAACTCGGCCCCCTGATGGTCTTCTTCTTCGCCAATTCGCGGGGCGAATGGCTGGCTGGCCGTTTTCCCGCGCTGGCCGAGCTCGGCGGGCCGATCTTCATCGCGACCGGCCTGTTCATGGCGGCAACGGCGGCGGCGCTGATTGCTTCCTGGATCATGACGCGCACGCTGCCGATGATGCCGCTCGTTTCCGGCATCGTCGTCTTCGTCTTCGGCGCGCTGACGCTCTGGCTGCAGAACGACACCTTCATCAAGATGAAGCCGACCATCGTCAATACGCTCTTCGGCGCGATCCTGCTCGGCGGGCTCCTCTTTGGCAAATCGCTGCTCGGCTACGTCTTCCACGCCGCCTTCAAGCTGGACGAGGAGGGATGGCGGAAGCTGACGGTCCGCTGGGGCGTGTTCTTCCTGTTCCTCGCCGTGCTCAACGAGGTGATCTGGCGCTCCTTCTCGACGGATTTCTGGGTCGCTTTCAAGGTCTGGGGCACCATGCCGATCACCATCCTCTTCACGCTCGCCCAGATGCCGCTGATCATGAAGCATTCGCTCGAACAGGATAGCGCGGAGTGACGATCGCGGCCGCCTCGCAGGACAAGCAGCGACGAGCGGCGCTCTGGTTGCTTGCCTGCCTCGGCGTGCTGGCAATCCAGGTCCTCGTGCAGCACCTGATGGGGCGGTTATGGATCTGCGAATGCGGCTACATCAAGCTCTGGGAAGGCGTCGTCAAATCCAGCGGCAACTCCCAGCACCTTTCCGACTGGTACACGCCGTCCCATGTCATCCACGGCTTTCTCTTCTACGGCCTCGGTCACCTTCTCATGCGCGGCAAACCCTGGAGCGCCCGCCTGCTTCTCGCGACCGTGATCGAGTCCGCCTGGGAGATCGCAGAGAACACGCCGGTGGTGATCAACCGTTACCGGGCCGCGACGATCTCGCTCGATTATTTCGGCGACAGCATCCTGAATTCGGCCATGGATACGCTCGCCATGGCTGTCGGCTTTCTCATCGCCTTGCGGCTGCCGGTCGCAGCCACGGTCGCGATCGCCATCGTTTTCGAACTCTTCACCGGCTATATGGTGCGCGACAACCTGACGCTCAACGTGCTGATGCTGGTCTGGCCGCTCGATGCGGTGAAGGCTTGGCAGGCGGGCGTTTAGCCGCTCCTTCGATAGGGAAGTGAGGTGTCGCGAGTCTCCTTCGCCCCGCTTGCGGGGAGAAGGTGGCCGGCAGGCCGGATGAGGGCGGTCGCGGCCTACGAGCCCGCAAGCGCCTTCTCGATCGCCGGCAGCAGCCCTTCCCTGAGGCTCTTTTCGTCGAAGGGGCCGGCACGCTTGTAGAGGATCGTGCCGTCGGCGGCGACGAGGAAGGATTCCGGGATGCCGTAGACGCCCCAGTCTATCGCCGCCTTTCCGTTCGGATCGACGCCGATTGCAGAGAAAGGGTTGCCGAGTTCGCCGAGGAAGCGCAGCGCGTTTTCGTTCCGGTCCTTGTAGTTGATGCCGACGACGGTGAGGCGCGGGTCTTTCGACAGCTGAAGAATGATCGGATGCTCCTGCCGACAGGGCACGCACCAGGAAGCCCAGACATTGACGAGCGTGAGCCTGCCCTTGACTGCCGTGTCGTCGAGAGCCGGCATGGGTTCGCCCGATGGCGTTGCAGCCCCTTCGAGCGGCGGCATGGCGAGCATCGGCGCCTTGGTGCCGATCAGCGCCGAGGGAATTTCGCTGACGTCCTTGCCGGAGTTCAACTGGCTCCAGAAGATGAGTGCGAGCACCGCGAAGATGAGGAGCGGAAGCGCCGCCATGAGATAGCGGAGGGCTCCGGGCCTGCGCTCGTCCTGCGGCGTCTCAGCGTTCGTCATTTGGCCCCTCCGGCCGGCAGTTCCGCGGAGCGGCGGCGGATCCCGGCGGCCTCGAGCTGCTGCAATTCGCGCCTGCGGGCGCGGCCGTCGGTGAGGACCCAAAGGATGAGTCCGGCTACGGTGGCGGCGGCAACCGCGTAGCTGGCAATGACATAGGCGGCATGACTCATCATGGCGTAAGCTGCTCCCGGCCGGCATTGCGCGCCGCCTGGCGTCTGAGCGAGGCCACGCGACGGCGCCAGATCTCGTTGCGCATGGCGGCGATATGCAGGGTGAAGAACAGGAGCGTGAAGGCGATCGCCATGACGATGAGCGGCCGCAGGAACTCCGGATCGATCGTCGGCCCGTCGAGGCGCATGACGCTTGCAGGCTGATGCAGCGTGTTCCACCATTCGACCGAGAACTTGATGATCGGGATGTTGACGAAACCGACGAGGATAAGCACGGCCGAGACGCGCGCCGATCGGCTCGGCTCATCCATGGCGCGGTTCAGCGCGATCAGCCCTAGATACATGAGGAAGAGCACGAAGACCGAGGTCAGCCGCGCATCCCAGACCCACCAGGTGCCCCACATCGGCTTGCCCCAGAGCGAGCCGGTGACGAGAGCCAGAAAGGTGAAGCAGGCGCCGATCGGCGCTGCGGCTCTTGCCGAGACGTCGGCGAGCGGATGACGCCAGACGAGCGTGCCGAGAGCGGAGATCGCCATGACCGTGTAGCACATCATGGAAAGCCAGGCCGAAGGCACATGCACATACATGATGCGCACCGTCTCGCCCTGCTGGTAGTCGCCTTCGGTGGTGAAGGAGAGCCAGAGCCCGGCCGCAAAGACGAGCAGCGTGAGAGCAGCAAGCCAGGGCAGCACGCGATCCGTCAGCGCCAGGAACCGGGTAGGGTTGGCGAGATCGCTGAATTTCCGAATGGCCAGGCTGCTTTCACTCATGACGGTTCTTTAACGCGGAAGGCCGGCTTCCGCAATTCATCCTAAGGTGCCGGGTCTCCTCAGTCGGCCGAGTGCCTGAGTGCCGCCGCGGCCGCCACTGGTCCGATCACCGCGAAGAACAGGGTTATCGCCATCAATATCATGAAAGGCGGCAGAAACGGGGCCGGATCCTCGATCGCCGCATAGACCGCGCTGACGCCGAAGATGAGCACCGGTATGGCAAGCGGCAGGACGAGGATCGAGACGAGCAGCCCGCCGCGCGGCAGCGCCACCGCGACAGCAGCGCCGACCGCGCCGATGAAGGTTATCGCCGGCGTCCCCGCGAGCAGGGTGACCATGGTGGCTCCGATGGCGCCTTCGTCCATGTTCATGAACAGTCCGAGAAAGGGCGAGGCGATCACCAGCGGCAGGCCGGTGGCGGTCCAATGAGCGGCGCACTTGACGAGAACGGCCAGGAGCAAGGGCGTCTCCTGCATCATGATGAGGTCGAGCGAACCGTCCTCGCGCTCCGCCTGAAAGAGCCTGTCGAGGCCGAGCAGCGACGCGAGCAGCGCGCCGATCCAGAGGATCGCCGGGCCGATGCGGGCGAGCAGGTTCAGATCGGGGCCGACGCCGAAGGGGATGACCGCGACGACCGTCATGAAGAAAAGCACGCCGATCATCGCGCCGCCGCCGGCGCGCACCGAAAGCTTGAGATCCCGGAAGTAGAGCGCGATCAATGGACGAATCCCGTCATTTCAAGGCTTTTCGCCCCCGCGAATCCAAGCGGCTGGTGGGTGGCCGCGACGACGACGCCGCCGCGGGCGAGATGGGCGGCGACCAGTCCGGCAAAAAGCCTGTCGGCGCTGACGTCGAGCGCCGCCGTCGGCTCGTCGAGAAGCCAGATGGGCCGGAAGGCGACAATGAGCTTCGCCATGGCCATGCGCCGCTGCTGGCCGGCGGAAAGATAGCCGAAGGGCAGATGAATGATGTCGGCGAGCCCCACTGCCTCCGCCGCTTCGACGAGGCCGATGCCGGAGCCGCCCGGCGAATCGCCAAGGAAGCGTTGCCAGAAGGTGAGGTTTTCCTCCACCGTCAGCTCGCGCTTCATCGCGTTGCGGTGGCCGAGATAGTGGCTGAGTTCGCGCGGATGTTCGTATCCCGATGGGCCGTCCTCCAGCCGGACGCGGCCCGATTCCGGCTCGAGGAGCCCCGCCAGGACGCGCAGGAGGGTCGACTTGCCGGCACCGTTCGGACCCGTTACCACAAGCGCCTCGCCGGCAGCCAGCGCGAACGAAATATCGTTGAAAATCAGGTCCTCGCCGCGCCTCGCACTCAAACCTTCAGCCATGAGGCGCATGAATTTCCAGCTTCCCTTGACGTGTCTTTTCGCGGAGCAAAAAAAGTTCCGATTGAACCTTGGTTGGTCTGGCACGATTTGGAGAAATTATCTATAAGGCGGCCAACACGCCAGCGGTCGGCGTGAATTTCATCCTAGCGCCGAACATGGAACGAGCTTCCACGTACGGACAGCGGAAATGACCGTACCCGCATCCCACTTCGCGCCTCACAGGTGCTCGGGCGTTCGTACGTCAGTTTTTGGCGATCAGACGGAACGGGGTATCATCCAGTGTCCAAATCCCTAGACAGCTTCAATTGTCGCTCCACGCTCACGGTCAACGGCGTGGACTATGTCTACTACAGCCTGCCGAAGGCGGAGGCGAACGGCCTCGCCGGCATCTCGAAGCTTCCCTATTCGATGAAGGTTCTGCTGGAAAACCTGTTGCGCAATGAAGATGGACGCTCGGTCACCAAGAAGGACATCGAAAACATCGCCGCATGGCTCGGCGACAAGGGCACGGCCGAGAACGAGATCGCCTATCGCCCGGCGCGCGTGCTGATGCAGGACTTCACCGGCGTTCCGGCCGTCGTCGACCTCGCGGCAATGCGCGACGCGATGGTTTCGCTCGGCGGCGACCCGGAAAAGATCAATCCGCTCGTTCCCGTCGATCTCGTCATCGACCACTCGGTGATCGTCGACGAATTCGGCACGCCGACCGCCTTTGCCCGCAATGTCGAGCTTGAATACCAGCGCAACGGCGAGCGCTACCGCTTCCTCAAATGGGGCCAGCAGGCCTTCAAGAACTTCCGCGTCGTGCCGCCCGGCACCGGCATCTGTCACCAGGTCAATCTCGAATATCTGGGCCAGGCCGTCTGGACCAGGGAAGAGGACGGCGAAGTCACCGCCTATCCGGATACCTGCGTCGGCACGGACAGCCACACGACGATGATCAATGGGCTGGGCGTGCTCGGTTGGGGCGTCGGCGGCATCGAAGCCGAAGCGGCGATGCTCGGCCAGCCGGTTTCCATGCTCCTGCCGGAAGTCATCGGCTTCAAGCTCACCGGCAGGCTCAAGGAAGGCGTGACCGCGACCGACCTCGTGCTTACCGTCGTGCAGATGCTGCGCAAGAAGGGCGTCGTCTCCAAGTTCGTCGAATTCTTCGGCTCCGGCCTCGACAACATGACGCTCGCGGATCGCGCGACGATCGGCAATATGGGCCCGGAATACGGCGCCACCTGCGGCTTCTTCCCGGTCGATGCCGAAACGATCAACTATCTCACCATCTCGGGTCGTGAAGAGAGCCGCATCGCGCTGGTCGAAGCCTATTCCAAGGCCCAAGGCATGTGGCGGGAAGGGGATGGTTCCGAGCTCGTCTTCACCGACACGCTGGAACTCGACCTCGGCGACGTCGTGCCGTCGATGGCCGGCCCCAAGCGCCCCGAGGGCCGCATCGCGCTCGAGAACATCGCCTCCGGCTTCGCGGCGGCGCTCGACAACGACTACAAGAAGCCCGGCCAGCTCGCCAACCGCTACGCGGTCGAGGGGACCGACTACGATCTTGGTCATGGCGACGTCGCGATCGCCGCGATCACCTCCTGCACCAACACCTCGAACCCCTCGGTGCTGATCGCCGCCGGCCTGCTTGCCCGCAAGGCGGTCGCCAAGGGCCTGAAGACGAAACCCTGGGTCAAGACGTCGCTGGCGCCCGGATCGCAGGTCGTCGCCGAGTACCTGTCGAAATCCGGCCTCCAGACAGATCTCGACAAGCTCGGCTTCAATCTGGTCGGCTTCGGCTGCACAACCTGCATCGGCAATTCCGGCCCGCTGCCGACGGAGATCTCCAAGACGATCAACGACAAGGGTCTGATCGCCGCCGGCGTGCTTTCCGGCAACCGCAACTTCGAAGGCCGCATCTCGCCGGACGTGCAGGCGAACTATCTCGCCTCGCCGCCGCTCGTCGTCGCCTACGCGCTGGCGGGTTCCGTCCAGAAGGACCTGACGAAGGAGCCGATCGGCGAAGACCAGAACGGGCAGCCCATCTACCTCAGGGACATCTGGCCGACTTCGCAGGAGATCCAGGACTTCATCTTCAAATACGTCACCCGCGAGCTCTACGCGACCAAATATGCGGACGTGTTCAAGGGCGACGCCAACTGGCAGGCCGTCCAGGTTCCGGCCGGCCAGACCTATGCCTGGGACGAGGGGTCCACCTACGTCCAGAACCCGCCCTACTTCGTCGGCATGGGCAAGAAGGGCGCCGGCATTTCCGACATCAAGAACGCCCGTGTCCTCGGTCTCTTCGGCGACAAGATCACCACCGACCACATTTCCCCGGCCGGTTCGATCAAGGCGGCCTCGCCTGCCGGCGCTTATCTTCTCGAGCACGGCGTCGGGATTGCCGACTTCAACCAGTACGGCACGCGCCGCGGCAATCATGAGGTGATGATGCGCGGCACCTTCGCCAATATCCGCATCCGCAACCACATGCTCGGCCCGAACGGCAAGGAAGGCGGTTATACGATCCACTATCCCTCCAAGGAGGAGATGTCGATCTATGACGCGGCCATGCAGTACAAGGAGGAGGGCGTTCCGCTCGTCATCTTCGCCGGCGTCGAATACGGCAACGGCTCTTCGCGTGACTGGGCGGCCAAGGGCACCAACCTCCTCGGCGTCAAGGCCGTGATTGCCCAGTCCTTCGAACGCATCCATCGTTCGAACCTGGTCGGCATGGGCGTCGTACCCTTCGTCTTCGAGGAAGGCACGACCTGGGAATCGCTGGCTCTCAAGGGCGACGAAGTCGTGACGATCGAGAATCTCGCCAACGTCCAACCGCGCGAGAAGCGCGTGGCGAAGATCACCTATGGCGACGGCTCGGTGAAGGAGGTCCCGCTCATTTGCCGCATCGATACGCTCGACGAGGTCACCTACGTCAACAATGGCGGCATCCTGCAGACGGTTCTGCGCGATCTCGCCGCCTGATCGGCGACGTATGAACAGAAAAGCCGGGGCGTCCACATCGACGCCCCGGCTTTTTATTGTCCGGTCCACAGGGTTTTGCACGGCTTTGCGGCAGTCACTCCAACGTGACTTTTCGTTGAAGAATACCCGTCGTATGTAGGGGTCTCCCCGCGCGGCAAACGCGTTGAAGCGACGCACTTCCGGATGGAAACGTTCCACATTTTCCCGGAAGTGCTCTAACGAGCACGAACAAAGACGCCATGATATCCGCCTGCACACCAACAATCCGACGTCTCGCCCTGGCGATCGGGCTGTTTGGTGCGTTCTGCGGAGCATCCGCAGCGGATGACGGCAGGGCGGCCGAGAGCGGGCCGGTGAAGGATGGAGCGGTCAAGGACGGGGCGCTCAAGGGCGTCGTCGAACTTTTCACCAGCCAGGGCTGCTCCTCCTGTCCCCCGGCGGACGCGGCGCTCAAGAAGCTCGTCGATGAAGGCGAGGTCGTCGCGCTCGCCTATCATGTCGACTATTGGAACTATCTCGGATGGGCGGACACGCTCGCTTCCAAGGAAAATACCGAGCGGCAATATGCCTATGCGCGCATGCTCGGCCGCTACGGCGTCTATACGCCGCAGGCGATCCTGAACGGGCGCGACCACGCCAACGGCGCGGACCTGCCGGCCATCAGGAACCGGCTTGCCTTGATGGACGAGAAGGGCAAGGGCCTGTCGGTGCCGATCGCCGCCTCGATCGGCGGCGATGAAATCTCGATCAAGGTCGGTGCCGGCAAAGGCAGGGCGAATGTCGTCGTCGTCTATTTCGACCGGGCAAGGGTGGTCAAGGTCGAGAAGGGCGAGAACAGCGGCAAGGAGATCGCGTATTGGCATGCCGTGCGCGACATCCAGACCATCGGCATGTGGGAGGGCAAGCCCGCGGAGTTCACGCTGCCCGCCTCGGTCCTGTTCGAAGGCCAGGGCAACAGCGGTTGCGCGGTGCTGCTGCAATCGATGAAGGACAAGGAAACGCCGGGAGCCATTATCGGCGCCGCAACGGTTCTCGCGGGGCCGCAGGGAAAGCTCTGATGACAGGAAATGTTCCGCATCGCTTGCGGCGGAACAGGGGATGGTTCGGCCCGGCAGCATCGAGGGGCTGGGGCTGAGGGTTCGAAGTTACCGGACCGAACCAGCCATGTCTGCGTTCGAGAACCTCCCGCAGCATGACGGCTGGCCGGACATACGGTGGCAACGACTCTGTCCGGCAGCGGTCGGAGTGTTGCGGCGAATTGGGGCGGCGTTTTGACTGAATTGCGGCAGCCCCAAGAATTGCTGACATTGATCAACAGCTTCCGGCTTGCTTTTCCGATCGTGTGAGGCACACTGTCGTGGTCCTGTCACATTAGAAGGCCGAAATGCCGATGACTGATGAAACGGATTTGCCGCGAGGCGAAGCACGTCACTACGGCCAGACCACCTCCGATGTGGTCGTCGATCTTCACGAATACAAGCAAGCCAAGAACCCCCCGCCCGTCACCTTCCATCGCCGCGAACTCGACCTGATTCTCAAGGTCTACGGCCGTATGGTGGGCGAAGGGGAGTGGCGCGACTATGCGATCGACCACCTGAGGGACCGGGCCGTTTTTTCGGTGTTCAAGCGCGCCGGAGAAGTGCCTCTCTACCGCATCGAGAAAAACCCGAAGCTCGCCGCGAAACAGGGCGCCTTCAGCGTGCTCAACGCTCACGGGACGATATTGAAGCGAGGCCACGAGCTCGCCCAGGTGCTCAAGGCCTTCGACAAGGTGCTGAAGCTCGTCAAAACCTGACCGACATATCACTCGGAGCCGCCCCTCATCCGCCTGCCGGCACCTTCTCCCCGCAGGCGGGGCGAAGGGACAAGCGGCAGCGCTTCGCCTCGGTCCCCTCTCCCCGCATGCGGGTTTATCCCTGAATCGGTTGGCGGCGGCAAATCGCTTGCATCGAAGCGTGCCATCCGTGTTGCGAATCAGATAAGTGTATGCTTATCTGACGTCATGACTGAGAACGACATATTCAAAGCGCTCGCCGACCCGACACGCCGTGCAATCTTCGAGAAGCTGGCGAGCGGAAGTATGAATGCCAGTGCCTTGCGCAACGGAATGGACATCAGCCAGCCGGCCATGTCCCAACATCTCCACGTGTTGCGTAATGCAAAGCTGGTGCGGGAGGAGCGGCAGGGGCGCTTCGTGAACTACGAGGTCGACCCGGAGGGGCTGGCGCTCGTTGCCGGATGGCTGGCGAAATATCGCGCCTACTGGCCGGCGCGGATCGATGCGTTGAAGGTCTTGCTGAGGGATATGGATCAATGAACGATGTGGAGCTGAACGAGCAGGCAAGGAATCTGGTGCTCGAATACGAACTCGATGAATCGCCTGAAAAGGTGTGGCGGGCAATCAGCATGCCTGAGTTCCGTGAGCGATGGCTGCCCAGGCGCGAACTGACTGGGGCCGAGCCTGTCTCCACGGCGCCGGGCAAGGAAATCCGCTACAGAATGCGCGACGACGAACCTCCCTTTCTCGAAAGCCTCGTGGCGTTTCAGGTCAGGCCCAGCAATGACGGCGGCACGATTCTGAGAATTATCCATGGGCTGGAGGATGAGCGGCTGGCTCCGCGAACTCCGCCGGCGGCGAACAGCAACCGGCTTTGGCTGATGCGCGCCGCCTGACGTCTCACTCTACCAAAACAAACTCATCAGACAGGAGTTCGCCTATGCGCGAAGCGATGCAACTCGTCCCTATGGTCGTCGAGCAATCCAGCCGTGGCGAGCGCTCATTCGACATCTATTCCCGCCTGCTGCGGGAGCGAATAATCTTTCTGAACGGCGAGGTGAACGATGCAGTGTCTGCTCTCGTTTGCGCACAGTTGTTGTTCCTGGAAGCCGAAAGCCCCAGAAAACCGATCCAACTCTATATAAACTCGCCCGGCGGTGTCGTTACCAGCGGCTTCGCGATGTACGACACGATGCGTTACATCCGGGCGCCCGTGCATACGCTTTGCATGGGGACGGCCCGTTCGATGGGTTCGTTCCTGCTGATGGCAGGCCAAGCGGGCGAGCGCACCGCCCTGCCCAATGCAAACATTCTCGTCCATCAACCTTCGGGCGGCTTTCAGGGACAGGCCTCCGATATGCTCATCCATGCCGAGGAAATCAGGCGAACCAAACACCGCATGACGCGGCTTTATGCCGAGCATTGCGGGCGAACATATGAAGAATTCGAGCGCGCGATGGATCGCGACCGTTTCATGACGGCGGAAGAAGCTCTAGAGTGGGGTCTGATCGACCGCATCCTCACCGAACGGGAGCTCGGCGCTGAATTTGACGCTTGAAGCTCACCTGCGCAGGCTCAGCTCCTATAAAGCGTATCCGGATAGACGCCCTCGGCGGGCTTCGTTGCGGTTCCTTCTCCGAGCGGCCGCTGCATCAAGGCCGTATCCAGCCACCGGCCATGCTTGAAGCCGGTTGCCTTCATCAGCCCCTGCAGTTCGAAGCCGAGCGCCCGGTGCAGGGCGATCGATGAGGGGTGCGCCCCGCCGATTACCGCTATCATCTGGCGGAAGCCGAGAGCCGTACAGCGCCCGACCAGTTCGGAAAGCAGCGCCTTGCCGATACCCTTGCCCCGTGCTTCCGGCGAAAGATAGATCGAATCCTCCACCAGGAACCGATAGGCGGTGCGGTTGCGGAAGGCGGAGGCATAGGCATAGCCGATAACCGTGCCACGCTCGTCCAGCGCGACCACATAGGGGTAGCCGTTGCCGGTGATCGTGGAGAAGCGGAGCGCCATCTCGGCTTCGGATGGCGGCGTCTCCTCATAGGTCGCGACCCCGTTCAAGACGGACTCGCGATAGATCTCGGTAATCGAGCGGAGGTCGGCGGCAACGGCGTCGCGGAGCGTGGCGGTCATGGAATTCTTCGCGCATTATGGCTGGAGATGTACTGTCTCGCATGGATGCGCCGGATCGATCAAGGCCGGCTCCGGCAAACAAAAAAGGCGGCCGAGGCCGCCTTTTCCGTCAAACCGGTTCGCTACTACTCGTTCCTGTTGCCAAGGAACTGCAGCATGAACATGAACAGGTTGATGAAGTCGAGGTAGAGCGTCAGCGCACCCATGATGGCCTTGCGGCCGGCGACCAAGGCGTCATCGCCTTCAAAGTACATTTCCTTGAGCTTCTGCGTGTCGTAGGCGGTCAGGCCGGCGAAGATGAGCACGCCGATCACCGAGATCGCAAAGCCGAGTGCCGAAGAGGCAAGGAAGATGTTGACGACGGATGCGATGATCACGCCGAAGAGGCCCATGATCAGGAACGATCCGAGGCCCGAAAGGTCTTTCTTCGTCGTATAGCCGTAAAGCGACAGGGCGCCGAACGAAGCAGCCGTCACGAAGAAAGTCTGCACGATGCTGTGGCCGGTGAAGACCAGGAAGATCGACGACAGGGACAGGCCCATCAGCGCCGCATAGACCCAGAAGGTCGTCTGCGCCGCGGAAACGCTCATGGAATTGATGCGGAAGCTCAGGAAGAACACCAGCGCAAGGGGCGCCAGCATCACGACCCACTTCAGGGGGGAAGCGTAGATAAGCTGGGCGAATGCCGGATTAGAGGCGGCAAGCGCATAGGTTCCGTAAGCTGCCACGCCGGTGATCGCCAGGCCGAGGGCCATCAGGTTGTAGACCTTCAGCATATAAGCGCGAAGGCCTTCGTCGATCACGGCACCCGCCTGAGCGCCGGCGGGCGACATTCGGGTTTGGTAGTTTCTCAGATCAGCCATTGTTTCCTCATTTAAGCCCCGGTTGAAGTTACGGTGTCGGGCGGCGAACCTTGTCGTTCCTTTGCGCGCCCAGGCGCCGCTGCGGGGCTCCAGCATGCCTGTGGACAAATATGATGGTGAACGCCGTCATGCACAAGGGCGAAGCGCTTGGAATCGAACAAAGTCGGCCCGCCGGACCATCAAACTGGAGTGATTTACGGTTAACTCGGCCGTCATGGCCGAAATCGCGCGACAGGCATGGCAGGATCAGAGTTCCCGCAGCACCGGAGCGGCCTTTTGCCCGAGGACGCGCCAGGTGCCGGCGAGGCCGATCCCGACCGTGACGACCAGCGCAAGAACGATGGTCCCGACGGCAACGTCCGGCAGGAAGCTCGACGGCAGGGTCATGATGCGGCTGACGACGAACCAGGCCGAAACGCCGCCGGCGAAAAGCGCGAAGACGGCAGTCGCCAGGCCGAGAATGACGTATTCGTAGCTGAAGGCGCGGATCAGGGTCGCCCGCGTCGCGCCGAGCGTCTTCAGGACCACCGCATCGTGGATGCGGGCACGGTTGCCGGCGGCAAGTGCGCCGGCAAGCACGAGGATAGACGCGACAAGCGCGACCGCCGCGGCCGCGCGCACCGCAGTTGCAAGCTGCCCGAGCAGCGTATTGACGATGTCGAGCGCGTCCTTCACGCGCACGCTGGTGATCGTCGGGTAGGCATTCGTCACCCTCTTCAATACCGCCGCCTCCTCCTCGGCCGAAGCGTCGGGATCGATGATGGTCGCGAGCCAGGCATGCGGGGCGCCGGCGAAGGTGTTCGGCGAGAAGACCATGACGAAATTGATCGACAGCGACTCCCACTCGACCTCGCGGAAATTGGCGATCCGGGCCGTGATGTTGCGGCCGAGCACGTTGACGGTCACCGTATCGCCGAGCTTCAGCCCGAGCTCGCGGGCCTCCTCCGCCGAGAAGGAGACGAGCGGCTCGCCGCCATAGTCCTCGGGCCACCAGCTGCCTTCGGTGAGTTTGGAATTTTCCGGCCTGTTCTTGGCATAGGTGATGCCGCGATCTCCGCGCAGCACCCATTGGCCGCCGGGGGGAACGTTGCGGCTGTTCACATCCTCGCCGTTGAGCGCGACGATGCGCCCGCGCAGCATCGGCACTTCGATGATCTTGCCCTCCGGCATAGCTCCCGCGAGCACGGAGCGGAAGCCTTCGATCTCGCTGCCCTGGATGTCGACGAAGAAGAAGTTGGGCGCGCGCTCGGCCATGTCGCCGGTGAGCTCGCGCCGCAGATTGCCGTCGATGAGCGCCAGCGTCACCAGAAGAGTGAGACCGAGGCCGAGCGACAGCACCACCGACGGCGTCAAGGCACCCGGCCGGTGAATGTTGCCGATGGCCAGTCTCAGCGCCGGCGAATTGACGCGCGGGCTGCGCCGCGCCAGCCAGGATATGAGGAGCGAAACCCCGCGCAGCACGATGAAGGCAAAGGCGATCGCGCCAAGAAAGATCAGCGAAATGGAACGGTCATAGGCGGCCCAGACCGCGAGCCCGGCAAGTCCTGCCAGGCAGATGAAGGCGCCGGCGAGATAGGGCAGGGCAGGCAAGCCCGCCGGCTCGAAACCCTGCTGCCGGAAAAGCGCAGTCGCCGGCACACGGCGCGCCCGCCCGAGCGGCAGGATGGCGAAGGTCAGCGCCGTCAGAAGGCCGAAAAGCGCCGCAAGACCCAGGGCCGAGGGATAGAGCACGAATGCGGTGGATACGGGCAGCAGGCCGGCAAGGAACTGCGCTGCCACGAAGGGGATGAGGGCGCCGAGCACGAGGCCGATCGCGATGCCGATGAGGGCGATCATCAGGATCTGCGCAAGGTAGATCATCGCGACCAGCGACGCCGGAGCGCCGAGACATTTGAAAGTCGCGATGACGCTGCGCTTGCCGTCGAGATAGGAGCGCACGGCGTTGGCAACCCCGACGCCTCCGACGATCAGCGCCGTGAGCCCGACGAGCGTCAGGAATTGCGAGAAACGCGTGATGTTTGCGTTGAGGGAGGGTGCGGCATTGCCGCTCGTCCGTATCGACCAGCCGGCGGAGGGAAAGCGCGTCTCGGCCTGCACGCGAATGAGCGGCACGTCTGCGGGATCCGGCAGGCGGACCTTGTAGGTGTGTTCGACAAGGCTGCCGGTCTGCACGAGCCCGGAAGCGACAAGCGCATCGGAGGAAATCATCAGCCGCGGCGCGAAACCGAAGCCGTCGGAAAGAGCGTCGGGTTCGCTGGCGAGTACCGCGCCGACCCGAATACGCGCATTGCCGATGAGAATTTCCGCGCCCGGCGAGATGCCGAGGCGCTCGAGAAGCAGCGGTGCGGCGACTGCGCCGAACACCTCGCCGTCCTTCGCCAGCAATTCAGGGAGCGGCTTTGCCGGCTCGCTTTCGAGCTTGCCGTAAAGCGGGTAGGCGCCGTCCACGGCCTTGAGCTCCACCAGCGCCTGGTTGGAGCCGTCCGGGAGCCGCGCCATGGAACGAAGACCGGCGGATACCGAAACCTCGCCGAGACCCTGGAGGAAGGCACGCTCGTCCGCGGTCGCCACCCGATTGTTGAGCTCGAACCGGATGTCGCCGGCGAGCAGTTCCTGCCCTTGCGAGGCGATCGTTTCGCTGATCGACTGGGACAGCGAGTTGACCCCGGCGATCGCGGCCGTACCGAGAGCGATGCAGGCGAGGAAAATATAGAAGCCCCTCAGCCCCCCGCGCATTTCCCGGAGTGCCAGACGAAGCGCGAACAGCGGGCGCAGCGCGAGCAGAGGGCGCAGGGAAATCGTGGGGAGCAGCCGCCGGACGGCAACCGTCCCGCTCATGCGGACACGGCTCCCTGCCGGGCCGAGGCGGAGAGCCGTTCAGCGTCGGGGACGATTTCACCGGAGCGGACGCGTATCTGTCTTTCGCAGCGTCCGGCGAGCGCCGCATCATGCGTGACGAGAACGAGCGTCATGCCACGCTCGCGCTGTTCGGCAAAGAGGAGGTCGGCGATCTGTCGGCCGGTCTCCGCGTCGAGGTTGCCCGTCGGCTCGTCGGCGATCAGCAGCTTCGGAGAGGGCGCGAGCGCCCGGGCGATCGCCACGCGCTGCTGTTCGCCGCCGGAAAGCTGCCCGGGGTAGTGCGTCAGGCGTTCGCCGAGCCCCACGGCGATCAGTTCCTTACGCGCTATGTCGAATGCATTGCGGACATTCGCGAGCTCGAGCGGCACCGCGACGTTCTCGAGCGCGGTCATGTTCGGGATGAGATGAAAGGACTGGAAAACGATGCCGACATTGCGGCCGCGGAAATCGGCGACTGCGTCCTCGCCGAGGCGGTGGAGCGCCGTGCCGTCAATGATGATTTCGCCGCCGTCGAGCCGCTCCAGCCCAGCCATGACCATGAGCAGAGTCGATTTGCCCGAGCCCGAGGGGCCGACGATGCCCACCGATTCGCCGGCATCGATCGCGAGGCTTACGCCCTTCAGCACATGCACGGACGCCGCAGCTTCGCCCAGCGTCAGATCCGCATTTTTCAACTCGATGATGGTTTTTGCCACGCGAAAGAGCCCTATATGAAAATTTGATACGGATCATCAAACAATTGTCCGCCGATTTAGGAACGAGCCTATGGCATTAAAAGACTTTCTGCCCATTTTATTCGGCCTGACAATGACAATCGTGTTATCGGCGGCGGCTCGCGCCGAGCCCGTCAGCCTCGTCGGCTTCGGCGACAGCCTGATGGCCGGCTACCAACTTCCCCCGGAAGATGCCTTCCCCGCCCGCCTCGAAAAGGCCCTTAAGGACAAGGGGCTCGCCGTCACGATCGCCAATGCCGGCGTATCCGGCGACACCACCTCCGGCGGTCTTGCCCGCATCGACTGGTCGATCCCCGACGGAACAGACGGCGTAATCCTGGAGCTCGGCGCCAACGACGCGCTGCGCGGCATCCCGCCGGAAGAGACGCGCAAGAATCTGCAGGCGATGGTCACACGGCTCAAGGAGCGCGGCATCGCCGTCCTGCTCGCAGGAATGATGGCGCCGCCGAACATGGGGCCGGATTATGCGGCGCGCTTCAATCCGATCTATCCCGACCTCGCAAAGGAACACAATCTCGTCTTCTACCCTTTCTTCCTCGACGGCGTCGTGACCGAGGTCGGCCTTAAGCTCGACGACGGCATGCATCCGAACGGCGGGGGTGTCGGCGTCATGGTAGAGCGCTTCCTGCCGACGGCGGAGCTTTTCGTCCGCTCACTTGCGAAAGGAGAATGACAGCGCATCCACAGTTAAGGGAAAGTAAACGTTCCGACGGGACAAATAATGGTTGCGTGCAGATGCGATGCGTGATTCGCTTCAAGCATCTGCAAGAGATTCGGGGAGCTCGCCATGCCGAGACTATTCACCGCCCTCGAAATTCCGCGCAATGCAGCAATGAGTCTTTCCTTGCTGCGCGGAGGTCTTCCCGGAGCTCGCTGGATCGATGTGGAGAATTACCACATCACGCTCCGCTTCATCGGCGACGTCGACTGGCGAACCGCCGACGAGATCATCGACAGGCTTGACCGCATCGAACGGCCCGAGTTTCAGCTGCAGCTGTCGGGCACCGGCGCCTTCGGCTCCAAGAAACCGCACTCCGTCTGGGCCGGCGTCAGCATGGCTTGCGAAATGTTCGCCCTTCAGGCCGAGATCGAGCGCATCTGCCAGCGCATAGGGCTTCCCTCGGATCCGCGAAAGTTCACCCCGCATGTGACGCTGGCGCGCCTGCGCTCCTCGCGCGTCGAGGATGTCGTCGAATATCTCTCCGGGCGCGGTAATTTCGTCACCGCTCCCTTTACCGTCTCCCGCTTCGTGCTCCTGTCGTCACGCGATTCGGTCGGCGGCGGTCCGTATCTCACGGAAGAGGTCTTCCCGCTTCACGAAGAGCGCTCGAACCTCGCGAGCAATGAGGAGCATCCTGCTTCGAGCGTCTGGTAAAGCGCCCGAAGGCCTCCGCCGGCTCCCGGATAGGGACCGGAACGTCCTCGTCGAGCGGCGGGCTTGCGCGTGAACATTGTCGCGGGCAAGCTCGTTGTTAAGGACGGGATGCACAAGGAGGAAGAGCATGCGGCCGGAAAAATTGGACGCGGCGGCCATCGCCGAGCATTTGCACAAGATGGAGGGCTGGGTCCTTGCGGAGGACGGCGGCTCTATATGGAAGACCTTCCGGTTCAAGACCTTCGCCGAGGCCTTCACCTTCATGACGCAATGCGCCTTCGCCGCCGAAAAGCTCAATCATCATCCGGAATGGTTCAACGTCTACAACAAGGTGGACGTGACGCTGTCGACTCACGACGCGGAAGGACTGACCGAACTCGATTTCAAATTGGCGGCAAAGATGGACCAGGCGGCCGAGGGTCGCATGCCCGACCACATGAAATAAGGGCCGCATGCCCGACCATAGCAAACAGGAGCCGCGTGCCCGGCCATTTGAAATAGCGGCCACCGTTCCCATATCAGGCTGCGGCACTACAATGCCGCGCAGTACCCTGAACGACCGGAATCGACGCGATGGACGATATCAAGATCGGTGAAATTCTCCTCCCCGGCGAGGAATCCGAGCAGGAGCGCAAGGAACACAAGGTGCGCCGCCGGTTCTGGCCGACCTTCCGGCGCGCGGCCCGGCAGATTCCCTTCAGCCGCGACCTCGTCGCCGCCTATTATTGCGCAGTCGATCCGGCGACGCCGACGCGCACGCGCGGCATTCTGCTCGCGGCGCTCGGCTATTTCGTCCTGCCGCTCGATTTCGTGCCTGACATGCTGGCCATGATCGGCTTCTCCGACGACATCGCCGTATTGACGGCCGCCTTTGCCGCAATCAGCGGCCAGATCAAGGAACGGCATTACCAAAAGGCCGATGAAGTGCTGCGAGACGGCGCCGGGCAGTGAGGTATTCCCGCTACTGCGGCGTTTGCGCGTCCGATCCCCGGCGCCAGAGGCGCCTTGCCGCAATCCCGCCCGGAAAGTCAAACTCTTGCCCGATTCTTTGTGACATAGAGGGAGGCAAGGGGCGGCTCTCCAGTATCGACGTCGACCGGATCGGCAATCCGTGTGCGAATGGACCTCGATGCGCATGCGGGCGCAAAAAGGGGCGTTTTCCCGAGTCGTTGACGGTTTGGTAACCCGGATTAAGTCAAAATAAACTTAAATCGTGACTATGCGTTGCCCATCCCACGCGGTATCGGGCGACCGTAAGCAAGACAAGCGGCAGGAACTCATGTTTGTAAGAAAGATCGCAACTGCACTCGCACTCGTAATGGCTGCATCCGGCGTGGCTTCCGCTCAATCTCCGACGCGAATCCAGCAGTTCAACGCCTGGGGTGCATATTCCTACCAGGCCGGCAACGGCAAGGTCTGCTATGTGCTGTCCGTGCCGAAGGAAAAGACCCCGGCCGGCGTCGATCACGGCGATATCTTCTTCCTCGTTTCGCAGCGTCCGGGACAGAACATCAGCTATGAGCCGCAGGCGATGATGGGATATCCGCTGCAGGACAATTCCAAGGTCAACGTGGTGGTCGACGGCCGCACCTTCGTCATGTTCACCAAGGGCAATTCCGCCTGGGTGGAAAACGCCGCCGAGGAACCGGCACTGGTCGCTGCGATGAAATCGGGCAAGGCCATGTCGGTCAACGCGAAATCGCGGCGCGGCACGGAAACCTCCTACTCCTATTCGCTCTCCGGCATTTCGGCCGCCCTGAAGCAGATCGAGGCCTGCAAGTAAGAGCCAAGCGCGCGTGACGATTGCAAGGGTCGGCCATGAGGCCGGCCTTTTTGCGTTGGGTGTTCAGGCGGATCAGGGGCAGAATAACGTCCCATGGTGACTCGCCGCCAAAAGAATGCTAAAGCGCCCCCAAATTCTGAGCCCCCGCACCCCCGTCGAGCGCGTGGCCGAGGCTCGCCAGATTTCAATTCGAGCATCGGAACAGGATCCGGAAACGTCTCCGGACGAGCCGTCGCTTTACGACAGGACCAGATGAGCATGGCAGCCACCGAGATTCTAAACAGGGCGGACATCGTCAAGGCGCCCCAGGTGCGGCTTGCGCCACAGCCGGAAAAGCCGTCGCTGATCGGCCTGTTGCGCGAAGACATCGCGAAGCTGCTCGTCGAAAAGGGCGTGCCGGAGCGGCAGGTGAAGATGCGCGTCAGCCAGCTCTGGCATTGGCTTTATGTTCGCGGCGTCTCGGATTTCGACGAAATGTCCAACGTCTCCAAGGACATGCGCGAGATGCTGAGGGAGCATTTCACCATCGCACGGCCGGAGATCGTCGAAGAGCAGGTTTCGGGCGACGGCACGCGCAAGTGGCTGCTGCGCTTCCCCCCACGCGGCGCCGGCCGTCCGGTAGAGATCGAGACGGTCTACATTCCCGAGGAGGGCCGCGGCACGCTTTGCATTTCGAGCCAGGTCGGCTGCACCCTCACCTGTTCCTTCTGCCACACCGGCACGCAGAAGCTGGTGCGCAATCTGACGGCGGAAGAGATCCTCGCGCAGCTTCTGCTCGCCCGCGACCGGCTCGGCGATTTCCCCGAGCGCGACACGCCGCAGGGTGCGATCGTGCCGGCGGAAGGCCGCAAGATCACCAATATCGTGATGATGGGGATGGGCGAGCCGCTCTACAATTTCGAGAACGTCAAGACGGCGCTGCTGATCGCGTCCGACGGCGACGGGCTGTCGCTGTCGAAGCGGCGCATCACTCTTTCGACCTCAGGCATCGTGCCGGAGATCTACCGCACCGGTGAGGAAATCGGGGTGATGCTCGCGATTTCGCTTCATGCCGTGCGTGACGATCTGCGCGACATGCTGGTGCCGATCAACAAGAAGTATCCGTTGAAGGGTCTCATGGAGGCCTGCCGCGCCTATCCGGGCCTGTCGAATGCCCGCCGCATCACCTTCGAATATGTGATGCTGAAGGACGTCAACGACAGCCTGGAAGACGCCAAGGAACTGGTGAAGCTCCTGAAGGGCATTCCGGCCAAGATCAACCTGATCCCCTTCAATCCCTGGCCGGGCACCAATTATCAGTGCTCGGACTGGGAGCAGATCGAGAAGTTCGCCGACTTCATCAACCAGGCCGGCTATGCCTCGCCGATCCGCACCCCGCGCGGCCGCGACATTCTTGCCGCCTGCGGACAGCTCAAGTCGGAATCGGAACGCATGCGCAAGGTCGACCGCCTCGCCTTCGAGGCGATGATGATCGCCAATCACGGCGAGGACTGAGGCGGCTCATCGCCCTTCCACCAGTTTCGGGCGTGCCGCACGATCACCGCGATCGATGAAGAAGTTTGATGGATGAAGCTGTTTGCGCCGATTGATTTCGGGCCCTTGCTTTCCTAAGAAAGCGGCGGAATTATTCTGAAGCGATGCGGGAGGGACGTTAGCCGACCTTCCCGGAAATCGCCAACCATAAACCGGAGGACACCCATGCGTTCGCTTCTTATCGCGCTTGCCGCCACGGTCGCGCTTTCTCTACCGGCACGCGCCGACGAAGTCACGGTTGCCGTTACGGCAATCGTCGAACATCCCGCGCTCGATGCCGCACGCGACGGCGTCAAGGATGCGCTGGCCGCCGCCGGCTACAAGGAAGGCGAGAACCTCAAGTTCATTTACGAGTCGGCGCAGGGTAACCCGGCGACCGCAGCACAGATCGCCCGCCAGTTCGCGGGCGAGGCCCCGAGCGTGATCGTGCCGATCTCCACCCCGTCGGCCCAGGCCGTGGTTTCCTCCACCCGCGATATTCCCGTTGTCTTCACCGCCGTTTCCGATCCGCTGGGCGCGCAGCTCGTCAAGGACATGGAGAAGCCCGGCGGCAACGTCACCGGTCTTTCCGACCTGTCCCCGGTCGCCGAGCACGTGGCGCTGATCAAGGAGATCCTGCCGAACGTCAAGACCATCGGCTATCTCTACAATTCGGGCGAAGCGAACTCCGTCTCGCTGCTGGCGGTCCTCAAGGAAGAGGCTGAAAAGGCCGGCCTGACGGTGATCGAATCCGCCGCGACGAAATCGGCCGAAGTCCAGGGTGCGGCTCGTGCGCTCGTCGGCCGCGCCGACGCGATCTATGTCCCGACGGACAACACCATCATCTCCGCCCTCGAAGGTGCCGTCGCCGTCGCAGAGGAAAGCAAGCTGCCGCTCTTCACCGCCGACACCGATTCCGTCTCCCGCGGCGCACTGGCGGCCCTCGGTTTCAATTACTATGACGTCGGAAAGCAGACGGGCGAGGTCGTCGTTCGCGTCCTCAAGGGCGAAAACCCCGGCGATATCGCCGTCAAGGTCGCCGCCGGAACCGATCTCGTGATCAACAAGGGCGCCGCCACCCGGATGGGCGTCACACTGCCGGAGAGCGTCGTGGGGCGGGCGACCCGCACGATCGAGTAACGATCCCCCCTCTCCGGACGATCCCGCTCTCCGGGCGATCCCCTTTCCGGGCGATCCCCTTTCCGGGCGATCATTGTCTTTTTGCCGCCCCCGTTCCATACGGGGGCGGTTCGCTTATCGAGCGGGATACGGAAATGGTGCGCATCCCGCTTCAACTTCAGAATACGTGCTCCGCAGCGCCCTACGCCTGCGGAGCATCCGAGAAGAGGACTACCGGCGTTGAGTCAAATCGCTTTCTGGGGAGCCGTGGAGCTGGGGCTTGTCTATGCCTTCGTCGCCGTCGGCGTCTTTCTCGCCTTCCGGGTGCTCGACTTTCCGGATCTGACCGTTGACGGCTCCTTTCCGCTTGGCGCCGCAGTCACCGCGGTCCTGATCATCGCCGGCGTCAATCCGTGGCTTGCCGCAGCGGTTGCGATGGTCGCCGGTGCTGCCGCAGGGATGGTAACGGCGCTCCTGAACGTGCGGTTCAAGATTCTGAACCTGCTCGCCTCGATCCTGACGATGATTGCGCTCTTCTCGGTCAATCTCCGCATCATGGGCAAGCCCAACGTCGCATTGATCAATGCCGACACGATGCTTTCGCCCTTCTACGGCCTCGGTCTGCGGGACTTCTATGTGCGCCCGCTTTTCGTCGGTATTCTCGTCGCCCTTGCCGTCGTTCTCGTCTGGCGCTTTCTTGAAAGCGATGCGGGCCTTGGGATGCGGGCGACCGGCGCCAATTCCCGCATGGCACGGGCGCAAGGGGTCGACACCAGCCGGCAGATCTATCTCGGCATGGCGATCTCCAACGCACTCGTCGCCCTGGGCGGTGCGCTGTTTGCCCAGACCAACGGCTTTGCCGACGTGACCTCGGGTGTCGGAACGATCGTCGTCGGGCTTGCCGCCGTGATCATCGGCGAGACGCTGCTCGGCGCCCGCGGCATTCTGATCGCGCTCATCGGCTGCGTGCTCGGGTCGATCCTCTACCGCATCGCCATCCAGGTGGCGCTTTCGACCGATACGCTCGGCCTGCAGGCTTCCGATCTCAATTTCGTGACCGCGCTGCTGGTGACGATAGCGCTCATCCTGCCCCGCCTGCGCCGCGGAGGTGCCGCATGATCAACGTCGAAAACATCCAGGTCGTCTTCGGCAAGGGCACGCCGCTCCAGAAGCAGGCGCTGAACGGCGTCAGCCTCACCATTGAGGAAGGTTCCTTCGTCACGGTCATCGGCTCCAACGGTGCCGGCAAGTCGACGCTTCTCGGGGTTCTCGCAGGCGACGTGCTGCCGAGCGGCGGCCGCGTCACGATCGGCACGACCGACGTGACGCGCAAGGGCACGGCGGCCCGCGCAGGGCTCGTCGCGCGTGTCTTCCAGGATCCGCTCGCCGGCAGTTGCGGCGCTCTCTCGATCGAGGAAAACCTGGCGCTGGCCGCCAGGCGCGGCGAAAGCCGCGGCCTGACGCCGGCGCTCGGCTCGCGGCGGCGCGAGCATTTCCGCGAGCGTATCGCCGAACTCAATCTGGGTCTCGAAAACCGCATGCGCGACCGCATGGACCTGCTTTCGGGCGGCCAGCGCCAGGCGGTGTCGCTGGTGATGGCGACGCTTGCGGGCTCCGAGGTGTTGCTGCTCGACGAGCACACGGCGGCACTCGACCCGGGAATGGCCGAGTTCATCATGAACCTCACCCAGAAGATCGTCTCGGACCGCAAGCTGACGACGCTGATGGTCACGCATTCGATGCGCCAGGCGCTCGATTTCGGCCACCGCACCGTCATGCTCCACGGCGGCGAGATCGTGCTCGATGTTGCGGGCGACAGCCGCAAGACGCTTCAGGTCGAGGACCTCATCGCCATGTTCCGCCGCATTCGCGGGCAGACGTTGGACGACGATGCGCTGCTGATCGGGTGACGAAGTTTGGGGGGGGTGTGGCCTCTCATCTGCCTGCCGGCATCTTCTCCCCGTAGGACGGGGAGAAGAGGGCACGCCGCGATCTCGGCGCCCGATCCGCAACCTTGAATATCGACTCGAAATTTGGGTAGCGGATCTTGCCGCTTGTCTCTTCTCCCCGTCAGGACGGGGAGAAGATGCCGGCAGGCAGATGAGGGGCAAATAACCGCAAGCGCCCGGAGGTAATCTCAGCGCGCCTGCGTCAGGAAAATCTTCACGGCAAAAATCGAGAAGACGCCGGCGAAGCTGTAGTCGATCGCCCGCATGACGCGCCTGTTGCGTTGCAGCCAGGTGGCAAGCCAATCGGCGGCGAGCACGACCATCGCATTGACCGGCATGCCGATGACGATGAAGAAAAAGCCGAGGAACAGGAGCTTGCCCGTGACGGCGGGATCTCCGGCGCTGACGAACTGCGGCAGGAAGGTCATGAAGAATATCACGACTTTCGGGTTCAGAATGTTCACCGAAAAGCCGGTCGCGACGTTCGAAAGCGCAGTTCCCTTCGCCTCCGTCACCTTCGTCACCGACAGGCTGGATCCGTAGCGGATCGCCTGGATCGCAAGCCAGAGGAGATAGGCTGCACCGCCGGTCTTCAGAACCAGGAAGGCGGACGGAGATGCCGTGATCAGTGCCGAAATGCCGAAGGCGACGAGCAGCGTATGGACGACGATGCCAAGTCCGGTGCCGAGCACGACGAAAAGCGCGGCCTTCTTCCCCTGCGCCAGCGCCCGGCTGATCGAAAGCGTCATGTCCGGACCCGGTGTCGCGGCGAGGAGGAGACTTGCTGCGGCGAAAGCGATGAGTGTCGGCAGGTTGGGAACGAAATCCATGACGCATTCCTCGAACGACGATCCTTGCTGATACCTCCGGCCTGAGGCTTTTGCCAGTGGATTCACGCGACCTGGCGACCGCCTTGCATTTTCTTCCCGCCTGTCCTCCGCGCTCAAACGCGGCACAGTTTTGGGCGACATGCAGTAGTTCCGCTTGTATCCCCTCAAGTTCTGGCTAAAGTGCCGCAGATTTTCGATGCGGCAGCGCCGCGCCCGAGAGCCTGACAAAACGAGCAGACGGACAAAAACCATGGCATCGCATAAAGACGTCAAGAAGGTCGTTCTCGCCTATTCCGGCGGTCTCGACACCTCGATCATCCTCAAATGGCTGCAGACGGAACTGGGCGCCGAAGTGGTGACCTTCACCGCCGACCTCGGCCAGGGCGAAGAACTGGAGCCGGCTCGCAAGAAGGCCGAGATGCTCGGCATCAAGGAGATCTATATCGAGGACGTCCGCGAGGAATTCGTGAGGGACTTCGTGTTCCCGATGTTCCGCGCCAATGCCGTCTATGAAGGGGTCTACCTGCTCGGCACCTCGATCGCCCGTCCGCTGATCTCCAAACACCTCATCGATATCGCCAGGAAGACCGGCGCCGATGCGATCGCCCATGGCGCGACCGGCAAGGGCAACGACCAGGTGCGCTTCGAACTTTCTGCTTACGCGCTCAATCCGGACATCAAGATCATCGCCCCCTGGCGAGACTGGTCGTTCAAGAGCCGCACCGATCTGCTCGAATTCGCCGAAAAGCACCAGATCCCGGTCGCCAAGGACAAGAAGGGCGAGGCGCCTTTCTCCGTCGACGCCAACCTCCTGCACTCCTCCTCGGAAGGAAAAGTGCTGGAGGACCCGGCCCAGGAAGCTCCCGAATATGTGCATATGCGCACCATTTCGCCGGAAGCGGCACCCGACAAGGCGACCATCATCAAGGTCGGCTTCGAACGTGGCGATGCCGTGTCGATCGACGGCGTGCGCATGTCGCCGGCAACGCTTCTTGCCAAGCTCAACGAATACGGCCGCGACAACGGCATCGGCCGCCTCGACCTCGTGGAGAACCGTTTCGTCGGCATGAAGTCGCGCGGCGTCTACGAGACTCCCGGCGGCACGATCCTGCTTGCGGCCCATCGTGCGATCGAGAGCATCACGCTCGACCGCGGCGCGGCGCATCTGAAAGACGAGCTGATGCCGCGCTATGCCGAGCTCATCTATTACGGCTTCTGGTTCTCTCCGGAACGCGAAATGCTGCAGGCGGCGATCGACAAGAGCCAGGAGCATGTGGAAGGCGAAGTGACGCTGAAGCTCTACAAGGGCAATGTCATGGTCATCGGCCGCGAGAGCGGCAAGTCGCTCTATTCCGACAAGCTCGTCACCTTCGAGGACGATCAGGGCGCCTACGACCAGAAGGATGCCGCCGGCTTCATCAAGCTCAACGCGCTGCGCCTGCGCACGCTGGCAGCGCGCAACCGCTAAGCTCTGAAGGATTGCAGGTTGGGAGCCGCGGTGGATCGCTCCGCCGCGGTTTTTTATCTTTGCTCACTCCGCCGCTTCGCTCAGCGGCGTCTCCGCAGCCGCCGGTGCGACCAGCGGCCTTAGGCGAACGGACCTGCGGTACCAGAAATAGCTTGCAAGCGAGAGAAGGCCGAAGCTCGGAATGATCGTTCCGAGTGCTGTGGCCGGCACCCCGACGAGAGCGGCAAGCGCGCCGCCGAGGAGTCCGGCGCTCATCTGGATGAAGCCCATCATCGCCGAAGCCGTGCCGGCGATATGCGGGAAGGGGGCCATCGCCGCGGTCATCATATAGGGCATGACGAAGGCGATGCCGAAGGCATAGATCCCGATCGGCGTCATCACCGAGAGGAAAGTCGGTTCCAGCGCATGCATGGTGAAGGCGAGGGCGAGGCTCGCCGCGCCGATGAAGAAGAGACCGGCCGGCACGAGCGCCTGCGGCGTGAAGCGACGCATCATGAGACGCATCGTGACCGTGCCCGAAAAGAACAGTCCCGATTGCATGAGCATGCCGATGCCGAACTCGGTCGGGGTGAGCCCGACCTGGCTGATCAGCACGAAGGGCAGCATGGTCGCCCATGCATAGAGCGCGCCGACCGCGCCGGCGATCACCAATGTCGAGGACACGAAGCGAGCGTCCCTCATAAGCTCGCCATAGGCTGCGAGAATGGGCCGGAAATGCCCCTTGTTGCGATCCGGCGTCGTCGTCTCCGCCATGAAGAGCTGAACGATGAAGCACGCCATCAGCGCGAAGCCGACCATCAGCAGGAAGATCGACTGCCAGCCGAACAGGCCAAGCGCGATACCGCCGAGGGTCGGTGAGACCGCCGGCCCGAGCGCCAGCATCATGCCGATCATGTTCATGATGCGCGCCGCCGTTGTGCCGGTGAACTGGTCGCGAACGATGGCGCGCGCCACGGTCATTCCGACGGAGGCGCCGATTCCCTGCACGAGGAGCCCCGCGAGCAGCACCGGGACGGAGGGCGCGAAGGCCGCCATCAGGCTGCCGGCGAGATAGATCGCCATGAAGATCAGCGTTGTTCGCCGCCGGCCGATGACGTCGGAAAGCGTGCCCGAGGCGAGCTGGGCAAGGGCGAAGCCGCCGAAATAGAGAGACAGCGTCATCTTGATCGCCGCTTCGGTGGAGGCGAAGGCACGCACGAGCTCCGGCATTGCCGGCGTGTAGAGCGCCATCGAGATGGGGCCGAGCGCCACCAGGAAGGCGCCGATGATGCTCGTGCGCCGCTCGCTCATCCTGAGCGTCATTCGGCCGCCCCCTTCTCCTTGCCGGCGAGACACGGGTCGAGGCGGCGGAGACTGTCCCGCAGGATCCTCAGGTTTGCGCGCAGGACCTCCCGTCCGTCGTCGCCCAGGTCCTCGGTATAAGCATTCATCATTTCACGCAGGCCCGACATCAGCTCGGTGATGAGCGGGTCGGCCTTGTCGGTCACGACGACGTTCTTGGCGCGCCGGTCCGCCGGATCCGGGATGCGCGCGACGAGGCCCATCGCTTCCAGGCGGTCGAGATAGGCGGAGAGGGTCATGGGCTCGATCCCCATTCGGGTCGCGATCTCCGCCTGCTTGATGCCCTCGGTGACGGCCACCTGGACCAATGTGCGCGCCTCGCCGGGCGTGATCCCGAGGTCCATCGCATTGACCTTGCGATCGAAGGCACCGCGCAACAGGCGGGAGACATCGGTGAGGAGCATCCCGATCGTATCGGACTCGAGTTTGCTGGGCATTTGATCGATCGCGTTGAATAATAAGTTTTGCTTATCATATCCGTTCCGCCCATTCAACGCGAGCACGCCCGTCATCGGGTTTCACTCCCCGCCTCGCCGATTGCCGAACTGTCAAAAAATTGATATGAGCACGGTCATGGAATCCAAATTCGGATGTCGCGAGCAGAAGATCGTCGTGCTGCAGGATCACAAGCGCCTGCCGGCACGCTTTTTTGCGCGCATTTCAGGGGCGCTCACCAGCCGCCTATCCTGATCGCACGATCAGCGTTACCGGCCGCATTGGCGCCGGCCCCCATTCCACATTCTTGAAAATACGATGGATACATACCCCATGAGCGCACCGCGTACTCTCTACGACAAGATCTGGGACGATCACCTGGTGGACAGCCAGGCCGACGGAACCTGTCTCCTCTACATCGATCGTCACCTCGTTCACGAGGTGACGAGCCCGCAGGCCTTCGAAGGACTGCGCATGGCCGGACGCAAGGTTCGCGCCCCGGAAAAGACGCTCGCCGTCGTCGACCATAACGTCCCGACTTCACCGGACCGCCATCTCGGCATCAAGAACGAGGAAAGCCGCATCCAGGTCGAGGCGCTTGCCAGGAATGCCGCGGATTTCGGCGTCGAATATTATTCGGAGAACGACAAGCGCCAGGGGATCGTTCACATCGTCGGTCCGGAGCAGGGCTTCACGCTGCCTGGCATGACGATCGTCTGCGGCGACAGCCACACTTCGACGCACGGCGCCTTCGGTGCGCTGGCGCACGGCATCGGCACGTCCGAGGTCGAGCATGTCCTGGCGACGCAGACGCTGATCCAGAAAAAGGCGAAGAACATGCTGGTGCGCGTCGACGGCCAATTGCCGCCGGGCGTCACCGCAAAGGACATCATCCTTGCGATCATCGGCGAGATCGGCACGGCAGGCGGCACCGGCCACGTTATCGAGTTTGCCGGTGAGGCGATCCGGTCGCTGTCGATGGAAGGCCGCATGACCGTCTGCAACATGACGATCGAAGGCGGCGCGCGCGCCGGGCTGATCGCACCGGACGAAACCACCTTCGAGTACATCAAGGACAAGCCGCGCGCCCCCAAGGGCGAGGCCTGGGACAGGGCGGTCGAATACTGGAAGACGCTGCACACGGACGAAGGCGCCCATTACGACCGCGTCGTCGTGCTCGATGCCGCCAATCTGCCGCCGATCGTTTCCTGGGGCTCCTCGCCGGAAGACGTCGTCTCCGTCCAGGGCGTCGTTCCCGACCCGGACGACATCCAGGACGAGACGAAGCGGACCTCCAAGTGGCGTGCGCTCGACTATATGGGCCTGAAGCCCGGCACGAAGATCACCGACATCGCCATCGACCGGGTGTTCATCGGCTCCTGCACCAATGGCCGCATCGAGGACCTGCGCGCGGTCGCACAGGTGGTCGAAGGCCGCAAGGTCGCCCCGACCGTTTCGGCGATGATCGTTCCGGGCTCCGGCCTCGTCAAGGAACAGGCGGAAGCGGAAGGCCTGGACAAGATCTTCAAGGAAGCGGGCTTCGACTGGCGCGAGCCCGGCTGCTCCATGTGCCTGGCGATGAACGACGACCGCCTGAAGCCCGGCGAACGTTGTGCCTCCACATCGAACCGCAACTTCGAAGGCCGCCAGGGCTTCAAGGGGCGCACGCATCTGCTTTCTCCGGCAATGGCAGCCGCGGCGGCGGTCGCTGGTCATTTTGTCGACATTCGCGAATGGAAATAGCCGGTTTTGAGCTTTTCCGGCGTTTGAGCCGCCCTTCGGGGCGGCTTTTTTTATGCGCATGATGATGCGACAATACGCTGCCGCCCCCGGTTTTCTGTCCTGAGGAGCTTTCATGCCCGATGACGCCCGGCCCTCGACACGCCGACTCATGCTGCTCCGCCATGCGAAGTCCGCCTGGCCGGACGGCGTTGCCGACCATCGCCGACCGCTTTCGGAGCGTGGACGCAAAGCGGCGCCCGTCGTCGGCGCCTTCATCGCCCGGCAAGGGCTTGCTCCGGACCTGGCGCTCGTTTCGACCGCGCGGCGCGCCCAGGAGACCTGGGAGCTCGTCGCCGGGGCGTTGCCGCACAAGATCCCCGAGCGCGATGCGGTCGGCATCTACGAGGTCGCCGCATCGGCCATTCTCGACGCCGTCCGCAGGGTCGAGCCGACGGTGGAGAAACTGCTCCTCGTCGGCCACAATCCGGGAATGGCCGATCTTTCGCTTCTGCTTGCCGGGCGCGGCGATGAAGCGGCGCTGGAGCGGCTGAGGGAGAAGTTTCCGACAGCCGGACTTGCGGTCATGGATTTCGACGTCGAGCGCTGGTCGGACATAGCGCCCGGCACCGGCCGCCTGGTTCGCTTCGTGACGCCGCGCATGCTTGAGGAGGAACGGTCGGGCTGATTCGGGGGCTTTTTCCCGGGGCCGAAGCTACACCACCTTCACGATTATCCCGCGGTGCATTTGCCGGATCAGTCGACGCATTGCCGGAAGGCTGACGGCCACGCAGCCCTCGGTCGGCTCGTAGCCCGGACGGATGAGGTGGAAGAAGATCGCCGAGCCGGCATTGCGCCTTCGGGAGGAAATGTTCCAATCCATGACGAGGCAGATGTCGTAGAGCCCGTCGTCGCGCATCATGCGTTCATGTCCGGCACGAAACGGCGCCCTGACGGGGCGATTGTAGCACGGGTGTTGCGGGGCATCGCACCAGAGCATGTCGCCCCGGACGGCCCGCATCGGCAGGCGCGTCGAGGGAAACGGGACGCGATCGCGCCTGACATAGCCGCCGATGAGCCGCATGACCGCGCGGGGCGTCGCCCCGTCGCCTTCGCGCTTGATGGCAGTGACGCCGCTGCGCCCGATCGCAGCCTGCTCGACCCGTCCGTCGAAAAGCACGAGGGCGCGCTTGCGGTCGCGCGGAGCGGTTCTGACGACGATGGTCCCTTTTCTCGATCCTGTTGTCGACGCCTTCTTGCGCATCGGTCTCACAAATTCTTGCTTTGCCGTGATCGCGCCGCGACCTTAAGCCGGTTTTCCTATATGACGATGCCTGCGGCGCCGTGCGTATCATCCGACGCGCAGACGTCGCTGCGGCCACTTTCAGTTGCGGCCTGTTTCTATCCTAAATAGGTTAGGATTTACGGAAACATGCGGCAGCGACTGCCGCGCTTGCCAAGAGCGGCATTTGAGTTAGTTTTGAACCAGGAAGCAACAGGAACTGTCCCATGGCGACTCGCACCATCCTCCTTGTCGACGACGACGATGATCTGCGTGAGACGTTGATAGAACAGCTCTCTCTCTACGAAGAGTTCGACCTTCTGCAGGAAGCGACCGCCGGGAAGGGCATTCAGATGGCGCGTGGCCGACAGGTCGACCTCCTGATCATGGATGTCGGTCTGCCCGACATGGACGGGCGCGAGGCGGTGAAGCTCTTGCGCAAGGGCGGCTTCAAGGCCCCGATCATCATGCTGACCGGTCACGACACCGATTCCGATACGATCCTCGGCCTCGAGGCCGGCGCCAACGATTATGTGACGAAGCCGTTCCGCTTCGCCGTGCTGCTTGCCCGCATTCGCGCCCAGCTCCGCCAGCATGAGCAGAGCGAGGACGCGACCTTCAATGTCGGCCCTTACACATTCAAGCCCAGCCAGAAGCTGCTTACCATGGAGAACGGCCAGAAGATCCGACTGACCGAGAAGGAAGCCGCAATCATCCGCTATCTCTACCGCGCCGACCAGAAAGTGGTCACCCGCGACGTGCTGCTCGAGGAGGTCTGGGGCTATAATTCCGGCGTCACGACCCATACGCTCGAGACGCATGTCTACCGGCTGCGCCAGAAAATCGAGCGCGACCCTTCCAATGCCGAGATATTGGTGACAGAGAACGGCGGCTACAAGATCGTTCCCTAAGCCGAACGACATGACCGGGGGAGATTTGCCGCTTGGCGCTCAATGACGACATCGCACTCTTGTCCAACGTGTCGCTCTTCGCCGACATCGGCGAGGACAAGCTGAGGCTTATCGCCTTCGGCGCAGAGCGCCGCCGGGTGGCCAAGGGGCACGAACTCTTCCGGGAAGGCGCGCCGGCCGATTGCGCCTATGCCGTGGCGGCCGGCAGCTTCGCGCTTTCGAATGCGAATGCGCAGGGTCGCCAGCAGCAGGTGATGACCGTCGGCCGCGGCGCGCTCCTGTCCGAGCTCGCGCTCATCTCGATGGTCGAGCGCAAGTTCACCGCGACGGCGCAGGAGGACAGCGAAGTGATCCGGATCAACCGTCCGCTCTTCCGCCGGATGCTGGAGGAATATCCCGAGGTGACCGCCATGGTGGAAGCCCGCATCCGGGAAAACATCCAGGCGATGATCCGCCGCGTGGAGGCGCTTGCCGGGCGGTTTACGTAAGCGGACGGCGCCGTCAAAGCTCGAAATGGGCTATGACGGGCACATGGTCGGACGGGCGCTCCCAGCCGCGCGCTTCCTTGAGGATCTCGACGCGCACGAGCTGGCTCGCGAGATCGGCGGAGGACCAGATGTGGTCGAGCCGGCGTCCGCGGTCGGCGGCGGTCCAGTCCTTCGCCCTATAGCTCCACCAGGTGTAGAGTTTTTCCGGCGGCGGCGTGTGGAGGCGCATCAGGTCGACCCATGCACCTCCGGTCATCACCGAGACCAGGCCCTCGGTTTCGATCGGCGTATGGCTGACGATCTTGAGAAGCTGCTTGTGCGACCAGACGTCGTGCTCGAGCGGCGCGATGTTGAGGTCGCCGACGAGGATCGACGAGACGCCGGCCTCGGCCTCCGCGTGCAGGAGCTTCATCTCGTCGACGAAGTCGAGCTTGTGTCCGAACTTCGGATTGACCGTGCGGTCCGGCTCGTCGCCGCCGGCCGGTACATAGAAATTATGGAGGCGGATTGTCTTTCCACCGGCCGCGAAGACGACGGAGAGATGGCGTGCATCGCCGACGCCGCAATAGTCGCGACGGTCGGAGAGTTCATGAAGCGGCAGGCGAGAGATAGTGGCGACGCCGTGATAGCCCTTCTGCCCGTGCATCTCGATGTGTTCGTAGCCGAGCTTCCTCAGCGGCGCCGAGGGGAACTGGTCGTTCCGACACTTGATTTCCTGCAGGCAGAGAATGTCCGGCTGCCATGTCTTGAGGAAATGTTCGACCAGCGGCATGCGCAGGCGAACGGAGTTGATGTTCCATGTGGCGATGGAAAGAGGCATTCCTCGTTCTCCCGGGAAATTGCCGGAAAAGGATCACGCGTCCGGCAACGGGAGCGTTTAAACAGGTTAGGCACCGATCGACAAGCTTGAAAAAATCGCCCGGTGCGGAGATCGCGCAAGGCTTCCTGTCGGCGCCGCTTTCGCAGCCGGCAGTCAAGACGCGTTCTCGCGCGGATCTGCCGACGGATTAAGCCGCCATGTCGCCAAGACGAACGGCACCGAAAATGGCTGCCTGCCAGCCCAGTGTGGCCCAGCGTATGTCGATGGAGTGAATCGAGCCGGAATGCGGCAATGCGCCAACAATGCGCTGGGTGAGCGTGTTGCGCGGATAGCCGTCCATGTCGATGACGCCGCCGCCCAGCAGAACGATGCGTGGCGAAAACAACACCGTCGCTCTGGCAACGGTTATCGCCTGCTGCCACAATATGTCGTCGAGAGCGTCGCACAATTCCGGCGACTGCGCAGCAGCCTGGAAGAGGTCCTTCACGGCGACGCCATGTGCAGATGCGAGGTCCACCAGAGTTGCACCAGAGGCGTACGCCTCGATCCGCTTGGGGAATTCCTGACGGTCACCCGGCTCGAGCACCGGCATGTGGCCGATTTCAAGCGCCCACCCGCCGCCACGAAAAATGCCGTTTTCGCCAAGGTAAGCGGCACCGATTCCGGTGCCGAAGTAGACAGCCAACACCTCGCATTCGTTGGCAATCGCGCCGCAGGCGCTTTCCCCGAGCAACTGCAGAACCACGTCCCGCTCCAACTGGACGGGAACCGAAAGCGTGGAAGCCAATTCGGAGGCCAGGTGAACGCCGTTTAGTTCGGGGACGTTTGCGGCATGGATGATCGTATCGCAGTCACGTCCGATGAACCCGGGGACAGTTGCCACCACCCGGTCGATGGTCAGGCCGGCATCGACGGACGCACATTGCAGGAGCCGGGCGAGTTTGGCCGCAGGAGCGCCTCGGCGAAGATTACTCGTCGAAAAGGTGCGCGTGACTTCGAGCGGCACACCATGATCCGCAAAACCGATCTTGACCGAGGTTCCCCCGATTTCGGCAACGGCGATCGTTTCGGAGGCGGCTTTGAGCGTCATGAAAACTCCTGTCTGTCAACGAACGGCGACATCGCGCGTGTGCGGGCGCGTATTGCCTGCAAGCATTGCCTGATGCAGAAGATAGGCAGCACCCAGGGCGGGGCCGTCGTTGCCGGTGCTTGACGTTTCGACGCGGGGCATCGGATAGCCTTCGATGAGAGACGCGGCCAACAAAGCCTCCGTTTGTTCGGCCACGAAGGGATAGATCGCGCTGACCGATCCGGCGAGGATGATGCGGCCCGGCTGCAGGACGCAGGCAAGGGTCGCCAGCCCCCGAACCAGCCAGCGAGCCCAGTCGCGGGCGCAGGCAAGCGCGGTGGGGTCACCCGACGACAGCACTGCGATAAACGCGTCAAGCGAACTAATGACGCCGCTGATATGTGCGTATCGGGCAAGGAGGGCGTCCTTGCCTATAAATGTTTCCCACCGACCAGGACGCACAGCGTCATAAACGAAGCCAGCCTCTCCGATCGGCATATGGCCGATCTCGCCAGCGCCGCCCAACTGACCGCGATGCAGCTTGCCATTGCTGACGATGCCGCCCCCAACGCCGTTCTCTATGAGAACGACGAGGCTGTCATCGCCCTCGCCGTCCGGCGGAGCCGAGCGATAGGTCTCAGCCACGGCCACCGCATTGGCGTCGTTTTCGAGGAGCACCGGGACACCAAGGCCGATGGACTCGGAAATCAGTTGCGCGAGGCTGACCCCATGCCAGCCCAAAATGGCGGCATGAAAGGTTTCGCCGTCCCCATCCAGGAAGCCCGGCAGCGCTACGTTGAGGCCATGGGGCCGTGCGCCGGGAGGCAACGTTCTGCGCACCTCATCAACCAGTGCTACGATGAGTTTCATCGCTTGAGCGGGCCTGCTTGCCGCACCCGAGAATGGGCGGGTGGCCTTCGCTCGGACTTTTCCCGAAAGGTCGATGGCGATGACGTCGATCCGGTTCACGCCGATATAGGCGCCGAGAAAGAAGACACCGCTGCCGGCGATTTCAACGACGATCCCGGGGCGACCGACCTTGGCCCCTGCTTCGTTGCCCGTTGTCGATTCCCGTTCCCGCGCCAAACCAGCATCGACAAGGCTTTGCACCAGAGTCCCCGTGGTCGAGCGGGTCAGATCGAGCTCACGGGCCAAGGATGCGCGAGTCAGCCCACCCGTGCGAAACAGTGCCGAAAGCGCGCGCGCTTCGTTCGGACGAAAAAGCAGTGTGTTTGACAATTTGAAGCCTATTTGTTCGATAAAATTACTAATACCCTCAGACAGTGCTGTCAATTGGGCCGATTCTTGATGCATTGCAGCATAGAAAAGCGGATATGCCGCTATTGACGGTCAAGGGAAACGGTGTTTTGTTCGGTTACGCTACAAAAATTCCGGTAGGGTGCAATGACGGTTTTGGCGCGACTCGAAAACATCGTGAAGGATTTCGGTGCCGTCCGCGCACTCGATGGCGTCACCCTCGAAATCAACCAGGGCGAGATTCTTGGCCTGATGGGGGACAACGGGGCCGGCAAGTCGACGTTGGTGAAAACCATCGCCGGAAACTTCCAGCCGTCTTCCGGTTCCTACACCCTGGAAGGTGAGCCCGTGGTCTTTTCCGGACCGGCGGAAGCTCGTCGCCATGGAATAGAGGTCGTCTATCAGGATCTGGCGATCTGCGACAACCTGACCGCGTCGGCGAACGTCTTCCTCGGCCGCGAATTGATGCGGCAGATCGGGCCGTTCAAGGTGCTCGATCACAAGCGCATGAACGCCCGCTCGGCCGAGATATTCCGGGAACTCAAATCCGAGACCCGCCCGGCCGATCTCGTGGTGCGCATGTCCGGCGGCCAGCGTCAAGCGGTGGCAATTGCTCGTACCCGGCTCGCCAGGTCGAAAATCGTCCTTATGGACGAACCTACGGCGGCAATCAGTGTCCGGCAGGTTGCCGAGGTGCTGGCCCTGATCCGCCGCATGAAGGCACAAGGCCTTTCCGTGATCCTGATCAGCCATCGCATGCCCGATGTCTTCGAGGTTTGCGACAGGGTCGTGGTGCTGCGTCGGGGTCGCAAGGTGGCCGACAAGATGATCGAGCAATCGAGCCCCGAAGAAGTGACCGGCCTGATAACCGGCGCGATCCAGACGGCCTGATTCCGGAGAAACAACGCATGAGTGCTCCCGAGGAAGTTCCCCACATGGATGTCGATCTCCTGAAGAGCTCCGACCGCCCTTTCTGGAGCCGCGTATTCCTTGCACAGGAGACGTGGATAGCACTGGCTATCCTGGTGATAGGCCTGGTCGTATCGGTCATCTCGGCAAAGTTCGCGACTTCCGGAAACCTCCTCAACATTTTCCAGAATGCCTGCTTCATCGGGATCATGGCGCTCGGCATGACGCCGGTGCTCATCAGCGGCGGTATCGATATCTCCGTCGGATCGATCCTCGGCATGTGCGGGGTGACGCTCGGCATCGTGCTCAATTCGGACATGCCGCTCGCGGTCGGCATCCTCGCGACACTCGCCATGGGTGTCGTCTGCGGCATGGTCAACGGAGTCATCATCTCCTACGTCAAGCTCCCGCCATTCATCGTCACGCTTGCTACCCTATCCATCGGACGCAGCCTCGCGCTGGTGCTCACGAACAACGAGGTGTTCTACGAATTCGGACAGGCCACCGACGGTATCATCGCGCTCGGCGGCGGCTATAGTTTCGGACTGCCCAATGTCGTCTATGCTCTCGTCGCCGGCGTGATCATCCTGCATTTCCTGCTGACCATGACGCGGTGGGGCCGCTACCTGTTCGCGATCGGCGGCAACGAGGCTGCGGCGCGAGTGGCGGGCATCCCTGTGGACCTCATCAAGGTCTCGGCCTACGCCTTCAACGGGCTGATGGTCGCCATAACGGCCGTGTTCCTGGTCGGCTGGCTTGGCGCCGTCACCAACGCGATCGGAACCGGATACGAGTTGCAGGTCATCGCGTCGACGGTCATCGGTGGAGCGTCGCTGACAGGCGGGTTCGGCACTGCGCTCGGCGCAGCCATCGGCGCGATCCTCGTAGAGGTTATCCGCAATGCCCTGCTGATCGCAGGGGTAAACCCGTTCTGGCAGGGAATGTTCGTGGGAAGTTTCATTCTAGCCGCGGTCCTGCTCGAAAGAATCCGCTCGCTGCGTCGGTGAGCGCGTCCGCATCAACAAGGAAAAGGGAGGAACTTCAATGCAACCAGTACACACTCTCACGGCAGCCCTTTCGGTGGCCTGCCTGGCCGTCGGCTTGACTGTGCCCCAGGCCAACGCTGCCGATCGCGAATTCGCCCTCGTCTTCAAGGTGCTCAACAACGCCTTCAGCCCGCCGATCCAGCAGGGGTGCGAGGCCGCCGCGAAGAAGCTGGGCGATGTCACCTGCACCTATCTCGGCCCGACCGAGTATGACGAAGCCAAGCAGGTCCAGCTTGCCCAGGATATGGTCACCCGCGGAGTGGCCGGCCTCGGCGTTTCGGCCGGCAACCCGAAGGCCATGGCTCGCATTATGAAAATGGCCCAGGATAAAGGCATTCCGGTCGTGACTTTCGACACGGACGTTCTGCCCGAAGATGCAGGCCTGCGCTCGACCTACATCGGAACCGACAATTATGAATTCGGCATCGCATTGGCGCAGAAGGTGCTGGAGACCAAGAAGGACGGCGGCACCGTCTGCATCCAGTCGGGTGCGCCTGCATCCGAGAACCTGAAAGCCCGCGTCCAAGGCATCCGCGACACTCTTGCGGGCGTCACGAAGGACAAGGGTGCGGAAACGCTGACCGGTCAGAACGGATGGATCGAGCCGGCAGGTTGCCCTGTCTATAATAATGACGACATCACGCTTGCCGCCCAGCAGGTGCGCGACGTGATGACGAACAACCCCGAGCTTAGCGCTTTCATCGCGGTCGGCGGCTGGGCCCAGTATGCTCCGCAGGCTTACAAGCAGGCCATGGAGCCGCTCAAGGCACGCCTCGACAGCAAGGACCTGGTCGTGGTGTTCGGCGACAATTTCGGCCCGCAGTTGCCCCTGCTGGCCGAAGGACTCAGCCACTACAACATCGGCCAGCGTCCCTATGACATGGGTTATGAAACCATCATGGCGCTGGACAAGCTGACCAAGGGCGAAAAAGTGGAGCCGTTCATCAAGACCGGTACCGAGGTTTGCACCCCGGAGGACGCGCTGACGACCTGCGGCAAGACTGCGAACTAGTCCTTTTCCATTCCCCATCCCGCCCCTGTTTCGGCCGGGATGGGGACTTGTACTCGGCAAACCGCCCGCCGGGCGCAGGCTCTCCATCACTCAAGGGCCGATGGCCCTGACGGACTTTTGCATGGCTTCTCGACGTTTCAGACTGGGTATGGTGGGTGGCGGTCAGGGCGCCTTCTTCGGTGCAGTCCACCGCCGCGCGGCGGCGATGACGCATCGTTTCGAGTTTGTCGCCGGTGCGCTGTCGAGTGATCCGACGCGCGCCCTGGAAAGTGCCGACGCGCTGTATCTCGACCGCGATCGCAGCTACACCGACTTTGCCGCCATGGCGGCCGCCGAGGCCGGACGCGACGACGGCATCGACCTCGTGGCCGTCGTAACGCCCAACCACATCCACGCTCCCGCTTCTCTTGCCTTCCTGGCGTCGGGCATCAGCGTCATGTGCGACAAGCCGCTGACCGCGACGCTCCCCGAGGCTCTCGAAGTCGAGCAGGCGGCAAAGGCCGGCACAGCGCTTTTCGGCGTCAGCTACACGAACGCCGGCTTCGACATGGTTCGGGAAGCACGCGCTGTCGTCGAAAGCGGAGCCGTCGGCGAAATCCGACTCGTGCGGGTTGAGTTTCCCCAGGAATGGCTCGCCTCGGCGACCGAGGCCGAGGGCAACAAACAGGCCGAATGGCGCACCGATCCGAAGCGAAGCGGCGCGGGTAGCCTCGGCGATATCGGAACGCATGCCTTCCACCTTGCCGAGTTTATCAGCGGACTCCAGTGCATCATGGTGTCGGCCGAGGTCGACAGCTTTGTCCCCGGGCGACAGGTCGACGACAACGTTTCCGTTCAGCTTCGGTTCGAAAATGGCGCCAAGGGCAGCTTGTGGGCAAGCCAATGGCCTTCGCATAGAGATTTATGGCGACAAAGCGTCGCTCGGCTGGGGTGTGGCGGACGCGAACGTTCTGCACTTCTGCCCGCTGGGCGGGCAGCGGATTACCATCGATCGCGCTTCACATGGCACTGTGGTCAAAGGACACATGCCGCCCGGACATCCACAAGGCTTCGTCGAGGCGCTTTCGCAACTTTACGCCGACATGGCGGACCAGCTCGAAGCTCGCCTTAACGGCGTGGCCGCGTCCTCGAAATCTCTCCTCTTGCCCGGCATAGACGCCGGGGTGCGAGGAATGAGGTTCATCGACGCGACGCTGCGCTCAGGCAGCGCCGAAGGAAGATGGATCACGCTCTAGATCACGATGTTTTCATGCCGGATGGACCTGAAACTTCGTGACCGGCTTCCGGGAGTTAGAGCGGGATTCGCGCGGAAAACCGTACACACCACTTACTTTGACGCCCGACGGCTGCCGCTCTGTGAACAAACTTAAGGAACTCTAGAATGCCAGCAAAACAGGAACGCCGCCTTCGAGTGGGTGTGCTCGGTGCCGGGCAGATCGCCCAGGCCGCTCATTTCGAGGCCTGCACGAAGGCTGTCAATGCCGATCTCCATGCTATCTGCGATGTCGCCGATGACCTGCGCGAACGCATGGCGATCACCCACGGTGCAGCGAAGACCTACGACGACTACGACAGGATGCTTGCCGATCCCGATATCGAAGCCGTGATCATCGCGACCGCCGACGCCTTCCACGTCCCGGCCTCGCTGCGCGCACTCGAAGCCGGCAAGCATGTGCTCTGCGAAAAACCCGTCGGCGTGACGGTCGAGGAGTGCCTCGATCTCAGAGAGGCCGTCGAAAAGGCCGGCAAGATATTTCAGGTCGGCCACATGAAGCGCTTTGATGCCGGTCTCCAGGCGGCAAAAGCCTTCATTGCCGACGAGATGGGCGAGATGATCGCCCTCAAGGCCTGGTATTGCGACAGCACGCACCGCTATGCGATGACGGATGCAGTCCAGCCGCTGATCGTTACCAGCGCCAATGCGAAAAAGCCTTCGGCCAATCCGAAGGCGGATCTGCGCCGCTACTACATGCTGGCCCATGGCTGCCACCTCATCGACACGGCGCGTTACTTCGGCGGCGACATCGTCTCGGTGCAGGCGCGGCTTTCCGAGCGGGCCGGCATCTGGTGCTGGTTCGTTGACGCCGAGTTCGCTTCCGGCACGCTCGGCCACCTCGATCTGACCGTGCAAGTCCGCATGGACTGGCACGAGGGTTTCCAGATTTACGGCGAGAAGGGCAGCGTTCTCGGCAAGACCTATAACCCCTGGTACTACAAGACGAGCGAGGTGGACATTTTCCGCGAGGCCGAGGGCGCGACGCATCGGGTGCTCGGTGCTGACGGTCATTTCTATCGCCGCCAGGTCGAAGGTTTTGCACGCACCATCCTCGATGGTGCGCCGATGGAAGGCGCCGGCATCGACGACGGCCTCGCCTCGGTGCGCGCCATGGTCGCCATCGCCCGCTCGGTGGCGAGCGGCAAGGCGGTTGCGCTTGCCGATGTCGAGGGTGGCGTCTGATGAAGCTCGGAATCTTCGCCAAGACCTTTGAAGGCACGCAACCGGGTGCGGTGCTCGATGCCGTCGCGGCTGCCGGGTTTGCCGCCGCGCAATACAACATGGCCTGCTCGGGCCTCGCCTCCATGCCTGAAGGCATCGACGAGCGGCAGGCGTGCGCCGTTGCCGATGCGGCGAAGAAGGCCGGTATCGAAATCGCGGCGGTCTCCGGCACCTACAATATGATCCATCCCGACCAGGCGATGCGCGAGGCCGGCCACCGCCGGCTGGCCGTTCTGGCGGAACGCAGCCACGCCATGTCCACCCGCCTCATCACGCTCTGCACCGGCACGCGTGATCCGCTCGACCAGTGGAGGGAGCACCCCGAAAACGACACGCCGGAAGCCTGGCGCGATCTGCTCCGGGCCATGGAGAAGGCGATCGGCATTGCAGACCGCTGCGACGTCGATCTCGGCATCGAGCCGGAGCTTGCCAATGTCGTCAACTCGGCGGAAAAGGCCCGCCGGCTGATCGACGAGATGCGGAGCCCGCGTATCAAAATCGTGCTCGACCCCGCCAATCTCTTTGAAACGACAACGCTTGACGAGCAGCGGACGACCGTGTCCGCGGCAATCGATCTTCTCGCCGACCGCATCGTCATGGCGCATGCGAAGGACCGGAATCCGGACGGCAGTTTTGCGACCGCTGGAAAGGGGGTGCTCGACTACGCACATTACCTCGCTCGCCTGAAGGCCATCGGCTTTACCGGCAGCCTGATCGCTCATGGGCTTGCAGCAAGCGAGGCCAAGGACGTTGCCCGCTTCCTCTCCGAAAAGCTCGAGGCGGGGCCATGAACATAAACTTCGAGACACGCGACGGCACGCGGCTGAATGTCGACACGGCGGGCGAGGGCACGCCGGTTGTCTTCCTGCACGGACTTTGCGGCGACGCGGGCCAGGCCTCCGAAGCGTTTCCTGGCGAATCCGGCTTCCGTCGCGTCACGATCGAGGCCCGCGGTCATGGTCGATCGCAGTCCGGCGGACTCGACAGGCTTTCGATCGAAACCTTCGCGAATGACGTTGCCGCCTATGTGGAGGCCAATCTGGGCGTGCCTGTCATCATCGGCGGCATTTCCATGGGCGCGGCGATTTCGCTTCGCCTGGCCGTAAAGCGTCCCGATCTCGTACGGGCCCTTGTCCTTGCCCGGCCCGCCTGGCTGACGGCATCGGCGCCGGAAAATATGATCCCGAATGCCGAAGTCGGCCACCTTTTGACCCGTCTGCCGCCGCCAGCGGCAAAGGCCGCTTTCCTTGAAGGTCCCATCGGGCAGCGTCTTGCGGCGGCCGCGCCGGACAATCTGGCCTCGCTCACCGGCTTTTTTGCGCGGGAGCCCATCGAGGTCACCGCCGCGCTCCTCACCGCCGTTTCCAGCGACGGCCCGGGAGTCACGGAGGCTGATCTCGCCCGCATCGCCGTCCCGACGCTCGTCATCGGCCATGAACGCGATCTCGTTCATCCCATCGCCCACGCGCGTGCGCTGGCGGAGAAAATCCCCGCTGCACGCTTCGTCCAGATCACCCCCAAGGCGGAAGACAAGGCGCGATACGTCGCCGATTTCCACCACGCCATGCGCAGGTTCCTGAAGGATTTTCAGAGATGACCGTCGCCGCAAGCGGGCAAGCTTGTCGAGCGCATCGGTCGGCGCGGGATTTGTGTCGTCTCTGCGGCGCGAGCCCGCGCCGGGGATCCCGCACCTCAACAGGCTTAAAGCAAAGCACTTCCAGGAAGAATGTCTTCCGTTCTGAAGTGCCTGGTTTCAACGTCGGAGCATTTCGCGATCAGCCGCCGCGGCGCTTGTTGCGCACCTCGTCATAGGGGATGCGGAAGACCTTGTCGTCGAGCGCGATGCCGGTCCGGACGTTGAAGATCATCACCGAGGTGTCCTTCTTTTGCGCATCGGTGATCGTCCACTGCCGCAGATTGTAGCTCTTCGGATCGAACATCATCGTGATGGTCGAATCTCCGAAGATGGAGCGGTCGCCGAGTACGATGGTGATGAGGTCCGCTTCCACCCTCACGTCGCGTACCATCCTGCTGCTCAAGTCGATCCTTTCGCTGAGCAGCAGATTGAGCGGGGTCTTCGAGAGCGGATAGATATCCCAGGTCTTGAGCTTCATATTGCCGATGACGACGGACTTGCCGTCGGCGATGACCCGCATCGGCGAGGGTGCTTCGTAATTGAAGCGGATGCGACCCGGCCGGCGGATATAGAACTTGCCGCCCGTCTGTTCGCCGCGCGGGCCGAACTGGACGAATTCGCCGGCCATGGTCTTCACGGACGAGAAATGATCCGCGATCCTCTGGGCAACGGCGGACGCCTGAGCCGAAGCGTCGCCGGCGCCGAACGTCGTGGCGCCGAAGCCGGCGAGAGCCGCCAGGCCGCCAACGAAGACGCGCCGCGAGATTGCCCCGTTGCGGCCGTCGGTTTTGGTCTCCATCATCGCAGTCTCCTTCATTCGTGACCATTTGAAGGGCAAGTGGGGCGCCTTCAAGGCGTTGGAAAACCCCGAAAACACGACGCCTTCAAATGACCGTTACCGCCCGCCGCGCGCTGATCACGCCGCTGTGGCGCTGTCTTACCGGCCGGTGATCTCCGCTTCGGTCGGCACCAGTATCTCGCGCTTTCCGGCGTGGTTCGCGGGGCTGATGATCCCTTCCTGCTCCATCCGCTCGATCAGCGAGGCGGCCCTATTATAGCCGATACCGAGGCGGCGCTGCACGTAGGAGGTCGAAGCCTTGCCGTCGCGCAGCACGATCGCCACCGCCTGGTCGTAGGGGTCCTCGGAATCGGCGAGGTTGGAGGTGCCGGCCGGCCCGCCGCCGTCACTCTCGTCCTCGTCGTCCTCGGTGATCGCGTCGAGATATTGCGGCACGCCTTGCGTCTTCAGATAGGCAACGACCTCTTCGACCTCGGTGTCCGAGACGAAGGGTCCGTGCACGCGCTGGATACGGCCGCCGCCGGCCATGTAGAGCATGTCGCCCATGCCCAGGAGCTGTTCGGCCCCCTGTTCGCCGAGGATGGTGCGGCTGTCGATCTTTGAGGTCACCTGGAAGGAGATGCGGGTCGGGAAGTTCGCCTTGATCGTGCCGGTGATGACGTCGACCGAGGGGCGCTGTGTCGCCATGATGACGTGGATGCCGGCAGCACGCGCCATCTGCGCAAGCCGCTGGACGGCGCCTTCGATATCCTTGCCGGCGACCATCATCAGGTCGGCCATCTCGTCGATGATGACGACGATATAGGGCATCGGCGAAAGATCGAATTCCTCCGTCTCGTAGACGGCCTCGCCGGTCTGTCGGTCGAAGCCGGTCTGGACGGTGCGCGTGATCGCCTCGCCCTTGGCCAGTGCCTGCTCGACGCGGCTGTTGAAGCCGTCGATGTTGCGCACGCCGATCTTCGACATCTTCTTGTAACGCTCTTCCATCTCGCGCACGGTCCATTTCAGCGCCACGACCGCCTTCTTGGGGTCCGTCACGACCGGCGAGAGAAGGTGCGGGATGCCGTCATAGACGGAGAGCTCGAGCATCTTCGGATCGATCATGATGAGGCGGCACTGATCGGGTCTCAGCCGGTAGAGCAGCGACAGGATCATGGTGTTGATCGCCACCGACTTGCCCGAGCCGGTGGTGCCGGCGACGAGCAGATGCGGCATCTTGGCGAGATCGACAACGACGGATTCGCCGCCGATCGTCTTGCCGAGCGCCATGGCGAGCTTCGTCTTGGTCGTCTCGAAGTCGCGGGAGCCGATCAGTTCGCGCAGATAGACCATCTCGCGCCGCTGGTTCGGCAGCTCGATGCCGATGGCGTTGCGGCCGGGTACGACTGCGACGCGTGCGGCGATCGCGCTCATGGAACGGGCGATGTCGTCGGCGAGACCGATGACCCGCGACGATTTGATCCCGGGCGCGGGTTCCAGCTCATAGAGGGTGACGACGGGGCCCGGACGGACATGGATGATCTCGCCCTTGACGCCGAAATCCTCGAGGACGCCTTCGAGCATGCGGGCGTTCTGCTCGAGCGCATCGGCCGAAAGCGAGGCGTCGCGCGCGACATTCTTCGGCTCGGCGAGGAAATGGATCGGCGGAAGCGTGAAATCGCCGTCTTCATCGACGAACGAGCGCTGCGCCTCGCGCTCGACGCGCTGCCCGGCTTTCGGCCGCGGCGGCGGCGGGGCGACGCGCGAACCCGCCATTGCCACAGCCGGCTTCGGCGGTGCAGGCCGCGGAGCCCAGTCTGCGGCCACGTCGTCTTCGTCGTCCGGCAGGATGCCGGCGGGCCGTCGCTCGTCGATATCGAAGGGCGGGTCGTCTTCGTCGCCCGTGATCGGCGGCGGGGTGACGATGCGGCGCTCGGTGCGATCGAGCGAGGGCTCGATACGACCGGCCTGCGCCTTCGGCCGGACCGGCTCGTTCAATGTGCCGAATTCGTCGTTGTTGAAGTCGTAGGGCTCGTCATACTGCCGCTTCGCCGGCTTTGCTCCCATGCCGAAGGCACGGCGAAGCCTGGCCTGCGCCGTGTAGCGCATATGGGCGAGCGAGCCCATCAGCACCGTAAGGGGGCCTTCTTCGTCTTCCTCTTCGAGTTCGTCGCGTATGGTGCGCGCCTTGCTGGGTGCAGGCTCCGGGGCCGGTTCTGCTTCTTCATCCTCGCTGACGCCGATGAGGCCGGCGCTGTAGACGAGGCACCAGGCTGCCGGTGCGGTGAAGAGGCAGGCGAGTACGGTCGCGAAGGTGCCCGTCGGGAAGGTTCCGGTGAAGAGCGCGGGAAAACGCAGGATCATGTCCCCGAAGACGCCTCCGAGGCCATTCGGCAGCGGCCAGGTGATCGGCGCCGGAACGCAGCTCAAGGCCGCGCTCGCCAGCACCGAGCCGGCGAACCACAGGCCGAGCCGCTTGAGCACCCTGTCGAAATGCGTGCCGCGGATGAGAACGAGAGCCCAGGCGACGGCCGGCAGCAGCGCCACGACGCTCGCAAGGCCGAAGAACTGCATGAAGATGTCCGCGAAGACGGCGCCGCCATAGCCGAGCAGGTTGGTCGGCTCGTTCGAAGTTGCATAGGAAAAGCTCGGATCCGCGACGTTCCATGTCGAAAGGGCGGCAATGGCGAGCGCCAGCGCACCGACGAGAACGAACCCCGCCAGCGAGGCGATCTGCCGCCAGACGAAGTGGGTCAGCACGAACCGGTTGGAACGGCTGTCAAGCGTTGCGGTATTGCTTCTGCTCATGTTGCCTGCTTTGCCCGTTTCGATCCGCCGGAACGAGAGCGCGCGAAAAGGCCGCCCATGAATATTCCAGCCCTTTTGGTGAGGAGCAGCCTTCTCACCCTCAATCAGGGCGAAAAGCGGGATGCTCCGGGCACATTGCGTGCCCATGGAATCAACCTAAGCGAAGTAGGGTTAATGTGACATTAACCATGCGCGTGTGCCGGCAAAATTGCCGTTGGGGGCGCGTATGCAGCGAAAAAAGGCCCGGATCGCGAGATCCGGGCCAAGGGCGATCCGCAGACTGCGGACCGCGACGGGACTTTTGGCGGCGTCGTTTGCCGACGCTGCTCAGCTCGCGTGATAGGCGGCTTCGCCATGCGAGGAGAGGTCGAGCCCTTCCCGCTCCGCTTCCATCGATACGCGAAGGCCGACAAGCGCATCGACCACCTTGTAGAGGATGGCGGATACGATACCGCACCAGACGATCGTGATGGCGACGGCCGTGATCTGGGTCATCAACTGGCTTCCCATGGTCACGCCGTCGGCATAGCCGATGCCGCCGAGCGAGGAGGAGGCGAAGACGCCGGTCGCGATCGCGCCGAAGAAGCCGCCGACGCCGTGCACCCCGAAGACGTCTGCCGTGTCGTCATAGTGGAACTTGTTCTTGATCACCGAGACGAAGAAGTAGCAGAGCGGCGAGACGATCAGGCCCATGATGATCGCGCCCATCGGACCGGCGATACCGGCCGCCGGCGTGACGGCGACGAGCCCGGCGATCATGCCCGATGCGGCACCGAGCATCGAAGCCTTGCCGCGCGTAAGCGTCTCGACGAGCGACCACGAAAGGACTGCGGCAGCCGTTGCGAGGAAGGTGTTGACGGTGGCGAGAACCGCACCGCCGGAGGCTTCGAGATTGGAGCCGGCGTTGAAGCCGAACCATCCGAACCACAGCATGGCAGCGCCGACGAGCGTCAGGGTCATGGAATGCGGGGCCATCATGTCCCGGCCGTAGCCGGTGCGCTTGCCGACCATGAATGCACCGACGAGGCCGGCGACGCCGGCATTGATGTGGACCACGGTGCCGCCGGCGAAATCGAGCGCGCCCATGCCGAAGAGCAGGCCGTTGGCGTCCCAGACCATGTGCGCAATCGGGAAATAGACGAATGTCGCCCAGAGGATGGCGAAGAGGATCGCGGCCGAGAACTTGATGCGCTCGGCAAAGGCGCCGACGATGAGCGCCGGGGTGATCGCGGCGAAGGTCATCTGGAACAGCATGAAAAGATATTCCGGAATGACGACGCCGTCGGAGAAGGTCGCCGCGGTGCTGTCGACGGTCACGCCCGCGAGGAAGAGCTTGGCGAAGCCGCCGAAATAGGCGCTCGTCGAGCCGCCGAAGGCAAAGGAATAACCGTAGACGACCCAGACGATCATCATGACGGCGCCGATGACCGTGCACTGCATCAGCACCGACAGCATGTTCTTGGCGCGCACGAGGCCGCCGTAGAATAGGGCGAGGCCCGGAATCAGCATGAACAGGACGAGAAGGGTCGAAAGGAACATGAAGGTGGTATCGGCCTTGTCCGGCACCGGCGTTGCGGCCGCGGCGGGCGCCGCTTCCTGGGCAAACGCGACGACCGGCGCGAGCATCGCGGCAGCAGTCGCTCCCACGCGTCGAAGAGAGTTGGAAAGGGTGAATGACGACATCGAAAATAGCTCCCTGAACGGCGTGGTTTACAACGCTTCTGAGTCGGTCTCGCCGGTGCGGATGCGCACGGCATGGTCAATCGAGTAGACGAAGATCTTGCCGTCGCCGATCTGGCCGGTCTTGGCGGCCGAAGCGATGGCTTCGACGGCCTTGTCGACGATCTCCGTCGCGACCGCGATCTCGACCTTCAGCTTAGGCAGAAAGCTCACGGCATATTCGGTGCCGCGGTAAATCTCGGTGTGCCCCTTCTGGCGGCCGTAGCCCTTCACTTCGGTCACGGTCAAACCCTGGATGCCAACGGCAGTGAGGGCTTCGCGAACCTCATCGAGCTTGAACGGCTTGATAATGGCCATCACAATTTTCATCGAGTTCCCATCCTTGTCTGCCTCCAGCGGAGGCCGTCTCTCCTTGCTGCTTGAGCGCCTGACGCGCTGGCAACCGGACAGCTACATTCAAGGGGCGTGCCAGATTCGATGAGGCAGAACAAACCACTGAAATCTAATGGAAAAAACACGTTCGGCGAGGGGGCTGCCGCGGAACGCTGAAAATAGGCCAGTCGGAATGATTAAAATATGAGCAGAATCCGAAAAATGGCAAAAAATTACGCAATTGCCTTTTTGCGGATCAATCCTTCCTGCGCGACAGAGGCGATCAGAACGCCGGAGCGGTCGAAAAGACTGCCGCGGGTCATTCCGCGGGCACCATGCGCGCTGGGGCTGTCCTGGGTATAGAGCAGCCAATCGTCCATTTTCGAGGGCCGGTGGAACCACATGGCGTGGTCGAGGCTGGCGACCTGGAGGCTGCGGTCGAAGACCGATGTGCCGTGTGCGTAAAGCGACGTGTCGAGGAGCGTCATGTCGGAAAGATAGGCGAGGACCGCGGCCTGGAGATGGCGCTCGTCAGGCACCGTCCCGACCGCTTTCACCCATACGTCCTGCTTCGGTGACGCCTTTGCGCGCGAGAAATAGTGTTCGAGCGAGACGGGCCGGATTTCGATCGGCCGCGGCCGCTCCCAATAGCGGCGGATCGCCTCCGGCGCGTGGACGAGAAACTTCTCCTTGAGTTCCTGCTCGCCCGGCAGCGTCTCCGGCATCGGCACTTCCGGCATGTCGAACTGGTGCTCGAATCCATCCTCGTCGTACTGGAAGGAGGCGGACATGGCGAAGATGGCCTTGCCGTGCTGGATCGCCACCACGCGCCGCGTCGCGAAGCTCGAGCCGTCGCGGATCCGGTCGACCTCGTAGATGATCGGAACGGAAGGGTCGCCCGGACGCATGAAATAGGCGTGCAGCGAGTGAACGTAGCGGCCCCCGTCGACCGTGCGCTGGGCGGCGACCAGCGCCTGGCCGATCACCTGGCCGCCGAAGACCCGCTGCCAGCCGACCTGCGGGCTCAAGCCCCGGAACAGGTTTTCCTCGAGCTTCTCGAGGTCGAGTATTGCAAGGAGCGCATCCATGGGCGTGGCGGTCTCGGTAGGGCGCGACATTTTCGGCGGTCTCCGATGGTAGGAACGGCGTTGGCATTGATCTATATAGGCACGAGATGATGCTTCAAGTGCGACGGGAGACGAGACGGATGATCGACGTTCTGATTGCCGGGGGCGGCTATGTCGGCCTCTCGCTTGCCGTATCGCTGAAAAAGGCGGCCCCCCATCTCGATGTCATGGTCGTCGATGCCGCGCCGGAAGGCGTGTGGAAGAGGGACGAACGGGCATCGGCCGTCGCCGCCGCTGCCGAGCGGATGCTCGACGTCCTGGGCGTCTGGCAGGCGATCGCGCCCGAGGCCGAGCCGATCCGCAGGATGGTGATCACCGATTCGAAGACGGCCGATCCGGTCCGACCGGTATTCCTTACATTCGAAGGCGGGGGCGAGGGCGAGGACAATGGCGGCGGCGGCCGCCCCTTCGCTCATATGGTGCCGAATACGGCGCTCGTCGGTGCGCTGCGCCGCGCCTGCGACGAACTTGGCGCCCCGATCCGGCAGTCGACCGTGGTGGAGAGTTTCCGGAGCGGAGATCATTCCGTCGCCGTCACTCTGGCGGGCGGCGAGACGATCGAGGCGCGGCTGCTGGTCGCCTGCGACGGCGTTCGTTCGAGGCTGCGCGAGGCGGCGGGCATCAAGGTCGTGGAGTTCGATTACGGCCAGTCGGGCATCGTCACCACGGTCGAGCACGAGCGCCCGCATGGCGGGACGGCGGAGGAGCATTTCCTGCCCGCCGGTCCCTTCGCGACGCTGCCGCTCAAGAATAACCGCTCCTCGCTCGTCTGGACCGAGAGCACCTATGATGCCGAGCGTCTGGTGAAGGAGGACGATTTCATCTTCGAGGAGGAACTGGAGCGCCGTTTCGGCCATAAGCTCGGCCGTCTCAAGGTGGTCGGCGGCCGGCGTGCCTTCCCGCTCGGCCTCACGCTTGCCCGCGACTTCGTCGCGCCGCGTTTCGCGCTCGCCGGGGATGCCGCGCACGGCATCCACCCGATTTCCGGCCAGGGGCTCAATCTCGGCTTCAAGGATGTCGCGGCCCTCGCCGAAACGATCGTCGAGGCGGACCGCCTGGGCCTCGATATCGGCTCGCTCGCGGTTCTGGAGCGCTACCAGACGTGGCGACGCTTCGATACCTTCCGGATGGGCGTTACGACCGATGTCCTCAACCGGCTCTTCTCCAACGACATCATGCCCGTGCGGGTCGTGCGCGATCTCGGCCTCGGCCTCGTCGATCGCCTGCCGTCGCTCAAGAAGTTCTTCATCCGCCAAGCGGCGGGCACTCCCGGCAGAGCCGATCCGCGGCTGCTCGCCGGCGAGCCGATTTGAACGCCACCGTTTGCGCCGGGGTCCGCATGGGGAGAAGGGCCAGTTTCGCGTCAAACCCGCGGAGAGGGGCAAACCACACGGCAGATCAGGCAGCCTGACCGCCGAAACATCGATCTTCAATCCTCGATCTTGCGCGCCTCGGAGACCAGCATGATCGGCACGCCGTCGCGGATCGGATAGGCGAGGCGGGCCTTTTCGGACACCAGTTCGTTGGCTTCCGGATCGTAGCTGAGGCGGCCCTTTGTCAGAGGGCAGACGAGCAGTTCCAGGAGTTTCGGATCGACCTTGCTGGCGTTGATGTCCATCGCTCGTTTCATTGCAGAATATTGTCGAGGTCGCCGAAATTGCGGGCGAGCACGATCTCGGTGATGGCGATCAGCGTTTCGGCCCGCGTCTTCAGGTCGGGGGCCTCCAGCAATGCCTGTTTTTCCGCCGGTCCATAGGGCGACATCATTGCCATGGAGTTGACGAGGGTTCGGTTGCTTGCGCGTTCCACGCTTTCCCAGTCGGCTTCGAGCTTGTTGGCGTCGAGATAGGCCCGAAAGGCTGCGAGAAGCGCCTCCCGGTCGACGAGGCTCTCGTCGTCCGGATTTTCGAGATCGCTCCCGAAGGGGCCGATGCGGAACCGGCGGTAGCCGCGACAGCCGGCCACCTCTGCGAAAAGCCGGAAGCGGCACACACCGGTGAGAGAGGTGATGTAGCGGCCGTCGCCGGTCTCGGCGAAAGAGGTGATCCGGCCGATGCAGCCCACCTGGCAAAGCGCCGGCACCGACGAGGCGTCGATCTCGTTGCGGCCTTCCGCGAAGGAGGGCTGAACGATGCCGATCAGCCGGTTGCCGGCGAGCGCATCGTCGAACATGGCAAGATAGCGCGGCTCGAAGATGTTGAGCGGAAGCTGTGCGCCGGGAAGCAGCAGCGCGCCCGTCAAGGGAAACACCGGAAGAATCTCCGGTAAGTCCTTCGGACCGAGATAGCGCGCATTTCCGACATGCATTCCGACAGACCCTGCAGATAGCGGCCGCGCCTCATCGAGGCGCGGTGCCGTAGGACCAAAAAATGGTGCGGCCCTTCGAAATCTCAAGGGAGAAATACACCGGAATCGATCGGGCGGAGCTGAAAATTTCGACGCGGAGGCCGCTTACGAAAAGAGAATCGACGACAGCTTGCGCCGCGCGGCGATCGTTGCCGGATCCTTCGGTCCCCATACCTCGAAGAACGACAGCAGTTCGCGCCGGGCGCCGTCGTCCTCGAAGCTGCGGTCGCGCTTCATGATCGTCAGAAGATGTTCGGCGGCGGCGGTGCGGTCGCCCTCGACATTGCGGAGCTTGGCGAGCTTGAGCCGTGCCGCGTGGTCGTCCGGATCGAGCGCGAGCTGGCGCTCCAGCGCGGCCGGGTCGCCGAGCTTGCGGGCCTCCTCGATCTGGTCGAGCTTTTTCGAGACCGCGGCGACGGCCGCTTCTGCGGCGAGTGCTTCCGGCAGGCCCGAAAGCGCCTGGCGCGCCTCGGCGACCTGCCCGAGCGCAATCATGCATTCGATCATGCCGGCGACAGCCGCGGCGTTTTCCGGGTCGGCCTGGAGAACGGCACCATAGAGTCCGGCGGCGTTCTGCGCATCGCCTGCATCGATCAGCGCCTTGGCATCGGCAAGCACGCTCTCGATCTCTGCCTTGCCGTCGTCTGCGGCCGGACCGGCAATCCGATCGATGAACTCTTTGATCTGGCTTTCGGGCACGGCGCCCATGAAACCATCGACCGGGCGCCCGTCGATGAAGGCGATCACCGCGGGAATGGACTGAATGCCGAGCTGGCCGGCGATCGATGGATGGTCGTCGATGTTCATCTTGACGAGCTTCACCCGGCCGGCGGCCTCCCTCACCACCTTCTCGATGATGGGGGTCAGTTGTTTGCAGGGCCCGCACCAGGGCGCCCAGAAATCGACGAGCACCGGCTGCTGGCGCGATGCCTCGAGCACGTCCCGGGTAAAGGCGGCGGTTGTCGTCTCCCTGATCAGGTCGTCCGGGATCGGGCCGTTCGGGGCGCTCGAAGTGCTTGCCGGCTGTCCGCCGAAAGAGGCCGAGCCCGTCATCTGGGTGCCGAAGGAACCTTGATAGGGATTGTCGCTACCGCTCATTCTTCTCTCCTCGCGGACTTGGGCGTCCGGCTTCATGCATTCGCGCCAAAGATCGTATGTCAGGCCGTCACTTTCAAGACAAGCGGCTCGTGCCCGGTTGCCTCCATGAAGCGCAGCATGTCCTTCGACGCGATCGAGGTCGTCTGGTCGTTGGAGAGCGGATGGCAGTTGACCGTCTCGAACGCCATCAGGGTCTCGTCGAGAATGATCTTCACCTTGCCCTCGGTGTCGTTGATCGCGCCGAAGGCGGTGACGGCGCCCGGTATCACGCCCAGATACTCCATCAGCTTCTCCGGCTTGCCGAAGGAGACCTTGCTTGCAGCGCCGATGATCTGATGAACGGTCTTCAGGTCCACCGTCGCGTGTTCCTCGACGGTCAGAAGGAAATAATTGTCCTTTTTGTCCTTCAGGAACAGGTTTTTTGTATGTCCGCCGGGGATTTCATCGCGCAGCGCCACCGATTCGGCGACCGTGAAGACCGGCGCGTGCCGTTTCGTCCTGTGTTCGATCCCGAGTTCGTCGAGAAAGCGGAAGAGGTCTTCCGCAGTCTTCGGCTCAGCCTTGCTCATGCTCCATCCTTCCTGCCGTCGCCATTTTCTCTCGGCCTGCTTTAAAGAGGAGCGAGAGGTTCCGCAATCTCATGCGCGGCGCAGCGCGGCCGGAAACGCGGCGTTCCCGGTCTTCGAACGCGCTCGCGAAAAAATTCTTGGCATTCGCGTCATTTCCCTGTTGCATTTGAAAAGGGCTTGGGCCATATAGCGCCCGTCGCCGCAAGACGGGCGACACCCCTGGTCCATCGACTACCCCCGGGCCTGGGTCTTATGAGCGGGTGTAGCTCAGGGGTAGAGCACAACCTTGCCAAGGTTGGGGTCGGGCGTTCGAATCGCCTCACCCGCTCCAAATTCCTCGGACAATTCAGCAGATTGATGAGCCCTTCGGGCATTTTCGTTGGCGCCGCGTTGCTACAGCGGGAGCGAAGCGGCGTTTTTCCGTGACGCGTGTGCTGGCACAGGAAGTGGGTGCCGACGGGATCACCGCCAACTGGGTGTGCCCCGGGATCATTCTCACCGATATGGGTCGGGTCAATCTCGACGATCCCGCGGTCAGGAGGACGTGGCAGGACAAAACCGCCATGCGTCGCATCGGCGATCCCGAGGATGTTGTCGGTGCGGTGGCCTTCTTTGCTTCGGACGATGCGGCTTTCGTGACCGGCCAGACGCTGAATGTCGACGGCGGCATCGTGCTAAGCTGACGCCTATCCGACGTCGGCCGAGCTCGCGCAGCATGCCATGAAGCCGTCGGCGATGATGTCCTTCGGAAGGTTGCGGCCGATGAAGACCAGGCGCGAGACGCGCTCTTCGCCCTCCTTCCAGGGGCGCTGGTGGTCGCCTTCCACCAGCATGTGGACGCCTTGGACGACATAGCGGTCGGTGTCGCCGGCAAAGGCGATGATGCCCTTCATCCGCAGCATGTCCGTGCCGAAGGCCCGGGCGGTCGTCTGGAGCCAGCGGAAGAATTTTTCCGGGTCGACGGGTCGGCGTTCGATCAGAGAGAAACTCGTGACATGGTCGTCATGCTCATGACCGTGGTCCGCTTCGAGAAAGTCGGGCTCGACCTCGAGAATGCGGTCGAGATCGAAGGCATTGCGATCGAGCAGGCTGGCGATCTCGAGATTGCAGCGCTGCGTCCTCAGGATTCCGGCCGTCGGGTTGATGCGGCGGATGCGATCCTCCACGGCCTGCAGCCCTTGGGGCGATACGAGATCGGTCTTGTTGAGGATGATCGTGTCGGCGAAGGCCAATTGCTCCTGCGCTTCATGTGCGCGGTCGATCTCGCCGAGAAGGTGCCTGGCATCGACAACGGTAATGATGGAGTCGAGCCGTGTCTTGGAGCGGACATCCTCGTCGACGAAGAAAGTCTGGGCGACCGGCGCGGGGTCGGCGAGGCCCGTCGTCTCTATCAGAATGCCGTCGAACCGCTCGCGCCTGCGCATCAGCGCCTCGATGATGCGGATCAGGTCCCCGCGCACCGTGCAGCAGATGCAGCCATTGTTCATTTCGAACACCTCCTCGTCGGCATCGACGATGAGATCGTTATCGATGCCGACCTCGCCGAACTCGTTGACGATGACCGCGAACTTCTTGCCATGCGGCTCGGAGAGGATGCGGTTGAGAAGCGTGGTCTTTCCTGCTCCGAGATAGCCGGTGAGGACGGTGACGGGGGTGGGGACAAGCTGATCGGGCATTGACGAGAACCTCACTGTCGCATGGACGGCCGGAGGCAATGCTCCGGCTTTGTGGATACGTTATTACATTTCGTTTTCTTGAATGTAATAACGTAACGTCGCCGGGGGTTGTCAAGTCCGATTCTGACACTGAAACGCTGGGGCTCTCTTCTTTCCTCGCCGCAGCCGAATTCGTTACCGGTCTCACGCTGCCGGTGGATGGCGGTTATCGCGTCGGATAGGAGCGACAGGAAGCGTTTCACTGTTCGATGAAACGGTGAAACTGAAAGTGCTCTAACGGCCTGCGCTGCCTCAGCTTTTCGTAAAAACGTAATCCGTTTCCTGCCGGAGCGTTTCGCCGGGTCTCAGCACCGCCTTCGGGAAACCTTCGTGGTTCACCGCATCGGGCCAGATCTGGGTTTCCAGGCAGAGGCCGGCGAAGGGGCCGTAACGGCGGCCGTCGAGGCCGGGAACCGGAACGTCGAGCTTTTCTCCGGTATAGAGCTGCACGCCGGGCTCCGTCGTCAGCACTTCCAGCGACACACCGGAATTGATGCTGCGTACCAGCGCCACGGAGCGTTTCTGCATCCGTTCCGGCGAGAGGCAGAAGTTGTGGTCGTAAGCGATTCCGTCGCCGTCCAGCTGCCTTCTCAGCGAGGTCATTTCGCGAAGATCGAAGGCGGTGCCGGCGACGGGGCGGATCTCGCCCGTCGGAATTTGCCGCTCATCGGTGGGCAGGTAGTGGTCTGCCGCAATCATGATGTCGTGGTCGAATGCGTCCGAGCCGCCGTCGAGGTTGAAATAGCTGTGCTGACAGACATTGGCGAGGGTCGGTGCGTCGGTCTCAGTTTCGTAGACGACGTTGAGCGTGCCGCCCGGTTTCAGCGTGTAGGTGCAGGTGATCGTACAATTGCCCGGGTAGCCGGCGCGGCCGTCCGGATCGGTGATCTCGAGCGTTACGCTGTCTTCGGCCCGCCTGAGGATCGACCAGTTGCGCTTGGCGATATTGTCGCTGCCGCCGTGGAGATGCGTGGCGCCCTTCTCATTGAGCTCGAGTTGATAGGTCTTGCCTTCGAGCACGAAGCGGCCACCGCCGATGCGGTTGGCGTTGCGCCCGGGCGTCGCGCCGAAATAGGAGGAATGGGCCGGATAGCTTTCGAAATCCTCGAAGCCGAGCACGAGCGGGGCTGCATGGCCTTCGAGCCGAAGATCCTGGATGACCGAGCCCCATGTGATCACCGACGCCGTCAACCCGCCGCCCTTAAGCGTCACGCGCTGTACGGGCTCGCCGGAGGGCAGGTGGCCGAAGATTTCCGTGTCTGTTCCCATGCATCTCCCCATTTCCGCGAGTCGGCGTCAACCTGCTGCATTTCCGCCGAGGCGGCAACCGGAAAGTCATACTTTTTACGTCAACGCGCTTCGGTTCCGATCTTTGCCAGCTCGTAGGGCGTCGTCTGGTAAATCTCGTTGATCCAGTTGCCGAAGAAGAGATGTGCATGGCTGCGCCAGCGGTTCTGCGGCGGAAGTGCGGAGTCATTGTGCGGGAAATAGTCGTGCGGCAGCTTGATCGGCACGCCGGCATCGACGTCGCGGAAATATTCCTCCGACAGGGACGTCGAATCATATTCGACGTGATTGAACATGTAGAGCCGGTTGCCTTTCTTCTCGTGTACGAGGCAGACGCCCACTTCCTTTGATTCCATCAGGATTTCGAGATCCGGCACCCGGTCGATATCGGCGCGGCGCACCTCGGTCCAGCGCGAAACGGGCACGGCGAAATCGTCGGAAAAGCCGTTCAGATAGACCGAAGAGGGCTGCAGGTTCTGGTGGCGGTAGACGCCGAAGGCTTTTTCCTTCAGCGGATATTTCGGAACACCGTGGAAATGGTAGATCGCAGCCATCCCGCCCCAGCAGACGTTCAGCGTCGAATGGACGTTGGTCGTCGTCCAATCGAAGATGCGCTGCAGCTCCTTCCAGTAGGTGACCTCCTCGTATTCGAGCGTCTCGATCGGCGCGCCGGTGATGATGAAGCCGTCGAACTTACGGGCCTCCACTTCCTCGAAGGTCTCGTAAAAGGCGAGCAGATGTTCTTCGGGCGTGTTCTTCGGCCGGTGGCCGTTGACGCGGACCAGCGTCAATTCGACCTGAAGCGGCGTGGCGCCGATCAGCCGCGCCATCTGGATCTCGGTCTTGATCTTGTTGGGCATCAGGTTCAAGAGCCCGATCTGCAGCGGCCGGATGTCCTGGCGGATCGCCTCGGTCTCGGTCATCAGCCGCACACCCTCGTGAACGAGCGTTTCGAAGGCGGGCAGCGTATCGGGTATCTTGATGGGCATGGGCGTCCACTCGATCAATACAAAAAAACCGGCGGCGAAACGATCGCGACCGGTCCTCGGAAATCCATTGTTCCCTCGGCCCTTTAGCGACTTCTTTAACGTGGCTGCAAGCCGGCCGGCCAAATCACCACGGATCGTAGATAGCGCGAGGAGGGCCGCGCGGTCAATGAAAAAGGATTCGCCGGCGTCGGGGCGGCCTTATCCCCGAAATGCCGTAACCTCGATCTCGATCAGCATTTCCGGGCGGATGAGGTCGCAGACGATCATCGTCGCGGCCGGGCGGATCTCGCCGAAGGTCTCGCCGAAGATCGGGAATACGCGGTCGGCAAAGCTGGCATCGGTGACGTAGTAGTGGTTGCGAACGACGTCCGACAGCGAGAAGCCGGCTTCCTTCAGGGCGCCTTCGATCGTCTTCAGGCAGTTGCGGGCCTGTTCCTCCACCGTTTCCGGCATGGTCATGGTGGCGTAGTCGTAGCCGGTCGTGCCGGAGACGAAGCACCAGTCGCCCTTTGCGACGGCACGCGAATAGCCTGCCGTCTTTTCGAAGGGCGAACCGGACGAGATGAGCTTGCGCGTCATCCGACAGCTCATGCCCAGGGGCGGGAAGCGGCGGTCGCCTTCTCGTAATTGTCGATGGAGCGGCCTTTTTCGAGCGTGAGGCCGATATCGTCGAGGCCGTTCAGCAGGCAGTGGCGCTTGAAGGCATCGACTTCGAACTTGATCGAGCCGCCGTCCGGACCGGTGATCTCCTGCGCTTCGAGATCGACCGTGAGAATGGCATTGGAGCCGCGGCTGGCGTCATCCATCAGCTTGTCGAGGTCTTCCTGGCTGACGACGATGGGCAGGATGCCGTTCTTGAAACAGTTGTTGTAGAAGATGTCGGCGAAGGAGGTCGAGATGACGCAGCGGATGCCGAAATCGAGGAGCGCCCAAGGTGCATGCTCGCGCGAGGAGCCGCAGCCGAAATTGTCGCCGGCGACGAGAATCTTGGCGTTCTGATAGGCAGGCTTGTTGAGGACGAAGTCCGGGTTGGGGGTGCCGTCCTCGTTGTAGCGCGCCTCGGCGAAAAGCCCGGTGCCGAGACCGGTGCGCTTGATCGTCTTCAGGTAATCCTTCGGAATGATCATGTCCGTGTCGATGTTGACGACGGGCAGGGGAGCGGCAACGCCGGTGAGCTTGACGAACTTGTCCATGACTTGGCCTTCGATTTCAGCGGAAATGTTCGAGAAGCGTTTAGATCAGTTTTGCGCCGAAATGAAGGAGAATCTGCTTTCATGGAGCGGGATGCGGGCGGAAAACCGCTTCTCCCGCTTCCGGCAATCCGATTCTAAAGATCGATGATCGTCCCGCGCCCGTCGTTCCACACCCGCATCTCGCGCTGAGTGCTTCCCGGATTGGCGCGTGCCCCCGCTCGAACATGCACGGGCCGTCCGTTGAGCTTGGCGGCGATCGCGCTGCCGACCGCAATAATGGCGGCGATCCCGGCGAGCGCCAGGGCGAGCGAGGCGGTGAACACGAAGGCCACGAGCGTGATGGTGATGGCGGCGGCCGTGAAGAGAACGGAGCGGATGCTTTGCATGATTGTCACCTTTCTGCTCGGCATGTGGGTGCTGGCCACGCCGCTTGCAAGAGGGCCGCCCGTCTCGTCTTGCGCAAAGGTTGAAAGGCAGGCACAACGAACGGCATGACAGGGAACGGCATGAGAGCGATCGACCACCATCCCGTGCGGCTGCGCCGCTCGGTGCTTTCGGTTCCGGCCGACAATCAGCGCGCGCTCGCCAAGGCTCGTGAATTGGCTGCGGACGCCGTGATCTTCGACCTCGAGGATTCCGTCTTGCCGGACCGCAAGGCTGCGGCGCGCGATGCGCTCGTCCGGCATCTTGCCGGCAACCGGCCGCAGGGCGAAACGGTCATCCGCGTCAATGCGGCGGGCTCCGGCTTCGGCGAGGCCGATCTCGCAGCGGCTCTTGCCGCGCGGCCCGATGCTATCCTCCTGCCCAAGGTCGAAAGCCCCGCCGATATTCAGGGCGCGCTCGATTGGGTTGCGGAAAGGGACGCGCCGGATGAGCTGAGGCTCTGGGCGATGATCGAGACGCCGCGCGGGGTCGTGAACGGGCCGGCGATCGCCGAGACCGGCCGCACCTCCGGCGGCCGGCTGGACTGCTTCGTCGTCGGGCTGAACGATCTTCGCAAGGAGACGGGCGTGCCCGCCTTTCCGGGCCGGACCTATCTCGTTCCGTGGCTGATGCAGATTCTTCTTGCCGCGCGCGGCAGCGGGCTCGACGTCATCGACGCGGTCTTCAACGATTTCCGCGATCCGGAAGGCTTCGAGGCGGAGTGCCGGCAAGGGCGCGACATGGGTTACGACGGCAAGATGCTGATCCATCCGGCGCAGATCGATGCGGCCAATCGGCATTTCGGCCTGGACGAGGCTGCGGTCGAGGAGGCGCGCGCGATCATCGAGGCCTTTGCCTTGCCGGACAATGCCGGAAAGGGCGTCATCAACCTTCATGGGCGGATGGTCGAGCGCCTCCATCTCGAACAGGCGATGAGGATCGCCGCCAAGGCGGACATCATCGAAAAACGAAAGGCAAACTCTTGAAACTTTATCGCTTTCTCACCGGCCCCGACGATGCCTCCTTCTGCCACAAGGTGACGGCGGCATTGAACCAGGGATGGACGCTGCACGGTCCGCCGACCTACGCCTTCAATGCCGACACCCAGCATATGCAATGCGGCCAGGCGGTGGTGAAGGAAGTGGAGGGAAAGGATTATCATCCCGACATGAAGCTGTCGGAGCAGTAGGGACTGCAATCTCTCCTCGCCTCATCCCTGTGCTCTTCACAGGAGATGAGAGCAGCGCCGCGTCTGCGGCGCGGGAAGGTTCTTTCAGCCCAAGGACTTGGTCTGGCTGGATTCCTGTGACGAGCACAGGAATGAGGGACCGGGGATGTGCGGCCACTACATTCTCGCATCGAAGCGAAACGGGACGCTGTATACGGGCGTGACTTGGGGCATTCCGCGCCGCCTCGCTATCTTCACGGTTTATGAAGCGCGCCGAGGGACCGCACCCTCTCCGTCCTCATCCCTTATGTGGACGGCTCCCCCTTGCAAGTGTTTTTTGCAGATTTTTTGATCGGATCGCTTGCTTCCATATGTTCGGCCTTTCGGTGTGGCCGCACAGGGCCACTGGCCAAGATGGTTTCC